>CAXTJQ010000011.1:0-146755 GCA_964244725.1 uncultured Rhizobiaceae bacterium
GCAGCCGCTTGATCTCGACGCGCAGTTCGGAGCGCAGCTTGGCGTCGAGGTTGGAGAGCGGCTCGTCGAACAGGAACACGCCGACATCGCGCACCAGCGCCCGGCCGATCGCGACGCGCTGGCGCTGGCCGCCCGAGAGCGCGGCGGGCTTGCGCTTGAGGAACGGCTCGATCTGGAGGATGCCCGCCGCGCGCGCGATGCGGCTTTCGATGTCGGCTTTCGGCAGGCCGGCGTTCTTCAGGCCGAAGGCCAGGTTGCCCTCCACCGTCATCTGCGGGTAGAGCGCGTAGGACTGGAACACCATGCCGATGCCGCGGTCCTTCGGCTCCTCCCAGGTGACGTTCCTGCCGCCGATGAAGATCTGGCCGTCCGACACGTCGAGCAGGCCGGCGATGCAGTTGAGCAGAGTGGACTTGCCGCAGCCCGACGGGCCGAGCAGGACGATGAACTCGCCCTCGGCGATGTCGAGGTTGAGGGTTTTGAGCACCTCCACGGCGCCGAAATTCAACGAGACGTCCTTGATGACGACGCCGGTCATGGATGGGACACCGTGAGCCGGACGCCCCCTCCACCGCCTACGGCGGTCCCCCTCCCCCGTATACGGGGGAGGATCAGCGGCGCGGCGTTTGGATCCTCCCCAGCTAAGCGGGGAGTCCGAAGGACGGGCGAGACCGTCGGCTCGCCCCGGTCGGGGACCATGCGAAGCATGGTGGAGGGGGCGTGGTGGTCGATCCGCTTGGAAACCATCCCGCTCACCCCTTGACCGCGCCGGCGGCGATGCCGCGGACGAAGAATTTTCCCGAGACGAAATAGATCGCGAGCGGCACGAGGCCGGTGAGGATCGTGGCGGCCATGTTGACGTTGTATTCCTTCACGCCCTGGACCGAATTGACGATGTTGTTGAGCTGGACCGTCATCGGGTAAGTTTCGGGCCGCGTGTAGACGACGCCGAACAGGAAGTCGTTCCAGATGCCGGTGACCTGCAGGATCACGGCGACGACGAAGATCGGCACGGCCATCGGCATCATGATGCGGAAGTAGATGCCCCAGAATCCGGCGCCGTCGACGCGCGCCGCCTTGAACAGTTCCTCCGGCACCGACGTGAAATAGTTGCGGAACAGCAGGGTCAGGATCGGCATGCCGAAAATCGAATGGACGATCACGAGCCCGGCGATCGAGCCGTAGAGGCCAATCTCGCGCAGCATGATGACGATCGGGTAGATCATCACCTGGTAGGGGATGAAGGCGCCGACGATCAGGATGATGAAGAACGCGTCCGCGCCCTTGAAGCGCCAGTTGGCGAGCGCGTAGCCGTTGACCGAGGCGATGGCGATCGAGACGATGACCGACGGCACGGTGATGCGCACCGAATTCCAGAATCCCCGCGACAGGCCATCGCAATTCAGGCCGGTGCAGGCGGTCCCCCAGGCCTTGGCCCAGGGCTCGAAGGTGATCTCGACGGGCGGCGCGAAGATGTTGCCGAGGCGGATCTCCGGCATGCCCTTGAGCGAGGTGACGATCATCACGTAGAGCGGCAGGAGGTAGTAGACCGAGACGACGATCAGCACGCCGTAAAGCATGACGTTGCGGCGCGAGAAGCTGTGGCGCGGCCGTGCGCCGCGCGGTCCGGAAAAATCGAGCGATGCGGCGGTCATTGGGGGTACCGTGTCGAGCGCATTGCGAAAGAATGCGCCCCCTCCACCGCCTTCGGCGGTCCCCCTCCCCCGCTTCGCAGGGGAGGATTAATCGCGCCCGCCGATCCTCCCCCGTTTACGGGCGGCCCGAAGGACGGGCGAGACCAGCGGCTCGCCCAGGCAGGGGACCGCCGAAGGCGGTGGAGGGGCCTTGTTGCAATGACTAAAATTTTAAGACTAGCCATGACGCCGCCTCCCGAATTCCAGGTAGGCCCAGGGCACGATGATGACGACGACCGACAACAGCATCATGGTCGAGGCGGCGAAGCCCTGGCCGAGATTCTGGGCCTGGAACATATAGTCGTAGACGTATTTCGCGGGGACTTCCGACGAGATGCCCGGCCCGCCGCTGGTCTGTGCAACGACGAGATCGTAGACCTTGACGATGCCCGCGGCGATGATCACCAGCGTGGTGACGAAGACCGGCCGCATCATCGGGATGACGATGAAGAGGTAGGTCTTCCAGGTCGGGATGCCATCGACGCGCGCGGCCTTCCAGATGTCCTCGTCGATGCCGCGCAGGCCGGCCAGCATCAGGCACATGATCAGGCCGGTGCCCTGCCAGAGCGCGGCGATCAGGATCCCGTAGATGACGATGCGCTGGTCGTAGAGCGGGTTGAAGGTGAAGCTCGTCCAGCCCAGCCCCCGCACCACGCTCTGGACGCCGAAATCCGGGTTGAGCAGCCACTGCCAGACCAGTCCAGTGACGATGAAGGACAGCGCGAAAGGGTAGAGGAAGATGGTGCGGAACGTATCCTCGAAGCGGATCTTCTGGTCGAGCAGCGCGGCCAGCATGAAGCCGATGAGCAGCGAGAAGAGCAGCGACAGCACGCCGTATATGGCGAGGTTCTCGACAGCGATCAGCCAGCGCGGGGCGACCCAGAGCCGCGCGTACTGGTCGAGGCCCACGAAGCGCAAGCTCGGCAGCAGCTTGGAACTGGTGAAGGAATAAAACACCGTCCACGCCGTGCCGCCGACGAATACGAACGCCGCCGTCAGGATCATCGGGATCGACGCGATCTTGGCGCTGACGTTGCGGAAGAGCTGGGACGGGCGTCTGGCGGCGGTCATGAACTGTCACGCGATAGCGACGCTCCCTCCCCCTCGACGGAGGGAGCGTCTTGCCAGATCAATCCGCCGATCCGATAATGTCGGCGAAGCGCTTCTGCGCGTCCTCGGGAGTCAGGCCCGCATTGGCGAAGAATTCGGAGAACAGATCCTCCTTCTGCTTCTGCGTATCGGCGGACAGGAGCTCGTCGACGCTCTTGACGACATCGCCCTTGTCGAGGATCGCAAGCCCCTTCTTCATGCAGTCGTTCGCCGACGAAAGATCGACGTCGCCGCGCACCGGGACCGAGCCCTTCTTGAGGTTGAAGGCGACCTGCGTCTTCGGGTCGAGCATGGATTGGGCGAGCGCCTCCTGCGCCTTGGACTTCTCGGCGTCCTTCAGCAGCGGGAAGTAGAACGCGTCGCCGCCGGTCGCGAGGACCTGGCCGACGCCGAGGCCCGGCAGGCAGGAATAATCCTTGCCGGCGACCTGCTTGGCGATCTGGAACTCGCCCTGCGCCCAGTCGCCCATGATCTGGCCGCCGGCCTTGCCGGTGATGACCATGTTGGTGGCCTGGTTCCAATCCTGGACATTGGTGTTCTTCGACATCTTGCGGGCGTCGTCGGCCGCCTTGAACACCTTCGCCATGTCGGGGCCGGCGGCCGCTTCGGCATCCTTGTCGGCGTAGACCTTCTGGTAGAGGTCCTTGCCGCCGAGCGACAGCAGCAGCACGTCAAAGGCGCCGGCCGTCTGCCAGGCCTGGCCGCCGACGGCGAGCGGCACGACGCCGGCCTTCTCCAGCGCCGGACCGGCGGCGACGAACTCGTCCCAAGTCTTGGGCAGCGGGACGCCGGCCTTCTCGAACGCCGCATTGGAGAGCCACAGCCACTGCCAGGAATGGATGTTGACGGGCGCACAGTAGATCTTGCCGTCGATGGTGCAGGCGTCGAGCAGGCTCCTGGGCCGGATGACCTCGGTCCATTTGCCCTTCGTGGCGACGTCGGTGAGGTCGCGCATCAGGCCGGCCTGCACCAGTTCCTCGGCCTGCCGGCCATGGTTGAACTGCGTCGCGGCCATCGGGTCGCCGCCGGTGATGCGGCTGACCATGATCGGGCGGGCCGTACCGCCGGAGCCCGCAATCGCGCCGTCGACCCAGTGGTTGCCGGTCGCGTCGAAGGCCTTGGCGAGTTCGGCCACGGCGGCGGCCTCGCCGCCCGAGGTCCACCAATGGGTGACTTCGAGATCGGTGGCGAAGGCCGGACCCGCGACGGTCAAGGCGGCCCCAGCCGCGAGCGCGGCATGCCGGATACGGTAGCGCATTTCGATTTCCTCCCTGAAATTGAAACGTTACAGATTTTGGATAGTCCGTTTCGATTCTAAGCGCAACCCCCGCTCCCGTTCCGTCTGTTCCGCGACCGCGCGTCTCGCGCGGCGGTAAATGCTTGCACCATATTGCGCCGCAATACGGCATTTTGCGACGCAGCAATCCTGTCGCTTCGACGTCAGAGGCCCATCGAGACGCCGCGGTTTGACGCCGGCGCCGACCTGGCGCGGACCGGGCGTTGAAATCTGTAACGTTTCATATTATGCGCTAGCGGCCCCGTGGGCGACTTCGCGATCGCGCGATGGACGGGCGCGGGCAAGCCTCACAGGCGGGCATCATGGACGATTCGTCGGAACACGGAGACGCGGCGCCGGACCCGGACGCGGCAGGGCGTCCGACGCTGAAGACGATCGCCTTCATGACCGGGCTCGGCGTCACCACCGTGTCGCGCGCGCTGAAGGACGCGCCGGAGATCGGCGAGGCGACGCGCAAGCGCGTGCAGATGGTGGCGCGGCAGGTCGGCTACCGGCCGAACCGCGCGGGCGTCCGGCTGCGCACCGGCAAGACCAACGTGATCAGCCTGGTGCTCGACACCGAGGAGCAGGTCGGCGGCTTCGTGTCGGACCTGATCTACGGCATCTCCGAACAGCTCGCGCAGACGCCCTACCACCTCATCGTCACGCCCTATTCGCGCAGCAACGATCCGATGGAGCCGGTGCGCTACATCGTCGAGACCGGGTCGGCGGACGGCATCATCATGTCGCGCACCGAGCCGAGGGACGCGCGCGTGCGCTACCTGACCGAGCGCGGCGTGCCCTTCGCCACCCACGGCCGCACCGACATGGGCGTCGAGCACGCGTTCCACGATTTCGACAACGACGCTTACGCGGCGGCGGCGGTGCGCAAGCTGCAGTCGCTCGGGCGCCGGCGGCTGGCGCTGCTCGGGCCGCCCGCCAACCTCTCCTACCATCATCACATGCATCACGGCTTTCGCGCGGCGCTGGCCGCGGCCGGTCTCGGCGAAGCGCCCTTCGGCGGCGTGACCGTCGACCATTCGATCGACGAGATCCGGGTGCGGACGGGCGAATTGATGGCGCGCGACAACCGGCCGGACGGCATCGTCTCGGGCAGCGGCCAGGCGACCTTTGCGCTGGTCGCCGGCATCGAGGACGCCGGGCTGGTCGTCGGCCGCGACATCGACATCGTGTCGAAACAGTCGTCGCGGCTGCTGCACCTGCTGCGGCCGCGTCTCTACGTCGTCAACGAAAGCGTGCGCGACGCAGGCGGCGCGCTCGCCCGCGCCGTCATCGGCGTGATCGCCGGGAAGGAACCTCGAAGCCTGCAGAGCCTTGCCGCGCCCGGAAGCGTGGAATCATGGTAAGGGGCGGCGCCTTGCCTCAACATGGCTTTTGCCAACGACGGATCGTATGGGCGCCTTGGAAGGATTTTGAAACGTGGCCACCGAGCATCAAGGCGACAGCAGTCGCTTGCGTTAAATTTTCGAAGCCTATTGTCGCCGACGCCGGCGATTGCATAATGCGTCGACGTGCGGAGAACGAGATGGCGCGACGGGCCTTAACGATCGGGTCGATGCGAAGCGGGCTCGCCGCGGCCGTCCTGATCGCGGCGGCAATGCTCGCGCCGCCGGCCTTCGCCAAGTCGAAACCAGCCAAACCCGACACCGGACCGTCGATGCGTTTCGTCGTGGTGCGCTCGGCGCAGCCCGGCTGCGAGCCGACTTGCGCGGAATGGATTTCGGCCGAGGGCGCGATCATGCCGGGCACGCCGGCGCTGCTGCGCAAGACGCTCGACACCTTGCGCGGCCGGCGGCTGCCGATCGTCGTCACCTCGCCGGGCGGCGACGTCGACGCCGCGCTCGCGCTCGGCCGGCTGATCCGCAAGAACCGGCTCGACATCGCGGTCGGCATGACGCGCTTCATGGCGTGCCAACCGGACGAAAAGGACTGCCACGAGAACGATGGACGCGGCGCCAAATTGCTCGGGACGCCCTATGCCGGCGGCGCCTATTGCGCCTCGGCCTGCCCGCTCATGCTGGCCGGCGGCGTGCGGCGGCTGGCCGGCCAGTGGGCCTATCTCGGCGTCCACCAGATCACCACCATCATCACCATGCAGCGCATCCAGTACCGGACGAAATATCGCATCGTGAACGGGAAGAAGAAGATCATCGAGACCAAGATCGTCGGGCGCAAGAACGCCGGAACGCGCAAGAGCTACGAGATGAGCCCGGCGATCGAGAAGAAGGTGCGCGGCTACCTCAAGGAAATGGGCGTCGACGGCGGCGTGGTAGACATCATGAAGAAGACGCCGGCCGACCAGATGCAGCAGATCCCGCTCGTGCCGATGCTCAACATGAACATGGTGACAAGCATGGACGCGGTCGACGCGCTGACCGCCGGCGGCATCTGCAAGGCGGTGCCGGCCGCCGCGAACTGCCGCGTGTTCACGATGTCGGACCTGAAGCCGGCCGGCGGTCAAACGCTTTGAGGCCGACGCCGCCCGTCATGCGCCGCGGCGTCAGCCGGGCGTGGCTGGCCCTCCTCCTGGTCTCGGCGGCTGGATTGTGCGCGTTCGCAGCCGGCGGCGCCGCGGCCGCGGAGGCGCCGATGCGCTTCGCCGTGGTGCGCTCGCTCGACGCCGGCTGCGAGCCGACCTGTCCCGAGTGGATCATGGCGGACGGCTCGATCGACGTGAAGGCGCCGGGGCGTTTCAAGACATTCATGAAGCCTTTGGGCGAGCGCCGTCTGCCGATGCTGCTTTCCTCCACCGGCGGCGACTTCGAAGCGGCGATGGCGCTCGGCCGGCTGGTGCGCAAGACCGGCCTGCGCGTGTCGGTCGCCAGGACGGCGCTTCGCGGATGCCGGGTCGACGAGAAGGATTGCGGCGCGAACGCCGGCAAGGGCGCGCGCTACCTCGGCTATGCGCTCTCCGGCGGCAGCCGTTGCCAGGCGCAATGCGCCCTCGTGCTGGCCGGCGGCGTTCGGCGCACGGCCGATGCGATTGCGGCGATCGGCCGGCTCGCCGATATCGGCGCGGGCAAGAAAGGCGCAAGCAGGCTCGTCCGCTACCTTGAGGAGATGGGCGTGGATCGCACCCTGTTCGACGCGGCGCGGCCAGGCGACATGGCGGCGATCAAGCCGTCCGAGCTGATTTCGGCGCATCTCCTGACGGGCGCCCTCGGCGTCGAACTCGTGACCGCCGGCGCGATCTGCAAGACGACGCCGGCGCCGGACAATTGCCGCGTTTTCACCGTCGACGATCTCGCAAGATAGCGCGGCGCGGCGGGTTGGCCGCGCCAGCCGCGGCGCTTCAACCGCCGGCGGCCGACCACGGTCCGTGCTGCCCGCCGGCGCCGCCGTCGATGCGCTCGAAACCGTGCGCGCCGAAGAAGTCGCGCTGCGCCTGGATCAGGTTCGACGTGCCGCGGCCCTGGCGGTAGCTGTCGAAATAGCCGAGCGCCGAGGACAGAGCCAGCATCGGCAGTCCGGCCTGCGCGCCATGCGCCACAACGCGCCGCAGCGAGGGATGCGCCTCCTTCATCATCGCGACGAAGGCCGGCGCCATGAGCAGGTTGACCGGCGAGGCGCTGCCCTCGAACGCCTCGGCCAGCGTGCCGAGGAACTGCGAGCGGATGATGCAGCCCTCGCGCCAGATGTTCGCCACGGTCGGCAGCGGCAGGGTCCAGCCGAACTCCTTCGACGCCGCGCTCATCACCGCGAATCCCTGCGCATAGGCGGCGATCTTGCCGGCGAAGAGCGCGAGCTCGAGATCGGCCAGCAGCGCGTCGCGGTCGCCGCCGAGATCGGCCGCATCGAGTTCGCCGTAGGCCTTTTCGGCGGCGAGCCGCTCGTCCTTGAGCGAGGACAGGACGCGCGCCGCCACCGCCGCCTCGATGGCGGTCGCCGGAACGCCGAGCGTCTGCGCCTCGATCACCGACCACTTGCCGGTGCCCTTCTGGCCCGCCCGGTCGAGGATCACGTCGACCATCGGCGCGCCGGTGCGGGGATCGGCGGCCGCCAGCACGGCGGCCGAAATCTCGATCAGGTAGGAATTCAGCCGGCCGCCGTTCCATCCGGCGAAGATCGCGCCGATCTCCCCGGCGGCCATGCCGAGCCCGTCGCGCAGCACGCCGTAGACCTCGGCGATCATCTGCATGTCGGCGTATTCGATGCCGTTATGCACGGTCTTGACGAAATGGCCGGCGCCGTTGGGCCCGAGCCATGCGGCGCAAGGCTCGCCCTTATATTTGGCGGAGATGTCGAGCAGGATCGTCTCGATGCGCCTGAACGAGTCCTGCGTGCCGCCGACCATGATCGAGGGACCGTGGCGCGCGCCCTCCTCGCCGCCCGACACGCCCATGCCGATGAAGGTCAGGCCGGAGCCTTCGAGCTCCGAAAAGCGGCGCATCGTGTCGCGGAAATTGGCGTTGCCGGCGTCGATGATGATGTCGTCCCTGGAAAAAACGCCGCGCAGCAGCGCGATCTGGTCGTCGACCGGCTGGCCGGCCTGGGTCATGATGATGACCGGGCGCGGCGGCTGGATCGCCTCGGCCAGCGCCTCGATGGTCTCGCACGCAACGAGCATCGCCTTCAGCGCGCCGGCATTGTCGACGAAGGCGCGCATGCGCGATGTCGTGCGGTTATAGACGGCGATGCGATGGCCTTTTTCGGCGATGTTGAGCGCAAGGTTCGAGCCCATCACGCCAAGGCCGATGAGGCCGATCTCGGCTTTATCCATGGCGTCGAACTCCCGATGATTTTTCCATCACGCCCGAGCGGCGGCGCGCCGATGATTGACGCGGCGCCGAGATTGCGTCAAGCACGTCAGCGGCGTGGCCCAACATCGGCCGTCGTGACCCAGACGGAATGCCGGTCCGATTCAATCACGCTTTAGTGTCGCCGCGTTTCAGCGGCACGCCCGCAGGCGGGCAAGGACAGCCGATACCTTCGCCGCGCTCTTGGCTGCGGAAGCGGCGGGAGTCGCGCCAAGGTCATGCGGTTCGTCCGACAAGGGCGCCCCTTTCAGGTTCAGCCGCGCACGGCCTTCCAGGTTTCCGCTCCGACGATTCCGTCTTCCGTCAGGCCCGCATCCTTCTGGAAGAGCTTGACCGCCAGCTCCGTCGCGGCGCCGAACTCGTTGTCGACCGCGACGGCATATCCCTTGCCGCGGAGAAGCGCCTGGAGCTCGCCGACTGCCTCGTCCCATGAACCGCGCCGAAGAACCGGCGCATCCGACTTCTGCTTGAAGCTTACCGCGAGCGCGTCGAGATTCGCCAGCGCCTCCTTGGCCTTCTTCAGGTAGATCCGCCGCTCGTCCAGGCCCCTGAGGCCTCCGTTGACCCGTTTGGTGACGGTGATCAAATCGTCTTCGTCGGCTGGATCGTTGATCTTGCGATCCTTCCAGTAGTGGCAGGCGATTCTCAGCGAGGTCGCCGGGTCGCCGGCGAGCAGCGGGCTGCCCTCGAGGTCCAGGCCAAGCGCCGCGCCGACGCGCTTGTAATTGGCGCGCCCGGTCAATTGCAGGAGGCCGCGTCCCTTGTAGCGCTTGCCGTCCCCCGGCTCCGTATTGCCGAGGTCGGTCCTGCCTTCATAGGCGGCGCCGGACGCGAACTCCTCCGTCGTGCGGAAACCGGCGCATTCATGCGTCACCTGTCCCATGAAGTGCGCGATGCGCAGCATCGTGTTGATATCGAACTGGTCCAGCGTCGACGCGAAGACCGGCGCGATCGCACCCACGATCGCCCTTTGCGCCGCAGCGGCAGCGCCCGAGAATTTCGGCGCGACCTTCAGGATGAAATCGCCATCGATCGGATACATCGGTTTTCCCCCTTTGACCGCGACAAAAGGCGACGGGCCGTCCGTCAGACCTTGCTGATCTCGAAATGCATCCCGTCCTGCGTGCCGAAATGGCCGCCCCAGAAGAAGCCGATCCCGTTCGCCGCCTCGACCAGTTCGCGCGTCGACCCCCGGCGGCCGCAGAGCGCCGGAACCGCCCCGAGCTGATTGTCGATGAAATTGATGTCGAAGGCGGAACCGAAAGAGTGATTGCTCAGCGCCGAGACATCGGCGCTCTTCTTTTCGGAATGCCCCCCGGTCCCGGGCGGGGCTTGCCTGCGCTTGTAGCGCGGAACGAAGCAGCCCTCGTAGCTCATGACGAGGTGCAGGAGATCAGCCGCCTCCCATGCCTCGAACAGTTTGCGGAGAAGCGGCGCCGCGAGCTGGTGACACCGCACCTTTCCGTTGAAGCCTTTCGCGAATCTCAGCTGAGGCGCATCGATTTGCGTGATCCTGGCCGCCGTCCAGTCGGACAAGGCGCCATCGCAGCTTCCCTTCATGACGATCGCCTCGGCGTCCGGCCGCTGCGACAACGGACGCTGGATGAATTTGAAGCAGGTAAAGGTGGCGTTGCGCGAGCTGTTCGACGGGCTTTGCAAGCCATTCGGCTCGGCGGGAAATTTCAAGCCGTCGCGCTTCCGATAATAATCGTCCGGCAAAATCGTATATCCGCTGTCCCGCGCTTTCTCCAGCGTGGCAGCGTTGACTTTTCCTGTCGCCGACAGGTTGGCCTGTAGTTGAAAAATCTTTGTGCCCGTCTCCGTGCTCTGGCCAAAATCCCCGTCTATGGCTCCCGCCTGCGCAACGCCCATCCTTCGCAGGAAGTATTGCCATCGCTGAACCTCAGCAATGACATTGGGTCCGCCTCGCGAAAGGGTAAATGGCATATTCCCCTCCATTGCCGCAACGGCAGCTTAGGGTCGAAATATATCATTTGTCAATTACGCGTTTTCTGATTGACGGCATGATTGCGGGTAACCTTGGCCCCGGCGCGCCTGGCGATGAAAATTGATTGAACCGCTTAAGAAACAAAAGGTTATCCGGCCATTGGTCCGTGTTCGCGAGGAGAAATACATCGTCCGGTCGACCGGCGGCCGACGCTGGGCCGATTGTCGGACGCCTTGCGCCATTTCCGGTTCTAGGCCGGCCCCGCGTCTTCCTCTTCCTCGAAGGTGACGGCGACGTCGGCGTTGGCCGACAAGCGGACCTTGTCGCCCTCGACCTCGGCCACGAGGCCGCCGGAGATGTAGTGGTGGTGGCCCTCGTGGTGGCCCTCGCCGCTGTCCTTCTTCGTCAGCTTGATGCGGGCGCCATCGACATGGTCGACCGTGCCGACATGGACGCCGTCGGCGCCGATGACTTCCATATGCTCTTTCACGTCGCTCAAATTCGCCATTTGAAATCTCCTGTGCTTGCGGGCCTCAACGCCGCACTTCGGGTTTGGATGCACCCGGCGCAAGACGATCGGCCAGCGTCATTTGCCGCCGTCGAGCGCCTTGCGGAAAGCCCCCAGCGTCTCAGCGCTGACATGATGCTCGATGCCCTCGGCGTCGATGCGCGCGGTCTCGGCGCTGACGCCAAGCGAGCGCAGGAAGGTCTCGACGGTCTGATGGCGCGTGCGGCTGTTGCTCGCCAGCGTGCGGCCGGCCTGGGTCAAAAACACGCCGCGATAAGGCTTGCGGGTGACCAGTCCGTCGGCGCAAAGCCGCGCCAGCATCTTGGCCACAGTCGGCTGCGCGACGCCGAAACGGGCGGCGATATCGACCTGGCGCGCCTCGTTGCCGTCCTCGATCAGGTCGGCGATCAGCTCGACGTAGTCCTCGACCAGCGCCGAGCGGCGGGCCTCGCGCGACTGGCGGAAGCCCTCCGAATGCATCTCGGCGTCGGGCAGCGGCTTGGCGCGCGGCTGCGCTTTTCTTGCGACCGGCACAGTCCCTCCTCATCGCTCGCCACCGTTCATAGCAGACGCTGTTCTTCATGCCGACCGTGAATTTCCTGAACCGGTTCGCGCCGTCGCCGTTACCGACAAGCCGACCGCCACGCGATAAAGCACAATCAAACTAATATAGCCTATTGCATAATGCTTAGGCGCGTCGTAGATCAGGATCGCGCATGCTCGATCGAAATCCAGGTGACCCGTCAATGTCCGTCCTGCAAAACGCCGCCGACCGTCCGAGCAAATGGGGCTTCTCGCGGCCTGAGGAGGATGCCCGGCCGAGCCTGGCGGAGGTCAACTCGACCATCCCTGTGCCGTCGGGCGGATCGTGGATGCGGCGGCTGTTCGCCTTCATGGGGCCCGGCTATATGGTCTCGGTCGGCTACATGGACCCCGGCAACTGGGCGACGGACCTCGCCGGCGGCTCGCAGTTCGGCTACACGCTGCTGACGGTCATCCTGCTCTCCAACCTGATGGCGATCCTCCTGCAGGCGCTGGCCGCGCGGCTCGGCATCGCCACCGGACGCGACCTCGCGCAATCCTGCCGCGACAGCTATTCGCGGCCGGTCAATCTGCTGCTGTGGATCGCCTGCGAGGCGGCGATCGTGGCCTGCGACCTCGCCGAGGTGATCGGCACGGCGATCGCGCTCAATCTCCTGTTCGGCATCCCGCTGATCGCCGGCGCCTTGCTGACGGCGCTCGACGCGTTCCTCGTCCTGCTGCTGATGAACAGGGGCTTCCGCTACCTCGAAGCCTTCGTGATCGCCCTGCTGATCGTCATCGCGGTCTGCTTCATCGTCCAGATCGCCGCCGCCGCGCCGCCCATCGCGGCGGTGCTCGGCGGTTTCATCCCATCGACCGAGGTCGTGACCAATCCGGCGATGCTCTATATCGCCATCGGCATCATCGGCGCCACCGTGATGCCGCACAACCTCTATCTGCACTCCTCGATCGTGCAGACCCGGGCCTATGAGCGCACCGAAACGGGGAAACGCGACGCGATCAAATGGGCTACGACGGATTCGACCATCGCGCTGATGCTTGCGCTGTTCATCAACGCCGCGATCCTGGTGGTGGCGGCCGCGGCCTTCCATTCCAGCGGCCGCACGGACGTGGCGGAAATCGGCCAGGCCTACGAACTCCTGTCGCCGCTGCTCGGCCTCGGCATCGCCTCGACGCTGTTCGCCGTGGCCCTCCTCGCCTCGGGGCTGAACTCCACCGTGACGGCGACGCTGGCCGGCCAGATCGTCATGGAGGGGTTCTTGCGGCTGCACATCCCGCAATGGGCGCGCCGCCTGCTGACGCGCGGCCTCGCGATCGTTCCGGTCGTCGTGGTCACCTGGGTCTACGGCGAGCGCGGCACGGCCGAACTTCTCGTGCTCAGCCAGGTGATCCTGTCGATGCAGCTGCCGTTCGCCGTCATTCCGCTCGTTCGCTTCGTGTCCGACCGGCGCAAGATGGGCGTCTTCGTCATCCCCGGCTGGGTCGCTGTGCTCGCCTGGTTGGTCGCCGCGATCATCGTGGGGCTGAATCTGAAGCTGTTGTTCGAGACGTTTTTCGGGTGAAGCCGCGCATCAAGGATGGCGGCGCAGCGCCCGGTGGTCCATTGCAATCCTCCCGCCCTTGCCAATCCTCCTCGTCGCGCTGAAACTGCTTCCATGAGCACCTCCGCCGAGCCCGTCCGTCTCGTCCGCCGCAAGGACAGGCGCCGGCGCGTCTCCGTCGCGACCATCATGGCGCTGAGCTTCGGGCTGCTCGTGTCCCTGTCGGTGGGCGGCGTGCTGACGCTGGCGGTGGGCGCGAACTACACCAACACATTCGATCTGCTCGGGTCGCGCTCGGCTTTGCTGATCGACGCCATGGAGGATGCGCTGCGCGCGCATATGGGCCGGGCGGAAGACGCGGTCGACGGCATAGCGGGCCTCTACGCGAAGGGCGCCTTCGAGATCGACGATGCCGGCGCGATGGACGCGGTGCTGTCGGGAACGCTGGCCGGCGTGCCCGGGGCGAGCGGCATGCTGGTCTATACGCCCGACAACGCCGTGCGCGGCATCCTGCGCGGCGACGGCAAGGGCGTCGAGGGGTTTCGGAAAATCGATCCGAATCCGGAGACCTCGCCCGAGATCCTGGCCGCGATGGTCGAGCGCGCGCGGACGGACGGACGGCAATGGGGCAGTTTCGTCACCAGCGACTCGATCGTCTACGCGAACGTCTCGAAGCCGCTGATCCGCGACGGGGCGCGGCGCGGCTGGATCATCGCGCCGATCGAACTGGCGACGCTGTCCTCGATCACGCGCGACCTCTCGGCGCGCTTCGTCACGCACGCCTTCATCCTCGACGGCGTCGACCGCGTGCTCGCCGACGAGCGGCTCGTCGACCCGAAGCAGGCCGGCAAGAACGCCAAGCCGCTCGGCGCGATCGCCGAGTTCGGCGATCCGGTCATCGCCGGCTTCGCGCGAAGGCAGCCGTTCGGCGCGCTGGAATCGGCCCGGCTGCGCAATGTCGAGGTGTCGCAGATCGAACTGGACGCGCGGAACGCCGATGCGCGGGGCGGGTCCGGCGGCGGCGACCGCGCCTTCATCGCCATCACCAGGACGATCCCCGGCTATGGCGCGCGGCCCTGGACGCTCGGGGCCTATTACGACCGGGTGGATGTGAGCGACGAGATCTACCGCGCCTGGAGTTCCGGGGCGCTCGGGCTGCTGACCCTTCTGGCCGCCGTCATCGTCGCGATCCTGCTCGGCAAATGGCTGGCGCGGCCGGTGCGCGCCATCGCCGACCAGGCGCAGCGCGTGGCCGCCTTCGACATCGAGGACATCAGGCCGCTGCCGCGCAGCCGGGTGCTCGAACTCGACGACCAGGCCGTGGCGTTCAACGCGATGACCACCGGCCTGCGCGCCTTTTCGACCTATATCCCGCGCTCGCTGGTGGCCAAGCTCGTGCGCACCGGCGACAGCGAGATCACGCAGCCGCGCGAGGCGGTGCTGACGGTGATGTTCACCGACATCGCCGGCTTCACCGGGCTGTCCGAACAGATGGAGGCGGGCGCCGCTGCCGACATCCTCAACCACCATTTCGCGATTCTCTGCCAGGCGATCGACGCGCATGGCGGCACGGTCGACAAATTCCTCGGCGACGGGATGATGGCGTTCTTCGGCGCGCCCGACCGGCTGAAAGGGCACGGCGCGGCGGCGGTCAGGGCGGCGTCCGCGATCCGCGAGGCGATGGCGAGCGACAATCGCCCCGCGCTCGCGCAAGGCCGGCCGGCTTTGAAGGTGCGGATCGGGATTCATACCGGCCGCGTGATCGTCGGCAACATCGGCGCGGCGGACCGGGTCAACTACACGATCGTCGGCGACACGGTGAATGTCAGCCAACGGCTGCAGGAACTCGGCAAGCAGGTCGCGCCGGACGCGGAAACGGCGATCGTCGTTTCGGACGAAACCGCCGAGCGCCTCGACGACCGGTTCGAACTCGTCAGCGCCGGCAGGCATAAATTGCGCGGCCGCGACGAGCCGATCGCCGTCTATCTGGTCGGCGAGGTCGCGGACGCCGCGCAGAACGCGGCCCCCGCGGAGCGCGGCGCGGCGTGAGCGGGGATGCTCAGGACTCGCCACCGCCCGCGGGAGGGACGACGGTGATCGCGTCGACGGTCTCGTGACGGATCGCGGCGTCAACGAAATCCGGGCGGAAGCGGGTACCTGAGCGGATCGCCTTGGCAAAGGCGGCGTAAGCGTAGGCCAGATTGTGTTCCGGACCGTCGCCTATGCCGCGCGGCAGGGTGAAGAGCGCCGCAGGCATCGCGACGGGCTCGAAGACGTCGGAACCGGTTCTGGCGATTGCAATCTCGACCGGCCTCCAATGCATGTAGCCGGCCGATGTCGCGCGGAGTACGCCCTTGGTTCCGTACACGAGCAACGTCATCGACGGGCCGGGCGAGGACCCGCCGACGATCTGCGCGCCGACAACCGCGCCATCGACCGTGATCATCGACGCCACGACCTGGTCGGGCGCCTCAAGCCGCACCTGCTCGCCGGTCTCCTTGATGGTGACCGTCCGGCGCGTCGTCGCCGCCATGCCGCTGACGGCCGCGAATTCGCCGAGCACGAAGGCCACGCAATCGAGGAAGTGGCCGGCATGCACCGCAAGCGCGTTCGCGCCGCCGTCGCGCTTCAGCATGTAGACGTTCGACTGCGCGAACGCCGCGTAGGGCAGGTCGTCATCGGCCACCATACGCGCCGACAGCACCCTGCCGATCGCGCCATCAGCGATCGTATCGCGCAGATGGATCAGCCAAGGCGAATGGCGACCTTGCAGCCCGATCGAGGTGAGAACGCCGGCCAGAGCGGCAGCGGCGGCCATCTCCCGCGCCTGCCCGAGGTCGAGGCCGAGCGGCCATTCGCAATAGACAGGCTTGCCGGCGTCGATCGCGGCCAGGACGAGGTCGCGATGGGCCGGCGCGCGGACCGCGACCGCGACGAGGTCCACATCCGGCGAGGCGAGAAGATCGTCGGCGTCGTCGAATGCGAACTTCGCGCCGAAAGCGCGGGCCGCTGCCTCCGCGCCGTCCCGGCTCCGGCTCGCCACCGCATGGAGGGTCACCCCCGGCGCCGCGACGATGGCCGGCACATGGGCCGCCTTGCCCCAGCCATAGCTGGCGTTCGCGCCGATCAGGCCGACGCGCAAATCATTCGTGGTCATGGATGCTTCCCGCCGCTTCGGCAGGAAGCGCGCCGCGATAGGTAGGGCGCGAGCCGGGTCGGCAAAGGGGCGCCGCTCCAGCGTCGATCGGCAGGCCGTGCGACGCCGTATGAAAGCGTCGTCGCGCCCGTACGGATGGCCGAAGCGGCCCGACGCGCGGGAGGCTCTGGTCTCAATGTCCGCCGTTGAGCATGGCGAAGACCTTGTCGTGGTTGCCGGTCGCCTCCGCCTCGCGCAGCATCCTGACCCGCTGCACCAGAATCTCGCCCGACGGCGGATTGGCTTCGAATTGCGCCATGCTTTCGGCGATATAGGCGTCGAGCGGCATCGAGTTCGGGTTCTGCGCGTGCCCCGGCATCAGGTCGGTCGCGACCGCCGGCGGCGCGAGTTCGAGCACCTCGACCGACGTCCCCTGGAGCTGATGGCGCAGCGACTGCGAATAGGAGTGGATCGCCGCCTTGGTCGCGCTGTAGGTCGGCGTGGCGGCGAGCGGCACGAAGGCGAGGCCCGACGAGACCGTCACGATCGTCGCCCTCGGCTGCTCGAGCAGATGCGGAAGCAAGGCGGCGGTCAGACGGATCGGGCCGAGAAAATTGGTGGCGATGGTCGCCTCGGCCGTCGACAGGTCGAACGGATCGTCGAGCACGTTCTCCACGCTCATGATGCCGGCGTTGTTGATCACGACGTTCAGCGCGGCATGGTCCCTGCCGACCGTCGCGGCGAAGGCCGTGATCGCATCCGGGTCCGCGATGTCCAAAACCGCGAAGGTCAGGCCGGGATTGGCGGCGGCGGTCTCCTCCAGCGCCGACCGGCGGCGGCCGGTGATGACGACCGTGTTGCCCCTGGCGAGAAACGCTTCCGCGAGCGCGCGGCCGATGCCGGTGCCGCCGCCGGTGATGAGGATGGTGTTGCCGGTCATATTCATGGTTCGTCTCCGAGAGAGAGGTGGAAATTGATGCGAGGCTGATATAACGTCCTCACTTACCGATCGAAAGCAGGCACTGAAAAGATTGGTACTCACCTGAAAGAGAGTGTCGAATGACCGTGGCGACGGCGATACGCGAGGCGATGGAGGCCGCCAGAGCGGACCCGCGCGGGCCTTATCCGGATGTCGATCCGAAGGTCGAGGCGCTGGTCAACGACGTGATCGGCCGCGTCGCCGACAAATGGACGATGATCATCCTCGAAGTGCTGGCCGAGCATGGCGAACTCCGCTTCACGCGGCTCGGTCAACTCGCCGGCGGCATCAGCCAGAAGATGCTGACGCAGACCGTGCGGCAGATGGAGCGCGACGGGCTGCTTGTGCGCACCGTGCACCCGGTCGTGCCGCCGAAGGTGGAATACCGCCTGAGCGATCTCGGGTTCAGCCTCAGCGCCGCCTTCTGCGGCGTCTGGGTCTGGGCCGAGGAGAACATCCGCCGCATCGAAGCCTCGCGCGAAGCCTTCGACGCCAGGGGGAAAGCCGCGTAGGGGGGGCCCCGCCGTTCGTCACGCTCAAGCGCGCCGAACACCGCGAAATCGCTCAGCGTCGCGCGACCAGATGCGCGACATAGTCTTCAAGCGCAGTCTTGCCGCGTTCCACCGCGCTGAGCGGAGGGGCCTCGAAGTCGAGCGCGGCGGCGGTCATGCCGGCATAGGAGTCCGCCGCCGCATCCGAAAAACCCTGCGCCTTGAACGCCGAAATCCATCGGCCACGCGGCGTCTCGATCGCATCAACAGGTTTGCCAAGCACGTCGGCGAAGGCAGCGGCGACTTGGTCGAGCGTATAGCGTCTTGGACCTTCGACATGATGCAGGCCGGTTTTTTCGACCGGCTCCATCATAAGCCGCGCCACCGCCAGCCCGAGATCCAGCGGCGCGACCATCGGAATCACGAAGTCGACCGGGAAAAGCGTATGGATCACGCCCGCCTCGCGCGCGGTCTTCAGCGAGTGCAGGCCGGCCACCGCATCGGCGACCTGGAGCAGGGTCTGGCGCGGCAGCCGATCCCGTTCAGCGTCACCCGCGCCGCCTTCTACATGAGCAACTGGGACGCATCACCGATGCGGAGGAACGCGGGACCATCGCCGCGATCCTGTCGGCCCTGGATGGATCCGGCCTCGAAAAGATTGTCGCGCAATCGACCTATGGCGTGTCGGTCGAGGGATCGGCTGGCGGATTGAGCAGGAAAAGACGCCGGCCGCCCCGGAAGACGGCCCGCAATGCCTCCGCATCGCGCGCGTCGGCGACGGCGATTCGCGCGCCTCTCGGCGCGCCCGCCGCCTTGGCCGCGTCGCGTGTGACGATGGTGACGTCCTGTCCCCGATCGACCAGCGCCTGAGCCGCCGCCGATCCGACATGGCCCGCGCCGCCGAGGATGATGTGCATGACTGCTCCCGCAATTGCTGACGCCAAATCGCGGGAGGGCTCGCCGGTTCCCGCCGTTCAGCGGTCGATGGCCGCGAGCATTGCCGCCGATCCGTAGCGCGCGCCGGAAATCTTATCCGGAGCCAGCGCATCGTCCAACCGCCGCATCTGCGCGGCGTCGAGCGGGATGGCGGCGGCGGCGATGTTCTCCTCGAGATATTTGCGCCGCTTGGTGCCGGGGATGGGGACGATGGTTTCGCCCTTGTGGAGGATCCAGGCGAGCGCGACCTGCCCGGGCTTGACGCCCTGGTCGGCCGCGATGTCGCGCACGATCTGCGCCGCGGCGACGTTGGCGTCATAGTTTTCGCCCTGGTAGCGGGGGTCGTTGCGACGGAAATCGCCCTCGGGATAGTCTTCCGCGCGCTTGACCTCGCCGGTCAGGAAGCCGCGCCCCAGCGGCGAGAACGGCACGAGGCCGATGCCGAGTTCCTCGAGCGCCGGGATCACGTCGGCCTCGAGATTGCGCTCCCACAGCGAATATTCGCTCTGCACCGCCGACACGGGGTGGACGGCATGGGCGCGGCGGATGTTGGCGACGCCCGCCTCCGAAAGCCCGAAGAAGCGCACCTTGCCCGCAGCGACCAGTTCGCCGACGGCCCCGGCGACATCCTCGATCGGCACGGCCGGGTCGACGCGGTGCTGGTAGAGCAGGTCGATATGGTCGGTCGCCAGACGCCGCAGCGAGCCTTCGACCGCCGCGCGGATGTTGGCCGGCGTGCTATCGAGGTCGACGCCGATTTGCTTCCCGTCGGCGATGCGGAAGCCGAATTTCGTGGCGATGGTCACCTCGCCGCGGCGGCCCTTCAGGGCGCGGCCGAGCAGGTCCTCGTTGGTGTAGGGGCCGTAGACCTCGGCGGTGTCGAGGAAGGTGCAGCCGAGTTCGATGGCGCGATGCAGGGTCGCGATGGATTCGGTCTCGTCGGCCGGGCCGTAGGACTGGCTCATGCCCATGCAGCCGAGACCGACCGCCGAGACTTCGAGGCCCTGCCGGCCGAGCTTGCGTTTGCCGAGTGTCATGATCGCTTTTCCTTCGACGGTTGCCACGCCGACAAACTGGCGTCACGCCGCCCGCGCTTCAAGTCTCGGCCGGGCGTAGGAGAGGCCGTTGGCGTCGAAAAGATGCAGATTGCCGGGTTCGGCGGTGATGCGGACGGTCGCGCCGCGCGCGATCGGCGATGAACCGGGCTGCTTGGCGATGAGCGGCAGGTTGGGGCGGCCGATGTCGAGATAGAGCAGCGCGACCTCGCCCAGGTGCTCGACGAAGTCGACCCTGGCCTCGAGCAGGTAGGCGTCGCCCGTCGTGACGGTCAAATCCTCGGGACGGACTCCGAAGCTGACGGCCGCGCCGGACGCGTCGGGCGGCGTTGCGACCGGCAGGGAGATTTTGCGGCCGGCGAGGTCGACGGTGGTCGGCATTCCGGGGCGGTCGATGACGGCGGCGACGATGTTCATGGCCGGCGAGCCGATGAACTGGGCCACGAACAGGTTGCCCGGATGTCCGTAGAGCTCGAGCGGGGTCCCGACCTGCTCGACGCGCCCGTCGCGCAGCACGACGATGCGGTCGGCCAGCGTCATCGCCTCGACCTGGTCGTGCGTGACGTAGATCATCGTCGTCTGCGGCATCGATTCCTTGAGCTTGGCGATCTCGATGCGCGTCGCGACGCGCAGCGCGGCGTCGAGGTTGGACAGCGGCTCGTCGAACAGGAAGACCTTCGGGTTGCGCACGATGGCGCGGCCGATGGCGACGCGCTGGCGCTGGCCGCCCGACATCGCCTTGGGCAGCCGGTCGAGGAACTTCGTCAGCTGCAGGATCTCGGCGGCGTTGCGGACGCGGCGGTCGATCTCGGCCTTGCCCTCCTTGGCGATGCGCATCGAGAAAGCCATGTTCTCGTAGACCGTCATGTGCGGGTAGAGCGCGTAGGACTGGAACACCATGGCGATGCCGCGACGCGACGGCGGCACGTCGTTGACGACCTGGCCGTCGATGCGCAACTCGCCCGAGGTGATCTCCTCAAGCCCGGCGATGCTGCGCAGGAGCGTGGACTTGCCGCAACCGGACGGGCCGACGAAGACGACGAACTCGCCCGAGCGGATGTCGAGGTCGATGCCATGCAGCGTGGTCAGCGCGCCATACGCTTTCTTGACGTTCTTCAGCGTGACGTCCGCCATCGATGTCCCTCCCCGTTTCGCCCTTGCCTCAGCCGGTGCGGCCGAACCATGCGCCGTAGGCGCCGAGATTGATCGCGCCGCCCTGCGCCGTTCCCGTCAGCCCATGCCCGACCAGCGCGAAGCCGGCCTTCCTGCCGCCGAGATCGAGCGTCGCGGCGCCGCCGCCGAGGTTGAACGCGCAGATGATCTCGTCATTGCCGTGGCGGCGCGCGAAGGCGATGGCGTTGCCGTCGACGGCGAGGAACTCGATCGAGCCCTTGCCCAGCGCCGGCAGGGTGCGGCGGAAGGCGATCAGGCGGCGGTAGTGCTCGAGCATGGAATCGGTCTGGCCAAGCTGCGCGTCGACCGACTTGCCGATATGCTCGACGGCCACGGGGAGCCAGGGCTTGCCGGTCGAAAAGCCGCCGATTGGCACGCTGTGCTCCCACACCATGGGCGTGCGGCAGCCGTCGCGGCCCTTGAAATCGGGCCAGAAACGGATGCCGTAGGGATCCTGCAAATCCTCCAGCGCCAGATCGGCCTCGGTCAGCCCGAGTTCCTCGCCCTGGTAGAGGCAGACCGAGCCGCGCATCGACAGGAGCAGCGCGGAGACGACCTTGAGATAGGCCGTCACATCCGCCTCGCCGGCAGCCCAGCGCGTCGCGTGGCGCATCACGTCGTGGTTGGAGAACGCCCAGCAGGCCCAGCCGTCGCCGGCCACCGCGCCGAAATTTTCGAGCACCGTGCGGACGTTGGAGGCGCTGATCTTGTCGGGCGCGAGAAAGTCGAAGGCGTAGCACATCTGCACCCGCACGCCCGACGTGTAGGCCGCCACGACCTGCAGGCCGCGCTGCGAATCGCCGACCTCGCCAACGGCGGCGGCGGCCGGATATTCGTCGAGCAGGGCGCGGAAGCGCTCCAGGAAAGCCAGGTTCTCGGGCTGGCTCTTGTCGTAGATGTGGTCCTGGTAGTTGTAGGGGTTGACCGCCGGCGCGGTCTGCGCGTTCTGCTCGGAGGGCGGCAGGGCCGGGTTGTCGTGCAGGCTCCGGCTGTGGAAATAGAAGTTGATCGTGTCGAGCCGGAAGCCGTCGACGCCGCGGTCGAGCCAGAACCGCGTCAGGTCGAGCAGCGCATCCTGGACCTCGGCATTGTGGAAATTGAGGTCCGGCTGGCTCGTCAGGAAATTGTGCATGAAATATTGCAGCCGGCGGGTGTCCCACTCCCAGGCCGAGCCGCCGAAGATCGACAGCCAGTTGTTAGGCGGCGAGCCGTCCGGTTTCGAATCGGCCCAGACGTACCAGTCGGCCTTGGGATTGTCGCGGCTGGAGCGACTCTCCTTGAACCATGGATGGATGTCGGAGGTGTGCGAGATGACCTCGTCGACCATCACTTTCAGGCCAAGCCGGTGCGCCTCGGCGATCAGATCGTCGAAGTCGGCGAGCGATCCGAAGATCGGATCGACGTCGCGGTAGTTGGCCACGTCGTAGCCGAAATCCTTCATCGGGGAGGTGAAGAAGGGCGAAATCCAGATCGCGTCGACGCCGAGATCGGCGACATAGGGCAGGCGGCGGATGATGCCCTTGAGGTCGCCGACGCCGTCGCCGTTGGAATCCTGGAAGCTGCGCGGATAGATCTGATAGATCACCGCGCCACGCCACCAGTCGCGATCGGGCGCGCCCCGTTCCTTCTCCGCCTGCGTCGCCAGTTCCTGCATGCCGCTATCCGCCCTTGACCGAGCCCGCCAGGAGCCCGCGTACGAAATAGCGCTGAAGCGAGAAAAAGACGACAAGCGGAACGATGATCGTGATGAAGGCCGAGGTCGTCAGGATTTCCCAGTCGCCGCCCTTGGAGCCGAGCAGCGCGTTGAGCTTTCCGGTCAGCACGAGCTGGTCGGCGCCCGAGCCGAGGAACACCATCGCCACCAGAAGGTCGTTCCAGACCCAGAGGAACTGGAAGATCGCGAAGGAGGCGATGACCGGGAAGGACAGCGGCAGCACGATCTTGACGAAGATCTCGAAATCGCTGGCGCCGTCGATGCGCGCCGATTCCATGATCTCGCGCGGCAGACCGGCGATGTAGCTGCGCAGCAGGTAGATCGCGAAGGGCAGGCCGAAACCGGTATGGGCGAGCCAGATGCCGAGATAGGTCTTGACCGGGACGCCGAAGAACAGGCCGACGCCGTTGTAGATCTTGAGCAGCGGGATCAGCGACATCTGCAGCGGCACGACCAGCAGCCCGATGACGACGGCGATCAGCAGGGCGCGGCCGGGAAACCGCATCCAGGCCAGCGCATAGGCCGCGAAGGCGGCGATCAGGATCGGGATGACCGTCGCGGGGATGGTCACCGTCAGCGAATTGAGGAAGGAACGGCCGATGCCTTCCGAAAACAGCACGGTGCGGTAATTGTCGGTGGTGAATTTCGGCGGCGCGGCGGAGGCGTAATAGATGCGCTGGCCGCGCTCGCCCTCGAAGGCCTTGGGCGAGGACAGGGCGAAACTTCCGTCCTCGTCGATGCGCAGCGTGACGCCGTCCTTGAGGTCGGCCGTCGCGCCGGCCTTGAACTCGGTCGGCGCCTGGGCGCGGGTTCCAAAGGCCGAAATCGCCCGCGCGGGCCCGTCGCCGAAGATGTTGCCCTCGATGACGAATTTGCCGTCCTTCCCGGCCTGCGCGGAAGCGGGCGGCAATCGTCCGGCTTCCGTCTGCGAGGAACTCGTCAACGCCGCCCACCAGCCCGAGACGATGATCTGGTCCTTGTCGCGCAGCGAGGAGACGAGGATGCCGAGCGTCGGCATCGTCCAAAGCGCGACGATCGCCAGCACGGCCAGATGCACGCCCCAGCGGGCGGCGAAGGATTTCCCCGTCGCGGCGGCCACCTCAATGGCCTCCGGATTCCCGGTTGGCCTGGCGGATGTTCCAGACCATGATCGGGATGACGGCGATCATGATGACCATGGCGATGGTCGCGCCGCGGCCGAAATCGCCGCCGCCCCTGAACATCCAGTCGAACATCAGATTGGCCAGCACCTGGCTGTTCCACTGGCCGTTGGTCATGGTCAGCACGATGTCGAAGATCTTGAGGACGAGGATGGTGATCGTCGTCCAGACGACAGCGATCGCGCCCCAGATCTGCGGGATCATGATCTTCCAGAAAATCTGGAACGGGTTGGCGCCGTCGATGACCGCCGCCTCGATCGTCTCCTCCGGAATGCCGCGCAGCGCCGAGGACAGGATGACCATCGCGAAGCCGGTCTGGATCCAGATCAGGATCGCCATCAGGAAGAAATTGTTCCAGAACGGCAGCGAAATCCAGACCTGCGGCTGGCCGCCGAGGCCTTGGACGACCGCGTTGAGCAGGCCGATCTGGGTCTGGCCGTCGCCGCGATATTCGTAGATGAACTTCCAGATCACGCTGGCGCCGACGAAGGAGATGGCCAGCGGCATGAAGATCAGGCTCTTGGCGATCGTGCCCCACCAGATCTTGTCGGTCAGAACCGCGATCACCAGCCCGAAGAAGGTGCAGGCGGCCGGCACGACGGCGAGCCACATCAGATTGTTCAGGATGGCGCTGCGCAGCTCGCGGTCACCGAGCGCCCAGGAATAGTTGCGCAAGCCGACGAAATCGGTCCCGCCGCGATCCATGAAGGACAGGCGGAAGGTTTCGATCACGGGATAGACGAGGTAGACCGCGAGGATGAGGACCGCCGGCCCGAGGAACAGCCAGGGCCGGATCAGGCCCTGGCGGCGCAGATTGTCGATGGCGGCCATGCCGCTGACCCCGCGCGCCGGGAAGACCAGGTCGACGAGCCTGTTGGCGCCCCAGAAATAGATCACGCAGCCGCCGACGCCGGCCGCGATGGCAAAGACCGCCGACAGGATTTGCGCCGCCATTCGTGTTTCCCTTCACCCGTGATCGCACGCGATGCGATGGCTTCGCCGCACTCGACATCGCCCCCCTCCGCCCTGCCGGGCATCTCCCCCACACGGGGGGAGATCGATCTCGCCATCGCATCGCCTTTACGTCTTCCAACGGCAAACAGGAGCGATGCGGGACGATGAGGCGAACAATCCCGCCTGTGCGGGAGGATTGCCCGGCAGGTCGGCGTAGGCCAGCCAGACTCCGCAACGCTACTTGATCGCGTCCCAGCTCTTCTGGATGTCGGTCGCCACGTCCTGCGGCGACTTGCCGCCGACCAGGTCGATCATGCCGGTCCAGAACGCGCCGGCGCCGATCTTGCCGGGCATCAGGTCCGACCCGTCGAAGCGGAAGGTCGAGGCGTTGACCAGGATGTCGCCCTGCTTCTTCAGGGCGTCATTGGCGTAGGCGTCCGGGTTGGCCTTCTTGAACGGCGTCAGGAAGCCGGACTGCGCCATCCACAATTCATGCGCCAGCGGCATTTCGAGGAACTTGATGAATTCACGCGCCGCCTTCGAATCCTTGGTGATGGTGAACATGGTGCCGCCGCCGAGCACGGGATTGCCGAGTTCGGGCTTGGCGGCCAGCGGCGGCAGGTAGAAGAAGTCGGCGTCCTCGCCGAGCTTGGTTCCCTCCGGGAAGAAGGACGAGATGAACGACGCCTGGTGATGCAAGTAGCATTTTGGCGGAACCGCGAAGAGGCCCTTGGGGCTGTCGCGGAAATCCGTCGCGGCGACGGCCGCGTGGCCGCCGTCGACGTATTTGTCGGTGGTCGCGATCTTGGCGAAGATATCGAGCGCGCCGACCACGGCCGGATCGTTGAACGGGATCTCGTTCCTGGTCCATTTGTCGTAGGTCTCGGGCGTCTGCGTGCGCAGCATGATATCCTCGACCCAGTCGGTCGCGGGCCAGCCCGTCGCGCCGCCCGAGCCTAGTCCGATGCACCACGGCACGCCGCCATCCCCGACGATCTTGTCGGACAGCGCCTGCAGTTCCTCCCAGGTTTTTGGCACGGTGTAGCCGGCCTCCTCGAAATTCTCAGGCACGTACCAGACGAGCGATTTGAGGTCGGCCTTGTAGGGGAAGCCGAAGAACTTCGACGCGCCGTCCTTGTCCTTGTAGGTGCCGAGATCGACCCAGGACTGGCCCGCGCCGTAATTGTCCTTGACGAAGGCGGCCGCGTCGTCGCCGAGCGGAACCAGCAGGCCCTTGGACGCCAGGTCCTGGATCAGGCCCGGCTGCGGCAGGATGGCGATGTTGGGCGGGCTGCCGGCCTGGGTGTCGATGACGATCTGCTGCTCGTAATTCTCGGACGAGGCGTAGTTGATCGTCGCCCCGGTGGCCTCGGCGAAATAATCCATGATGCTGCGCGCCAGGGCCTCGTCCTCGCCGCGCCACGGCCCGAAGATAGCGAGCGTCTCGCCCTTCAGATCGACCTTCTTCAGCGCATCGTAATCGGACCAAGTGAATTTCGCGTCCGAGCCGGGCGCGAACTTCAACTCGGCATGCGCCGAACCGCTGAAACAGAACGCCGCGAGCGCGACCCCCAGACTGAAACTCTTGCGCATTGCCGTCCTCCCGAGACATCAAACCGATCGGCCGAAGAGGACCTCCTATCCCCTCCGCCTGCGGCCAAACTGGACCGGCTGAACGGCCATGTCCACCGCCGATTGAGACGGACCATCAGAAAGCGGCAACGCTTCGACCATCAGGCGGCCGGGCGCGACTGCGCCGGCGCAGCGGGAATCGCCGTGACGGCGGGAACGCGTCCCATCGGCGTCAGCAATCCGGTGATGCGGGCGAAGCTTTCGAACGCCTTGCGCGCATCGTCGACCCGCATCGCGCCGCCGATCGCCGCATGGCAGCCGTTCAGCGCGCAGGCGAAGACCGGACCGCGACGCGACGCCGGCCAGTCGCCGAGAAATGCGGCCGCCTGCCGCACCGATCCGATGTCGTGCGCCTCCCCGTTGACGGATAGCCGCACGGGTACGTGGAACTGCATCGATTCCATGTCCGCTCCTCCTATATTGGGATAAACCGCAACCACAACTGAATGGCAGCCGGCTTGTTCCAGCCGTAACGGCGGTTCGGCTCGATTTTGTGCGGAGCGCGGATCGGTCCGTTTGGGCGGCCTGGATTCCGGGTGACAGAAAGCCGACTTCCGGAGTATGCATCCGGCATTCATCAGCGAAACAACTCCTCTCCCGCGAACCGTTCAGTCAAGGATCAACCCGTTGAGTCTCGCCCAGGCCATCGTTCTTTCCGCATCCGACAATGTCGCGGTCGCCAATGGGCGCATCGAGGCGGGATCGCCCCTCCCGCTCGGCGCGGTCGCCGCGACGGCGATCGAATCCGGGCACAAGGTGGCGATCAAGCGCATCGAGGCCGGCGGCGCGGTGGTGAAATACGCGCAGGCGATCGGCCGCGCGGTGACCGACATCGAGCCGGGCGACCACGTCCATTCGCACAACCTGGTCTTCGAGGCCGGCCGCCTGCCGGTCGTGCCGCCATCCGAGCCGGTGCTCGCCACGCCCGAGGAGATCGCCCGCACTTTCATGGGCTATCGCCGCGCCGACGGGCGCGCCGGCACGCGCAATTTCGTCGGCATCCTGGCCAGCGTGAACTGTTCCGCAACCGTCTGCCACGCCATCGCCGACCAGGCCAACCGCACGCTGCTGCCGGACTATCCGGGCATCGACGGCTTCGTGCCGATCGTCCACGGCCAGGGCTGCGGCATGAGCGGCACCGGCGAAGGGATGCAGGTTCTGCACCGGACGCTCGCCGGCTACGCCCGGCACCCGAATTTCGGCGGCATCCTGATGGTCGGGCTCGGCTGCGAGGTCAACCAATTGACGCTCTACGGCCAGAAGGGCATTGCGGCGGGCAAGCGTCACTTCAACATGCAGGACGCCGGCGGCTCGCGCAAATCGGTCCTCAAGGCGATGGAGGTTCTCGGCGAGATCGCCGCGGAGATCGGCCATCTCGAACGCGAGCCGATCCCGGTCTCGGAGATCGTCGTCGGACTGCAGTGCGGCGGCTCGGACGGCATGTCGGGCATCACCGCCAATCCGGCGCTGGGGGCGGCCGTCGACATCTTGGCTGCGGCCGGCGGCACCGGCATCCTGTCCGAAACCACCGAGATCTACGGCGCGGAGCATCTGCTCGCCTACCGCGCCGCAACGCCGGAGATCGCGGAAAAGCTCGACGGCTTCGTCAAATGGTGGGAGCAGCACGTGCAGAAATTCGGCGCGTCGATCGACAACAACCCCTCGCCCGGCAACAAGCGCGGCGGGCTGACGACAATCCTGGAGAAGTCGCTCGGCGCGGTCGCCAAGGGCGGCCAGACACCGCTCAACGGCGTCTACGGCTACGCGGAAAAAGTCACCGGCCACGGCCTCGTCTTCATGGATACGCCCGGCTACGATCCGGTCTCGGCGACCGGCCAGGTGGCGGGCGGGGCCAACGTCATCGTCTTCACCACCGGCCGCGGCTCATGCTTCGGCGCGCGCCCGACGCCCTCGATCAAGGTCGCGAGCAACACGACGATGTACAAGGTCATGGAGGAGGACATGGACATCGACTGCGGCGTCATCGCCTCGGGCGACAAGACGATTCCCCAGATGGGCCGCGAGATCTACGAGATGATCATCTCCACCGCTTCCGGCGCGAAGACCAAGAGCGAGGCCTTCGGCTACGGCGACAACGAGTTCGTGCCGTGGCATCTGGGGGCGACGCTGTAGGTTCGACCGGGGAAACACGTCATCATGGCGATTGACAGGCCGTCTCATGCGCATATCTTTTGCGCATGAAACTCTCGTCTCCCCGCATACCGGCCAATCTCTCTCTGGACTCCAATCTCGTAGCAGAAGCGCGGCTGCTCCGCATCAATCTGTCTCGCGCCGCCGAGACCGGAATCGAGGAAGCGCTCGCGAAGGAGAAGGCTCGGCTATGGCTGCTGGAAAACGCGGCGGCGATCAAAAGTTCGAACGACTTCGTTGAACGCAACGGACTGCCGCTTGCCGGTCGCCGGCAATTCTGAGCCAGCATGCGCTACGATATCGTTCGGCTTGACGGCGGACTGGTTCTCGATGTCCAAAACGATCTGCTCGATGGACTGAATACGCGCGTCGTCGCGCCACTTCTGCCGACGAGCGACGCCCCTCGCCCAGCCCTACGCCTCAACCCGGTGCTTAAGGTGGGCAATGAGGACGTCGTGATGATGACCCAGTTTCTAGCGGCTGTTTCGGTCCATGCGCTTGGTAACGCTATTGCCAATCTGACGGATGAACATGACGGCGTCGTCGCCGCGCTCGATATGCTGTTCCAGGGGTTCTGATCACGAGGCCGCCTGCATCAAGCCGTCCTCATCAGCGCGGTATGCGCCTCGGCAAGATTCTCGAACGAGCGTTTGCGCGCGGCATGGTCGCCTTCAGCATCGCAGGGAACCTCACACGATCCCCCCGCCGCCGCCCATCACCGCCGGCCGCTCCGCCGCGACCTTGGCGCGATACCCCGCCTTGCGATACGCCGCGACCGGGTCGATCGCGCCGCCGGCGTTGAGGCGCGCGAGCGCCAGGATCGGCTCGACATCGGTCCGGAAGGCGGTCTTCAGCGTCTGCGTCGCCATGAGCGCGTCGTCGCCTTCCTGGAAACTCTCCAGCGCCTTGCGGTCGACCAGCAGCGCGGCGGCATAGGCGCGCCGCACCTCGGCGGCCGACAGCATCAGGCTCTCGATCGGATCGGTGACGTTGTGGCTCTGGTCGAGCATGTGCGCCGGGTCGAAGCCCCTTGCGCCGTTCAGTTCCGCGTCGACCAGTTCGTTGAACACCAGGAACAGCCGGTACGGGTCGATCGAGCCGGCATCCAAATCGTCGTCGCCATATTTCGAATCGTTGAAGTGGAAACCGCCGAGCTTGCCGAACTGGATCAGCCGCGCCACGATCATCTCGATGTTCACGTTGGGCGCGTGGTGGCCGAGGTCGACCAGGCAGAAGGCCTTGGGCCCGAGTTCCTGCGCGATCAGGTAGTTGGTGCCCCAGTCCTGAACGACCGTCGAATAGAAGGCCGGCTCGTACATTTTGTGTTCCGAAAACAGCCGCCAACCGTCCGGCAGCGCCTCGTAGATCGTGCGCATCGCGTCGAGATAGCGCTCGAAGGCGCGGGTGAAATTGACCTGGCCGGGGAAGTTCGAGCCGTCGCCGATCCAGACCGTCAGCGCCCTGGAGCCGAGTTCGCTGCCGATGGCGATGCATTCGAGGTTGTGCTCGACGGCCTGCGCGCGCGTGCCGGCGTCGGCGTTGCTGAGCGACCCGAATTTGTAGGAGCGCTGCTGGTCCCCGGCGTCCGAGAAGGTGTTGGAGTTCATCGCGTCGAAGCCTAGGCCGAAGCGGCTCGCCGCCTGCTTCAGGCGCTGCGGGTCGGCCCTGTCCCACGGGATATGCAGCGAGACGTTGGGCGTGGCGCGCGTCAGCTGCTGGATGACCGCGCAGTCCTCGATCTTGTCGAAGATGTCGCGCGGTTCACCGGCGCCGGGAAAGCGGGCGAAACGCGTCCCGCCGGTGCCCACACCCCAGGACGGCACGGCGACGGCGAATTTTTCGACCTTCTCGCGGATCGCATCGATGGCGACGCCGCGCCGGTCGAGCTGCTCGCCGAGATGCGCGTAATCGCGCCGAAGCATGGCTTCCCGCGCGGCGTTGTCCTGTTCGACGACGCCCGTTTCGATGATGTGTTCGGACATGCGAAGCCTCCTCCCGAGAGGAGGCTGTTCTGGGTCAAGCCGCGCGCGGTGTCCAGCCTCTAGGCAGCCTTCGCCAGCGCCGTATGCGCATCCGCCAGAATCTCGAACGAGCGTTTGCGCGCCGCGTGGTCGAACACCTGCGCCGTCACCATCAATTCGTCGGCGCCGGTGCGGGCGATGAAGGCGTCGAGCCCCTGGCGCACCGTCTCCGGTCCGCCGACGACGGCGCAGGACAGCGCCTGGCGCAGCATGGCGCGCGCCATCGGGTCGAGCGCCTCCTCATAGCCCTCGACCGGGGGCGGCAGTTTGCCGGGACGGCCGCTGCGCAGGTTGACGAAGGCCTGCTGCAGCGAGGAAAACAGCAACCTGGCCTCGGCGTCGGCATCGGCGGCGAAGACGTTGAGGCCGAGCATGACGTAGGGCGCATCGAGGCGTTCGGAGGGCTGGAAGCGCGAACGGTAGATCGCAAGCGCGTGGTCCAGTTCGGCCGGCGCGAAATGCGAGGCGAAGGCGTAGGGCAGGCCGAGCATGGCGGCCAGTTGGGCGCCGTAGGTGCTCGATCCGAGGATCCACACCGGCACGCGTTCGCCCTCGCCAGGAACTGCGCGAACGCGCTGGCCGGCGGGGGCCGGCTCGAAATACTCGATCAGTTCGACCACGTCGCTGGGAAAGCCGTCGACGCCCGTCTCGAGGTTGCGGCGCAGCGCCCGCGCCGTCGCCATGTCCGTGCCCGGCGCGCGCCCGAGGCCGAGATCGATGCGGCCCGGGTAGAGCGCGGACAGCGTGCCGAACTGCTCGGCGATGACCAGGGGCGCGTGGTTGGGCAGCATCACGCCGCCCGCGCCGACGCGAATCGTCCGGGTGCCGGCGGCGACATGGCCGACGACCACGGCGGTCGCCGCGCTGGCGATGCCCGGCATCGAATGGTGCTCGGCCAGCCAATAGCGGTTATATCCCAGATTTTCGGCGTGGCGCGCCAGATCGAGCGTGTGGGCGAGCGATTGCGCGACGCCGCCGCCTTCCGGCACGGGCGCGAGATCGAGAACGGAGAGCGGTATCATCGGCGAGATCCGGATTGATGCAATCAGGATATAGGAACGCGGCGGCGCTGCGCAAAGGCCCGTCAGGACGGTTCGACCTTGGCCTCCGGCTCGGCTTCCGCGTCCTCGGCCGTCTGCTGGGCGGCGAGGAAATTGCCGACATGGCGCAAACTGTCGAAATGATCGCAAAATACCTTGATGACGACCAGGAGCGGCACGGCCAGCAGCGCGCCGATGAAGCCCCAGAGCCAGGACCAGAAGGCCACCGCGATGAAGATCGCCACGGCATTGATTTCCAGCCGCCGCCCGACGACCAGCGGGGTCACCACCTGGCCTTCGAGGATGTAGACCAGCATCAGAAAGGCCGGCGCGATGGTCGCGTAGCTGAGGCTGTCGAAACTGATGACGGAAATTGCGGTGACCGACAGGATCGTGATCGCCGCGCCGATGTAGGGCAGGAAATTGAGCAGCGTGGCGGCGACGCCCCAGACCAGGGGCGTCGGCATGCCGATCGCCCACATGCCGAGCCCGATGATGACGCCCAGGCCCGAATTGATCAGCGTCACGGTGAGAAGGTAGCGAGAAATCTCGCGCTCGACGTCGTATACGACGCGCAGCGCCCGCTTCTTCTCGCTCATGCGCGTGAACGACTGGACGATCTTTTCGTAGAACATCGAGCCCGAGGCGAGCAGGAACAGCGACAGCACGATGGTGATCGCCACGCTGGTGCCCGCCGACAGCAAATTGCCTGCGGCTTGCGAAATCACGCCGGGCTGGGAGACGACGACGCGCTGCAGCCCGGGTTCGGCGGTGGTGTCGGCGGCATGATCGACCTGCTGCAGGATGGCGAGCAGTCGCTCGAACGGATGCTTGAGTTCCGTCAGCCTTTCGCTCAACTGACGGCCGATCGCCGGAAGGTCGTTGGCGAGCCCGATCACCGGCCCGCTGATGAAATAGCCGACCGCGCCGAGAAAGATGAAGGTGACGAAGACCAGCATCGTCGCCGACAGCGGCTCCGGAATGCCCTGCTTGCGCAGCAGCCGGACGATCGGCGTCAGCATCAGCGCCAGCATGAAGGCGAGCACCACGGGCATAAAGAAATCGCGTCCGAAATAGAGCGCATAGACCAGCGCGAACAGGAAAATGCCGATCATCAGCGAGCGCATCAGATGCGTATCGCTCGACGCGCGCGACGGCTCCGGTTTCGGCTGACCGGCGGAGCCGTTGTCCATCGCCATTCCTTCGATCCCCCAAAAATCCGGCGCCTCGAAATGCGCGGAGCCGGAACCTGCGTTCCAACGTCGCGTTGCGCCGGAAGTTCCCGCCCTTAGCCGGCTGCGATCCGCCGCTCGCTCGCGCCAAGTTCGCGGCGAACCAACGGCGCCACCTCGGTCCCGTAGAGCTCGATCGCCTTCATCAGCTTGACGTGCGGCACGAGGCCGATCGCCATCTGCAGAAGGAAGCGCGAATTGCCGAACAGGCGATGCATGGCGACGATCTTTTCGGCCACGGTTTCCGGATCGCCGACGAACAGCGCGCCGTCGGCCCCGCGCGCCTGATCGAAATGGGCGCGGCTGGTCGGGCCCCAGCCGCGCTCGCGGCCGATGCGGTTCATGACCTCGGCCTGCGGCCCGTAAAAATCGTCCGCCGCCTGCGCGGTGGTCTCGCCGACGAAGCCGTGTACGTTGAGGCTGGTCGGCAGAAGGTCAGGCTGGTTTCCGGCCTGCCTGGCGGCGCGGCGATAGAGGTCGAACAGCGGTGCAAAGCGGGCGGGCTCGCCGCCGATGATGGCGAGCGCCAGCGGCAAGCCCAGCGCGCCGGCGCGCGCCACCGAGGCCGGCGTGCCGCCCACCGCGATCCAGATCGGCAGCTTGGCCTGGAACGGCCGCGGATAGACGCCGCGATCGTCGATCGGCGCCCGCATCCGGCCGCTCCAGGTGACGCGCTCGTCGTCGCGGAGCTTGAGAAGCAGATCGAGCTTCTCGGCGAACAGGTCGTCGTAGTCGGCGAGGTCGTAACCGAAGAGCGGGAAGGATTCGATGAACGACCCGCGCCCGGCCATGAGTTCGGCCCTGCCGCCCGACAGGAGGTCGAGCGTGGCGAATTGCTGGAAGACGCGAACCGGATCGTCGGAGGACAGCACCGTCACCGCGCTCGTCAGCCGGATCGACGTCGTCCGCTCGGCCGCCGCCGCCAGCGCCACCACCGGCGCCGACGCGACATAGTCGGGACGGTGATGCTCGCCCAAACCGAACACGTCGAGTCCGACCTGATCGGCGAGTTCGATCTCCTCGATCAGATTGCGAAAGCGCTGATAGGGGGAGACGGCGTCCGGCCCTGGCCGCGGGTCGACATCGCCGAAGGTGTAGAGGCCGAGTTCCATCGTGTCGTTCCCAAAATCCGATGCCCTCACCTAAGGATCGCGCCGCCGCCGCGCCAGTCGCCGCGCGGTGAACAGTGCATTCGCGCGCAAACCCTGTCGTTTCCCCGCAACGCCGCAGTTTTTCACGCGGCTTAGCCCATTTGCCGCTTGATCTGGCGGCAATCGTCGATATGTAAGCGGCGCGAACCGAACGACATTTCGAAGGCGGCAATTGGCACTCTACAAGGAAAAAGACATATTCGAGCGCCGCAATGCGGCGAACGACGCGAAGAAGGCGTTGCTCGAGCGCTTCAAGGCGAGGCCGGCGCAAGACGACCCGCAGGTCCAGGCCCGCAAGGCCGAGCGCCAGGCGATCCTCGAGGCGCGTGAAAAGCGCGCGATCGAGAAAGAGCAGCAGCGCGTCGAGCGTGAAGCCCGCGAAGCGGTCGAGCGCGTGCAGCGGGACGCCGAGGAGGCCGAGCGCAAGCGGCTCGAGGACGAGCGGCTCGCGGCGGAAGCGAAAATCCGCGAGCTGGAAGAGAACGAACGCCTCGCCCGCGACCTGACCGACGAGGCGGAACGCAAGGCCAAGCGCGACGCCCGCTATGCCGCCCGCAAGACGCGCAAGCGCGGCAGCCGCTGAGGCTTTCCATCTGAAATCAGCCGGCCAAGCTCATGCTTCGACCGGCTTTTTGTTGCGCACGACATGCTGTCTTCGCGACGACCTTCAACCCAACGATGCCGGCCACGATCAAGCCATGCAGGCGAGATGGATGGCGGTTGCCGGTTCGCCAAGCCGGTAGATGCCCAGCAGCGCTCTGCCGACGGCGCTGATCCCGGTCCATTCGGCATAGGCCGCGCCCGCAGGCGGCGATTTCAGCACGAGGCCGAGCAGGCCGAGGCTGACGAAGCTGATCCAAGCGTGCGCAAAGGTGGAACGATCGGCTGGCCTTGCGATGAAAGCTGCTTAACGATATCAATGATATCAAAGGAGATCGTCATGGGTGACCTGCTGATCAGGGGAATGCCGGAAGCCTTGAAGCAGGATATCCGGAAAGCCGCGCGGAAGGATGGCCAAAGCCTTTCGGCCAAGGCGATCGAAATGCTGCAGAGAGGCGTGAGTGATGATATCAGCAGGCATAAGCCCAGTGCCGCAAATGCGTGGGAAGAAATCCGCTTCTTGTACGAAAATGCGGGAATAATCGGAGATGAATACGCATCTGTGATGGATGAGATCGAAGCGGAGCGGAAAGGCGACTTTGGCCGCCCGGCTTCCGACCTTGAATGATCGTACTCGACACAAACGTAATTTCTGAGCCGAACAAACCAGCGCCTCACCCGGCCTTCGCCGATTGGTATGCGCGGCAATCGATTGTTGATCTCTATCTCTGCGCGCCCATCGTGATGGAATTGTTCTTTGGTGCGGAGCGTCAACGCATTCGAACGGGCTCCCATAAACTTTTTCTCGGATATGGGAATTTGGTCGCCAGCAAGTTTCGAGGTCGTGTTTTATCACTCGACGTCGTCGCAGCCGAGGAAACCGGAAAAATCCGCGCCTTGCGCGAGAGCATTGGACGCCCGATAGGCTTGGGAGACGCCATGATCGCGGCGATCTGCGTGGTCAACGGCGCGACGCTGGCGACGCGCAACGTCCGCGACTTCGACGGGCTTGACATGAAGCTGGTCAACCCGTTTGAAACGGCGGGCTGACGACGGCCTGCCTGGACCCAGCATGCCGCTTCGCATCGTCTTCATGGGAACGCCGGACTTTTCCGCGCCCACGCTGCGCGCGCTGGTCAAGGCCGGCCACGAGATCGCCGCGGTCTATTCGCAGCCGCCACGGCCGGCCGGCCGGCGCGGGCTGGGCCTGACGGCATCGCCGGTCCAGCGCGAGGCCGAGCGGCTCGGCATCGCGGTGCGCACGCCGCGGACGTTCAAGGAGCCCGCCGACCGAATCGCCTTCGCCGATCTGCGGGCGGACGTGGCGCTGGTCGTCGCCTACGGGCTGCTCCTGCCGCCCGCGATCCTCGACGCGCCGCGCCTCGGCTGCTTCAACGGCCATGCCTCGCTGCTGCCGCGCTGGCGCGGCGCCGCGCCCATCCACCGCGCGGTGATGGCCGGCGACGCAGAGACCGGGATGATGATCATGAAGATGGAAGCCGGGCTCGACACCGGCCCCGTCGCGCTGACGCGGCGCGTGACGATCGGCGGCGAGACGACGACCGGCGAACTGCATGACGAACTCGCAACCATCTGCGCCGCGCTGATGGTCGACGCGATGGCGCGGCTGGAAACAGGCGCGCTGCCGCTCGCGCCGCAGCGGGAGGAGGGCGTCGTCTATGCCAGCAAGATCGACAAGGCGGAGGCGCGGATCGACTGGTCATTGCCCGAGGTCGATGTCCACAACCAAATTCGCGGCCTGTCGCCTTCCCCGGGCGCATGGTGCGAGATCCAGATCGGGGGCGGGCGCGAACGGCTCAAGCTGATCCGCTCGGCGCCGGCCGGCGGCGCGGGCGCGCCGGGAACGATCCTCGACGATCGTCTCACCGTCGCTTGTGGACGCGGCGCGGTGCGCCCGACAGAGGTGCAGCGCGCCGGCGGCAAGGTCTGCAGCGCCGACGAGTTTCTGCGCGGAACGACGCTCGCCGCCGGGGATCGCGTGCTGTGACCCGGCCTCGATAGGCGATGCCGCGCTACCGCCTCGACATCGAATATGACGGCGCCCCCTATGCCGGCTGGCAGCGGCAGGACGGGCCGCACACCGTTCAGCAGGCGATCGAGCAGGCGATCCGCCGCTTCTGCGGCGAGATCGTCACCCTCCGGGGGGCCGGGCGCACCGACGCGGGCGTCCACGCCACGGGCCAGGTCGCGCATGTCGATCTGATCAAGGACTGGCCGGCCGATAAGGTCCGCGATGCGCTCAACGCGCATCTCCGGGCGATGCGCGAGCGCGTGGCGATCCTCGCGGCCCGCGCCGTCGCCGCCGATTTCGACGCGCGGTTTTCGGCGACCGGCCGGCGCTATCTCTACCGCATCCTCAACCGGCGCGCGCCGGCCGCGATCGAGAAAGGCCGGGCCTGGTGGACGCCGAGACCGCTCGACGCCGACGCGATGATGCAGGCGGCGCAAATCCTCGTCGGCAGGCACGATTTCACCACCTTCCGCTCGGCGCAGTGCCAGGCCAAGAGCCCGCTTCGTTCGCTCGACCTGTTTACGGTTTCGCGAAGCGGCGACACTGTCGAGTGCCGCGTCGAGGCGCGCTCCTTCCTGCACAATCAGGTCAGGTCGATGGTCGGAACGCTGAAGCAGGTCGGCGAAGGCGCGTGGAGCGCCGGCGACGTGGCCTATGCGCTCGCGGCGCGGGACCGGGGGGCCTGCGGCGAGGTGGCGCCGCCGGACGGACTCTACCTCACCGGCGTCGACTATGGCGCCGCCGAGACGCCGAACAGCGCCTGAAGGGCAAGCATCAGGACGATCGACACGGCCAGCATGGCGGCGAAGACGGCCGCGCCCATCGCCGCCCCGCGCCCGATGGCGAGGTTGGTGAGACGCCAGCTCAACACCAGTTGCAGCCCGAAGAAGGCCAAGGACAGACGAACGCCCGCATCTTCCGACATCGGCACGGTTATCCGCAGGAGCAATAGCGGCAGCGCCATCCAGGCGAACAGCGCCGAACCCCAGTTCGTCGCGACGACATAGCCGACGAAGCGATCGGCGATGCCGACCCGGCGGGCGACAAATCCGAGAAACAGGAGCGGAAGCAGCCAGACGACATATTCGATCAGCGCCAGACGCGGCAGCACGGAAAGTCGCGATGAGACGTAACCGGGCCGCGCGGCGAGATCGGCCGCGAACCCGCTCCAGCCTACGAACAGCGGCGGCAATGCGACGATCGTGGCGGCGAACGAGTTCCAGAAGCCGTCGGCGCTGAGATCGAGCATCCGCAGCCCGTCGGCGCGGCCGGTCATCATGCGCCAGGCCCCGGTCAGGCCGCGCCAGGTTTCGTCGGATGACGACATCGTCAGGCGAACCAGTCGCCCAGAAAACGCTGGTAGATCCGCGTCAGCGTCTCCAGGTCGGCGAGCGCGACCCGCTCGTCCACCATGTGCATGGTCCTGCCGACGAGTCCGAATTCGACCACCGGGCAATAATCCTTGATGAAGCGCGCATCCGACGTGCCGCCGGAGGTCGAGAGCGTCGGCGTGCGGCCGGTGACCGACGCGATCGAGGCCGACAGCGTCGCGACCAGCTTCTCGTTGCGCGTCAGGAAGACCTCGCCCGGACGGTTGCGCCAGGCCAGATCGAAAGCGATCCGGCTCTTCTTGCCGGCGCGGTATTTTTTTCGCCCGGCGGCGGCATCGAGGCGGTTGTGGATTTCGGCCTGCAGGGTCTCCGAACGCCAGACATCGCTGTAGCGAACGTTGAACACGGCGCTCGCCCGGGCCGGTATGATGTTGACGGCGGGATTGCCGACATCGATGGTCGTGATTTCCAGATTGGTCGGCTGGAAGTCGCTCGTGCCCTCGTCAAAAACCGGCAGAAGCAGCGCGTCGACCAGCGACAGCAACCCGCGCACGGGATTGTCGGCCAGATGCGGATAGGCGACGTGGCCCTGCCTGCCGTGAACGGTCAGCGTTCCGGACAGCGAGCCACGCCGGCCGATCTTGATCATGTCGCCGAGCGCATCCGGGTTGGTCGGCTCGCCGACCAGCGCGGCGTCCCAGGTCTCGCCTTTCGCGGCGGCCCACTCGAGCAGCTTGACGGAGCCGTTGATCGAGGGACCCTCCTCGTCGCCGGTGATCAGCAGCGAGATCGAACCGCGCGGATGGCCGTTTTCGGCGACATGGCGCGCGACGGCGGCGACGAAACAGGCGATGCCGCCCTTCATGTCGACCGCGCCGCGGCCGATCATCTCGCCATTGCGGATTTCAGCCGCGAACGGCGGCGCCGTCCAGGCCGCCTCGTCGCCGACCGGCACCACGTCGGTATGTCCGGCGAACATCAGATGCGGGCCATTGCCGGACAGCCTGGCGTAGAGATTGTCGACATCGGGCGTCCCGGCCTCGGAAAACACCGGCCGCTCCGCCGAAAAGCCGAGCGGCGCGAGCATGGCCTGAAGGGCCGAGAGCGCGCCGCCTTCGGCCGGGGTGACGGACGGGCAGCGGATCAGGCGCGCCAGATTGGCGATCGGGTCGGTCGGGGAAGACATGGCGTAGGCGTCGGTTGATCGGAAGGCGCGACCGAGTCAGTGCGGCTTCGCCCCGGTCAAGTCAACGAAAAGCAGCCGCGCGCGCCCGCTCAGGCCGCGCAGGCGACGGCATTCTCATCGAGTTGCGCCTGGATTTCATGGGCCGGAACGGCCGGGCTGAACAGGAAACCCTGGGCGTGGCCGCAGCCGGCGGCGCGCGCGACCTGCAGTTGCCGCACCGTCTCGATGCCTTCGGCGGTGGTCGACATGCCGAGCCGCCGGGCGAGCGTCACGATCGTGGCGACGATCGCCGCCGTGTCGGCATCCTCGATCTCGGCGATGAAGGAGCGGTCGATCTTGAGCCGGTCGAAGGGGAAGCGCCGCAAATAGCTGAGGCTCGAATAGCCGGTGCCGAAATCGTCGAGCGCGATCTGCACGCCCATGGCCTTGAGCCTGGCGAGCGCGCCGGTGACGATTTCCGTATGCTCGACCAGCATCGTCTCGGTGATTTCGAGTTCCAGCCTTCGGGGCGCGAGACCGGTTCGCCGCAGCGTCCTGGCGACCTTCGCCACGAAATCCTCCTGGCGCAGTTGCACGGCCGAGATGTTGACCGCGACATAGAGCGGCTCGGGCCAGTTGCACGCCTCCTGGCAGGCCTGCTCCAGCGCCCAGTCGCCGAGTTCGACGATGACGCCCGTTTCCTCCGCCAGCGGAATGAACTCGCCCGGCGGCACCATCTCGCCGCCCCGCCGGCTCCAGCGCATCAGCGGCTCGAAGCCGACGATGCGTCCGTCGCCGGAATCGACGAGCTTCTGGTAGTGCATTGCCAGCTCGCCGCGCGCCAGCGCCTGGCGCAAATCCACTTCCAGCGCCTTGCGATGGCGCATCGAGGCGTCCATGTCGGCCTCGTAGAAGCGCCAGGTGTTGCGGCCCTCCGCCTTGGCGCGGTAGAGCGCCAGATCGGCGTTCTTCAGGATGTGATCCATCTCGACGCCGTCGCCAGGCGACAGCGCGACGCCAATGCTGACGCCGATGCTGACCGGCGAACCGTCCGCCAGCCGGTAGCGCGCGCTCAGCGCCCTGGAGGCCCGGCGCGCGAGCCGCTCGGCGACCTGGCGATCGGCGTCGGGCAGGAGAATCGCGAATTCGTCGCCGCCGACCCGCGAAACCGTGTCGATCCCGTCGCGCACGATGCGCGAAAGCCGCTTGGCGACCATGCGCAGCGTGGCGTCGCCGACGGGGTGGCCCATCGTGTCGTTGACCGCCTTGAACCGGTCGAGATCGAGCGAGAGGACGGCAAGCGGACGGCCCGTCAGCAGCGACTGGGCCAGCGCCGCCTGGAGGCGCTGGGCGAAGCTGACGCGGTTGGCGAGGCCGGTGAGCGCGTCGTGATGGGCCAGGTGGCGGATGCTTTCCTGGTCGCGCCGGCTGCTGGTCACGTCGTCGAAGGTGGTGACATAGCCGCCGCCGGGCATGGGCCGGTGGCGGACGAGCAGGGTCCGGCCATCGGCGATCTCGTGCTCGATCGTATGGACGCGCCCGGCTTTCATCGCCTGCATATGCTCGGCGACCGATTTCGCCACGTCGAAGTCGACGTAGATGCCCTTGTCGACCAGCGTCTGGATCAATTCGGCGCGGGTGGCGCCGATCGGCTGGTCCTCGGGTTGCAGGCCGTACAGCTCCAGATAGCGCGCGTTGCGGACGGCAAGGCGCGACTGGTCGTCGAACATCAGCAGGCCTTGCGACATGTTGGAAAGCGCGGCGTCGAAGCGGCGGTGCTGCTCGCGCAAGGCCTGCTCGCCGAGGCGCCGCTCGGTCACGTCCTCGTAGATCGACACCCATCCGCCGTCATCGAGCGGGCGATAGGAAATCGCGACGATGCGGCCGGTCGACAGCGTCTCCTCGTACTGCCCCGGCTGGCGCCGCGCCACGAAACTCCTGCGCTCGGCATAGAGTTCGCCCAGCGGCTGCGAGGCGGTGCCCCGGTCGATGCTGTGGCGCAAAATCTCCAGCAGGGTCACGCCGGCGCGCATGAAATCCGGGTCGAGCCCGAACATCCGGATGTAGTGCCCGTTGCACAGCACCATCCGCTCGCCAGGGTCGAACATGCAGATGCCATGCGACATGTTTTCGAACGCCGCCGCGAAGCGCGCGTTCTTCAACTCGAGGTCGCGATCCTCGCCAGGCTGCGATTGCATGGCGGCGCACAGCCCGAAATCGTCGTGAGGGGGGGACATCCAGCAACCGTCTCGCCGCCGCCGGCACCACCACCGGCATCCCACCATGCGCCATCGACGTTAAATTTTCGTCAGTCGCTCGGCGCGGGTCCGCGTCCTTGGGAGGTCGGCTCGTCGCCTGGGCCGCTATCTGACCTTCGCATCGCGCAGCACCTCGTCGATGCGGTTCCGCCAGCCCTTGCCCGTCGCCTTGAACTTGTCGATCACATCCTGGTCGAGGCGAAGGCTGACGTGTAAGCGAAGTCGGCGCCGTGCTTATCGAGATCGGACGCTCAAGATGGTTTCGTATTCAACTCTTCGGCAATGCCGCCTTGAGCCGATACAGCGCCTCCAGCGCCTCGCGCGGGGTCAGGTCGTCCGGGTTCACCGCGCGCAGCGCCTCGGCCAGCGCGTCGGCCTGCGCCGGCTTCGGCAATTCGCGGCGCGCGGCGACCGAGAACAGCGGCAGGTCGTCGACGAGGCTCGACGGCTTGCCCGAATTCTGGCCGGCCTCGAGCTGGCGCAGCACGTCCCTGGCGCGGTCGACGACCGCCGCCGGCAGGCCCGCCAGCCGCGCGACCTGGATGCCGTAGGAGCGGTCGGCGGCGCCCTTGCCGACCTCGTGCAGGAAGATCACGTCGCCATCCCACTCCTTGACCCGCATCGTCACGTTGGAAAGCCGGCTCAGTTTCTCCGACAGAGCCGTCATTTCGTGGAAATGCGTGGCGAAAACCGCGCGGCAGCGGTTCTTCTCATGCAGATATTCGACCGCCGCCCAGGCGATCGACAGGCCGTCGAAGGTCGCGGTGCCGCGGCCGATCTCGTCGAGGATGACCAGGCTGCGCTCGCTCGCCTGGTTGAGGATCGCCGCCGTCTCGACCATCTCGACCATGAAGGTCGAGCGTCCGCGCGCGAGATCGTCCGATGCGCCGACGCGGCTGAACAGCCGGTCGACGACGCCGATATGGGCGCGCGCGGCCGGCACGAAGGAGCCGGTCTGGGCGAGGATGGCGATCAGCGCGTTCTGGCGCAGGAAAGTCGACTTGCCGCCCATGTTGGGCCCAGTCAGCAGCCAAATCGCGCCGAATTTTGCGCCGTCGGCCGGCGATAGCACGCAGTCGTTGGCGACGAAGGCCTCGCCGGACGTTGCGCGCAGCGCCGCCTCGACCACCGGATGGCGGCCCGCCTCGATCTCGAAGGCGAGGCTCGCGTCGACCAGCGGCCGCGTCCAGCGCCGGTCGAGCGCCAGCGCCGCGAAGGCCGCCGAGACATCGGCGACCGCCAGCGCGTCCGCGACCTTGCGCAGCGCCTCGGCCTGCGCCACGGCGTCGGCGGCCAGTCCGTCGAAGGCGCCGAGTTCGATGACCAACGCCCGGTCGGCGGCGTTGACGATCTTGGTCTCGAGTTCGCCGAGCTCCGTGGTGGTGAAGCGCATCGCGCCGGCCATGGTCTGGCGGTGGATGAATTTTTGCCGCGCCGCCTCGGTGGCGCGCAGGGCGGCATGATGGTTGGCCCCGACCTCTATGTAGTAGCCGAGCACGTTGTTGTGCCGGATCTTCAGCGAGCGGATGCCGGTCTCGTCGCACAGATCGCGTTCCATCGCCTTGATGACGGTGCGGGATTCGTCGCGCAGCGCCCGCATCGCGTCGAGTTCGGCGTCCCAGCCGGCGCGCACGAAGCCGCCGTCGCGCCTGAGCAGCGGCAGGTCGTCGTCGAGCGCGCGGACGAGCCTGTCGGTGAGGCCGGCGGGCGACGCGGCGATGACTTCCCGCACCGCCGACAGCTCCTCCGGCAGGTCGGCGCTCACCAGCAGGCCCATCAACCGGAACGCCGCGTCGAGGCACGCGCGAAGTGCGCCGAGGTCGCGCGGCCCGCCCCGGTCGAGCGCCAGCCGCGTCAAGGCGCGCGCCATGTCCGGCAAACCCTTCAGCAACCCGCGCATCCCGTCGCGCAAATCGGCGTCGCGGACCAGGAACGACACCGAATCGAGCCGCGCGGCGATGGCGGCGGGCGACGTCAGCGGCGAGGTCAGCCGCTCGCAAAGAAGCCGCGCGCCGGCCCCCGTCACGGTGCGGTCGACGGCCGACAGCAGCGAGCCGTCGCGCTTGCCCGACGGCGTGCGCAGCATTTCGAGATTGGCCCGCGTCGCCGCATCGATGAACAGGGTCGATGCCGCGTTCTCGCGCTCGGGCCGCGACAGCGGCGGGCGCTGCGCCTTCTGGGTCTTCTCCACGAAGGCGATGACGCCCGAAATCGCAGCCAGTTCGGCGCGCGCGAAACTGGCGAAGCCGTCGGTCGTCGCCACGCCGTAGAAGCGCGCGATGCGCTCGGGCGCGCTCGCCGAATCGAACAGGCTTGCCGGCTGCGGGCTGACCATGCGGCCGAGCGCGTCGAACACCGGCTTGAGGTCGGGATCGTGGAAGGCCGGCTCGGCGACGATCAGTTCGCGCGGGTCGATGCGCAGGATGTCGGACAGCAGGCGGTCCTGGGTGGTGGCGGCAACCCGGAACTGGCCGGTCGAAAGCTCCAGCCAGGCCAGCGCCAACTCGCCCGCAGGCCCCCGCATGCGGCCGAACGCCATCAGGTAGCTCGACTCGCCCGGCGCGAGCAGCCTGTCCTCGGTGATCGTGCCGGGCGTCACCAGGCGCACCACGTCACGGCGCACGACCGACTTGGCGCCGCGCTTCCTGGCCTCGGCAGGATCCTCGATCTGCTCGCAGACGGCGACGCGATGGCCGAGCGCTATCAGCTTGCTGAGATAATCGTCCGCGGCATGGATCGGCACGCCGCACATCGGGATGTCGCGGCCCTGGTGCTTGCCGCGCCTGGTGAGCACGATGCCGAGCGCGGCGCTGGCGATCTCGGCGTCCTCGAAGAACATCTCGTAGAAATCGCCCATGCGGTAGAACAGCAGCGATCCCGGGTTGCCCGCCTTGATCTCGATGAACTGCTCGATCATCGGGGTTGGGGGCGCGATTATTTCGGAAGGGTCGGCGCGTTTTACGATTTGGTGACTCACCGCCTAGTCGCCCTACAAAGCGAGCGTCAAGGATATTTCCCGATACGGCACTTCCGGACGGACCTGCCCGCGCGCGCCGCGATGCAGTCTGACCAAGCCGTACTGCTCCATCGTTCGCAAGGTGCGCGACAGGTTCGACGCTTTGCGCCCGGTTTGCGTCGCCAGATCGCTGATCGATTCGGGATGGGTCTCGACAATCACCCCGAGCAGGGCCCGGTTCCGGTTTGACAAAACCTTGGCAAAGCTCTCCGGCGAGGTGAACCACACCTTTGGGTCGCAGGGCAGGGTTTTGAGTTCACCTCTGGCAATTGCCATCGAGCGCGCGATCATGTTTTCCGCGCTTGCAATGCCAACCTTAAGAACCTGTTTCATATTGATACTCCTCTTTCCTGCAGCACTGCCCGAACGTCCGTCCAGAAATCAGCCAACAGGCTTGCCGCATCGCGGTAATGATACGGCTGGACGCGGCGAAGCCGATGCCGATGATCATGCGCCGCTGGCTTCTCGCGACCCGGTCCGCTCCCTACGGAGATGCTATGTGCGTTGTCGTATCCGACCAGCCGCTCGCCATCCGGTCCGTGCAGCGTGAGCGAATAGTCCAGCCCATGCGGCTTGACTTCACTCGCCAGCACGGCCGTCACCACGACCCGCACCCAGTGCCGGCCCTGCGGATCGACCACCAGCACCTGACCGTCCAATTCCAGAAGCAAATCGAGCGTGTGATCGGGCGTCATCTCTATATGATGATCAGATCATGATATGCCACAGTTCCGCGTCGGCAAGCGTCAGCGAATTCGATCCTTGCCGGTTTACACATCACCAGCATAGCCTTAATCCCGGCCCTTCCACAAAAGAAGTCCGCCCGGGAGGCATCGCCTGAATGGTCACGCGCAAAACGGACAATTCGAGCCCGCAGGTCAGCGCGGAAGAAGCGCTCGAATTCCACGCCATGGGCCGGCCGGGCAAGCTGGAGATCAACCCGACCAAGCCGATGGCCACCCAGCGCGACCTGTCGCTCGCCTATTCGCCGGGCGTCGCGGCGCCGGTGCTGGCCATCGCCGCCGACCCGTCCAAGGCCTTCGACTACACGACGCGCGGCAATCTGGTCGCCGTCATCTCCAACGGCACGGCGATCCTCGGGCTGGGCAATCTCGGCGCGCTCGCCTCCAAGCCCGTCATGGAAGGCAAAGCGGTGCTGTTCAAGCGCTTCGCCGATGTCGATTCGATCGACCTCGAGGTCGACACCGAGGACGCCGACGAATTCGTCAACGCCGTCCGCTTCCTTGGGCCCTCCTTCGGCGGCATCAACCTCGAGGACATCAAGGCGCCGGAGTGCTTCATCATCGAGAGCCGCCTGCGCGAGCTGATGGACATCCCGGTCTTCCACGACGACCAGCACGGCACCGCGATCATCGCCGCCGCCGGGCTGATCAACGCGCTCCACATCACCGGGCGCGACATGAAGACGACGAAACTCGTCTGCAACGGCGCGGGCGCGGCCGGCATCGCGTGCATCGAGCTCATCAAGGCGATGGGCTTCTCGCCCGAGAACGTCATCCTGTGCGACACCAAGGGCGTCGTCCACCAGGGCCGAACCGAGGGCATGAACCAGTGGAAATCGGCGCACGCCGCCAAGACCGAGGCGCGCACGCTGGCCGAGGCGATGGACGGCGCCGACGTGATCTTCGGCCTTTCGGCCAAGGGCGCGCTGACCACGCCGATGATCCAGTCGATGGCCAAGAACCCGATCATCTTCGCCATGGCCAATCCCGACCCCGAGATCACGCCCGAGGAGGTGGCCGAAATCCGCACCGACGCGATCATGGCGACCGGGCGCTCCGACTATCCCAACCAGGTCAACAACGTGCTCGGCTTCCCCTACATCTTCAGGGGCGCGCTCGACGTCCGCGCGACCACCATCAACGACGCGATGAAGGTCGCGGCCGCGCAGGCGCTGGCCGATCTGGCGCGCGAGGACGTGCCCGACGACGTCGCCGCCGCCTACCAGGGCATGCGGCCGAAATTCGGTCCCAGCTACATCATTCCGGTGCCGTTCGACCCGCGCCTGATCTCGGCGATCCCGATCGCGGTCGCCAAGGCGGCGATGGACTCCGGCGTCGCGCGCAAGCCGATCCTCGACATCGAGCGCTACCGCCAGGAGCTCTCCGCCCGGCGCGACCCGATCGCCTCGACGCTGCAGCGCATCTACGACCGCGTGCGGCGCAACCCCAAGCGCATCGTCTTCGCCGAGGGCGAGGAGGAGCAGGTGATGCGCGCCGCCGTCGCCTACGCCAACCAGAAGCTCGGCACAGCGATCCTCGTCGGCCGCGACGACGTGATCAAGGAGAACGCGCGCGCCGCCGGCATCGCGCTCGACCGCGCCGGGATCGAGATCATCAACGCGCGGCTGTCGCGGCGCAACGCCGTCTATGCCGACCACCTCTATGCGCGCATGCAGCGCAAGGGCTTCCTGTTCCGCGACTGCCAGCGCCTGATCAACAACGACCGCAACCATTTCGCCGCCTGCATGCTGGCGCTGGGCGACGCCGACGGCGTGGTCTCGGGCGTCACGCGCAACTATTCGACCGTGCTGGAGGATATCCGCCGCGTCATCGACGAGAAGCCCGGCCACCGCGTCATCGGCGCCTCGATCGTGCTGGCCAGGGGCCGCACCGTCATCGTCGCCGACACGGCCGTGCACGACATGCCGAACGCCGAGGAGCTGGCCGACATCGCCGAGGAGGTGGCGGGCTTCGCGCGCCGCATGGGCTACGAGCCGCGCGTCGCCATGCTCGCCTACTCGACCTTCGGCCACCCCGAGGGCGAGCGCTCGCAGCGGGTGCAGGAGGCGGTCAAGATCCTCGACAAGCGCCGCGTCGACTTCGAGTATGACGGCGAGATGGCGGCCGACGTGGCGCTCAACGCCCGCGCGATGGCGCAATACCCCTTCTGCCGCCTGTCGGCCCCGGCCAACGTGCTGGTCATGCCGGCGTTCCACTCGGCCAGCATCTCGACGCGCATGCTGCAGGAACTCGGCGGGAGCACGGTCATCGGCCCGCTGCTGGTGGGGCTGAACAAGCCGGTGCAGATTGTAAGTTTGGGAGCCAAGGACAGCGACATTGTGAACATGGCGGCGATCGCGGCGTATACGGCGGGGAGTTGAGCATGCTTAGGGGCCGGGAGCCAACGGACGACTTTCGGCCGTGACGCCGGTGGTAGACGTCAGACTTGAGCGTCCATAGATCGCTTTAGATAATGGTCCGATCAAGCATTCGGCGACCATGACACTTCTTGTATTTTACCCCGCTCTGACATGGACATAGATCGTTGCGCCCTGGTTTGCGCCCGATCCAAGGCATTTTTGGTAATTGAGCGGTTGAAGTCTGGACGAGTGATTTTGCGCGCGCCCTCATCCGTTCGGCATCATCATAAATGTAGGCGTTGTTGTCGACACGAGAAGAAGGTTTGGTGACTTTGAATGAATATGCTGTTTTATAGGTCCCGCCCGCAGTAGTTTCAATCATGATCCCAGTCATGTCAGCAGTGGGGATGACGAGCGCTGCAGCACTGGCTTTATCATTGACGTGCCGCCAGTCAACCTTGTCGCCTAACCTCTGCAGCCAAATGAAGAAGGGCGTGTCACTCCCGTAAAGGCAATAGCGCGCGGGATGCTGCTTAAGCGACTTGCGAAGTTCCGAGAGCATCTTTGCAAGATCGTTCCGCCCTTTCTCACCAAGATTCCGGATGTAACTCTCAGCCGCAAGCCACCCTGACGCACGGCTGGCATTGAGCGCTCCGAGAAGTTTAAGCACCTCCTCCGGGAATTTCTGTGTAGGAAACGGACCTCTTGCCCAGGCTTCGCCCTCAAAACTACGGTCGACCTCGTGGCTCATGCCATCCCAGATGACCATGTTCGCCTTGCCGCCTTTAAGAAGGTCAGCCATGTCCTCATCGAAGCGGTTTTTCTTTAGATAGGCGCCGAGGTGATCGACTTCGTCAAACAGATGAGCGCGGCGCAGACCCGCGACGGCCTGTCGAACTTCCATATAATGGGCGAACTCTCCAAGCGTAGGTAACAGCCGCCTTAAAACAAACAGGTCATCGATGGATAATGACACGAAGGCATGTTTCCCGAGCAGCGGCTTGATTTGCGGCAGATCCTTGCAAAAGGTCGAAAACGGCGAGAATGATTCTACTGTCAAGCCAATTGGCACCATCACCCGGTAGTCCGTACGACGAATACGCGCGCAGTCGACGTACTTGCCATCAATTAGGCGGAAGAGCGGTACCTCATCCGCTGAGTTCAGATAGTTGAAGAAGCGCTCGCACTGCTTGTAGGCTTTGATCACCAGATCCTGCACTGATTGGGCATGCCGACCGAAGTCGAGCGCCGGAGACGCGATGGTGGCGGCCGCTCCGGCCTTTGCCTCAACGAGAAACAGGACATCTTCGATTAGGATCAGCGTGTCGTTTTCCGACCATTGTTTATTGGCTACGTCTTTGTAGTAGATTTCTTGCAGAACCTTCGCGCCCCGCAGTTGGGCGTTCAGGATATCGGCGAATGCGGCTTCGCTCATCGCCTTCTGACGCTTATTAAAAACCGCACTATAGTCGGGCTTGCGCTGCAATAGGTTGAACAGCATCGCACGATATCCCGCGTCGCGGGTAAAGCATGGGTCGACCGCGTAATAGTCTAAGCCGAGCTGAATAAGGGGCTTCTTGCGGGCAGGCAGCGTCCGGTATGGGGTGCCAGCATGATCGCCGGAAGCAAAGAACTCGGTCTCCTCTCCTCGTCGGTACGCAAGATCAGCTAGTAAAGCTGATGGGAGATTGGTGTGTCGGCTCACGTTTGCGACACCCCCTCGGAACATGTCATCAATTGCCAGGCCGGCGGCCTTTGCCTGTTCCACGTTCTCTGTAATCCAAGCCTCCATGGCGTCTTCAAATGGCCTATCTTCCGCATCGGCAAAGGTGTTTACCGCGTCCAACTGCCTTGACATCTCCGTGATGGCGTCGACATGGCCGGAGCGCGTGGCATCTGTCATCGCTTGAAACCCGATCGCGATCTCTTCGGCACCTACACTGTAAACCTCCATCAACACATCGTCGTGCGGCGCGAGAACGTAGCGATAAAACTCGCCCTCCAAAACTTGATAGCGATTCCCACGAAGCAATACCCAGTTAAATTTTGCGTAGACTTCAATATTGGCTGTGTCAGTTCCAAAAGCTCCGTTTTTCGTGTCATCTGATGTGAATATTGCGTAGTACAAGGCTTGTTGACGCAACTTATGACTGAGTTCAAATATTTCAGCGCATTTTGCTTCGTCGAACTCGATGTTGTCAGGGGCTAAGTCGGACGCAAGAACCGCATGAACATACTCCAACAGAAACTGATTCTCGTTGATGAGGTCGTCAGGGTCGGGCACCCCCCGTTTTTCCGACGTACTTTCCCGTTCCAGCATCGCCTTCATCATACGCTGGGCATAAATATAGCCAAGAAGGTCATGAGGTGGCATAGCAACAATCAGGCCACGCATCCGCGCTGCGGTCGTTTCCATGTCTCTAAGCAAGGAGGATGCAGCCTCAATGCGTTTTTGCTTAGCCGCTTCATCTGATGGCATGTCAGTCATAATATTCTATCCAATTCATCCTGTAGCTTAGCGCAGCAGCTCCAGTTGCCTGAAATATAAGCGACTATGCGACACAGGCCGAATCTATGTTCTGGCAGGCGCTACGCAATAAGCACTCGAACAAGTAAATTTAGGCGTCAGTTTCCGCTGGGCGAGTACATTTTTATTGTCGAAGTCGACGATTGCGGTCAGCATCCGAATCGGAATTGGACGCCATAGGATGGCCATTTCGAGGATCCGGGGTTTAAACCACTGCCTTTCTGAAACGACGATGTTCTGGGGAATATCGACGGCGCAGCCTAATAATCCTTCGCGAGACGGGGGAGACGTAAGGGACTTCCGGCCCGTCTCGCGGAATGCAACTCCACATGATAAACTCACCCCATGATTGACTACCACCGCTTCATCACCTTCGAACCCGGCAAGCGCGGTGGGCGGGCTTGCATCCGCACCATGCGCATCGCGGTCGCCGATGTACTCGGCTGGCTTTCGGCCGGCATGTCGCATGAGGAGATCATCGCGGATTTTCCGGAACTCGGCGAAGACGACATCCGCGCCTGTCTCGCTTATGCAGCCTCAGGTAACGCTCCTCCCTTCTCTCCTTGAGAAAAGGGAACGGCGTCACTGCCCGTCAAAAGCCGGGACGGGGATGACGCGTTGGCGCAGGGGGACAGTTTACTTCTTTCCGCAGAAAGGCGCGGCGGCGGCAAAGCTGACGCGGGCGGAAAAAGTAAACTGTCCCCGGCACTTCGCCGTCCGAATGCTATCGTCACGCGGTGACGGCAAGACAAAATCCCATCCCCGCCCCCTGCCGCCCCTCCATAATCCCCTCACCGCTCTTTCGGGGACCCTGGTGCGCACCGGGTATCAGGGAAGGGCGGCGGCGCCGGGTCGGTGGCGATACGGTATCGTCGCTGGGCGATGAGCCCATAGGCCCGGGCCCGAACCATGGCTCCCCGCGTCAACAACGCGTCCCCGTGGTCGGGCAAGCAGCCGGCGGATGCATGGGTCGCGCCGCATAAAAACAAAATCTAAGGGCGCTGTCCATGCACCCTCTCCCCGAGCCGTCAAACCGGCGCGGTCGTTTCCGCGCGACCTCGATCAAGGCGACGAGAAATCCGCCCAATGGAAAGGAGCCGAAAATGAAAGGAAAGAAGCCGGACAGGATCAGCGTGTCCATCACGGAGGCCGATGTGCGCGGGTCGCTGGTGCTGGCCTTGCAGGTGGCGGCGACGATCGCCGGCAGCCCGTCCGCGTGTCGGCGGACGGCCTGCCGCGCCAACGGCCAATGCCATTTCTCGGTCGATGCGGAGAACCGCACTCATTGCCAGGGCGGAGCCGATGGCGGGACCATGGACCGAGCCGAGGGTATGCCTATCTTCTTAGCGCGGGTCCGGGAGCGGACCGACGCCATTCCGCTCCCCTGCCCGGCCGGCGCGGTGGCGTTGAGCGCCGCCGACCTGGAAGAAGCGCCCGGCTCCAACCAGGCAGCGCTAATAGTCAGCCGCAGACGCTGACCGACTTGATCACGACCCTGCCATGGTGGCGTTCGCGCACGGTCCTGGTGCGGCAGTTGTTGTCGCGCACCTCGTGGCGGCGGAAGTCGCGCTCGCGGTGGCGGCGGAAATCGCGGCGGTCCTCGCGTATGAATTCGCGCCGGTCGCGGCGAAAATCGCGGCGGTCGTGGTTGCGGTTGCGATGGCCGTCGCGGATAACCACGCCGTCGTCGCCGGTTGTGATGGTAATGCCATTGGCGGCCTGCGCGGCAGGCATCGCCGCCGAAGCCATGCCGGTTACGGCGATGAGCGCGGCGATCAGGAATTTCTTCATGGGGTAATCTCCAGATTGACGCTGGACAACGCGACCCGCCGGTGCTTGTTCCGGCCCGCGGAAAACAGATCAGGCGGCCTCGCGGACCTGGTAGTCCTTGATCGCGGCGAAGCGGACCGCTTTCCAGCGCTCGGCCTCGTAGTTGAGCGAGAAAGCGTGTTGGGCAAGGAAGACCGGGTCGCCGTCGAGATCGCGGGCGATGTCGCCGCGATGGGCCTCGATGAAGCGGTGGATCTCGAGGTCGCCGTCGGCCGCAATCCAGCGGCAGACCGAGAAGCGCGACAGTTCGAACTCGACGGGCAGCGTGTATTCGAAGGCCAGCCGCTCCTTGAGCACGTCGAGCTGCAGCGCCCCGACCACGCCGACGATCGCCGGCGAGCCGTCCTCGGGCGAGAACAGCTGGACGACGCCTTCCTCGGCCATCTGATGGAGCGCCTCCTTGAGTTTCTTCGCCTTCATCGCATCGCCGAGCCGCACCCGGCGCAGGATCTCGGGGGCGAAATTGGGAACGCCGCGAAACAAAATATCCTCGCCCTGGGTGAGCGTGTCGCCGATGCGCAGCGTGCCATGATTGGGGATGCCGACGACATCGCCGGCGAACGCCTGGTCGGCGGTAATGCGCGAACGGGCGAAGAAGAATTGCGGCGCCGAAAGGCTCATCGGCTTGCCGGTGCGCACCAACTTGGCCTTCATGCCGCGCGCGAGCGTGCCGGAACAGACGCGCACGAAGGCGATGCGGTCGCGGTGGTTGGGGTCCATGTTGGCCTGGATCTTGAACACGAAGGCGCTCATCTCCGGCTCGGTGGCGTGGACGGTGCGCGTGTCGGCGTCCTGGTCGCGCGGGGATGGCCCGAACGCCCCAAGCGCCTCGATCAGGTCGCGGACGCCGTAATTGCGCAGCGCCGAGCCGAAGAACACCGGCGTCATGTGGCCTTCGCGAAAGGCCGTCAGGTCGAACGGGCGGCAGGCCTCGCGCGCGAGTTCGAGTTCCTCGACAAAGGCGTCGCGCTCGCTTTCTGGCAAAAGGCCGGCGACGCGCTCGGAGTTCGCGCCGTTGACCTGGGTGCGGTCGATCTCGGCGTCGCTGCGCCGCACCGCGTTCCCGGCGAGGTGGTAGGTGCCGGAAAAGCTCCTGCCGCGGCCGATCGGCCAGGTGATCGGCGCGGTGTCGAGCGCGAGCTTCTCCTCGATCTCGTCCAGCACCTCGAAAATGTCGCGCGCCTCGCGGTCCATCTTGTTGATGAAGGTGACGATTGGGATGTCGCGCAGCCGGCAGACCTCGAACAGCTTCAGCGTGCGCGGCTCGATGCCCTTGGCGGCGTCGATGACCATGACGGCGAAATCGACCGCCGACAGCGTGCGGTAGGTGTCGTCGGCGAAATCCTCGTGGCCCGGCGTGTCGAGCAGGTTGAAGACGTGGTCGCCATATTCGAAGGTCATCACCGAGGTGACGACCGAGATGCCGCGCTCGCGCTCGATCTTCATCCAGTCGGAGCGGGTCTGGATGCGGTCCTTCTTGGCCTTGACCTCGCCGGCGAGCTGGATCGCGCCGCCGAACAGCAGCAGCTTTTCGGTCAGCGTCGTCTTGCCGGCGTCGGGGTGGGCGATGATCGCGAAGGTGCGGCGGCGCGCGACCGCCTGTTCGATGCTTTCAGCCATGTCGAGGAGTCCGTTTGGAAACGCGGTCTATAGCGGCGGGCGCGGCGGGTGTCGAACGGAATGCGGCGGCAGAAAAAATAGTGGTGGCCTGTCGAAATCGGCTTTGCCGCCTCGTCTGTGGCGCAGGACCGGGATCGCCGGTTCGCCGATCCGGCCGGGCTGGTCCGCGCCGGGCGGAATGTGAGACAGTTCACGGCAATGAGGAGCAACCCATGCAGTACATGATGATGTTCTACGAAAACGAAAGCGCTGTCGCGCAGCGCACCGACGCGGCCAAGGCGCCGGCCTACTGGGGCGCCTGGAACGCTTACGTCGGCGCCATGTACGAGTCCGGCGTCGTGGTCAGCGGCAACGGGCTGGAGCTGGCGCATACCGGAACCACAGTGCGGCTCGTCGACGGCGAGCGGCAGGTGCAGGACGGTCCGGTCGCGGCCACCAAGGAACAGCTCGGCGGCTACTTCATCATCGACGTGCCGAGCCTCGACGAAGCCATCCTGTGGGCGGCGCGCAGCCCGTCGGCCGCCTGGGGGGCGACGGAAATCCGGCCCGTCATGCCGCCGCCGGCGCGCTGATCGGGCGATGACGGACACGCGCCATGACGACGCGTCGCGGGCGGCGGAACGCGCCGCCCGCACATCCTACGGCCGGCTGCTCGCCTATCTGGCGCGCGCCTTTCGCGATGTCGCGGCGGCGGAAGACGCGCTCGGCGAGGCTTTCGCCAAGGCGTTGCAGGTCTGGCCGTCGCAAGGCGTGCCGAACAATCCCGAGGCATGGCTGCTGGTCGCCTCGCGCAACCGACTGCTCGACCAGGCCAAGGCGCGAAAGGTGCGGCTCGACGCCGTCGAATCGATCCTCGCCGTTTCGGACCGGCTGGCGCCGGGCGCGGACAGCGCGGAGACGCCGACGATCCCCGACAAGCGGCTCGAACTGATGTTCGTGTGCGCTCACCCGGCGATCGATCGAGCCGTACGGACGCCGCTGATGCTGCAGACGGTGCTTGGGCTCGACGCCGCGCGCATCGCGTCGAGCTTCCTCGTTTCGCCGGCCGCGATGGGCCAGAGGCTGTCGCGCGCCAAGGCGCGGATCGCGGCTGCCGGCATCCGCTTCGCCGCCCCCGAGGCTCACGACCTGAAGGGCCGCGTCGAGGCCGTGCGGGAAGCGATCTACGCCGCCTATGGCGCGGGCTGGGACAGCCCGTCCAGCGCCGACTCGCCGCGAAAGGGGCTGGCGACCGAAGCGATCTGGCTCGCCCGCACCCTGTGCGAGGCAATGCCGGAAGACGCCGAAACGGTCGGGCTTCTCGCCTTGATGCTCTATTGCGAATCGAGGCGGGCGGCGCGGCTGGTCGAGGGCCGCTACATCCCCCTGCGCGAACAGGATCCCGGGCTATGGGAGAGGGCCATGCTGCGCGAGGCGGAAACGCTGCTGTTGGCCGCCTCGCGCCTTGGAACCCCGGGCCGGTTCCAGATCGAGGCGGCGATCCAGTCCGCCAACGTCCAGGCCGTCGTCGGCAGGGTCTCCATGGCAGGGCCGCTGCTTGCGCTGCATCGGTCCCTGACGGGATTCGCGCCGACGATCGGGAACCGCGTCGCGCTGGCAGCCGCAGTCGCCGGGGCCGAGGGCGCGACCGCCGGACTTGCGGCGCTCGACGAACTCGACGCGGTCAGGGCGCGCGCCTATCAACCGTACTGGGCGTTGCGCGGCCATTTGCTGGTCGAGGCCGGCGCTGCCTTAGCGCTTGTCGACGAAGCGTTCGGCTACGCGATCGGATTGTGCGACGACGCGTCCGTTCGGACCTATCTCGATCGTCGCCGGATGTCCGGCCGATGATTCCACCCTAGGCTCAGTCGTGCTTGCAGGGCCAGTTGGCGCCGGGCTTTAGGCCTTCCGGCAGCTTGGTTTCGGCGTTGCCGCAGGCTTGGTCGAGCTGCCATTGCGCGAGCCCGTTCGCCTGCGTCAAATCCATCCCCTCGATGCGGGTGAACAGCATGAAGGCTCCGGTCAGGTCGAGCGGGCCTTCGAATTTGGCCTGGTCGATGCCGGCGCGGGCAAGATTGGCGAGCGGGAATTTCGCCCCCGTCAGGAGCGCCGCCGTAAAGTTGGCTCGGCCGAGTTCGGCCTTGGAGAAATCGGCGCCGGTGAGGTTGGCTTCGGTGAAATCGGCGCGCTGCAGTTCGGCGCTGGCGAAGGATGCGCCTTGCGCCGAGACTTTCCCGAAACTCGTGCGATACCCCTCGACGCGGGCGAAATTCGCCTTGTCGGCCGTCGACCCGGCGAGCGAGGAGCGCATCATCTTGGCCTTTTCGAACGTCGCGCCGGCAAGGGTCGATCCGCGCAGATCGGTGTAGGAGATATCCGCGCCGGACAGATTGGCGCCGTCCAGCGCGCTGGATTGCAGCAGAAGGCCGTGCTTGTCGCAGCCTTGCCAGTCGATCGACGCGGCCGGCATGCCGCCGCAGTCAGCGGCGCGGGCAGCGGACGTCGACAGCCCCGCCAGGACCGCGATGCCGGCGGCCATCATCGCCTTGCGACGGGACCTCGACATGGCATGGCCGCAACGCCGCCCGGCCTCGATCGCTTTCGGTGTCATCGCTTCCTCCATGCGCATGTGTCGGATCATCGAAGCAGCATACCACCGAAAGCATCCGAACGGGACCCCTCGCGGCTCAGGCGAGGCCTTCCGCCTCGAGCGCGGCCTGGACGGCGGGACGCGCCGCGACCCGGGCGTGAAAGGCCTTGAGCCTTGCCGGCGGCTCGATGCCGAACTGGAAACCCCAGGCGGTCATGACGAAGAGCATGGCGTCGGCGGCGCTGAACCCGTCTCCGAACAGATGCGGGCCCTTCATCGAGTCGGCGAGATAGGCGAAGCGGATGGCGATCGCCTCGCGGTTGATCGCGCGAACCTCGTCGCCCGGATAGAACATGAACTGGATGAAGGGCTTGTGCACTTCCTCGGTCATGAAGCCGATCGCCTCGATCATGCGCGTGCGTCCGAGCGCGCCGGACGGGACGAGCGCCGGCGCCTGCTGGGCGATCCAGTCGAGGATGGCGACGTTCTCCGTCAGCAGCTGGCCGTCGTCGAACACCAACGCAGGCACGTAGCCTTTCGAATTGACCGCGTAGAAATCGTCGCCGGCCTCGGTTTTGTGGGTCGGGATGTCGACCTTGACAAGATCGACTTTCAGGCCGGCTTCGTTGAGCGCGATGTGAGGCGCCTGGCTGCATGCGCCCGGGGCTATGTAAAGCTTCATTTCACATACTCCGCAAGCTTGTCGAACGCTTCGGTCCAGCCGCCGCGGTGGCCGTCCCGCGCGGATTCGTTTGTGAAGAAGGCCTGGCGCAGCGACAGTTTCGTCCGGCCGCCCAAATCGTCCAGCCTGATCGTGACGACGGTCTCGTGACCCGGGTTCCCGTCGGCGTCGAGCCAGGCATGGGAGAAGACGATCTTTCCCGGCGCGACGATTTCGCGATACGCGCCGGCGACCCAGTGGTCCTGGCCGTCGGGCGAGCGTATGCAGGTCTTGAACGAGCCGCCGGGGCGAATGTCGCCTTCGGAATGGGGAAGCGCAAAGCCCTTCGGGCAGCACCATCGGTTCAATTGCTCGGGCGTGGTCCAAGCCTCGAAAACGCGTTCGCGCGGCGCGTCGAATATTCGCTCGATCAGCAGTTCGGGTCGGGTCTCGCGCTGTTGGGCAAGGGCGCTCATTTCAATTCTTCTTCCTTGATCCGGTCAATGAGCGATGCGAGCCGGTCGTAGCTCTGGCGCGCGCCGTGTTCCATGCCATACGCCACCATGCCGTCCCGGTCCGCGACTGAGGGAAACCGAGAGATCGCGGTCAGCAGAGTGTCGCCATCGACGTCTTCGAAGAGCTGCGTGTTGACGATGCGCTTGTCCATGGGTTGGCCTTCGAGCGAAAAGCTGTTGACCAGGCGCTCGGGTTCAAGGACATCGATATAGTCGCCAAAGAACACGAAGCGATTTCCGTTGGGGTCCGACTGTTCGAACCGATACTTGCCGCCCTTCCGGGCGTCGAGTTCCGTCACCGTGTTGGTGCGGCCATGGGGCCCCCACCACGCCGCGACGTACCCTGGATGGGTGAAGCAGTTCCAGACAAGCTCGCGCGGCTCGGCGAATTTCCGGCGCATCAGAACAACCGGCCTGTCCGCCGGGACGACGACCGCCATGGCGCTGCTCCCGGCGGCATGGGCCGCGTGGAGCTCCAGCTTGTCGATCTGCTGGTTCCAGCCCTCCTCCATGCCGGCCAGGCTGTCGGCGGCTTCAGGCTCGGCGTGGGTGACGTCGGCGCGGATCGTGACGCGCGTCTTGCCGCCCACCGCGTCGAAGGTCGCCGTTACCAGCGACGCCACCATCAGCCTGCCGTGCTCGCGGTACTCCGTGGTGAAGACCAAGCGCTCCGGCGGCGTAACCTCGACGACATCGCCGTAGTTTTCGAAAACGACGCCGTTCGGCCAGCGGAAGTCGATGCGCAAGCGTCCGCCGGGACGGGCGTCGAGCGCCGCGTGAGGCACGGTGAAATCGTGCGGCGCCCACCAGCGCAAAAGGTGTTTCGGTTCGGTCCAGATGCGGAACATCAGGTCGCGGGGCGCATCGAACAGCCGGCTCATCACCAGGCCCGGATGCGCAGGCTCAGTTCTTGATGCTGTTGCCGTCATTGTTTTCTCCCTTCCGCACTTCCCTGAGATACTCATCGAGACGATCGAGGCGATCGTCCCAGAATTGGCGATAAGCCTCGATCCAGCCGGCGACATCGCGCAACGGTTCGGGCCGCAGCTTGCGCGGACGGAACTGCGCGTCCCGTCCCTGCTCGATCAGGCCTGCGCCTTCCAGCACCTTGAGGTGCTTCGACACCGCCGGGAAACTCATGGCGAACGGCTCGGCGAGCTGCGTCACCGTCGCCTCGCCGAGCGCCAGCCGCGCAAGGATCGCGCGCCGGGTGGGGTCAGCCAAGGCGCGCAAGGTGGAGCTCAGCGGGTCGGAAGGCATGTGCTTAGCCGATTGGTTAAATAACTGATCGGTTAAATACATCCGGGTTCTGATGGCGTCAAGGGGAGAGGAACTTTCTCAGTCCGACGCTATCGTCTGGCCGTCGGCGTCGAAGCGATAGGTTTTGCCAGCTTGCGGCGTGACGAAGAGCGTTGCGCCCGGATCGGCGTCGTAGACGCCGAAGATGCGCACGGTGAGCAGGCCGGCCAGTTCCGTGTCGAGGTAGAGATTGGTGTCGGCGCCAAGATGCTCGGCGTGAATGACGGCGCCTTTCCAGGTTCCGGCATTGGGATCGACGGAAAGATGCTCGGGCCGCACGCCGAGCGTCTTGGCCTGAGCATCGCCGAGGCGCGCGGCGTCGATGAAGTTCATCTTCGGCGAGCCGATGAAACCTGCGACGAATTCGTTGGCGGGATTGTTGTACAGTTCCATCGGCGCGCCGATCTGCTCGATCCGGCCGGCGCTGAGCACGACGATCTTGTCGGCAAGCGTCATGGCCTCGACCTGATCGTGGGTGACATAGATCATCGTCGCCTTGAGCCGCCGGTGAAGCTGGGCGATTTCAAGCCGCGTGTTGACGCGCAGCGCCGCGTCGAGGTTGGACAAGGGTTCGTCGAACAGGAACAGTTTCGGCTCGCGCACGACGGCGCGGCCGATGGCGACGCGCTGGCGCTGGCCGCCGGACAGTTCGGCCGGGCGACGCTGCAAGTAAGGTTCGAGCGACAGCATCGCAGAGGCGATCCCGATGCGCTTGTCGATCTCGGCGGCCGGCGTGGCGGCCTGCTTCAGTCCGAGGCCCATATTGTCGCGGACGGTCAGGTGCGGATAGAGCGCATAGGTCTGGAACACCATGGCGATGCCGCGCTTGGCGGGCGGCGTGTTGACGACGTTGTCGCCATCGATCAGAACCTTGCCGGACGACGCGTCCTCGAGGCCGGCAATGATGCGCAGCAGCGTGGACTTGCCGCAGCCCGAAGGGCCGACGAACACGACGAACTCGCCGTCGTCGACTTCGAGGTCGATGCCCTTCAGCACGTCGACCTTGCCGAAGCTCTTGCGAATGTCTTCGATCTTCAACGAGCCCACGGCAGATCCCCTTCTCGTCGCGGCGCCGGTTCGTCCGGCGCTCGGCCCATCCTTTTAACGGAAACGACCACGCATCCAAGTGGGGACGGCATCGGACCCTTGCAGGGACAGGATGGCCGTGGCATTTTCCTTCGGGTAAGGGAAACGCCATGGCAGACAAGGCAATCAGGCAAGCGGTTGTGGACTATGTCGAGGGTATGACATTCGGCGACGAAGCGCGCCTGCGATCCGCCTTTCATCCGGATGCGGCGATCGTCGGCCATTACAACGGTGCGCTGGAATGGCAATCGATCGATCAATTTGTCGCGGAGGTCGCAGCATCGGGAGTTAATGCCGCGGGCCCCGGGCCGACCTACGAGGTGCTTAGCATCGACGTCGCGGGCGACGCTGCGTCAGCGAAAGTCTCCAATCTTTACGCGGGAGCGCGGTTCACGGATTATCTGTCACTGCTCCAACACGACGGACGCTGGACAATCGTCAACAAGCTCTATCATCAACACGGCTGAGCCCGTCTTCGAAGGCGGCGGACGCAGGAGACCGGAGCGGCGGCCTGTGTCACTCGTCATGAAGCCGGCGCTAAACGCGTCATCGGTGGTCAGGCGCAATTCGTTGGCATTGCCACTCCAGACGGTCGGCGTGTTCAGCCAGGTGAACGCGCCGACCGTCAAAGCAACCCGGCCCTCTCGGCCTCGGCCCGCAGATTCTCGCGCGGGCGGGGGCCGAGCTGCTGGATCACCAGGCCAGCGGCGAGCGAGCCGAGATCGCCGCAATCCCGCAGGCTGCGTCCGCTGGTGTAGCCGAACAGGAAGCCGGCGGCGTAGAGGTCGCCCGCGCCTGTGGTGTCGACCAGTTCCCGGATCGCGATCGGCTTGATGGTCACCGTCTCGTCGCCGCGTACGATCACCGATCCTTTTTCCGATCGCGTCACCGCCGCTATGCGGCAGTCCTTGCGGATCGCCTCGAGCGCCGCCTCGAACGAACTCGTCTGGTAGAGCGACTTGATCTCATGGCTGTTGGCGAAGACGATGTCGACGGCGCCGGACCGCATCAGGTCGAGGAACTCGCCGCGATAGCGGTCGACGCAGAACGAATCGGACAGCGTCATGGAAACTTCGCGGCCAGCCGCGTGAGCATGGTTCGCGGCCAGCCTTATCGCCTCCTTGGCGCGCGGCGGATCCCAAAGATAGCCCTCGAAATACGTCACCTTCGAGCCGGACGCCTTGTCCTCCTCGACATCCTCCGGCCCGAGTTCGACGCAAGCGCCGAGATAGGTGTTCATCGAGCGCTCCCCGTCGGGCGTCACGAAAATCATCGAGCGCGCGGTCGGCGGCATTCCCTCGAGCGGCCTGGTGTCGAACGCCACGCCCTGGGCGCGGATGTCGTGATAGTAGATGTCGCCCAGCGCATCCTTGGCGACCTTGCCGAAAAACGCGGCGCGGCCGCCGAAACTCGCCACGCCCGCCGCCGTGTTGCCGGCGCTGCCGCCCGAGGCCTCTATCGCCGGCCCCATGCGGTCGTAGAGAAGGTTGGCCCGGTCGGTGTCGATCAGGTTCATCGCGCCCTTGATGATGCCGTTGTCGACGAGAAACGCCTCGTCGGCCTGCGCGATGATGTCGACGATCGCGTTGCCGATGCAGAGCACGTCGTACTGGTCCATGTGGTCGTCTCCGGGCGAGAATGCTTCGCCTTGTGCATGAGCGGCGTCGAGCCGTCCAGTCGACGGGCGAAAATCACCAGTCCATGACCACCTTGCCGGAATTGCCGCTCTTCATCGCCTCGAAGCCGGAAATGTAGTCGTCGACGCCGATGCGGTGCGTGATGAGCCCCGTCACGTCGAGCGGACCCTGGACCAGCGCGATCATCTTGTACCAGGTTTCGAACATCTCGCGGCCATAGATGCCCTTAAGCGTCAGCATCTTGAAGATGACCTTGTTCCAGTCGATCTCGAAGCCGGTCGGCGCGATGCCGAGGATGGCGATCTTGCCGCCATTGTTCATGGCGTCGATCATGTCGCGGAAGGCCGGCGCCGCGCCCGACATTTCCAGCCCGACATCGAAGCCTTCCGTCATGCCGATGCCGCCCATCACCTCGCGCAGCTTTTCCTTCGACGCGTCGACGACATGCTGCACGCCGAGCTTCTTCGCCAAAGCGAGCCGAGTCGGGTTGATGTCGGTGATGACGACCTTGCGCGCCCCGACGCACTGGGCGACCAGCGCGCCCATGATGCCGATCGGCCCCGCGCCGGTGACCAGCACGTCCTCGCCGACCAGATCGAACGACAGCGCCGTGTGGACGGCATTGCCGAGCGGGTCGAAAATCGCGGCGATCTCGTCGGGAATGTCGTCGGGGATCGGCACGACATTGTGCTGCGGGATGGCCAAAAATTCGCCGAACGCGCCCGGACGGTTGACGCCGACGCCCAGCGTGTTGCGGCAGAGATGCCCTCGGCCCGCGCGGCAGTTGCGGCAATGGCCGCACACGATGTGGCCCTCCCCCGAGACGCGCTGACCAACCTTGTATTCGGTGACGGCGTTGCCGAAATCCGCGACCGTGCCCACGAATTCATGGCCGGTGACCATCGGCACCGGCACCGTCTTCTGCGCCCACTGGTCCCAATTGTAGATGTGCACGTCGGTGCCGCAGATCGCGGTTTTCCTGACCTTGATCAGCACGTCGTTCGGGCCGATTTCGGGGACCGGAACCTGCTCCATCCAGATGCCCGGCTCGGCCCGGGCTTTGACCAGCGCGCGCATCATGTTGGACATGGGATGGTCTCCGACGTCAGGGAGTGCAAACAAAGAGACGAGTCACAGTTGGTATTGTAACGATCTTAGCCAACCGCAAATCCTTGGCCAGCCTTGGCAGACCTGCTTGAGCTAGCGCGATGTCGCGGTGGAACTCATATTGGTTGTCCAACGAGCCTGGCAGCCCGCCCTTAAGATGGAAGTCCCCGACATAGGTCGCGACCCCGGCAGGAACGCTGAATGCATTGCCAACTTTACCTGAGATCACCGGCTTCGTGGTCCAGCCTGCCGCGTAGGTTCCCGCCGGAACCTTGAAAACGTGATATTGAATGTCACCGGAGGCGACCATTTCTGCGCGATTAAAGCGGCTACAATCGCCGCCCTTGCCCGTTACTGGATCTACCTGCTGGATATCGATACCAAGGGACGCTCCGGTCGGGGACGCAATGCCCAAGATCATCAAAGTTGACGTTTGGGACGACTGCGCGAATTCATTGGACAACTCCCGTACGCTGTTCCTTGCACATCCTTGAAGGACAAGAGAAATGAGAACGATAGCGCCGGCAACATTATGCTTGGCGGCGCTCCTTCGCACCCCCCTCTGTCCCGCCGGACATCTCCCCCACACGGGGGGAGATAGACCGTCATCGACACTTTTTCTAATCTCGAATGCCGCAGGAATGGCATCGCCCGCGCCGCTGCCGATCTCCCCCCGTGTGGGGGAGATGTCCGGCAGGACAGAGGGGAGCAACGTAAAACGCATTACGCAGCTTACCTACGATTCTTTCCCGCCAACGCACGCCTTCGAATGTCGTCAAAGGAAACAAAGATGCACTCATAGTCCGGTGCCGAAAATGCTTTCACCAGATGAAAGTTCAAAACTTCCAGCGACTTTAGTCTGGCGTGATCCGCATCGTTCGCACTGCCGTCCGGAGTATGGGCGTGGTTTGGAACCGATGGCGTATTCTTCACGATAACAACACTCCCAACTCGCGCCCCACTTCGCCAAATGCCTCCACAGCTCGATCTATGTCGGCGCTGGTGTGCGCCGCAGACATCTGCGTCCTGATCCGCGCCTGGCCCTTGGGCACGACCGGAAACGAGAATCCGATGACGTAGATGCCGCGTTCCAGCATCCTCGCCGCCATCTCCTGCGCCAGCGACGCCTCGCCCAGCATCACCGGGATGATCGGATGGTCGGCGCCGGCCAGCCTGAACCCGAGTTCGGTCATCTTCCTGCGGAAGCGGTCTGAATTGGCATAAAGCTGCCGGCGCAGATCGTCGCCGCCCTCGATCAAGTCGAACACTTTCAGCGATGCGCCGGCGATCGCAGGCATCAGCGTGTTGGAGAAGAGATAGGGCCTCGAGCGCTGGCGCAGCCAGTCGACGACCTCGCGCCTGCCCGACGTGTAGCCGCCGGACGCGCCGCCCAAGGCCTTGCCGAGCGTGCCGGTGACGATGTCGACCCTGCCCTCCACGCCGCAATGTTCCGGCGATCCGCGGCCATGCGCGCCGACGAAGCCGACCGCGTGGCTGTCGTCGACCATGACCATCGCGCCATATTGTTCCGCGAGGTCGCAGACGCCGGCGAGATTGGCGATGATGCCGTCCATCGAGAACACGCCGTCGGTGGCGATCAGCTTGAAGCGGCTGCCCTCGGCCTTCTTCAGTTCGTCTTCCAGCGCCGCCATGTCGTTGTTGGCGTAGCGGAAGCGTTTCGCCTTCGAAAGCCGCACGCCGTCGATGATCGAGGCGTGGTTCAGCGCATCCGAGATGATCGCGTCCTCTTCGCCGAGCAGCGTCTCGAACAGGCCGCCATTGGCGTCGAAGCAGGAGCCGTAGAGGATCGTGTCCTCCAGGCCGAGGAAGCGCGAAATCCGCGCCTCCAACTCCTTGTGCACGGTTTGCGTGCCGCAGATGAAGCGCACCGAAGCCATGCCGTAGCCTTGAGCGTCGAGCGCGGCCTTGGCGGCGTCGCGCAGGCGGTGGTCGTCGGCGAGGCCGAGATAGTTGTTGGCGCAGAAGTTCAGGACGCTTTGCCCGGCGACCTCGATCGCCTTGGCCTGGGTCGAGGCTATCACGCGCTCGGTCTTGTACAGGCCCGCCGATCGCAGGCCCGCCAGTTCGCTGGACAGATGGGACAGGAAGGCGGCGGTCATCGGGTTCCGTTCGCGGACTGGGAAACAGGATGCGGATTTACGAACCGCACTGACTGCGGCGTGGGTGTCAAGTCAAGTCCGGCCGGGCGAACAGCGATTGCAGTTCGCCGAACGGCATGGCCTCGGCGGCGAAGTCGAACGCGCCATGGTCGAGCATTTCGCGCGCCGCCCGGCGCACCGCGCCGAAGGCCGCGTTGGTCAGCTTGGAACCCAGCGAGATCCGCTTGACGCCGGCCTCGGCGAGCATGGCCACGCTCAGGTTCTGGACCGCCAGCACATTGACCGGCCGCGTTACCGCCGAGCAGATCGTTCGGATCGTCTCGATATCGGAAATGCCGGGCGCGTAGAGAGCGTCCGCCCCAGCCGCCTCGAAGGCCCGCAGCCGAGCGATCGTGTCGTCGAGATCCGGCCGGTCCCAGAGATAATTTTCGGCCCGCGCGGTGAAGACGAAGTCGGAGTTCAGCGCCTTGACGGCGTCGGCGGCCGCGGCGACGCGATCGACAGCGTGTGAGAATTCATAAATCGGGATGGCCGGGTCGCCGGTGTGATCCTCGATGGAACACCCGGCCAGACCGGCCGCGTCGGCGGCGAAGATCGTCTCGGCGGCGCTCTCGGCGCTATTGCCCTTGCCCTTCTCCAGATCGGCCGAGACCGGCAGGTCGACCGCGGCCACGAGGTCCTTGCAATGCGCGATCATCGCCTCGAAGCCGACCGCGCCGTCGGGCAGGCCGCGCGAGAAGGCAAAGCCGGCGCTGCTCGTCGCAAGGGCCTTGAAGCCGAGCGAGGCGAGCAGCTTCGCCGTCCCCGGATCCCACGGATTGGGCATGAGGAACACGCCGGCCCCTTCATGCAGACGGCGGAACGCGGTGCATTTTTCCATCGAGGCTCTCCCACGTCGGACGCCGCCCGTTCTAGCCGCTCCCGACGGGGCGGCAAAGCGCCTTTGACGGGTTCAGAAACATGGGCGGCGCCTCAGGCGGTTCCCGTCGAGCCGAAACCGGCCGCGCCGCGCGAGGTCGGCCCGGCAAGACCGCGCTCCTCGATCGCGGCGCGGACCACGGAGGCCAGGACAAGCTGCGCGATGCGCATGCCGCGTGAAACGACGAAATCGTCCTGGCCGTGATTGATCAGCAGCACCTTCACTTCGCCGCGAAAGTCGCAGTCGATCGTGCCGGGCGTGTTGAGGCAGGTGACGCCATGCTTGTAAGCCAGCCCGGAGCGCGGCCGCACCTGCGCCTCGAAGCCTTCGGGAATTTCAAGGATCAGTCCGGTGGGAACCAGCGCCCGCGCGCCGGGCGCGATGGTCAGCGGCTCGTCCTGAGGGACGGCGGCGCGCAAATCCATGCCGGCCGCGCCGGCCGTCTCATAGGCGGGCAGGTCGAGACCGGCGGCATGCGGCAGACGGACGACCGGAAGGGTCGGCGCGATGGTCTCGCTGCTCATTTCGCCAGGCGCGCCACGGCTTCGAGCGTGTCGCGCGGCTCGTCGGAACTCACCATGCGGCCCCATTTCTCGCCGCCATGGTAAAGCAGGTCGGGACCGGCGTCGGCAATCAGGCGCTTGCCGCACAGCGCCAGCGTCATGTCGAGCTCCTTGCGGATGATCTCGAGCGCCAGGGTGACGCCCGCCTTGCCGCGAGCCCCCAGGCCGTAGAGGAACGGCCGGCCGATATAGGTGCCCTTGGCGCCGAGGCAGAGCGCCTTCAGCACGTCCTGGCCCGAGCGGATGCCGCCATCGACGTGAACTTCGAGCCTGTCGCCGACCGCGTCGACGATCGCGGGCAGGGCGGAAATCGACGAGGTCGCGCCGTCGAGCTGGCGACCGCCATGGTTGGAGACGATGACGGCGTCGGCGCCGGTCCGCGCCGCCATCCTGGCATCTTCCGCGTCGAGGATGCCCTTGATGATCAGCTTGCCGCCCCAACGCTCCTTGATCCAGGCGACGTCCTTCCAGGACAGGCGCGGGTCGAAGGCCCCGTTGGTCCAGGACGACAGCGACGACAGATCCGTGACGCCCTTGGCGTGGCCGACGATGTTGCCGAAGGTGCGGCGGGGCGTGCGCAGCATGTTGAAACACCAGCGCGGCCGGATCGCCATGTCGAAGATGTTCCTGGGCGTCATCTTCGGCGGCGCGGACAGGCCGTTGCGCAGGTCCTTGTGGCGCTGCGCCAGGATCTGGAGATCGACAGTCAGGACCAGCGCCGAACATTTCGCGGCCTTGGCGCGGTCGATCAGGTTGTTGACCAAATCCTTGTCGCGCATGACGTAGAGCTGGAACCAGAACGGCTTCCTCGTCACCGAGGCGACATCCTCGATCGAACAGATGCTCATCGTCGACAGCGTGAACGGCACCCCGAATTCCTCGGCCGCCTGGGCCGCCAGCATCTCGCCGTCGGCGTGCTGCATGCCGGTGCTGCCGGTCGGCGCGAGCGCGACCGGCATCGACACTCTCTCGCCGATCATCGTGCTTTCCAGAGAGCGGTCGCTCATGTCCACCAGGACGCGCTGGCGCAGCTTGATCTTGGCGTAGTCGGCTTCGTTGGCGCGGTAGGTGCTCTCCGTCCAGGCGCCGGAATCGGCGTAGTCGAAGAACATCGTCGGCACGCGCCGGCGCGCCTCGGCCTTCAGGTCGGCGATTTCGAGCATCTGCTTCATGGATGGCTTCCGGAACTGCGACGAAGCCGAATTACCGCGTCTCCCACGGCAAGTCGATCCCGGAACGTCGGGGCCAGCCATCGCGCCGCCAAACGCCGCTCCGGCCTCCCGCGCGAGACGAAACTGGCGTTGACACCGCAGGGCCACCCGCTTAGATCAGCGGCGCACCTGCCCAGGTGGCGGAATTGGTAGACGCGCACGGTTCAGGTCCGTGTGCCGCAAGGCGTGGAGGTTCGAGTCCTCTCCTGGGCACCATCACCCCAACCGGGTATTGTTTTCGTTCAGTATTTTTGCGATTTTTGCCTCACTCAGATTGGTCTCGATGACCGGTGGGACAATTTGAGGTGTGCTTTGACTCGAAACGAGCATGTGTATCGCCTTCCCGGCCCTTCATGGCGGCGGTTTCATAGGTAACGCCGCGCGCCAGGCGGAGCTCGACCGGATCGATCTCCAGGGTTTCGCGGCGCTCAAGGTGGCTGCGGCCATGGATAAAGCGTCCGACAGGCAATCCGCTGCGATCCGCTGTCAACTGAAACCGGCCGGCGGTGACGGCTTCCGTTTGTCCGGGAAGCGTGTTGTAGACGAAGCACTCCTCGGGAGAGTTGCTAGAAACATCGTCAAGCCCCTGCCTGCGCATGCGCGCGTGCGGTCCCGGCGCTTCACAAGCGCCGCGCCCTCCGGATCGCGCTCCGGACCCGCGACCTCGTCGAATTGTGGGAGAAGTCCGTATGTCCATAGCAGCGCGGCATAAACGGCGATCCCCGTAGAGGGCTTACCGTTCTCCGTGTCGGCAATGACACGGCGGTTCGTACCGATTTTGGCGGCGACGGCCCCAAGCGACAGGTTGCGGCGCAGCCGGGCGGTCCTCAGGCTCGCGCCCAATCGAGGCATTCAACGAAAATTGCCCAGCATTCTTGCCCGATGGCCGGCGGAATCTGGCAAACATCATAACATCATGTTTTGGCTTGTGCGCGAATTCGTGCATGCTTCTGGCGGGAGCTGAAGATGGGGAACACGTCGGGGTGGGAACTCGGGAATCTGTCCCGTCTGGATGATAAGCAGCTCGCTAAAATGTTTCGGCAAAACGGCAATGATCAGCAACTTCTCGATGCGCTCAACGAGGAACTTAAGCTGAGAGACAGTGACGAGGCGCTGGATCTGCAAATCGAAGTGGTGAAGGCCCGCCGCACCCTCGCACATGCGGCAAAATCGGGCGAAACCATAGCGAGGCCCCTTCAATCTGGCCCGGTTCGCGATTGGCTGCGCACATTCTTCGCAGCGAGGGGTATGGCGCGTCCAGACGGGCGAGCACTTTATCGCTACAAAATGGCGGATGGCGAATATGAACAAGCGAAGAAGATACTCCGCCATCTGGCAAGCTCGCGCCGCCTCGATGCGCCAGACAACCGCGCCGGTGCGTTGTTCGTTGCGTACTGCGCGGAGTGGTTCCGTCGCGAGTCCGACTCAACTTTCCTTCGATGGGACGATCCGGCGCCCGATCTCTTTCCGTCCGTGCCTTATGCCAGCAAACAGGCACTGACGACCCATGGTCTGACCTATTGGCAGCGTCCGCTGCGAAAGAGCGCACATGCGCGCGAGTTTCTGCTGACGGTGGCGCTCGAAGGCGGATTTCCAGTCCGCATTCTGGCGGAAGGCGCACGTAGTTGGCTGAAGGAGTACCTCCGAGCGATTATGCGCCGGACAATCGCCTGGCGGGTCGATACGCCGGACGAGATTCTTGCGATCGCGGAAGAAGAGCGTGGCCGGATGCGCAAGAGCTATCAGCACGACGATTTCGTCGCGCTGTGCTCGGAGCTCGTCGCGAGGCTCCTCCAGCTGCGGCAAAAAGCCGAGGCCGAAGGCGGCGGCGGCATCCGCAATTCGACCCTGCTCGATGCCCGGCATCCGGGCTGGCGGGACGAACTGCCAATCTATGTCCCGCCCAAGGACGAAGCCCTCGTCGTCGAGTTGCTGACCGGGCTGCTTGACGAGAAAATGACCGGCCTCACCACCGAAGGGGTGGAGGCGCGGCGCTATCTGGTTAAGCGGAACGGCGAATGGGGTGCAGCGGTGCAACTGCTGGCCGATGGTGAAATTCCACCGGTAAAGCTGCCCGGCCTGTCGTCCCTGAGTCGGGTCCGTGCGATTGCGACGGGCGAGCTTGGCAACCACCTCGCTGGCGAGGTAGCGCTCCTTGAACCGCCGATCGGCGAGCAGAGGCGCTGGCGGGTGCGACCCTATATGCGGACCGCCAAGCTCCTGACTGATTTCCCGTTCGCGGCGCCCGTCACGGTGACGCTGAGCTCGCCGGACAGCATCCCTCATGCGTGGACATGGCCGCGGGGCGAAGCGCTACGATCGGATGTGCTTGTGTTTGTGCCGGATGAGGGCTCGACGCCGCAGGAGCCGCTGCTTCGGTTCCTTCGATCGGGCTCCGTGAGTTGTCCGGCAAAGATCCTCTGCGTTCTCGTCCCGCAAGACTGGACGGTCGAGCCTCTGACAGAGGGCGCCGTGACGGAGATCGAGGACGTTCCAGCGTTGGGCCGCAAGCTCGCTCGCCTGACCGCTGGCGCGTATTTCCGAAGCGGCGAGAACGATGCAGTCCGCTTCAAAGTCGAGCCGGACTCCGATGGGCGCGAGCAGGAGCTTGAGCTTGCCCCTCTCTCCGGCGCCAGTTTTGTGCTCGCCGACGAAACCTGGGAACTCGTGGCGACATTGGCGAAGCCGCTGATCCGCGAGGCTCGAAAGCAACCGCGCCTGCCAGGAACGGGCGAGCTGTTCATCCGGCGGCCGGGAGGCAAATGGGCGCCGTTATCCGGGCCGCTGAACGGCGGCGGCCTGGTGGAACTCTCCTGGCGTGACGCGGTCGCTAATATCCAGATCGAAAAACGCCATCTGGCGCTAGTGCCAGGCGATGCGCGCATCGTCGGAACCATGAAGGATGCGATCAGCGGCGAAATCCGCCTGCAGGGGCTGCCGGGATGGACCGCCGCCGTCCGGGAGGATGCCTGTGTGGCCGACGCGACGGACATCTCCGTTCTTTCGATTCGATTCACCGGACGCCCTGTCTATCGGCTTCCGATGACGCTGCGCCCACCGGCGGGCCAGCCCTTCGATGTGATTGTTCCACTTGTCGGCCGCGACGCTGTCGTCGCACTGATCGACGGTTCAATCCTCGCTCCCGGCCGACAGGTCGATGTCGGCGCGCTGCGCGGCGCGCTCGCCGTGGCGCCTTGCAGGACTGTCATTCATCTTACTGCGAAGGGTTCCAGGTCGGGAGGAATAAAGACAGTCGTCGATGGCGAACTCCCGCTTGGAGTCCTGCGGAACGCGATCGATGAGATGCTCGCAACACTGCCCGGCCAGGACGACCTAGTAGAACTCGATTTTATCGGCGATTCGAGGCGACCGATCCGCATTAGCCGGTACCGCCACGATCAGCTCATGGGCGACGGCGGCATGGTGCGCTGGCTTCCGCCTCCAGGTTCCCCCGGCGTCGCCGTCCCCCGTCCGGAGCGGAAGAAGAAGCCGAAAAACTAAGAGCCGACATTCAGCAATTCGAGGTTCTCATCGCGGCTAATCCGCTGCCGGCCCTTGAGAGTGTCCTCGCCGAGAGGCGACGCAGGCTAGCAAGCCTGACCTCGGGGAGCACCGATGGCGTCGCGTGGCCGGAGCTGGTGAACCGGTTGGCGGGGCGGATCGAGGTCGCCGAGTGGATTAAGGGTGTGTGGCAGGCGCGCGACGAAGAACTGTTTGCGGACGAGACCAAGATTGCCGAATTCCTGCTGCTTCGGGAATTCGCTCGCCGGCCAAAGCGTGCGAATTCGGCCGAGACATTGGGCATCGCACGCCTGCGTAACCCAACTGTCGATCAACTGCGCGACGCCCAACTTCCCGGCGCCTTCCGGCGCAGGGGCAAGACCGACGACGATTGGCGAACCTATCTGGACGCGGTGCTGACTTGGTTCGTACGGGCCAATGGCGCCATCGCTGTCTCCTGGCAGATGCAGCATTGGGTTTTGTCGAAAGCAAAATTGACGTCGCTTGTTGGACCCAACAGCCAGACCGATGGCGACGTCAAACTGCGGGTTTGGCCGAACGGCTACTTCCGCGCAAATCAGCGATCGCGGCCGGTCGCCTTCCTTCTTCAAGGCCTAGGGCTCAACCTCGACGACGGGGCGGACCGGTCCGAGCTCGACGAGTGCTTACAGGCGGCTTGGATGCAGATACAGCCGACCTTCTCGGCCGATCCCGAACGGCGCGTGTTCGATTTCACCAAAACCTACGTCGCACCCGTCATTGATGCGTTCTACTGCCCGGTCACGCGCCGCCTTCTCGACCGGGCGCCGTTCGGCCTAACGCCCTACGGGCTGGGGGAGCCGACCGACGCGCGCCGTCGCGCCATCCCGGTCGCCATGCCCCGGCATCCCGCGCCGGCGGTGGGGCTCAGCGATCCAAGCGACGCGCGGACAGCAACCCACGCCTGGATAAAAACCGACCCGACGATTGCCGATCTGAGGGGCAAAGGAGCCTGGACAGACATTTCCGAACGCATCGCCCTTTTTGCGGATTATGCCCGTTCGGCCGAGCATTCGGCCCAGCAGGAAAGCGGCCGCCTGCGTCGCTACGAGCGGGAGTTCAAGGCCGGCAAGATCAACATCCTCAACTGCTCGACTACTATGGAGATGGGCGTCGACATCGGCTCGGTTTCGTCGGTGATGATGACCAATGTACCTCCGTCGATCGCCAGCTATCGGCAGCGTGTTGGCCGCGCCGGGCGTCGTGGCCAGTCCGTGGCGCTGGCCTTTACCTTCTGCAAGGACCGGCCGCTCGACCGCGAGGCGTTCCGCGATCCGCGGGCGTTCCTCAACCGGACTCTCGCCGCACCGAAGGTGACGCTCAGCAGCCGACCGATTGTACAGCGGCATGTCAACGCCTTTCTGCTGGGCAATTTTATGCGCGAACGCGCTGGCGACGCGCTCAAGATGCAGATTGGAGCCTTTCTCGGTTGTCCTACCGATCCAAAAGAAGCTCGTCCCCTCAAGGCGGACCGGCCGGTGGAAGCCTTCATCGACTGGCTTGAACGCCCGGCAACAGCAAAAACCTATTCGGATAGCCTCGCGACGTTGACGCGGCGCTCGATCCTGGAGGGCGATCAGCGGCTGGTGCAGGATGCGAAGGATGCGATTGCCGAGCTTATGAACGGCTTCGTCGCCGAATGGGAAGGGTTGGTGGCGCTCGCAAAAGATGAGGGTTTGCAGGACGCCGGCAAGTCCCGGATGGCGGTCGAGCTTCGGCGCATGTGCGGAGAGTTTCTGCTGGGAAGTCTTGCCGACCGGGCCTTCCTTCCTGGTCACGGTTTCCCGACCGATGTGGTTTCATTCATGCCGGGCAAGGAATTCAACTCGCCACAAGATGCCCCGCAAGATGGCACGCGCCAGTTCCGAAGCGTTGGGCCGCAGCGGTCGCTTGATCTGGCGATCCGCGACTATGCCCCAGGGTCGGAGGTTGTTCTCGACGGACTCGTTCATAAGTCGGCCGGCGTGACCTTGAACTGGAAACGTCCCGCTAGCGAAGAGAATGTAGCGGAAGTCCAGAGCTTGCGCCATTTCTGGCGTTGCGCAGCATGCGGCGCGAGCGACACCAAGCGTGGCGGGGCCCCTGACTGCTGCCCGGTGTGCGGCGCGGAGCGACCCGCTAGCGAGGAATTCCTTCGCCCCGCGGGCTTCTCGGTCGATCCGCGGGTACGCGCGCACGCCGATACGGATCTGCTTTCCTTTGTTCCGCCGGAGGATCCGGTTGTCTCGACGCGTGATGCGACGTGGCGGAGTCTGCCGGTACCAGAGCTCGGACGCTATCGATGCAGCCGGGAAGGTCTTGTCTACTACTCTAATCGTGGCGGATCGGGCGGCTGCGGCTACGCGATCTGCCTGCAGTGCGGGCGGGCGGAAGCCGATAGCGAAAATCGCGGGGTGTCGTTACCCCCGCGGGCGCTCGTCGATCACAAGCCGCTGCGCTACCGAAAGGGTAGCGATCTATGTCCGGGTAACGACAAGCCTTTCAGCATCAAGCGCAACATCGCCCTTGGCCTGGAAGTCACGACCGACGTTTTCGAGCTTCAGCCGCAACACACGCTGCGCCGCGCCGGCGCGAATGCATTGGTCATCGCTTTGCGCGAGGCGCTCGCCCAGGAACTCGGCGTCGAGGCCGACGAGATGGGCTTTGCCGTCGGCCAGAGCCAGAATGCGCTGGGCGCACCCGCCGTTTCGCTTTTCCTCTTTGATCGGGCCGCGGGCGGCGCCGGCTTTGCGGTGTCGTTCGAGCATCTGATGCGCCCTGTGACACGCCGCGCCGAGCGTATTCTCGATTGCCAAACACCGGGCTGCGAAAAGGCATGCGCGGCGTGTGTGCTGACGGCGGACTCTCCGGACGGAAAGGACGATCTCGACCGGACGGCCGCATTCGCGTTTCTTCGAGCGTATCTGGCACTCCCCCAGGGTCTTAGCACCGACGATCGGTTTGTCGAGGGCGCGGCATTGTCGCTCGCGCCGCTCGACGAGATTGACCGCGAGCTCCGACGCGTGGCGCGATCGGGCCTGACGGTTTTTCTGCCCGAACATAGCAGTCCGGCGGCAATGCCAGATTGGCCGCTCGCCGCGCAAGTCCTCCATTGGACGATGCGTGGGCGCCCGGTGCGATTGGCGCTCGCTCCGCCCCAAATGGGGACACTGAGCCCTGCGGAGAAGCTTGCCCTTCGCGATTTCGTTGTGCAGCGCGGTATTCGGCTCGCGACGGCGGAGACTCCAGTCTTCGAGAACGGCGCGCATGCGCTGGCCGTGGTGGCTGCGGATGGGGAACCCAGCCAGATCTGGGCGTCGCGCGAAGCGGAACCGCGGTTTCCCGGTCCGGCGTGGGGACGTCCGGTGAACTACCCCGTGGCCCGGGGAAATGCGCCAATCGCCCCGCAATTCACTCCAGTCGACCTAGATGCGCTCCTGCCGCCGCCGGGGGCCCAACTTGTTCAGATCGGCACTGAACTCGATTGCGATCTGGCAACGTTCGGGGCGCGCGCCTCCAAGATCATCGTTCAGATGCTGTCGAGGTGTGGCGGATGGCCGAGCGTGGGAATCGTGCAGGCGTTCTATCAGGATTCCTATGTTGCCTCGCCACTCGTGGCGCGACTATTGATTGACACTATGAAGCACGTTTTCGTGCAGTCAGGCGCCCAGGATGCAGTCCTGATCGTCGAGACCCGCGCGCCGCGCCTCGACGGTCGACGCGGCCAGCCTTGGCAAATCGGACACGACTGGCGCGATGCGATCGATCAGAGAGCGGTGATTGAACTGTTCGGCAAGCAAAGCGGCATCCGCGTGTCCCTGCGTCAAAAGGATGTGCCTCATGGCCGCTACCTCAATGTCAAGTTTGCTGATGGAAGCACTGCGACAATCGTGCTGGACCAAGGGTTCGGCGCTTGGGCGCCGCCCCAACATGTTTCTGTTCGCCACGATTTTGAGGCCGACGCGGTGGTTCAAACAAATCGATTGGCGTCTGTGAACGCTGTTCTGCAACGCCGCGGAGTCGGCAAGACATACTTGGTCGCGACATCGGGCAAGACGTAAGTCGAAGTGCGCGTTTTCGGTGGAGGGTCACCCGCCGTAATTGCCGACGCCTCTACTGGGCGCCATCTCGGTTCCGTGCTTTGCCTCCCCACTTTCAACCCTTGAAAACGGCGGTGCTTCGATCGACATCGTCGGCCGTCGTCCCTCGATCGCACCGGGCGTCCGGCGGCGATGCGGCGATCCGCCCTATCGAAGACGTTTTATCGCTCTTTCCGGCGATCCGCTCGAAGACGCCGCGTGGAATCTCGACGCCGTCACGGCTCGCCGCGTCGCGGGCGGCGGGCTTGCGCTGGCCGGGAACGTGGACGCCGAAGCCGTCGGCAAGGCGGTCGAGCTGAGCGCGCAGGCGCGTCGCGAAATCTGGGTCGAGCAGGGTCGGCTCGATGGCGAGCGCGAACAGTCCCGTTCCGGGGCTCGCCGACCCGGCGTGGAATGAAGGCGCGTCGAGCGACCAGTTGGCCCCCGACAGCCCTGCCGAAAGCACCTCGACCATCAGCGCGATGTTGGCCCCCCGCTCGCCGCCGAAGGCCAGCAGCGCGCCGCTGATGGCGGCTTGCGGATCGGTCGTCGGGCGGCCATCCTCGTCGAGCGCCCAGCCCTCCGGGATCGGCCTGCCTCCACGCGCCGCCTCGCGAATGTTGACGAAGGCGGTCGCGCTGGACGCCTGGTCGATCAGCAGCGGCGGCCCGGCCGCGGCGGGGGCCGCGAACGCGATCGGGTTGGTGCAGAAGACCGGCTTCGTCCCGCCGGCGCCCGCGAGCAGCGCCGGTCCGTTGGTCGCCGCGAGGGAGACGAGGCCCACCTCGGCGAGCCGGCCGGCGAAATAGCCCAGGGCGCCGCAGGTGTAGGCGTTCTTCTGGACGAACAGGCACAGCCCGAACGCCCGGGCCGTCGCCACGAGATCGTCGAAGGCGAGGTCGAAGCCGGGATGCGCCGCGCCGCTGCGCGCATCCGAGAGGATCAGCGCCCCGGCCGGCCGCGTGATCTCCGGGATCGCGTGCCCGTCGATGCGGCCCGCCCCGAGCGCGTCGAGATAGTCGACGAAATGCGCGAGCCCGACGCTCGTCAGGCCCTCGGCCTCGGCGGCGACAGCGGCCGCCGCGATCGACCGCGCCACCGCCGGGCTGGCGCCCCCGCGGAGCGCGGCGGCTTCGCAGAGGGCGCGCGCGGCGTCGAGGCTGAGCGCGACCATGCCTCGTCCGTTCCGTCGCCTAGCCGAGCCGCACAGGCATGCGCGATTCCAGCCGTTTGAACACGAGTATCAGGAGGAAGGTGACGGCGAAGTAGATCAGCGCGAGGAGCAGAAGCGGCTGGTAGGTCAGGAACGTGTCCTGCCTTACGCGCGACGCCACGGCGTAGATGTCGACCACCGAGATCGTGGCGACCAGCGGCGTCGATTTGAGCTGGAGAACGGTCTCTCCAAGCAGTGTCGGCAGGGCGCGGAAGACCGCTTGTTTCAGCCAGATGCGGCGGAAAATGGTGAAGCGCCGCATGCCGTAGGCGCGCGCCGTCTCGATCTGACCGCGCGGCACGCCGGCGAAGGCCCCGCGCATCACCTCGCCCTCATAGGCCGCGAACGACAGGGTCAGCGCGAGCACGCCATACGGCCAGGCCTGGCGGAGGATCGGCCAAAGCCAGGAGTCGCGGATCCAGGGATATTGCGGAAACAGCGAACCGAGACCGTAATAGAGAAGCCACATCTGGAGCAGGAGCGGCGTGCCGCGGATGATGGTGCAGAACACCAGCGCCGGCGCCGAAAGCCAGCGCGGTCCCGCCGCCTGCGCGAGCCCAAGCGGCACGGCCAGCGCGAAGCCGAGCGCCGAGGTGACGAAAAGCAGCCAGATCGTTCGCCAGATGCCCTGGACCGCGAGCGGCAGGTAGGTCGGGATCCAGTCCCAGCGCATGAAGATCGCGGCGGCGAGAACGAACGCCAGCGCGATCGCGATCAGCACGATGCGATGAGGCTGCAGCCAGCCGAGAATGCGCTGCCGGCGGGTGATGTTAAGGACGAGCGTCATCAGCGGCCGCCCATGACCGGCGTGCCGCGCCGCGACCATCGTTCGATGCGCGCGATAATGACGTTCGAGACCAGCGTCAGGGCCAGGTACAGCGCGCCGGCCGCCATGTAGAAGGTGAAGTAGGCCTTGGTGACGCCGGCCGCCTGACGCGTCGCCAAGGTCAGTTCGTTGACGCCGACGATGGCCAGCAGGGCGGTGTCCTTGGTGGCGATAAGCCAGAGATTGGCGAGGCCGGGGATGGCGAAGGGCAACATCGCCGGCAGCGTGATGCGGCGCATCATCAAGGTCGCCGGCATGCCGTAGGCGCGACCGGCCTCGATCTGACCCTGCGGGATCGCCAGGATCGCGCCGCGCAGCACCTCGGTCGTGTAGGCGCCCTGGACGACGCCCAGAACGCCGATGCCGGCGGCCATGCCGTTGACTTCGACCGGACCGAATCCGAGCGATTGCAGCGCCAGGTTGAGCAGGTCGACGCCGGAGAAATAGAGCAGAAGAATGAGGACCAGTTCCGGAACGGAACGCACGATCGTCGTGTAGATTTCAAGCAGGTCGCGCAGGATCGGCCCGCCATAGAGCTTGCCGTAGGCGCCGAGCACGCCGATCAGGAAGCCGATGACCGTGGCGCCGATCGCGATCTGGATCGAAACGAGGAATCCACGGAGCAGATTGCCGCCCCAGCCGGGGGGCGCGAAGGAGAGCAGCTCTACGAGGCCGGCCGCGGATGCCGGGAGAAGAAACTCGATCAGGTCGGCCCCCGATGAATGGCGGATGGATCGCCTCTCGCGAATAAGAGGCGCTCAGGCGCTTGGGACGACGCGGCGGCGCGCGTCGTCCCGTCTTGCCGCGCGATCAGTTGGTCGCTTTTTCGGCGCCGTAAATGTCGAAGTCGAAATATTTCTTGCCGATTTCGGCGTATTGTCCATCGGCGCGGATCGCCTTGATGCCGTCGTTGAGCTTGGCCTTGAGCTCGGTGTCCTCCTTGCGCAGGCCGAAGCCGACGCCGGGTCCGAGAATCTCGATATCCTCCGCGACCATGCCCTTGAGGTCGCAGCAGGCCTTGCCCTGATCCGATTTCAGGAAGGCGTCGAGCGCGATCGAATCGGCCTGGACGGCGTCGATCCGGCCAGCGGCGAGATCGGCGTTCGCTTCGTCCTGCGTGGCGTATTCCTTGATTTCGGCGGCGTCGGCGAAATGCTTCTTGACGTAGGCCGAATGCGTCGTCGAAACCTGAACGCCGATCACCTTGCCCTTCAGCGCTTCCGGCGAGGCGTCGAATTTCACGTCCTTGGGGCCGATGACGGCGGTCGGCGTGTTGTAGTATTTGTCGGAGAAGTCGATCGTCTTCTCGCGCTCGCTGGTGATGGACATCGAACTGGCGATGACGTCGATCTTCTTGCTGGTCAGCGACGGGATGATGCCGTCCCAGGCCACCGGCGTGATGACGCATTCCAGCTTCTCGGCGGCGCAGACCGCGTCGACGAACTCGATTTCCCAGCCGACCCATTTGCCGGAAGCGTCGGGCGACGTGAACGGAGGATAGGGCTCGGCGGCGACGCCGATCTTGATGGGCTCGGCGTGCGCCATGGCGATGCCCGAGACGGCAAGGCCAAGCGCCACCGTGGCGGTCGATAGGATGGATTTCATTGTCAAACACTCCCGTTTCGTTGTCGTTCCCACCTGCGTCTCCTTAGTGGATGTTGCGCAGGAATTGCTTCAGCCGCTCGGATTTCGGCGCGCCGAACAGTTGGTCCGGCGGGCCCTCTTCCTCGACCAGACCGTTGTAGAGATAGACGACATGGCTGGCGACCTCGCGCGCGAATTTCATCTCGTGGGTGACCAGGACCATCGTGCGGCCCTCGCGGGCGAGATCGGCGATCACTTTCAACACTTCGCCGACAAGCTCGGGATCGAGCGCCGAGGTCGGCTCGTCGAACAGCATGACGCGCGGCTGGATGGCGAGCGCGCGGGCGATCGCCCCGCGCTGCTGCTGGCCGCCGGACAGGAAGGCCGGGTAGACATCGCTCTTCTCCTCCAGCCCGACGCGCAGCAGCAGCTTGCGCGCCGTCTCGATCGCTTCGGCGCGCTTGACGCCGAGCACATGCACGGGAACCTCGATCACATTCTCCAGCAGGGTCATGTGGCTCCACAGGTTGAAGCTCTGGAACACCATGCCGAGGCGGGAGCGGATGCGTTCGATCTGGCGGCGGTCGGCCGGCGCCGACCCGCCATGGCCGTCCGGCTTCAGCCTGATCTCCTCGCCGTTCACCCGGATCAGGCCGCTGGTCGGATTTTCCAGGCAGTTGATGCAGCGCAGCAGCGTCGATTTGCCGGAGCCGCTGCCGCCGATGATCGCCACGACCTCGCCGTCGCGCGCCGACATCGACACCCCCTTCAGGACATGAAGGGCGCCGAACTTCTTGTGCAGGTCTTCGATATGGATGGCTTCGGGGGCGGCCGTCGCGCCGGTCTGAGCGAATTGTCGGTCCGCCGCGATCATGCCCGGTCCTGGGCGCGGCGGGCGCCATCGTTCGTCGCCGGAAATCGGTCAGCCATCAAGCATCGCACCCGTCTCCGCAGGAACATGGACCGCTGGGATTGCATCCGTCAACCGCCTTGCGCGGCTCTTGTCGCAGGCGGCCTGGAGCGGGTACAGGGAAAGCGGCGCAACGAGGCGAGGCTCGGCGGATATGACGGTGCAAACGGCGAAATCCCATGGCTGCCAGTCCATGGCCGGACGCCTTCGGCGCGTCATCATGTGTTCGGCGGACGGGGCGATGGCTGGCGCCGACCCGGCCAAATGGCATTACGGACCCGGCTTCGACGCCGGCAAGGCAGCGCACCAGCACAAGGTGTTGACCGATCTGATCGTCGCGTCGGCGGTCGAGGTCGAATGGCTGGACGAAGGCGCGCGCGGCCTGGCCGATTCGGTCTTCACGCACGACCCGTCGCTGGTCACCGACCACGGCGCGATCCTGCTCTCGATGGGCAAGGCCCTGCGGCGGCCCGAACCGGCGCTGCATGAGGCAACATACCGCAGGCTCGGCGTGCCGATCCTGGGCCGCATCGAGGCGCCCGGAACGGTGGAAGGCGGGGATTGCGTCTGGGTCGACCGCGAGACGCTGGCGATCGGCCGGGGCGTCCGCACCAACCAGGAGGGCATCCGCCAGATGACCGCCCTGCTCGCGCCGATCGGGGTGACGGTCCTGGGGTTCGACCTGCCGTTCTGGCAAGGCGAGGAGGCCTGCCTCCATCTGATGTCCGTCATCAGCCCGCTCGCCGAAAATGTCGCGCTGGTCTTCTCGCCGCTGCTGCCGGCGCCGTTCCAGCAACTCCTCAAGGAGCGCGGGTTCCAACTCGTCGAAGGCGACGCGGCGGAATTCCAAGCCTCCAACGGCCTCAGCCTCAACGTCCTGCCGACATCGCTGCGCGAGATCATCGCGGTCTCCGGATTCGCCCGGACGAAGGCGGCGATGGAGGCGGCCCATTGCAACGTGCGCAGCTTCGAGGCCGACGCGCTCTGCATCGCCTGCGAGGGCGGGCCGACCTGCCTGACGCGCCCGGTGCTGCGGACATGACCACCGTCGGCGAGGCGCTGGTGCAACTGCTCGAAATGCATGGCGTCGACATCGTTTTCGGCATTCCGGGCGTCCATACGGTCGAACTCTATCGGGGTCTCGCGGCCTCGACGATCCGGCACGTCACGCCGCGCCACGAGCAGGGCGCGGGCTTCATGGCCGACGGCTACGCCCGCGCCGGCGGCCTTCCGGGCGTCGCCTTCGTCATCACCGGGCCGGGCCTGACCAATATCATCACCGCGATGGCGCAGGCGCGCGCCGATTCCGTGCCTATGCTGGTGATTTCGGGCGTCAACCAGAGCGCGGCGCTCGGCAAGGGGCTCGGCTACCTGCACGAACTCCCCGACCAGCGCGGCATGATCGCAACCTTCGCCCTGGCTTCGACCCGCGTGGAGGGCCCGGCCGCGTTGCAGCCGGCGATCGAGCGCGCCTTCGCGCTGTTCGCCTCGGCGCGTCCCGGACCGGTCCATATCGAGATTCCGCTGGACATCATGCGGCTGCCCGCGGCCCGCCTGACGCATCGCGCCGAACCGGGCGAGCCGCCGAGGCCGGACGAGGCGGCGGTCGTGTCGGCAGCGCGGCTCATTGCCCAATCGGTGCGTCCGCTGATCCTCGCCGGCGGCGGCGCCAAGGGCGCCGAAACCGCGCTCAAGACGATCGCCGAGCGGCTGGATGCGCCGGTCGTTCTGACCGTCAACGCGCGCGGGCTTCTGCATGGTCATGCGCTCTGCGCGCCCGCGAGCCCGAGCCTGCGCGCCGTCCGGGCGGCGATCGGCGAGGCCGATCTGGTGATCGCGGTGGGCGCCGAATTCGGCCAGACCGACTACGACATCGATGGCGATGGCGGCTTCGAGATGCCGGGCAACCTCGTGCGGATCGACATCGACGCCGAACAGCTGGACCGGCAACCCGCGGCCGTCCGGATCGAAGCGGATTCGCGCCGGGGGCTCGAAGCGCTGCTGGCGATGCTGTCCGACCGCGCCCGCGCATCGGGTACATCCAACGGCGTGGCGCGCGCGGAAAAGGCCCGGGCGGCCGCGCGCGACGAAATCGGCCCGGACATGCGGGCGCGACTGGCGGTGGTCGAGGCGCTGCGCGACGCCGCGCCGGGCGCCATCATCGTCGGCGATTCCACCCAGCCGGTCTACGCCGCCAACCTCTTCTACGACCATGACCGTCCTGGCGGCTGGTTCAACGCGGCGACCGGCTACGGCGCGCTCGGCTACGGCCCGCCAGCGGCGATCGGCGCGGCGCTGGCGCAGCCGGACGCGCCGGTGATCTGCCTCGCCGGCGATGGCGGCTTCCAGTTCACGCTGCCCGAACTCGCCGCCGCGGTCGAAACCGGGGTCAACGTTGTCTTCTTCGTCTGGAACAATCGCGGCTACCGCGAAATCGAGGTCTCGATGCGCGCCGCCGGGGTCGAGCCGGTCGGCGTGTCGCCCGCCCCGCCGGATTTCGAGAGGATCGCGCAAGCCTATGGCCTGCCCTACCGGCGCGTCGACGACACGGCCGGGTTGACCGAAGCCATCGAGGCGCTGGCCGGCAACGGGCCGTCGCTGCTCGAGTTCGTCGTGCCGTAGACTGCGAAAGTCCGCCGGGGCGCGGCCGAAGCGGGCTTTCGCGATCCGATCATCAGGCCTTGGCGAGATCGCCTTTCTTGATGACCCCCGTCAGATGGGCGCCGAGGCGCGCGCTCAGCGCCGTGATCGTCGTGGTCGGGTTGCACTGGCCCGACGTGGCGAACACGGACGAACCGCCGACATAGAGGTTGGCCATGCCGTGGACCTTCTGATCGCCGTCGACGACGCTCCTGGTCCGGTCGACGCCCATGCGGGTGCCGCCCATATGGTGATGCCCGGCCAGTTCCTGGTCGGTCGGATAGGGGTCGCCATTGAGCACCCAGTCGTCGATGCGGACGCGGCCGATGTCCTTTTCGGCGAGCGTCTTGCCGAAAAGCCGCAGCCCTTCGAGCAGGGTGCGATGTTCCAATTCGCTTTTCCTCCAGTGCAACTCGATGCGCGGGATGTCGAGATGGTCGCGCGCGGAGGCGGAGAGCGCGATCCGGTTGTCGGCGCGCGGCGCCTGCTCCCAGCCCATGACCAGTTGCGCGGCGCAGCGAAGATTGGCGCCGATGCCGGCGGCCATCCACTCGGCCGTCTCCGGCGCGAGGCAGGCCAGTTCCGCCGTCAGCCACTTGGCCCCATGATACGGCATGGTGATGAAGCGGATGCCAAAATTCATGATCTCCAGGCGCTGCATGGCTTCCGCGGAGGGCGAGAAGAAAGCTTCCGAAACGGCGTCGGTCTCGAACTGGTCAGGGTTCGACATGATCGCGTTCCCGCCCTCGTGTTGCGGATGCTCCATCCAGTAGCGCCCGAGCGCCTCGGCGTGCGGCACGACCGCGCCGTTGGAGCGCTCGTTGGACCACAGCAGCAGGCGCGAATTTTCGAGCCCGCCGGTGCAGGGAATGTAGTAGTCGGCGGTCGCGACGCCTTGGTCGCGGCCGGCGGAATGGATGCGCGCGCCGGTGACCCTGGCGCCGTCCCCCTGCAGTTCGGTGACGTATGTGTCGAGCACCAGGGCGATGTTGCGGTCGGCCTCGATCGCTTCGCCGAACTTCTCGGCGAAGCGCACGGCCGGGCTCTTGATGAGCTGAACCCAGCGAATGTCCCGCGAAAGCGGTTCGTCTGGCCGGAACGGCACGAGGTCGAGAATGTCGTGGACCTCGTCGAGATACGGCTCGATGTCGCCGCGCCCGATCGGCCAGCCGGTGTCGGGAACCCAGGCCTTAGGCTCGAAATCGATCGCGTCCATGACCCGGCACCAGCCGGCCCAATGGTTCGAGCTGCCGCCGAAATAGCGCAGCCGCGTCACGTCGAGGTCGAAATACGGATCGCCGATGGTCGCGCCCTTGTAGAAGTCCTGCGATTCCTCGGTGTAGTCGCCGGCGCCGGCCTCGAAGATGGCGACCGGGATGTTGGCGGCGGACAGCTTGCGGGCGATGGTGACGCCGGCCGGACCGGACCCGATGACGATGACTTTCGGCTTGAAGCCCTGCGCGCCGTAGCGCTCGTAATTTTCGAAGATCATGCGACTTCGCTCCTCTTCAGGATCCAGCCGTTGATCTCGACGACGCCGTCGGGCGCGTGCGCGGCGACGGCGGCGGGCGACGATGTCGCGATGTTCTCATGGAAGAGGGCCAGCGCCGGCGCGGCCATCATCGCCTGGACGACGGCGCGGCGGCTGAGCGGCAGGGAGGTTTTCTTGGGGGTCATAGTCGAACTCCGTTCATCTTGGTTTCGGCCGTGTCCTCTCGATCGGGACACCTGGCCGAATTCCAGCGAGAACCATGCCAGCGCCGGCGTGCCGCCCGGCCGAAACCGGCCGCCCCCCTCAGCCCAATGCGAGCAGCGTTAAAATTCCGCTAACGATCAGGACGCAACCGGCCACCTCCATGCGGTTGATAACCTCCCGGAAGACGAAGACCGACGAGGCGAAGGTGAAGATCATCTCGATCTGGGCCAGCGCCTTGACCACGGCGGCTTGCTGCAGGGTCATGGCCATGAACCAGCCGAAGGACGCCAGCGATCCCACCAGCCCGACGAACAGCGAAAGCTTCCAGGCCTTGGCGATGCGGCTCATTTCGGCACGCTCGCGGACGGCCATCCACGCCAGCATGAGAATCGTCTGGAACAGGGTGACGAAGACCAGGACGGTGGCCGACTGCACCATGACGTTGGGTCCGCCAAGCGAAAGGGACGAGGCGCGGTAGGCGACCGCCGAAATGCCGAAGGCCGCGCCCGACGCCAGCCCGATCACGGCGTTGCGCGCAAACAGCGAGGTGACGAGCGTACGCGCGCTGAGGGTCGCGTGGGCGACCGAGATCAGCAAGACGCCGAACACGCTGATCGCGATCGCCGCGATCGCGCCGGCCGAGACCGTCTCGCCGAGAAAGAGCAGGCCGAACAGCGCCGCCTGTGCCGGTTCGGTGCGCGAGTAGGCCGTGCCGACCGCGAAGTTGCGATACGAGAACAAATGCACGAGCAGGAACGTCGCCGCGATCTGGGTCAGCGCGCCGAACGACGCCCATGCGAGGAACGCGCCGGTGGGCCGCGGCAGCGGATAGCCGGCGCCCCAATGCAGGACCAGTAGGAACAGAAGCGCGAACGGCACGCCGAAGCCGAAGCGCACGAACGTCGCGCCGGTCGTCCCCATGACCGTCTTCAAATGTTTCTGGGCGGCCGACCGCAGGTTTTGCAGGAAGGCGGACGCGATGGCGATCGGAATCCAGAGCGGCATCGAACTTGTGAAATCCGACAGAGGTCGAGGCGGGCTTAACGGTTCGGCGGCGGGGTGGAAAGCCAAATCGCCGGTGCGCGCATCGCGGCGTCCGGTATCGGGACCGGCCCGCGGCACGAAATCATGCGCCGCAATCCTCTCCGGCATCGTAGAAGAGAGAATGACCGAATCGCCCGACCCGACCCGTTTCGCCCATGTCAGGGATTGGGTCTTCGACCTCGACAATACGCTCTATCCGCATCACACGAATCTGTTCGCGCAGATCGACCGAAAGATGACGGCTTACGTTTCCGAGTTGCTGACGCTGCCGAGCGACGAGGCGCGCACGCTCCAGAAGCAGCTCTACCACGAATATGGAACGACGATGGCCGGGCTGATGGCCCGCCACGCGATCGATTCCGACGACTTCCTGCAGAAGGTGCACGACATCGACTATACGCCCGTGCAGCCCGATCCGAAGCTGGGAGCGGCGATCAAGGCGCTGCCCGGCCGCAAGTTCATCTTCACCAATGGCGACCGCCGCCACGCCGAGCGCACGGCCGGGCGGCTCGGCATCCTCGACCATTTCGACGACATTTTCGACATCGTCGCGGCCGGGCTGACGCCGAAGCCGGCGCAGGCGCCCTACGACCTGTTCTTGGCGCTGCACCGCATCGTCGGCGAGAACGCGGCGATGTTCGAGGACCTCGCCCGCAACCTGAAGGTTCCCAAGGCGCTCGGCATGACCACGGTGCTCATCGCGCCGAACAATTTCGAGCCCACCTTCACCGAGATATGGGAGCGCGATCCGGCTTACGACGATGCCGTCGATTTCGTCACGGACGATCTCGGCGCGTTTCTGGAGGCGGTTTGGCCAACGGCATGACCGGCGGCCTCGCCTTGGCCGCGCTTGCCGTTCGATCGCTCGACGGCGCGCTGCAGCGGATCGCCGGCTTCGCTTCGGTCGAGCGCATGATCGAGCCGCGTCACGCCGCCGCGCGGCGTCTCCGAAGGTTCGGGCGGCGATGGCGCGCCATCCTCGGGCTTGCGGCGCTTCAACTCGGCGAAGGCCGCGGAATCGCCGGCGACGGCGAGGGTTTCCTGATGGCGCTTCGTGGGCATGGACGTTCTCCTCGCGGCAGGTCCAACGTCGACGGCCAAGGTCCGTTCCGGGGCCTACAGCTCGTAGAAGAGACTGACGATGTCCCACGCTTCCTGCGCCGTATCGACGAAATCGATGATGCCCTGGTCGCCAGGCGATATGGTGCCCTGCTCGGCAAGGTAGTCGAGGTCGATCGCGCGCCGCCAGAACGCCTTGCCGAACAGGATGATCGGCACCCGCTCCATGCGGCCGGTCTGGATCAGCGTCAGCGTCTCGAAGAACTCGTCCATGGTGCCGAAGCCGCCGGGAAACACCGCAACCGCCTTGGCGCGCATGACGAAATGCATCTTGCGGATCGCGAAGTAGTGGAAGTTGAAGCAGAGTTCGGGCGTCACGTAGACGTTGGGCGCCTGCTCGTGCGGGAGGACGATGTTGAGCCCGATCGAGGGCGCGCCGACATCGTCGGCGCCGCGGTTGCCCGCCTCCATGACGCCCGGCCCGCCGCCCGTCACCACGACGAATTCGCGATGGTCCGACAGCGCGGACTGCCGCGAGCAGAGCCGCGCGAACTGGCGCGCCTCCTCGTAATAGATGCTGTTCTTCAGAAGGTTGGCCTTCTGCGTCTCGTTCTTGGCGGCCCACGCCTCGCCGCCCGGCTCCGGCAGCCGCGCGCCGCCGAACAGGACGACCGTGGAGCGGATGCCGCGCTCGGCCAGAATCATCTCCGGCTTGAGCAGTTCGAGTTGCAGCCGCACGGCGCGCAATTCGCGCCTGGTCATGAAGTCCGTATCGGTCCAGGCGAGCTTGTAGGTCGCGGCGCGCGTCTGCGGCGTGTCGGGCACGCTCCTGGCGTGCTCGACATCTTCGTCGGCGTGCGCGAGCGGCGTCCAGCCGGCCTTCTCGTTCGGCGCCATGCCCGTCCCCCGTTGCCGCCGCGCCGCGAAACGGCGCGGGCGCGATTGACCCGATTCCCACCCTCGAATAGGGTCCGCCCGCTTCCCCGTTACAGTAGAAGTCACAGCCTTAACAGCGCGTATAGCGGAGCTTTCCATGACCAGACCCGACCTCGCGAGCCTGGCGGCCGCCGTCGACCGGGCCTTCGAGGAGCGCGATGCGATCTCGACCGCGACGCAGGGCGAGATGCGCGACGCCGTCGAGGAAGCGCTGAACCTCCTCGACCGGGGCGAGGCGCGGGTCGCCGAACGGCAGCCCGGCGGCGCGTGGACCGTCAACGAATGGCTCAAGAAGGCTGTGCTCCTTTCGTTCCGCCTGACGCCGCTGGACATCATCAGGGGCGGACCCGGAGACGCTGTCTGGTGGGACAAGGTTCCCTCCAAGCTCGACGGCTGGGGGCCGGCCGACTTCGAGCGCGCCGGCTTCCGCGCGGTCCCCGGGGCGATCGTGCGGCGTTCGGCGTTCGTTTCGAAAAACGTCATCCTGATGCCGTCCTTCGTCAATCTCGGCGCGCATGTCGGCGAGGCGACCATGGTCGACACCTGGGCCTCTGTCGGGTCCTGCGCGCAGATCGGAACCCATGTCCATCTGTCGGGCGGCGTCGGCATCGGCGGCGTGCTGGAGCCGATGCAGGTCGGACCGACCATCATCGAGGACAATTGCTTCATCGGCGCCCGCTCCGAAGTCGTCGAAGGCTGCATCGTCCGCGAGGGCTCGGTCCTCGGCATGGGGGTCTATATCGGCAAGTCGACCCGGATCGTCGATCGGGCCACCGGATCGATCACCTATGGCGAGGTGCCGCCTTTCTCGGTGGTGGTGTCCGGCACGATGCCGGGCAAACCGTTCCCCAACGGCGACCCGGGCCCCGGCCTCTACTGCGCGGTCATCGTCAAGCGTGTCGACGCGCAGACGCGCTCGAAGACGTCGATCAACGAGTTGCTGCGCGACTAGGCGCGGATCGTATCGTCGGTCGGGCGACCGCCCGAACAGCGCGCATCGCCTTGCCGGCAAAGTGGGTTGCCCTTTGCGCCGCCTGCTGGCATGACCGGCTTGAACGGACCGGGCAATGACGGCATCCGCCGGGCGTTCAAACGAATGCCCGCATGCCGCTTCGCGATGGATTGGACGATATCATCTTGACCGAACGGAACCGATTTTTCTGGCTGTTCTTTCGGTTCTCCGGCAGGATCGACCGCGCGGTTTTCGTCCTCGGCTACCTTTTGTGGACCGTCGCGGCGCTCTTTCCGCTCTACAAATTCACCCGCGTGATGATCGACAGCGGCGCGGCGCAAGCCACGACCGCCGAGGAACTGGTGAACCTCCTGGCGCGCAGCGGCGACTACGGCGGCGCCGCGGAGACCTGGTCCATCGCGTTTCTGCTGGTTATTCTGGTGGCGTCGTGGTCGCAAACGGCGTTCGGCGTCAAACGGCTCCATGATTTTGGCAGACCGGCCATTTTCGCCATCGCTCTTTTCATTCCGGTCATTCAGTTTTTCGCGCTCGCGATCCTCTGCGTCATGCCCGGAAACCCAGGCCCCAACAGGTTCGGGGCCGTCAGCAACGCGCCGGCCTGACCGGCAGCATGTCCTATCGCCGGCTCGACCCCACCCTGATCATCGAGACGGCGCGCCTGCTCATGGAGCGCGTCGCGGACCGATTTCCCGAGTCGGGGCTGCGAAAGGTCTGCGCGGAACTCGTCGTGCTGGCCCACGACGTCGAGATCGCCGCGCACGAATTGGCCAAACCGATCTGGTGGCTGCGCATCCTGGTCGGGCTGGCGGTGCTGGCGGGCGCGTCGTTCTTCCTGTTGGTCGGCACGATCCTGCCGCTCGACCGCATCACCGGCGGCGAGGACATGCTGCAATCGGTGCAGGGCATCGAGGCGTCGATCAACACGGTCATCCTCGCCGGGCTCGGCCTCCTCGCCCTGGTGCGCGCCGAGACCAACATCAAGCGGCAGCGCGTGTTCCGGCAGCTGCACGGGCTGCGGTCGCTGATCCACGTCATCGACATGCACCAGCTGACCAAGGACCCGTCGGCGCTGGCCGCGAGTTTCACCCCGACGGCGCATTCCCCCACGCGCATGACGAACGGCGGCGACCTGTTGCGCTATCTGGACTATTGCTCCGAGATGCTGTCGATCACCGGCAAGCTGGCCGCGCTCTTCGCCCAGTCGGTCAATGACGAGGTGGTGATCGGCGCGGTCAACGACGTGGAAAGCCTCGGCTCGAACCTGTCGCGCAAGATCTGGCAGAAGATCACCATGATTGACACCGACCGCAAGGCGTCCGCTTAGCCTTCGGACACGCGCCTGTGCGTTTTGGGTGGCGCTCACGTTGGCCGCGGGCGCGGCTCGCAGGCTGTCCGACAGGGCGGTCCCTGATCTCGCTGCATCCGAGGGCGGCGAGGATCGATTGCCGCCGGGCGGTGTCGACGCCATATGGTCTCACCGGCATGCCCGGGGGACGGCTCTACAGACGATCGAAGACCGACGCCGCCCTGTCAGCGCCGCGTTCGTCACTCAGAGCCATGGCCACGTTCTTCGCGTTGTGCTTGAATGTCGGTTCATTCAACGAAGCGGAAATCTTGTCTGCTAGCCGTCCCTCATCGAGGTCGCGCCGCCTGATCGGTTGGGGACCGCATTGACGCTCGACCACTCGAGAAGCCCAGAATGGCTGATCGACTGCAAATGGCACGACCACTTGGGGTTTCCCGGCGACGAAGGCCGCGCCGGTCGTTCCTGCTCCGCCATGATGGACGATCGCGTCGACCAGCGGGAAGAGACGGTCGTGGGACACCTCGTTCGCTACAAAAACGTCCTCCGCCGCCTCTGCTCTCAGGCCAGCGCCACCGAGTATCACCATGCGCACTCCCGCTCTACGCGCCGCGGCGATTGCGACGCGCGCCAGTTCAGCCGGGTTTGCACTCCCCATGCTGCCAAAACCGATGCTCACGACCAGGCCGGGATGGTCGAGGAAAGCTGCGAGACGATCTGGCAGGGCGGGAACAGCGACCAGGGGCATCCGCCAATATCCGGTCACCCGGTGCTTGTCATCCTCAGGCAGCGGGACGACATGCCGACTGAATCCGTAGAGAATTGGCTGGCCAGCAGTCGGGTTCATCCGACCCGCCAACGCAATCTTCCGCCGCGCATTCGCCATTGCCGCCCGAAACGGCATCCACGCAGCGGCCTCCGTCAGACGATGGCTCGCGACACGGCCGGCAGCGCCGAGCCAGCGCGGCACGTTCGGGAACAGCGCGCCGGGATAGAGCGTGGTCGCTCGTCCGAGCGGCTGAAGATGCGCTGGCACCCAGGACAGCCGCAACTTCTCCGCGGCGACCAGCCCTGTAGCCATGCCCCCGAGGCCACCCGTCAGGAGGTCGCATCCCACGCCGGCTTCGATAACCGCGGCAGTCCAGGATTCCAGCCTCTTTGGGAGCTCGCTTCGCATCAACCGCATGGCCGCGATGGTCCCTTGCTCCGCAATTCCCGCGGCGGTGAATTGCATTGCGGTTTCGGTCTCCGGAAGCGAACATACGTCAAAACCTTGTTCGGCAAACATTCCAGAAAGTCCGGACGGGGCCACCGCACGAAGTTCGTGCCCTCGAACCCGCAACGCCAACGCCAAGGCAACATACGGCTCCACCCCACCGCGCGTGTCGTTGCAGACGATCCCGATCCTCAAGCCTCGCCCCCGGCGACGGTTGCAAACAGGCTCTGCGCGAGTTCGTTGGACGGTGCTTTTTCAACCGGACGGCCGATATCGGGAACCGAATCGAAGGTGATTCCTGCAAGCATGTATGCCAACCCTTGTCCCTAGCCGGTTGGAAACATTGGGTCGGCATGTCCAAAAATCAAATGTTTGGTAGGGGCAATGAAAGCGGAATCGCGAAAATTCGCGCCCATCGAGGGGCGACCTGGCAGGGCAACGATCCATGGTTCGCTTGCTGTCGCGTCCCTCCCGACCACGCGCCTGCGGTCGTTGCCGTTTCGGCCAAGTTGGCGTTACAGGGCCTCGGGGATTGCGCGCCGCCGACGCGACAGAAACCATTGCGCGGCCAGCCAGCACAGCATCGCCCAGGACGCTCCCGCGCACCAGCCCGCCAGAACGTCGGACGGCCAGTGGACCCCGAGATAGACGCGGCTGGCGCCGACCAGGACCGTCGCCAGCACGGCGACCGACAGCATGTAGATCCTCGTCGCCCGATTGGGCGCGACCCGCGCCGAAAGCGCGCCCAGCGTCAGGTAGGTGACGGCCGACAGCATCGCGTGGCCGCTCGGGAAACTCAGCGTGAACACCTCGGCCAGGTGCGGCACCAGGTGCGGCCGCGGACGGTCGACGCCGAGCTTCAGCACGCTGCTCAACACCTGGCCGCCGGCCACCGAAACGAGCACGAACAGCGCCGCCGGGCGCCGGCCGGTCAAAAGCAGGTAGCCGATCACCGAGAGGCAGACGAAACCCAGGACGCTGACGCTTCCGAGCGCCGTCAGATCGCGCACCGCCTCCTCGACCCAGGCCGGGCCGATCGGGTCGGCCGTATCGCCCGGCACGCGGAAGGCGAGCAGGATCGCCGTGTCGAAGCCGTGCGCCTGGGCGTCGCGCGCCACCTCGGCCATTTCGACGAAGCCGTAGAGACAGCCGGCAATGGCGATGACCGCCGCGAGGACGGACACTTCGAGCTTCTCGGCAATCGTCGAAAGCAGGCGCATCGCGGTCCGTCCGTTCCTCGGGCTTCGGCCCGCACCCCTCGCCCTGACCTATGGCGGGGCGGGCTCAAGAGCAACCGGAGACTGTCATGAAGCTGTTATGACGCCGTTTTAGGCACGGTCCATCCAGGCAGTTTCGAGCCAGAGGTCCATGATGACGATCGACAATTCCGCGCACGCCGCGTTCCGCACCAGTCTTCTCGAGGACAATGACGGCCCCGGGCGCAACCCTACGGCCAATCCGACCATGGGCGACATCATCGCGGGGCGCTTCTCGCGGCGCAATTTCCTGCGCGGATCGCTCGCCGTCTCGGCGATCGCCGCCACCGTCAGCCCGATCGCGCTGATCACCGCCGACAATGCCCGCGCCGCGAATGGTTCGGCCTTCACCTTCGACGAGGTCGAAGCCGGCGTCGACGACACGCATCACGTCGCGCCGGGCTACGACGCCGACGTGCTGCTGCGCTGGGGCGATCCGCTGTTTTCCGATTCGCCCGCCTTCGATCCGCTCAAGCAGTCGGCCGCGGCGCAGGCGAAACAGTTCGGCTACAACAACGACTATGTCGGCTTCATCCCGATCGACGGTTCGGCCGAACATGGCCTGCTCGTCGTCAACCACGAATACACCAACCCGCATCTGATGTTCCCGGGCCTGGTCAGCATCGTCGAGAAGGACGGCAAGAAGGCGATGGAGATCGCGCCGCTGTCGAAGGACCAGGTCGATGTCGAAATGGCCGCGCATGGCGGCACGATCGTCGAGATCAGGAAGGAAGCCGGCAAGTGGCGGCCCGTGCGCGAGGGCAAGCTCAACCGCCGCATCACCTCGACGACCGAAATGCAGCTGACCGGCCCGGCCGCCGGCCACGACCGGCTCAAGACAAGCGCCGACGCCTCGGGGACCAGGGTCGTCGGCACGATGAACAACTGCGCCGGCGGCGTGACGCCGTGGGGCACCTATGTGATGGCCGAGGAGAACGTCCATGGCTATTTCTCGGGCGACCTGACCGCCGATCATCCGGAAGCCGCGAACTACAAGCGCATGGGCATCCCGGAAGGCGCCTACGAATGGGCCGCGCACTACGACCGCTTCGATCTCGCCAAGGAGCCGAACGAGCCGAACCGCTTCGGGTGGATGGTCGAGGTCGATGTCAACGACCCAGCGTCGATGCCCAAGAAGCGCACGGCGATGGGCCGCTTCAAGCATGAAGGCGCCGAATCGATCGTCGCCAAGGACGGCCGCGTCGTGTTCTATCTCGGCGACGACGAGCGCTTCGACTACGTCTACAAATTCGTCACCGCGGGGACCCTGAAGCCTGACGACCGCGCGGCCAACATGGATCTGCTCGACGAGGGTACGCTGCACGTCGCCAAATTCGCCGAGAACGGCGCGTTCGAATGGCTGCCGTTGGTCCACGGCCAGGGGCCGCTGACCGCCGAGAACGGCTTTGCCGACCAGGCCGGCGTGCTGATCGAGGCGCGCCGCGCCGGCGACATGCTGGGCGCCACGCCGATGGACCGGCCGGAAGACATCCAGCCCAACGCCGCCAACGGCAAGGTCTACGTGATGCTGACCAACAACACCAAGCGCAAGGCCGACAAGGTCGACGCCGCCAACCCGCGCGCCGAGAACGCCTTCGGCCATATCGTCGAGCTCTCCGAAGACGGCGGCGACTTCACGGCCGCCAAAGGCAAATGGGAAATCCTGCTGAAATGCGGCGATCCGTCGGTGGCGGAGGTCGGCGCGTCTTTCTCGACCTCGACCACCAAGAACGGCTGGTTCGGCATGCCCGACAATTGCGCGATCGATTCCGCCGGCCGGCTCTGGGTCGCGACCGACGGCCAGGGGCCCAAGGCCACCGGCCGCACCGACGGGCTGTGGGCTGTCGACACCGAAGGCGACGCGCGGGCGACGTCGAAGCTGTTCTTCCGCGTGCCGGTCGGGGCGGAGATGTGCGGCCCGCAATTCACGCCGGACGACCAGACCGCCTTCGTCGCCGTCCAGCATCCGGGCGACGGCGGCGACGACTGGAAGGCCTTCGGCCGGCCATCCTATTACGAGGACCTGTCGACCCGCTGGCCGGATTTCAAGCCGGACATGCCGGTCCGCCCCGCGGTGGTTGTCATCACCAGGCAGGGCGGCGGCAAGATCGGCGTCTGACATCGACGACGCCAATGCCGCGGCCGGGGAGGTCGCGGCGTTGGCGCCGCTTTGCCTTTGCGTTGAAACGCACTAAGAATCCGGTCGTCGATCCCCGGAGAGCGCGATGACCGAAATCCTGCAGAAACCGAAACTCGTCACCGTTTTCGGCGGCTCGGGCTTCGTCGGCCGTCACGTCGTCCGCGCGCTCGCCAAGCGGGGCTATCAGGTGCGCGCCGCGTGCCGCCGTCCCGACCTCGCGGGGCATCTGCAGCCGCTCGGCAATGTCGGCCAGATCCAGGCGATCCAGGCCAATCTGCGCGCGCGCTGGTCCATAGACCGAGCCGTCCAGGACGCCGACCATGTCGTCAACCTCGTCGGCATCCTGGCGGAATCCGGCCGCCAGAGTTTCAGCGCGGTGCAGGATTCCGGCGCGCGCGCCATCGCGGAGGCCGCGCGGTCGGCGGGCGCCGGCCTGACCCATGGCTCGGCGCTCGGCGCTTCGGCGGACTCCGAATCGAGCTACGCGCGGACCAAGGCGCGCGGCGAGCAGGCGGTGGCCGATATTGCGCCTGAGGCCGTGATTGTCCGCCCGTCGATCGTTTTCGGGCCGGAGGACGGGTTCTTCAACCTGTTCGCCAACCTGGCGCGCTATTCGCCCGTCCTGCCGCTCATCGGCGGCGGCCTGACGAAATTCCAGCCCGTGTTCGTCGGCGATGTCGCCGAGGCGATCGCGCGCTCGGTCGACGGCAAGGTCGAGGGCGGCAGGATCTACGAACTCGGCGGGCCGCAGGTGTTGACGTTTCGCGAGTGCCTCGAGACGATGCTCGAGATCATCGACCGCAAGCGCCTGCTCGCGCCGGTGCCGTGGAGCATCGCCGCGCTGCAGGGCGCGATCCTCGGCATGCTGCCCAATCCGCTGCTGACCTCGGACCAGGTGACGCTGCTCAAGACCGACAATGTCGTCTCCGACGAGGCCGTCAAGGCCAACCGGACGATCGCCGCGCTCGGCATCGAGCCGCAAGCCCTGGCGTCGGTTCTGCCGTCCTATCTCTGGCGCTATCGCGCCGCCGGCCAGTTCACCCGCCGCACGGAGGCATGAGCTCACCCGAGAGCGTAGAGCGCGATCAGCCCGACGCTGCCGACGGCCAGCCGCCACCAGGCGAACAGCTTGAAGCCGTGCTTCGACACATAGTCGAGCAGGTAGCGCACGACGACGACGGCGGTGACGAAGGCCGCGACGAAGCCGACGCCGATGATCGGCAGGTCGGTCGACGAGAGCGCGTCGCGGTTCTTGAAGAGGTCGAGCGCGAAGGCGCCGGCCATGGTCGGCATCGCCAGGAAGAACGAGAACTCGGCGGCCGAGCGCTTGTCTGTTCCCATCAGCAGCGCGCCGACGATCGTCGAACCCGACCGCGACGTACCGGGGATCAGCGCCAGGCACTGGAAGAAGCCGATCTTCAGGCAGAGCGACAGGGGAAAATCCATGACGTCGGTGTATCTCGGCGTCAGCTTCATCCGATCCACGGCGAGCAGGACGAAGCCGCCAAGGATCAGCATGATGCAGATCAGCTTCGGCGTCTCGAACAGCACCGTCTTGATGAAATCATGCGCGATCGCGCCGATGATCGCCGCCGGCAGGAAGGCGACCAGCACGCCGAGCACGAAGCGCCGCACCCTGGGCTCGTCGGGAAATTCGAGCGCCATGGTCAACAGACGGCCAGCATAGACCGTCAGGATCGCGAGGATCGCGCCGAGCTGGATCAAGACCTCGAAGGCCTTGCCCGTCGACTCGAAGCCAAGGAAATGGCCCGCGAGCAAGATGTGTCCCGTCGACGAGACCGGGATGAACTCGGTCAGTCCCTCGATCAGGCCGAGCAGCAGGGCTTGGACGATTGTCTGGCTTTCCATGACCCACCGATCGGATGAGAGGCGACCGCGGCTTGCTTGTCACGGCGCACGAAGCGACCTATAGGACTGGCGGCTTAACGGCTCGTTTACGACGTTTGATCGACAGTGCGCCCGCCGTGGCATCCCGCCGATTTTCGGCGCCGGCCAGGGCGTTTATTTTCTCGGATCCATGCTGACGCTTTTCCATCACCCCATGCTCGCCACCTGCCGCTTCGTGCGCCTCGCCTTCGGCGAGTATGGCGAGGAGCTGGCGCTGATCGAGGAAAAGCCGTGGACGCGGCGCAAGGAGTTCCTGGCGTTGAACGCCGCCGGCACGCTGCCGGTCCTGCTCGCGGAAGGCGACGCGCCGATCGTGGGCGCGCAGGTCATCGGCGAGTATCTCGACGAGACGCGCGGCGTGCTCAAACGCGACAAGCGGCTGTTCGCCGAGGATCCGATGCAGCGCGCCGAGATCAGGCGGCTGACCGACTGGTTCCTGACCAAGATGGAATCCGAGGTCACCCGCCATCTGGTGCGCGAACGCGTGCTCAAGCCGCATATGCCCGAGGCGCAGGGCGGCGGTTCTCCCGACTCGGCCTCGATCCGCGCGGCGCGCGCCAACATCAGGCAGCATTTGAAATATGTGAACTGGCTGGCCGGCACGCGCCAGTGGCTTGCCGGCGGCCGCATCACCTATGCCGACCTCTCGGCGGCGGCAGCCTTTTCGGTCCTCGACTATCTCGGCGAGATCGACTGGGCCGACCACGGCGCGGCGCGCGAATGGTATGTCCGCGTCAAGTCGCGCCCGTCGTTCCGGCCACTGCTCAACGACAGGGTGCGCGGCCTGTCGCCGGTTTCGCACTATGCGGACCTCGACTTCTGAGCTGACGGCCGAGCCGGCGCGGCTGCGCGCGCTGGTCGATCGCGAGGCGCGGCTGGCCGGGTTCGACCAGGTCGGCGTCACATCGCCCGACGCCACGCCGCTCGCCGCGCAAAGGCTGGCGGACTTCTTGGCCGACGGCTTGCACGGCTCGATGGCCTGGCTGGCGGAGACCGCCGCGCGGCGCGGCGACCCGCGCACGCTGTGGCCCGCAGTCCGCTCGATCGTCGTGCTCGCCATGAACTACGGCCCCGACCACGATCCGCTCGACATATCGACGAAGCCGGATCGCGCGGCGATTTCCGTCTACGCCCAGAACCGCGACTATCACGACATCGTCAAGGGTCGGCTGAAAGCTGTCGCCGGCAAGCTCGCTGCGCAGAGCGGCTGCGAGGTCAAGGTGTTCGTCGACACCGCGCCGGTGATGGAAAAGCCGCTGGCGCAAGCGGCGGGCCTCGGCTGGCAGGGCAAGCACACCAACCTCGTCAGCCGCGGCCATGGCTCGTGGCTGTTCCTCGGCACGATCTTCACCGCCGCGCTGCTGGAGCCGGATGCGGCCGATATCGACCATTGCGGCTCCTGCCGGGCCTGCCTCGATGTCTGCCCGACCGACGCCTTCCCCGCGCCCTACCGGATCGACGCGCGGCGCTGCATCTCCTACCTGACGATCGAAAACAGAGGGCCGATCCCACGCGAATTCCGCGCGGCCATCGGCAACCGCGTCTATGGCTGCGACGACTGCCTCGCCGTTTGCCCCTGGAACAAATTCGCCCAGCGAGCCTCCGAAGCCAAGCTCCAGGCGCGCGGCGATCTGCGCGAGCCATCGCTGTCGATGCTGCTCGGCCTCGACGACGCCGCGTTCCGGACGCTGTTTTCCGGGTCGCCGGTCAAGCGCATCGGCCGCGACCGGTTCTTGCGCAACGTTCTTGTCGCGGCCGGCAATTCCAGCGACGCGTCGTTGGCTCCGCCGTGCGAGCGCCTGCTCGACGACGCGTCGCCGCTGGTGCGCGGAATGGCGGTGTGGGCGCTGTCGCGATTGCTGGACGCCCATCGCTTCGCCGAATTGGCCGACAGGCCAAGGAATGAAACAGACCTCGACGTTTTGACTGAATGGCGCGACGCACTCAATGTGGTCGCCGCGAAGGGGGACGGTTTACTTTTTCCCGCCGGCGCGACACAGCAATCGTCGAGCGCGGCTGTGGAAACAAGGTAACGCGTTCCCGGTTCGCCGTCCGGCGACGCCTCTTGGAAACGGTTCAGATGCAGGTTTTCATTTTCGGCGCGGGCTACTCCGCGCAGGCTTTCGCAAGGAGCAGCCCGGATGTCTCCGTCCGGGTCGCGGGCACGACCCGGTCGAAAAGCAAATGCGCCGCGTTGCGCACAGCCGGAATCGAGCCGTTCCTGTTTGACGGGAGGACGCCCGGACCCGATGCCCTGGCCGTTCTGAAGGAGACGGACACCCTTATCGTCTCGGTGGGGCCGGACGACGCCGGCGATCCGGTCTTGGCGGTTGCGCGCGAGACGCTGCTGCGCGACATGCCGAAACTGGGCTGGATCGCGTATCTCTCGACGATCGGGGTCTATGGCGACCACCAGGGCGCATGGATCGACGAGACGACGCCCTGCAACCCCTCCTCAGGGCGCTCGAAACGCCGCGTCGAGGCGGAGGACGCCTGGCTCGATCTCGGACGGGAGCGCGATATCCCGGTCGCCATCCTGCGGCTGTCGGGCATCTACGGACCGGGCCGCAACGCCTTCGTCAACCTGCGCGACGGCACGGCCAAGCGGCTGGTGAAGCCTGACCAGGTTTTCAACAGAATCCATGTCGACGACATCGCCGGCGCGCTCTGGCATCTCGCGTCCGGCCGCATCGGCGGCGTTTTCAACGTCACCGACGACCTGCCCGCGCCGCCGCAGGATATCGTGGCCTATGCCGCCGGGCTGATGGGCGTCGCGCCGCCGCCCGAGATCCCGTTCGAGACGGCCGATGTCTCGCCGATGGCGCGCTCCTTCTATGGCGAGAACAAGCGCGTCTCGAACAGCCGCATCCGCGAGGCGGGCTACGCGTTCCGCTTCCCCGACTACCGGGCGGCGCTCGATGCGCTTCGGTCGGATGGCAGTTGGGCTGGCGATACAGGCGGCGCGCGCAGCCCGATCCGCGCCGGGTCGGACTAGCCGCCACGATGGCGCCGGATTTTCGCCTCATGGCAAGCGGGCGGCGGAGTCGAAGCGTGGCTGCGCGCCTCGATTCCGGCGGCTTTCACATTTCGTTAACCGTGTCGCGCCAAAGGCTGAACCGCCGAACCTGGTTTTGGAACGCCCACATGACCCCATCTTTCGCCATCCGCCTGCGTCGCATCGTTTCCGCCCTGGCGGCCGCCGCGACCCTGCAGGCGATGATTTTGCCGTCGGCGGGCGCGGCCGAACTGGCAAAGGACCTGTTCGGCGCGGAGAAGCTTCCGGCCCTCGCCAAGCCGCAGTCCATCGGCTTCTATTCGAGAGGCTGCTTCGCGGGCGGGGTCGCGATCGCGACGGACGGTCCGACCTGGCAGGCGATGCGTCTGTCGCGCAATCGCCGATGGGGCCATCCGGCGATGATCAGGCTGATCGAGAAACTGTCGCGCGCCGCCGTGGCCGACGGCTGGCCGGGCCTGCTGCTCGGCGACGTCTCGCAGCCGCGCGGCGGACCGATGATGACCGGCCACGCCTCGCACCAGATCGGACTCGACGCCGACATCTGGCTCAATCCCATGCCCGCCAAGCGCATGACCGCGCAGGAACGGGAGACCATGCCGGCCGTCTCGATGATCAAGAAGGGCAGCCTGTATGTCGACGACACGCTCTGGACGCCGGCGCATATGCGCCTGCTCCGGCGCGCGGCCAGCTATCCCGAGGTCGAGCGCATCCTGGTCAACCCGGGCATCAAGAAGAAGCTCTGCGAGACGGTGACCGGCGACCGCACCTGGCTGCGGAAGGTGCGGCCCTTCTGGGGCCACGACTACCACTTCCACATCCGCATCGGCTGCCAGCCGGGTTCGCCCGACTGCAAGGAACAGGCGCCGACGACCCCCGGCGACGGCTGCGACGAGAAATTGAACTGGTGGTTCACGCGCGCAGCCAAGCTGCCCGACGACAACGCCGATTCGCCCAAGGCGCGCGACAAGATGACGATGTCTAGCCTGCCCAGGCAGTGCCTCGCCGTGCTGACCGCGCCGGCGCCGGCCTCCGAAGCGTCGGTCACCATGGGCGGCGGATCGAAGCTCGCGGCGATAACGCCGGCCGCGGCCGAACCGGAACCGACGCCCCCCATGTCGTCGCCGCCGGCGCAGGATTCGCCGCCGATCAGCGCCTTCGCGCCGACCCCGGAAATGGGAATTCCCGTCCCGCGCCCGAGGCCTTGAGTCGAACTCCGATTTCGCGTTGCTCCGCCGACGCCCCTGCCCCATGATTTGACGCGCTTGGCGCGCGTGCGCGACACCAAGAACGGCAAGAGCCGCGTAGAGAGAAAAGATGAGTGTCGAGAACAGCGCCAGCTTCCGGTTTCCGATCCTGATCGGCGACATAGGCGGCACCAATGCGCGCTTCGCGGTCGTCGCGGGTCCCGACGCCGCGCCGCTCGAACCGCATATCGTCCAGACCGCGGGCTATTCCACCATCGACGCCGCGATCCGGGCGACGATCCTCGAGAATGCCGGCATCCAGCCGCAATCGGCGATCATCGCGATCGCCGGGCCGGTCGACGGCGACGAGATTCCGCTGACCAATTGTCCCTGGGTGGTCAAGCCCAAGGGCATGGCGGCGACGGTCGGGCTGTCGGACGTGGTCGTGCTCAACGATTTCGAGGCGCAGGCGCTCGCGGTGATCGCCCTTGGGGCGGAGCATCTGGAGAAGATCGGCGGCGGCGCGCCCGATCCGGAGTCCGCCCGCGTCGTGCTCGGCCCGGGCACCGGCCTCGGCGTCGCCGGACTGGTCAAGTCGCGCGGTCGCTGGATCCCGGTGCCGGGCGAAGGCGGGCATATGGACATCGGCCCGCGCACCGACCGCGAGCGGGCGATCTTTCCGCATATCGAGGCGATCGAGGGCCGTATCTCGGGCGAGCAGATCCTGTGCGGACGCGGCCTGGTCAACACGTACCGGGCAGTCGCCATGGCCGACGGCAAGGCTTCGCGGTTTTCCATGCCGGCGGAGATCACGGCGGCCGCGCTTTCGGCCGGCGACCCCAGCGCGCAGGAAGCGCTCGACCTCTTCGTCACCTGTCTTGCCCGCACAGCGGGCGACCTGGCGCTCGTCTTCAAGGCGCAGGGAGGCGTCTTCCTGTCGGGCGGCATCGCGCAGAAGATCGTTCCGGCGCTGCGCGCGCCGCGCTTCCGCGCCGCTTTCGAGGACAAGGCGCCGCATGGCGAGATGATGCGCGCCATCCCGGTCTTCGTCATCACCAACCCGATCGCGGCGCTCGAAGGCCTCGCCGCCTACGCCCGCGCGCCGGAAAGGTTCGGCGTCGAGACCCATGGCCGGCGCTGGCGACCGGGCCTGCCCGAGACATGAATGCCACAGCCGGCAAGCTTCGCGCCGGACGCATAGGCAAACGGCGCGGTTCTGGGTAAGAGGGTTCGCCCGAACCGCGCCCAACTTTCTCGACAGGCGCGTTCGGCAGCGCAACGTCTGGACCATTGGATTGAAACGAAAGCTGACTGGCAAGCCCGATCCGGGCGCGATCGTCGCGGTCATCCGCCGCGTCCTGGCGGAGAACGGCCGCGATTATCTCTGGAGCTACGCGGGGGCGACGGGGTGTCTGGTGGCGATCGCCGCGACGACCGGCGGCGTCGCCTATGTGATGAAGAACGTCATCGACGACATCTTCTACCGCCAGCGCAGCGATTTGATCGTGCTCATCAGCATTCTGGTTTTCGGCGCGTTCCTGGTGCGCGGCGTCGCCAGCTACGGACAGGCGGTCATCCTGGCGCGGGTCGGCAACAATCTCGTCGCCCGCTACCAGCAGCGCGTGTTCGATCAGCTCATGCGGCTGGGAATCGATTTCCACATCACGACGCGGTCCGCCCAACTCGCGGCGCAGCTCAGCCAGAACGTCTCCGGCATCCGCGATCTGCTCAGCCAGACGCTGACCGCCGTCGCGCGCGATGTCGTGACGCTCGTGGCGCTGGTGGCCGTGATGGTGATGCAGGACCCGGTCCTGTCCATCTTCGCCTTCCTGATCGGCCCGCCGCTGGTCTACGCGGTCAACTATCTGATGAAGCGCATGCGCAAGATCACCCGCGCCTCCGTGGTGGTGAACTCTCGTCTGATCGGCGCCGTGCAGGAGGCGACCCAGGGCATAGCCGTCGTCAAGGCGTTCACGATGGAGGAGCAGCTTTCGCGGCGCATCAGCGCGATCATCAAGGGCGCGGAGGCGCAGTCCAACAGGATCGCCATGGTTTCCGAGCGGCTGACGCCGATCACGGAAATTCTCGCCGGCGCGGCGGTGGCCAGCGTCATCGCCTATGCCGGATACCGCGCCGCCTACAATCAGCAACCACCCGGCGCGGTGTTTTCCTTCATCTCGGCGCTGCTGCTCGCCTACGACCCCGCCCGGCGTCTTGCGCGCGTCCAGGTCGGACTGGAAAAATCGCTCGTCAACGCGCGCATGATCTACGAGATCCTCGATCGCAAACCCCGCCAGGGGGATGCGCCCGGCGCGCCGTCGCTGCGGGTGACGCGCGGCGAGGTCCGCTTCGACGACGTGCGCTTCGGTTACAGCGACGCCCTGCCCGTGCTCCAGGGCGTGAGCTTCGTCGCGGAGGGCGGCAGGACCACCGCGATCGTCGGCGCCTCGGGCGCCGGCAAGTCGACGCTGACCGCGCTGCTCGAACGGTTCTACGATGTCGAGGGCGGCGGCATCACCATCGACGGGCAGGACATCGCCGCCGTCACCAAGCGCTCGCTGCGCCAGGCGATCGCCTTCGTGTCGCAGCAACCCTACCTGTTCGAGGGCACGATCCGCGACAATATCCGCTACGGCCGCGAGGACGCCACCGACGCCGAGATCGAGGATGCGGCGCGCATGGCCGCCGCCGACGAGTTCATCCGCGAACAGGCGCGAGGCTATGACACGCCGGTCGGCGAGAACGGCGTCACGCTTTCGGGCGGCCAGCGCCAGCGCGTCTCGATCGCCCGCGCGATCGTGCGCCAGGCGCCGATCCTGCTGCTCGACGAGGCGACCTCGTCGCTCGACACGCAGTCCGAAAGCCGCGTCCAGGACGCACTCGACACGATGGTCGACGGCCGGACGGTCATCGTGATCGCGCACAGACTTTCCACGGTCGTCAACGCCGACAAGATCGTCGTGTTGGAGCAGGGCCTCGTGGTCGAGGAGGGCACGCACCAGTCGCTCCTCGCCAATCCGCACGGCGTCTATGCCCGTTTCCACCGCGTCCAGAGCAAGAAGGGCCTGGGCCTGGTCGACGACACGGCGTCGATGAAGCGTCTCGCAGAGCCGAGGCCAACGGCGGGCAAGGTCGCGTGAGCGGCATGGGGCTGGTCGTGGTCGGCGCCGCCGGCCGCATGGGACAGACGCTGATCCGGGCGATCGGCGACATCGCGGGCGCGCGGCTCGCCGGCGCGATCGAGCGCGAAGGCTCGCCGCATCTCGGGCGCGACGCCGGCGAGGTCGCGGGCGTCGGCGCGCTCGGCGTGCTCATCGGCGACGATCCGCTGCCGGCCTTCGCCAAGGCCGACGGCGTCCTCGATTTCACCACGCCTGCATCCACCGTGCTGTTCGCCGGCTACGCCGCGCAGGCGCATATCGCTCACGTCATCGGCACCACCGGCTGCTCGCCGCAGAACGACGCCAGGATCAAGGCGGCCGCGCGCCACGCGCCGATCGTCAAGAGCGGCAATATGAGCCTCGGCATCAATCTCCTCGCCGTGCTGGTCGAACGGGCCGCAAGGGCGCTGGGCCCGGCGGATTTCGACATCGAGATTCTCGAGATGCATCATCGCCAGAAGGTCGACGCGCCGTCCGGCACCGCCCTGTTGCTCGGCCAGGCGGCCGCCGCGGGGCGCTCGGTCGATCTCGACGGGCATAGCGTCCGCGCCCGCGACGGCCACACCGGACCGCGTCCGGGCGAGGCGATCGGCTTCGCGACGCTGCGCGGCGGGTCGGTCGTCGGCGACCATTCGGTCATCCTGGCGGGCGCCGGCGAGCGCATCACCCTGTCGCATCAGGCCGAGGATCGCGCCATCTTCGCGCGCGGCGCGGTCAAGGCCGCGCTCTGGGCGCGCGGCCGCAAGCCCGGGCTCTATTCCATGCGCGACGTGCTCGGCCTGGCCTAAGCAGACGCGGCAAGGTTCATCTGGAGGATCGATCATGTCTGGAACGCTGGTTCTCGTCCGTCACGGACAGAGCGAATGGAATCTCAAGAACCTGTTCACCGGCTGGCGCGATGTCGACCTGACCGAACAAGGTCACGCCGAGGCAAAGGCGGCCGGCGAGAAGCTCAAGGCGCGCGGACTGACGTTCGACATCGCCTTCACATCAGCGCTGATGCGGGCGCAAAAGACCTGCCAGCACATCCTCGACGCCGTCGGACAGCCGGACCTCGAGACCATCCGCGACCAGGCGCTCAACGAGCGCGACTACGGCGATCTCTCCGGGCTGAACAAGGACGACGCGCGCGCCAGATGGGGCGAGGACCAGGTCCATGTCTGGCGCCGCTCCTACGACGCGCCGCCGCCCGGCGGCGAGAGCCTGAAGGATACCGGCGCGCGGGTCTGGCCCTACTACCTTCACGAGATGCAGCCGCATGTGCTGCGCGGCGAGACAGTGCTGGCGGCGGCGCACGGCAATTCGCTGCGCGCCATGATCATGGCGCTCGACGGCATGAGCGGCGAGGAGATCGTCAAGCTCGAACTCGGCACCGGCGTGCCGATCGTCTACCGCCTCAACGCCGATTCTACGGTGGCGTCGAGAGAGGTGCTGGCCGGCTGAGCGCGCGCGAAGCGTTCCTCGGCAAGGGCTGGCCGGCTCCCGGAACAAAACGACAATTTCCGCTTTGCAGAGCCGGTTTCTTCCTCGTAATCCTTATCTTGCCACACCACGCCTTGCTTCAACGAATGCCGTGAGATTGCGTCTTGAGCGATCCGACAAATGCCCCTGATCCGTTGGCCTTCCTGAAGGGCGCGGGCGAGTTGGCTTCGCTGATCCGGTCCTTCGACTGGTCCGCGACGCCGCTCGGCGCGATCGGGACCTGGCCGCAAAGCCTGAAGACGGCGACCGGACTGCTGCTGCTTTCGCCGGTGCCGATCGTCATGCTTTGGGGAGAGGACGGCATCATGATCTACAATGACGCCTATTCCGGCTTCGCCGGCGCGCGCCACCCGGGGCTTCTCGGCAGCAAGGTGCGCGAAGGCTGGGTCGAGGTCGCCGATTTCAACGACAACGTCATGAGGGTCGGGCTGGCGGGCGGCACGCTCGCCTATAAGGATCAGCAGCTCACGCTGTACCGCAACGGCCGCGCCGAAGATGTCTGGATGAACCTCGACTATTCGCCGGTGCTCGACGAGAGCGGCGAGCCCGCCGGGGTGATCGCGATCGTCGTCGAGACCACGCAGCGCGTCCTGGCCGACCGCCGCAACGCCGCCGAGCGGCAGCGCCAGGAGCAGATGTTCAGCCAGATGCCCGGCTTCGTGGCCATTCTCTCCGGTCCCGATCATGTCTTCCACTACGTCAACGACGCCTATATCGCGATTTCGGGGCCGCGCGATTTCCTCGGCCGCGGCGTGCGCGAGGTCTTTCCGGAGTTGCGCGGACAGGGCATCTACGAACTGCTCGATCAGGTCTACGCCACCGGCGAGCGCTTCGTCGCCCGCGCGCTGCCCATCGACCTGATCGACGAGACCCAGTCGCGGTTCATCGATTTCGTCTACGAGCCGGTGCGCGACGAACGCGGACGCGTCGGCGGCGTCTTCGTCGGCGGATACGATGTAACCGAGACCCATCGCGCCGTCGCCGCGCTGCGCGAGACCGAGGGCAAGTTGCGGATGCTCAACGCCGATCTCGAGCGGCAGGTGACCGAGCGCGCGCGCGAAAAGGCGCTGACGTGGCAGATCAGTCCCGATCTTCACGGCGTCGCCAATGCGCAGGGCTTCTTCGAAAGCACCAACCCCGCCTGGCAGACTGTCCTGGGCTGGTCGGCGGAGGAGATCGCGCGCACGCCGCTGCTCGATCTCATCCACCCGGACGATCTTTCCCGTACGATAGTCGCGCTGGAGGGCCTGTTGCGCGGCGAACCGGCGCTGCGCTTCGAGAACCGCTACCGGACGCGCGCGGGCGGCTACCGATGGCTGTCATGGGTGGCCATCCCGGAGGGCGATAAATTCTACTGCAGCGCCCGCGACGTCACCGACGAGAAAACGGCCGAGCAGGACCTCGCCGTCGCCCAGGACGCGTTGCGGCAATCGCAGAAGATGGAGGCGGTGGGGCAGCTGACCGGGGGCATCGCGCACGATTTCAACAACCTGCTGATGGGCATTTCGGGCAGTCTGGACATGCTGCAGGCGAAGGTCTCGCAGGGCCGCATCGGCGAACTCGAGCGCTATATCACCGCCGCCCAGGGCGCGTCGCGGCGCGCCGCCTCGCTGACGCATCGCCTGCTCGCCTTCTCGCGCCGCCAGACGCTCGACCCCAAGCCCACCGACGTGAACCGGCTGACGGCAGGCATGGAGGAACTCGTCCGCCGCACGCTCGGCCCCGAAGTCACGTTGGAAACGGTGCTGGCGGGGGGCGTCTGGAACACGCTGGTCGATCCGGGGCAACTGGAGAACGCCTTGCTCAACCTCTGCGTCAACGCGCGCGACGCCATGCCGTCGGGCGGCAAGCTGACCATCGAGACCGGCAACCGCTGGCTCGACAAGCGCGCGGCGCTCGAGCGCGACCTCGAACCCGGGCAATATGTATCGCTATGCGTCTCCGACACCGGGGTCGGCATGACGGCGGAGGTGATCGCGCGGGCGTTCGATCCGTTCTTCACCACCAAGCCGATCGGCCAGGGCACCGGCCTCGGTCTGTCGATGATCTATGGTTTCGCGCGGCAATCGGGAGGCCAGGTGCGCATCTATTCGGAACCCGGGCACGGCGCCATGGTGTGCATCTATCTGCCGCGCCATGTCGGGTCCACCGACCAGGTCGAGGCAGCGGCCGAACTGTCCGATGCGCCGCGCGCCAGCTCCAACGAAACCGTGCTGGTGGTCGACGACGAGGCGCTGATCCGCATGCTGGTCGTGGAGGTCCTCGAGGAGCTGGGCTATGCGACCGTCGAGGCCGCCGACGGACCTTCGGCGCTCAAGATTTTGAACGGCGAGGGCCGCGTCGATCTCCTGGTGTCGGATGTCGGCCTGCCGGGCGGCATGAACGGGCGTCAGCTCGCCGATGCGGCGCGGCTGCGCCGTCCGGACCTGAAGGTCCTGTTCATCACCGGCTATGCCGAGAACGCCGCGATCAACAACGGCCATCTCGATTCCGGGATGCACGTGCTGACCAAGCCCTTCGCGATGGAGGCGCTGGCGAGCCGGGTCAAGGAGATCATCGACGGCTAGTCCGCCGATCGCGGCCTCCGCGCCGAACGCCGGCAAAAGGTCAAAAAAGTATCGGCCACACGGCCAGCCAGTGGTAGCGGTCCTTTCGTTGCACGACTAAACTTGTTTGAGATTGGACGACGCCTTTGGGAGGAGGCGCTTGGACAGGACGAAAGTCCCGTGACAGCGCAGGGAGGAGGTCAACATGAATCCGCAGCTGGAAGTCGTGCAGATCGGCCGCACCCAATCGTTCAAGGCGTGGGAGCACGGCTACCCGTTCCACACGGTGCGGTGGCATTTCCATCCCGAATATGAAATCCATCACGTCGTCGCCACGAACGGACACTGTTTCGTCGGCGATTTCATTGGCGAGTTCGCGCCCGGAAACCTGGTCCTGACCGGGCCGAACCTTCCTCACAACTGGGTCAGCAACCTTCCGGCCGGCGCGCAGGTGCCGCTGCGCGGCCGCGTCGTCCAGTTTTCCGAAGCGTTCGTCGCCGATTCCACCAAGGCCTTTCCCGAACTCGCGGCATGCACGGACGTGCTCGAGAAGAGCCGCCGCGGCGCGTTGTTCTCTTCCGAGACCGCCGACCTCGTCGGGCCGCTCATGGAACAGATGGTGCATGCGCAGGGCATTCGCCGCGTGGTGCTTTTCGTCAGCGTCATGGAACACCTCAGCCGTGCGGCCAACGTGCGCGAACTGACCAGCGCGCGCTACCTGCCCGACCCCTCCGGCTTCATGTCGGCAGGCGTCAACAAGGCGCTTGCCTATATCAGTTGTCACCTCACGGAACCTTTCAGCGAAAGCGATCTCGCCGCGATCGCCGGGCAGAGCCCGAGCGGCTTTTCGCGCAGCTTCCGCCGCCACACCGGCATGGCGCTGGTGGAATACGTCAACCGGCTGCGCATCAATCTCGCGTGCCAGCTGCTGATGAACGAATCCGAGTTGCCGATCACCGAGATCTGCTTTGCGGCCGGCTACAACAACATCTCGAATTTCAACCGCCAGTTCCTCGCGCAAAAGGGCATGGCCCCGTCGCGTTTCAGGACCTTGCTGGCTGGAAACATGGGAGCGGCGAAGGCCGCGTGAAACGAAGGAGAGGAGGATCTCGCACACCAGGACGGCCGGGCGGTGCGGCGCAGCCATCGCGCGAAGGAGGCTAGCCGTCCAGGCAATCGACGACACGGTTGAGAGAACGGCGTGGGCAAAGCTGATCGCCGCCACCTTCGGATCAGCGCGCGAGCCGTTGCAGCAGCTTTCGCATCCACGGTCGACCGTATCGGCTTCGACGCGAGGCCGACGGTTTTCGCATCCGCATCCAAACGCGCAGGCAACGGGCCGGCGGCGCAATCACGCGTCCGACGGGTTCAGACGACAAGTTTTTCAAGGGAGAAGACCAATGACACACTACGCATTGAAGCTGACCGGAGCCGCCGGGCTCGCGGCCGCGCTACTCGCCGGCACGGCGCTTTCGGCCAGGGCCGCGGACGACGCGACCGTCGCTTTCCTGATGCCCGACCAGGCGTCGACGCGCTACGAACAACGCGATTATCCCGGCTTCCAGGCCGCGATGAAGAAGCTCTGCCCGAACTGCACCGTCATCTACCAGAACGCCAACGCCGACGTGGCGCTGCAGCAGCAGCAGTTCAACTCGGTGATGTCGCAAGGGGCGACCGTCATCGTGCTCGACCCGGTCGATTCGAGCGCGGCCGCCTCGCTGGTTCAGCAAGCGCACAGCCAGGGCGTCAAGGTCATCGCCTATGACCGCCCGATTCCCGATACGCCGGCCGACTACTACGTGTCGTTCGACAACCAGGGCATCGGCAAGGCGATCGCGCAGTCGCTGGTGGATCATCTGAAAGCCAAGGGCGTCGCCGAAGGGTCGGGCGTCCTCCAGATCAACGGCTCGCCGACCGACGCGGCGGCGGGCCTCATCCGCGACGGCATCGACTCGGCGCTCGACGCGTCGGGCTACAAGACGCTGGCGGAATACGACACCCCGAACTGGGAGCCGCCGAAGGCGCAACAGTGGGCGAGTGGTCAGGTCACCCGGTTCGGCGACGATATCAAGGGCGTGGTCGCCGCCAATGACGGCACCGGCGGCGGCGCCATCGCGGCCTTCAAGGCGGCCGGCGTCGATCCGGTGCCGCCGGTCACCGGCAACGACGCGACGATCGCCGCGCTGCAGCTGATCGTCGCCGGCGACCAGTACAACACGATCTCCAAGCCATCCGAGATCGTCGCCGCCGCGGCCGCCAACATCGCCTACCAGTTCGTGTCAGGCAAGACGCCGGAACCCAAGACGACCCTCTACAACACGCCTTCGGAGCTCTTCGTTCCGGCGGTCATCACCGCGGAGAACATCAAGGCCGAGATCTTCGACAAGGGCGTCACGCCGGTGGCCGACGTTTGCACCGGGGATTATGTGGAAGCTTGCAACAAGATGGGTATCAAGTGAAGGTCTAGACCTGCACAGCCCGGCCGTCCTGCTCTGGGACGGCCGGGTCCACTTTTCCTTAAGCCAACGAGGCACTCCATGTCCGACGCCGCCCCAAACCGACCGCCGCCGAGGCGGGCGCCCGGCGCGCCGGTCATCTCGCTGCGCAACGTGTCCAAGAATTTCGGCGCGGTGTCGGCGCTCACCGACATCGATCTCGACGTCCACGCGGGCGAGGTCGTGGCGCTGGTGGGCGACAACGGCGCGGGCAAGTCCACCCTCGTCAAGGTCCTGGCCGGCGTTTTCCAGCCTTCCTCGGGAACCATCAGCTTCATGGGCAAGGAGACGGCGCTGCCCTCCCCGTCGGCGGCGCTCGACATGGGCATCGCCACGGTGTTCCAGGACCTGGCGCTCTGCGAGAACCTCGACGTGGTGGCCAACATCTATCTCGGCCGCGAGAAGAATCCGTGGCAGCTCGACGAGGTGGCGATGGAGGTCCGGTCATGGACCCTCCTCAACGAACTCGCCGCGCGCATCCCCTCGGTCCGGGAGCCCGTGGCCTCGCTCTCGGGCGGCCAGCGGCAGACCGTCGCCATCGCCCGCTCGCTGCTGCTGGAGCCCAAGCTCATCATGCTGGACGAGCCGACCGCCGCGCTCGGCGTCGCGCAGACGGCCGAGGTGCTGAACCTCATCGAGCGCGTCCGCGACAAGGGCCTCGGCGTCATCGTCATCTCGCACAACATGGACGACGTGCGCGCCGTCGCCGACCGCATCGTGGTCCTGCGCCTGGGCAAGAACAACGGCATCTTCACGCCGGCCGACTCCCATCACGATCTGATCGCGGCGATCACCGGCGCCTCCGAGAATTCGGTCTCGCGGCGCGCCGACCGCCTCGCCGCCGACACCAATGTGGAGGGCCTCGCATGACCGACAATCCCAATTCGCTCGCCGGCCGAGCGCTGGACCGCGCCGACACGCGCGTTCGCCAGGACGAGGGGCTCGGCGGCGCGCTGCGCGCCTTCGTCGACCGCGTCCGGTCGGGCGATCTCGGCATGATCCCGGTGGCCGTGGGCCTCGTCGCCATCGCCATCATCTTCACGTCGCTGAACCCGGTCTTCATCCGACCGGGCAACGTCTCGAACCTTCTCTACGACTGCGCCACCACCGGCATCATCTCGCTCGGCATCGTCTGCGTGCTGATGCTCGGCGAGATCGACCTGTCCGTCGGCTCGATGTCGGGGCTCGCCTCCGCCATCCTCGGCGTGCTGTGGATCAACAATGGCTGGCCCGCGGCGGGCGCGATCCTGGTGGCGCTGGCGCTCGGGGCGGTCGTCGGCGCGCTCTACGCCACGCTCTTCAACCGCGTCGGCATGCCGACCTTCGTGGCGACGCTGGCGGGGCTGCTGGCGCTTCTCGGGCTGCAGCTCTATCTGCTCGGAAGCACGGGCTCGATCAACCTGCCGTTCGCCCAGCCGCTGGTCGTGTTCGGACAGAACGCCTACATGCCGAACTGGCTGTCCTTGATCCTCGCCCTTCTTCCGGGCGCGGCGGTGCTCTGGACCGGGCTGAGGGCGAGGGCCGGACGGCAGGCGGCGGGCCTGACGGGCGGCGCGATGAGCGTGCTTCTCGTCAAGGCCGCGGCGCTGACGATCGCCTTGCTGGTGGTGGTTTTGTTCCTGGCCAAGGGCCGGGGCGTACCGTGGATGTTCGGCCTCTTCGTGCTTCTCGTGGTGGTGATGGACTATGCCTTCACCCGCACCAAATGGGGCCGCTCGGTCATGGCGGTCGGCGGCAACCGGGAGGCGGCGCGGCGCGCCGGAATCAACGTCCGCCGCATCTATCTCAGCGCCTTCATGCTCTGTTCGACCTTCGCCGCGCTGGGCGGCGTGCTGGCGGCGGCGCGCCTCGGCTCGTCCTCGCAGCAGGCGGGCGCCGGCGACGTGAACCTCAACGCCATCGCCGCGGCGGTCATCGGCGGGACGTCGCTGTTCGGCGGACGCGGCTCGGCCTATTCGGCGCTTCTCGGGATCATCGTGATCCAGGCCATCTCGAACGGCCTGACCCTTCTCAATCTGTCATCGTCGCTGCGCTACATGATCCTCGGCGGCGTTCTGGCGCTCGCGGTCATGGTCGACTCCCTCGCGCGGCGGTCCCGCGCCAGCCACGGGCGCTGAGCATGAGCAATCCACTCGACGGAAAAGTCGCGGCGGTCACCGGCGCGGCGTCCGGGATCGGCCTCGAATGCGCGAAAGCCATGCTCGAGGCCGGCGCGCGCGTCGTCTTCATCGACCGCGCCGGGGACAAGCTCGACGATCTCTGCTCCAGCCTCGGCCCCGACGCGATCCCGCTGGTGGTGAACCTCACCGACCCGCAGAGCGTCGCGGGCATGATGCCTCACATCATCGAGAAGGCGGGCCAGCTCGACATCTTCCACGCCAATGCCGGCGCCTATGTCGGCGGCGAGGTGCTCGGCGGCGATCCAGACGCCTGGGACCGGATGCTGAACCTCAACATCAACGCGGTGTTCCGATCCGTCCATGCCGTCCTGCCGCACATGGCCGAGCGCAGAACCGGCGACATCATCGTCACGAGTTCGGTCGCCGGCGTCGTGCCGGTGGTCTGGGAGCCGATCTACACGGCTTCGAAACACGCCGTGCAGGCCTTCGTCCATACGGTTCGCCGTCAGGTCGCCAAGCATAAAATCCGCGTCGGCGCGGTGCTGCCGGGGCCGGTGGTCACGGCGCTTCTCGACGATTGGCCGAAGGCCAAGATGGAGGAAGCGCTTGCCAACGGCAGCCTGATGGAACCCAAGGAGGTCGCGGCCTGCGTCCTGTTCATGCTGACCCGGCCGCGCACCGTCACGATCCGCGATCTCGTCATCCTGCCGCAGAGCGTCGACATCTGAGCGGCCGACGGATCGATCCGACTGTCTCCTTGGCAAGACGCAAAACGAGAGCATAAGCATGTCGAACCATTTTCTCGGCATCGATGTCGGAACCGGCAGCGCGCGCGCCGGCGTGTTCGACGCGGCGGGCAATCTGCTCGCGTCGGCCAAGCGGGAGATCGCGCTTTACACGGCTCCCGGCGACATCGTCGAACAATCCGGCAACGACATCTGGGCGGCGGTCATCGCGGCCACGCGTGAGGCGGTGGGTGCGGCCGGCGTCGACGCCGACGCCATCCGCGGCGTCGGCTTCGACGCGACCTGCTCGCTGGTGCTCGTCGATGGCGAGGGCAAGCCCGTGCCGGTCGGCGATTCGGGCGATCCCGACCGCAACATCATCGTCTGGATGGATCACCGCGCAACCGACCAGGCGCGGCGCATCAATGCGACCGGCCATCGCGTGCTCGACTATGTCGGCGGCGCGATCTCGCCGGAAATGGAAACGCCCAAGCTGCTCTGGCTGAAGGAAACCATGCCGGAGAGTTTCGGCCGCGCGAACCATTTCTTCGACCTGACGGACTATCTGACCTGGCGCGCCACCGGCAGCCTGGCCCGATCGGTCTGCACGCTCACTTGCAAATGGACCTATCTCGCGCATGAAAGCCGGTTCGACTCCGATTTCTTCCGGCTGATCGGATTGGGCGACCTGGCCGACGAAGGCTTCGTGCGCATCGGGACCGAGGTGGTCGACCCCGGCACGGCGCTCGGCCCGGGCCTTTCGGCGGAGGCGGCCGCCGCGTTCGGCCTGCGGCCCGGCACGCTGGTCGCCGCGGGGCTGATCGACGCGCATGCCGGCGGCATCGGAACCGTCGGCGCGGCGGGCGTACACGGCAGCGTCGAGTCGCGCATGGCCTATGTGCTCGGCACGTCCGCCTGCACCATGGCGAGCGGCCGCGAACCCAATTTCGTGCCCGGCGTCTGGGGGCCCTATTACTCCGCGATGGTTCCGGGGCTCTGGCTGAACGAGGGCGGACAATCGGCGGCGGGGGCTGCCATCGACCATCTCGTGCGCTGCCATCCGGCCTCGGCGGCCACTGCCGAGCGGGCCCATTCGGAAGGCAAGTCGCTCGTCGAATGGCTTTCGATCGCGGCATCGGCCGCCGGCGGCGATCCGTCGCGCACCGCGCTGCTGGCCGGCGGTCTGCACGTGGTGCCGGAATTCCTCGGCAACCGCTCGCCGCTCGCCGATCCCGACGCGCGCGGCATCATCGCCGGTCTCGGCGCGGACAGGTCAGTCGAAAGCCTGGTCGCCCTCTACGTCGCCGGCCTTTGCGGTTTGGGCTACGGCCTGCGCCAGATTTTGAAGGCGATGGCGGATGCCGGCGTAGCGATCGACACGATCGTCACCAGCGGCGGCGCGGGGCAATCGCCGCTGGTGCGGCAGATCCTGGCCGACAGCACCGGCCTCGTGGTGGCCGCCTCGCAGTCGCCTGAACCCGTGATGCTCGGCGCGGCGATGCTGGGCGCGGTCGCGGCAGGGGAATACGCCGATCTGGCGGCCGCCATGCCGGCCATGTCGAGCTTGGGAGACCTTTATCAGCCGGCGACGGGCGACATGCGGATATGGCACGACCGCCGCTATGAAGCCTTCCGCGCCTTGCAGGCGGTCGGCCTCGGCATCCGCGACTGAAATCAAAGCGCCCGTTCGAGCGCTCCGATCAGGCGGTCGACCTCTCCGACCGTGTTGTAGTGGACCATCGAGACGCGGATGACCCCGGCCGGCCCGAGCCCGAGCGCTTCGGCCAGGCGCCGCGAGTGGAAGTCGCCGTGGCGCACGCCGATCCTGGCCTCGTCGACATGCGCGACGATCTCCTGCGGCGCGCGCCCGTCGACCGTGAAGCTGATCGTCGGCACGCGGATCGCCGCATCCGCGCCGCGATGACCGATGATCCGCACGCCGTTGCGCGCGCGCAGCCAGGAGAGCAGGCGCTCGCCGAGCAACGCTTCCTGCGCCGCGATGTCGTCAAAGGCGTCTTCGATCGCGGTTCGCCCCGCGCCGCCGCCGATCGCCTCCAGATAATCGACGATGCCGGCCGCGCCCCAGGCCAGTTCGTAGCAGGGATTGCCGGGCTCCAGCTTGCCCGGCACTTTCTCCCTGCCGTAGAAATAGTGGTAGAGCCCGTCGAGTTCGAGCAGGTGGTCGTGCTTGCCATACATCACGGCGTAGTGGGGGCCATAGGTCTTGTAGAACGAGAAGACATAGTAATCGACGCCGAGCGCCCGCACGTCGATCGCGCGATGCGGCGCATACGCGACGCCGTCGACGCAAATGCGAGCGCCGCGCGCATGCACGAAGTCGGCGATGTCGCGAATCGGATTGATCGAACCCAGAAGGTTTGATGCATGCGTGACGCAGACCATTCTGGTGCGCGGGCTCATGAGCTTTTCGAGGTCGTCGAGATCGGGCATCAGCGTGTCGCGATCGATCGGCCAGGTCTTGAAAACGATTCCCCGGTCCTTCAGCGTCAGCCACGGTCCGATATTGGACTCGTGGTCGAATTCGGTCAGCACGATCTCGTCGCCGGCTTCGAGCTGGCTCGCCATGGCGGTCGCCAGGAAGCGCATCAGCACGGTGGTCGACGGGCCGAAGACCACCTCCTCAGGGCGCGCGGCGCCGACCAACATCGCGATCCGCGCGCGCGCCTCGGCCAGCCGCTCGCTGGCGCGAACCGACGGCGCGTAGGATGCGCCGGTCTGGACGCTGGCGGTCAACAGGTAGTCGCAGACGCGCTCGGCGACGTTGCGCAGCACCAACGACCCGCCGGCATTGTCGAGATAGGCCCAGCCGTCCCGCAGAGCGGGAAACTGGGAGCGCACGAAATCGATATCAAGCGGCATTCTCGGCCTCGGATGGGATGCGCTACCGCTCGGCCTTGGCCAGGCGCTTTTCCAGGAGCCCCACGAGCCGGACCAGGGGCAGCAGGATGATGAGATAGATGACGGCCGCCACGATCAGCGGCGTCGGGTTGGCGGCCAGCGCCTGCGCCTGGTTGGCCTGTTTCAAGAGGTCGGGCATGGCGACGACGGAAGCGAGCGCCGTATCCTTCATCACGTTGATCGAATTGGAGGTCAGCGGCGGCACGACGATGCGCAGCGCCTGCGGCAGGACGACCTTCGTCATCATGAGCCAGAAATGCAGTCCGAGCGCCCGCGCCGCCTCGAACTGGCCCTTCGGGATCGCCTCGATGCCAGCGCGCACGATTTCCGCCGAATAGGCCGCCGAAACCATCGAGATGGCGCTGGCCGCGGCGACGAAGGACGTCAGGCGGATGCCGGCGAAGGGCAGCGCGTAATAGACGATGAACAGCAGCACCAGCACCGGGATCGACCGGAACACGTCGATATAGGCGATGGTCAGCAGGCGGAGCGGGCGCGGGCCGTAGAGACGCAGCATGGACAGGAGGACGCCGGCGGCGAAGCCGAGCGCGATGCAGGTGAAGCCGAGCGTCAGCGTCGTGACCAGACCGCCGAGGATGAGCGGCAGCGTCTCGACGAAGACCCGGTAGTTCAGGAACGTATCGAAGATCGACATCGCGGCTCATGGTCCGGCGCGGAGAGGATCGCCCGAAGCCGGACGCGCCTCTCCGCTTTGGAGGCCGTCAGAGCTTCGGCATGTCGAGGACGGTCGTGGTGGCGAGGCCCTCGTCGGGTTTCGTGCCGAACCACGTCTCGTGGATCTTGGCGAGAGACCCGTCCGTCTTCATCTCGGTGATGACGTCGTTGACCTTGGCGGCCAGCGGCGCGTCCTTGGCGAACATCACCGAATATTGCTCGGTCGTCTTGATGCGCTCGACGACCGCGAATTGCGGCTTGTCCTTGACGTAGTAGAGCAGCGCCGGAATGTCGGAGATGTAGCCGTCGATGCGCCCGGCCTGCAGGTCGAGCATGGCCGGCGCGAGGCCCTCGTATTTGCTGATCGTTCCGATCTTGGTCTCGCCCTGGTGCGCGGTCGCCCAGATGTCGCCCGTGGAGCCGGTGTCGACGCCGACCGTCTTGCCTTCCATGCCGGCGAGGCCCTTGATGCCGCTGTCGGCCTTGACCGTCAGCGACTGGTCGCTGTCGTAATAGGGCTGCGCGAAGCTCACCGATTCAAGGCGCTTCTTGGTGATCGTGATCGACGACACGGCGGCGTCGATCTGCCCCGACTGGACCGCCGCGAACAGGCCCTGGAACGGGATGTTGGTGAATTTCACGTCCATGCCGAGCCGCTTGCCGACCTCGGTCATGAGGTCGACTTCGAAGCCGACGTTCTTGCCGCTGGCGTCCTGGAATTCCCACGGCACGTTGCCGATGTTGGCGCCGACATTGAGTTCGGCGGCCATCGCGCTCGACGACAGCGTCATCGACGCCAGGGCGGCCCCGCCGGCCAGGAGCAGGACCTTCAATACGTCTCTCTTGTTCATTCGAGTTCCCCTTGTTGCCAATTTTGCATTGGATTGCTATTTCAACCGGTCTGACCAGTCGGACCACACAAACACGTGGTCAGGGCGATTGCAAGCGTCCTCGTCGGCCGGATGTCGCGCGGATAGCCCGTGCAATGACGGTCGCCGATCGTCCGAAGCGCCCGGCCGGATCGTCGGCGAAGGAGTGGGACCTGATGTTTGCGCGCGTGCCTATCCCGCAATCGGCGGCGCGGACGATCCAGTCCATGATCCTGACCGGCAAGTTGAGCGCCGGCCAGCAGATCCCGTCGCAGCGCGAGCTTTCGCAGTCCTTGAAGATCAGCCGCGCGTCGCTCAGGGAAGCCCTTCTGACCCTCGAGACCCTCGGCTTGCTGGTGACCCAGCCCGGACGCGGGACGTTCGTCTCGGAGGCATCGCCGTCCGAGGCCGGCGCCATGGCGCGCTGGCGCTATGCCGACAGCTACCCCGTCGCCGACGTCTTCGAGACGCGCCGCCTGCTGGAAGGGGCGATTTGCCAGCACGCGGCGTCGGCGCTGACGCCGGAGGCTTGCGATGCGCTCGCCCGGACGACCGACGCCATGGAACGCTCCTGGGCGGCGGGCGATCTTCTCTCCAACGTCGAATCCGATCTCGAATTCCATGCGCTGATCGTGTCGTCCTGCGGCAACCGGATGCTGGCCGATCTTTATCGCTCGGCGCAGACGCTCATCACCGAGACGCAGCGCCAGCCGATCCCCATCACGGCGCCGTCGCGGATGAGCGACTCGATCGCCGAGCACAGGCGCATCCTGCAAGCCCTGCGCGCGTCCGACGGCCCGGCCGCCAGGCGGCGGATGGAGGACCACATCGCCAACACCGCGCGCTGCGCGGGCGTCATTCTATGAGTCCCGAGCCCGAATGCATTCGCCCCGCGGCGGCCCGCCTCGCATCGCCTTGGCGACCGAATTCCTGGACCTGGCCGACATACTGGCCCCGGCGCGGGTTTTGCATCGCGGCAAGCCGTCGCTCGAATTGTCGACGAGGAGAAATTTTCTCGAAGTAACAAACATCAGCTATCGGCCGACTGATTTCCGATACACCTTCATCGCGACTCATCGAAGCGAATGGAGATTGGTATGACAGACCGATCCATGGTGCAGTCCGGCGCCTTCAGACCCGAAGACGTCACTCTCTTGTCACGCGTTTTCGAAATGACCAACGCGGCGAACGATACGCCGCTCGAGCGCGCGGGCCGCGCGTTGAACGTCATCGCGCTGTTCCGGTCGGGCGTCACCGACGAAAGCGTTCTCGTTTCCTGCATGACGGAAAAGCGGGTTGCCGAAGACTGACGAAGTCGAGGGATCGGGGACAGTTTTGGAGGAGGGATCATTCGTCGCGCACCAGCCGCGCGCGCAGTATCGGAGTATCATGTCGCGATTTTTCTTTCACACCAGTTACAAGCAATTCTCGGCCGACGACGAGGGTGTGGAGCTTGCAGATCGCCGGGCAGCCTGGAAACAGGCGACCATAGCAGCCGGTCAAATCCTGCGTGATATCGACGGCGAACTCACGCCGGGGCGGGAATGGCGCATGGACGTGACCGACGACAAGCGCAACATCTTGTTCAGTCTCAAATTTTCCGCCGAGGCCTACGATATTTGAGGTTGCCTGCGCAGAAGGTGGAGGTAGGCCGGGTTGAAACCGGCGAAGCGTTTCAGGCGATTCAGGTCGGAAATGACGATGCGCTCCGACCGGAACGTGACCAGCCCCTCTTCCCGCAGGGTCCGCAGCGACCGGTTGACGTGAACCGGCGAAATGCCGACCGTGTCGCCCAGTTCGGCTTGCGAAATCGGCAGTTCGAACATGCCGTCCGTCGCCATCCCGATGACCGCGAGCCGCGTGTGCAACTCGCAGAACAGGTGGGCGATGCGCTGGTCCGCCGGCCGCTGTCCGATATTGACCAGCCATTCGCGCAAGGTGGCTTCGTCGATCAGCGAGCAAAGCCAGAACGCCCTGGTCAGGGCGGGTCGGCGTTCGGTCAGTTCGACGATCGTCTCGCGCGGGATTTGAACGATGGAGCAGGGCGTGACCGTCCCGATGCTGTGATCCATCTGGTCGAGCAAAGCGACATGCAGATCACAAAAATCGCCCGGGACGAGGTAGGCGAAGATCTGGCGATTGCCCTCGACCGTCGACTTGTACCGGACGGCGAAACCATCCAGCACAAGCTGTACGAAATGGGGCTGCTCCCCTTCCTGGATCAGATCGACATTGGCCGAAACATCCCGTGACTGGGACGAGATGCTTTCGAGCCACTCCTTGTCTTCCTGCGACAGCGCCCTGAGCGAATCCAGTTTCCGAACAAATGCGTTGACTGTCATAGCCGCCGAACAACCGGAAGGCTCCGTGCGGCCTCCCCTCCCGTTGAGGAATACAACGGCGATTATGGCACAGGCGCTGATGTTTGTTAAGTTGGCGCGCCTCGCCGGGGCCTAAGATGGCGTTTCCCACGACCCGACCCTTTGAAGCGGCAAGCTCGAAAAGGCCGGGAGCGGGAGAACCGATTACACGGTTCGCCGTGACGTCAATGGATTGAACCATGCAGCGCGACATCAGCGGTCCGAGCCACGTCACGGCCGAACTTGCTCTCAACCGCATGCTGTTCGAGCAGCAATCCGAACAATTTATATTGGCGTTGGCGGACTATGTCACCGAGCGACAGTTGGTCATCAGCGACCAGGCCCTGCGCCGGCTCGTCTCGGCTGCGAGGGCAGTTTCGAGTCCATAAGGCGGGACAGTCGAATTCGAATGCAGTTTTTGCCTGGGTGGGCCATGCCGGCGCACCCTTCCTGACGGAGGTCAGCCGGTTCTGATTTCGACGACACGGCGAGGATTATGATGAAGCCCGACCAGAACGCGGCGCGATTGTCTCATCTGGAAGAAGCCGCCCAGACGCTGACCGCCCTGGTCAAGACGGCGCACCACAACCGCGATTTCTTCTTCGCGCATCTCGTCGAAATGGCGCGGATCGAAGGCAACAGGCTCCTCCGCGAGGCGAACGACGCTTGAGGGATATCGCCCGGTGTCTTGAAGGCCGGCCCGGAACATCTCGCCGAACGGGAACTTAGGCGGGTCCATTCCTCGATGGTCCGGAGACCGGCAATGAAAGCGCTGACATGGCACGGCAAGCACGACATCCGCTGCGACAGCGTGCCCGACCCTGAGATCGAGCATCCGCGCGACGCCATCATCAAGGTGACCGCCTGCGCCATCTGCGGCTCCGACCTGCATATCTACAACGGCGTCATCCCCGAGATGCACAGCGGCGACATCATGGGCCACGAGACCATGGGCGAAGTCGTCGAGGTCGGTGCGGAGGCGGGAGACCTCAAGATCGGCGACCGCGTCGTCATCCCGTTCACCATCGCCTGCGGCCAATGCTTCTTCTGCCAGCGCGGCGAATTTTCGGGCTGCGAGCGGTCCAATCCCGACCAGGCCAAGGCGAAACTTCTATGGGGCAACTCCCCTGCCGGCCTGTTCGGCTATTCGCATTTGCTGGGCGGCTATGCGGGCGGGCAAGCCGAGTATCTGCGCGTGCCGTTCGCCGATATCGGGCCGATGAAGGTCCCGGAGGGGCTGACCGACGAGCAGGTGCTGTTTCTCTCCGACATCTTTCCGACCGGCTACATGGCCGCCGACTTCTGCGACATCCAGCCGGGCCAGACCATCGCCATCTGGGGATGCGGCCCGGTCGGGCAGATGGCGATCCGCAGCGCGTTCCTCCTCGGCGCCGAACGGGTCATCGCCATCGATACCGTGCCCGAGCGCCTGGAGCTTGCCCGCCAAGCCGGCGCCGAGACGCTCGATTTCCGCAAGGACGATATCTACGAGCAGATCCTCGACATGACCAAGGGGCGCGGCGCCGACGCCTGCATCGACTGCGTCGGGACAGAGCCGCCGATGAGTTCAGGCCTCGACGCCGTGATCGACCGCGTCAAGGTCGCGACTTTCCTCGGCACCGACCGGCCGCATGTGCTGCGCCAGGCGATCCATTGCTGCCGCAACTTCGGCACCGTGTCGATCGTCGGCGTCTATGGCGGCTTCCTGGACAAGATCCCGTTCGGCTCGGCGATCAACCGCGGCCTGACCTTCCGCATGGGCCAGACGCCGGTGCAGAAATATCTGCCGCTCCTGCTCGCACGCATCCAGAAGGGCGAGATCGACCCATCCTTCGTCATCACCCACCGCGCCGGGCTGGAAGACGGCCCCGACCTCTACAAGACCTTCAACGACAAGCAGGACGGCTGCATCAAGATCGTCCTCAAACCCTGAATCAGGAGACGCGACATGGCTGCTTCAACGCGACAACTGGCCGTCGTGACCGGGGCTTCCTCCGGCATCGGGCTCGAACTTGCGAAAATCTGTGCGCAGGAGGGGTTCGATCTCATCATCGCGGCCGACGAGCCGGCAATCGAAACCGCCGCCGAGACCTGCCGCGGACTCGGCGCGTCGGTCCAGGCGATCCAGGCAGACCTGTCCACGCTCGACGGCGTCGACAGCCTGTACGAACTGGTGGATTTCGACGGACGCCCGGTCGACGCTCTTTTGGCGAATGCCGGCCGCGGGCTCGGCCGCGCCTTTCTCGACCAGGAGTTCGACGCCATTCGGCGCGTCATTGACACCAACGTCACGGGCACCGTCTACCTGCTGCACAAAGCCGGCCGCGCCATGCGCGCGCGCAACCAGGGCCGCATCCTCATCACCGGCTCGATCGCCGGCTTCATTCCCGGAAGCTTCCAAGCCGTCTACAACGGCAGCAAGGCGTTTCTCGACAATTTCTCCTTCGCGCTGCGAAACGAACTGAAAGAGACCGAGGTCACCGTCACTTGCCTCATGCCGGGGCCGACGGAGACCGAGTTCTTCGAACGCGCCGACATGATGGATACGGATGTTGGCCAGTCGTCAAAGGACGATCCCGCCGATGTCGCGCGCACCGGCTTCGACGCGATGATGAACGGCGAAGGCGACATCGTCAGCGGATGGAAGAACAAGATCCAATCGGCGATCGCCAACATCACGCCGGCGCCGATGCTGGCCGAACAGCATCGCAAGATGGCGCAGCCCAAGGGCGACGCCAACTGACGACGAATGGCCGCCTCCTCGGCGGCCCTTCGCCTATTTGGCCTTCTGCGCCTGACTGCGGTTCGCCTGCGCGAGCATCGTATCCGGGGCGATGGCGGTCAACGCGGCGCGGACTTTGTTGGCGACGCCCGGCACGACATAGGCGGACTCGCTTTCGAGCGAGGCGATCGCCTCCTTGGCGACATCCTCCGGCGCCTGCTTCCTGCTCGCCCCGACATTGGTGTCGCGCATCTGCGCGCGGTCCCAAAACTCGGTTTCGGTCGCCCCGGGCATGAGGACCGTCACGCCGACCTGCGTCTCCTGAAGCTCGTTGCGGATGGCGAGCCCGAAGGAATGCAGGAACGCCTTCGAGGCCGCGTAGATCGCCATGAACGGGCCGGGCGAGAGCGAGATCAGCGAGGCGGTGATCAGGATCTTGCCTTTTTCGTTGGCGAGCATGTGCCTGACCGCGCGCTTCACCAATTGGACCTGGCTCGAAACATTGAGGTCGATGCAGCGCTGCTCATCGTCGATCGAGGTGTCGGAAAAGGGGCCGGCGAAGCCGATCCCGGCATTGGCGGCGAGCACGTCAATCGGGCGTCCGGTTGCTTCCAGTTGCGACCAGAGATCGGCGACGCCGTCACGCCGCGCCAGATCGACGGCGATGCTCTGGACGCTAATCCGGCCGAATTCGCCGGCAATCCTCTCGCGCGCGCCTTCAAGCTCGGCCGCGTCGTCGGAAACGATGGCCAGGTCGTAATCGTGCCGCGCCAGTTCGCGCGCCAGTTCCAGCCCGATGCCGCTCGATGCGCCCGTGACCACGGCGAATGTGCTCGATTTGTCCATGCCGTTCTCCTTTCGCGGCCCAACCTCGCGCCGTTTGGAATGTTCCCGGAGCGTTGGACAGCGGCTACCGCGACTGCGATCACGGGACCGTGCCTGAAAGCGCGAGGAACCTTGTTACGAACCACAAGTTGGAACCGATCCCGAGGAGCACCCATGACCGACACTATCGCCGAACGACGAGGCCTCAGCCGCCGCGGGTTCATGACCGGATCCGCATCCGTCGCCGCGGCGGCGCCGATTCTGTTCGCGGCAACGGACGGCGCGCCTGCCCAGACGGCTTCTGTCGCGGACCCCCGCGATAGCGTTCCCGTCGCCATTAACGTGAACGGAGAAACGTACCGCCTCGACCTCGATGTGCGCACCAGCCTGCTCGACGCATTGCGCGATCACGTTGGTTTGACCGGCGCCAAGAAGGGCTGCGACCATGGTCAGTGCGGCGCCTGCACAGTCCTGATCGATGGTAAGCGCGCGCTTTCCTGTCTGACAGTGGCGGTGATGGCCGACAGCCGGTACATCCGCACGGTCGAAGGACTGGCCAAGCTCGATGGCGCGCTGCACCCGATGCAGCAGGCCTTTGTCGACCAAGATGCCTTTCAATGCGGTTACTGTACGCCCGGCCAGATCATGTCTGCGATCGGCTGCGTCAACGAGGGCCATGCCGAGACGGACGCCGACATCCGCGAATATATGAGCGGCAACCTCTGCCGCTGCGCCGCCTATCCAAACATCGTCGCCGCGATCCGGCAGGCGAAAGACGAAACGAAGGCGGCCTGAGCCATGCATCCTTTCACCTACGAGCGCCCCATATCCGTCAAGGCGGCCGTCGCTGCGGCATCCGTCGACGGCAACGGCCGACCGCCGGTCCAGGCGGCGGCCCAGTACATCGCCGGCGGCACGAACATGAGCGACTACATGAAGCTCGGCGTCATGCGTCCGGAGCGTCTGATCGACATCAGCCGCATTGCCGACGACAGCCTGCGCTCGATCACGGCGGACGACCGCGGCATTCGCTTCGGCGCGCTGGTCTCGATGGCGCAAGCCGAGGAACATCCCGATGTGAAGCGGCGCTATCCAGTCATCGCCGCGACGCTGAAGCTCGCCGCGAGCGGCCAGATCCGCAACATGGCGAGCCTCGGCGGCAATATGCTCCAGCGGACCCGGTGCGAATATTTCCGCGAGACGGCTTGGCCGTGCAACAAGCGCGAACCCGGCTCCGGCTGCTCGGCGATCGGCGGCATCAACCGTCAGCATGCGCTGCTCGGTACGAGCGAGAACTGCATCGCCACCTATCATGGCGATTTTGCCCAGGGGCTGATCGCACTGGACGCCAGCATCGATATCGTGGGCCCAGACGGCGCCCGCACGGCGCCCTTCGCGCAACTGCATGTGCGTCCCGGCGAGCACCCGGATGTCGAAACCATCTTGCAGCCGGGCGACATGATCGTGTCGATCCACGTCCCAGCCGGACCTTGGGCCGCGCGCTCTCATTACCTGAAAATCCGCGACCGCGAATCATACGCCTTCGCGCTTACATCCGCAGCGGTGGCGCTCGACATGGATGGCCAGACCGTCCGCGAGGCGCGGATCGCGCTCGGCGGCGTGGCCACCGTTCCGTGGCGCGCCAAGGGCGCGGAAGACGTATTGCGCGGCAAGCAGATCGACGAGGTGAGCGCCGCCGCCGCCGCCGATATCGCTTTCGCCGAAGCCAAGCCGCTCAAGCACAATTCGTTCAAGGCGCCGCTCGGCCGAGAGACGCTGATCCGGGCTCTCCTTGAAACGCGCGACATGAAGGTCTCTCAATGAGCGAAGCCGCCCCCACCCCCAAGGAAAACATGGGTCAGCCCGCGCCGCGCATCGACGCGCGGCTGAAGGTGACCGGCAGCGCGCAGTATCCGGCCGACTTCGCCCTGCGCAATCTCGCCTACGCCGCTCTCGCCACCAGCACCATCGCCCGCGGAAGGATAACCGCGATCCATCTGGAGACGGCGCGCGGGGTGCGGGGCGTGCTCGACATTCTGTCCGCGTCCGACGTCAGGGGCAAGTTGCAGCCGCCGAAATTCGGACTCAACACCAACAGTTCGATCCCGACCTTGCAGGACGACAAGATCTTCCATGACGGACAGATCATCGCGATGGTGGTGGCCGAAACCTTTGAGGCGGCGGAAGAGGCGGCGATGCTCGTGACGGCCGACTACGCGGAGGAAAAGCCGAGCGCGACCTTCGAATCGCCCGGCGTCGAGACGATCGACGCCAAGGGCGCCAATGAACAGTTCAAGGAGGACGTCAAGGCCGGAGATTTCAACGCCGAATATGCCGCCGCTGCGGTCAAGGTGGATGCGCGCTACTCGACGCCGATCCAGCATCACAATCCGATCGAGTTGTTCTCGACAACGGCGGCGTGGGAAGACGACAGGCTGACGATCTACGAGCCGTCGCAAAGCGTCACCGGCCACAAGATCGAGATCGCCCGCCAGCTCGGCATCGAAGCCGACAATGTGCGCGTGCTCAGCCCCTATATCGGCGGCGGCTTTGGTTCGAAGGGTTCGCTCACGGCGCGCGCGGCGATCGTCGCCTTGGCGGCCCGCAGGCTCGGCCGGCCGGTCCGGTGCGTGGCCACGCGCATGCAAGGCTTTACCACGCAGACCTACCGCGCCGAAACCCGGCACCACATCCGCCTGGGAGCCGACCGCTCGGGTAAAATCGCCGCCTTTTCGCACGAAGGCTCCGAGGTCACGTCGCGGCCCGACCCCTACGTCGTCGGAGGGACCGCGGCGACCGGGCGGATGTATGGGTATCGCTCCGTGCTCACACATGTCTCGCTGGTGAAAGCCGACCGCAACACGCCGGGTTACATGCGTTCGCCGCCGGAAACGCCTTACGTCTATGCGCTCGAAAACGCGATGGACGAGATGGCCGTGGCGCTCAAGATGGATCCGGTGGAATTCCGGCGCGTCAACGACACGATGGTCGAACCGATCGGCGGCAAGTCGTTTTCCAGCCGATCGCTGATGACATGCTACGACCAGGCGGCGCAGGCGTTCGGTTGGTCGAGCCGCGACGCGGAGGTGGGCTCCATGCGCGACGGCGATTGGCTGGTCGGCATGGGCTGCGCCAGCTCGATCTATCCATCCAACGTGGCGCCGTGCGCCGCGCGCGTCCGGCTGACCGCCGATGGGCGCGTTCGCGTGCAATGCGCGTCGCACGAGATCGGAACGGGCGTGCGGACGGTCGCCGCGCAGATGGCCGGCGAGCGCCTCGGGATCGGCATGGAGGCGATCGAAGTGGAGATGGGTGACACGGCGCTGCCGCCGGCGCCGGTTTCCGGAGGCTCCAATTCGACCGCAAGCGTCTGCTCGGCCGTGATGAAGGCGACCGATGCGATCCGCGAGAAACTGTTCCGAGCAGCGGTGGCCGGCGACGGCGGTCCGCTCGCCGGCAAGGATCTCGAAACGCTCGACCTTAAGGATGGCGCCGTCGTCGCGGGCAACGCCTCGGAGCCAATCGTCGAGGTCATGAAGCGCATGGGCACGGGCGCGATCGAGGACTATGCCGAGTTCCTGCCGAAGGGGGCCGCGCCGGATGGGGTCGCGAACCTTTACAAGGGCAAGTTCGAGTTCCAGGGCGGCGAGAACGGCGACAAGGTCAAATATGCGTTCGGCGCGCAGTTCGTCGAGGTTCGGATCCATGCGCGCACTCGCGAAATCCGGGTGCCACGCATCGTCGGCGCTTTTGCCGGCGGTCGTATCATGAACACGCGCACGGCGCGTAGCCAACTGATGGGCGGCATGATCTGGGGCATCTCGTGCGCCTTGCACGAGGCGACCGAGATCGACGAACGCAAGGCGCGCTACCTCAACCGCGACCTGCAGGACTATCTCGTGCCGGTCAACGCCGACATCAAGCAGCTCGAGGTCATCCTGGTGCCGGAAGTCGACCTGGACGTGAACCCGGCCGGCGTTAAAGGCCTCGGCGAACTCGGCAACGTCGGTACGCCGGCGGCGATCGCCAGCGCCGTCTACCACGCCACGGGCAAGCGAATCCGCGACCTCCCGATCCGGATCGACCAACTGATCGACACAGTCGTGTAGACAGTACGGCCGGCCTCGAAATACGAACCGTGAACCTCGCCTTCATATAGATATTTTTGAAGCCGTTAAGCTTCCCATGGCTTCATGAGCGCTTCGGGTTTCGAGCTGGAACCACTGGCCGGGGAAGCGCAGGTCGAGGCTGGCCGGGCCGGTGATCGAATAGACCTCGCCGAATGGGTGAGGCGCGGTCCGCCTCGGCGGACGAAAAGCCAACGATTTGGCTTTTCGAGCGACGAACGCCCGGAGCCCAAGCGACGGGCCGGCTACGCGCGCCAGACGAAGGACCGGGCGCCGTCCAGCATCGCGATCGGACGCTCGAGATGGTCGGTCTGCACCCACCAGGTGACCGGCGAGGCCGAGCCCGCGTCGGCGATCACCGCGACCGGACGGTCCTCCATCCAGATATATTCGCGCAGCAGCGCCCCCGCCCCGGTGTATTCGGCGATCACGTCGCCGTCGAGGTCGTAGACCATGTGCAGCGTCGTCGAAGACGGCGGCAGGCCGCGCTGCACCAGGCGGTGCAGATAGTCGTAGACGTAGGTCGCCTGCGTCGCCGACCCGAGCCTGACGCTCGACAACTGGCCGGGATGGTTCCAGACGTAGGTCGTGGTCGACCCGCCAGCCGTCTCGCTCGCCACGTTGCCTGCGGCGTCCGAGGTGAACGACCGCGACAGCGTTCCATTGCTGGTAATGCTGGCGAGCCTGTTGGAGCCCGGCGTCAGCGCGTAGATGTCCGTGGCGGCCGGGCTGGATCTGACGATTTGGGTGCGGTTGCCGACCCCATCTGTCGTGTAGGCTTCGGTTCCCCATGCGGCGGCGTTGTCGGCGGTCGCGAGGAACCCGTTGGCCGTGTAGGCGTATGTCTCGTCGCCGATCGCGGTCAGGTTGCGGTTGTCGCCGTAGAGATAGGGGAGATCGATGAGCCTGGAACCGCTCGATATGACCTCCAGCCTGAGATTGGCGATCCGGGCGTCCGTGTCGTAGACCCGGACCTCGCGCGTGTTGTTGGCATAGGTGACGCGGGACCGCGGGCCGAACGGCGTGCGCTCGACGGAGAGGACGAGATCGCTCGGGGTCCCGCCCGGCGGCGTCTGGCGCATCGCGTCGATCTGGCCATTGGCGTCGCGGTCGTAGACGATGCGCCGGCCCGACGGGTAGACGATGGCCGAGACGTTGCCGGCGGCGTTCCATTCGTAGGTGGTCGCATAGGTCTGGCCACCCGTGGCGCGCACCTCCTTGATGACGCGGCCGAGAATGTCATAGGTGTAGAACGCTTTGTTTCCGCCGGACTCGGCGACCACCGTCAGCCGTCCCCTGCCGTAATTGCCTCCGGCGGTCGCATCGTAGGCGTAGGTGACGGCGGAGGTGGTCTGGGCGGGATAGGCGATCTGCTTGATGCGGTCGGCCACGTCGTAGACATAGGTCGAGACCACGCCGCGCGCGTCGGTCCGCTTGGTGACGCTGCCCAGCGCGTTGCGCTCGAACACGGTCGCGCCGGTATCGTTGCCGCTCTCCTGGATCGCCTCGCCCCAGCCGTTGCGCACATAGTCCGTGACGACGCCGCGGTCGTCGGTGGCCTCGCCCGGCCGGTCGCTGCTCTGGTCGGCGTCGTCGTAAGCCCAGGCCGTCACGTCGAGGCGTTCGTCGGTGAAGGCGACGACCCGGTCGAGGGCGTCATAACCGAAGTCGGCATGTTTCAGGTTGGGGTCGGTGACGGTCTTGAGATTGTCGACCTTGTCGTAACCGTAGGACCACGTCGCGGGTCCGGCGGCGGCGAGCTTGATCATGCGGCCGAGTTCGTCGAACGTCCTGGTCCATTTGAAGAAGACGCGCGGAAAGCCGTCGGACAGGACCCGCGTCTTCGCGTTGCCCATCGCGTCATAGGTGAACAGGGCATTGTCGCCGCGGGCATTGACGATCCTGGTGATGCGGCTGCCGGTGTCGTAGCCGTAAAACAGGAAGCTGCCGTCGGGCTGGGTGATCCTCGTCAGATTGCCGGCCTGGTCGTATTCCATGCGGGTTTCGGCCGCGATGCCGGCCGGGTCGGCCCTGATCGAGGCCGGACGCCCGAGCGCGTCGTAGAGGTAGTCCGTGACCAGGCCGTTCGCGTCGACGGTCTTCGTCGGCTGTCCCCGGCCGTTGACGGTCTGGACCGTGACGACCTGGCCAAGTTCGTTCCTGAAGGTTTTGAGGTAACCCAGGCTGTCGTAGGTGTAGGCCAGCGTGTCCCCGGTCCCGCTCAACGGGCCGTCGATGGCGGCGACCAGGCCGCCGGCCGCATAGGTGTAGGCCCAGCTGCGCGTCTGGCCGGCGGTCGAATAAGGGATCGTGTGGGTGGTCGTGTCCGTTTCGGTCCGCGAGATGAGGCGGCCATTGGCGTTGTAGACGAAAGCCGTGCTCAGACCGGGCCGCGCCATGGTCAGCGGCAGGTCCAGGGTCGGATGCCAGGTGATATCGGTCTGGCGTTGCGCCGCCGTGCCGAAGGCCTGGATGATCGATAGCGGGCGGCCTTTCGCATCGCGCGCGTATTTGGTGATTCGTCCTTCCTGGTCGGTCGTCGTGGCGATGAATCCAGCGGGGCTGTCATACGTCAGCGACGCCACGGAGGCCGGACAGTTTGCGCTGGCGAGACCGTCGACGCTGAGCAGCTTCGGGTCGTTCGAGGTGAAGGTGTAGACCGTCTTGCGCCCGAGCGGATTGGTCACCGTGCGGGTCATGGTGTCGACGCCCGTCGCGTAGGCGACGGTGGTCTGGTTCTGGCCGCTGGCGCCCGATGTGAGGACGCCACGGCCGGCATCGTCGTAAGCGTAGGTCGCGATGCGGATGTTGCGATTGTCGTTGACGCCGGTCAGCGCGAAGGGGAAGTCGGCATCTTCATAGAGGTAGGTCGTCCGGTCCGCGATGGCGAACTCCGCATCGCGGATGGTCGCGGCGGATCGCGGAAAGGTCAACGCCATGGACACAGTCCTTGCGAGGCTCGAACCCAAGGTGTCTCATTCTTTCCCGCCTTGCAAGAGGGTTCATTTGCCGTCTGAAGCGATCGCAAGGCCGCAAGCTCGGGGAAAGACCTGCAACGTATTGCTGATGGATTCGTTCGAAGGGGGAGGAACCACGATGTCGAAATCCGTTTATGACCGCGGCCTTCTGAGGCCATCCGACATCGCCCGGTTGCAACGGGTGTTCGACGCGACCTGCCAGAGCCGCTCGGCGCCGCCGGACTCGCCGGAGGCGAAGGAAGTGGCGCTCACGCTGCTCGCCCTGCACAATGCCGGCATGGACGACGAGCAGATGCTCCTCGACGCCGTGGCCTTTTCGCGCTCGGAGGTCCGCTCGGCCTGAACGCTATCGCGGACTCAGGAGCGGACCGAGGGTGATCAGCCCGACCGCGACGATCGCCAGCACGATCCCCGCGCTCTGGATGCCGGACAGACGCTCGCCAAACCAGATCAGCGCGATGACGTTGACGGCCACGAGCTGGATGACTGCGGAAAGGCTGAACGCGGAGGCCATGCCGAACTCGCGCACGAGGCGCAGCATGACGAGGTTGCCGGCCGAATAGAGCGCCAGCGTCAGCGCGAGCTTGCCGAGGCCGGGCGACAGCGCCCATGATTTCGCGACGGTGGCCGCGAGCAAAAAGATCGCCGTCGACACGGCCAATTGCACGAATCCCGACAGGCTCATCCAGGCATCCCCGATCCGCCGGCTGTCTGTGTGAAAGCCGCCCAAGCGTCAAGGCATTTCCCCCCGCCGGATCGAGACCCGTGCGCAGGGAGAGCGTCCGGCCGGAACTGGCTGTTGCCGTCCGGCTGCCTTGCCGTCATATCGATGGCCGGTCTTGCGTGTTGAAGGAATCGCCCGTGTCCGATCTCAAAGTCGCCATCGTCACCGCCGGGGGCAGCGGCATGGGGGCCGACGCGGTGCGCAAGCTCGCCGAGGACGGGTTCAAGGTCGCCGTGCTGTCGTCGTCCGGCAAGGGCCAAGCCCTGGCCGAGGCGCTGGGCGGCGTCGGCGTCACCGGCTCGAACCGGTCGAACGACGATCTCAGGCGGCTGGTCGACGCCGTCATGGCCAGATGGGGCCGGATCGACGCGGCGGTCAACAGCGCCGCGCACGGGCCGCGCGCGCCGGTCCTCGACCTCACCGACGAGGACTGGCACACCGGCATGGAAGTCTACCTGCTCAACGCGATCAGGGTCTCGCGTCTGGTCACGCCGATCATGCAGGCGCAGCAATCCGGCTCGATCGTCAACATCTCGACCTATGCGGCCTTCGAGCCGGAGGCGCTGTTCCCGACTTCCGGCGTCTTCCGGGCGGGGCTGGCGTCCTTCGCGAAATTGTTCGCCGACAAATATGCCGCCGACAATGTGCGCATGAACAACGTCCTGCCGGGCTTTATCGACAGCCTGCCCGAAACGGGCGAGCGGCGCGCGCGCATTCCGATGGGCCGCTACGGGACGATGGCGGAAGTGTCGGAACTCGTGGCGTTCCTGGCGAGCGGCCGATCGAGCTATATCACGGGCCAGAACATCCGGGTCGACGGCGGCATTACGCGATCGGTCTGACCGACTCCGGCTTCACGCCGGTTTGCGGGCGAAGAGATCGGCCAGCCGTCCGGCGATTTCGGATTGCTGGAAGGGTTTGGGCAGGCGCGGCAGGTCGGAGGAGCCGCTCGGCAGGTCGGCGTAGCCGGTCGCGAGCAGGATCGGCAGGCCGGGGTGGAGCTCACGCGCCTGTCTGGCGAGTTCGACCCCCGTCATGCCAGGCATGGCGAAGTCGGTCACCATGACGTCGACCGCCTCGCCGCGCGCCAGCACGTCGAGCGCCTGCTGGCCGGAATAGGCCTCGATCACCGCGTGGCCGAGATCCTCCAGCATGTCGATCGTGCCCATCGCCACCAGGGCGTCGTCGTCGACGACCAGGATCCGCAAGGCCGGCAGGGTCGCTTCGACTGCCTGCGCCGGCGGAGCGGGGGCCGCCTTGGCCTGCGAGATCGGCAGCCAGAGTTCGGCCGTCGTGCCCGCGCCAAGGGTGCTGCGCAGATGCAGGGCGCCGCCCAGTTGCTCGGCAAGTCCATACACCATGGACAGGCCGAGCCCTGTGCCCTTGCCGAGTTCCTTCGTCGAGAAGAAGGGCTCGATCGCGCTCGCCAGCGTCTCGGCGTCCATGCCCGTGCCGGTGTCGGCGACCGAAACGATCAGAAAGTCGCCGTCGAGTCCGAGCGCCCCGTCGGCCGCGCGCTTGTCGAGCCCGATGGTCAGCGTCCCGCCATCGGGCATCGCGTCGCGCGCGTTGACCGCGAGGTTCAGCACGGCGAGTTCGAGCTGGTTAGGATCGACGCGCGCCGGCGGCAGGCCGCCGGCCATATCATAGACCACGACGACGAGTGGCCCGATCGACCGGTCCACGAGGCTGCGCATGCCTTCCAGCAATTGCGCCATGTCGGTCGCGACCGGGTTCAGGTCCTGGCGTCGCGCGAAGGCCAGGAGGCGCGAGGTCAGCGACGCGCCCCGCCTGGCGCCCTGCAGCGCGGCATCGATGTAGCGGTGCGCCGTCGCGTCGTCGGGCATGCGCTTGCGCAGAAGTTCGAGGCTGCCCTGGATCGCGGCGAGCAAATTGTTGAAATCATGCGCCACCCCCCCCGTGAGTTGGCCGATGGTCTCCATTTTCTGAGATTGACGCAACTGCTCCTCGGCGCGCCGCCGCTCGGTCACGTCGAGAAAGAAACCCGCGCCGCCGATCGGCCGGCCGTCGCCGCCGCGCAGCGGCGAGTATTGGCTCTGCAGGATGACCGTGGCGCCGGATGCGGCGTGGAACTCCATCTCCTCAACCGGCTCGGCGCGGTCGTCCAGCACCGCGAAAAGACGGCGCTCGATCGCGTCGCGGCTGCCGTCGCCGATCAGATCGGCAAGCTGCCGGCCATGGGCATCGGCCGAGGCGACGCCGAAGAGCCGCTCCATCACCGGGTTCCAGATCGTCACGCGCAAGTGGGTGTCGTAGGCGACGATCCCCGCCGGCACGCCGGTGCTGAGCAATCCCGAAAGCGCGCGCTCGCCGCTCAGCGCCTCCTGCGTGCGCTCGCGCTCCGCGTCGAGCGCCACGAGCAGACGCTCGCGCTGGGCTTCCGCGGTCTTGCGCTGGGTGATGTCGGAGGTGACCCCGACCATCCGCAGCGCCCTACCCGTCGCGTCCCTCAGGACGCGGGCGCGCGCGTCGATCCAGTGGCGCGATCCATCCGGCCAGATCGCGCGATACTCGATGACGTAGTCGGCGCCGGTCGCGATGCTTTCGAAAACGCATTGCCGCATGCGCCCGAGATCCTCAGCCGCGATGCTCGAGAGCAGGTCGTCATAGCTGAACGCTTCGGCCGTGTCGCGGCCGAAATTCGCCTTGAACTGGTCCGACGCGCGAAGATCCCAGGTCGCCACGTCGAGATCCCACGAACCCATTTGGCCGGCGTGGAGCGCTGTCGTCAGGCGCTTCTCGGCCTCTCTCAAGTCCTCGAGATGGCCCCTCGCCTGATACTGGCGGCGGCGGCCGCGCAGTGCGTTGTCGACGATGCTGACGAGGGCGGCGGCGCGGAACGGGCGCTCGAGAAAAATAACGCTTCCAAGCAGGCCTTCGAGCTGACGCAGATAGGGGTTGTCGCCCGCGCCCGGAACGCGGCGCGTCAAGACCACGAAAGGAAAGTCCGACCAGGGCGGCTGGCCCGCGATCCAGGTTCGCAGCGCGCCGAGATCGTTGAATTGCAGCGCCTCGTCCGTGACGATGGCGAGCCCCGCGCCCTCCGCCAGGCCCCTCAGCATTTCGGGCAAATCGCGGCAGATCTCGCCGGTCTTGCCGCCATCTTGCAAGAGCGACAGCGCCAATGCCCCGTCGCGACCGGTGGGCGCGAGGATCAACGCGCGCTCGGAAGCGATCACGCGGCGGGCTCGTCGCCAGCGGCGTTCTTGTCGTGACCATCGTCCAGGAGCGGTTTTGCGCCGCCGACATAAGTCGGCACGCCGCGCAGCACCCCTTGGAAATCGCCGAGCGGTTCGCCGATCGAGAGGCCCCGCCTGCCGATCCGGTACTCGCGGATGGTGTCCTCATGACGCCCGGTTCGTTTCTTGATGACCGAGATCGCGCGGCGGACCTGGCCGAGCGCCTCGAAGTAACGCAGCAGGATCACGGTGTCGGCGAGGTAGGTGACGTCAACGGGCGATTTCATGTCGCCCACCAGACCGTGCTGCGCCACGGTCACGAAGGTGGTGGCGCCCTGTCGATTGAGGTACTGCAGGAGTTCGTGCACATGCAGCAGCAGCGATTGCTCCTCGGGCATCGACGCCTGGTAGCCGTTCAGGCTGTCGACCACGACGGTCTTGACCTGGAGACGGTCGACCGTGTCGCGAACGCGGTGGGCGAATTCGCCCGGCGACAATTCGGCCGCGTCGACCTGTTCGACATGAAGGTCGCCGGTGTCTTGAAGCGCCTTCAGGTCGATGCCCATCTTGAGCGCGCGCGCGAACAGCAGTCCGAGTTCCTCGTCGAAGATGAACAGCGCGGCCCTTTCGCCGCGCGCGATGGCGGCCGTCGCGAAATGAAGGGTCAGCAGGGATTTGCCCGACCCCGCCGGACCGAGCACCAGGGCGCTCGACCCGCGTTCCAGTCCGCCGCCGAGAAGCGTGTCGAGCGCCGCGATGCCGCTGCCGGCCACGTCGCGCACGAACTCGCGCCGATGTTCGAGCGACACCAGTCGCGGGAATACGTCGACGCCGCCCTGGCGTATGTTGAAATCGTGAAAGCCGCCGCGATAGGCCCGGCCGCGATATTTCAGGACGCGCAGCCGCCGCCGCTCGGCGCCGTAGTTGGGCGCCAGTTCTTCGAGGCGGATGACGCCGTGCGCGACCGAATGCACGGTCTTGTCGAGCGCATCGCTGGTGAGATCGTCGAGCATGAGCACCGTGCCGCCGGCCTGCGCGAAGAAATGCTTCATCGCGAGGATCTGCCGCCGGTAGCGCAGCGAGCTTTGCGCCAGCAGACGAATTTCCGAGAGGCTGTCGATCACGATGCGCATCGGGCGCACGCTTCGAACCGTATCGAAAAGCGCCTGCGCGGTCTCGCCGAGTTCCAGTTCGGAGGAATAGAGCAGGCTTTGCTGCTGATCGGCATCGAGCAGGCTATCCGGCGGCGTCAGTTCGAAGATGTGGAATTTTTCGTCGAGTTCCCAGCCATGCGAATGCGCCGTCAGCCGCAATTCGCTTTCGGTCTCGGAAAGCGTGACATAGAGACCGACCTCGCCCTCAGCGGCGCCTTCGAGCAGGAACTGCAATGCGATCGTCGTCTTGCCGGTGCCGGGGCTGCCCTCGAGAAGGTAGACATGACCGCGCGCCAGGCCCCCGCTCATGACTTGATCCAAACCGGCGACGCCGAGCTTGGCCATTGTTGCAGGCATCATGTCCGACATTCGCCCTCGTCTTCACCACACAGCCAGGAAAGCAGCAGGATCCACACAACGTCTTACCGCCGACACAGTTCCGGTTCCGCGTGTCGCGCAGACGCAAACGCACGCCTGTTTTGCATAAGACCTATGCAGGATTGTAGGTTGCCGATTCCTTGGGCAGCTTGTAGAAAAAACATGTCAGCCATCTTCTCCTCCCGGATGGATGCTGACATCCGAAAGCGGTGCACCTCCTCCCGCGCCGCAATCGAATCGAAGCCTGCCGGACCTCCTCCCCCGGCAGGCTTTTTCGATTCAGCGGCTTTTGTCGCCGCGCCAGGCCTCGTTCAAGAACGCTTGCGTGAGAACCACGGGCGCGCCGGCTGCAGATGGGTCACCGACCGCAGCGCGGGCGTCGAGTGGTTGCGGCTGTACATCGGGCTGATCGCCGGATCCATGAACGCGGCCGTGTCGTGGACACGCTTGAGGTTGGCCTTCTCCATTTCGAACCTGACCCGGTTGGCGGCCGATTTCTCCGAGCCGCGCGAGACCGATTCGCGATGGTAGAGCGTGGCGAAGGGCGTCCATACCGACCTGAACCCGTGCTTGTAGGCGCGGACGCAATAGTCCACGTCGTTGTAGGCGACCGCGAAATTGATGTCGTCGAAATCGCCGACGCGCGCCCTGCACGCGCCCGAGATCAGCATGACCGCGCCGGTGACGCAGGCCATCGACGCACGGATGTGGAGGCGGTTCATCGGCCCGCCGAAATTGCGCGGCTTGCCGAGGAACCAATGCCCGGCAAGCCCGCCGAAGCCGACGATCACGCCGGCATGCTGCAGCGTGCCGTTGGGAAACAGAAGCTTGGCGCCGACGATCCCGACGCCGTCATAGTCGAGGCAAGACACCATTTCCGTCAGCCAGCCCGGTTCGATGACCTCGACATCGTTGTTCAGCAGCAGGACATGATCGCCAGTCGCGAGCGCGAAGCCCTTGTTGACCGAGCGGGAAAAATTGAACGCCTCGGTCTCGACATGGGCGGAGAAGTTCGCGTGCCTGCGACGCATGGTTTCATACAGCGAGAGGACCGCGGCGTCGGTGGTTCCGTTGTCGACGACGATGACCTCGAAGTTCGGGTAGTCGGTTTTCTCGTAGATGTCGGACAGGACGCGGCTGACGAGCGCATGCGCGTTCTTGGTCGGGATGATGATCGAGACCTTGGCGGGCGGCGCGTCCCCTCGACCGAAAACGACGCGGTGCAGCGTGGGCGTGATGGCCGGTTCGACCTCCATGGCCCCGGCCCCGCTGTAGCGCTCCGTCAGCGAGCGGCGCGCGCTCGCCGTCGCCCTGTCGAGGAATTGCCTGGAGTAGGTCTGGCCCGTGCGCCGCCACCAATAGGCCGGGTAGGGCAAATGCAGGACGGCGTCGTCGGGCAAGCCGTCGAGGTAGCGCAGAACCAGGTCGTAGTCCTGCGAGCCTTCGAAGCCCAGCCGCAACCGCCCGATCTGCTCCAGCCGCTTGCGCCGGTAGATCGAGAAATGGTTGATGTAGTTGACCCCGGACAAAAGCACCGGGTCGTAAGCCGGCTTGAGCATGTAGCCGGTCGGCCTCAAGCGGTCGTCGACCACGAGTTCGTCGGTGTAGAGGAACTGCGCCTGCGGGTTCTGCTGGAAAGCGCCCCAGATCATCTTGAGCGCGAACGGCGCGATGAGGTCGTCGTGATCGAGCAGCGCGACCCATGCCCCTTCGGCGACCGAAAGGCCGGCGTTGGTGGTGACGGCGATGCCCTGGTTGTTCGCGTTGAGGACGATCTTCACATACGGCTCGCCGTGCCTGGCCTTGAGCCAGGCGCGTGTTTCGGCCGATGTCGAGGCATCGTCGCTCAGGATCAGTTCGACGCCGGCCATGTCCTGCCGCCGGAACGAAGCCAGCACATCATCGAGATAGCGCGCCGGCGGGTTGTAGACCGGCACGACGATGCTGAGCCAGACGCCCGCGCCGTCGAAATGCCGGGACGCCGTTTCCGTCCTGGCCAGGGCATAGATGTGCTTGACGTGGTCGCCCACCGCGGAGCCGAAGGACGGGATCAGGCGGCTGCCGCGCAGCCAGAGCCTGTTCAGGTTCCCGAAGCGCTGCAATTGCGTCTCCGGCGCGCTCGCCACCCAATCCTCGGCCTTGCGTTCGGCGTCCTCGCGTTTCGAAAAGCTTCTGATGCGGCAGGAAAACCGGGTCGGAAAGGTCGCCGGGTCGAGGCGCAGAGCGCGCACCGCGCCGACCACGCCGACATCGATCAGCAGCACGTGCCGCTTGCCATCGTTGACGACGATCGTGTGACGCTCGCTGAAGCCCCGGCCGTAGTTGACGTAGAAAATCGGGTCGATCGATTCGTCGGCGCTCTCCAGATGGATCAGCACGAACCGCCTGCGCACCATGCGCAACGAGATCAGGAAACTGGGATCGTCGCCCGTGCTCTCCCAATGCCGATATTTCCCGGGCGCGGAATAGCCGACCGGCACGACGTCGCGGATCGGCTCGAGGCGCGGTTCCATCAGCGGCCCGCGCCGGCCGAGGCCGCCGGATGCGAGAAATACTCATAGCCAAGCATCGCCTCCCGCGCCATGTCGGCGACCGATTCGCGCGTCGCGGCGGCGGCGGTGGAGCGCGCAGCGCCGTCGTCGGCCAGCCTCAGAATCGTCTCCACCCATTGGCGGCCGTCGGTCTCGACGTGGGCCTCCGAGGGCTTGCGCCGGCGCTCGTAGATCTCGCAGCGCGAGAAGATGGCGGCCGCGCCCATCCGGCAGCAATCGATCCGCTTGGTGTCGGCCCGCACTTCGTTTGCAAGCCCGTCGAGCAGCGGAACCAGCAGAATGTCGGCGCCGCGCTGTCTGGTCTGTGCGTAATAGTCCGGCCAGGGGACGAGCGGCAGGAGCGAGAGCTGGCGCGGGTCGATGCCGGCGGTTTGCCAGAGTCGCCGGTTGCCGCCCCGGGCAAGGACCTCGAACGACAGGTCGGGACGGCGCATAAGGACCTCCTTGACGATCGGCGCAAGGAACGCATGCTCGCGATCATGGATGTCGGTCGCATGGAACGCCAGGCTGACAGCCCCGCTCCTGCGTTGCCCCGGCAGCGGCAACTGGTCTGCGAGGATCGGAGACGGAGCGAGAAGATCGACCTTCCGGCGCTTGCCGCCAAGCCTGCGCTGCAAGGGCGGCGTCGAAACCCATACGCCGGAGAGAAGACGATTCAAACGCCGCAGCGGCAGCAAGCCGAAATACGCCAGATAGGCGCGGTAGGCCAGGCTGCCGTCGCGGCCAGCCACCAGGGCGGCGATGTCGTCATCGATGAAAAGCGCCACGCCGGCAAGACTTTCCCGGTGGACCTCCAGCCAGCGCAGCTGCCGGCGGCCGATGTAGCGGCAGACCAGCACCAGCAGCCCATCCGGATCGATATCGTCGAGCGGATCGGTGTCGATGCTGCGCACCATCCAGGGCAGGCTCTCGGGCAGCCGCAGCCGGTTTTCCAGATAGTAGCTGAAGGTCGGGTTCTCGCCCTTGACCAGAACCAGGAGCCGGCGCGGCGGCGTGCTATAGGACGCGCCGTCGGCGCGCGGCCGCGGCGCGAGAGCCCGCGCGAACGACCGCAGGGCGCTTTCCCCGCGCCGGTCGGAACCGCGCCCCACGTCAGTCGAGACGGTTGCGCAGAACCGACAGCAGCCCCAATGCGGCCGCGAAGGCGAGCAGGCTCCCCGCGGCGGCAAGCGACATCCAGAGCGCGCGGCGCGGATATTCGGCGGTCTCGGGAAGCGTCGGCGCGAGAAATCCCTCGAGATACATGAGTTGCTGCTGGCTCGAATTGTAGAGCACCTCGAGCGCGGTGATGCTGGCGGTCAACTGGTGCTCGGCGACCGTCTGCTCGAGCTGGAGCTTCGAAAACACGCTGGATGCGTCGGCCAGCGTCTCGGCATTCGTCGACTGGCCGGCGACCTGCGCCTTCAACGCCTCGATCTGCTGCGTCTTGCTGGCGATCTGGCGCGCCAGAACCCGCATTTGCGGCGCATCGGTCGAGATCGTTTCGGCATTCGACCGGTAGGTGTTCTCCAGCGCGATCTTCTCGCCCTGGACCTGGACAAGAAGGGTCGAAATGCCGCTCGATGTGCTTTCGATGTTGAGGATGCCCGCCTTGTTGCGCGCATCCTGGAGGTTGTTGCGCGCCTTCGAGAGCTGGCTTGTCGCCCTCTCGACCTGGGTCTGCGCCGATTTGGTGACATCCGACCAGATCCGGTCGTTGAGGTCGTTGATCAGCGCCTCGGAGGCCGCGACGATGATCTTGAGGAGCGCGTTGGCGTCCTCGGCCGAAAAAGCGCTGACCTCCACCGTCACGATGCCGCTTTGCGGATCGATCTTGGAGTAGACCATATCTTCCCAATATTCGAGACGCTCCTCGACGGTGCTGGCCGGATCGAGACGCGCCACATAGTCCCCCTCGGGGCGGCTGTAACGCCGGACGAAATCGCCTTTCTGCTCGAGGATGGAAAGCATGGTGCGGCTGGTGACGAAATTGGCGACGATCTGGGTGTCCTGGGCGATCTTGGCCGACGGAATTCCGCTCAGGTCGCCGATGCGGTCCTTCTGGGCCGCCGGCGCCGAAGAGCGCACCGTGAACCTGGTCTCGGCCAGGAACTGATCCGACGCCGCGAACCCGAAATAGCCGATGGCCGCCGCGTTGGGAACGACCAGGAAGAGCAGGAACGCCGCGGCATAGAGATATTTGAAGACGCGGTCGATGAAGCGCGGCCGCAGCCCGACTGCCTGATAGAGCGGACTGCGGCGCGACGTGGTGACGCGCAAGGTGCGCGCCACCACCGAAAGGGAACTCGCCGCGGCGCGATTGCGGTCGAGATTGCCGCGCGGCCCGACCGGCCCGAGATCATGCACGTTCTGTGTCATGGCCGCTCCTAGCGATTGAGCCTGTAGTACATCTCGATCGCGTTCTCGATCTTGTCGAAATAGAGAAGACGGCCGTCGACGAGGACGAGGCCGCGCGAACAATATTCCTTCATCGTCGGCATCGAATGCGAAACGAAGATGAGATCGGAGCTCTCGCGCTTCCTGGCGAAGGCGACGCGGCATCGCTCCTGGAAGCGCGCGTCGCCGACTCCCGTGAGTTCATCGACGAGATAGCAGTCGAAGTCGATCGCCATCGACAATCCGAAAGCCAGGCGGGCGCTCATCCCGGTCGAGTAGGTCTTGATCGGCGCATTGATGTAGTCCCCCAGTTCGGAGAACTCCTCGACGAAATTGGCGACCCGCCGCACGTCCTCGCCATAGGCGCGGGCGACGAAATGCAGGTTGTCCCGGCCCGTCATTTCGGAATTGAAGCCGGTCGCGAATCCGAGCGGCCAGGACAGCCGCACATTGCGGCGGATCCGGCCGGAATTCGGCAACAGCGACCCGGAAATCAGTTTCAGCGTCGTCGATTTGCCGGCGCCGTTGACGCCCAGAAGGCCATAGGAATAGCCAGGCTCGAAACGCATGCTGACCTTGTCGAGAATGACCTTCTTCTGGCCCTCGGTGCGATAGAATTTGGTGATGTTCTGAAGTTCGATCATGGCGTCACAGCATGTGGTCTTCCACCGACGCCCAGGCGAGCGCCATGATGGCCCAGCCGATGGCCAATCCCAACAGGATCATCAGCGGGGTGACGACGCGCGCCGGGTAGCGCGATTCCTCGGGCATGGCGGGTGGAACGAAGACGGTGACATAGACCGATTTGCTGATCGCCTCGGTCTGCGCGGAAGCGAGGTTTTCGCGCGCCGCCTCGTAGAGGCCGGCGGCCAGCATGCGGTCGGTTTCGAGTTCCGAGAAACGCTTGAGCGCATTGGAAAGATTGTCGCCCGCGGTCCTCGAATTGGCGAGTTCCGAGCGGAGCTTGTCGATCTGGTCCTGAAGGCTCGTCTGCGTGCGCTTCAGCTGCTGCACGCTCGGCGCGTCGTCGGCCATCGAGTTGCTGATGACGAACAGTCTCGAATCGACTTCGAGCTTGTCGGCCATGAGTTTCAGCAGCAGCGCGCCCGTTTCGCCGGCCTGGGCGGTGGGATCGAGGATGCCGGAGGCGTTCTGGTAGGCGTTCAGGTCCGAAAGGACCTTGCGATAGTTGCCCTCGGTCTTCTGGACTTCGTTCTGCGCGCGCGCGACGATATCCACCCGTGCGCGTTCGGACAGTTCGTTGATCAGCTTTTCGCTTTCCTGAGTGATCATTTCCGCGAGTTGCTGGGCGGTTCGCGGAGAAAACGTCCGGACGTAGAGCGTGATGATGCCCGACGGACCATCGATGTAGGTCTTCACCTGCTTCGACCAGAAGCGCAGCATCTTTTCCGAGGTGACGTCGGCCGGCAGCCGCGAGAAGCGGTCGACGGAAGGGTCGGCGAAAAATGACTTGATGTCGGCGCGGGCGTTGAGACGCCGCAGGATCTCGGGAGAATGGATGAAGCTGGCCACGACATAGGCGTCCTGCGTCAGCGCGCCCGCCGACAGCGAGATCGCCGAGCCTAGCGTGGGGTTGTCCTGCGCCGAGTCGGTCGACAGCGACCGAACCGCGAAACGCGCCTCGGCCGTGTACTGGTCCGTCGCGAAGAAGCCGAAATACCAGACGCTGACGAGGACGGGAAGAAGGACGAAGATCGCGAAGGTCCATAGCCCGATCCGCGATTTCCGCGGCGGCCGGCCCGACGGCAAGGCGCGGATCTCGGCCTCCGGCGCTCTCTCGTCGTCGATGGTCCGCAACGTCGCCTGCCGTGACTTGTTCACGAGCCGCGTCACGGTGGCCGACGCCCTGGTGTCCTCCGGCGCCTCCGATGCAACGGTCACCGTGATGTCCTCGCGCGTCGCCATTGCGCCTATCCTCGTAAGGTCATTGGCGCCGACGCGTAGCCGGCTTCGTCGCCATTGTTGTGCAGGACGATCTTCTCACGCGCAAAGTGGTGCAGAATAAGGTCAAGTTCCAGCAACATTTCGGCGTCCGGCAATTCCCGCAGCCGGTCCGCGAGTGCGACAACCGCGGCGTGATTGCTTGGTTCCGGTATCGCCTCGACCGGAATGTCGAAAAGTTCCGATAGCGGCTGCGTGAATGTCTCGGGATCGTCCCTGAGCCCGATGATGGAAAAGCGCGACAGCGTATCCATCGCCGGCGCGATGGAATGACGCGACACCGCCTGCTCGGGGTAGGTTGAAACCAGCTGCCGCGTGAACGGCGACGCCAGAACGCGCCGCACCGGGTCGCCCGCGGTCCGCAAGGCGCGTTTCAGCGCCTTCGTCGATGTCAGGTCGATATCGGTGAAATGGTCGACGGCCGGCGAAATGATCATCCGGTCGCGCTCGCCCAGCGCGCGCGAAGGTACGTTGGCATAGCGGTTGAACATGAAGATCCGCTCGGCCATGTCCTGGTAGGGCTCGTTGAGGATGGTGATGAAGTCGAAGCCGCTTTCCAGGAACTGGTCGTAGTTTTTCACCAGAAGCCTGCCGCTGATGAAGATCGAGTCGATCGAGTTGAGATGAAAGGCCTGCAACGTCGTCTCATGGCCGAAACGCTCGACGCCGCTGATCGAGAACTGAAAGAACAGGTCGAGGGCCTTGTCTATCTTCTGGAACGGAATCAGGCGGTTCTCGAGCCGCAGCACCTTCTTGTGAACGATCTGGTCCTGCTGCGGACGGCGGTAGACCAACATGCCCGTCTTGCGGTCGAGCACGATGAGCCGCGAGCGGCCGCGAAGGTCCGGAATCATCGCCTCGGTGAGCCGGAAGCCGATCAGCCCGGTCGCATGGCGGCCGGATCCGACGACGGCCTGATGGACCTGGTCGCAGTCCATCTCCAGGATGTCCTGTCCGTCGTCCGTGACGCGAATGCCAGGCTGTTCGGAAAATCCATCCGGGACGATGTACCCCACGATGGCGTCGCCAGAATCATATTCGAGGTTGAACAGCAATATCGACGGTTCCCGCTGCGGACATCCGGCGCGCCATCGGCGAAAAACATGGACCGCCCGGATGGCCGGGACCCTCACCGCCGATTTCTATATGCGCATAACCCCGCGCGGGCAACAGCGCCAACATGTCGACGCTTTGCAGCCGGAATGGCGGGCGGCCCATCTTCCCGGCGTCCGGCGAGCCGGGTCGCCGGTCAGCGGCGATGGCCGAGCAGGGCCCGGGCGCGTTCCAGGTCGTCGGGCGTATCGACGCCGAGCGGAACCGAGTCGACGACCTCGACATCGATGCGCATGCCGGCCTCCAGGGCGCGCAATTGTTCGAGCTTCTCGCGCTGCTCCAGCGGCGACGGACGCAGGCGCACGAAGCGCGCGAGGGCGTCCCGCCGATAAGCGTAGAGCCCGATGTGATGGTAGAGGGGGCCGGGTCCCCACGGGGCGGTGGCGCGGGTGAAATAGAGCGCGCGCAGCCGCCTGGCCGACAGCGGCGCTCCCACGACCTTGACCACGTTGTGGTTGGCGCGCTCCTCGTCGCGAGTGATCTCGACGCACAGCGTCGCTATGTCGACGGACGGATCGTCGAGCGGCGCGAGCGCCGCCGCGATGGTCTTGGGTTCGATCGTCGGCAGGTCGCCCTGCACGTTGATGACGGTGTCGACGTCACCGGCCGGATCGATGGCCTGGAGCGCCTCGAAGATGCGGTCCGATCCGGATTCATGATCGATCCGCGTCATCACCGCCTCGTAGCCGTGCTCTTGCACGGCCCGCAGCACGCTTTGCGTGTCGGTGGCGACCACCACACGGCCGAGGCCGCATTCCGTCGCCCGCGCCGCGACCTGCACGATCATAGGCAATCCGGCGATGTCGGCCAGGGGCTTGCCGGGCAGTCGGGTGGAGGCCATCCGCGCCGGAACCAAAATCAGGGTTTTCAAGGCCGCACCGACTTCCTTGCGAGAAAACCGAAATGAACGCTAAAGATAGCTCTTGGCAAGGCGGTCGAACGACATCAGGCGTTCGAGCAATGCCGGCATCTGGTCGATCGGCACCATGTTGGGCCCATCCGACGGCGCATTGTCCGGGTCCTGGTGGGTCTCGATGAAGACGCCCGCGACGCCGACCGCGATCGCGGCGCGCGACAGCGTCTCGACGAAGCGGCGGTCGCCGCCGGACGAGCCGCCCTGCCCACCCGGCTGCTGCACGGAATGCGTGGCGTCGAAGATGACCGGCGCGCCGATCTCGGCCATGACCGGCAGGGCGCGCATGTCGGAGACCAGCGTATTGTACCCAAAGGACACGCCGCGCTCGGTGACGAGCACGTTCCCATTGCCGGAACTGGTCACCTTCGAGACGACGTTCTTCATGTCCCATGGCGCCAGGAACTGGCCCTTCTTGACGTTGACGACCTTGCCGGTCTGCGCGGCGGCGATCAACAGGTCGGTCTGGCGCGACATGAAGGCTGGAATCTGCAGGATATCGACGTGCGGCGCGACGAGGCCACACTGCTCCTCGGTATGCACGTCGGTCAGGATCGGCAGTCCCAGCGTCGTCCTGATCTCGTCGAAAATCGGCATCGCCGCCTCGAGACCGGCGCCGCGCTTGCCGCCGAGCGAGGTGCGGTTGGCCTTGTCGTAGCTTGTCTTGTAGACGAGCCCGATGCCGAGCCTGGCGCAAATCTCCTTGAGGAGACCGGCTATATCGAGCGCGTGCTGGCGCGATTCCAGCTGGCAGGGACCCGCGATCAGCGCGAGCGGCAGGGCGTTGCCGAAGGCGACGTCGCCAGCCATCACGGTCGAATTCGGAACGGTCATCTGAAACCCTCGTCCAGTGAAACGGCAGCCGCGCCGGCCGCCTGCAAAACCATCGCCGCGACGCGCGCCGCCGGAGCCGCGCGCTTCACGTCCAGTTCGACGGGCCTTATGGCAATTTGGCGGCAAAAAGCAACGTATGTGACGCAAGCGGCAGGCGCGTCAGGCCAGGGCCGCCCGCAACCGGTCGAGGAAAGCCGCCTGCGCCGGAATCATTTTTTCACGCGCGGCGTCGAGCGTGAACCATTGCGCGCGGTCGACTTCCGGAAAGCTGCCGATCCGTTTGCTGCCCGGCGGCCACTCCATCTCGAAGCTGTTGCTCCGCAGGCGCGTCACGTCGAAATCGCCCCTGGCGGCGAAGCCGGTGACGATCTTGCCTGCCTTCTGCCTGACCTCGCCGAGTCCGATCAGCGCGCCCTGCAGGATCAGACCGGTCTCCTCGGCGAATTCGCGCCGCGCGGCGACCTCCGCCATTTCGCCAGCTTCGTACTCGCCCTTGGGGATCGACCAGGCGCCGAGGTCGCGCGTCTTCCAGAACGGTCCGCCCGGATGGACGAGCAGCGCCATCAGGTCCGGACCCGCGCGCTTGTAGAGCAGAATGCCCGCGCTGCGTTTTTCCATTTCAATCCCTGCCAAAACTCAAGAAAAAACCCGCCGGATCGCTCCGGCGGGATTCATTCGTTCAACCGTCATACCGGGATCAGTTGCGGTTCTTCAGCGCCGCGCCAAGGATGTCGCCGAGCGACGCGCCGGAGTCGGTCGAGCCGTACTGCGCAACGGCTTCCTTCTCCTCGGCGATTTCCAGCGCCTTGATCGACACCTGCAGCTTCTTGGTCTTCTTGTCGAAGGCGATCACGCGGGCGTCGACCTTCTGGCCGACCGTAAAACGCTCCGGCCGCTGTTCGTCGCGGTCGACCGACAGGTCGGAGCGCTTGATGAACGACTCCAGGCCGCTTTCAACCAGCCGCACTTCCAGGCCGCCGTCCTTGATGCCGGTGACTTCGCAGGTGACGACCGCGTTCTTGCGCACGTCGCCGGCCGCCGGCGCAGCCTCGCTGCCGCCGGACGCGGCGGTGCGCTGCAGCTGCTTGACGCCAAGCGAAATGCGCTCCTTGTCGACATCGACGTCGAGCACCTGCGCCTTGACCATGTCGCCGCGGTTATACTCCTCGATGACCTGCTCGCCCGGACGGTTCCAGTCGAGGTCCGACAGGTGGACCATGCCGTCGACATCGCCGTCGAGGCCGATGAACAGGCCGAACTCGGTCTTGTTCTTGACCTCGCCCTCGACCTGCGCGCCGACCGGATGGGTGCGTGCAAAGGCTTCCCAGGGGTTTTCCAGCGTCTGCTTGAGGCCGAGCGAGATGCGGCGCTTGGCCGGATCGACTTCGAGCACCACCACGTCGACCGCCTGCGTGGTCGACAGGATTTTCCCGGGATGCACGTTCTTCTTGGTCCACGACATTTCGGAGACGTGGATGAGCCCCTCGATACCCGGCTCCAGCTCGACGAAGGCGCCGTAGTCGGTGATGTTCGTGACCGTGCCGGAGATCTTCTTGCCGATCGGGAATTTCGCGCCGATCTCGGACCACGGATCGCTCTCGAGCTGCTTCATGCCGAGCGAGATGCGGTGCGTTTCCTGGTTGATGCGGAT
>CAXTJQ010000012.1:0-127143 GCA_964244725.1 uncultured Rhizobiaceae bacterium
GGCTGCTGCCCGTCGGCACGCTCTACGACCCGTTCATCGAGCGCGGCCTCGATGCGCTGAACTACGCCTGCTACCAGGATGCGCGCTTCATCCTCGTCGCGACGCCCTCGGGCGTGACGCTGGCGCCGGAGGGCGGCGCGCACCAGTCGATCGCGACGCCGCTGATCGGCATGGCGCAGGACGGGCTGGCGAGCTTCGAGCCGGCCTTCGTCGACGAACTCGCGACCATCCTGCGCTGGTCGTTCGATTACATGCAGCGCTCCGGCGACGGCGAGCGCGACGCGTCGAGCTGGCTGCGCGACAAGACCGGCGGGTCGGTCTATCTGCGGCTGTCGACGCGGACCATCGACCAGCCGACGCGAACCATGACGGACGACCTCGCGAGCGACATCGTCGACGGCGCCTACTGGATGCGCAGGCCCGGCCCGAACGCGCAGATCGTCGTCGCCTACACCGGCGTCGTCGCGCCGGAGGCGATCGCGGCGGTCGGCATGATGGCCGAGGACCGTCGCGACATCGGCCTGCTGGCGGTGACATCGGCCGACCGGCTCAACGCCGGGTGGACGGCCGCGTCGCGGGCGCGCGACAGCGGCCAGCCCGGCGCGCGCAGCCATCTCGAACGGCTGATGCGGGACCTGCCGTCGCATTGCGGCCTGGTGACGGTTTGCGACGGACATCCGGCGGCGCTCGCCTGGATCGGCGCGGTCGGCGGCCACCGGACGCGGGCGCTCGGCGTCGAGCATTTCGGCCAGACCGGGTCGATCGCCGAGCTTTACCGGCACTACGGCATCGACGCCGCCGGCATCGTCTCGGCGGCGCAGGCGCTGACGCCCGGCCGGCCGATCCGCTTCCTCAAGGCGTCGTGACGCGCCCGGGTCGCCGGTCTTCGACTTGCCTCGTTTCCGGCTTGACGGCGCAACCGCTCGGGGTGAAACTTGACCCGGAGGGCGCGGAAGACGTCCGCCGGGAGGATACCGATGTCGTCGATCAAGCTCTTCAGGGGCCGTTTCGGGCATGTCAGCGTCCTCGACGTGGACGCGGACTTCGTCACCCACGCGCATCACGCGGCGCATGTCATCCTCTGGCTGGACGGCGCCGCCGGGGTGATGACGGTCGGAGACGAGCGAGTCCGGCTCGGACCGCATGTCGCGGCGGCGATCAATTCCTTCCAGCCGCACAGCCACGCCTTGTCCCAGGCGGGCGGGTCTGGCCGGTTCCTCGCCTTCTACATCGATCCCGAATGGGCGCGAACGCGATGGCCCGTGCGTCCGGGTCAGGCGCTTTTCGCGCAAGCCGCAATCGAAATCGACGATTGGCTGCATGCCGCGGCGATCGCCGTGTTCGAATTCCTGAGCGATGACGCCAGCGACGCCATAGCCCATTACGAGGTCGAACGCCTTGTCGACAGCCTTCTGGAAGCGGCGGCGGCGAGCCCGGCGCAGAGCGTGCGGACGCAACCGGGCAGAATGACGTTCGATCCGCGCGTCGGCCGCGCGATCGCGCTGATGCAGGCCAACGTCAGCGAGCGCATCTGCTTCGACGCCGTGGCGCGCTACGTCGGCCTGTCGCGGCCGCATTTCTTCGCCTTGTTCAAGGAACAGACCCAGCTCACGCCGAACGTCTACTGGAACACGCTGCGCATGGAGGAGGCGCTGCGGCGGATCAGCCGCTCGCGCGAGCCTCTCACGACGGTGGCGTGGAAGCTCGGCTTCACCAGCCAGGGCAATTTCTCGCGATTCTTCCGCGACCATGCCGGGGTTGCGCCGACGCAATACCGCGACGCCGCGAGGACCAACGCCTGACGTGCGATCAGACCCATCGATACGCGATCCAGACGGATTGATAAGCCAAAGAGACGCTTTGATAAGCGCCCGCGCCGGTTCTGCCGCACTTTAGGCGATAACCAATCCACCGAGGAGGCGAACGATGGCGAGCGTGACCATATCGAGCGTGATCGATGCGCCGGTCGAAAAGGTCTGGGCGCGCATCCGCGATTTCAACGGTTTGCCAAGCTGGCATCCGCGCATCGTCGAAAGCTACATCGAGGATGGCAAGCACGCGACCGAGATCGGCTGCGTACGCGCTTTCAAGCTGGCGTCCGGCCCGACCGTCCGCGAACGACTCCTCGATTTCTCGGACGAGAACTACATTGTCAGCTATTCCATCGTCGGCCATCCGATGCCGATCACGAACCACACCGCCGCGCTCAGGCTCGAACGCGTCACCGACGGCGACCGCACCTACGCCGTGTGGACGGCGGAGTTCGACGCGCCTCCCGAGAAGGCCGACGATATCGCCAAAGGCATGGGCGAAAACGTCTTTCAGGGCGGTTTCAACGCGCTGAAGGCTCATTTCGCCGGTCAGGCCTAAACGCGTCCGGAGGATCGCATGCCGCTGACGCTCCAAACCACCGACACGGTAAACGACGCCGCCGCTGCTCTCGCAACCGCCGGCGCGCGGTATATGGGGGGCGGCACGCTGACGGTGCGCGCCGCCAACGAGGGCGACCTGACGCTTACCCGGCTGGTGCGCTCGACCGATCCGGCGCTGGCCAGGATCGACGTCTCCGGCGACCGGGTCACGCTCGGCGCTTCGGTGACGATGGCGGCGATCATGCGCCACCCGGAGCTTGCGTTTCTGGCCAAGGCGGCGCGCGTCGTCGGCGGACCTGCGGTGCGCAACATGGCGACGGTGGGCGGCAATCTTTTCGCGCCATCGCCCTATGGCGATTTCGCGGTGGCGCTGCTGGCGCTCGACGCTGCTGTCCATGTCGGAGGCAAGGAGTTGTCGATCGATGAGTTCCTGCCGGCTCGCGAGAACCTGTCCGGCAAGGCGATCGTCGACGCGGTGAGTTTCGCGATACCGGCGGACGAAACCTTCCGCTTCCTCAAAGTCTCGCGCGTCAAGCCGAAAGGCGTTTCGGTGCTGAGCATCGCCGCCTTGATCGAGGAGAACGCCGGCGGCGCGATCTCGAGCGCCCGGATCGCGCTCGGCTGCATGGCGGACCGGCCGATCCGCGCCAAAGCGGCCGAACAGGCGCTGATCGGCAAGCCGCGCACCAGCGACGGCGTCGCGGATGCCCTGGCAGCGGCAACGCGAGGCATGTCGCCGCCGACGGACGCGATCGCCAGCGCCTGGTATCGCGCCGAGGTTCTGCCCGTGCATCTTGGCCGCCTGCTGTTGTCCTGAATGCCCCCAGCCACCAATCGGCAGCGAGGAAAAACGAATGGCGAAAGTCCCGGTCCAGTTCACGCTCAACGGCGACGAGAGGGCCGAGTTCGTCGACAGCGGCGCGACGCTGCTGACGGCGCTGCGAGACAAGATGGGCGATACGTCCCCAAAGGGCGGCTGCCATCAGGGGACGTGCGGCGCCTGCTCCGTCATAGTCGACGGTGAATTGCGGCTCTCCTGCCTGACGCTCGCCGAAACCTGCAACGGCGCGGACATCCGCACCACCGCCGGGCTTGCGGACGGCGGCGTCATGCATCCCCTGCAACTGGCGTTCCTCGACGCCTTCGCGACGCAATGCGGCTTCTGCACGCCCGGCATGATCATGGCCGCCAAGGCGCTGCTCGACCACAATCCGAACCCGTCGCGCGAGGATGTCGTCGAGGGCCTTTCCGGCAACATCTGCCGCTGCACCGGCTACGAGCCGATTATCCAGGCGGTGCTGACCGCGGCGCGCTCCAATTCGCATCGCGCGGCCTGAGGGGCGCAATATGGAACTCCGCAAGAGCTACTTCGCCGACGAGCGCAAGGACGATCTGCACGAACTCGGCCAGGGCCGTCCGCGCTCCGACGCGCCCGGCCACGTCACCGGCAAGACCGCCTATTTCGCCGACCGGACATTCCCGGGCATGCTGCATCTGAAGATGGTGCGCAGTCCGCACCACCACGCGCGCATCCTCGCCATCGACACGTCCGAGGCTGAAAAACATCCGGGCGTGGCGCGGGTGCTGACGGCGAAGGACGTGCCGCACAACGTCTATACAATCCTGATCCTGATTCAGGTCGGGCCTGAGGACGAGACGGTGCTGGCGACCGACAAGGTGCGCTTCAAGGGCGAGGCGGTGGTCGCCGTGCTCGCCGACAGCGAACGCGCCGCGCAGGAGGCCGCCGCCAAGGTGAAGGTGGAGTACGAGGCGCTGCCGGCTGTGTTCGACATGGACGAAGCGCTCAAGCCCGGCGCGCCGCTGGTCAACGAATGGCACCCCGGCAATTATTACGAGTATGACAGCGGCGACCACCGCAAGGTGCGCTTCGGCGATGTCGAGGCCGGCTTCGCGCAGGCCGACCACATCCTGGAACAGACCTATTCCTCGTCGCCGATCGAGCACGCGCCCACCGAGACGACCGGCTGCATCGTCGTTCCCGAAGGCAACGACCGCTTCACCTGCCACACCAACACGCAGGCGATGTTCTTCACGCTCGACAACGCCTCGATCATCCTGCAGATGCCCGGCAACAAGCTGCATATGGTCGGCGGAACGGTCGGCGGCGGCTTCGGCGGCAAGGTCGACGTCATCGTCGAACCGATCGCCATCCTCGCCTCGAAGCTGACCGGCCGGCCGGTGTCCTTCATCTACAGCCGGGCGGAGGAGATGCAGGTGTCCTCGCCGCGCGCCGCCGAGACGATCATCCTCAAGGACGGCGTGATGAACGACGGCCGCATCGTCGCGCGCAAGGTCACCGGCTACACCGACGCCGGAGCCTATTCGCGCCACTCGCCCTATGGCGCGCAGAAGGGCGCGGCGCATTATCCCGGACCCTACACGATTCCCAACGTCTGGATCGACACCTACTGCGTCTACACCAACCGCACGCCATCCTCTGCCATGCGCGGCTTCGGCGTCACCATCGGCGATTTCGCGCTCGAAGTGCAGATGGACAAGCTGGCGCGGCTGATCGGCATGGACCCGCTCGAGTTCCGCTTCATCAACGCGTACCGCGATGGCGACATGAAGGCGCATCGCCAGCCCACGGAAGGCGCGGCGCTGATCGAGTGCATGCAGGAGGCCGCGCGGGCGACGGACTGGCCGGTGGCGGAAAAATTCTTTGCGCTGTCGTCGCATGCAAGGGAGGCCTGAGAATGGCGATCAGGAAGGGACGCGGCGTCGCCGCGATCAATTACCCGACGGGCATGAACCTTGGCGGCGATCCGACCCAGGCGCTGGTCCATTCGACGCCGACCGGCAATTTCATGGTCACATTGTCTTCCGTCGACCTCGGCCAGGGCCTGAAGCAGGTCGTGGCGCAGATTTGCGCCGAGACGATCGGCGTGTCCACCGACCGCGTCGTCGTCGACACCGCCGATACGGACACCGGCCCGCATTGCATGGGCACCTTCGCGTCGCGCGGCACTCACCGCATCGGCAACGCCGTGATCCAGGCCGCGCAGGAAGCGCGGCAGGTGATGCTCGAGGTGGCTGCCGAGGAACTGGAGGTCGACGCTTCCGATCTGGAGACAGACGGGGAGGGCAACATTCGGTTGCTCGGCGCGCCGCAGAAGTCGATCTCGATCTTCGACGTGGCGCTGTCGGCGCATTTCAAGCGCGGCCGCTCGATCTCGGGCCGCGGCATGTTCCTCGTGCCGCGTTCCTTTCCCGAGACCGAGACCGGCGCGATGAAGCCGGCGACCTGCTACGCCCACGCCTGCACGGTGGCCGATGTCGAGGTCGACGACGAAACGGGCGAGGTGACGGTGCTGGCGGTGAAGAACGTGTTCGAGATCGGCCGCGCGCTCAATCCGCGCATGGTCGAACAGCAATTGGTCGGCGGCTCCTGGATGGGCATTAGCCATGCGCTCTACGAGACGACCGAGCCGTATTATCCCAAACGCGACCATGGCGGCACGGACTTCAACGCGTATCTGATGCCGGGACCGGGCGACCTCGCGAAGACCGACATCATCGTGCTGGAGCGACCGGCGGCGGATGGGCCTTACGGCGCGAAGGGCCCTGGCGAGATGTGCGCCAACCCGCAGATTCCCGCAGTCGCCAACGCGGTGTTCGACGCGGTCGGGGTGCGCATCGACACGCTGCCGATCACGCCGGAACGGATTTTGCGGGCGCTGAAGGAGAAGCGGGCTGCGGGATCGGCCAGTTGAAAGCCCGGTACGGCGCCCCCTCCACCGCCTTCGGCGGTCCCCCTCCCCCGCTTCGCAGGGGAGGATCCGCAGCGGCTTGGCTAGCGCGACCTGGATCCTCCCCCGTTTACGGGGGAGGGGGACCATGCGTAGCACGGTGGAGGGGGCGCGCGCGCAATCCGGCGACCGATTGCTTTTTCGCATGACCGTCCCCGAAATCCTTGCCGCTTCACCTGAATCTATCGCCGAGCGCCTCTCGAGCGCCCGCTACCTTGCCGACGACAGCTTGGCTACGGCGATCTTCCTGGCGATCCGGCTCGGCAAGCCGCTGCTGCTCGAAGGCGCGCCGGGGGTCGGCAAGACGGAGGCCGCCAAGGCGGTCGGGGCGGCGCTCGGCCGAGGGATTGTGCGGCTACAATGCTACGAAGGGATCGACGCCGCGCATGCGCTCTACGAATGGAACTACCAACGGCAATTGTTGGCGATCCGTCATGCCGGCGAGCGCGAGATCGACATCTACGACGACCGTTTCCTGATCGCGCGGCCGCTGCTGCAGGTGCTGCGCGCACCGGAGGAACTGGTCCTGCTGGTCGACGAGATCGATCGTTCGGACCATGAGTTCGAGGCTCTGCTGCTCGAATTCCTCTCCGATTTCACCATCAGCATTCCCGAACGCGGCACGCTCGGCGCCGCGACCCGGCCGATCGTCATCCTGACCTCGAACCGCACCCGCGAACTGGCCGAGGCGCTGCGCCGTCGCTGCGTCTACCACTGGATCTGCTATCCCGACGCGGACCGCGAGGCCGAGATCATCATGCTGCGCGCCGGCGATGTCGCCGAGGACACTGCCCGCGCCGTATCGCGCGCGGTGCGGGAAATCCGGGCGCGGCCGCTGGCCAAGCCGCCAGGCATCGCCGAGGCCGTCGAATGGGCCAATGCGGCGACGATCCTGGAGAAGGGCGGAAGCCCCTGGCCCGAGGCTTTCCGCCGCGCCATCGGCGTGCTCGTCAAGGACGAGGAGGATTTGATCCATTTGCGCCCGTCGCTCGGCAAGATCGTCGAGGAGGCGCTGGAGTGAGCGGCCCGCCACGCGCCGCGAGGATCTTTCTCGGCTTCGCCCGCCTGCTGCGGCGGTTCGGCTTCGCTGTCGCGCCCGAACAGGCAATCGACTTCATGCACGCCGTGACGCTTCTCGGGCCGCGATCAATGGACGACATCCACGAGGCGGCGCTGGCGACGCTGGCGCCCTTGCCCGAACGCCGGCCGGAGTTCGACGCGCATTTTCGCGCCTGGTTTTACGGAGAAGCGGCGGCCTTGGTCGCCGGGCAGGATGAAGGGGAAACGCAGGTCAAGGACGACGGCGGCGCGATTGAAGAGCAGATCGCCATTGACGAAGACGGCATGACCGGCGAGCGTGCCTCGGCGATGGAGCAGCTGAGCGCAAAGACATTCCGCAGCGACGCGGACCGTCTGGCGCGCTTCCGGTCCGAGCTCGGAGCGGCGCTGCCGATGCGGCGCTCGTTCCGCACCGTGCGGGCGTCACGCGGGATGCTCGATCTGCGCCGCTCGATGCGAGCGATCGTGCATGCCGACGGCGACGCGCCAGCGCCGCGGCTTCGCCGCCGCAAGGCCGTGCCGCGTCCGATCCTGATGCTGATCGACGTGTCCGGGTCGATGAGGCTGCATACGCGGGATTATCTCGGCGTCGCGCATGCCGTGACGCAGGAGGCCGGGGCCTGCGAGGTCTTCACCTTCGGTACCCGCCTGACCCGGATCACGCGGGCGTTGCGCGTCGGCGATCGCGGCCTGGCGATGGAGCGCGCGGCGTCCCAGGTCGATGATTGGGACGGGGGCACGCGGATCGGGCCGACGCTGCTCGCGCTCCTGTCCGTGCCGCGCTTCGCGGCCTTTGCGCGCGGCGCTTCGGTCATCGTGCTTTCGGACGCGCTGGAACGCGGGGATCCCGCGGAAATGGAGCTGGCTTTTCGCCGCCTGGGCGCACGCGCTTTCAGGCTTTCACTCTGCACGCCGCTCGCCGGCGATCCGCGCTTCCGGCCGAGGACGGCCGCGCTGCGCGCCATCCTGCCGCTGCTCGACGATCTGGTCGACGGCTCCTCGATCGCCGCGCTCACCACGTTCATCCTGTCGCTCGCGCGGCCCGCGGCGGCGGCGCAGGCCGTCTGGAGAGCTTCCTGATGCAGACGATCATCGATTCGCATTTCCACATCTGGCGGCGGGCCGACCTGCCCTGGCTGCTCGGGCCGATGGTCCCGCGCATCTTCGGTCCCTACGAGCCGATCCGCCGCGACTATCCGATCGGAGAGTTCCTCGCCGACAGCGACGGGTCCGGCGTCGAGAAGGCGGTCTACGTCCAGACGAACTGGGCCAGGGACCGCTACGAGGACGAGGTCGCCTGGGTGCAGCGCACCGCCGACGAGACCGGCTGGCCGCATGCGATCGTCGGCTACGCCGACATGAGCGCCGACGATGTCCAGCCGCAGCTCGACCGCCTGAAGAAATATCCGCTGCTGCGCGGCGTGCGCATGCAGCTGCACTGGCACGAGACGCCGCAATATCGGTTCGCGACCGACGCGCGGCAGGTCGTCGATCCGAACGTCCGCCGCAACGTCGGCCGGCTCGCCGGTTACGGCCTGTCGTTCGATCTCCAGCTTTTCCCGGGACAGATGCAGGACGGGGCCGAACTGGTCGGCGAGAATCCCGGGACGGAATTCATCCTGACCCATGCCGGCATGCTGACCGACGATTCGCCTGCCGTCGTGGAGGAATGGAAGGCCGGCTTGCGCCACCTTTCGCCGTTCCCGAACCTCACCGCCAAACTTTCCGGGCTCGGCACATTCGCCCACCGCAACGATCCCGACCTGATTGCGCTGATCGTCGACGGCGCGGTCGAAATCCTTGGCGCCCGCCGCCTGATGTTCGGCTCGAATTTCCCGATCGAGAAATTGTGGACCGGCCATGCCGCGCTTGTCGCCGCGCACCGCGCGGCGGCCGGGCGCCACGGCCCGACCGCCGAGGCCGACATCTTCTGGAACACGGCCTCGCGCGTCTATCGGCTCGATTGAACCGTCAGCTTCCGTCGATCGCGCCTTTGATGGTCGCGATGTTGTGCTCCATCCTGTCGATATAGGTCAGCGTGCCGCCGGTGGCCGGCGCCGTCCGCCGGGTTGTCGTCGTGGGAATGGCCTGGGGCGCGATGGTCGCGGTCGTCGGAGTCGCACCAGGGCGCATCGTCGTCGATGGCTTGGTGGAAGCGGCGGGCGCAACAGATTCCGGGCCGAAAGCGCAGGGCGCGTCCCGCCCCAGGCGACCGGACGGCGGGCGAGCAGAAGCGTCCCTGGGAAATGCCGCCGGACGAGGTCATAGTCGTGGACGACCACCAGCACGGTGCGGGCCTCGCCGCGCCTGCGCTCGGTCAGGGCGAGGCGGTCGACGAGCGGACGGGAATCGTACCGCGTTGGACGGTTCGTCGAGCAGGATCGTCCGCAGGGGCCGTCCCCCGTGCGGGACGATGTGTGATGTTATTACATCCTTGACTGCGCGTCCGGCAGGCGCAAAGAAGGAGACATGGACTTGGACAAGGCGCGGGACCTGACCAAAAACCAATCGCTCGTGCTCGGCGCGCTCGCGGCGACCGATGGCCCGCTTAGCGCCTATTCGTTGCTCGACCGGTTGCGCAACCACGGGTTTCGGGCGCCGCTGCAGGTCTACCGCGCGCTCGACAAGCTGATCGAGCGCGGCCTCGTGCACCGGCTGGAGAGCATCAATTCCTTCGTCGCCTGCGCCCATCCGCACGATCACGCCCATGGCCTGATCGCCTTCGCGATCTGCGGCGATTGCGGGCAGGTCGACGAATTTTCCGACGATGTCGTCGAGGAGCGGCTCAAGGGTTGGGCCGGCGACCACGCTTTCAGGCTCGGCAAGACCACGATCGAGATGCGCGGCACCTGCGCCAACTGCGCGCCGCACTGACGATCCGCCGCCGATTCACCGGACCTAAACGAACCCCGTACTACCGTCCCGCCGCTTGGCTCGAACCGCGACGGGATGACGATGCTTGCTCTGGAAATCCGCGGCCTGCACAAGCGTTTCGACCGCCCCGCCGTCGACGGCCTGAACCTCGGCATACGCGCCGGCGAGTTCTACGCGCTGCTCGGCCCAAACGGCGCCGGCAAAACCACCACGCTGCGCATGGTCGCCGGCCTGCTTCAACCCGACCGCGGCGACATTTCGATCTTCGGGATCGACGCCAGGCGCGACCCGATCGCGGCCAAGAGGATCACGGCCTGGGTATCCGACGAGCCGATGATCTACGACAAGCTGACGCCGCTCGAATATCTCGAATTCGTGGCCGGCCTGTGGGCGATCGCGCCGGCGGTCGCAGAATTGCGCGCGCGCGACCTCATCGAATGGCTGGGGCTCGCGCCGCACGCCGATACGCGCTGCGAGGGATTTTCCAAGGGCATGCGGCAGAAGGTGGCGCTTGCCGGCGCGCTGGTGCACGAACCGAGGCTGATCATCCTCGACGAGCCGCTGACCGGCCTCGACGCAGGGTCCGCCCGGCAAGTCAAGACGGTGCTGCTGGAACGGGTGCGGCAGGGCTGCACGATCATCATGACGACGCATATCCTCGAAGTCGCCGAGCGCATGGCCGAGCGCATCGGCGTCATCGCGGCCGGCCGGCTGATCGAGGAGGGCACGCTCGACGAGCTCAGGCAGCGCGCCGGCAAGGGCGATTCCAGTCTCGAGGATATTTTCCTCGACCTCGTCAATGCGCCGGACATCGCCGCATGACCAGGGCCGCCTGGTTCGCGCGGCGCGAGGTGCGCCTGGCCTGGCGCGATCTCGTGGCGATGGTCACGGCGGGGCGGCGCGGCAGGCGCGAAATCGCCTTCGCCATATTCGCAGGCCTGGTCGCGCTGATGCATTTCGTCGCCTGGAAAATCGTGGGCCCCTATGCCGACGTGACGTTTCCTCCCGACCGCCCCACATTGCTGGTGGTGACCGGAACCGGCTTCCTGGCCTGGACGGTGATGATCTCGCAAGCGATGGAGTCCGTGACGCGGGCCTTCTATGCGCGCGCCGACCTCGACCTGCTCCTGTCGTCGCCGGCGCCGGTGAGGACGATCTTCGTCTTCCGCATCGCGGCGATCGGCCTGACGACTTCGCTCCTGGCGCTGGCGCTGATCGGCCCTTTCGTCAACGCGCTCGCGGTGGCCGGCGGGCCGCACTGGCTCGCGGCCTATGGCGTGCTGCTGGCGATGGCCGCGACCGCCACGGCGTTGGCGATCGGGATGACCCTCCTGCTCTTCCGTCTGCTCGGCGCCAAGCGGACGCGTTTCATCGCGCAGGTCGTGGCGGCCGTGGTCGGCGCGGCGTTCGTGATCGGCGTCCAGGCGATCTCGATCTTCGCCTATGGCAGCCTGTCACGCTTCGACGCATTCCTCTCGCAATCCGTCGTGAGCCTCGCGCCGCCCTCGGAAAGCCTGTTCTGGTTGCCGGCGCGCGCCGCGATGGGCGACTACGGGGCGCTCGCCACAGTCGTCGGCGCGGGCCTGGCGCTGTTTTGCCTCGCAGTACTGGCCGCCTCCCGGCGCTTCGGCCAGTTCGCGACCGCGGCGGCCAGCCTCGGCATGCGCAGCATGCGCGAGAAGGCGCGGACCGTGTTCCGGAGCCGCTCGGCGGCGTCGGCGCTCCGGCGCAAGGAGTGGACGCTGCTGACGCGCGATCCATGGCTCGTCTCACAGACCATGATGCAGGTGCTCTATCTGATCCCACCGGGTCTGCTGCTCTGGCGCAACTACGGCGAGAGGGCCGGCGGACTGGCGATCCTCGCTCCGGTTCTGGTGATGGCGGCGGGCCAGCTCGCGGGCGGCCTCGCCTGGCTCGCGATCTCGGGCGAGGATGCGCCCGATCTGGTGTCGACCGCCCCCCTGCGGCGCAGCGCGGTGCTGCGCGCCAAGATCGAGGCCGTGCTCGGCGCTGTCGCCATCGTCCTCAGCCCGATCGTACTGGCGCTCGCCACCGCATCGCTGTGGATCGCGATGATCACCACCATCGGGGTCTTCGCCGCCTCAGCCTCGGCGACCGCGATTCAGATGATCTTCCGGTCGCCGGCGCGGCGCAGCCACATGCGGCGGCGCCACACGGCGTCGCGCGTCGCGACCTTCGCCGAGGCGTTCTCGTCGATCGGATGGGCGGGAACGGCGGGCCTTGCGGTCGCCGGCAATCCGCTGGCCGCGGTCGCCGCCGCCATGGCGCTGACGATCGTCGGCGCGGCCGGGCTCATGCGGCCAAGGCAGGCCGCCGCCTGAGCCGGACCGGATCTCGGCCTGTCCGCTCTCTTGACACGACCGTTGGCGGGCGGCTTAAACGCGCGAAGTCTGGCAACCAGCCACGGCGGCGTCTGACCGGGAGAAGCGGGTGAAGTGGAACTCCGAATATGTGCGCAGGAAATACGGGTTTCAGTTTCTGGGCCGCGACGGCGTCTACTATCCCTGCAAGGACGCCAAACGGCTGATCGTCTCCTTTTCTTCCATGGGCAAGGACCGCTACGACCGCTACAGTTGGTTCTGGCAGGAGGACGAGGTCTGGCCGGAGACCGCCTATCTCTTCATCAAGGACGACGATTTCCAGTATTTTCTCGGTAACGACGCCAAGCCGTTGTTCCAGACGTTCCGCAAACTCATCCTGCGTTTCATGGACATGTCGGGCGTGGGAGCGCAGCAGGTGTTCACCATCGGCGGGTCGATGGGCGGCTATGCGGCGATCTACTATGCCAGCGTCATGCAATTGAACGGCGCGCTGATGACCAATCCGCAGCTCGACTACGCCAGCGCGCGCGCGCATCAATACCAAAACTGGGAAAGACAAATCCGCAGCACCGGCGCGGAGTGGTACGACATCGCGGAGTTCGTCCACAAATGGCCGGCGATGCCGAACGTCTACATCGAGTACGGCAATTATCGCGCCGACAAGATCGCCGCCGAAAAGCTTATCGAAGCCCTCAGCCAGGCGCCGAACAGCCTGTTCATCGTCCGCAAGACCGACTGGTCGGTCCATGCCGTCAATTCGCTGTCCAAGACGACCATCGAAAGCGTGATCCGGCTGTTCGAAAATCACGGTTTTGGCGAGACGGGTCCGGCGCGGGGACCGAAGCCCGAGAACGCGGATATTCCCGTCGCCGAGCTTGAGGCAGCCGAGGAAGCCGACAACCTCGGCAGCAGATTCAGATGATGATCCCGGATCGAGGCGCAATCCGCCGCCGATGCCGAATCTCAAAAACGTCGCAGTTGCGAGGCACCACCGCATGACGATCCGTCGCGGGCGCGATCCCTCCTCGGATCCGCGCCGGATGACCCCGGGGGTCGCATCCCGATAGCTGGAACATGCCCGTGACAAGCTTGAAATCTTCGCTGCGAGCGTTGCGCGAACGCAAGGACGTCATGCTCGCCGTCATGCTGCGCGATATGCGCACACGGTTCTTCAACCACGGCCTGGGGTTCCTGATCGTGCCGCTTTGGCCGCTGGCGCATCTTCTCGCGCTGCTTGCGATCTACAATTTCGGCGGACGGCGCGCGCCATACGGCACGGGGCTCCGCCTGTTCTTCGTGACCGGGCTGATCCCCACTCTCTCCTTTGTCTACGTATCACGCTTCATGGCCATCTCGATCCTGGCCAACAAGAACATGATGGCGTTCCCGATCGTCAAGCCGATCGACATCATGGGCGCCCGCGCGGCGCTTGAAATGGTCGGATCCTGCCTGATGGTGGCAATGGTCTTCATCTTTCTGCTGGTCGTCGGCGACAATCCGGTCCCCTACGACATTCCAGAAGCGGTGAGCGCATTCTTCGCCGTCCTTCTCCTCGCGGTGGGCGTCGGCTCGGTGGTCAGCGTGCTGGTCATGACGAACTACCTGCTGATGACGGCCTATTCGCTCTTCATGATCCTGATGTACATCCTATCGGGCACTCTGTTCGTCGTATCCAGCCTGCCTGCGCCGCTCATCAAGATTCTGAGCTGGAACCCGGTATTGCACTGCGTCGAATGGATGCGCACAGCGTATTTCCCGAGTTATCCAACCCAGGTGCTGGACAAGGGCTATCCGATCAAGTTCGCTCTGTGCTCGCTTTTGCTCGGGCTTCTCCTGGAACGCGTCCTGCGCCGGTATATCTTCGAATAGGCGCGGTTTTGACGGCGCGTCGCGGCGCGAAATCCGTGGACACCGGCGTCGGCCAGACTTTCCCACTTGTTTTGCGGGCGCCGAAGCGGCTACAGGCGGCGACGGTCGGGTTCCCGACGATGATTCCGGCACATGGCTGCCAGGCTGATGTCGGCGCGTCCGACCCTTGGGCGAGCAGGTTGGGCCGGAATGGACCTGGACGACGATTTTCTGAAGGCAAGCGCGATCGGCGACGACGCGATCGACATGATCGCGTGGGCCGATCCCGATCCGGTCATCGCCGTCATCAATTTTTCGAGCATGAATCCCGGCAAGTACGAGCGCTGGTCCTGGTTCAGGAACTCGGACCTGCCTTACGCCGCCGTCTATATATCGCTCAAGGACGAGGACCAGCACTACTACCTCGGCACTCCGGCCAAGCCCTTGGCCGCCCGCCGGCAAGCGATGATCGAGACGGTGCTGGCGCGGCATGCGATGCCGCCCGACAAGGTGATCGCGATCGGCTCGTCGATGGGCGGCAACGCGGCGCTCCGCTATGGCTTCACGATGGGCTTCGGGGCGGTGATCACGATCAATCCGCAGGTCGATCTCGAAAGCGCCAAACTGCACAGTTCCGACCTCTGGAGCCGCAAGATGTTGGAGGCCGACTGGCGCGATCTCGATCTCGCGGTGCGGGGCGCCATGCATGCGCCGGCCGTGCTGCTGCGGTTCGGCGCCTACGATGCCGACCGGAACGCGGCCCTGCGGCTCAAAGCCGCCTTCGATAGCCGCAATGTGCGCTACCGCATCGAACTGGACGAGTCGCTGGAACACGGCTGGGCAGGCATGAAGGCCACGCGGCTGCTCGACCTGGTCGGCCGGTTCTCTTCCGTAGGGCCATCGGCCGTTCTTGGATGATGGCGCACGGTCGCTCGACGCCGATGCGCGTCCCCGCAAGCCGGCAAAACGTTACCGACAAAGAATCGCCGGGACGCCGACGCGCGGACAAAATGTTGCCACGCTGCTCGACAAAAACGGTTGACCGGACGGGGGATCATCTTCAAAAACGGCGCGCGGCCATTCGGCCGGGACGCGCGGGTATCCGCTCTCGCGCTCCGAAGCTTGCGAGTGAACCATGGGCGTTTTTCCGATCGTCGATTCCAGCGCGCTCTTCGAGTTCGTGCTGCCTGCCGTCAGCGACCAGATCCAGCCCTTGATCAACTTCGTCGACGAGGCCAGGAACGACTTCGTCCTCCACATCTCCTTTCGCATCGCCGACGGACATATCGTCGTCAATTCCCTGTACGACAGCTTTTGGCGGGAGCAATTCGAACTGCCGCGCGACTACTCCATGCCCGGCGCCAACGCCATCTCCGTGCAACTGACCGACGACAACACGGCTATCCTTTCGACGGCGGGTCACGAGCCCTTCGTCTACGCGCCGCCCGAGGGCTGTGCGCTGAAGAGCGCCAACACGATCCGGTTCAGCGACACGATCAAGGTCTTCACCGCGTTGAAGATCGTGGACGATTCAGCGCTCGGCCTCGACGCGGACGAAAGCGGTTCGGTGGCTGAACCATCGACGGCCGCTGCCGCCCCGATGCGGCGGAGCAACGGCCACGTCATGATCGTGGGCAGCGCGCCCTCGATCGCGGCCGAAAAGCAGCGGATCGCGAATTTCAAAGGCGATCTCTGGGCTCTCAACGACTCGCTGTTCTGGCTGGAGGAGAACGGTTTCGCCGCGGAGCGGCTGTTCGTCAACGACAGCCGGTTCATCCGCAAGAGCGCCGAAGCGCTGCGGCGGTCGCCCGTCGCGAGCATCGTCACGCTCGACCGCGTCGACATCAGCGCCATTCCCGACCTCGCCGGCAAGATCACACTTCTGGAAACGCTCGGACGCGACGGTTTTTCCAACGACCTCGGCCGGGTCTTCCACGGCTGTTCGGTCTTTGCGAGCGCCCTGCAATGCGCCGCCGCCATGGGTTACCGCGCGATATCGACCGTCGGCGTCATGTTCCCGCTGCCATCCGCCTATGCCCGCATCGACGGGCGGGCCACCCTGCCGGAATTCGTGCATGACAAGCAGTTGCACAATATGCAGCGGGCGATGGGCTATTTCCGTTCCAAGGGCATTCCCGTCGACGTGGCCGAGAAGACCTCCAACCTCAATTTCCTGTGAGCGGCATGCGTATCAGGGTCTCAGACGTCGTCGTCCAGTTCCGCTTCTTCAACCAGTTCTACCTGCGCGGCATGGCGATCGACGAAGCCACCGGCGAATTTCCGAAATCGCTGCAGGTGACCTTGCCAAACGGCGGCGCGCTGCCGATCGACCAAGCGGCGCTGTCGTCCGATCCGGCCGCCCAGAGGCAATTCGGCTTTCCGGAAACGCGTCACCTCTCGTTCAAGGTCAATCTGTTCGACGCCGGAAATTCGTTGGTCAACGACTACGGCGTCGAACTGGAGGGCCGCAACATCTGGACCTACCGGTCCGCGCTGAAGGGACTTGCGGGTTCGCCGCTGCTTGGCAAAGCGGGCGCGATCGGCAACCAGTTCGGCGGCAAGCAGATCGTCTGCATCTATGCCGAAGGCGGCGCCGTTTCCGAGATGTTGCAACGCATCAGCATTCTGCAGCCCGAGTTCTTTGCAAAGTCTTTCAACAGCAGCGTTTGCATTTCCTTGATTCCCGTCTCCAAACTCGCGGAAAACAAGGACAACTTTCTGAAACAGGAACGCCAGACCGTCGTCCTGATCGAGGAGAGGGTGTTCAACGAGGCCCTGCGCATCAGCCCGGCGATGTTCATCACGTCCAAAACCCTGGTGCTTTCGCGGAAACTCAGGATGAACGACTATTTCGGCGGACTGCCGAACGTCATCGCTTATCTCATGCATCTCGAAACCGAAAAGCTGCCTCTCACGCCATCGGTCCTGATGACGATTTTTTCGTGCCTGTCCGGCTATGGCGACCTCTTCTTTCCCGAACGCTACAACATCTATTCGTTCCAGGGCGGCGTCATTTCCGACACCTTCGGCGACTACGTCCGGACGGAGGTGCAGAACAAGAATCACGGCGACATCGTGCTGGTTTCGACGAAGCCCGTCGCGAGGCTCTCCGATTTCGAGGACGACAGCGGCGCCGTGTTCGTCAATACCGCGACCCTGCGCTATGCGCTCGATATCGCGCCCCTACCGCCGGGAGCGTTCCTGCGGACGGCCTTGCGCCGGGGGCTCAGGGTGAAACGTCTCAATCCGGATGCCGCACTGTGATATTGCTCATCTCCGCAACCCCGGTCGCCGGAACGATCACGCGGCTTGCCAACTGGATCGGCGCCTTTTCGGGAAGGAAGACCGTTCCCGTGGTGATGCGCAACTACCCCCACAACGCTTTTGCGCTGCCTGACGGAGCCCTGCGGGCGATGCCGGAATGGGAAAAGAACCTGGCGGCCATGGTTCGGTCCGCGAGCGCGATCTTTCTTCACAACTACCATGTCGACAACAAGACCGATGCCAGCTTCGTCGACCTGATCTTCGCAGAGCGCTCAAGCGGCTGCCCGGTCTTCTTCCAGTGCCATTCGCCGGCGCTCGAACCCCCGGCGTATCTTTATTCGGTCCTCGACCTTTACACATTCGACAAAGTCTTCGTTGTCGGGCAGGGCCACGGACGCTTCTTCTCGGATGCGGTCACGGTCCCAAACATCGTGCCGGACCAGAAGAATACCTACAATGTCGAGAAAAGCGACATCGTCTTCGTTCCGCACCTGCGCTCCGCGGAATGGCGCTGGTCCCGCAAGGTCCTGGAATCGGACCTGAATGTCCTGAAGGCCAATGCCGCCCGCTTCGGCAAGCTCAAGGTTCAGACGATCAATCAGGCCTTCGGCCGCGACCACGTGACCGCCGGTGAAATCGCGCAGTATCTCTTCGCGGTGAAACTGATCGTCGACGACATGAACACCGGCCAAATTCATCAGACCACGGTGGAGGGCATCAAGGCGGGCTGCGTCGTGATGAGCGGCGCGGATTTATGGGCGATGGAGGAATATTGCGAGACGGTCAACTGCCCGCCCTTGCCGGTCATCTCCGTCGGCGGGATCGACGATGTGGTCGCCAACCTGTCCAGCCCAGGCCTCAATGCCCGGATCCGCGACATCCGCGCCAAGTCGGACGCCTTCGCCACGACCTATCTCGGCGAGGCCCGGCTGGCCGCCGAATACTGGAAACGGGTCGCCCCGTTCCTCGCCTGACGCCATCGGCGCCGTCCTTCCCCGCGGCTTGAAACCACCTCGCCGTTGACGCGGCCAAGCCCGCGTGGGGCCCGACGAGACCCCCGTTCCGGTCATCCGTCGGCATCGCCGTCGGCAAGGCGTCGGCGGATGTAGTCGATCATGTAGTCGTTCGGTCGCGGGACGGCCTGCGCGCGCACCGTCGATTGTCCGAGCGAATCCGACAATTTGCGGCGGATCACATGACCCGTGCCGGGTACGATCTTATGCAGAACGCCGTGGCTCGCGGTCAGCAGGTTCCACGCCCAGTCCTCGAAGCCGAAGCCGGCGTCGAGATCCGTCCTGGGATAGGGGTGATCGAGATAGAGCTGGCGCGCGGCAAAACTCAAGGCGGTCCAGTAATTGTGCAGCACGAGGGTCGCCGGCTTGAACTCCGGTCCCTCCATGTCGACGTGATGGAGGATGTGCTTGGCGCCGCCGAAGAAAACGCTGACCTCGGGATGCCAGACGACCGGGTCCTCCCGCGCCTCGGCTGCGGCGGCCGATGCCTCCAGCCAATCGGGGCACCAAAGGTCGTCCGCATCGAGAAAGCCGACGTACCGGCCGCGGGCCGCCTCGGCGGCCGCGTTGCGCGCCTCGCCCAAATCGCCGAAATCGGTGTCGATGATTTTCGCATCGCCCGGCAGCAAATCCGCGACGACAGTCGCCGTCAGTTCGTCGGCGCGGTCGAGGACCGCGATGATCTCAACGTCGTGACCGGCGCGCGCGGCCATCGTCGCGGCGCGCAGCAGGCTTGCGAGGGATGGTTTTGCCATCAACCCTTCGCGATGGGCGTTGAGCACCGCCGTGATTGCGGTTGGCTGCATGGATGAGGCCTCCGGCTTCTTGCGGTTCCCTGGCGAGGGTCTCCCGATAGGTCTCCCAATTGTGGCGTCGGCCAAGCCGGACCAGCATGGCCTTGGCGCGCTGGTCCGCCTGGTCCGGGTGGGCGCGAATTTCATCCAGCGCCTGGACATAGGCCCAGGCGTCGTCGATGTCGTCGATCAGCCATCCCGTTTCCTCGTCGACCAGTTCGCCGACTCCGCCGACGGCGGAGGCGACGATCGGCAAGCCCGCCGCTCCGCTTTCCAGGAGAACGTTGGGAATTCCGTCCCAAAGAGACGTGTACAGGAAAGCGTCGTAGTCGCCGAGCGGCAGCTTTTCGAACCGTTCGAAGGGCCCGCGGAACTTCAGGCCGGGCCGGCGCGCCGCGAGTTCGCTCAAGGCGTCCTCGGCGTCCTTGTCGCCACGTCCCCAGACGTGGATCTCGAACGAGGGTGCGCTCTCGACGATGCTCACCAGCACGTCGATATTCTTTTGCCGGCTCAATCGGCCAGCCCACAGCACGCGAAACGGCCGCGTCGTCCGGTCCGCGCGCCTCACCGGCGCGATCGAGGGCGCCGGCTGGTAGAGCGGCACGAGGCGGCTGCGCAGATGCGGCGGGAACCCGAATTTCTCGGCGACCTGCGCGATATAGGTCGCGTTGTCGAAATAGATGCCTTCGAGGAACGGCATGCTGTCGCGGAGATGGGTGTCGCCATAGCCGCACGCCCTGCCGTCGGCGGAGTAGTCGGGGCAGAACAGCATGGCGAAGAGCCGGCTGAAATGACGCACCACGCGCGCGCGCGCGCGGTACATGTCCCAGCAGGCCCTGCTGTTGACGTTCAGGACGCTTTCCGGGCGCAGCGCCCTGACGATGAGTTCGACGAGTTCGGCCCGCTCCGTCGCGGTGAGGTCCGGGTCGATGCGAGACAGCGACGTCAGGACCACGCCGTCGGGAAGGAATTCCCGCGCTTCCGCGCGATCGTGATCCGTCAGGACGACCAGGATTGAAGCCGCCCCGTCGGCGTCGGCCATGGCGCCGGCGGCGTGACAGGCGACGAGATCCGCGCCGCCATGGGTCAGCCACGGCATGAAGACGATACGACTCGGCGCATCAACGATGGTTCGCACGATTTCCGCAAAGGCGCGCTCCAGGCGGTTGTTGGCGCTGCCGTCGACCACGTCGAGACTTGCCGAGTCGGCAAAATAGTCGAAGGCGGAGAGAGCCGGGTCCAAATCCTCGACGGTCGCCACGACGCTGCGCGCCAGATCGAGAATGCGGCCCGGCGGGCAAGGCTTGCGGCCTTCCTGAACTCCGTGGTCGACATAGTGCAGAAGCGGATTGGCGCCGACGATATCGGGGTAGCGGCCCAGATACCATTCGGCATCGAAGCCCGGGCCTGTCGAGCGCCCCTCCACCGCGCCGTAGACCATGTAATGAAGCAGGGGCGGATAACGGGCCGAAGAGACGTCCGGATATTTGGCGAGGTACCAGTCAGCATCGAAAAGACCGGACGCCCGGATGCGATCGGCGGCGCTCGGCGGAGCGGGCGCAGGAATGTCGCCACGCCTCTTGCCGACCGCCAGGAAGTGGATCAGGGGATTGCGCGGCGAGGCGGCGGCATCGGGGTAGTCGATCACGTATTGGCGCGTGTCGAAGCGCCGGCTCGGCGCATAGCCGAGGTCGGCGCCGCGCGTCAGATAGTGGACGATCGGGTTGGCTTGGCTTCGCGCCACGTCGGGATAGGCCAGCCGGTACCAGTCGCCGTCGAACATGCCGGACCGCGCGACGAGGCGGTATTCGACCGTCAGCCGGGCCCGGCGCAGAAGCCGCGAGAGGCTTTGTTTGATCATGGCTGAACCGCGACGAGCATATGTCCCGAAAGGCTGGTCCTTGCGCGTCCGAGCCAAACCATGAAACGCTCTAGGCGGCGTTTTCAAGATTGGGATAGGCCCAAGCCGAGCGCACCGTGACCTGAACCGGGGCGACCGGCAAAAAGAAAATGACCCTCGCGCTGGTTCCTGCTCCGATCGTACCGAGTTCAGGCGTCGAAAGGTCGAAGGCGAAGGTCTGCCGGGCCTGGTTGCCGCTGAAGCGGAATTTCTGCGTGCAAAGGTCCGCCGACGCCCCGTTCGTCACCAGTCTGAGAACCGCCCATCCGCTGACATGAGGCGAGGTCGACACGTCCAGCGATACGACGGCCGCTCCCAGGCGCGGAAGTTCGGCGGCGTCGATCGGACATTCGAGCGAGAGCCAGGTCGTCGTTCCGATGGAGCGGATGTCGTTGCGCCGCTCGGAACCCGCGACGGTCGTCACGATCTCGACGCCGCTCTCCCCTGCGTGGCAGACGATCGGGATCAGCGGAAATGCCGAAGGCTGCGTCGCCCTGTTGCGCGAAGTCTCCTTCGCCGCGCCGAACCATCGTTGCATGGGTATTATTCTGTCCAACATGGTGGGTTCGTGAAAATCCGACCTCTCACACTTATATCGCGCCCGGATCGAAGTCGACCGTGAGCTTTTCAAAGACCAGATGCCCGAAGTCCTCGCTGCCGCCGCGAGGCACGCGGCAGAACAGAAGGGCGCGGTTGGCGTGCGACGTCGGCATCGCCGCCGACATGTTGATGTCGACGCGCTCGCCGCCGGACAGGTCGCGCCAGCCGCTGAAATCGATCAGCGGCGGCCGGCCGTCGAGAAGGTCTCGGATTTCGTCGGCCTCGACGGCGCGCTGCGCGCAGGCCACCGCGATCTGGACGCCCGTGCTCCTCACGTTGGAGAGCCATGCGCTGCCGAGCACATGGCGGATCGAGCCCCGAGGCAGTTCGATTTCGGCGATGACGACATCGTTGGCGATCGGATGGACCAGCAAGCCGCCAAGGTCGGGGCGATAGTGAACGAGGGAGAATTCGCGCGGATTGATGGCGCTCGGCCAAATTCGCCGCGCCGTCTGGAAAACGGAGCCGCTGAACTCTTTCTTCTCCGATGGCCAACGACTCTCGCCAGCGCTCTTCGGTTCCAGCGCCATGAAACGGGCCGGCAGGCCGGCGGCGATGCCCAGATCGTCGTAGAGCGTGCCGCTGACGAGGATCGAGCCCGGAATGACGGCCGCCTCGGCCACGATGTCGCCATCGGCGACCGGCGCGATCAGGACTTCGGCGCCGTCGAGCACGATCCGCCGCAGCCAGGCCTCGAGCCACAGGTCGCGCGCGCGATCGTCGAACGGATAGCGCGCGAGCGCAGATTTGCGGATGACCACCAGCCGCGGCGCGATGGTGTTCTCCGAAAGCGCCGTGGACGGCATCTCGCCCGCATAGATCTGGACGCCGTAGACCTGGTCGGAGGCCGGATGGACCGTGCGCAGATGCGTCGAATAAGCCACCAGATCCGGATTGCGTTCGAACGCCTTGCGGGCCCGGGCGAAAAACCCGGGATGCGGACGTATATCGGGAGGGCAAAGCGCGATCACGTCGCAGTCGAGCGCGGCGATCCTGACGCCCAGTTCCTCCGGCGAGACGCCCAGACCCGACAGGATGATCGCCTGCGCGCCGTTGCTCTCGACCATGCGATCGAGGTGGTCGCCGCCCCAGGCGCGGCCCATCGCGACAACGTTCAGGTCGATCATCTCGGACGCGTACCTGGTTTCGAGCAAGGCGCGGGTCACGTCGGCGGTCGAGAAAAAGCCGGTTCTCACTAGGCCGAGCCTCAGAGCGGGACCGGCCGCCGGAGACGTGCGCGCCGGCAGGTCGGAGCGGCGCCAGTAGGGCAGGGCGTCGGCCGCGCCGTCCACCGGGGTGCGGGCCTTCCAGTCGACCGCCTCGGCCATGGCCCGGGCGAGGTCGTGTCCGGTGCCGTCGAACATCAGGCAATTCTCGCCGGCCTTCCAGCGGTCGAACGAGCCGAACGCCTCGCATTTCGCGTTGAGGATGACGGTCGAACCGGCGCCGGCGGCCTCGAACGCGAAAAGGCAGAGGCTTTCGTAATCCGAAGGGATGACGACGACCGACTTGCCGATCATCGCTTCGCGCTCGGCAGGGGTCACCTTCTCGCGGAAGACGATCTTGTTCGACCACATGTCGGGTACGAGACGTTTGAGATATCCGACATATTCCCGGTCCCATCCATAGGACAACAACCGGAATACGCCGCGATAGCCGGGCCTTTGCTCTAGCAGTCCGACGGCGCCCTTGATGAACAGGTCGGGGCGTTTGAACGGCTGCAGCCGCGACGAGAACAGGAAGTCCACATCGCGGACCGGCCGTCCGGCAGGCGGGCCGCCGGAGGAGACGGCGTCGCTCTCCTCGTCCGGCGCGTCCTGGCCGACCGGAGCCTCGATCAACGGGAATTCGATGACGACGCGGTCCATCCAGTCGGCGTCGAAGGCGTAGTGCTCGTGATTCCGCTCGGCGATCGCGGGAACATGCCCGACGATCAGGTCCGCATGGCGCAAGGCGTAGCGCTCTAGGTCGGAGACATAGCCCATATAGGTCGAGGGATGGTGGTAGAATTTCTCGAAGCGGCTGATCAGGCCGAGCGTCGAATGCAGCCGCACCGACAGGATCGTGTCCTGGAAGGCGATGCCGGCCTTCTTGGCGGCGATGGCGGCCATTCCCAGACCGCTGAAATCGAGGAACTCGATGATGTCGAACGGCCGTCCGAGGCGGGCCTGCACCTGGCTTAGGCCCATGAAATAAAGAAAGGATTTCTCGTAGTGCCGGGAGAAATCCCAGCGCGACGGATGCTTGGTCGAGAACAGCCGCGAAAACTGGTCGGGGCGCTTGTCCAGCGCGGTGCAACTGTGCACCTGCGCCATCGCGCCCAGGGCAGCTTGGGCCTGCGCAAGCTCCTCGGGCGGAACCGGCGGCAGCAGCATGTGGATTTGAACGTCGGAGCCGGCCACGCGATTGTGAACGCAGAAATTGTACATCAGCCGCCCGATGCCGCCAGGATGCAACGGGTAGATTTCATTGGTGACGAAGCAAATGGATCGCAAGACGATAGCCCTATGTGTTGCGCGACGGGCCTGACGAGATTCCGCCGTCCCGCGCGTGTTTCCGGCGATCGGCGGCCGTCGTCGTCATGCGCGGCCCGCTCTCGCGGCGGTCTCGGCGAAAGCCGCTCGACGTCTTGGCCCGGCCCTCACAGCCCGAAGAACTCGCCATAGCTTTCAAAGCACAGATCGAGCCGATTCTTCAGGTGCGCGTCAATCATCTCGGCGACTTCGGCGGGACTGGACCGGCGAATCGACATCAACCGATCGACCACCTTCGCGATGGCGCGCGGATTGTCGACGGCCGGGACACGCGACAATTTCGTCAGCGGATCGTCGTCGAACTCCTTGAGCAGCAGCGGGCCCGATACGGACGGCGTGCCGACCGCGAGACCTTCCAATTCCGTCATGGGCTGGCATTCTGCCAGCGTCGCTGCGATCATCACGGAGCACGACGCCATCGTCGCGTAGAGATCGAGGCCGCGCTTGTAGCCGATCAGCTTGACCTTCGACAGGTCGGCCACCGTTTCGAGCATCGAGGGCCAGTTGACGGTGTAGATGCGGCGCACCTGCGGGACGGCGTTGGCCGCCAGGATGTTGGTGTACAGGTTCTTGCGCCAGGTGTTTTCGAGAGGGATGAAGACGCAGTCCGGGTCGAACGCCGGGGTGACGAAGCCGTCGCCGATCCTGGGCGCGGCGTTGATCAGCGTGCGGCTCCAGCATCCCGGCGCGACGCTGTCGAAATCGGCCTTGACCGAGCCATGCGCCCGCAGGATGCCGAGGCGCAGCAGCGTCGCGATCTTCTCCTGCATCTGCATCTCGAAATGATTCTCGAACTGGGTCGACGTCACATGGGTGATGACGTGGATTCGGACGTCGGAGCCGAAATGCTTCTTGATGTCGCGCGCCAGCCAATCGGCCAGGCCGGAGTAGCCCTGGAAGCAGATGGTGCGGATATCGTGGTGGCTGATCAGCCCCAGAATATGGCGCACCGCGTTCCCATCGAGATCGCCCTCATGGGGGATCGTCAGCTTGTGGCCCGGCAGGGCGCCTGTCGCGCTGCGGATGCCGTGCCAGGCGGCGTGGACAATGTGCATCACATCGTCGAGCGCGGGATGGGAATGGGCATACGCGATGTCGCGTTCGCTATCGAACGTAATCGAACCCGACATGGTCAGCGCTTCCCCGCCTTCACTTCGATGTAGTCCCTCAGCACATCGCCGATCGACGCCGACACGGCGCTGACGCCGGCGATGCGCAGTTCGTCCTCCGCATACGGGTTCGGATAAAAGCCCTGGTCGGCGCCGACGAGGATGAAATGCCGCAACGGATCGTCGTGCTCGATATCGTAGCTGAGGGCGTACCAGCCGTTCTGGAAAAACGGGTTGCATTCCGTCAGCGGCTCGACGGCGACACGCGCCAGATAGTGCAGGAACGCGCCCGGACTGTCGCGCCGCAACTGCGGATCCTGCCGGCAGTAGAATCTGGGGGAGAAGTAGCGCGAATAGCGGCGCTCGCCGACCGCCTTGGCCGCCAGGAAGCTGACCACCGGCGACATCGTCGACTCCGCGGGTTCGGTCGCGATCCAAATATCCGGGTCGAAATAGGCGTTCGGCTTGAGAAACGGCGCCTTGGTATTTTCAAGGACCGCGACATAGGCCTCCGGCGCACTGAGATCGGCGGTTTCGTCGGCGCCGGCGAGATAATCGGGATCGACCAGTATGTGGGGTTTGAAGCGGTTCGCCGCGCCGGTCTCGCAATAGTGGAGGACGGCGTTCATCGATGGCCAATTCTTGCGGGAAAAATTCGATAGATACAGCCTTACATCGAATACCGGCCTGGAAAGCCCAAGTTCTGGACCAGTCCTGGCCAGGAAATCCTGAAACTCGGACGAGGATATGACATCATCGAGGTCATCATCCGATTTTCCATTGGCAACGCGAAAGATCCTCGCGGCCAGCACCAGCGGATCTACAGCGTCTGTGGCGGACTCTTCGGGCGGCGGTTCGAAATCGTCGGATACGTTACTCGCCAAGTTCATCCGCGCGCATTCCCCTTCGCCCACCGGCCGACCTCAAGGCTCATAACATGAAGTTTGCGCAACGGCCACGTTCAATCGGGGTGAGGAAAGGCGCGACGAATTGTCCGGATCAAGGCGATTCTGGGCCGTTCAGAAATATCCATAGCTTTCGATCAGGTCCTCGATCGGCTTGCCCAGGGCCGCCCCCAACCGGATCCGCGACTCGTTCATCACCGTGTCGATGGCGATCGACAGGACTTCGTCCCAGCGCTCGGAGGGAACGATGACGGCGCCGTCATGGTCGGCATAGACGACATCGTTGTTGGCGACGCTGACGCCGCCGACCATGACGCGTTCGTTCATGCCGATCGTCGTGCCCTCGTATTTGATGTCGTTGCACCACGCGCCACGCGCAAAGACCGGCAGTTCGAGCTGCCGCACGCCCTCGATGTCGCGCGTGAAGCCGTCGACGAGGACGCCGACGGCGCCCGCACGAAGCGCGAGATGGGCATTGAGTTCGCCGAAATAGGCGCGGTCCGGAACATCCGTGGAGACGACGATCACATCGCCCGAGCGGACGAAGTGGTAGGACTGAAGCGCCTTGTAAATTCCCTTCCACTCGTCCTTCTTGGGCTTCTTGGGCTCCAGAAGCGCGCCGAGCTTCAGGGTCTTGGCGCGACCGAGGAGCCTTGTGCCGTTGATCGCCCGGATTTCCTGGGCGAGCGTGCAGTCCAGGCCCAGTTCCTTGGTGATGTCGGAAAGGTTGGACGATCCCAGATGCGGCTTCAGCAGCCGGAAGCGCTGCAGTTCATGCTGGCGCGTGCCCAGGCAGATATCCTCGGCGAGCTGCAATTCCTCCGGGTAGTTGATGTCGAGCGCCTCCCTGGTGGAGAGATCGAAAAGAATCGGCTTCACACCGTAGCGTTTCTCCGGAAAACCGGACGCGGCGCCGCGCACCATGTAGAGGCTCATCGCCTCGACGATCGTGGCCGGCAGATCAACGCTGTTGGGAATCCTGCCGCGGCCGTAGGCGGGATCGTCGCCGTCCCAGGTGTATTGCTTCGACTTGGTCACGGCCACGAGGCTGTCGGCCGCGGGTCGTGCGAGCAGTTCGGTCAGCGCGCGCTTGATCGTGTCCGCATCGACGAAGGGCGCCGTGCACAGCGCCTGGATGTAGATGTCGGCGCCCGGCGCGTGATTGCATTCGTTGGCGAACATGGCGTGGCCGTCGGTGCGGTTGGTGGCCAGCGCGGGATCGCGTTTCAGGATCCTGATCGGCAAATCGGCGGCCGCCGCGATGATTTCGTCGGATTCGCTGTCGAGATAGACCTCGTCGATCAGGTCGCATTCGAGCAGTTGCCGGAGCTTGCGCTTGAACAGATGCTCGCCATCGAGAACGCGCATGTTCTTGGACGGTATCCGGTCGCTGCTGCCCTTGGCCGGTACGAAGGCGACGATGCGCATTGATTGCTCCAGCTTACAGAAGATCGAGGCCGACAATGATGCCGAGCAGGCGCTTGTTATGGTCGATCACCGGAAGCGAGAGATGGCTGGGCAGAGAGCCACGATCCTGCAAAAGGTCTCCGACCATGGTTTCCGGCAACGTGGTGATCGGGTCGGGGCGCATGAGCGAATCGACGGACACATGATACACGTCTATGCGGTTTTGAAGCGCCCGCCGGATGTCGCCGTCGGTGACGATCCCGCCGAGGATGCCGTCGGGGTCGGTGACGCAGACGATGCCGATCTTCTTGGCGCTCATTTCGAGGAGCGCGTCGGTCAGCAGGCTGCCCGCCCGAACGGTCGGCACCGCGTCGCCGGACCGCATCGCGGATCTGACGGACATCAGCCGCTTGCCGAGCGCGCCCGCCGGATGGTTGCGCAGGAATTCCTCCTTGGAGAAACTGCGCCTGCGGCTCGCCGCGATCGCCAGCGCGTCGCCGATGGCAAGCTGCATCGACGTGCTCTTGGTCGGGGCCAGGCCGTGTTCGTCGCTCTCGTCGACCCGCCCGAAGCACAGGCAGACGGCGCTGCGCTCGGCGATGCGGGAATGGATGTTGCCGGTAATCGAAATGATCGCACAGTCACGGTCGGCAAGCGCCGGCAGCAGGGCGACGATCTCGGGCGTGTTGCCGCTGTTGGAGAACAGCAGCGCGGGCGCGCCCGAATAGACGATGCCCAGATCGCCATGCAGGGCGTCCGTGGCGTTCAAGAACAGCGCCGGCATGCCGAGGCTCGACATGGTCGCCGCGACCTTGGCCGCAATGAAGCCGGACTTGCCGACGCCGGTGGTCACCAGGGGCGATTTTGAGTCGGCGATGAGATCGACCGCCCGATCGATCTCCTTGTCCGTAAGGGAAAGGTCGCCGAGGGCTTTTGCGACATCCGAAATGGCGTCATGAAAGACGGAATGGACCTGGTTCACGCTATTCCCCGCTTGGATTTTGGGACGCTACTCAAACGTCCAGGACGCGTCCAGTGGCCGGACCGGCGACCGCAGCGTCGCCGTAACGGTCGAACGGAGCGATGACGCAGCCATTGGCGATGCCGAGCGGCGGATCGAACGGCTCGTCGGCGCTTCGCCGGTTGTCGACGAGCGCGGCCGCGCCAAAATTCAGCGACCCGATGGCGAAGAGATGGGCCGTTTCGTTGAATTCGAATTCGCGGTCGTAGTTCTGCGATGCGATCGCGGCGGTCATCGACCGGAGACGATCGGCGCCCAACGTCCACCTTCGCATCGCCTCGGCGGTCGCGCCATCGGCAAAATTGATGATCCCGCCAAGAAAAAGCGCGTCGAGGGGGTGCTTGCGCAGATGCGGCCGGATCTTGTCGTCGTCGAGCGCGATACAGCGTTCGAAATCGGCCAATGCGGACTCGCGGTCGCCGCGGTTGAGGTTGAGCATCGCGGCGGCGCGGAACAGCGACATGTGCCATCGGCAGGCTTCGTCGGACGCGCGGTGCGGCGCGATCGCGGCGGCGCATCGAGCGAGCAGCGCGAGCGCCTCGCCGCTTTCGTCCCAAGTCGCCGAGGGGTCCGCGAGCAGGCCGTAGGCGAAACCCAGCGTCGCCAGCGAAGCCCTGAAAACCGCGTCGAGGTCGGCAGGATCTTTCGATATCGCGTCGGTGAGACGACCTGCGAGAACGGCGAGCTCTTCGATCATCAGCGGCGGGCGCTTCGCCATGTTGCCGAAATCGGCCTCGAAGGCGCGCCAGTCGGCGCTGGCGAGCCGCTCGACGAAATCGTGGCGCGTCGCGACCAGAAAGAGCGTTTCGCCGCCGTTCCACATCTCGGCAAGGCGCCGCGTGGTCGGCATGCGTCGACATGGGAACTCGACGAACTCGAGATCCGCGTCGCGCCGGTCGAGCCGCAAACCGCAGCGGAGCGTAAAGCCGTGGCCTCGCAGCCAGGCATGGGCGTGCGACCCCCGCGCCGGCTCGACCTTGACGATCAGAGCGTCGCCGAGCGCCGCGCCTTCAAGCGCGCTCGCTTCCTCGAAGGAGACAAGCGTGCAGCGGCCGTCTCCGGCGTCGCCGGGACCCGGCTCGCCCCGGGCCACGAAAATCGTGTCCTTGAAAGCATTTTCATAGAGCACTTTAGCCTGCTCGATCTCGTCATCGGGAACGCAAATATGAAACAGCGCGCGCGGCGTCAGGGCGCCGAGGATCGCGCCGGCATGATAGGTCGCCGCATCGCGCCAATGGACGGCGCCGATTCCGTAGCGCAAGGGCGGAACCAGACGGTTGAGGGCAAGCGCGAGACGATGCATTTCGCGCGCCTGCTTGCTGGCCGGGAAAAGCACGTTGGCTTCCGAGACCGATCCCTCGAAGCCGCGTTGTTCGTCCGTCGCATGCTCGAACACGAATGCCGCGCTTTGCGGTCCGCAACGCAGCGCCTTGAGCGCGATCGCGGGATTGACGCGCAGGCCGCGCCGCGCCGTCACGTTTCGCCAGAGCGACGTTATGGCGTCGTCGGGCGATCCCTCGGCCTTGGCTTCGACCACCACCCATCGCCTGGCAAGCCGCGCGCATTCGCGGACCAGCCGGTCGAAGCCGTCGCCATCGGAGATCGGGCGATCGCCCGCGAAGACGACAACCGTCGAGAACGATTGCGACTCGAACGGAATTTGATCGAATGGAGCCACGAAAAAGCGTCCGGGCGCCAACGCCGCCGCATCGGCCACCAGAGGCGAAGCTTGGCAGATCGACACGACATCGAGACCCCGGCGCAGGAGCACGCGGGCGATGCCCACGCCGGTCGCGCCGAGGAGCAGCATCCTGCCGAGGCCGACATGGTAGACCAGTTCGTCGGCCGCCGCCGCGGCATCGATTTTCGCCGCCGTGTCGGCGCTCGGCAAAAGCGGCCAGCGCAGCCTCCCGTCCTCGATCCTGGCGCTCAGGTCGGGGTCGGCGGAAACCGCGCAAAAATCAACGCGCGCGCGTTCGATGTCGCCGGACCGCGCGGCCACGACGCCCCTGAAGAAGACGCTTGGCGAGAAGCCGGGATTGACCTCGAGTTCGGACTGATAGAGCCGGATCGCTTCATCCCAGCGCCCATGTTTCCGTTCGATGTGCGCCAGATGATAGCGGATGAACTGCAAACCTTGATCCAGGTCGAGCGCGGTGTGAAGCGCTGCTTGCGCATCGTCGTCGCGGTCGAGCCAGTAGTTGATGTAGCCGATCTCGCGCCAGGCTTCGGTATTCGTCTTGTTCAGCGCCACCGACAGATTGAGCGCCTGCAAGGCCTGCTCGAGCTGGCCGCGACGATGCAGGATCTGGCCGCGCCAGAAGCTCACGTCCTCGTCCCATTTCCGGCTCGGCTCGAGCGTGTCGAGAAGGCCCTGCGCGGCTTCTAGATTCCCGGCGCGGATCGATGCGTCCACTTCGTCGGCGAAGGAGCTCATAGGTCCATGTCTATCGGCATTCCTCGCGACCGCGCGCTTTCGAACCTATACGCCGATGAATTCGGAGACAATCCATGCAACAAATTAAGGCACGGTGGACATAATGTATGCAATCGATTTGATCATCGAGACAAGACCCGTGGCGCAGACCGGGCATCACTTGGCGACCCAGCCGGTAGACCCGGAGCCTTTTTCCTTGACATAGAGCGTCGAGCCCGGCGCGCCGTCCGTGCGGGTGCAGACCGACCCGACGGGCGCGGAAACGACACCTTCAGGCGACCCGGCGATCGCCGTGAGGAACGCCGCGCCGTCGCCGAGAAAAATGCGCTCGCTGAAGATCGACCGCCACCGGTTGTCCACGCGTCCGCTGTCGGCGGCAGCATCTTCAATCGGATGGAAGCCGCCATCGTCCTTGATCAGAAGCCGCGGCGCCTTGCCCGCGACGATGGCGAGGTCGCCGGCGCTCGTCAGATTGAGCTCCGCGGACATCTTGCCGTCTTCCGAGAAGATGCGATGGTTGCCGGACGACAGCGCGCCGGAGCGCACGTCAAACGGGCCGTCGAATGTGGTGCCGGGAAACTGCGCGACGCGAGCGAGGGTCGCGCAGCGGCAGGCGCCCGCCGCATTGCGCTCCACCACCATCTCGATTTCGGGCATTTGCGCCGAGGCGCTCGCGGCGATGCCACAACCCCGGTTGTCCACGGACTGGAATCCTCTCGATCGGACGGAGGCGTTGGTGCGAAGATTGATGCCGTGCCTGCCGTTGTTGCTCGAGACCGCGCCTCTGACCGACCCGCCGGCTCCGTAGTCCAGGCTGATGCCGTCGCCTTTGTTGTAGGCCAGACGAGACCGGTCGAGGCTCAGCCAGCCGTTTTGCGCGTCGCCGCCGTTTTGCGCGTTGCCGACGCAGGCCGAGCGGTCCGCGATGATGTTGCCGCCATTGAATGCGCACAGGCCGTGCGCGCCGTTGCCCGCCCAGACGCCGATCGAAGCCCATAAGGCGCTGCCGTAGTCGGCGATCGCGCCGTCACGGCCGTTGCCCGTGCCCACGGCGTTGCGCGCCTGGATGCCGGATGAAACGGCGGAATAGAAGCCGCGCTTGCCGTTGTTGGAGGAGACCACGTAGCGCGCATAGATGAAGCTGCCGCCGTCGGCCACGACGCCCTGCTCGCCGAAACCGTTGACGCCGACGAATTTGGAACACGTGATCGAGGACAGTCCGCCCATTCTGGATGGATCCTGGTCGACCTTCGGGTCGTCGGGCGCGGCGCATGCGAGTCCGCAGAAAGCGCCCTGCCGGTCGCCTACGATGGCGACATCCTGCAGTCCGCGGAGCCGTGTTCCCTCGACCCTGACGCCATCGCAATTCCTGAACTTCAGGACGGTGCGCAGCACGACGAAGCGCGCGCGCTCGACGGACGAATCGGAGATCGCCTCGTGCTGGCAGGTGTTCAGAAGCGTGATGCGCGGGCCGCTGCCGTCGACGTCGATGATCTCCCAACAGCCTTGATGAACTTCGTGCGGACCGGTCCCCTTGGTGTCGTAGACGATCGCGTAGGCGCCCTTTTCGACGCCCTCGACATCGTCGACGGCAAGCGTGACCGCGTAGGCGCCAAGGGGGCCGGAAATTGTTTCCACCGCGTTGATTGCCCCGACGATGCCCTCGGCGCCGCGAATGCGGACCTGGTCCGTGAACGCCTCGCGCAGGACCACGGGGCGGTCGTGGTCGTAGCGGCCAGGCGCCAGCACGATTTCGGTGATCGCGCCGGGCGCGGCGCGGAGCGCGGCCGCGCGCCGCAGCGCCGCCTCCAGGGTCGGTTCGACATCCGGCACGCTGATCGTCGTGACGGCCTCGGCCGGCGGCTGGGTTTCTGCTACGGCCTTCCGCAGGTCGACAGTGGTCGAGAGGGCGGCCGTTCCGAACCCGCCGAGGAATACGCGCCTGTCCATCATGAGCCTTCCTTTCCGCCACCACCGACCGGTTGCGGGTCCGCGGGTTTTTTTCCCTTTGCGTCGCGCGGTCAAGGCGCTTGCGCCCCGTCGACCCCGAATGCAAAGAGGAAAGACGCCGCGCGCCCTGACAAACGCCCGCCGCGACCTAGTTTCCTGCCCTCGGCGCCGGCCGCCCACGCCGTCCGGCCACATTCAGGAATCGATGACCCAGGAGCGCCCAGGCTTGTCCGAAACGACGCCGATCCTCGACGTTCGCGCCGTTTCGAAGTCCGTGCCCGGCGGACGTCAATTGTTCCGGGGGCTCGACCTCGCGGTCGCGGCCGGCGAGCTGGTGGCGATCGTCGGCGAATCCGGGGTCGGCAAATCGACGCTGCTCAACATGCTCGCCGGCCTCGACGATGTCGACGCCGGCGATATCCGGATCGAGGGCAACAAACTCGTCGGCATGGGCGAGGCGCAGCGAACGCGGCTGCGGCGCGAGCGGATCGGGTTCGTGTTCCAGGCCTTCCACATCCTGCCCTATCTGACGCTTCGCCAGAACGTCGCCCTGCCCCTCGCGCTGGTTCGGGCGGATGCGCGCGCCATCGACCTCCAAGCCGACGCGATGCTGGCAGCGGTCGGACTGGAGGCGCGCGGCGGGGACTACGCGCGCGACCTGTCCGGCGGCGAGTTGCAGCGGGTCGCCATAGCGCGCGCGCTGGTCCACCGGCCGGCGCTGATCCTGGCCGACGAGCCGACCGGCAATCTCGACCCCGAAACCGCCCGGCGGGTGCTCGGCCTGTTCGCCGATGCGGTTCGCGGCGGCGGCGCGGCGGCGATCATCGTCACCCATTCGCGCGCCACGGCGCAAATCGCCGACAGGGTCCTGACGTTGACGGCGGACGGCCTGAAGGCGCGCGATGGCTTCTGAGCCCGGTCTCCTCTCGGCCCGCCTCGCGCTCGGCTGGCTCATCGGCGGCGAATGGCGGGCGCACCCGGCCCGCTTCCTCGCCACGGCGATCGCGATCGCGGTCGGCGTCGCGCTCGGCTTCGCCGTCCATCTCGTCAACGGTTCGGCATTGACCTCCTTCGAGGGCGCGGTGCGCGGCGTCAACGGAGCCGCCGACCTGCAGGTGCGCAGCGCCTCGCCGCTCGGCTTCGACGAAACCCTCTATCCGCGCGTGATCGCGGCGGCGGGCGTGGCCGATGCCAGCCCGGTCGTCAGCCTCGATGCGGAAGCCGCCGGGAAGCGCTTCACCCTGCTCGGGCTCGACGTCATCCGCGCGGCGACCGTCACGCCCAGTCTCGTCGGCCTCCGGTCGAGCGGACCCGACACCAGCGCCGACGCGATTTTCGACGCGGACGCGCTGTTCCTGTCGCGCGTCGCGCTCGCCGCCTTGTCCGGCGATGTCGGCCAGACGATCGCCGTTTCGGCCAATGGCCGCACCGTTCCGCTGCGCATCGCCGGGATCCTCTCCGGGGTCGCGGACGGGCAGGCGATCGGCGTGATCGACATCGCGGCGGCGCAATGGCGCTTCGACCGACTGGGCCGGCTCGACCGGATCGACCTGAAGATCGCCGATCGCGCCGCCGCCGAGGCCGCCATGGCCGAAATTCTGCCCGCCGATGCGCTTTTGCAAAGCGCCGACAGCGAAGCGGCGCAGGGAAGCGCCCTGTCGCGCGCCTATCGCGTCAACCTCGACATGCTCGCGCTCGTTGCGCTGCTGACGGGCGGGTTCCTGGTGTTTTCGGCGCAGTCGCTCTCGGTCGCGCGGCGGCTGCGCGCCTTCGCGCTGGTCCGCACGCTCGGCCTGCCGCGCCAGGGGATCGTCGCGGCGGTGGCCCTCGAGGGCCTGCTCGTCGGCCTGCTGGGGTCGATCGTCGGGCTCGCGCTCGGCTACGGCCTCGCGGTCGCAGCGCTGCGCTGGTTCGGCGGCGATCTCGGCGCGGGCTATTTCCGCGGCGGCGCCGTGCGGATCGTGTTCCAGCCCGCCGCGGCTTTGGGGTTCTTCGTGCTCGGCCTCGCCGCCGCCCTGCTCGGCAGCATCCTGCCGGCCATCGCCGCCTCCCGCGCGGCGCCGGCGGCCGCGCTCAAGAACAGCGGCGACGTCATCGACCCGCGCACGCCGGTTTCCTGGCGTCCGGCGTTCGTCCTGATGGCGGCAGGCGGGCTGGTCGTGCTTCTGCCGGCCGTCGGCGGCCTGCCGGTCTTCGGTTTCGTGGGCATGGGTCTTCTGCTGGCCGGCGGCGTCGCCGGCGTCCCCTGGCTGGCGCGCTTCCTGCTGCTGCGCTGGGCCCGCGTCCGGATAGACAGCGTGCCGACGCAACTGGCCGTCCGTCATGTCCATGGCGCGCCGGGCGAGGCGGCGACCGCGCTTTGCGGCATCGTCGCCAGCACCGCGCTGATGATCGCCATGGCGACCATGGTGACGAGTTTTCGCGGCGCGGTCGACGAATGGCTGGTGCAGGTCCTGTCGTCGGACCTCTACCTGCGCGCCGAAGGGAGCGCCCGCTTCGAACCGGACCTGCAGGCGTCGCTCGCCTCGACGCCCGGCGTCGCCCGCATCGCGTTCAGCAAGCAGTTGCCGCTGATCCTCGACCCGGACCGCCCGCCTGTCGTACTGATCGCGCGCGAGGTCGGCGCCGGCGAGGGACGGCTGGCGCTGATCGAGACGGCCTCGGCGCTGCCGTCCGAGGCCATTCCCGTCTGGGCCTCGGAGCCGGCCGCGCGCCTCTACGGCTGGTCGGCGGGCGATGTCATCGGCCTGTCGATCGGCGCGGGCAAGCGCTTCGCGGTCGCCGGAATCTGGCGCGACTATGCCCGCCAGCAGGGCGCCGTCGCGATGCGCGGCGAGGATTATACGGCGCTGACAGGCGACCGCTCGCGCGACGAGGCCGCAGTGACGCTGGCGGCGCAGGCCGACCCCGACGCGGTCGGGCGCGCGCTGGCCGCGAAGCTGCCGGATGCGATGCGTCCCTCCGTCTCCATCGTGCGCCCCTCGACGCTGCGGCGGTTCGCGCTCGACCTGTTCGACCGCAGCTTCGCGGTGACCTATCTGCTCGAAGCGGTGGCGATCCTGGTCGGCCTGGCCGGCGTCGCGGCGACGATGTCGGCGCAGACGATCGCGCGGGTGCGGGAATTCGGCGTGCTGCGCCACCTCGGCGTCGGCAAGAGCCAGATCATGACGATGCTTGGCGTCGAAGGCGCGCTGCTCGGCGCCATCGGCGGGGTCGCCGGCGTGCTGCTCGGCGGGGTGCTGTCGCAGGTGCTGATCCATGTCATCAATCCGCAATCGTTCAACTGGACGATGACGACCCGCGTCCCGTACGGCACGGTCGCCGCCGTCGTCGCGGCGCTGGTGGTCGCGGCGGCCGGCACCGCGATTCTCGCGGGACGCCGCGCGACCGCGAAGAACGCCGTCATGGCGGTCAGGGAGGACTGGTGATGCGGCGTCGCACGCTTCTGCTCGGCCTGCTCGCGGTCGGCGCGACACCGGCGCGCTCGGCCGCCGTCGACTATCCCGAGGTACGTCCGGGCGTCGCGCTCGTCTTTCCGGCCGACCATGGCGCCCATCCAGCCTACCGCACCGAGTGGTGGTACGTGACCGGCTGGCTGCAAACCGATAGCGGCAAGGCGATGGGGTTCCAGGTTACTTTCTTCCGCACGCGGCCGCCGGCGGCCGCCGACAATCCGAGCCGGTTCGCGCCCGCGCAGGTGCTGTTCGCGCACGCGGCGCTGTCCGATCCGGAGGTGGGTCATCTTCTCCACGGCGAGCGTTCGGCGCGGGCCGGCTTCGGCATCGCCGAGGCGGCCGAGACCGACGCGGACGTAAAGTTGCGCGACTGGTCGCTGCGTCGCACCCCGGACGGCCGCTTCGCCGCGAAGGTTTCGACCGCGGACTTCGCGCTCGACCTTGCCTTCGACCCGGAACAACCCGTTCTTCCGCAAGGCGAGGGCGGCTATAGCCGCAAAGGTCCGGAACCGCAGCAGGCAAGCCACTATTATTCGATGCCGCATCTCGCCGTCGCCGGCGCGGTGACCCGGGCCGGCAAGGCGACGCGCGTGACCGGCGAAGCGTGGCTCGACCGAGAGTGGTCGTCCGACTATCTGTCGGGCGATGCCGTCGGCTGGGACTGGACCGGCCTCAACCTGGACGATGGCGGGGCGCTGATGGCGTTCCGCATCCGCGGCCGCGACGGCGGAACGATCTGGGCGGGCGGCTCGCTGCGCCGCCCGGGCGGCTCGATCGCGGTGCTGGCGGCCGTCGACGTCGCGTTCGAAACGATGCGGACCTGGCGTTCGCCGCGCACCAATGCCCTCTATCCGGTCGGGCAGGTCCTGAGCGTCGCCTTGCCGGAGGGCCAACGGCGCTTCGAGCTCGCGCCGCTGTTCGCCGACCAGGAACTGGACGGGCGCGCCGGCGGCCTGCCGGTCTATTGGGAAGGCGCGGTGACGGCGCCCAGCGGGCGTGGCTATCTCGAACTGACCGGCTATGCTGCGCCGATGCAGATGTAGGGAGAAGATTTTTGAGCGGCACATTGCGCGAGATCACGATCGTCCGGCACGGCGAGACCGAATGGACCAAATCCCGCAAGCACACCGGTCGGACCGATATTCCCTTGACGCCGGCAGGCGAGGCGGCGGCACGGAAGCTGGGCGACCGCCTGGGCGGAAAGATGTTTTCCACGGTCTGGTCGAGCCCTTCGTCGCGCGCGTCGGCCACCTGCGCGCTCGCCGGGTTCGAGGCGCGGCGCGGGATCGATCCCGACCTCGCCGAATGGGATTACGGCGCTTACGAAGGTCTCACGACCCGCGAAATCCTCGAAACGCGCCCAGACTGGTCGCTGTTTCGCGACGGCTGTCCCGACGGGGAGGGCGCGGCCGATGTCGGGTCGCGCGCCGATTCGATCATCGGCCGGATCGCCTGGACAGACGGCAATGTGCTGATCTTTTCAAGCGCGCATGTCCTGCGCGTGCTGGCCGCGCGGTGGCTCGGCCTGCCGCCCGAACGCGGCGCATCGTTCGTGCTCGACACGGCGAGCATCAGCATCCTTGGCTACGAGCACGATCCGTCAAAGCCGGTGATTCGGGCCTGGAACGAAACGTGAGTCCGACGGCTTTGGCGGACCGACGCGGATCAGCCTTGCGAATCGACCGCCAACCCGTGCAGGATCGGGACCGCGCTTCATTTATTTGCTGTCGGACCGCATTCACGACTGGACCATCATCCGGCCGAATGGTAGGCGGATTGTCGCAACGCATCCGATAGGAAATTCTATGGCCACCGGTACAGTCAAATGGTTCAACGCAACGAAGGGCTTCGGTTTCATCCAGCCTGACAGCGGCGGAGCCGATGTTTTCGTCCATATCTCGGCAGTCGAGCGCTCGGGAATGACCAACCTGGTCGAAGGCCAGAAGCTGAACTACGAAATCGAGCAGGACCGCCGCAGCGGCAAGTCCTCGGCGGGAAGCCTGTCCAAGGCGGGCTGAACGACGCGAGTTCGGTCTTTGGCGGGCGGCTACGGCCGTTCGCCACGGGCCAGGCGGCTCTCGATCCGGGCCACCACCGGCAGAAGGTCGGCGACACTGTCGACGACCTCGTGCGCCCCTGCGGCGGCCAGCCGTTCGTAGGCTGCCGCGCGCTTTTCCCTAAACACCTCCGCCGGCATCGCCCTGGTTTCGGCCAGCGTGTGGCCGAAGACGTTGCCCGACACGGCGACGCCGACCGTCCAGGCGCCCGCGTTCAGCCCTTCCGCGATGCCGACCTCCGTGTCGTCGACCTTGATGCTCGCCGAGCACGGATAGACGCCGAGTTCGGTCAGCGCGCGCCACATCATATAGGGCGAGGGCCGTCCCTCCGGCGTGTCCCCGGTGCAGACAAGGCTGTCCGGAGCAAAGCCCTGGCTGGCCGCCGTTGGCAGGATCTCGGCCATGATGTCGCGCGTGTAGCCGGTGGTGGAGCCGATCGCGATGCCGCGCTCGCGCAACGCCGCGGCGACTTCGGCAACGCCGGGAATGAGATCGGCGAAGCGGCCGGCGACGGCCCGGTTCTTCGGAACGAAAACCTCGTAGAGCGCATCGATGTCCTTGTCGCCGGGAGCTTCGCCATGGACTTTCCGCCATTCGGCCGCCACCCGCGGCAGCGCCATCAGGGCCGCGATATGCGTACGCTTGGCCATGCCCATCGGTCCGCGCGCTTCCGCGACGCTGAGCTCGACGCCGAATTCGGCAAAGCTCTCGACGAAGACGCCCATGGGGGCGAGCGAGCCGTGGTCGACCACGGTTCCCGCCCAGTCGAAGACGACGGCCCGGACACGCTGTGCTTTGCCGCTCATAACCGGGCCTCGCTGAAGTTGGAAAGGCCGAAAAGATCGGCCACGACCTCCTCGGCGATGGCGAAGGCCGTGCTCGCGCCCGTGCCGCTGGTGATCATGACGATACGCGCATCCTCGAAGGGCGTATCGCAAAACATCGTCCGGTCGGCCGCCGAGGCGTAGGTTCCCGTCCAGCGCTCGACGACCTCGATCCTCGCCGCGCCGAACACCGCGCGGAATTCGTCGAGGATGATGTCGTCGACCGCGGTGGGGGCGAACGGATCGGGGGTCGCCGCGTAATGGTGCGAATCGCCCACGACGAGCGAGCCGTCCGCGCTCTGCACCACGATCAGGTGAATGCCGTTTCGGAGCGCGGGCGTCTGTTCGGCGGCGAGCCTGCTCTTCAGCGCGGCGGCTTCGGCAAGCGCCGCGTAGCCGGCGTAGCGCGCCAGGCTGAGGTCGGACATCACCGAGCCCGCCAGTCGGAAACCCGGATCGGCGAGCCGCATCATATGCAGCTTGCAGCGCGTCAGGCCGTAGGCGGCGAGGCGCTCTGGAAACAAGGTCGCGAAGTCGTCGCCGGGGCACACGACGGTTCTGTCGGCGCGGATCGCGCCGCCGGCGGTCGCGACTAACCCCGGCTCCACGCCGCGAACCGCCGTCCGGCACAGGAAGGCGACGCCCCGCGCTTCCTCCAGATACCGCGCCAGGCACGGGATGGCCTCGCGCGACTCGACGCGCAGATCGTGGGGGCTCCAGAGGGCGCCGCAGGTCGCGCCCGATGCGATCTGCGGTTGATGCCGCGCAATGTCGGCCGGGTCCATGAGCGAACAGCCTTCGCCCATCTCGGTGTCGAGGAACGCCTCGATCACCGCGCGCGCTTCGGGCCGGCGCGCGACGACGGTCACGCCGCGGTGGACGATCCCGATCCCGGCCGGGCCGGCGACTTCAAGCCAGATGTCGCGCGAGCGCATCGCGCGGCGCCAGACCTCGCCGCGCTCCTGGCCGGTGACCGTGACGAAGCCGAAATTGCGGATCGATGCGCCATTGGCTTGGGCGTCGCGATCGATGACGACGACGCTCAAGCCCCGCCGCGCGGCCGCCAGCGCATGCGCCAGGCCGACAATGCCGGCCCCGACGACTGCCAGATCGAACCGCCCGGATGGCTGCATGCCGCCGTCGCCCCAAGCCCGTCCATCCCACGACGGACGCGCTTGCCTGCCTTTTAAGTCAACCGCGTTCGCATCGCAATCGTCGACGCCATGGCCGAAGCCTTCGGACCAGGGCTCGTTGTCGTGCGGCCTCTGGAAGTTTGAGAAATGACGGCCAGTGGCAGGCCTTATGACTAACCTTTGTTATGACTTCGACAACTGATCTTGCCGCTTGCGCTGGCGGAGCCAGAAAACAAAACTTGAGTGGATTTTTATGATTGGAAACGCCATGGTCCGTTCGGGGAGACGGCCCGGCTCGGGCCGAGGAAGTGCGGGGCCGCTTGAAGCGCTTTGTCGTCGTGCAGGAGCCTACGGGAACGTGGGCGGTTTTCGACACGCTGGACGATACCCCGGTCGTTCTTTGTGGCAAGGCGCAGATCGGCCTCAACCTGACCGAGGCCAAGGTGGTGGCGGCGATGGAAAACGAAGGGACCGATCAGCGAAATGATTCGATCGGTGCGGCCCGGCGGTTGTGAGCGGGCCGGCCTGGCCGCCGGCATCACGCCCCGACCGTATAGCCGGCCGCCGCCATGACCCGCAGCAGTTCGGCGTGGCCGATTTGCGCCATGCGCAGCGGCGGGTTGCTGATCGGATCCTGTTCCGCTTCGACCACGAACCAGCCCTCGTAGCCGTGATGCGCGAGACGCTTGACGATCGCCTCGAAGTCGAGCGAGCCATCGCCCGGCACGGTGAAGGCGCCCTTGATCACGGCGTCAAGAAAACTCTCCTTCGACCGGTCGATGGCGGCGATCACCTCGCCGCGCACGTCCTTGGTGTGGACATGGCTGATGCGGGCGTGGTGATTGTCGATGACGCGCAGCACGTCGCCGCCGGCGAACGCCATGTGGCCGGAATCGTAGAGCAGCGGCAGGGCCTCACCCGAATGCCTCATCAGGCCGTCGACGTCCTCCTCGCTCTCGATCGCGGCCGCCATGTGGTGATGGTAGGAGATCGGCATGCCCTGCCCGGCGCACCATTCGGCGAACGCGGTCATCTTGCGGCCGTAGCTCCTCATCTCCCCCTCGTCGAGACGGCGGCGCATCGCCAGCGGTTTCGATCGGTCGCCCTGGATCGCGCCGGCCGTCTCGCCGTAGACGATGCAGGGCGCGCCGACGGCCTTGAACAGCGCCATCTGCGGCGCGATCCGGTCCTTCTCGGCCTCGATGTCGCCATCCAGCAGCAGCCCGGAAAACCAGCCGCCGCATACAGCCACGCCATGCGCCGCGAGGATCGGCATCAGGATTTTCGGATCAAGCGGAAAGCGGCGGCCGGTCTCCATGCCGGTGAAACCTGCCTGGCGCGCTTCGGACAGGCAGCCCTCGAGCGAGATGTCGCCGCTGAGTTCGGCCAGGTCGTCGTTCCACCAGGCGATGGGCGCGATGCCGAGTTTGGCTTTCATGGTCGTCTCCGGAAGGTGTGCTCGATGGTCAAAGGAACGATCAGACCCCGACGCGCTGCTTCTTGCGGCCCTCGACCTGGTCGCCGAACGCCGTCCGCACCTCGGCGCGGTCGCTGACCTCCGGGACGCCGACATCCCACCAGGCATCGCCCGGAGTCCAGGCATAGGCGTCCGAGACGATGCTGATCACCGTAGTGCGGTCCGTCGTCTTGGCCCAATCCAGCGCCGCGCCGAGATCGGCGAGGCCGTCGACATGCCGCGACAGCGCGCCCATCGATTCGGCGTGCTTGGCGAAATCGACGGAGAACGGCTCCTTCACCTTGCAGTCGGCGATCTGGTTGTTGAACGACGCGCCGCCCTTGCCGTTCTGCAGCCGGTTGATGACGGCGTAGCCGCCATTGTCGCAGACGATCAGGATGATCTTGTGGCCCGAAAGCACGGTCGAATAGATGTCCGAATTCATCATCAGATACGTGCCGTCGCCGACCATGACGATCGGCGTGCGCGTCGGATCGGCCATCGCCGCGCCCCAACCGGCCGAAATCTCGTAGCCCATGCAGGAGAAGCCGAACTCGCAGTCGAAGGTGTTCGGCGTCTTGACCCGCCAGTTCTTGACCAGTTCGCCCGGCAGGCCGCCGGCCGCCGTGATGATCAGGTCGCGCTCGCCGGCGTGCGCGTGCACCACGCCGACGACCTGCGCATAGGTCGGGACCGGCGCGTTGGTCGGCTTCTGGAAGCCGTCGAGCAGGGCATCCCACTTGGCGAATTCCCGCTTGCCCTTGGCCAGCCAGGCGGCGTCGACTTTCCAGCCGCCAAGCGCGGCGTCGAGTTCGGCCACGGTTTCGCGCACATCAGAGGTCAGCGCGAGCGCGCGATGCTTGGTGGCGTCGTGACGCGCCGCATTGATGGACACGAATTTCGCGTCGGGCGCAAAGCAGGTCCACGAGCCGGTGACGAAGTCCATCAGCCGCGTGCCGACGGCCACGATCACGTCCGCCTCCGACGCCAGCAGATTGGCCGAGGTCGAGCCGATGATGCCGATCGGCCCGATATGGGCGGGATGGTCGTGGACCACGGCGCCCTTGCCGGCAATGGTCTCGGAGATCGGAATGCCGTGCTTGCGCGCGAAATCGCCAAGCACGTCGCCCGCGCCGGAATACCGCACGCCGCCGCCCGAGATGATCAGCGGCCGCTTCGCCGATTTCAGCAGCACGACCGCCTGAGCCAACCGGTCGCGGTCGGCGCGCGGACGCGGGATGGCATGAACGGTGCGCTCGAAGAATGCCGCCGGATAGTCGGCGGCCATCGCCTGGACATCTTGAGGCAGGGCGAGGAAGGCCGGGCCGCAATCGGCGGGGTCGAGCAGGGTAGCGACCGCCTGCGGAAGCGAGGAGAGAATCTGCTCGGGATGCACGATGCGGTCCCAGTAGCGCGTCACCGCCCTGAAGGCGTCGTTGACGTTGACGGTCGGGTCGCCGAAATGCTCGACCTGCTGCATCACCGGGTCGGGCCGGCGGTTGGTGAAGGTATCGCCGCACAGCATGAGGATCGGCAGGCGGTTCGAATGCGCCACGCCCGCCGCCGTCATCATATTGAGCGCGCCCGGCCCGATCGACGTGCAGGCGACCATGATCTGTCGGCGCCGCATCGCCTTGGCGAAGCCGATCGCCGCCAGCGCCATCGACTGCTCGTTCTGGCCTCGCCATGTCGGCAGCGTGTCCTTCACGGCTTCCAGCGCTTCCGCCATGCAGGTGACGTTGCCGTGGCCGAAGATCGCGAATACGCCCGGAAACAGCATGACTTCCGCGCCGTCGACGATCGTGAACTGGTTGCACAGGTAGCGCACCACGGCCTGCGCCATGGTCAAGCGGGTCGTCTCGGCCATCGTCCGTTGTCCTCCCGGGGATTTTTAGGGCCAGCCTCTTTGCGAAGCCGGCATTGTTAAAATGTCTATCGACAAAACGTCCCCGACGGCAATCCGTTTTGCAAAATGGCCGCCGGGCCGGGCGCCCCGTTCGTCCGGAAGCAGCCGGGCGGCCCGCGCGCGGCGTTGCGGAAAGCCGTCCGCCGATCTACAGCAGGATCGAAGGCGGGACGCGTCCTCGCCGCGCAGGAGGCATGTTGAACCGTATCTCGCTGATGCTGCTCGTGCTGGCCGCGGGCTTCGCTCAGCCGGTCCAGGGCATCCTGAACGGCCAGTTGGCGCAGCGTGGCGCGACCGCCGTCTGGGCAGCCGCCATATCGGCCGGCGTCAGCGCGGCGACGCTATCGCTGGCGGCGCTGCTCGTCTTCCAGATTCCCGTCCCGTCGCCGCGCCTTATCGCCGCAATGCCTGTGCTCGCCGTCGCGGGCGGGCTTATCGGGGCGTTTCTGCTCATTGCGCTGACGATGGCGGCCCCGCGGCTCGGCGCCACCGTGACCTATCTCCTGTTCATCGCCGCCATCGCGGTGAGTTCCGTCATGCTCGACCAGTTCGGCGCCTTCGGCTTGCCGCAGCAGGATGTCACCTTTCCGAGAATGATCGGCATCGCCATGATCGTCGGCGGGGTCGCCATCGTGCGCACGCTCTGATCGCAGCGCGATTCAAGCGTCGCGTCGAAGCTCATTCGTCACGCCACGAAGCGTGCGGTGCGACCCGCGCGACAGTGCGCCTACTGCGCCGACGCCTTCCTCGGCCGCGCGTTCTTCTTGCCCGGCTTGCGCCCAAGTCCCAGCTTCTTGGCCAGCGCGGACCGCGCGGCGGCATAGTTTGGCGCGACCATCGGATAGTCCTGCGGCAGATCCCACTTTTCGCGATAGCTTTCCGCCGTCATCCCCATCGAACTCAAATGACGCCGCAGGGATTTGAAGCGTTTGCCGTCATCGAGACAGACGATGTAATCGGGCGTCACCGATTTCTTCACGGCGATGGCAGGCTGTGGCTTTTCTTCAGGCGCGGCGGCGATGGGCGCCTGAAGTTCTTGCATCGCCACATTCACCTTCATGATCAGTGCCGCGAGTTGATCGGCCGGGACTGCATTCCTGCCGACATAGGCGCTGACGATGTCAACGGTGAGTTCTAGATGATCTTTGTTCATATTGCCCTCTTTCGCGCCGGCAATATGTTTATCCGCCAATGGTTTGACAAGCGGTCAAAGCGAAAAAACATACATTGATGTATGCAAACTGAATAATTTTTCCGACTCTCGACTGCAAGTCGCGCAACGCATCCCTTGGATGCCACGGTCAACGCGCGCACGGAACGGCAAGTCGGTTCGAGCCGCGGGGCTTAAAGGGAGTCGTCCGGTATGCCGCCCGTTCGTCGGAAAATAGATCGCACCGCGCTCGCGATCGAAACGAATCGCGGCGGGTCCTGGCCCAGCGCGCGGTAACCGGACGCGGTCAGGGAGAATTCGCGACCGGCGCTGGTGTCGCGCCGCGTGACGTACATCATGTTCAGGGCGTGAAGGACCGTGGCGGCCATGTCCTGCGACCACGCCACCTCCTGCGCCGGCACGTTGCGCGCGCCGGCTTCGTGGAGGATCGCCAGGACCTGGCGCAGTTCGCTCGAAACGATGACGCTCGCTCCTCGGCAATGACCGATCGCAGACCCCTCGGCCAGGCGATCGTGATACTCGTAACCGGCAAAGCCGATCGGCCCCCCAACGTTCCATCGCCGACGACGACACCTTGAAAACCGCGCCGAAGCCAGCCATTTCGGGGCTATCCGGCACGATCCACCATGAGGTCACGATGAACGACACGACGACGACGGAAAAGCGCAGTTTCGAGGCGGACGTTTCCCGGCTGCTGCATATGATGGTGCACTCGGTCTATTCAGACAAGGACGTGTTCCTGCGCGAACTCGTCTCGAACGCCGCCGATGCCTGCGAGAAGCTGCGCTTCGAGGCGATCGCCGCGCCGGATCTGCTGGGCGAGGATCCCAAGGCCCGTATCGTCATCGCGCTCGATCCGGACGGCAAGACGGTATGCGTCGAGGACAACGGCATCGGCATGAGCCGCGACGACATGATCGAGGCGCTGGGCACGATCGCCCGATCCGGCACGCGGGCCTTCATGGAGCGCGTGGAAGCGGCGAGCGGCAAGGAGGGCGCGCAACTCGTCGGGCAATTCGGCGTCGGCTTCTACTCGGCTTTCATGGTCGCCGACCGCGTCGAGGTGTTCACGCGCCGCGCGGGCGGCGGGGAGGCCTGGCTCTGGACCTCCGACGGCAAGGGCGAGTTCTCGATCGCGCCGGCCGCCGTCGGGGACGCGCCGGTTCGTGGCACCCGTGTGGTGCTGCATCTGATGGAGGATGCGAAATCCTATGCCGAGCGCTACACGATCGAGCGCATGGTCAAGGCGCAGTCCGGCCATGTGCCGGTGCCGATCTCGATCGTCGAGAAGCCGGGCGAGGAGGCCAAGCAGGTCGCCGACGGCACGGCGCTGTGGACCCGGCCAAAGAGCGAGATTGGAAAGGACGAGTACACCGACTTCTACCGCGGCGTGGCCGGCCAGTATGACGAGCCCGTCATGACGGTGCATTTCCGCGCCGAAGGCCGTCACGAATATACCGCGCTCGCCTTCGTGCCGGGCAGCAAGCCGTTCGACCTGTTCGATCCGGACCGCAAGGGCCGCATGAAGCTTTACGTCAAGCGCGTCTTTATCACCGACGACGCCGAATTGCTGCCGCGCTACCTGCGCTTCGTGCGGGGCATCGTCGATTCGGCGGACCTGCCGCTCAACGTCTCGCGCGAAATGATCCAGGAAAGTCCGATCCTCGGCGCCATCCGCAAGGGCGTCACGGGCCGCGTGCTGACCGAATTGTCGAAGCTCGCCGACAGCGATGCCGAGGCTTTCGCAAAAATATGGGAGAATTTCGGCCCGGTGGTGAAGGAGGGGCTCTACGAGGATTTCGAGCGCCGCGAACAACTGCTCAAGCTGGCGCGTTTCAGGACCACGGCGTCGGCCGGCGCATGGCGCGGGCTGAAGGATTATGTCGGCGCGATGAAGGAAAGCCAGGCCGCCATCTACTACGCCGCCGGCGACGACCTCGCGCGGCTGGAAGCCTCGCCGCAAATCGAGGGATTTCGCGCCCGTGGCATCGAGGTGCTGCTGCTCAGCGACCCGGTCGACAGTTTCTGGGTCTCCAACGCGGCCGACTACGAGGGCAAGGCGTTCAAATCCGTCACCCAGGGCGTGGCCGAACTGGCGCAGGCGCCGCTGCTTGATGAACGACAGAAGCCTCCCGCGGAGGCCAGCCCGGCGGTCACCGATTTCCTCGCCATTGTAAAGACGACGCTCGGCGACGCCGTGGCCGATGTCCGCGCGTCCGAGCGGCTGACCGAAAGCGCGGTCTGCCTGGTGGCCCCTGAAACCGGGTTCGACCGCCAGTTCGAGAAGCTGCTGGCCGCCTCCGGCCGGCTCGACAGCGCGGCGAAGCCGATCCTAGAGGTCAATCCGAGCCATGCGCTGGTGATTTCGCTCGCCGGGCTCGGGGCCAACGACCATTCGTTCCGCGAGGACGCCGCGTGGCTTCTGCTCGACGAAGCGCGCATCCTCGACGGCGAGCGTCCCTCCGACGCCAAAGCCTTCTCGCAGCGGCTGGCCCGGGTGCTGTCGCGCGGGATCGGCGTTGCCTGACCCAAAGTTCGGCGGCGCGTTGCCATGCGCCGGCCAGTCGGTTACGCATCTGACATCCAAGCGCGGTGCCGTCGATGTCCCAGCCTGAATCTCGCTTTGTCGACCTCAATTCCGACATGGGCGAGGGGTTCGGCGCCTACACGCTGGGCGACGACGCCGCGATCCTGCGGATCGTGACGTCGGCCAATGTCGCCTGCGGCTTGCATGGCGGCGATCCGGAAATCATGGCGGCGACGTTTTCGCGCGCCAAGCAGCTTGGAGTTTGCGTCGGCGCGCATCCGGGCTTCGCCGATCTCTGGGGCTTCGGCCGCCGCGTCATTCCGCATTCGACGGGCGAGATCGAGCGGCTCGTCGCCTACCAGATCGGCGCGGCGCAGGCGCTTTCGGCCTATGCCGGCCACCCGATCACCTATGTCAAAGCGCATGGGGCGCTCGGCAATTTGACGCAAACGGACGCCGAGGCGGCGGGCGCGGTGTCGCGCGCGGTCAAGGCCGTCGATCCCGAACTCGCATGCCTGTGCATCGCGCTCGGCCATCAGGAAAGACTGGCGCGCGACATGGGCTTGCGCGTCGTCAGCGAGATCTTCGCCGACCGCGCCTATACAGAGGAGGGCCATCTGGTGTCGCGCAATCTGCCTGGCGCGGTGATCCACGATCCGGCGCAGGCGGCGGCCCGGGCGGTGCGCATGGTGCAAGGCGGCGGGATCGAGACGGCGTCGGGCAGGATGCTCGCCACCCCCGTCGGCTCGATCTGCGTCCACAGCGATACGCCGGCGGCCATCGCCATCGCGGCCGCCGTGCGCCAGGCGCTGGAGGCGGCGGGGATAGTCTTGAAGAGCTTCGCCTGATGGACGCCGCGTTCGTCGAGCGGCTGGTCGCGATCTTCGAGCGCTCGACGCTGGCGGAGCTGGAGTACCGCGAAGGCGGCGCGCGTATCCGGCTTTCCAGGTCGGCCGGTGTTTCCGGCGTCGCGGTGGACCATTCTGCGGAGACCGTGGTCGTTGCCAACGAGGGGCCACACGGGGCGGATGAGCCGGGGAACATCCTGGCAGCCGGGATCGCCGGCGCGTTCTTCCGTTCGCCCGCGCCGGGCGCGCCGCCTTTCGTTTCAATCGGCGACCGCGTGACGGAGGGCCAGACGCTCGGCATCCTCGAGGCGATGAAGACGCTTAACCCGATCGAGGCCGATCGCCCGGGCCGCATCGCCGATATCCTGGCGCAGGACGGCGCGGAGGTGGAAGCCGGCGCGCCGCTGTTTCGCATCGACGGCGCGGCCTGATGTTCGACACGGTCCTGATCGCGAACCGCGGCGAGATCGCGCTGCGCATCCTGCGCGCCTGCCGCGATCTCGGGCTCGGGACCGTGGCGGTGCATTCGGAGGCCGATGCCGAATTGCGCCACGTGCGATTGGCCGACCAGGCGCTTTGCATAGGCCCGGCGGCGGCTGCGAAGAGTTATCTCAACGTGCGCGAAATCCTGGTCGCAGCCCGGCTCACCGGGGCCGGCGCGATCCATCCAGGCTACGGCTTCCTGTCGGAAAACGCGGATTTCGCGGCCGCCGTCGAGGAAGCCGGCCTGACCTTCATCGGGCCGTCCTCGCGGGCTATCCGGCAAATGGGCGACAAGGTCGCCGCCAAGCGCGCGATGATCGCCGCCGGCGTGCCCTGCGTGCCCGGCTTGGTGGGCGCTTTGCCGGACGATTCGGTCGCGGTTGCGGCGCTCGCGGCCGACATGGGTTATCCGGTGATCGTCAAGGCGGCGGGCGGCGGCGGCGGGCGCGGGATGCGGGTCGTGCGCCAAGGCGAAGACCTCGACGCGGCCGTCGCCATGGCGCGAGCGGAGGCCGGCCGCGCCTTCGGCAACAGCGAGGTCTACATCGAGAAATTCCTCGAACGACCCCGCCATATCGAGTTTCAGGTGCTTGCCGACCAGCACGGCAACGCCGTTTGGCTCGGCGAGCGCGACTGCTCGATGCAGCGGCGACGCCAGAAGATCATCGAGGAATCGCCCGCGCCGGGCATCGCGCGCGACGCCGTCGCGGCGATCGGCGATCGCTGCGCGCAGGCTTGCCTCGCCATCGGCTATACCGGGGCGGGGACGTTCGAATTCCTCCATGAGGACGGCGCGTTCTTCTTCATCGAGATGAACACGCGCATCCAGGTCGAGCATCCCGTCTCGGAAATGGTCACCGGCATCGACATCGTGCGCGAACAGATTCGCATTGCGCAGGGCGCGCAGCTGTCGTTTCGGCAGGAGGACGTCATGGTGTCGGGTCATGCGATCGAGTGCCGGATCAACGCCGAGGACGCCTTCACCTTCGCGCCGTCGCCCGGCCGGGTCGAGCAGTGGATCGCACCGGGCGGGCCGGGCATCCGCGTCGAGTCGCATCTCTATGCCGGCTACACCGTGCCGCCGCACTACGATTCGCTCGTCGCCAAGCTGATCGCGCATGGCGCAAGCCGCGACGAGGCGATCGCCCGGATGCGCGGCGCGCTGGCCGAGATCGCGATTTCGGGCGTCAAAAGCAATGCGCCGCTGCATCGACTGCTCATGGACGAGCCAGGATTCGTTCGAGGCGGCTGCGACATCCACCATCTCGAACGCCTGGTCGCGGGCGGCCTGACCGAACGGGCGGGGGCGGCATGACGATCGAGGAGATCGAGGTCCTGGTGCGCCGGGCGCAGACTGCGGATGGGGGCCGGTTCGAGCACCGAAGCAGCGGCGCGCGGCTGATGCTGCGAAAGAACGATCGGGGCGAGACCGAAGCGCCGACCGCGTCGACGCCGAGCCTCGCTCTGACGGCGCCCGCCGCCGGCGTGTTCCTCGCACGGCATCCGTCGTCGGCGCCGGGCGCTTTTTCCCCGTCCAGCCTCTCCAGCGGCGCCATCGCGGGATACCTCCAGGTCGGTCCATGCCTGCGGCCGGTCACCGCCGCTAGGGATTGCGTCGTCGTGCGAACACTGGCGGAGGACGGCGCGCTGGTCGGTTTCGGAACGCCGCTTTTTCTCCTGGCCGCGGACTGATCCGATGACCGCTGGCGGCGACGATTTCACGATCAGCATGGCGGGCGAGAGCGCGGTGCTTCTCGACCTTGCGCGCGGCGCATTCAGGCAGACGGCGCAGGATACGATCTGGGCGATGGCGGCGCGGTTGCGCGATCTCGACGGCGTGCGCGAGACCGTTCCGGGCATGAACAATTTGCTCGTCCTGTTCGACCCGCTGTCGGTGGCGTCGGGTGCGGTCGAGGCGGCCATTCGCGGGATGGCGCGAAGCGGGGTCGGCGGGGATATCGTCGGTCGGACGATCGAAATCCCCGTCATCTATGGCGGCCGTCGCGGCGAGGATTTGCCTGGCCTCGCTAAGCATTGCGGCCTCGACCCCGTCGAGGTCGCGCGACGGCACGCCGGCGGCGTCTACCGCGTGGCGGCTATCGGCGCGATGCCGGGCTTTCCCTATCTCTCGGGTCTCGACCCCACGCTGGCGATGGGCCGCAGGCCGAGCCCGCGCATGGCGGTGGCGGAGGGATCGGTCGTCATCGGCGGCGCGCAGGCCGGCATCATGCCGATCACGGCGCCATCGGGCTGGCACATCATCGGGCACACCGACATCAAGCTCTTCGACGCCGCAGGGGAGCGGCCGACGTTGCTTATGCCGGGCGATTCGGTTCGCTTCGTCGCCGCCGGCGTCAAGGCATGATCGAGATCCTGACCAGCGGCGCGCTGAACAGCGTCCAGGATGGCGGCCGGACGGGCCATCTTACGCTGGGCGTCAGCCATTGCGGCGCGATGGACCGGCTGGCGCTCGAAGCCGGCAACGCGCTCCTCGGCAATGCACGGGACGCGGCGGCGATCGAAACCGCGTATTTTCCGTTCCGGCTGCGGTTCCTCGCCGATACGACCGTCGCCGTCACCGGCGCGGACTGCGCTGCCACGATCGATGGAGCCCCCATGCCGCCCTGGTGGGCGCGACCGGCCAAAGCCGGCCAGACGCTGACGCTGTCGCGGCCGATCGCCGGCGCGCGCGCCTATGTCTGCCTCGCCGGCGGGCTCGACGCGCCGGAGGTCATGGGTTCGCGCTCGACGGACCTCAAGACAGGCTTCGGCGGTCATTTCGGCCGCGGACTGTTGCGCGGGGATCGGCTGGCGACGCTTGGCGTGTCGACGGGATGCCATGCGCTCGACGCGGCAGGTCTGGGCGCTTCGCCGACGTCCTATGCCGAGCCCCCCGGCCGGGGGGCCGTCACCGTTTTGCGCACCCTGCCAGCCGCCGAACATGACGAATTCGAGCCTAGCGCGCTGTCGGCCTTCTACGGAGCGGATTGGGCGGTGTCGAAAGACGCCAACCGGAGCGGCTACAGACTGGACGGTCCCGTCCTCCGCCGGACCGTCAGCCGCGACCTCCTATCCCACGGCATCGTTCCGGGAACCGTGCAAGTGCCGCCTTCGGGCCAGCCGATCATCCAACTCGCCGACGCCAACACCTGTGGCGGCTACCCCAAGATCGCCACGGTCGTCACCGCCGATCTCTGGCGGCTGGCGCAAAGTCCGGTCGGGCAGACGCTTCGGTTTTTGCAAACGACCCGCGACGAGGCCGTGGCGGCGCTGCGCACGCAACAATCATGGATTGCGGACCTGCGCCGGACCGCGAGACTATTGACGCAGTGAAGAGGACTACGCCGCTTTCTTGCCGCGCTTCGAAACGGGCTTGCCCGCGCCTTTCGAAATGCCCTCGTGTTCCAGGCTCTTGCGCAGGATTCCCGCCAGGTCGACCACATTCTCCTTCGGCGTCGGCGCGGCCTTGGGCGGCTTCTTGCCGTGTTGCTTCGCCTTGATCATCTCGATCAACGCGTTCTCGTAAACATCCTCGAACTTGCCCGGATCGAACCGGCCGGCCTTCTTGTCAATCAGTAATTCCGCGATCTCGATCATCTCCGAATCGGTCTTGACCTTCGACAAGCCCTCGAACACGCTGTTTTCGGCGATCATCTCGTTATGGTTGCGCAGCGTGGTCATCAGCATGCCGTTGCCCTTGCCCTCCGGTTGGATCACGACCTCGCGCCCGCGCTGGTAGAGGACGATGCAGGCCCTTCCGGCGACCTTCTTGCGGGCCATCGCTTCGCGGATGACCGCAAAGGTCTCCTGCGCGCCAGCGTCGGCGGGAACGACATGATAGGGCTTTTCCAGATAACGCTGATCGACCGTATCGAGCGCCACGAAATCGTCGATCTCCAGCGTATGCTCCGACGACAGTTTGAGTTGCTTGATCTCCTCGGGTTCGATCATAACGTAGTCGCCCTTGTCGGTCTGGTAACCCTTAACCTGATCGCCACTCTCGACCGCTTCGTCGGTGCCTTCGTCGACATAGGCGCTTTTGACCGGCTGCCTCGTCTTGCGGTTAAGGATGCGGAAGTGGATCTTTTCACTTTCCGATGTCGCGCCTACGAGCTTGATGGCGCAGGCCACGCTGCCGAATTTGAGGAAGCCTTTCCAGACCGCGCGCGGCGCCACCATCGCTGAACTCCCAACCGGACAAATCAAAGCGGCGCCCGAATTTGGACGCCGCTTTCGTTTAATCTACAGGCTGGCCGCTCCCTTGAGCGGCTCTTTTGCGCCGAGCCGGTCGAGCGCCTTGCGCACTTCACGCAAATCGTCATCCCAGCCGTCGTTGGGGTTCATCGGGCTTTCGCTTGCGGCGCGCTGAAGGCCACGAACCTCCGACTCGATCTCCCGCAGCTTCTCGACTTTCAAATCCGTCGAGAGATGGTCATCCTCGACGATTTCCTGAACACGCATTTCCCTAAACGTGACCATGGTCGAATCTCCTGTTGACCTTGAAGGAAAACGCAGCGGGCCATGACCCGTTCCCGGAAAACAGCGAGACGGAAATCGGAATCGTCATGGCCGCCGGGCGTCCGGCAAGGATCGCTCAGGCCGAACGCGGCGCGCTTTCGCCGGTCGCCTGTCGGCTCGCATTCGCCCAGCGCAGGATTTTGTCCTGCAGCGCATTCGGACTGATCGGCTTGGAAAGATAGTCGTCCATTCCCGCCTCGATGCAGCGTTCCCGATCGCCCTTGAGCGCGTGCGCGGTCACTCCGATGATCGGCGTATGCGCGCCGTCGGCGGCCTCCACCGCGCGGATCGCCGCCGTCGCCTGCAGGCCGTTCATTTCCGGCATCGAGACATCCATGAGGATCATCCCCGGCCGCATCTGGCGGTGCGCCTCGACGGCGAGGCGACCGTTGGCCACGATCTGGAACGTCATCCCGGTCTCGGCCAGGATTTGCGTGAACACCAACTGGTTCACCTCGTTGTCCTCAGCGACCAAGATGTCGACGCGGTGTGATCCCGCGGCTCCCACCGCTTGCGCCGCGGGGGCGCGGATGGCCGGGAGCGCGGCCGGCTGCGGGTTGGCGCGCGCCGGCTCGATGTCGTGCGGCAGGGTGTGGCGGCCGCGGCTCTTCTGGATCGTCAGCACAAGCGCTTCGAGCAGCGCCGACGAGCGCGCCGGCTTGATCAATTGCGCCTCGATCAACAATTCGCGGAAGGCGGCGGTGGCGAGGGACTGGTCGACCGAGGTCAGCATGACGATAGGCAGATCCGCGAAGGCCTGGGTCGAGCGGACGATCCTGGCCAGTTCGAGCCCCGACATGCCAGGCATCTGGTAGTCGAGCAGCAGGCAATCGACGGTCACGCCCATGCCGTGCGCGGCCTTCAGCAGAAGCAGCGCCTCGGCGCCGCTCGACGCGGCGCAGGCGTCGAATTTCCAGCTGTTCATCTGCTCCAGCAGGATCGTGCGGTTGATCGCGTTGTCGTCGACCACGAGAATGCGCGCGCCGGTGACATCGAACGGCATGTGAAGCGTCCTGGCGGATTTCCCGGCCCGCTCCATCGAGAGTGTGAACCAGAAGGTGGACCCCGCGCCTTCTTCGCTATCGACGCCGATCCCGCCGCCCATCAGCTCGACAAGGCGCGAGGTGATCGCCAGGCCCAGGCCGGTGCCTTCGTGGCGGCGGGTCGACGAGGCGTCGACCTGGCTGAACTTCTCGAAGACATTGTGGAGCTTGTCGGCGGGAATGCCGATGCCGGTGTCGGTCACCGCGATGCGCAGGTCGGCCACATCGCCGCGGTTGACCCCCGAGACATCGACCAGCACATGGCCGGAATCGGTAAACTTGATGGCGTTGCCGATCAGGTTGGTGATGATCTGCCGCACCCGCCCGACATCGCCGACATACAGATCCTGCAGGTGAGTCGCGACATGGACGATCAGCTCGAGGTCCTTCTCCTTGGCGCGGGTCGACAGCAGCGTCGCCACGTCCTCGATCGCTTCCGAAAGGTTGAACGGAGCGGGATCCAGGACGAGCTGGCCCGCATCGATCTTGGAGAAATCCAGGATGTCGTTGATGATCGTCAACAGCGCATTGCCCGATTTGACGATGATGTCGGTGAACGTCTTCTGCTTGGGATCGAGGTCCGACCGGGCCAGGAGCTCAGCCATGCCGAGCACGCCGTTCATCGGCGTGCGGATCTCGTGGCTCATATTGGCGAGAAATTCGGACTTCGCGCGGTCGGCGAGTTCGGCGCGCCGGCGCGCTTCGAGCAACTCGGCTTCGCGGTGCTTCTGCTCGGTGACGTCGACGGTCGAGCCGACGAGGAAAATCGAGCCGTCCGACGCCGTGAAAACGCCCTTCTTGGCGAGCTGGTATCGCAACTGGCCGTCGGGCTTGACGACCGTCTCGTCGATGACCAGCGGCTCGCGCGTGTCCAGGACGGTGAGGTCGGATTGCGCGAACGCGTTGCCGTCGCCGCCAAACAGCGCGATGTCGGTCTTGCCGATGGCGTGGCTCTTGGTGAAGCCCGTGAGGTCGCACCAGCCCTGGTTGACGTAGATCAGTTCGAGGTTGGGCGTCTTGGCGTAGATCGCGGTCGGGATATGGTCGATGAGGTTGCGGAAGACCTCGTTCTCGCGAAGGCTCACCTGCAGCAGCACCTCCCGCGCCTTGATGGCGGTGATGTCGGTGTTGGAGCAAGCCAGATAGCAGGCGCCGTCGGACGCCATCAGCCGATTCTTGCGGGTGACCTGATAGCGGACGCCGCCGTCCGGCCTTGTCAGCGTCTCCTCGCGTTCGACGACCTCGCCATATTCGAGGATTTTCTCGTCGTCGGCAAGAAACGCCTTCGCCTCGCCCGGGTCGAAAAGCTCGCTGTCGTCGCGACCAACCGCGTCCTCCGCGCTGATTCCGGTCAGTTCGGTCCACGCCTTGTTGACGTATTCGATGCGCATTTCCGCGTTCTTGAAGCTGGCGGCGACGGCCAGTTCATCGAGAACCTGCCGATAGAGGCCGATCTCGCGCATCGATTTGCGCAACGCCGTCTCGCGGCGCTTAAGTTCGGTGATGTCGACCCGAACGCCGATGAACGTGCCGTCCGCGGTGCGGGAATCGAAAACCTGATACCAGCTTCCATCCGGATTGCGGCGCTCGGAGACGAGGTGCGGTTGGTGGTAGCGCGTCGCGTAGCGGTCGATCCAGCTTTCCCGGTCGCGGGTGTAGAGCTCGTCGAGGACTGGATCGCCGCTTTCGCGGAAATAACCGTTGGCGTGGGCTATTTCCAGGCCTTCGCGAAGCGAGCTCCCCGGTATCCAGCTGTCCTTCATGCCGGGAAGGAAATCCTGGAGCTTCTTGTTGGCGAGAACGAAGCGGTCGTTGCGGTCGTAAATGATGACGCCGGCCGGAAGCGATTCGAGCACGTCGGCGAGATGCTTGCGGGCCTCCTCCGCCTCGGTTTCGCGCTGCTTGAGATGGGTGACGTCGAAGAGGAAGCCGGCGACGTAGGCGTTGCCATTGTCCATCGTGACGCGATTCTTGCGCACGATGCGCGACCGTCCGATGCCGGAGAAGTCGAAATTCTCCTCGGACTCGAACAGCGCGCCGGTTCGCAGGACCTCGCGCTCGCTAACCTCGAAGCGCTCGCCTTCGGCCCGGCTGACATGATCGCCGCCGAGCGTGCCGACCATCGCGGGCGGCGTCTTCTGATAGAGGCTGGCGAAGGCCTGGTTGACGAGGACGAAACGAAGCGCCGCGTCCTTGACGAAAATCGGATCCTTGATGGCGTCGATGACGGCTTCGGCCAGCCGCGAGCGCTCGTGGATGTCGGCGAGTTCGCGCTCGCGGTTCTTCATCTCCGTGATGTCGAAATAGGTGATCAGCCGCTTGTCGTCGGACAGAACGGTGACGGCGTAGATCAGCGTGCGGCCGTCGGCGCGCTCGAATTCGCGCGGCTCGACCGGACCAGCGCGGATTTCGGCAAGGCGTCCCGCGACATAGGCCTCCCATTCATGATCGCCGACCGGATAGACGCCGTTGCCGCGGTTGGCGTCGATCAACAGACGGAACGGCGAGCCGACGAGGACCGTGGACGGCTCGATCCGCCAGATGTCGTAGAACGACCTGTTGATGATCTCGGCGTTCAGGTCGCGGTCGACCACGATGACGCCGAGGTCGAGCGCGTCCACCGTGCGCTGGAGGTCGGACAGCATGCGCTCGGTGCGCTTGTTCGCATCGGCGAGCGCCAGCCGCTTCGTCTCGATTTCGGTCACGTCGCTGCAGATCGCCATCGTCCCGTCGTCGGTTGGCATCTCGCGATGCATGACGAAACGGCCATCGCTGAAACGGATCAGCGTCGAGGTCCCGAGCCGCTGCGCCCGGGCCGAAAGCAGGGCCGCGCGCCACTCGGCCGGCTGTAAACCCTGCAAATCCCATATTGCGCGGCGCAGGCCGGCATCGATCAGATCGGCGAAGGCGATGCCCGGCTTGATGACGTCGTCCAGGCCGCGATAAATCGAACGCATCGCCTGATTGAAATGGACGAGACGGTCGTCGTGATCGTATGAGCAGAAGGCGTCCGTCATGGCGTCGAGCGCGGCGGCCAGCCGGTCGGCTTCGCCGCGAACGGGAAGGGACGGTTGTGAATGGCCGTCCGCATCGGCCTGCCTCAGCGAAGCCGCGACGCCAGTCACGTCGCGGGCGGTTCCGCGATAGCCCGCGAAGCGGCCGGACTGGTCATGACGCGGATAGGCAGCGGTTGCGATCCAGCGGCAGTCGGTCCGCGCGCCCTTCAGCGGCTGGACGAAATCGCGGAACGGGCGGCGCAAACGCAGCGCCTCCCGATACGCGGCCGCCGCATCGCCGTCCTTCGACGCGCCGCCCGGCGCGTCGAGCCGGACCCGGCCGATCACCGTGGCGGGATCGATGCCTGTCGTCGCCTCGTACCCGGCTGAGAGCCAGCTGATGCGAAGCCCGGCATCGGTTTCCCAAATCCAGTCCGCGCCGGCCGCGAGCAGGCGATCGGCCTCCGCCGGCCCAAGCGAGAGCGCGCCGCAATCCGTAGCGCCGGCGATCGCGATCGCCCGCGGATCGGCCGTTGCAGACGTGGACGGGTCGCCCTCCGTTTCGATCATCACGCCTCCGCCCTCGACACCGCGGCGCCCGTCCGCGCCCGCATCAGGCCATGGTTAACAGGAATGAATTAAGGAGTGGTCAACCTTAACGGCGCGTGATTTCAATCGTCGGTTGGTGGATCTGCGGGCGAAGCCGACATTGCCGGATGACAATGCGGATCGCGTCCGATGGATCGGCGATCGTCGCGCAAGGGAGAATCAGACATGGCGGCCAGCAAACCGATTTCGACCGCGCCGATGGACGGGCGCAAGGTTCGCGTGGTGTGGACCGACGAGGACGGGCAGGAGAACGAATCGATGGCGCAATACCGCTCCCTCGACAGGATGCGGGCCGGCGGCGGCGAATGGGACGACAGCGACGCGGGCTGGTGGGTGTTCGTCGACGGGTCGACGCAGCGCAAGGTCACGCCACATGGCTGGCTTGGCGCGGACGATGCGGATTGAGCCAGCGGCCCCGGCTCCGCGACTATTCTGCCGGACTTGCATATCGGACGAAGCCGGATAGCGTGCGCACCGCAAGCGAGACGGGATGGCGATGATGCGACCAGTGTTCGACGGGCACAACGACGTGCTGCTCCGGCTGTGGAAGAATGCGCAGGGCGGTGGCGATCCGGTGGCGGAATTCGTCGAGGGCCACGGGTCGGGCCACATCGACGGGCCGCGCGCGCGGGCGGGCGGGCTCGCGGGCGGATTCTGCGCCATCTTCGTGCCGCCGTCCGGCGCGTTCGCGATGGCCAAGCCCGACAGGACAGGCGCGTTCACCACGCCGATGGCGGCCAGGCTGGAGCGTGGGCCGGCGCTCGACGTGACGCTCGCCATGGCGGCGATCGCATTGAGGCTCGACCGGGCCGGCGCCTGGGCGCTGTGCAGGACGACGGCCGACATCGAGGCGGCCATTTCCGCCGGCCGCTTTGCCGCAGTGCTTCACATCGAAGGCTGCGAAGGCATCGGCGCCGACATGTCGGGGCTCGACGTGCTCCATGCGGCGGGGCTGCGGTCGCTGGGTCCCGTCTGGAGCCGCAACAACATCTTCGGCAACGGCGTCCCCTTCGCCTACCCGTCGAGCCCGGACATCGGCCCGGGCCTGACCGACGCCGGCAAGGACCTGGTGCGCGCATGCAACCGCATGGGCATCCTGATCGACCTGTCGCACATGAACGAAAAGGGCTTCTTCGACGTGGCGGCGCTGAGCGACGCGCCGCTCGTCGCCACGCATTCGAACGCGCACGCGATCACGCCGTCGGCCCGCAACCTCACCGACAGGCAACTCGCCGCGATCCGCGAAAGCGACGGCGTGGTCGGCCTCAATTATGCCGTCAGCTTCCTGCGCGAGGACGGCCAGGAGCGCTCCGACACCGGCCTGACGACGATGGTCAAGCATATCGACTATCTCGTGGACAAGCTCGGCATAGATGGCGTCGCGCTCGGTTCGGACTTCGACGGGGCCATGATCCCGCGTGAAATCGGCGATGCGGCGGGCCAGCAAAACCTCATTGCCGCTTTGGAAACAGCCGGTTATGGTGAAGCCGAACTCGACAAGATCTGCCGCGAAAACTGGCTCAGGGTGTTGCGCTCGACATGGCGCGAGTGACCCGCCTGGCCTGATTCGCACGACGAACAAACAGGGGAATCTCACCATGACGATGATGTTCAACGGGCGCATGCGGCTCCTTCTCGGCGGCGCGGCCCTCTCCGCGATGATCCTCGCCGGCGCGCCGGCGATGGCCGAGACCCCCGCCGATACGCTGGTCGAGGCATGGGCGATCGACGACATCATCTCGCTCGATCCCGCCGAGGCGTTCGAACTGTCGACCGGCGAGATCACCGGCAACACCTACGACATGCTGGTGCGGCTCGACGCCAACGACACCACCAAGGTGATCGGCGGCGTCGCGGAAAGCTGGACCGTCTCGGACGACGGCCTGACCTACACGTTCAAGCTCAAGCCGAACCTCGTCTTCGCGTCCGGCAATCCGCTGACCGCCGACGACGTCGCGTATTCCTTCGAGCGCGCGGTCAAGCTCAACAAGAGCCCGGCCTTTATCATACAGCAGTTCGGGCTGACCGCCGACAACGTCGCCGAAAAGGCGAAAGCGGGGGACCCGTCGACCTTCGTGTTCACCGTCGACAAGGCCTACGCGCCGACCTTCGTGCTGAACTGCCTGACGGCGACCGTCGGGGCGGTGGTGGACGCCAAGCTGGTCAAGGACCACGTCGCGGCGGCCACGCCGAGCGACGACTACAAGTTCGACAATGATTTCGGCAATGCCTGGCTGAAGACCAACTATGCCGGGTCGGGTCCCTACAAGACGGTGCAGTGGAAGGCGAACGAAGCGGTCGTGCTCGAAGCCAACGACAAATATTACGGCGTGAAAGGCGCGCTGAAACGGGTCGTCTATCGCCATGTCAAGGAAAGCGCGACGCAGCGCCTGATGCTGGAAAAGGGCGATATCGACGTGGCCCGCAACCTGCAGCCGGGCGACTACGCGTCGGTCGGCCAGAACGCGGACCTCGCCACCACGTCCGCGGCGAAAAGCACGGTCTACTACGTCAGCCTGAACCTGAAGAACCCCAACCTCGCCAAGCCCGAGGTTCGCGAGGCGTTCCACTATCTCGTCGACTACGACGCGCTGCAGGACACGCTGCTCAAGGGCATCGGCGAGACGCACCAGAACTTCCTGCCCAAGGGCATCCTCGGCGCGCTCGACGACAAGCCCTACAAGCTCGACATCGCCAAGGCCAAGGAACTGCTCGCCAAGGCCGGATTGGCCGACGGCTTCTCCGTCACCATGGACATGCGCACGCAGCAGCCGGTATCGGGCGTCGCCGAATCGATCCAGCAGACGGCGGCGCAGGCCGGCATCAAGATCGAGCTGATTCCGGAGGACTTCAAGCAGTTGCTGACCCGCTACCGGGCGCGCCAGCACGACATCGCCATCCTGCAATGGGGCGTCGATTACTGGGATCCGAACTCGAATGCCGAGACCTTCTCCACCAATCCCAACAACGCCGACGATTCGATGAACAAGACGCTCGCCTGGCGCAACGCGTGGGACGTGCCGGCCGACATCCAGGCACAGTCTAAGGATGCGCTGACAGAGCGCGACGGCGCCAAACGCGCCGGGATGTACGGCGACCTGCAAACGAAGATCCGCGAGCAGGGGCCGTTCACCTTCCTCTGGCAGGAGACGGAGGTCGCCGGCCTGCGCAAAAACGTCAAGGGCCTCAAGCTCGGGCCGACCTTCGACACCAACTTCATCGCGCCGGTCACGAAGTAGTTTACTGGCGGCGTCCCGATGCGTGACATTTGCGACGGCCCGCCTCGAATGGCGGGTCGTCTAGCGAGGGTAGGCGCAACGGGTGCTTCGCCGTCGACCCTCCATCTTCGCGCCGATTGGCGCCAATGACCGCGCTGGCTCCGGAAATCGCGCTACGCCGGCGTCCGCGCATGGCCGTGCCGCATGCGATCGGCCGCTTCGCCCTCGTCGGGGCGATCACCTTTTTCGGCCTCATCGCGGTCACCTTCTTTATCGGCCGCGTCGTGCCGATCGATCCCGTGCTGGCGATCGTCGGCGACCGCGCACCGGCCAGCGTCGTGGCGGCGGCGCGCAAGCTGTACGGCTTCGATCTGCCGATCTGGCAGCAATTCGCGCTCTATGTGAAGAAGGCGGTGACCGGCGATTTCGGCACCTCGATCCTGTCGACCCATCCCGTCTGGGAGGACATTCTCCACGTCTTTCCAGCAACGCTGGAGCTTTCGACGGTCGGCACGCTGATCGGCCTGATCCTCGGCATTCCGCTCGGCGTGCTGGCGGCGGTCAAGCGCGGCAGCGCGGTCGACCAGATCGTGCGCGTCATCGGACTGATCGGCTATTCGGTGCCGATCTTCTGGCTCGGCCTGATGGGTCTGCTGCTGTTTTACGCCAGGCTGGACTGGGTCGAGGGGCCGGGGCGCATCGGCATCGTCTACGAATACACGTTCACGCCGATCACCGGGCTGTTCCTGCTGGACGCCGTCCTGCAAGGCGATTGGGGTGCGTTTCGCGACATTTTCGGCCACATCATCCTGCCGGGGTCGCTGCTTGGCTATCTTTCGCTCGCCTATATCAGCCGCATGACGCGCTCCTTCATGCTCGGCGAATTGTCGAAGGAATACATCGTCGCCGCGCGGGCCAAGGGGTTGTCTGAAAGTCGCATCATCTGGGGACATGCGCTGCGCAACGCCGCCGTGCCGCTGGTCACGGTGATCGCGCTGTCCTACGTCAATCTGCTCGAAGGCTCGGTGCTGACCGAGACGATCTTCTCGTGGCCCGGGATCGGCAACTACCTGTTCAATTCGCTGCAGAACGCCGACATGAACGCCGTCCTCGGGGCGACGATCTGCATCGGCGCGGTGTTCATCGCCGTCAATCTGTTGTCCGACCTGTTCTATCGCGTTCTCGATCCGAGGACGCGCGCTTGACCGTTGGCCCGGCTCCACCGACCCGGCGCGCCTGGCTGCTCGCGGAGCGGCCGGATTCGCGGCTGCAGGCGAGGCTCGGACGCGCCTATCTCACCTGGCGCAAAATTTCGGCCAATCCGCTCACCCTGATCGGCCTCGCGCTGATCGTGCTCTTGATCCTGACCGCGATCTTCGCGCCATGGCTCGCGCGCTACTCGCCGGTCTCCGGCGATCTGCGCCAGGGCCTGATGCCGCCGTCGGCAAGATACTGGTTCGGCACGGACGAGCAGGGCCGCGACATCTATTCGCGCATCGTCTACGGGTCGCGCATCACGCTCTACGTGGTGATCCTGGTCGCCGTCATCGCCGCGCCGATCGGGCTCGTCGTCGGCACGATCGCCGGCTACGCAGGCGGCTGGACCGATTCCGTCCTGATGCGCATCACCGACGTGTTCCTGGCCTTCCCCAAGCTCGTGCTCGCGCTGGCCTTCGTCGCGGCGCTGGGTCCCGGCATCGAGAACGCCGTGATCGCCATCGCCATCACGTCATGGCCGCCCTATGCCCGCATCGCGCGCGCCGAGACGCTGACGCTGCGCAACTCCGATTTCATTTCCGCCGTGCGGCTGATGGGCGCGTCGCCGTGGCGCATCGTGCTCAGGCACGTGATGCCGCTCTGCCTGTCGTCGCTGATCGTGCGCGTCACGCTCGACATGGCCGGCATCATCCTGGTGGCCGCAGGGTTGGGCTTCCTCGGGCTCGGCGCGCAGCCGCCGCAGCCGGAATGGGGCACGATGATCGCGACCGGCCGGCGCTACCTCCTCGACCAGTGGTGGGTCGCGGCGGCGCCCGGCTTCGCCATCCTGCTCGTCAGCCTCGCCTTCAACCTGCTCGGCGACGGGCTGCGCGACGCGCTCGATCCGCGCAGCGGCGATCAATGAGCCCCTTGCTCGCCGTCGAGGACCTGCGCGTCGATTTCCCGACCCGCACGGGCGTCGTGCAGGCCGTGCGTGGCGTCTCTTTCACGCTCGGGCGCGAGCGGCTCGGCATCGTCGGCGAAAGCGGCTCGGGAAAGTCGCAGACCGGCCGCGCCATCATCGGGCTCACGCCTTCGCGCGCCGAGGTGACGGCCAAAAAGCTGGAATTCGACGGCATCGACCTGGTGAAGGCGTCGGCCGGGCAGCGCCGCCGCCTGCGCGGCAAGCGCATCGCCATGGTGCTGCAGGACCCGAAATACTCGCTCAACCCGGTGATGAGCATCGGCCGCCAGATCGTCGAGACGCTGCGCACGCACGAGGCGTCGATCGGCAAGCGCGAGGCGCGAGATCGCGCCATGGCGATGCTGGAAGCCGTGCAGATCCGCAACCCGGCGCGCGTCTACGACCTCTTCCCGCACGAGGTGTCGGGCGGCATGGGCCAGCGCGCGATGATCGCGATGATGCTGGTCGCCGGTCCGGAACTCCTGATCGCCGACGAACCCACCTCGGCGCTCGACGTCACGGTGCAGCTCGAGATCCTCAACATCCTCGACCGGCTTGTCGCCGGCCGCGGCATGGGGCTGATCTTCATCTCGCACGATCTGCGCCTCGTCGCCTCCTTCTGCGACCGCGTCGTGGTGATGTATGCGGGCCGCATCGTCGAGGAACTGAAGGCCTCCGATCTGCCGCGCGCCCAGCATCCCTACACGCAGGGCCTGCTCAATTGCGTGCCGGACATCGATTTCCACCGCCATCCGCTGCCCACGCTCGACCGCCGCCCGGAATGGGCGCTGTGACGGCGGCGCTTTCGATCGAAGATCTGTCCGTCTCCTATGACGGCTTCCTGGCGCTGGACCGCGTCAACCTTTCGGTCGCGCCGGGCGAATCCTTCGGGCTCGTCGGGGAGTCGGGGTCAGGCAAGTCGACCGTGCTGCGCGCCGTCGTCGGTCTCGCGCCGGTGACCGGCGGCGCGATCGCGGTCGAGGGCAGGGGGCTCTCCCGCCGCCGCGACAAGGCTTTCTACCGCCGCGTCCAGATGGTCTTCCAGGACCCCTACGGTTCGCTGCATCCGAGCCAGACGATCGACAGGCTGCTCGCCGAGCCGTTGGCGATCCACGGTTTCGCAAACGCCGAGACGCGTATCCTGCGGGCGCTTGACGAGGTCGGGCTGGGGTCCGGCTTCCGCTTCCGCTATTCGCACCAGCTTTCCGGCGGCCAGCGCCAGCGCGTCGCCATCGCCCGCGCGCTGATCCTGGAGCCCGCCATTCTGCTACTGGACGAGCCGACCTCGGCGCTCGACGCGTCCGTGCAGGCCGAAGTGCTCAACCTGCTCGAGCAGGTGCGCCGCGACCGCGAGCTCACCTTCGTCATGGTCAGCCACGACCTCGCCGTGATCGCGCATATGTGCGACCGGCTGCTGGTCATGCGCGAGGGCAAGATGGTCGAAACGATGGATGCAGCCGCGCTGGCGAGCCACGCCGTCGGCGAGCCCTATACGAGCGACCTGCTCGTTGCCAGCGAGGGTTTCCGCCGCGCGGAGTGAGCCGCAAAAAAGATTCGAAAATAATCGCGGCGTCATGCAACCGATTCGGAAACGGTGCATTGTTGGAGCAGACAGGCTCTTCGGATCCCCCCTCCCAAGCTTGTCGTTATACGAAAAGCCGCCTTCCCCCGGGCGGCTTTTCTTTTGCCGGAAAATCCCAGTTTTGCCGATGATCGGCTTGCACGCTCAAGCGGCAAGCGCCGCCTCGGCGAGCTTTACCCAATAACTCACGCCGTGCGGGATGGCTTCGTCGTTGAAGTCATAGGCCGGGTGGTGGAGATTTGCGCCCTCGCCGTTGCCGATGAAGATGAACGCGCCAGGCCGCGCTTCCAGCATGTAGGAGAAATCCTCGCCGCCCATCAGCGCCTGGATGTCGCGGTGAACCTGGGGCTCGCCGGCGATCGCCGCCGCGGCATCGCCGGCGAAAATCGCTTTCTGCGCGTCGTTGACCGTCACTGGATAATTGTCGTCGTAGTCGAGCGAAACGGCCACGCCGAAGGTGGTGGCGCAGCCGTCGCAGATCGCCTTCATGCGTTTGCGCGCGGTGGCGGCAACCTCCTTGCGCAGCGTGCGGACCGTGCCGGCGATCGCGGCTTCTTCCGGGATCACGTTGTAGGCGTTGCCGGCGTGGAACTTGGTCACCGTGACGACCAGCGCATCGAGCGGATCGGCGGTGCGCGACACGATCGTCTGAAACGCGCCGACCAAATGGCTGGCCGCCACGATCGGATCGAGCGCCATGTGCGGCAAGGCGGCGTGGCCGCCGCGGCCCTTCACGACGATGGTGAATTCGGCTGTCGCGGCCATGATCGGACCGGGTTTGATGGCGAAATGGCCGAGCGGCAGGCCGGGCATGTTGTGCATGCCGTAGATGGTCTGGATGCCGAAGCGCTCCATCATCCCGTCGCGGACCATGGCGAGCCCGCCGGCGCCGCCTTCCTCCGCCGGCTGGAAGATCACGGCGACCGAACCGACGAAGTTGCGCGTCTCGGCGAGGTACTTGGCCGCGCCGAGCAGCATCGCGGTGTGGCCGTCATGGCCGCAGGCGTGCATCTTGCCGGGAGTCTTCGAGGCGTAGTCCTTGCCGGTGATTTCTGTAAGCGGCAGCGCGTCCATGTCGGCGCGCAGGCCGACAACCCCGCCCTCTCCGCGGTTGCCGCGAATGACGCCCACCACGCCGGTCCGACCAATGCCGGTCACGACCTCGTCGCAGCCGAATTCCTTCAGCTTCGCCTCGACGAAGGCCGCCGTCTCGAACACATCGTAGTTGATTTCGGGAATCTGGTGCAGGTGGCGGCGCCAGCCGGCTATCTCGTCCTGCATTTCGGCGGCGCGGTTCAAGATCGGCATTGTCTGCTCTCGTCCTGTCGGTTGCCGGGTGTCGTCGGATGCCGGTTTTGCCTTCATGGCGTCACATAGGCTAAATAGGCGGGTGGCCGGGCGTCCGGCCCGCAACGTTCGCTCAAGCTTATTGGGCCAAGCTAGCACGGCAAGAGGTTTTGCGGAAACGATGATGCCAAGACGGTCGACGCTCCGGATGGTGATCGCTTGCCTCGTCCTGCCGCTCGCGGGCATGGCGTCGCGCGCGTTCGCCAATCCATCCATCCTGATCGACGTGACCAGCGGCCAGGTGATCGAGAGCGACGACGCGCTGCATCGCTGGTATCCGGCCTCCCTGACCAAGCTGATGACCACTTACGTCGCCTTCCGCGCCATTCAGGCGGGCGAGGTCACTCTGTCCTCGCCGATCCGGATATCCAAGGCGGCGGCCGCCCTGCCGCCGAGCAAGATGGGCTACCCGATTGGCTCGGAACTCACGCTCGACAATGCCCTCAAGATCATCATGGTCAAGTCGGCCAACGACGTCGCGGCGTCGATCGGCGAGAGCATCTCGGGATCGCAGGCGGCGTTCGCCGACCGGATGAACGTCGAGTCGCGGCGGCTGGGCATGAAGGATTCGCACTGGGTCAACCCGCACGGCCTGCATGACCCCGGGCAATATACATCGCCGCGCGATCTGGCGCTGCTGGCCACAGCGCTGCGCACCGAATATCCGCAATACGCGGCCTATTTCTCGATCGAGGGGCTGCTGACGGGCGGCAAGGAAATCCCCAGCCACAACAATCTGATCGGACGTCTTGACGGCGCCGACGGCATGAAGACCGGCTACACCTGCCCGGCGGGGTTCAACCTGGTCGCCTCCGGCACCCGCAACGGCCGCACGCTGATGGCGATCGTGCTCGGCGGCGAAAGCGTTGCGTCGCGCGACGAGAAGGCCGCCGGGATGCTGGTGCGCGGCTTCGCCACCACGCCGGCGCAGTCGCCGCAGATCGGCAGCCTGGCCTGGACCGCGAGCGGGCCGAACCAGCCGGTCGACATGACCAGGCAGCTTTGTTCCAAGGCGGCGCGCGCCGCCGCCGCCAAGAAGTGGAAAGAGGAACAGGCCGCCATCAAGGCCGGGCTCAAGCCCGCGCCGGCGGCGATCTACCTATCGGAGCTCAATCGTCCGCGAAAGCTCGTCGCCGTCGGTCTCGGCGGCGCGGACGGGCCACCGTCCAAGGCGCTCGAGGCGGCCAACGTCTATGCCGACGTGCCGGTGCCGGAATGGCGGCCGGACTTGCCGCCGCCCTTCGCCAGGCCGACGGAACAGGGCGACGCGGCCGCCGCCGCGTCCGTCGACGAGTGACGCAATTCCCTATCCCCGTCTCGGTGCTTACCGGCTTTCTCGGCGCCGGCAAGACGACCCTGCTCAATCGGCTGCTGAAGGATCCGGCGCTCAAGGACACAGCCGTCATCATCAACGAATTCGGCGACGTGGCGATCGATCACCTGCTGGTCGAGCAGGCTTCCGACGGGATCATCGCGCTCTCCGACGGCTGCCTGTGCTGCACGGTGCGCGGCGAACTCGTCGACACGCTGGCCGATCTCGTCGACCGGCTGCAGACCGGCAGGATCGAAACCCTGGCGCGCGTCATCGTCGAGACCACGGGCCTGGCCGACCCCGCGCCGGTTCTGCAGTCGATCATGGGTCACCCGGTGCTCGTCCAGGCGTTCCGGCTCGACGGCGTCGTCACGCTGGTCGACGCGGCCAATGGCGACGCCACGCTCGACGCCCATGTGGAGGCGGTCAAACAAGTGGCCGTCGCCGACCGGCTGGTGATCACCAAGGGCGACCTGATCGAGGATCGGAGCGAACTGGAGGCGCTGCGGGTGCGGCTGCGCATGCTCAATCCGAACGCGGCGATCCTCGATCTCGGCGATCCTCTGGCGCAAGGCGGCGACCTGTTTTCGTGCGGGCTCTACGATCCGTCCACGAAGAGCGCCGATGCCGCCCGCTGGCTGGGCGAGGCGGTCGGGACCGATCACGGCCACGACCATCACGGCCATGATCATCACGGTCAAGACCACGGCCGCCATCACGCGCATGACGGGCGAATCCGATCCTTCTCGCTGGTGCATGACGGACCTGTGCCCTATGCCGCCATCGAGATGTTCCTCGACCTCCTGCTCTCTGTGCATGGCGACAGGCTTTTGCGCATGAAGGGCATCGTCGAACTGAGGGAAAGCCCGGCGCGGCCGCTGGTCATCCACGCGGTGCAGAAGATTTTGCATCCGCCGGCGCGGCTTCCCTCATGGCCCGACGGGCAGCGCGGCGCGCGTCTCGTGCTGATCACGCTCGACATGCCTGAGGACTACGTTCGCAAGCTGTTCGCCATCGTCACCGAGAAACCGGCGATCGACACTCCCGACCGCGCCGCGATGCTGGACAATCCGCTCGGCATCCCGGGCTTCATGCGCTGAAATAAGCTATGCGCCGCGTTCCACGAGAAAACGGCGGGTCACGCCGTCAGTCTGCGAGTCGATCAAGCGGTGACCGGACTGTGCGCACAACGCCGGAATATCGAGCCCTGCGAGCGGGTCGGTGGTCTCGATCCAGAGGCGGCCGCCGGCCGGCATGGAGGCAAGCCGCTTGGCCGACTTCAGCACGGGCAGGGGACAGTTCAGACCCTTGAGGTCGTAGATTTCGATCGCGAGGGCGGCATCCGTCAAGACGGTTAGGCGCCGAACATCGAGGTGAAGCGCTTACCGATGCGCCCGAGGATGCCCGGCTTGCCATCGGGCGCGGCGGCTTCGCCGATCGCCGGCTCGCTCGTCCGTGCTGGTTCGGCGGCTGTTGCAGAAGCAGCCGGCGGGGCGGCCTCGGCCTTGGCGGCTTCCTTCTCCTGGATCGCGGCCTGCTTCGCCGCCTCCTTGGCCTGTACGGCCGCGAGCCTGGCCTCCTCCTTGGCGCGGATGGCGGCCAGCCTGGCTTGCTCCTTGGCCTCCGCCGCCTGCTTCCTGGCGGCTTCCTCGGCCTCGCGCGCGGCCATCTTGCGGCCGGCGGGCGAATCGATGCGGCCCATGCGCGATGTCGCCTGAACGACCGAACCGTCCGGCCGAAGCGATGGCGGCTCGATGGCGATGCGCGCGCCGCTCGCCCGCTTCCTAGTCCATTCGGAGACGAGCGAGGCCTCCTTGAGGCCGAGGATGCTGGCCTTCGGAGCCGGCGCGCCCGCGGTCAGCGCGCTGGAAAACGCCGCGTCGTAGCCCGACATGTAGGACTGATAAGCGACCTTGATGTCGTCGGGCTGCGTGAAGGACGGGCACGCGCCGGTCGGCGAGAACCGTGCGCCGTTCTCCGTCACCGCGTCGAAGACGTAGCGTTTCTCGCAGACATCGACCTTCGGCGGCGTCCTCGAAATCTCGAAATGGTCGTAGCCTTCCTTGAGATTCTTCCAGAACGGGTAGTTCGGGTCGTCCTTGTAGCGGGCCATGTTGGCCGGCGTCATGCGGAATGGAAAGGACTGGATCTGGAACTCGGTCTGCCCGCCCTTGAACGATTCCCGCGCGACCGCGTAGATTTCCGTCATCTGGCCGTCGTTCATCGAGAAGCATCCCGAGGACGAACAGGCGCCGTGCACCATAATATTGGCGCCGCTGCGATTGTTGGCGCGGTCGAAGGCGTTCGGATAGCCGACGTTGAAGGCGAGATGATAGCTCGAATTCGGATTCATCTGACCGGGGCGAACTGTGTAGAAGCCCTCCGGCGATTGGCGGTCGCCCTCGATGAACTTCGGACCGAGCTTGCCCGACATCTTGCAGATGTCGTAGGACGCCAAGAGGTCGTACCGACCATTGCCCTTCTGCTTCCAGATCTCGACCTTGTTCTCTTCCTTGAAGACGCGGGCAAGGATCGGCGAGCCGATCGCCATGCCCTTGGCTCTCATCATAGCGGCGATGCGCGGCGCGATCGGCGCGTTGGCGTCGCCCTTGGCGAATTCCAGCGTCGTCTCGTTGCAGCCGCCCATGCCCAGAGCGGCGACCAGCAAGCAGGTGCGGAGCAGTTTTGCGGTCATGCGTCGGTCGTCATCCCTGATCCGCTCAGGCGGCAATTGGCTTCGGGGCCGGACTCTAGTTCGGTTAACCTTGAAGAAACCTTACCACGCTCTCCCGACAGCGCTACGGCTTGGACGCAATCGCCTCAAAGGCGCGGCATTTTTATGGCGAAGCCGGCCGTCCGACGACGGCCGCAAGGGTCTGCCGATTTTAAAGGCTGCGTCCAATGGCAAGGTACTTCTCGCGCCGCTGTTCGCGGAAGTCGCCGCCCGTCGCGGCGAAATCCGACAGTGCGCGGGCGATGACGTCGCCCGCCGCCTCCATGACGGAATCCGGCTGCCGGTGCGCGCCGCCGACGGGTTCAGGAATGATGCCGTCAATGATCTTCATGTCGAGCAGGTCCTGCGCCGTGATCTTCATCGAGGTCGCCGCGTCGCGCGAACGCGTCGTGTCGCGCCACAGGATCGAGGCCGCGCCCTCGGGCGAGATCACCGAGTAGATGGCGTGTTCCAGCATGTAGACGCGGTTGGCGGTCGCGATCGCGATCGCGCCGCCCGAGCCGCCTTCGCCGATGACGACCGAGACCGATGGCGACTTCATCGACAGGCACGCGGAGGTCGAGCGCGCGATCGCCTCGGCCTGGCCGCGCTCCTCCGCGTCGACGCCAGGATAGGCGCCGGCGGTGTCGACCAGCGTCACCACCGGCACGCCGAAGCGGTCTGCGAGTTCCATGATGCGAACCGCCTTGCGATAGCCTTCGGGACGCGCCGAGCCGAAATTGTGCTTGATCCGGCTCTTGGTGTCGGAGCCCTTTTCCTGGCCGATGACGGCGACGGAATGTCCCCGGAAGCGTCCGAAACCGCAGATGATCGCGTGGTCCTCGCCGAAGGCGCGGTCGCCGGCGAGCGGCGTGAAGTCGGTGATCAGCTTCTCGATGTAGTGCAGGCAGTGCGGCCGGTCGGGGTGGCGCGCGACCTGCACCTTCTGCCAGGGCGTCAGCACGCGGTAGACCTCCCGCAAGGCGTCCTTCGACCGCTTCTCGAGGCGGTCGATCTCGTCGTCGACATCGACCGCGCCGCCGTTCTCGGCAAGTTTCCTGAGTTCAACGATCTTGCCTTCGAGGTCGGCGACCGGTTTCTCGAAATCGAGATAATTATACATGCGTTCGCGTACCAGGATGCATAGCGGGAAAGGCCCGCGCGCTGTGAGGCGGCCAAAGCGCCGCGAAGGGGTATTTTGACATAGCGTCAGCCGGCGGCGTCGGCAAGCGGATGATGGTCGTTGACCAGGCGCACCAGCCGCTCCTCCAGGACATGGGTGTAGATCTGCGTCGTCGAGATGTCGGCATGGCCGAGCAATTGCTGCACGGCGCGCAGATCGGCGCCGTTCTGCAGCAGGTGGCTGGCGAAGGCGTGGCGGATCACATGCGGCGAAACCTTGGCGGATGCGATCCCCGCGCGCGCGGCAAGCGCCTTCAGGTCGCGGGCGAAGACCTGGCGGGGCAGGAAGCCGCTGTCGGAATTCGACGGGAAGAGGAACGCGCTCCTGGCGAGCGCAGGCGCGGTCTTGCGCAGCGTTAGCCACGCCCGCATCGCGTCGCGCGCCTTGCCCGAGAGCGGCACCATGCGGTCCTTGTCGCCCTTGCCGGTGACCATGAAGAAGCGGTCGTCGCGCAACCCCACGGTCAGCGGCAGGCTGACCAGCTCCGACACGCGAAGGCCGGTTGCGTAGAGCACCTCGACCAGCGCGTACAGGCGGCTCGCCGCCACGTCGTTCGGGTTTTCGCGCGCTTCGAGCGCCGCACGCTCCAGGAGCCGCGCGGTTTCCGCCTCGCTCATCGTTCTGGGCAGAGGCCGGTCGCGGCGCGGCGCATCGAGCAGGCCGGTCGGGTCGTCGGCCCGCAGGCCCTCGCTGTAGAGGAACTTGTAGAACTGCCGCAGCACCGACAGCTTGCGCGCCTGCGAGGTCGGCGCGAAGCCGCGCTCGGCGATGCCCGCCATATAGGCGCGGATCTCGTTCACCGGCGCGTCGGCGAGATTGCCGACAAGTTGCGCGGCGTCTTCCAAATCGCGGCGATAGGCAGCCAGCGTGTTGACGGCCGCTCCGCGCTCCGCGCTGATCATTTCGAGAAAGGCCTCGACGCGCAATCCCGTCTTCATGGCGCGGCCGGCGGCAGGGTCTTGAGCTTCGCCCTGTCGAGCGGCACCTCGACAGTCATCGATCGCTGATGCGGCACGACGAACGTCGCCAGCGCGAGCATCGCGCCATAGACGAGCGCGGCAAGGATGCCGATCGTCATGACGAAGCGGGTGAGGGTCGGCATGTAGCGTCAGGCCTGGGCGCGCGGATTGGCGCTCCTTATGCCGCCAAGACCCGCGCGATTCAAGGCGCAGCCGACCCGGGAGCTTGACGCATGCGGCGTTTCATGTCGAAACCCGTCCGAGACTGCCGAGGCCCCATGCATAGCGAGGAAGCATCCCCCCAGCCATCCCGGCGGCCCGGCCTGTCGGAGCGCCTCGCCGGCCGTTCGCTGGTCTTCGTCGGGCTGATGGGCGCGGGCAAGACCGCGATCGGCCGCCGCATCGCCGCCGATCTCGACCTGCCTTTCGTCGATAGCGATCAGGAGATCGAGCGCGCCTCGCGGATGAGCGTGCCGGAGCTGTTCGAACGCTACGGCGAGCCGGAATTCCGCGCTTTGGAACAGCGGGTGATCCAGCGCGTGCTGGAAACGGGCCCGCAAGTGCTGTCGACCGGCGGCGGCGCCTTCATGAACGCGCAGACCCGAAATCTGATCGCCCGCCAGGGCGTGTCGATCTGGCTCAAGGCCGATCTCGACGTGCTGTTTTCGCGCGTCAGCAAGAAGCAGAACCGGCCGCTGCTGAAGACCGCCGACCCGCGCGGCACATTGGAAAAGCTGATGAACGAGCGTTACCCCGTCTATGCCGGCGCGAACCTGACAGTCCACACGCGCGACGAGCGCAAGGACATCATCGTGACCGAGGTGCTGGCGGCGCTCGCCGTCCATCTCGGCAACGGCGGTCCGGAGTTTGGCGAGGCGGCATCATGAGCGCGCCGGCGGTGGAGACGGTGTCGGTCTCGCTCGGCGCGCGCAGCTACGACATCCTGATCGGGCGCGGCCTGGTCGAGCGGGCCGGCGCGGAGATCGCGGGGCGGCTGCCAGGGATCCGCGTCGCGATCGTGACCGACGAGAACGTCGCGGCGGCGCATCTCGCGCGGCTGCGGGCGGGCCTCGATGCTTCGGGCATAGACGCCACGCCGATCGTCCTGCCGGCAGGCGAGAAGACCAAGAGCTTCGAGGCCCTTCAGACCGTGGTCGACGCGATCCTCGCGGCGCGGATCGAGCGCGGCGATGCGGTGATCGCGCTCGGCGGCGGGGTGATCGGCGACCTTTCAGGCTTCGCGGCGGGCATCGCGCGGCGCGGCATGCAATTCATCCAAATGCCGACCTCGCTGCTGGCGCAAGTCGATTCATCGGTCGGCGGCAAGACCGGCGTCAACACGGCGCGCGGCAAGAACCTCGTCGGCGTCTTCCACCAGCCGCGGCTGGTGCTCGCCGACACCGGCGTGCTCGACACGCTGCCGCCGCGCGAGTTCCGCGCCGGCTATGCCGAGGTCGCCAAATACGGCCTGATCGACCGGCCGGACTTCTTCGCCTGGCTGGAGCGGAACTGGCGCGAGGTCTTCGCCGGCGGCCCGGCGCGCGCGCATGCGATCGCGCAGTCCTGCCGCGCCAAGGCCGACGTCGTGGCGCGCGACGAGTTCGAGACCGGCGACCGCGCCCTGCTCAATCTCGGCCACACCTTCGGCCATGCGCTGGAAGCCGCGACCGGCTACGACGGCGCGCGGCTTGTCCATGGCGAGGGCGTGGCGATCGGCATGGCGATGGCGCATCGCTTCTCGGCCCGGCTGAACCTCGCCAGCCCCGACGACGCGCGGCGGGTGGAGGCGCATCTCGGCGCGGTCGGCCTGCCGATGCGTCCGCGCGATATCCTGGGCGACCTGCCGGACGCGGAGCGCATGCTCGGCTACATCGCGCAGGACAAGAAGGTCTCGCGCGGCGCGCTGACTTTCATCCTGACGCACGGCGTGGGTCAAGCGTTCGTCGCGAGGGACGTGCCCAGTTCGGAGGTGCTCGCATTTCTCAGGGACCAGCTCGACGCGTGATCAAAGTCGGGCTTCTGCCGAGTGCTACAGGGTTCTCTTGACGGTGCTGGTCATTCAGGCCTTCGCTTGCCGGAGACGCCGCGCATAAGGCCAATAGCTTGAATTGACCATGGTCATAGACTACAGTCATAATTCCAAAATAGATTGGGAGCTGACCATGACGGCGCATGTTTCGAAGTCGATGTTCAAGGCCAAGGCGCTCGAATATCTTCGAAGGGTCGAGGAGAGCGGCGAATCGCTTGTTTTGACAAATCATGGCAAGCCTTCCATCGAGATTCGAAAATTTAACGAGGCAAAATTCGACCCGTTAGAGATTTTGCGTGGAACGGTTCTGCGTTATGACGATCCTTTTGAACCAGTTGGATTGGAGGATTGGGAAGCCCTTAAGTGATTGTGATCGATACGCACGTTCTTATCTGGTGGATAAACAAAAGCGCTCGACTATCGGGCAACGCGCTCAAGGCAATCGAAAGAGGCTTGGGTGATGAAGGCGTTTGTGCGTCATCGATATCGTCTTGGGAGATCGCGATGCTGGTCGCCAAGGGCAAGCTAGACCTGTCGATCGAAATTTTCAACTGGCTATCGATTGCAGATCAGATCGATGGCTTTCGCTTTGTTCCGATAGACAACATCGTCGCGGTAAGAAGCATGACGCTGCCGGGCGAATTTCATTCCGATCCCGCTGATCGGATGATCGTCGCACTAGCAAGAGAGCTTGGCGGCGCTCTCGTGACGGCCGATGAAAAGATCAGGCGCTATCCGCATGTCCGTACGATCTGGTAGTCTTCCGCTACCACCTCGTCGCCTCCCCCGGCGCAGCCGGCTCGATCGCCAGCGCATGGACTCCGGCCTTCACTTCATCGGCGAGCAGTTCGTTGACCGCTCGGTGGCGCGCCACTCGGCTCATGCCCGCGAAGGCAGCCGACACCAACCGCACGCGGAAATGCGTCTCGCCGCTCCCGTCGAAGGCGGCATGGTGGTCGGAGGAGGCGTGATGATGGCCGGCATGCAGGTGGCTCTCGTCGAGCACCGACAGGCGCTCCGGCGAGAAGGCGGTCAGCAATTTCTGCTCGATCGTCGACTGGATGGTCATCGCTGATCCCGGCCATGCGGCAAACTGGCGTCGCGGGCGCAAATCCTCCGCGATTCAGGGGTAGGGCGATGCTTCCCGAAATGTCAATTCTTGTTTCGCATTTGCGAACGTCCCATAAGATGCGGCATGAGCGACTTCTCCAAATATTTCGAGAGGATCCGCGTTCGCCCCGACCCCAAGGCCGAGGCGAAGGCGGCAGCCCCGCTCTGCCAGTGGGACGGCTGCAAAGAGCCGGGCCTGCACCGCGCGCCGGTCGGGCGCATGCGCGAGGGCGAGTATTTCCGCTTCTGCTTCGACCATGTGCGCGAATACAACAAGGGCTTCAATTATTTCTCCGGCGTCTCGGCGGCCGAGATCGCGCGTTTCCAGAAGGAAGCGCTGACCGGGCACCGGCCGACCTGGACGGTTGCGTCCAACGGCAGCGCCCGCTTCGCGCCGGATTTCTCGCAGAAACGCTCGGGCCGCGCCGGCTACCAGAACCGGGTGCGCGATCCGTTCAACATGTTCAGCTCGCAGCATGCCGACGCCAACGCCGCCGAACGGAAATCCAAGCCGCTCGAAGCCAAGGCGCTCGAAACGCTGGGCCTGGAGACGGGCGCCTCTGGCCCGGATATCAAGACGCGCTATAAACAGCTCGTGAAGCGCCACCATCCGGATGCGAATGGCGGCGACCGCGGTTCGGAAGATCGTTTTCGGGATGTCATCCAGGCCTACCGGCTGCTCAAGCAGTCGGGCCGCTGCTGAGGCCATGCGAAGCACGGTTTTTCCAACTTTCATAAGGCTGGAAAACATCCTAAGACCGCCCCCGATAAATTTGATGCCGACGAAGCGCGCCATGCGAGCGCGCGTGGAGAAATGATGAACAAGGTCGATCGCGACATCATGAACCTTCCGGATACGACAGTGTCCGTGAAAGACAAGTTCGGGTTCGACTCCAGGATGGTCGTGCCGGCCTATTCGGCGACTTCGGAGCATGTCCCCGATCTCGATCCGGACTACCTGTTCGACAAGCAGACGACCTCGGCGATCCTGGCCGGCTTCGCCTACAACCGGCGCGTCATGGTGTCGGGCTACCACGGCACCGGCAAGTCGACGCATATCGAGCAGGTTGCGGCGCGGCTCCACTGGCCAATGGTGCGCGTCAACCTGGACAGCCATGTCAGCCGCATCGATCTCGTCGGCAAGGACGCGATCGTCGTCAACGACGGCATGCAGATCACGGAATTCCGCGACGGCATCCTGCCTTGGGCCTACCAACACAATGTCGCGCTCTGCTTCGACGAATACGATGCCGGCCGCCCCGACGTGATGTTCGTCATCCAGCGCGTGCTGGAATCGTCGGGCCGCCTGACGCTCCTCGACCAGAGCCGGGTCATCCGTCCGCATCCGGCGTTCCGCCTGTTCGCCACCGCCAACACGGTCGGACTCGGCGACACGACCGGCCTCTACCACGGCACGCAGCAGATCAACCAGGCGCAGATGGACCGCTGGTCGGTCGTCACGACGCTGAACTACCTGCCGCACGACAACGAGGTGGCGATCGTTCTGGCCAAGGCCAAGCATTATCGCGATACCCAAGGCAAGGACATCGTCAACAAGATGGTGCGCGTCGCCGACATGACGCGCTCGGCCTTCGTCAACGGCGACCTCTCGACGGTCATGAGCCCGCGCACCGTGATCACCTGGGCTGAAAACGCGGAGATTTTCGGCGACGTCGGCCTGTCGTTCCGGCTGACGTTCCTCAACAAATGCGACGAATTGGAGCGCTCGATCGTCGCCGAGTTCTATCAGCGTGCGTTCGGGCAGGAATTGCCGGAGAGCGCCGCGAACGTGGTGCTGGGGTGAGCTTGGCATGCCGCGTCACGTTTAGGGCAAACGCTCGATGGCAAGGACGATCGAGCGGATGCGTTCGAATCCGAGAGCGGACTGGCCGATCAGCGATGTCGAGAAAGCATGCAAGGAAGCAGGCGTCGCCTGCATGAGGCCGGCTGGCGGGTCGCACTACAAGATCGGAAACGCCCATGGCGGTCGCAGGCTGACGATTCCGGCGAGACGTCCCATAAAGCCAGTGTACATAGTGAAACTGGTGCAGTTCCTGGACGAGGAGGAGCTACGTGATCGACCAATCAAAACTTGTTACCGCCGACGGATCGCTGTTCGACCCGGCACGGTATGAGGTCACTTTGAGGCCGTTGACGCAAGTCGAAGGAAGCGGATGGATGGCAACAATTGCGATGCTTCCGGGATGTACTGGCGATGGCGAGAGCGAGCTGGAGGCTTTGAGCGACGTTCGTCTTGCCGCGCTGGAGTGGGCGCATGCCGCGATGGTCGACGGCGACCCGGTACCAGCGCCGACGCGCGGTACGTCGCTCGCTGCGGAATAGATGCCTGTCTGCATGCCCACCCCCGGCGACAACTCCCGCGGCAAACCGAAACCCGGTGCGGACACGGACGTGTTCAAGCGCGCGGTGACGGTGTGTATGCGCGCCGTGTCGGGCGACCGCGAGCTCGAAGTCGGTTTCGCCAAGGACCGGCCGGCGCTGGCCGGCAGCCGGGCGCGGCTGCCCGACCTGCCGAAGAAGCCGACCATGGCCGACCTGTCGATCGTGCGGGGGCTTGGCGATTCGATGGCGCTGAAGCGCGCCTGCCACGACATGCGCGTCCACGTGAAACTCGCGCCCGAAGGAAAGCAGGCGCGCGCCGTATTCGACGCGGTCGAGCAGGCTCGGGTCGAGTCGATCGGGTCGCTCGCGATGACCGGCGTCGGCGACAATATCGGCCTGATGCTGGAGGACAAATACGCCAAGGCCAATCTCGCCGACGTGCGCGACCAGTCCGACGCGCCGCTCGAGGAAGCGCTGGCGATGATCGTGCGCGAGAAGCTGACCGGCCGTGCGGCGCCGAAAAGCGGCGAGCGGGTCGTGTCGCTGTGGCGCAAATGGATCGAGGATAAAGCAGGCGCGACACTCGACGGGCTGTCGGGCACACTCGACGACCAGCAGGCCTTTGCGCGCATGGTGCGCGAGATGCTGGCCTCGATGGACATGGCCGCGGACATCGGCGACGAACAGCCGTCCGAGGACGACGACAGCCAGGACAACGAGCCGCAGGGCGAGGAAAACAGCGAGCAGGGCGGCGAGGACGACACGTCCGGCGAGCAATCGCAGCCCGAGGAGAGCGACGCTTCGTCCGAGGAGGAGCAATCCGGCGAGATGGAGGCCTCGGACGCCACCTCGGAGGATGTCACCGAGGAGGACGACGCCGACGCCGAGACGCCGGGCGAAGCGCGTCGCAAGGACAACCCGTTCACGAATTTGCCGAAGGAGATCGACTACAAGCTCTTCACCACGGCCTTCGACGAGACGGTCGGCGCCGAGGAGCTGTGTGACGAGGAGGAACTGGACCGGCTGCGCGGCTTCCTCGACAAGCAGCTCGCCAACCTCCAGGGCGTCGTCGGGCGGCTCGCCAACCGGTTGCAGCGCCGCTTGATGGCGCAGCAGAACCGCTCGTGGGATTTCGACCTCGAGGAAGGGTCGCTCGATCCGGCGCGGCTGGTGCGCGTGGTGATCGACCCAATGCAGCCGCTGTCGTTCAAGCAGGAGCGCGACACCAATTTCCGCGACACGGTGGTGACGCTGGTGCTCGACAATTCGGGCTCGATGCGCGGCCGCCCGATCACGGTGGCAGCGACCTGCGCCGACATCCTGGCGCGCACGCTGGAGCGCTGCGGCGTTTCGGTCGAGATCCTGGGCTTCACCACCCGCGCCTGGAAGGGCGGGCAGGCGCGCGAGAGATGGCTGAAGGACGGCAAGCCGCCGAACCCCGGCCGACTCAACGACCTTCGCCACATCGTCTACAAGAGCGCCGACATGCCGTGGCGGCGCGCGCGCCGCAATCTCGGGCTGATGATGCGCGAGGGGCTGCTCAAGGAGAACATCGACGGCGAGGCGCTGCTCTGGGCGCACAGCAGGCTGATGGCGCGGCGCGAGCAGCGCAAGATCCTGATGATGATCTCGGACGGCGCGCCGGTCGACGATTCGACGCTGTCGGTCAATCCGGGCAACTACCTCGAACGCCACCTGCGCGCGGTGATCGATCTCATCGAGACGCGCTCGCCGGTCGAACTCCTGGCGATCGGCATCGGCCACGACGTGACGCGCTACTACCGCCGCGCGGTGACGATCGTCGACGCCGAGGAACTGGCCGGCGCGATGACCGAGCAGCTCGCCTCGCTGTTCGGCGAGGAATCCGCCCGCGACCTGCGCCGCGGCGGCGGCATGCGGCGGGCGGGGTGAGCAAACGAAGCGCTTTTCCTTTCCCTCTGAAGCAGGGGGAAAGGTGGCGTTTGCTCGTCGCCAGCGCCTACCTCGCGTTCATATACCCCGCCTTTGCCGCTGAACCCGCCCTTGTCGAGACGATGACCGTCACGTCCCGTCCGATCGCGCAGTTCGAGATCGGCAGCGCGCAGACCCGCTTCGGGCCGCTGGAATTCGTCGGCGGGCTCGAAATGGTCGGGCCGCCCGATTTCGGCGCGCTCTCGGCGTTCCGCTTCACGTCGCCCGGCAAGGACTTCGTCGGCGTGGCCGACACCGGCTTCTGGTGCTTCGGAACGGTGATGCGCGATGCGCAAGGCCGCCCGGCCGGCTTCGACACGTTCCGCATGGCGCAGATGGTCGACGAAGCCGGCCAGCCGATCGTCAAGAAATGGCTGGTCGACGCCGAGGGGCTGGATGTCCATGACGGCATCGCGACCGTCGGCTTCGAGCGCGACCACCGCATCGCGCAATTCAAGCTCTATCCCGCCGCCATGGGCGCGCCGTTGCGGCAGCTCGACTTCCTGATCCCGAAAAATGAACTGCGCCAGAACCGCGGCTTCGAGACCGTCACGCGGGCGCCGGAGTCGGGACCGCTCGCCGGCGCGCTCGTGGTCGTATCCGAAAAGAGCCTCGACAGGCATGGCAACATCCTCGCCGCCATCCTCGACGGGCCGGGCAGGGGCATCTTCACCGTCGAGCGGAGCGGCGATTTCGACATCACCGACGGCGCGTTTCTGCCGGGCGGCGACCTGCTGTTGCTGGAGCGCAGCTACAAGCTGTCGGAGGGCGTCAAGATGCGCTTGAGACGGCTGCGGGGCGAAGACCTGGCAGAGGAAAAAATCGCCGACGGCCCGGTTCTGTCCGAGGCGGACATGAATTTTCAGATCGACAATATGGAAGGCATGGATGTCTGGCGGCGCGCCGACGGCGCAACGATGATCTCGATGATCTCGGACGACAATCATTCGATCCTGCAGCGCAATCTTTACTTGGAGTTCGTGCTGCACGGGGATTGAATCGCGAGCAATTGCGAACGCCTCCCCCACCCGCTCCGCAGCGCTCGGCGCCTCTTCCCCCGGCTGGGAGGAGAGAAGCGCCAACCTTCGAGCGCGACGCCTTTCCTCTCCTGGAGGGAGACGTGTCCGCGAAGCGGACGAAGTGAGGGAAGGCGACGATTGGATGCGTTACGTCCCGGTCGGTTCATCTTTCTTGACGGCCAGCCAGATGACGTGTTTGGCCCCGCGCCTGCCGTTCGCCCGCGCCACGACCTCCTCAACCGCGAATCCGGCGTGCCTTAGTCGTCGTTTGAACCCGGCGTCGGGGGTGGCGGACCAGACGGCCAGCAGGCCGCCGGGACGCAGCGCCGCGCGGGAGGCGGCGAGACCCGCGGCGTCGTAGAGCCGGTCGTTGGCCTTATGGGTCAAGCCTTCGGGACCATTGTCGACGTCGAGCAGGATTGCGTCGAAGGCCGCCGGCGCGGCGCGGATCGATGCGCCGACATCGCCTCGGTGGATTTCGGCGCGCGGGTCGTCAAGGCAGCCGCCGAAGATTTCGGCCATCGGCCCACGCGCCCACGCCACGACTTCGGGCACGAGTTCCGCCACGCGGATTTGGGCATCGCCGCCAAGCGCGGCAAGCGCGGTGCGCAGCGTGAATCCCATGCCAAGTCCGCCGATGAGGACGCTTGCCTGACCGCGGCCCGCGATCCGTCCGCAGGCCAGCCGCGCCAGCGCCTCCTCCGAACCGCTCAGCCGGCTGTTCATCAGTTCGTTGGCGCCGAGCATGATCGAGAATTCGCCGCCGCGCCGTTTGAGCCGAAGCTCGCCCGATCCGTCGGGCAGTTTCGCGGTGTCGAGGAGAATCCAGGGTATCATGGTCTGCCGGCCGTCATGCGCAGCGGGACGCCTTACGGTCTTTCCGCGAGAAGGTTCAGGGGATAATTTATTTTTTCCCGCAGAAGGGTTCAAGCGGCGGCTTGGCGTCGGAAAATGCCTGTGGACCGGCGGTCTTGCTGCGCGGGAACCGGTCGAGATCCTCGCGCTTGCGCCCGGCGAGATCCGGGATGCCATGAAAGGCAAATGCCATATCCGCCACGCTCGGTCCGGCGCAAATGGCGTCGCGCCCGCCCGAAACGAACACGTGCTCGACGACCAGAAACGTGGATCCGGCGAGCGTTTCCGTCCGGTGAGGCTCGCGGACGGGAGGATGAAGACCGGCAAGCCATGCAGAAGGCCGCCGTCGTGCGGATCGACATGCGCGCCAGACCTCACCTACAGGGTGCAGGGGTCGCCTTGTCGATTTTTTGGTGCGGGTGGCCGGGGTCGAACCGGCACTCCTTGCGGAACCGGATTTTGAATCCGGCGCGTCTACCAATTCCACCACACCCGCCGAGGCGACACGCGGGCTTTGAAGTCCGCTGCGCCGGTATGTCGCTCCGGATTATCCGATGCCACAAATCGGGTCGCGTCGTCTAGGTCCTGCGTCGCCGAACGAACGCGATTGCGCCGCCGGCGGCGGTCTTCGCCATATGGAGCGCCCGCCGCCTTGTCGCCGCGCCGCGCTCGATCGGGAACTGCCTACCCTGGAGACCGCACGGGCGCGCGCGGCGGCCGTCTCTGGGGGAGAGGGCGGCTGCGCGGACCGATTTTTTTGCGGTGCGCAGGCCCGCATCTTCGTCCTCTCGCGGGTGCGGCCCGATCGTCCGCGTTGCCCGCTTGAGCCCGCAGTCAATGGATTCTAGACGATTGCCCGCTAGAGCAATGCCGAAGACGGAGCCTTCGCATGTTGCGCAGATTGTACGAATGGACGCTCTCGCTCGCCGCACGCAGGTCGGCGGAGGCGTGGCTGGCTTTCATCGCCTTCATCGAAAGCTCGATCTTCCTGGTGCCGGCCGATGTGCTGTTCCTGCCCATGGCGCTGTCGCGGCCGCAGCGCGCCTACCGATATGCGCTTGTCGCGACCTTGGCCTCGGTGCTCGGCGGCATCGCCGGATGGCTTCTCGGACATTATGCGTTCGACGCGCTGGCCCGGCCGGTCCTCGAATTCTACGGCAAGCTCGAGGCTTTCGAGGCGCTACGCGGCAAGAGCGGCGACGGCGTCATCCTGCTGATGCTCGTCACCTCCGGGCTCGCGCACCTGCCGCCGATCAAGGTCGTCACGATCCTCGCCGGCGCGATCGACTTTCCGCTCGGCTGGTTCGTCGTCTCGGCAATCATCGCCCGCGGCGCGCGGTTCTTCGCACTCGCCTGGCTGCTCAAGCGCTATGGCGAGCCGATCCGCCACTTCATCGAACGGCGTCTCGGCCTGATCGCGGGCGCCGTCGCGGCCGTTCTCATTGTGCTCTACCTTGTGGTCGGATACGTGTCCTGACCCTGCCGCTTCGGACGAGTTTGCCATGACGAGCTTTTTCGCCCCCGCTACTCGCACGCAGACGGCGACGGCGGCGGTGCTTGCGCTCGCCATGGCGGCGGTCGTCGGCGCGGCGCTCGCCTTTCAGCACATCGGCGGCTACATCCCGTGCAAGCTCTGCTACGAGCAGCGCTTGCCGTATTACGTCGGCGCGCCGCTCATGCTGCTGGCTTTTCTGGCGGCTGCCGTCGGAATGCCCGGCATCGCGGTGCGCGGCCTGCTTGTCGCGGTCGGTCTCCTGATGCTCTATGGACTCTACCTCGGCGTCAGCCACGCCGGCATCGAATGGAACTGGTGGGCGGGACCGACCGACTGCGGCATGGTCGCGCCTTCCCCCGATACGGGCGGCGAGGGGGTGCTCGACGCCATCGACGCGATCACGCCGCCGTCCTGCGACAAGGCCGCGCTGCGCATCCTCGGCCTGTCGCTCGCCGGATGGAACGCCGTCGCCAGCCTGGTCCTGGCGATCCTGGCGTTATGGGCGGCGTTCGCCGGCAATCGGACGACATTTAGATTCGGACGCAACCCGGCATGATTCCGCAGAAGGCTTCCGATGGTCAGACTGAACACGATCTACACCCGCACCGGGGATGACGGCACCACCGGCCTCGGCACGGGCGAGCGCCGCCTCAAGTCCGACCTGCGCGTCGATGCCTACGGCACGGTCGACGAGGCCAACAGTTGCATCGGGCTGGCGCGGCTGCATACCGTCGCCTACCCGGATCTGGACGGCATGCTGAACCGCATCCAGAACGACCTGTTCGATCTCGGAGCGGATCTCGCGACCCCCGACGACGGCAAGCCCCTCGGCTACGAGCCGTTGCGCATCGTGGCCTCCCAAGTCGCGCGCGTCGAGACCGATATCGATGCGCTCAACGCCGCGCTGCAGCCGTTGCGCTCCTTCGTCCTGCCGGGCGGGTCGCCCGCATCGGCCGCGTTGCATCTCGCCCGCACGGTCGCGCGCCGAGCCGAGCGGCTGATGGTGGCGCTGGCCCAGGTCGGCGGCGAGCACGTCAATCGCCAAGGCATCGCCTATATCAACCGCGTGTCCGACCTGCTTTTCGTCGCCGCCCGCATCGTCAATGACAACGGAAAATCCGACGTGTTATGGGTTCCCGGCCAGAACCGCTGAAAGCTGAAGCGTCCGCGTCGAGATCAGAAGCCGGCCATGTTCATCCCGCTCCACGATGCCAACGGCCTGCGCCACATCAGGCTGCAATACGTCACGATCGGGCTCATTCTCCTCAATGGCCTCGTCTTCCTTCTGACCGGCCTCGGCTCCGACGACCATGTGATCGCCGCGACCTACGGCCTCGGCTTCGTTCCGGCGGTGGCCTTCGACACGGTCGAACTGCCGCCGGAATTCTCCTTCGTTCCCGAGCAGTTCAGCTATCTGACCTACGCCTTCCTCCACGGCGACATCGTCCACCTCGGCGGCAACATGCTGTTCCTGTGGATTTTCGGCGACAATGTCGAGGATGCGCTCGGCCATTTGCGCTATCTCGCCTTCTACCTGCTCTGCGCGGTCGGCGGCGCCCTGTTGCATGGTCTTGTCGCGCCGGCGTCGCAGGCGCCGCTGATCGGCGCGTCGGGCGCCATTGCCGGCGTCGTCGCCGCCTATCTGATCCTGCATCCGAAAGTGAAGATCTGGATCCTGGTCCTGATGCGCATTCCGCTGCGCGTTCCGGCCTACATCGTCCTGATCTTCTGGATCGGCATGCAATTCGTGATGTTCGCCATGGGCGGCGAGGATCAGGTTTCATGGGCCTGCCATGTCGGCGGCATCGTCACCGGCGCGTTGCTGGTCCTCGTGCTGAGGCGGCGCGGCGCGCCGCTGCTCGACCGCGAGATCGCGACGCCGAAGGCGGTCCGCGTCGACCAGACCAGCGCCGTGCGCCCCGGCGATGACGCATCGGCGCCGCGCTGGGGCCGGCGGTGAATGAATGGCCGCTGGTTTGCCGAGCGGCGACGACGGTGTCTGTCAGGTAAGAAGCGCAGGTAGACAGTTTACTTTATTTCCGCAGCAAGTGGGAGCGCGCGAACGCTGTCGCTGGCGGAAAAAAGTAAACTGTCCCCGGCACTTATACTTATTCGCCCGATGTGCATCGCGTTTCCGTGCCGGGATTTCACCCGTTTCCATCCCCCTCCCATCCATGCCGCCCGTAATCCCCTCGCTGCTTGCTGGGGAACGGATGTGCACAACCGAGCGTCCAGGCAAGGCGGTCCCGGGTTGGCCTCGCAACGGTAGCGAGGTTTGGGTGACGAGCCCTGAAACCCGGTCCCCGAACGGCCATTCTTTGGAAACGAAGCAGGACAATTCGGGGGAAGAAGACCATGGCGGCGCATGGCGACGCGTCACTACTAAAATGCCATAGACGCGAAGCCATGCGCCGGTTCCCGTCCGACCCGCGCCGAAAATGGCGCGGGAACGCATCCGCATGTCCGTATTGACGCCAACGTGGTGCGACCCTAGAGCAGCAGTCACGCTGCCGCGCGGCTGCGAAATCTCCGCAAGCGATGTCGCCTTTCGACAAACGGTTTGGCGCCGACCCTGCTATGAGCGCGCCGGAAATCGAGGAAGAGGTTCAAGACAGATGAAGGTTCTGGTCCCGGTCAAGCGGGTGGTCGACTACAACGTGAAGATCCGCGTCAAGTCGGACGGGTCGGGCGTCGAGCTCGCCAACGTCAAGATGTCGATGAACCCCTTCGACGAGATCGCCGTCGAGGAGGCGATCCGTCTCAAGGAAGCCGGCAAGGTCGAGGAGATCGTCGTCGTCTCGATCGGGCCGCAGCAATCGCAGGAGACGCTGCGCACAGCGCTCGCCATGGGCGCGGACCGCGCCATCCTGGTCAAGGTCGAGGGGACGATCGAGCCGCTCGGCGTCGCCAAGGTGCTGAAGGGCGTGGTCGATGCCGAGCAGCCGGGCCTGGTCATCCTCGGCAAGCAGGCCATCGACGACGACGCCAACCAGACCGGCCAAATGCTGGCGGCTCTTTTGGGCTGGGCGCAGGGCACGTTCGCGTCGAGGATCGTGATCGATGGCGACACCGCCAGGGTCACCCGGGAGGTCGACGGCGGCCTGCAGACGGTCGCGCTCAGGATGCCGGTCATCGTGACGACCGACCTGCGTCTCAACCAGCCGCGCTATGCGTCGCTGCCCAACATCATGAAGGCCAAGAAGAAGCCTTTCGACGAGAAGACGCCCGCCGATTTCGGCGCCGACGTGACGCCGCGGCACAAGGTCCTGAAGACGGAAGAGCCGAGCGGCCGCAAGGCGGGCGTCAAGCTCAAGAGCGTCGCCGAACTGGTCGACAGGCTGAAGAACGAAGCCGGCGTGCTCTAGGGCCGCGGAAGAAGGAACGGACCCATGGCAATTCTCCTCATCGCCGAACACGACAATGCGACGCTGTCCGACCAGACGGCCAAGACGCTGACGGCCGCGCTCAAGATCGGGGCCGATGTCCATGTATTGGTCGCCGGCAAGGGCGCCAGGCCCGTGGCCGACGCGGCCGCACAGCTGCAGGGCGTCACCAGGGTGCTGCTCGTCGAGGCCGATGAGCTGGCGGAGCGCCTCGCGGAGCCATACGCCGCGACCATCGCTTCGCTCGCCGGCCCCTACGACACGATTATCGCGCCGGCGACCTCGTCGGGCAAGAACGTCATGCCGCGCGTCGCCGCTCTCCTCGACGTGATGCAGGTGTCCGAGGTCGTCGAGGTGGTTTCGCCCGACACGTTCAAGCGGCCGATCTATGCCGGCAACGCCATCCAGACGGTCCAGTCGACCGACGCCAAGCGGGTCGTGACCGTCCGCACCGCTTCCTTCCAGGCCGCGCCGGAAGAAGGCTCCGCTCCGGTGGAGATCGTCTCGGCGGCCGCCAACGCCGGCCTCTCCACGTTCGTCGAAAACCGCCTGTCGGACAGCGACCGTCCCGAGCTCACATCGGCCAGGATCATCATCTCGGGCGGGCGCGCCTTGGGTTCGTCTGAAAAGTTCCAGGAGGTCATCCTGCCGGTGGCCGACAAGCTCGGCGCCGCCGTCGGCGCGTCGCGCGCCGCGGTCGATGCCGGCTATGCGCCGAACGACTGGCAGGTCGGCCAGACCGGCAAGGTGGTCGCGCCGCAGCTCTACATCGCCGTCGGCATCTCCGGCGCGATCCAGCATCTTGCCGGCATGAAGGACTCAAAGGTCATCGTCGCCATCAACAAGGACGAGGAAGCGCCGATCTTCCAGGTCGCCGACTACGGGCTTGTCGGCGACCTCTTCACCCTCCTGCCGGAACTCGAGAAAGCGCTCTGACGGCTCTTTGCGGCGCAGCCTGCGAATTCATCCAGCGCGGTCTCCAAAACGCTCCAAAAATGATGCTTCGGTCTGGACGCGACCGCGGCGTTCTTACTATGGTGCGCTGCAAAAAACTCGGGCGCTGAAGCTCGAGACGCAGGATGAAACCCCATGAACGACATCGAAACGGTCGGCATTGTCGGCGCGGGCCAGATGGGCAGCGGCATCGCCCATGTGTCCGCGCTGGCGGGCTATAAGGTTCTGATCTACGACCTCGCGGCCGAAAACATCGACAAGGCGATGGCGACCGTTAGCGGAAACATGGCGCGTCAGGTCGCGGGCGGGAAGCTCGAGGAATCCGTGCGACGCGAGGCGATGGGCCGCATTTCGGGCGCTCCAAGGATCCAGGATCTGGCCGGCGCCGATCTGGTGATCGAGGCCGCCACCGAAGACGAGAGCGTCAAGCGCAAGATCTACGCCCAGCTCTGTCCGGCCCTCAACCCGGCGGCGGTCCTTGCCACCAACACCTCCTCGATCTCGATCACGCGTCTTGCCGCCGCGACCGACCGCGCCGAGCGCTTCATCGGCATCCATTTCATGAATCCGGTCCCGATCATGAAGCTTGTCGAACTCGTGCGCGGCATCGCGACAGGCAACGAGACATTCGAGATCGCCAGGCAATTCGTCAAGCGCCTCGACAAAACCTCGACCGTATCGGAGGATTTCCCGGCCTTCATCGTCAACCGCATCCTGCTGCCGATGATCAACGAGGCGATCTACACGCTTTACGAAGGCGTGGGCTCCGTCGACGCGATCGATACGGCGATGAAGCTCGGCGCCAACCATCCCATGGGCCCGCTGCAGCTCGCGGATTTCATCGGTCTCGACACCTGCCTGTCGATCATGCAGGTCCTGCACGACGGCCTTTCGGATTCGAAGTATCGTCCCTGCCCGCTGCTGGTCAAATATGTCGAGGCCGGCTGGCTCGGCCGCAAGGCCGGCCGCGGCTTTTACGACTATCGCGGCGAAACCCCTGTACCGACCCGGTAGGCAGGGAAGGGTCGGACGGCCCTCGAGGAGCCATCGCATTCGGCGTCACTTCGGTTGCAGGCATCACATCGAATCGCAGGACAGCGATCAAGTGTTCGTGAGTTCGCTACGCTGATTGTATCGATTTCGCATACAAATGCCAAATCTGTGCTTTTAATGCAACATGGAGCGACAAGCCGTATTCAGACGTATTCACTTTGAAACTCCCGTATGTCACGTCCGTTCATACAATGTTGGAACGACATCGATGGATGCTGGGAGTTTTCGAATGAAGCGCTTTCTCTTGACCGCCGGCCTCCTCGCCTTGGCGCTGCCCGCATTCGCGGCAGATGCGATCATCGAACCGGTTCCAGTCGTCGAATCGGCTGCCGTCGGCGACTGGACGGGGTTCTATGCCGGCCTGCAACTGGGCGGCGCTTTCGGCGGCGACGACGGTCAATTGTCGATTTCGCCTTTCACTCCGATCTTGCAAACGCGATTTGCCCCGGGATTCGACGGCGAGTTCGACACCGGCGTGACCGGCGGCGCCCATGTCGGCTACGATTGGCAGGCGGGCAATATCGTCTTCGGCGTGCTGGCCGATATTTCCGCGACGGACATCGGCGATCGCCAGAGCGGATTTTCCGACACGCCCGCAGCCTACACCATCGAGCGGGAGTTGAACTTTTTCGCGACCGCGCGAGGCAAGCTCGGTTATGCCGTCTCTCCGCGCTTCCTCGGCTATGTCACCGGCGGCGTGGCGTTCGGCGATGTCGACTTCAACTACAGTCAGCCTGGTTCGAGCGCTGTCGTGCAGTCGATCACGGGCGACCAGGATTCGGTTGGGTATACCGTGGGCGCCGGCGGCGAGGTCCTGCTCACCGAAAATGTCTCGCTCGGTCTGGAGTATCTCTACACGAACCTCGGCGACAATGATTATACCGTCAATATCGCCGGCGCCGGTCCGAACCGGAACACCTTCGGCGCGATCGGTGGACCAGGAACGGACCTGACCGGCAGCGACGACGATTTCGACTTCCATACGGTCCAGATGAAGCTGTCCTACCGCTTCTAAACTTTGCAATTCAGATAAGGCAGGGCTCGGCGCAAGCCGCGTCCTTTTCACGAGCCGTCGACAGCTTTTGCAATGAGGACCCTGGCGTCCTGGCCGGACCATTCCGCCGGCCCGTTCATATGAGCCAACAGGCATCCCTCCGGATCGATCAGCAGCGTGGCGGGTAGTCCGAGCGCCAGACCACGCTTCTTCAATTCGTTGAACAGCCCGAGAGTGTGGTCGGTGTAGTAGGTCAGTTCCTCGACTTCGGTCTCGGCGAGAAACCTCTTCGGCTTCACGTCGTCGCCGGTATCGACATTGACCGCGACCACTTCGAACGCGGCGTCGCCGGCATCTTTCTGCAACGCATCCAGCGCGGGCATCTCCGCCCGGCAGGGAGCGCACCATGTCGCCCACAGATTGAGCAGGATCGTCTTTCCCGCTTTGTCGCCGAGCGTCAGGTGTTTTCCGTCCGGTCCGTAGAAGCCAAGCGCGGCGAGAGACCGCGGCGGATCGGCCGCCGCGAGCGCAGCCACGTCGCCGGTGGCCGCCGTTGCGATCGTCCTGGCCCTGCCGGCCTTTTCCGGACAGGAATCGTCAGCATCGGCATAGCCGCCCAGTCCGAGCGCGGCCGTGTTGCCAGGCGAGCCCCCGCTGACATATACGGCGATCGCGCCGGCCAGCGCGCCCGCCATGACAGCGAGCGCGACCCAGCGCCAGGCCGGGAACCACCTTGGTCTCGTTTCGTCCGACATTCCTGAAATCTCCGCAATCCGGGTAGCACGATGAGCGAAACCAAGGCCAGCAACGCGATGTGGGGCGGACGTTTTGCCTCGGGCCCGGCCGCCGTCATGGAGGCGATCAACGCGTCGATCGGCTTCGACCAAAAGCTCTATGCACAAGATATCCGCGGCTCTATCGCTCATGCGCGAATGCTCGGGCAAACGGGCATTATTTCGGCCGCCGACAGGGACAGGATCGTCGATGGGTTGAATGCGATCCTGGCGGAAATCGAAACCGGCGGCTTCGACTTCAAGCCGCAACTCGAAGACATCCATATGAATATCGAGGCCCGGCTTGCCGAACTGATCGGCCCGCCTGCCGGCCGCCTTCATACGGCGCGCTCGCGCAACGATCAGGTCGCGGTCGATCTTCGTCTCTGGGTGAAGGACGAGTGCTTTCGCGTCTCGGAAGCGCTGACCGGCTTGATGCGGACGCTCCTCGCGCGCGCGGAGGAACACGCCGCGACCTTGATGCCGGGCTTCACCCATCTGCAGGCCGCGCAGCCGGTCACCTTCGGTCACCACTGCATGGCGTATGTCGAGATGTTTTCGCGCGACCTGTCGCGAGTCCGCGACGCCGCCACGCGCATGGACGAATCGCCGCTGGGGGCCGCGGCGCTGGCCGGAACGGGCTTTCCGATCGACCGTCACATGACGGCGGAGGCGCTCGGCTTCCGCGAACCGACCCGCAATTCGCTCGACAGCGTTTCGGATCGCGATTTCGCGCTCGAGTTCCTGTCCGTCGCCGCCCTCTGCGCCACCCACCTGTCGCGGCTGGCGGAGGAGATCGTGCTCTGGTCGACGCCGCAGTTCGGTTTCGTGCGGCTCTCGGATTCGTTTTCGAGCGGGTCTTCGATCATGCCGCAGAAGAAGAACCCGGATGCCGCCGAACTCGTCCGCGCCAAGACCGGCCGCGTCAACGGCCATCTGATTGGATTGCTGACCGTGATGAAGGGTCTGCCGCTGACCTACTCCAAGGACATGCAGGAAGACAAGGAAGCGGTCTTCGACGCCGCGGAGACGCTCGATCTGATGCTTGCGGCGATGACCGGCATGATCGGCGACCTGACCGTCAACGTGTCGGCGATGAAGCGGGCGGCCGGAGCGGGTCATACGACCGCGACCGACCTGGCCGACTGGCTGGTGCGCGCGCTGAACCTGCCGTTCCGGGAAGCGCACCACGTGACGGGCCGGGCCGTCGCCCTTGCGGAAGCGCGCGGCAAGGACCTCGCGAAGCTTTCGCTTGCCGACCTGCAGTCGATCCATGAAGGGATCACGGAGGACATTTTTTCCGTGCTGACGGTCGAAAGGTCGGTGAACAGCCGCAAGTCTTTCGGCGGCGCCGCGCCCTCGGAGGTCCGCAAGCAGGTGCGCTATTGGAAAAAGCGGCTGGGCAAGCTTTGAGCCATGGATGCATTGCGCCCGGAACTTCGCTACAACGCCGACAATATCCTGGAACGAGAGAAACCGATGGCCGCTCGCAGGCTCCTGACCCCGATCGTCCTTGCGATCCTGATCGGTGTGACCGGCTGTGGCCGCAAGGCGCCGCTCGACACGCCCTACGATGCGGCCGTCCAAGCGCGCAAGGACGCCGAGAAGGCGAAGGAGCCGCTCCCGCCGCAACCCAGCAAGCCCGTCAAGGACAAGCCCTTTTTCCTTGACCGCCTGATCCAGTAGCCGCGATGAATCATTTCGAATTCCGCGATGGCGTCCTGCATGCCGAGGACGTGCCGGTGCCGGAGATCGCGGCAGCCGTGGGCACGCCCTTTTATTGCTACTCGACTGCGACGCTGGAGCGGCACTTCAGGGTGTTTGGCGAGGCGCTGCACGGGCTCGATGCGCTCGTCTGCTATGCCATGAAGGCAAACTCGAACCAGGCCGTCGTCGCCACGCTGGCGCGGCTCGGCGCAGGCGCGGACGTGGTTTCGGAAGGCGAATTGCGACGGGCGCTGGCCGCCGGCGTGCCCCCTGAAAAAATAGTGTTCTCGGGTGTCGGCAAGACCGCGCGCGAGATCGATTTCGCGCTCGGCGCCTGCATTCTCTGCTTCAACGTCGAGTCGGAACCCGAACTGGAATTGCTGTCGCAGCGCGCGATCGCAGCAAAGACGATCGCGCCGGTATCGCTCCGCATCAACCCCGACGTGGACGCCAGGACGCACAAGAAAATATCGACCGGCAATGCCGAGAACAAATTCGGCATCCCGCGCGGCCGCGCACGCGCGGTCTATGCCCGGGCGGCGGGCTTGCCCGGCCTTCGGGTCACCGGCATCGACATGCATATCGGCAGCCAGATCACCGACCTCCACCCGTTCGACGACGCCTTCGCGATCCTGTCCGAACTGGTCGAGATGTTGCGGGCCGACGGCCATCATATCGAGCACGTCGATTTCGGCGGCGGCCTCGGCGTACCCTACCATGTCGACAACAATCCGCCGCCTTCGCCGGAAGCCTATGGCGACATCGTCCGCCGCCGCGCCGGGCATCTCGGCGTCAGGGCGGTCTTCGAACCCGGCCGCCTGATCGTGGCCAATGCCGGCATCCTGGTGTCGGAGGTCATCCATGTGAAGGAAGGCGAGGCGCGGAATTTCCTGATCGTCGACGCCGCCATGAACGATCTGATCCGTCCGACCCTTTATGAGGCGTTTCACGAGGTCTATCCCGTGATCCGCAAGCCGGAGGACGCGCCGCGCATGAAAGTCGACATCGTCGGACCCGTCTGCGAGACAGGCGATTTTCTTGGCGAGGATCGGGACCTGCCGGTCATGACGGCGGGCGACCTTATTGCCGTCGGCGCCGCCGGCGCCTACGGCGCCGTCCAGGCCGGCACGTACAACTCGCGGCTCCTCGTTCCCGAAGTCCTGGTCAATGGCGACATATTCCACGTCGTGCGGCCGCGCGGGAGTTTCGAAGACCTGATCGGCCTCGACTCCCTGCCGGCGTGGCTTTAGCCGACTGCATACAATTGCAGTCACGATTGCGTTAGTCCGCCTCGCCTTCGCCGCGTTTCTTGTTATTGTTCGATCCAGCGACGCTGCATCGATGCGGCGTCCCAGCCGGAAGGCCCGATGGACGAAGCGCGCCCGACCGACATGCCCGATTTTCCAGCCGAGGTGACGCGCACGCGGTTTGCGACCACCGCGGCGATGGTTCTCGAGCGCGCCTGGCCATTGCTCCTGCCCTTCCTGGCGGTCATGGCCCTGTTTGCGAGCGCCTCGTGGTTCGCCTTATTCCGGACGCTTCCGGATACGGTTCGCCTCGCGGCGTTGGCGGCCTTCGCTCTCGCGGCCATCGGCTCGCTCTATCCCCTCCGGTTCTTCCGGCGGCCGACGAGCGGCGAGGTCGATCGGCGCATCGAACGGTTCAACGCCCTCGACCACGCCCCGCTCATGGTTCAGGCCGACCGGCCGGTCGGAGCGGAGAATGCATTCGCCCAGGCGCTCTGGCGCGAACACCAGAGACGCATGGCGATGCGGCTCGCCGGTCTCGGCAGCGACCTGCCGCGCACCGATGTCGCGTCTCGCGATCCGTGGGCCTTGCGGTCCGCCGTAGCGCTGGTCGCGATCGTCGCTTTCGGGTTTTCCTTCGGCACGCATGGCGGGTCGATAGCGGACGGTTTCCGCGCCGTGGCCTTGTCGGTCCCCGCGCCGCCACGCATCGACGCCTGGGTCACGCCGCCCGCCTACACCGGCAAGCCGCCGGTCTTCCTGACCGCCGGCAACACCGGCGCGGCCGTGATTACGGTCCCAACGGGCAGCGACGTTTCGCTGCGCGTGACCGGGGGCTCCGGAAGCGAGGCCCTGACCTTGACGGGCGCTGATGGCGTCGCGACCGACATCGCGCTCGCAGCCCCGCCTTCGACGGCGGACGCCGCCCCGACGCGAGCGGCAACGGCGGCGTCGCCGACGTCCACGGCGCGGCAATTCGCAGGCAAGTTGATGGCGGACGGCGTTCTTGCCTTGCGCGGCGACGAGAACGACCTGGCGCGATGGGCCTTCGCCGTTACGCCGGACCGTCCGCCGGTCATCCGGTTCACCGAGGAGCCCAAACGCGCCGCCAATGGATCGCTGGAGTTGCACTACCAGATCGACGACGATTACGGCGCGGCATCCGCCAAGGCCGACTTCACCCTCGAAACCCCGCCAGAGTCCACGGCGCGCCCGCTCTATGGCCCGCCGGAAATGCCGCTTTCGATTCCGAGGCGCGGCGGCAGGGAGACAGCCGTCAAGGCCAGCCGCGACCTGACCGAGCATGTCTGGGCAGGGAGCAGCGTCAAACTTGCTCTCACGGCTGTCGACGACGCCGGTCAGGCGGCGACGACCGAGATCAAGACCATACCGATGCCCGAGAGGCCGTTCGGCAACCAGCTTGCGAAAGCCGTTGTCGAACTGCGCAAAATTTTGTCGCTGGATGCGAACAGCAAGGCGCGCTCGCTGGGGTTGATCGATGCGATTACGCTGCGTCCCGAAGACACCTTCGCCAACGCTTCCCATTATCTCGGCATCATGGCCGGCCGGACGCGGTTGAAGATGGCCGAGAGCGACGACGCGCTGCGCGATGTCGCCGACTATCTCTGGAACATGGCGCTACAAATCGAGGACGGCGGGCTGTCCGACGCGGAAAAGCGGCTGCGCGAGGCGCAGGAAGCGCTGAAGCAGGCCTTGCGCGATGGCGCCAGCGACGAGCAGATCGACAAGCTGATGCAGGAGCTTCGGCAGTCGATGAACGAGTTCCTGCGCGAATTCGCCGAACGCGCGACACGCGACCCGAAATTGTCGCAGCAGCAGCCCGGACAGGAGATCCGCAAAAGCGACCTCGAAAAGATGATGAACGAAATCGAGAACCTGGCGAAATCGGGCAACAAGCAACAGGCGGAGGAGTTGCTGTCGCAACTGCAGGACATGATGGACAACCTGCAAGCGCAACGCCAGCCGCAGCCGGGCGAAAACGGCCAGCAGAGCGAGATGCGCCAGCAGATGAACAAGCTGGGCGAGATCATGCGTCGCCAGCAGGAGATGATGAACGAAACCTTCCGCATGGACCAAATGCAGCGCGGCAAGCCGCCGGGCGGCCAGGGCGAGGAAGACGGACCGGGACAGAATGAACAAAAGAGCGGGGGCGAGGGTCAGCCGGGCGGCATGACCCCACAGGAATTCGCCGATGCGCTCAAACAGCTTCAGGACGGCCAGGGCAAGCTGCAGGGCGACCTGGAGAGCCTGATGAAGGGGCTGCAAGGCATGGGACTGCAGCCTGGCGAGGGCTTGGGCGAGGCCGGCGATGCGATGGGCAAGGCCGAGGGCGCGCTCGGTGACAAGGATGGCGGCGCGGCGGTCGGCCAACAGGGCCGTGCGCTGGAGGCCCTGCGCCGCGGCGGCCAGGACATGATGAAGCAGATTCAGGCCCAACAAGGTGAAGAGGGCGGCAGCGAAGACGGCGGCCAGCGGGCGAACGATGAGGAGAACCTCGACCCGCTCGGCCGTCCCCGCGCGAGCTCCGGGCCGGATCTTGGAAATTCGGTCAAGGTTCCGGACGAGATCGACGTTCAGCGCGCGCGCCAGATCCTCGAGGCGATTCGCAAGCGGCTCGGCAACGCCCTGAGCCCCGAGCTCGAACGGAGCTACCTCGAACGGCTGCTTGAAATGCGTTAGGCCGAGGACGGCCTTTTCCGGCTGCGGTGGACTGCGGTACCGGTTTGGTCAGGCATTGTCCTTGACGACGCCGACGAACGGCAATTCGCGGAAAGCGTGCGCGACGTCCATGCCGTAGCCGACGACGAAATAGTCGGGGCATTCGAAGCCGACATAGTCCGCGTTGAGCGTCGTCTGGCGGCGCATCGTCTTGTCGAGAAGCACCGCGATCGCGCAGCTTTTCGCGCCGCGCGACAGCATCAGTTCGCGCGCGAACTTCAGCGTCTTGCCGGATTCGAGGATATCGTCGATCAGAAGTACGTCGCGGCCCTGGACCTCATTGTCGATGTCGCGCAGAACGCGAACCTCGCCGCTCGTCGTTCCGGCGCCATAGCTCGAAATGAAGATGAACTCGACTTCCGGAGACAGGCCGACATCGTGCATCGCGCGGATGAGGTCGGCGGCGAAGACGAAGGAGCCCTTCAGGATCGAGATGACGAGGAGATCGGTGTAGGCGTGCGCCGAGATGTCCTTGGCGAGTTCCAGGTTGCGCCGCGCGATCGCGGAGGCGCTGAACAATACTTCTATGGTTTTGTCGCGCACGATCGGCATCGGGCTGGTCCTATTCGGCGAAGGTGACGGCCACCGCCTCGACCCCGTTCTTAGGCACGTCGAGCCGGCTGGAAAAGGCGTATTGATCGCCCGGATCGAGGCTATGGCCGGATGTCCCCAGTTTGTAGCGGGTCGTGAGCCCGGCCAAATCCGATACCCGGATTTCCAGGCCCGGTAGGTAGGCGCGTTCGCCGCCGTCATTCCTGAGCCGGCCGTCCACGAAGATGACCGGCTTTGAGCCGGACGAGTCGACGCGCGCGGTGACGCCGGCAAGCGTGATGGCCGATTGCGCCGGGTCAATCCGCGCAGCGAGAGCCGTCATGACTGCCGAATGGCCGCCGGAAATCCAGAACGCCGCGGCCGCCAGCGTGGCGCCGGAAATCCAGAACGCCAATCCGCCGCGCTCGGAGAAGCCAAATCGTTGCGGCTCGGCGCGGGACGAGAGGATAGCAAGCCCATCGACATCCTGATCGGCGCGCAGCCAACCGGAGCGGCCGGATCCCGCGACGACCGGCGCGGCGGCGATATCCATGTACTCCGCGTCGACGACGTCTTCGCGGGAATGGCCGAACGCGAACGATCCGATGGTCGGTCCGCCAGTCATGATTTCGCCGGAAACCGGGCGCGCGGTGGACGGCTTGGCCATGGCGGATCCTTGATCGCGGTCGTCCATACCTACGGCTTGATGGTTAAAGCTTCCGCACCATCCCTCGATAGGGTCGGGGGATCGATTAACCGGCGGTTAACCATGCGCGCGGAAGGTCGTCGGACGCACGGATACGCGCGGCGCGCTGTTCCACGAGGCATGTCTGAAACTTGATCACGTTCGAAAATGTCGGGTTGCGGTACGGGATGGGCGGGGAAATCCTGCGCGACATCTCGTTCCAAATTCCGCCGAGTTCCTTTCAGTTCCTGAGCGGCCCTTCGGGCGCCGGCAAGACGACGCTGCTTCGTCTGCTTTTCATGTCGTTGAAGCCGACGCGTGGATTGATCAACATTTTCGGCAAGGACCGGTCGCGCATATCGCGGACCGAATTGCCGCTGATGCGGCGGCGGATCGGCGTGGTCTTCCAGGACTTCCGGTTGCTCGACCACATGACGACCTACGAGAACGTGGCGCTGCCGCTGCGCGTGCGCGGACGCGAGGAATCGACCTATCGCGGCGACGTGTCTGAGCTTCTGAAATGGGTCGGTCTCGGCGAACGCATGCATGTCCTGCCGCCGGTTCTGTCCGGTGGCGAGAAGCAGCGCGCCGCCATCGCCCGCGCGCTGATCGAGCAGCCCGAAATCCTGCTTGCCGACGAGCCGACCGGCAATGTCGATCCGCCTCTGGCGCGACGGCTTCTCCGCCTCTTCATAGAGCTGAACCGCCTTGGCACCGCCGTGGTCATAGCCACGCACGATCTCCACCTGATGGAGCAGGTCGATGCGCGCCGCATGATCCTTTCGAACGGCAGGCTCGAAATCTATGACTGACGCGCCTGTGGAGGTTTCCGTCGAGACGGTCCCCGCGATCGCCGACCCGGCCAAGGCGCGCATCCTGCGCAGGATGGCGCCGATCGTGCCGGGCCGCAACGTCGCCGGCAACGCGTTGATCTTCGTCATCGCCATCATGACGTTCCTGTCGTGCCTGACGCTCGGCGCGGTCACGCTGGTGCGCGACACCGCCTCGGTCTGGCAAAATCAGATCGCCCGCGAGGCGACGATCCAGATCAAGCCGTCGGACGGGCTCGACATGGAGGCGGCGCTCCTGGACGCGGCGCGGATCGCCGGCGCCCATCCAGGCGTGACCGGCGCCAGGATCGTCGACCGCGAGGCGACCGCCAGATTGCTCGAACCGTGGCTCGGCACGGGGCTCGACATCGACGAACTACCCGTGCCTCGGCTCGTGATCGTCACGATCGACCAGGACAATCCGCCCGATTTCGCAAGCCTTCGCACAGCGCTTTCGGCCAGGATCGCCGGCCTTTCGCTCGACGACCACCGGACCTGGGTGGACCGGCTGGTCGCCATGGCCACCACGACCGTCACTCTGGGTTTCGCGGCTCTGATCCTGATGCTGGCGGCCACGGTGCTGACGGTCGTCTTCGCGACGCGCGGCGCCATGGCCGGAAATGGCCACATCATCGAGGTGCTGCATTTCGTCGGCGCCGAGGCCGGATTCATCGCCACCGAGTTCCGCCGCCATTTCCTCTTCACGGGTCTCAAGGGCGCGCTTGCGGGCGGGGCCGCGGCCGTCGTGGTGTTCATCGGCTTCTCGATGTGGTCGGCGCGCAATCTGGCGACCCCGCAGGCCGACCAGGCGACCGCCCTCTTCGGCAATTTCTCGATCGGCGCGACAGGTTACGCCGGCGTGGCCCTTACGGTTCTCGTGATCAGCGGCTTGACCGCGGCCACATCCCATTTCACCGTCATCGCCTATCTCAACGACCTGGAATTCCGCCCGCCGGACGGTTGAGCCCGCAACCGCGGCGACGGGCGCCGCCGCTACGCACGGCGCCAGTCCGCAGGTAAGGATGTCCGAATGCCGCAGCACCGTTCCTCCGATTCGAGCGCCCCTCTTGGGCGGCGTCGGGGACGTGTCGCATTTTTCAGGTTGATCGCCTTTTCGATGATCGGCGCGGCGGGCGCGTTCGCGACGGGCTTCGGCCTTTTCGCCACCCATGTCAGCGAGCTGTCGACACCCGACGATGTCCAGCCCGCCGACGCAATCATCGTCCTGACGGGCGGACAGGCGCGTCTGGACGCGGCGCTCGATCTTCTCGCCCATGGCAAGGGCAAGCGCCTGCTGATCAGCGGCGTCAATCCCGCCGCGAACCGCGAATCGTTGCGCGCCGCGACCGGCAGCGACCGCGATCTCTTCAGCTGCTGCGTCGATATCGACCACGAGGCGCTGGACACAATCGGGAACGCGGAAGAAAGCGCCAAATGGATGGAAAGTCATGGCTACGGCAGCGCGATCCTGGTGACCAACAATTATCATATGCCGCGCAGCCTCCTCGAGATGCACCGTCTGGTCGCCGATGCGCGGCTCGAACCCTACCCGGTCGTCAACACGCAACTGGACCATGGCGGCTGGATGACAAAGCCTGAAGCCTTGCGCGTGATCTTCACCGAATACGCCAAATATGTCGCGGCGCTGGGCCGCAGCATGCTTCCGGCCGACGAGCCGGCGGAAAGCGGAGAGGCCGCGAGCGCGTCGGCGACCGTTCAGCGCTAGTCGCCAAGGTCGAGGCGATTGCTTTTCCGCCTCGCTGCTGTATCGAACGCCCGGTAACCGCCTCAGGATTTCGCACGGCGCCGATGCTCGTCCTCCGCTCGCTGACCTTCAACGCGGTTTTCTACCTCAACCTGATCGCGCAGATGATCCTCTGGGCGCCGGCATTTTTCCTGACGCCGCGCAAGAAGGCCTGGTTCGTGCCCAAGATCTGGGCGCGATCGAGCCTCTGGCTGCAGGCCAACCTGGCCGGCACGCGTTCGCAGGTGACGGGCCAGGAGAACCTTCCGGCCGGCTCCTTCATTCTCGCACCGAAACATCAGTCCTTCTGGGACACGATCGCGTTCTTCCCGTTCCTGCGCGATCCGGTCTACATCCTCAAACGCGAGCTGACCTGGATCCCGTTCTTCGGTTGGTATGTCCTCAAGATGCGGCTAATCCCCGTCGACCGCGGCAACCGTTCCATGGCGCTCAAGAAGGTGGTGGCCGACGCCAAGCGAGAGATGGCCGACGACCGCCAGCTGATCATCTATCCGGAAGGCACGCGCCGCGCGCCGGGTGACGAACCGCTCTACAAATACGGGATCGTCGAACTGTACGCCCAGCTCGGCCTGCCGGTCGTTCCGGTGGCGCATGTCGCGGGGCTCTACTGGCCCCGGCGCAAATTCCTGCGCTATCCCGGCACGATCCGCGCCCGCTTCCTGCCGGCGATTCCGGCGGGGCTCGGACGTGATGAGTTCATGCGGCGTCTGATTTCGGAAACGGAGCGGGGCTGCGACGAACTCCTGGTCGCCGCGTCGCGCGACACCCCAAGCCCGCCGCTGCCGCCGACGGCGGTCAAGCGGCTGCGCGAGCTCGGCGCATCGAGCTAGATGGCGCTGGCTTTGTCCAGCTCAGCCACGTCGGAAGCGTCGAGCTGAAGCGACGCCGCCTTGACGAGGCTTTCCAGCTGAGGCGCGCTCGTGGCGCTCGAAATCGGCGCCGTCACACCGGGCTGCGCGATGATCCAGGCGAGCGCCACTTCCGCCTGCTTGACCGAATGGCGCGCCGAAACCGCGTCGAGGGCGCCGAGGATGCGCATGCCTCGCGCGTCGAGGTATCCCTGGACCCCTCCTCCGCGCTGACTTTGGGCAAGATCGGCCTCGCTGCGGTACTTTCCGGAGAGGAATCCCTTTGCCAGGCTGAAATAAGTTATGACCCCGATGTCCTCCGCGGCGCAAAGCGCATTCAGCGCGCCATCGAAACTCGACCGGTCGTAGAGGTTGTACTCCGGCTGCAGCACCTCGTAACGCGGCAGCGCTTCATCCTTGGCGACCTCGAGCGCCTCCGTGAGTTGCCCGGCATCCAGGTTCGAGGCGCCCGCGAAGCGGATCTTGCCTTTCTCCATCAGTTGTTCGTAGGCGCCCAAAGTTTCCGCATAGGGTACGGACGGGTCGGGCCAATGCGAGAGATAGAGATCGATGACATCCGTTTGAAGCCTGGTCAGCGAGGCGTCCACAGCTTGCTCGATATAGCGTGCCGACAGCCCCTTCTTGCCGCCGCCCATATCCGATCCGACCTTGGTGATGACGATGACCTGCTCGCGGGCGCCGCGGCTCTTCATCCACTTGCCGATGATCGTTTCGGACTCGCCGCCCGAATTGCCCGGCGCCCAGCTCGAATAGACATCGGCCGTGTCGATGGCGTTGAGGCCGCCAGCGAGGAACCTGTCGAGAAGGTCGAACGACGTCGCCTCGTCGGCCGTCCATCCGAAGACGTTGCCGCCGAGCACCAGGGGCGCGATGAAGAGGTCGGTCCGGCCAAGTCGACGTTTCTGCATGTGAATTACTCCCTGTTTCCGGCCATTGCGTCGCCGGCGCCGCTTCTGCGTTCCGTCTACACTTGGTCCAATCCCCGACAAGCATCAAGTGCGCATCGGCCCGACGCGCTCACCCCTCGCCGAGCATTTGCGCGACGCGCTCCATCCAGCGATCGCGGATGCCGAGCCCATCGAGATGCCGGACGGTGTTGAGAACGTAATCTTCGTTGCGTCCGGACTGGCCGACGGCGCCTCGCACGATGGCAGCCGCCTGATTCTCTTCGAGCCCGCCTGCATATTGGACGTGCTTGCGATCCACGATGTAGCACAGCGCCTCGACGGTTTTCCATCGGCCAATCGAACCGGCAAGGTCCGTTCGAGATAGACGTTCGTGACCAGTTCGCGCGCCCGCAGATAGGCCGAGACCTGGTCACGAAAGCATCCCGGCGCCTCGAACGCCAACCCGACGCATGCGCCCCCGCGATCGAGGCCAAGCACGAGCCCAGGCCGCTCGGGCGTTCCGCGATGGACGAACGAACGCAGAGCGACCGGCGGTAGCCGTTAAGGCGGGCGCGCAGGGACCGCGTGTGCTGAAATCCCGGCCGCCACATCAGCGAGCCATAGCCGAAAACCCAAAAATCGCCCATATCGCCCGCCACATCGACGCACCGAATCGCTTGTGTGAAACATTACGAGCCGTCGCTTCGTTGGAAGCCGATAACCGTGCGCTTGAGGCGAGCGGCCGAAGACAGGATGGCGATGGACCCGAGGCTCCCTGATCGACGCTTTAGCCGCCGTATCGTCTGGTTAGGCGCGGGCATCGTCGTCCTGATCGCGGCCTACACGGCCGGGTGGTTCTATGTCGCCGGCCGGATCGAAAGCGAGACGCAGAAGACGCTCGCCCGGCTCGACCGGCAAGGCATCAAGCTGGAATGCGCCAATCCGACCGCGCGCGGCTACCCCTTCCGCATCGGGCTCTATTGCGACCGGGTGGCGTTCGCCCAGCCTTCGCAAGGCGTGGCGGCATCTGCCGGCGCGTTCCGCTCGGCCGGCCAGATTTATGATCCGATGTGGCTTGTCGCCGGGATCGACGGACCTGCGACCATGGCCGCACCGGGCGTGGGCGACTTCGCCCTCGACTGGAAGACGCTGCGCGCCAGCGCGAGGCTGTCCCAGCCTCTTCCGGAGCAGGTCTCGCTGGAAGGCGCCGCCCTGCACGTCAGGAGCGCCGGCGGCGCTCAGCTTTTCGCCGCCGACAGCTTCGAAGGTCATATGCGGCCGAACGGAGCAGACATGGATCTGGCCGGCCGTTTCGGCGGCTTAGTGGTCGCGCCGGCGCTTGCGGACGGTCGCAACGTTCCTCCCCTGTCGGGAAATGTCGACCTGACGCTCAAGGACGGGCTGACACGGATCGCGCACGGCGTGCGCAGCCTGCGCGGCCAGTCCGGCCTTTTTCGTTCGCTCAAGCTGACTCTCGGCGAAACGGGCTCGTTGTCGGTGACCGGGCCCTTCGCGGTCGACGACGCCGGCCTGATCGATGCCGACCTCAGGGTCGCGCTCAACGACCCCAAGGCGCTGTCCAAGGCCATGAGCCAGATGTTTCCCGAAGCCCGGCGCCAGATCGACCAGGGCTTCGCGGGATTGGCGTTTCTCGGCGGCCAACCCTCGCTGCCGCTCAAGATCATCAAGGGTTCGGCCTCGCTCGGCTTCATACCCCTTGGCGCGGTCCCGCCGCTGCGGTAGCTATTTCGCGTCCGGGTGCCCGATCGCCTGCCTGCCGAAATCCGGCGTGTCGATCTCCTGACCGGCCTCTATGATGGACCGGCGGATATCGCGAGTTCGCGTGAACAGGTCGAACAGCTTGTCGCCATCTCCCCACCGGACCGCGCGCTGAAGCGCGGCGAGATCCTCGGAAAAGCGGGAGAGCATTTCGAGGATCGCGTCCTTGTTGTGCAAGCACACGTCGCGCCACATGGTCGGATCAGATGCGGCCAGGCGGGTGAAGTCGCGGAAGCCGGACGCCGAATATTTAATGACTTCCGACTTGGTCACCGTCTCCAGATCGTCCGCGGTTCCCACGATGTTGTAGGCGATCAGATGCGGCAGGTGGGAGACGATCGCCAGCACCTTGTCGTGATGCCCGGCGTCCATGCGGTCGATGGTGGAACCGCAGCGCCGCCAGAACGCCGACAGCCGCTCGATCGCGGCTTCGTCCGTCCCGGGCGGCGGCGTCAGGATCGTCCAGCGGCCCTCGAACAGCGAGGCGAAGCCGGCGTCGGGGCCGGATTTCTCGGTGCCCGCGATGGGATGACCGGGAATGAAATGCACGTTCCCGGGCAGGACCGGCTGCATCTGCGCGATCACGGACGCCTTGGTCGAGCCGACATCCGTGACGGTCGCGCCGGCTTTCAACGCATCGGCGATCTCGCCCGCCACCGCCCCAGACGCGCCGACCGGAACGGAGACGATCACCAAATCCGAGTCGCGCACCGCCGCCCTGGCTTCGAGAACATAGCGGTCGCCAAGCCCCAGTTCCTCGGCGCGCGTCAGCGTCGCCGCGCTTCGCGTCGAAACGACGATCTCATGCGCAAGGCCCTCGCGCCGGATGACATGCGCCAGCGACGAGCCGATGAGGCCGATTCCGATCAGGGCGATCCTGTCGTAGACAACGCCGGTCATGGTCGGGCTTTCAGGAATTCGCCGAGCGCGGCGACAACGCCGCGATTGGCCTCTTCCGTGCCGACCGACATGCGCAGCGCGTTCGGGAAGCCGTAGCCGGCCATGCCGCGCAGGACATAGCCGCGCTGCGTGAGCCACGCGTCCGCCGTGGCAGCGCCGCGCCTGCCGTCGTCGGGAAAATGCGCCAGCAGGAAATTGCCGACGCTCGGCGTCACCCGCAGGCCGAGCGCGGAAAATTCCTCGGTCAGCCATGTCCGCCAGCGCTCGTTGTGCGCGACGCTCAATTCGACGTGCCTGCGATCCCGGACCGCCGCGATTCCGGCTTCGATCGCCACCGCATTGACGTTGAACGGGCCGCGGACGCGATTGATCGCGTCGACGACCGCCGGCGGCGCATACATCCAGCCGACCCGCGCGCCGCCGAGCCCGAGCTTGGAGAAGGTGCGGGTCATGACCGCGTTTTCGGAACCCGATACCAGTTCCATACCTGCCTCGTAGTCGTTGCGCCGGACGAATTCCGCATAGGCCGCGTCGAGAACGAACAGCACATGTGGCGGCAGGCCGGCATGCAATCGCCGCACTTCGTCGAACGGCAGGTACGTCCCAGTCGGATTGTTGGGGTTGGCGAGAAACACGATCTTCGTCCGCGCCGTCACAGCGCCGAGGATGGCGTCGACGTCGGCGCGCTCGTCGCGTTCCTCGACGACGACCGGAACGCCGCCGGCCGCCTGGGTGTAGATCTTGTAGACCATGAAGGCGTGTTCGGTGAAGATCGCCTCGTCGCCCGGCGACAGGTACGTCTGCGCGAGAAGGCCCAGGATCTCGTCCGAGCCGTTGGAGCAGACGATGTTGGCCGGGTTCAGGCCATGCGCCTCGCCGATCGCCTCGCGCAAGCGGAAGGCGCTGCCGTCCGGGTAGACGTCGAGATGCGCAGCGGCGTTTCGCGCGGCCTCGATCGCCTTGGGCGAAGGCCCCAGCGGGTTTTCGTTGGCCGACAGCTTGTGCAGCTTGACGTTGCCCGGCGCGACGCTCTTGCCCGGCACATAGGCTTCGATGTCCATGATGCCGGCGCGGGGGATCGGTCGCTCCGCTGTCGCTGTCATTGGCTTAGTCCTCAGTCCTCTGCGGGCCGCGAGCGGCATAGCGCTCGGGTCGAGCCATGTCGAGGCTCTGAGTTCTGAGATCCAGTTGCATCACCCGATCGACCGATGGGACGTCAATCGGGACACGCGTCAGGTGGAATTTGAGATTGTCGGTTCTGGGTTAGCGAGGTTCCCATGAGCTCTTCGATGAAGAGACTGATCAATTGGGGGCGTCCACTCACACCTGCCTTGCGATAGATTGCGTTAAGCTGTGCCTTTACCGTTCCGTCGCGCGTGCGCCGAAGCCCGGCGATCTCCGTTATCCCGAACCCCTTGACGGCCAGAAGAGCGACATCCATTTCCGACGCTGTCAGCGACCAATCGTGGAAACGCGATGTCAGCAACTCATGAAACGCGCCCGAAGCCGCTCTCAATTCGCTTTCCACGAAACGATTGCGCCGCACAAGGTGGAAGAGCTCCCAACTGGTGAAAAGCAGACTGACGAGAAGCGCCATGTTCTGCACATATTCGAACCCGTCGGTTTGGATGAAGGTTAGCGGCAGGCGGAAAGGCAGCTGATCGGAGACCATATCGCCGAACAATGACAGCACGCAAAAGGCCTGCAGGCACACCAGGGCCGCCAGGCCAAAATGTCGCGACAGGTTGCGTCTACCCACAGGTCTTCGCATGAGCACCCCTTTCAGGCCGCCGGACTTTCCGGCGGCCTGAAAGCAATCTGGCGACTATTCGTCGCCACCTTCGTCATCACCCTTCGCATCGATAGAGACGACTTTGCCGGTCGTCGCATCGACCCGAACCTCATGGGATTTCTCGTCGATCGAGTATTGTGCTTCGATGACCCCTTGGCCTGAGTCCAGTTCCTCGATCTTGGCGCCCATTGTCTTCAGAGAAACGCGCACCTGTGCTTCACTCGTGCCAAGCGAAGTATCTGGCGCAATGGCGGGGGCCGCGAAAGCCGGCATCGCGCTCAGCAGAAAGGCAAGCGCGGCGATCTGCGGCCCTGAGGTGTCGATTGTCATGATGTCATCCTTGTCCACGTTAAGTCCGGTCGAGCCGAACGAGTGAAGCTTGGCATGTCGACTTGGGTCCGCCCATTGGACTTGGGCTTAGTTCGGGATCGTATTCCTAAGGTTTAGGCGAGTAACGGGGCAAAACGGCGGCAGGTTTATCGTCTTGGATGTATTGTTCCGCGAGCGCCGGTCGGATGTTGACGGCCATAGGTCGACAGGGTTAGACAGCGCAGACGATTCCGTGGTGATTTGGCCGGTCGGCTTGCAGCCACGTTAAACAAATTGCTAAAGGGCCGTCGCACGTGGTGACCGGCCCTGCATTCGCGGCGCCGGTTTTTTTGTGCCTGAAATCGGCCGGCAGAGGACTTTTCGATGGCCGATACGCCAGCCGGCAGGAGCAGCAGGGAAGCCGACGACCCCTCGAGCCCGGTCCTGCGTTTTGGCGCGAACCGGCCGCTGGCGCTCGAGGCGGGCTCGATCCTGTCGCCGTTCCAGATCGCCTACCAGACCTACGGCGCGCTCAATGCGGACAAGTCGAACGGCGTCCTGGTCTGCCACGCCTTGACCGGCGACCAGCATGCGGCGAGCGTCAATCCGGTGACAGGCAAGGCCGGCTGGTGGGAGACCCTGATCGGTCCGGGCAAGGTCATCGACACCGATCGCTTCTTCGTGATCTGTTCCAACGTCATCGGCGGCTGCCTCGGCTCGACCGGGCCGGCATCGACCGATCCGGCGACCGGCAAGCCTTATGCCCTCAACCTTCCCATCATCACCATCCGCGACATGGTGCGCGCGCAGGTGATGCTGGTCGACCATTTCGGCATCGACCAGTTGTTCTGCGTCGCCGGCGGATCGATGGGCGGCATGCAGGTGCTCGAATGGGCCGCGAGCTATCCGAGCCGCGTGTTCTGCGCGCTGCCGATCGCGACCGGCGCGCGCCATTCGTCGCAAAACATCGCCTTCCACGAGGTCGGTCGGCAGGCGGTGATGGCCGACCCCGAATGGGCGGGCGGCGATTATCTCGCGCTCGGCAAGCGCCCGCACAAGGGCCTCGCCGTCGCGCGCATGGCCGCGCACATCACTTATCTTTCCGAACCCGCCCTGCATCGCAAATTCGGCCGCAACCTTCAGGACCGCGAGCGCCTCACTTTCGGCTTCGACGCGGACTTCCAGATCGAAAGCTATCTGCGCCATCAGGGGATGACCTTCGTCGACCGCTTCGACGCCAACGCCTATCTCTACATGACCCGCGCCATGGACTATTTCGACCTCGCCGCCGACCATGGCGGGCGCTTGGCCGATGCCTTCGCCGGCGCCAGGACGCGGTTCTGCCTCGTGTCGTTCACCAGCGACTGGCTGTTCCCGACCGAGGAGAACCGCGCCGTGGTGCATGCGCTGAACGCGGCAGGAGCCTCGGTGTCCTTCGTCGAGATCGAGACGGACCGCGGCCATGACGCCTTCCTGCTCGACGAACCAGAATTGTTCGCCGCCGCCGATGGCTTCCTGCGCTCGGCGGCGCGCGCCCGGGGGCTTGCCGCATCATGAGCGTCAATGGCGTCAGCCGCGTCGACCTCGAAGTCGTCTCGGCCTTCATCACGCCGGGCGCGAAGGTGCTGGATGTCGGCAGCGGCGATGGAGTCCTGCTCGAAATGCTGCAGAACGCCAAGCAGATCGACGGCCGCGGGCTCGAACTGTCGCAGCACGGCGTCAACGAATGCGTGGCGCGCGGCCTGTCCGTGGTTCAGGGCGACGCCGACAGCGACCTGATTTTCTATCAGGACAGGGGCTTCGACTTCGTCATCCTGTCGCAGACCATCCAGGCCACACGGAACCCGAAACAGGTGCTGACCGAACTCTTGCGAATCGGCAATCACGCCATCGTTTCCTTCCCGAATTTCGGTCACTGGAGGGTCCGGCTCTCGCTGCTGTTCAGGGGCCGCATGCCGATCACCAAGGACCTGCCTTTTTCCTGGTACAACACGCCCAACATCCATTTCTGCACCATCCGCGATTTCGTGGCGCTCTGCGACGAGATCGGCGCGACGCTCGAAAGCGCGACCGCGCTCGACGCGAACGGCATGAGGATCGGCTTCTCGATGCCGTGGTGGTTCTGGAATTTCTTCGGCCAGCAGGCGGTGTTTCTTCTGCGGCGTTAAGCTTGGCGTATTCCACGTTCGAATCTTTTCACAATTTTGTGTACTTCTGCAAATGTATACTCTTTGACGACATTGTTTTCAGAGAGAACAGCCGCGCCGCGCCCTGCGGCGACAGCACCGGCACGAACACCCGACGCGAGGCGCGGCGCGCGACCGGCAGCCCCTGATAGATGCGTTTCTGCGCCTCGACCACAATGGCGCCGGAAAAGATTGGCCACAGTCGTCGCCCTGTACGCTCGAGCGTCGAGTGAAAGCGCATCATGAAACGGCGCTTCGATGGCGGAAAGAACAGCGCATCCGACCAGGCCGACGGGGTGAAGTTGGCGTCGCGCAGGAGTTCGTTGATCTGGCCATGCGAGAACGGCCGCCCGGTGCCGAACGGGGTATGCTCGAAACGTGCCCAGACGCCGCGCCGGTTCGGCACGACGATGACGATCCGGCCCGCCGGCGCCAACACGCGCCAGATCTCCTTCAACGTCTCGCGCGGGCTTTCGGCATGTTCGAGCGCATGGACGAGGATGATCCTGTCGATGGAGGAGTCCGGCAGCGGCAGTTCCTCGTCGAACACCAGCACGGTCGAAGACGGCCCCTCGCGCGGCCAGTTTACCGCGCCTTGCGTCGCGGGCATGAAGGCGAAGACGCGTTCGGCGTCCGGCCCGAACCGTTCGAGCCACGGCAGCGTATAGCCGAGGCCCACCAACCGCTCGCTTGGCAGCGGGACCCACAGCGCCGTGAGCGCGAAGGTGATCGAGCGCGCCGCCGTCTGGCCGAGCGGCGAGGCGTAGAACGACCGCAGGTCGACGATGTCCGAGTTCATGGCGGGACGGTAGCGCTGGGTGTTCGCGACTTCAACCGATCGCTTCGGGTGACAGGGCGCACCGCACGGCCTATCTACGACGCGACGCCGCCCGACGGCACCCGCAAGGAGACTTCCCATGACGCTCCAAATCGACCAGTTCATGTGCCGCAGCGACAATTTCGGCGTGCTGCTGCACGATCCGGAAACCGGCGAGACCGCGCTCATCGACGCGCCGGAAGAGAAGGCGATTCTCGACGCCGTCGGGCGGACGGGGTGGACGCCGACCGTGATCCTGACGACGCACCATCACGCCGACCATGTCGAGGCCAACCTCGCCTTGAAACAGCGCTTCGGCCTGAAGATCATCGGACCGCAAGCCGAGAAGGACAGGATCCCCGGGATCGACGAGGCGGTCGAGGAGGGTTCGACCTTCGCCTTCGGCGGCGAGGACGTCCATGTCTTGTTCACGCCCGGCCACACCAACGGCCACGTGTCCTATTACCTGCCGAAATCCGGGCTACTCTTCGCCGCGGACACGCTGTTCGCGCTCGGCTGCGGCCGGCTTCTCGAAGGCGCCCCGGCGACGATGTGGACATCGCTGCAAAAGCTCGCCGCGCTGCCGCCGGCGACGATCGTCTATTGCGGCCATGAATACACCCAGTCGAACGCGCGCTTCGCCGTGACGGTCGACCCGGACAATGCGGCCCTCGAGGCGCGGGCCAGGGAAATCGACGACCTGCGCGCCGCAGGCAAGCCGACGCTGCCGACCACGATCGGCCGCGAACTCGAGACCAACCCGTTCCTGCGCCCGAGCGACCCGGCGATCCGCCGCGCCCTCGGCATGCCCGACGCGACCGACGAGGCGGTCTTCGCCGAAATCCGCAAGCGCAAGGACAATTTCTGATGGCCGAGGCGCCGACTGCCGCGGCGATCATCGACGTGTTCGGCATGACGCGGCATCCCGAAGGAGGCTGGTATGTCGAGATGTTCCGCGACGAAGCCGGTCCGGACGGCCGCGCCCGCTCCACCGCGATCTACTTCCTTCTCGAAGCGGGCGATGTTTCCGCTTGGCACCGCGTCCGCGACGCCGTCGAGGTCTGGCATTTTCATGCCGGAGCGCCGCTTGAACTGCGCATCTCGGCCGGACCCGGCTTGTCGATCCATCGGCTGGGGATCGATCTCGTCGCCGGCCAGCGGCCCCAGGCGATAGTGCCGGCCCATGCCTGGCAGAGCGCGCGCAGCCTTGGCGGCTGGACGCTGGTCGGCTGCACGGTCGCGCCCGGCTTCGACTTCGCGTCGTTCGAGCTTGCCCCGACCGGATGGGAGCCGGCGGCCTGAACCGGTTCGTGCCGGCTCAATCGCGCTTCTCGAACGGCCTGGCCCTGACGGTAACCGTTCCAAGCTGCGTCCCTATGGTCGCGTAGACCGGGGCATAAACACCCGTCGAACCGAGCGGCGCGAAGGCAACGACGATCCTGCTGCGGTTTTCCAGATAGTCGAGCGCCTTGCGGCCCTTGCGATAGCCGGCGATCGCCTTGACCTGCACGCGGCAGGTTACCGTCCCCTTGCCGAGCCCGGTCACCGCGGCCTGCTCCGGCACGGATTTGAGCACCGCATCCAGACGGAATTCGCCGTCGAAGATGCTGATCGTGCGGCCGCAGACGGCGTCCGGCGAGGCCGCCTTGATCACGCCGGCCGACAGCGGATCGACGACGCCGGCAAGGTCGGCGGGCGCCACTGGCACCCAGTCGCGGCCGCGCTTCTTGAGCGGCGGGACGTTGTGGATGGTGGTGACCGCGCCGCCCCGGAATCCGAGCGCCGTCGACTTCTTCTTGCGGCCCTCGACATAGTCCGCGCGGAACGCGGACGGCTGCGTCCGCTCGTCGACGAAGCGGCCAGACGAGACGCCGGCGCCCTTGGCGCCGTCGAAGATCCGCGCCAGACCGGCGCTCGCGACCTTGCTTTCCAACATGAATCCGCCGTTCTCGAAGGTGCTCTCGACCCTTGACCGCGCGATCGGCAGGCCGAGGAACGAGACGACATATTCGCCGCTGAAACTCTCGGCCTTCGCCTGCGCGGACGCGATGTCGGGCGTGGCGGTCAGCATCATGGCGACGCCGGCGCTCGCCAGCCATGAGGCTCGGCATCGCGAAGATCGAGTGCGGTGGAGAGACATGCTGTCAGGGAAGCGAGAAATCGGGCAGCAATGTGAAGCGAAGCTCGACCACCGCATCGGGGCGCGCGAGTTTGAGCGCCAGCCTCAGCGTCTTGACGCATTCGGCAAATGCCACTATGCAACCCCGACTTTCCAAGAGGCCTCTTGAAGAGACTGCGCGCCTTGCGTTTGGCGGCGGAGATCAGTTGGCCCGAACGATTCAAGGGTTAAGACCATGTCCCGTGCTTGCGAACTGACCGGCAAGGCCGTGCTGACCGGCAACAATGTCAGCCATGCCAACAACAAGACGCGACGCCGGTTCCTGCCGAACCTGCTCAACGTCACGCTGATCTCCGAGGCGCTGAACCAGAATGTCCGCCTGCGCATTTCGGCCAACGCCCTGCGCTCGGTCGAGCATCGCGGCGGTCTTGACGCGTTCCTCGCCAAGGCCGACCTGACCGAACTGTCGCAGCGGGCGCGCCTGCTCAAGAAGCAGATCGCCAAGAAGACCGCCGAACAGATCGCGGCCTGAGTTCGACATCCGCTCGGGCTTCGCCGATCGACCGGCGAGACCGATCCCTTCGCGCGTTCGTCGCGGTGCTGGTTCCATTACCCAGGATAAAAAAATGCCGGCCAAGACCACTTTTCCTTTCGCGCTCGCCATGGCTCTCCTCGTTGTGGCGTCCAATATCCTCGTGCAATTCCCGGTTCACGGGACACTCGGCGGCCTGTCGCTCGCCGATATCCTGACTTGGGGCGCGTTCACCTACCCCTTCGCGTTCCTCGTCACCGACCTCGCCAACCGCCGCCACGGCGCGGCCTTCGCGCGCCGCGTCGTGCTGATCGGCTTCATGACCGCCGTCGCCTGCTCGATCGTCCTGCCGCCGCTTCTTTTCAAGCTCGGCCTGATCGAATTCGAAACAGCGTCGGACCGGCTGGTGCGCATCGCGGTTGCCTCCGGCTGCGCCTTCCTGATTGCCCAACTGCTCGACGTCACGGTCTTCAACCGCTTGCGCCGGCAGAGTTGGTGGCGCGCGCCGATCGTCGGGACGCTCGCGGGCTCGGTGGTCGATACGCTGGTGTTCTTCTCGGTCGCCTTCGCGGCGTTTTTCGCCATCGTCGGCCCGAGCGATTCCTTCGCCCTGGAATCGGCGCCCCTGCTGGGTGTGTTTTCGCTGGATGCCGCGCGCTGGATGTCCTGGGCGCTCGGCGATTTGAGCATGAAACTTCTGATCGCCGCCTTCGCCCTCATCCCGTACCGCCTCATCGCCGTGCGCTGGCGCCAGCCCACCATGGCTTGAATCCGATCTCTGCCGACGTCGCGTTGCCTTTCGGCCCGGGCGGTTTCAAAGATCCTGCGTAAGGCAGTCGGGAAGCGGACGCGGGGCCGCGCCTCCGGCTTGGGCGTGCCGCATACCGGCGTCGGGATGCCCTCCATGCCCACCTTAATCCGCATGGCCAAACTTCAAATGGAGGCACGACAAGGCGAGGTCGCCTCGCAATCGCCCGCCATCTCGGCAAAATCCGCGTTTGGCGCACCCAGTCGCCGCCGGAGACTTGCCCGATCCTGCCAAAGTCCTAGATCGGTCTGGCGAGCGGGAACCGAGCGACGATGTTTTTCGACGAAGTCCTAGCGAACATGGCCATGATCGCGGCCGGTCGCGCCCTGCAGGTGCGCACGCCGACCGCGATCCCGCGCATGACGATCTGGTTCGGACATAGGCCGACCGATCCGACGCCTGCAATGTATGAACCCAAATTCTACTTGGTGCTGCAAGGCCGCAAAAGGATGACCATCGGCGACAAGACGCTGGATCTGGCGGCCGGCGGCTACGCCGTGTCGGCGGTAGGTCTGCCCTTCACCGGGCAAGTCATCGAGGCTTCCCCACAGACACCCTATGTTGGCATCGAGTTCGCGCTGGAGCCGAGCCTCATTGCGAACCTGCTCTTCGACATGCCCAATCTCGACGACGGCGACGCGCCGGCCATCGACATTGCGCAAGCCACCGAAGATGTGACCGAGCCCCTCGACCGGCTTTTGCGCCTGCTCGACGAGCCGGTCGACGTGCCAATGCTCGCGCCCCAGCTCTAGCGCGAACTCTACTACCGGCTGCTGCAGGGGCCGACGGGCGGCACGCTTCGTCACATCGTGCGGCGAAATACCCGCTTTCACCAGATCAGGACGGCGGTGGAATGGATTTGCGACAATTCCGACAAGCCGATGTGCGTGCGGCGACTCGCCACCTCCGTCGGCATGAGCGTCACCTCCTTCCACCGCCACTTCAAGGCCGTGACCGGACATAGCCCACTCGCCTATCAGCGGAACATCCGTTTGCTCGGCGCGCGAGGACTGCTTGCTTCCGGATCAACCAACGTCACCAAAGCAGCCTTCGCGACCGGATATGCGAGTTCGTCCCAGTTCAGTCGCGAGTACAAGCGCATGTTCGGCGTTCCGCCGATCCACGACGCCATCGCCTTTCAGCCGTGAATGAACGCTCGCCGGGCAATGGCGCCGATCCGAGCGCGCCGATCGTCTCTCCTCGACCCTCGCTCGAAAGACCCTGAGATCGTCAACCGATGACGGCTTCTTCCTGGGCGACGATCCGTCCGTAAGACGACAGGTCCATGAAATTCCCGTGATCGGGATCGACATTCGTGAGGAAGTTTTCCGAAAAGTAGAGGGCATTCATGTCCGCCATACTGTCGAACCACGCTTCGATCACCGAGTCATAGTCCGGACCGGAGTAGTCCGGCGCGGAGATCGGATAGGAGACCACGAAGCGTCGGATGTACCGGCTGGCCTCCGGAATGGCCATGAGCAGCGGCCTATGGACATCGCGCTGGTATCGGACAAACTCGTCATGGCTCATGCCCTCGCGTCTCTTGATCGTGATGATCATCTTGATCATGAATGTTTTGGACCTTGCTCTGGCGGCAATCGACGGTGTTTCATCTCGATTGCGATCGCCAGGCTGATTGTGTTGTTGTTCGGGCGACGTTGGCGTTCGATTTGGGCGAGGTGACATGCCCAGCCGTCGTTTTCGCCGGGTGGAGCGCCTTTCGCATTCATCATCCTGCCTAAGCCTTGCCTGATCCTGCCAAAGATCGACAGCACGGCGCCATGCCCCGTCGAAGCGCCTATGTCTCTCAGGGACCGATCGGCTCCGTTGGCGCAAGGGGAATTTCGTGAGCAATCCCAAACTCGATATCGCGTTCTGGAACTACGATCGCACGCGCCTGCTCGCAGACGGCACGGTGGCAATCGAGGGAGTCGATGCGGCTTTCCACAGCGCGCGGATCGTGCCCCAGATCTTCGAGGCGATGATCCGCAGGCGCGCGTTTGACGTTTCGGAACTGGGCATGACCTATCTTCTGCGCACGTTCGAGAAAGGCGCTTCACCGTTCGTCGCGATCCCGGTCTTCCCGAACCGGGCATTCCGCCACGGCGCGATCTATGTCAACAAGGCGAGCGGAATCACGCGTCCGGAGGATCTCGCGGGCAAGCGGATCGGCGAGCTGGCGCTATACGGCCACGATGCTGGGGTCATGCCCAAAGGGATTCTGTCGGACGATTTCGGCGTGAAGCCCGAGCACAGCCGCTGGCTGATCGGCGGCATCGACTTCCCGATGGATCCGATCGATTTCGTCCCGCGTCCCGTCCCCGATGGCGTCGAGGTGGAATATGCCGAGAAGGGGGTCGATCTGGGCGACCTGCTGGAGTCCGGCGAGATCGACGCGCTCATTTCGGCCGATATCCAAAATGCGTGCTGGAGAAGTCGCCCAAGGTAGGGCGACTGTTCGAGAATTACGAATCCGTCGAGCGCGATTATTACCGCCGCACAGGCATCTTTCCGATCATGCATACCGTCGTGGTCACTCGCGAGCTTGCGGACGAGCGTCCCGACCTGGTGAAGGCTGTTTATCGCGGCTTTCTCGCCGCCAAGGACCAGATGGCCGAACACTATGTGACGGGCATGACCTTCAACAACATGGACACGATGGTATCGGGTCTCACCAAGCTGATCGGAGACAACCGCGACCTGCTGGGCGACGACTGGTGGCCCTACGGCATCGACGCCAACCGCGGGGCGATCGACGCCGTGCTGCGCTACCATCACGAACAGGGGCTGACCGATCGCCGCCTCACAATCGAGAACGTGTTCGTTCCCGGTCTGCTCGACACCTGAGACTGGGTCGGGCATCGACCTCTCGCCAGCCAAAGCCGGCGGAACATGTTTACCCGGCCCAAGCTGCGGACTTAGGCAATCAGCGCAAAGTCCGCGTTGGTCAGCGCCAGATTGAGCCCCACGGTTGCAAACTGGATGGCGGCGAGGCCGCCGGCCTTATTGCCGTCCGCGTCGTAGAAAAGCGCGCCGCTGTCGGTGTCGTAGACGATGCGGTCGCTGTCGTCGTGAGCGATGCCGGCGTCGCTCGACCAGAACGCCGTGGAGGACAGCACCGTGCCCGTCAGCGCGGTAAAGACGGCGCGGCTCAATTGCACGACGTCATCGGCGACCGAAAAATCGGCGATCGCATCGATGTTGGTCGCGGCGTTGAGCGCCGTCGTGAACTGGAACGCGTCGGTTCCAGTCCCGCCGGTCAGCGTATCCTTGCCGGCAAGACCGTTAAGCACGTCGGCGCCGCCAAGGCCGTTGAGCGCGTTGACGCCGACATTGCCGGTGATCGTCTGCGCGACGCCGTTGCCCGTCAGGTTGATCGCGCCTGCGCCGGACGCCGCCGTCGTCTGCAGCACCTCCACGAATGCGCTTCCGCCGAGCGTGAAGTTCACCGCGGCATTGACGGTGTCCTTGCCGGCGACATTTACCTCGACCACCTTGTCGTTGACGTTGTCGACGAAGTAGGTGTCAGAACCGCCTCCGCCGGTCATCGTATCGGCGTTGCCCTTGCCGTCCAGGACGTTGTCGGCGTCGTTGCCGATGATCTCGTTGGCGAGCCCGTTGCCGGTGGCATTGATGGCGTTCAGACCGGTGATGATGAGCTTCTCGATGTACTGCCCGGAAAGCGCGCCGGACAGCGAGAAGCTGACGTTGGATTCGACGGTGTCGAAACCGGTGACGTTCGCCTCTGTGATCGTGTCGGCCGCATTGTCGACATAGTAATAGTCTGATTCAGAGCCGCCGGCCATTTTGTCGGCGCCCGCGCCTCCGTCGAGCGTGTCGTCGCCGCCCAGCCCGTTCAAGGTGTCGATACCGTCAAGGCCCACAAGGTAATTTTTCGCGCCGTTGCCGGTGATCGTGTCCGCGAAATTGGTGCCGCGAACGTTTTCGATGTTCAGCAATGTGTCCAAGCGTCCAAAGCCGTCACTAGCGGTTCCAGCGGTCAGGCTGACGGTCACGCCGTTATTTCCGCCAAAGCGTGCGTCACGCGAATAATCGATGCGGTCGAAGCCTCCGCCGCCGTCGATGGTATCGCGCCCACCAAGCCCTCGGAAGGATTCGTCCGCACCCGATCCGGTCATCTTGTCGGCGAATTGGGTCCCGCGAAAATCGTCGATACCCGAAAATGTCTCGTTATTTCCCCAAGGATCCGTTGCCGTGCCGGCTACTGCGTTGATGACGACGCCGCGGGTCGCGCTATTGTCAAAATAGGATTCTTGATAGCCGAGGGTGTCGTAGCCCGATCCGCCGTTGTAGGTGTCCGCGCCGCGACCGCCTTCCATGTAAGCGCCTTCGGTGCCTGCGGTCAGCGTGTCGTTCCCGTCGTAGCCGTAGAGGTCTGCTCCCGCAAACCCAGGTCCATCAGGTCCAACGAGCGTATCGTTGCCTGCCATAAGGTATTTATAAACAGAAAATGAATCGTTTCCGAAAGCGGTATTATAGTCGTAGAAATCCTCTAACGGAATATTCAATCCCGAAATGTTGTGAAGCAACGTGGTACCGTCAGATTTGAAAAACTGCAAACCTGATATTGTGCCGCCGATCGGAAGTCCATCGGCGCCATATTGAAAGCCTGCGCCAGTCAGTTTGAAAACAAAACTCAAACCGAATCGATAGTCCGATGGATTGGTGAAAGATAGACTGCGAACCTGTTCGGTAGTGGTGGTCGTGACAAATTCGGAATAACCTGCCGCTATGAACTCTGCGAGTGACGGAATGTAGTCGAATCCAGGCAAAAGCTCCTGATTCGGAAAGTAGGTCGTCAAGATCGCCATGATGATGCCCCCCCATGTAACCGCAACGCGGCTGTTTGAATTAGGCCTTTTGTTGCCCAACTTTTACTTTTGTGCAAGACGAAGAATCCCTCCGCCATGAGACAAGAAAGTCTCTGTTCAAAAAACGATGCGGGGTAGGCTGGCTGAATCGAAGGAAAAATCGCTTGCGATCTGGCTCGTTCGCGTCGCTAAACCTGACCGATTCAAAGCCTTCTTATTGGCTACGCTTTGCGTTTGCGACATGGTTCGCAGTCGATATGCACCGTGCCGCTAACGTGTGACCAGGATTTCGATCGGTGAAGCCTACCCGCCCGTTACCGGCTGAGCATGCCCCAGATACGGTTTCGCAGGATGCGCGCCATGTTGCGGGTTTCGCGATAGAGATGCAGTTGCGATGCGGCCTGCCGCACGGCGCGATCCGAATTCGGCGTCACGCCGACAATCAGCGTGCCGATGCCGTGGCGCTCGGTCCACAGCCGGCTCATCACGGGATGGTCAGGGACGGCGCAGGAATCGGTGACCTCGATATTGGGGTCTTCCAGGTGCTGGCGGGTGACCTCGATCATCAGGAGCGTGCCTGGCGACCATTCCGCGAAGGTCTCGTCGTAGGCCGTCTTCCAGGTGTAGGCGATGCCGCCTTCCACGAAGACGATCACACTGGCGATCGTCTCGCCGTTCAGCGTCAGCGCATGGACCCTGCACATGTCGCGCTCCGCCAGCCGATGCACCGCCTCCCGGGCGAAGGCCGCGCGGAAGCGGTCGACGGCCATCGCGGTGCGCTGGCGTCCCTTCCAGCCGGACGCCTCGAGCGTCAGGAAAGCTTCAAGCCCGTTGCGGACGTCGTCCTGCGAGCGGGCGACGACGTGTTCGAGCCGGCCGTTTTCGGCGAGCCGCCGCTTCATCCGCCGGAACTCGCGCAGATGATGCGGCCGCAGCGCCTGCCTGAGGTAGGCGTCGCCGTCGAGGCCGCTCCTGAGCACCGGCCTTTGCAGCCGGGCCATCGTTTCGAGCGGCAGGCCCCGGCCCGCGGCCACGGAGGTCAGCATGGCGGCGACCGGTCCGTCGAGGCGGATGTCGGGGAGGGCGAGAACCTTGGGCAGTTTCAAGTGCGGACGCGAAAGGATATCGAAGAAGTCGCCGACCACGCCCTCGGGATCGTCTCGGTCGAGGAGGGGCGTGCCGAGCGGTCCGAAAGGGCTCGACCATGTGCGCAGGATCGACGGACCGAGCAGGCCTGTCGGCTTCTCGATCGAAAACGGCACCAGAAGGCGCAGCCGCGAGCGGTTCTCGTCGCCGTCGCGGATGACCGCGAGGCGGACCTCTCGGTCCTCGAGCCGCGGCATCGCGGGGGCGAGGAAGCGCGGGTTGAAGAAGACGTTGGGCTCCAGCGCGCGCGCGCAGAGGAAATCCAGTTCCTCGACCAGGTCGAAGCCCGCCGAGGCGGGATAGATGCTGAGGCGGCGGCGGGCGCGCCCGTCATGCGCCTGCTCCACCTGCGTGGGCTGGCGCAGGGCGCCGCTGAAGCCGGCGAGGCCGGAGATGAGGGCCCCCGACGGGCCGCCGCTCATCTCCTCGATCAGCGGATAGGCCGCCATCAGCGCGGCTTCCCGGCCGTGGCGGCAGGCATGAAGACAACCATCAATATTCCCAGTTTGCGCCAGGCGGTGAATGACAGGGCCGCAGCCTCGAAGGTCATCGAGATGGCGGTGGCGAAGGCCGCGCCCCACAGGCCGAATTGCGGAATCAGAACCACGCTCAATCCGATGTTGAGCGTCAGCGTCGCCGCGTAGACCAAGGCGCAGACGTTCTGGTTGCCGCTCATCGTCAGCAGGCTCTCGCAAGGGCCGACCGCCGCGCGCGCAACAACGCCGACGACCAGCAGGAAAAGCAGCGGGTAGCCGCTCTCGAAACCGGGGCCGAACAGCTTCAGCATCGGCTCGCCGACCGTGAGCACGACGAGCGCCATGACGACCGACGGCCAGAAGGTCCAGGCGACGGTTTCGCGCGCGAACTCGGCCAGCCTGCCGACGTCGCCGTGGGTGAACTGAGCGTAGCGCTGGGCTACGCCGGCCTTGACCGCGAAATAGACGAAATGGACCAGCGCCAGCGTCTTCACCGTGGCGAAATAGACCGCGACGTCTTCGGGCCGCATGTAGGCGCCGACCATCAGAACGTCGGCATTGGTGAGGATGAAGAAGAAGCTCTCGACGAGAAAGATGGGCAGTGACACGGCGATCCAGCTCCTCAGGTGGATGCGGCGCGGGCCGGCCGGAATGTTGCCGTCGACATGCGCCGTGACGCCGATCAACTGCGCGATGGTGGTGACGTAGGTCGCCAGGATCGCCGCGGCGATCGCCACTTCGGCGCTCGGGACGAAGCCGAGCATCAAGGCGCACGCCATGAAGACCAGGATCAGGATCGGCCTGGTGATGTAGGTCGGCGCCAGCGCCGACAGCGCCCAGGAATGCGCCCGCGCCATGCCCTGCAGCAGATCCGAAAGCGCGATCATCGGCAGGCAGAAGAAGCCGAGGATGAACGGCACGACGTAATAGGATTCGATGACCCCGGACGACGACCAGATGGCGAGCATCGCCGCGAGCGCGATCACGGTCGATGCGACGAGCACGAGGAGACGGCTGGTGAGCAGAATGCCGCGCAACTCACTCCACATGCGCTTTTCCCGGTATTCGGGGATGAAGCGGATGACCGAAGTGTGGAAGCCGAAGCAGGAGATGTTGCCGGCGATCACCATCGTCGTCCAGACGAGGACGAAGATGCCATACTCGAAACCACCCATCCAGCGGGCGAGGAGGACCTGGCTGACGAAGGCGATGGCGGCGGAAAAGATGCGGATCGAGAAGGCGACGAGCGACATCCGGCTGGCCTGGCCGCGTTCGTCGGCGTCGAAGAGGATGCCGTCGATGCGGTCGACCAACGGCCGCAGCCTGAGCGCGAGGCGCTCGGGCAGAAGCCTTTCGGCGGTCGTCGCCGCGGAAAAACGCACGCGCAGCACTCCAGAAGGCAGCTTTCTTCCAGACTGGTCTATCCGGGACACGTTAAGAATCGGTTGGGTGCGGGGGTCTGAACTGTCACGCGGCGGGTGGCCGCTGCCGCCGGTGAAGTCGCGGCGCCCGCTCAGCCGCCGACGCGGGCGCGCGCGTCCAGGTAGCGGCGGATTGAGGCGTTGAGTTCGCCGCCCAGGATGAAGATCGCCGAAACGATGTAGAGGAACACGACCGCTACCATGATCGAGGCGAGCCCGGCATAGGTGTTCACGTAGGACGAGAAGCGATCGAGATAGGCGGCGAAGATCGTCGACCCGACGAGCCAGCCGATCAGCGTGAAGATGATGCCGGGCACGATATGGGTGAATTTGCGCTTGCCGGCCGGCAGCCATATGTGGACCGCGATCAGTCCGAGCACGATCAACGCCGAGGCGATGACGAAGCGCCAGAGGGTGATCGTGCCGATGTAGTCCTCGAGGCCCACGATCCTGGACTCGGCCACGCGCGCGATGATCGGCGCGAAGACCAAGAGCACGCTGATCGTCAGAAAGCCCACGGTGGCGATCAGGATGAAGGCGATGCTCTGGATGCGGCGATAGACGAAGTGGCGCGTTTCCGAAACGCGGTAGGCGCGGTTGAGCGAGGTCCGCAGCGCCTCGATGCCGTTCGAGGCGAAGAAGCCGCCGAGCAGGCCGCCATAGGTCAGCAGGTCGCTGCGCTGGACGGTGAGCACGTTGACCACCTCGCGCGAGATCGGCGCTGCGATCTGCTCGGGCCAGGTGTCGAAGACGAGGTGGACCGCCGTATCGGAAAAGGCCTGCGCCCCGAGGAAGCTCGCCAAGGTCGTGGCGAAGATCAGGAACGGGAACAGCGCCATCAGCGCGGTGATCGCGAGGTGGCTGGCCATGGACCAGCCGTCGTCGTCGTTGAAATGCCCGAGCATGTCGAACAGCACGCGCCTGACGGCCACGATCTTCCGCATCAAGCCAGGACGCTCCGCCGGTTGTCTCCCATGCGCGAATATGGGAAGAGGCGCCTCGCCATGGCAAGGCATGACGGAGCCACGGCTCCCGGATTGGACAATTTGCGCACGATCATCGTCACGGGAGCCTCGTCGGGCATTGGCGCGCACTGCGCAAGGGCCTTGAAGCAGGATGGATGGCGCGTGTTCGCCACGGCCCGCAAGCCCGAGGATCTCCGCCTGATCGCGGATGCCGGACTGGAGGCCTTCTACCTCGACTATCGCGAACCGGATTCGATCGAGGCGCTGGTCGAGGCCGCGCTCGAGCGAACGGGCGGAACGCTCGATGCGCTCTACAACAACGGCGCCTATTCGCAGCCGGGAGCCGTCGAGGATATGCCGGTTCAGGCGCTGCGCGACCAGTTCGAGGCGAATTTTTTCGGCTGGCACGACCTGACGCGGCGCATCGTCCCGGCGATGCGGGCGCAGGGCCACGGCCGCATCGTGCATTGTTCATCGATCCTTGGCCTGACGCCGATCAAGTACCGCGGCGCCTACGTCGCCTCCAAGCATGCGCTGGAAGGCTTGATGCTCTGCATGCGCGCGGAACTCGAGGGCAGCGGCATCCATGTCTCGCTGATCGAGCCGGGGCCGATCGTCTCGCGGATCGCCAGCAACGGGCTGACCGCGTTTCTCAAAAACATCGACCATGAACACTCGGTGCATCGCCCGGCCTATCAGGCGCAACTCGCGCGCCTGAGCGCCGGCGGCGCGAGATCGCGGCTGAAGCTTCCCCCGGACGCGGTATACGTGGCGTTGCGTCACGCCCTCCTGTCGGACCGCCCGAAACCGCACTATCTGGTGACCATGCCGGCCAGGATCGGCGTGTTCCTCAAACGCATCCTGCCGGCCCGGCTTCTGTATCGTATCCTCGCCACGCAGGCGTGATCGGCGGCAACAACGGATCGAACCATGTCCACAGTGTTCAACCTGCTTGCCGTCCTGGTCATGGTCGCCGTGGTGTTCGTGCTGATTCGCGGTCTCGTGAACATGATGCGCGGGGGGTCGAGCACCACCTCCAACAAGCTGATGCAAGCGCGCGTCCTGCTTCAGTTCATCGCGCTGATGCTGATCCTCGGCGCGGCCTATTTCGCCGGCCGCACCTGAGGTCGCCGAAACTTACGGCTCCAGTTCGACATCCCAGTAGAGATAGTCCATCCAGCTTTCGTGCAGGTAGTTCGGCGGGAACAGCCGTCCGTTGTTGTGCAGGTCGTGCACGGTCGGCTGGAAAGGCTTCTGCATCGGCCACATCTTGGCTTGCGACATGGTCAGGCCGCCCTTGCGAAGGTTGCACGGCGAGCAGGCGGCGACGACATTCTCCCATGTCGTCGCGCCGCCGCAATGGCGCGGGACGACATGGTCGAAGGTGAGGTCCTCCGGCGCGCCGCAGTACTGGCACTGGAAACGGTCGCGCAGGAACACGTTGAAGCGCGTGAATGCAGGATGACGCGATGGCTTGATATAGCTTTTCAGGCTGACGACGCTCGGCACGCGCATGGAAAACGAGACCGAGGAGACCGAGTGCTCGTATTCGGCGACGATGTTGACGCGCTCCAGGAATACCGCCTTGATGGCGTCCTGCCAGGACCAGAGCGAGAGGGGGTAATAGCTAAGCGGACGATAATCCGCGTTCAGCACGAGCGCTGGCAGCCCATCCGGGGATACGGCAACCGTCAAGTCCAAGCCTCCATGTCGCAAGACCCCTCAGCGGCGATACTCTAATCCCGACATGACAGGGATGTGAAGCGGCATCGTGGCGACACTGAAGCGCAAACCCGCGGCAATTCTCATGCATTTCGAGGCGCTTGGGCCGTCGACGCCGCGTCGCGGCCTTTGATCTCGCGATAATAGGCCCAGAACAGCCGCGCCGCAACGCTGCGCCACGGCGACCATGATTCGGCGATCGCGATGAGCGCTTTCTCGCCCGGGCGCGGCGTCAGCCCAAGCGCATGGCCGACCGAGCCTTGCAGGGCGACATCGCGGGCGGGAAACACATCCGGATGGCCAGCGCAGACCATCAGGTAGACTTCCGCCGTCCACGGACCGATGCCGGCGACAGCCGTCAGATGCGCGGTCGCCTCCTCGCCGGGAAGCGTGCAGAGATGGGTCAGGTCGAGACCGTCGCGCACGGCGGCCGCGATGGCGAGCAACGTCCGCTGCTTGGGCCGCGACAGTCCGGCTTCGCGGAACACGCTCTCGTCGGCGGCAAGCACGCTTTGCGGCGTCAGCGGGTCGAGCAGTTTGACGAAACGGTCGAAAATCGCATCGGCGCTGGCGCGCGAGACCTGCTGCGAGACGACGATAGAGGCGAGGCTCGGAAAGCCGGGTTCGGTAAGCCGCAGCGGGATGTCGCCGGCGATGCGGCGCACGGCTTGCAGGCGCGGATCGGCCTGGACAAGGGCGGCGATGCCGGCATCGACGTGCCCCATGTTGACAATACGCAGCATCGTAACCTTGCCGGGGGTGATCGCTCACAGTAGCAATCGCCCGCCATGGCACAATCCGTTTCCCGCCGCCGATGAGCGCGCCCGTCTTCCGCTTCGCGCCAAGTCCAAACGGCCGGCTGCATCTCGGCCATGCTTATTCGGCGCTGCTCAACCAGCACCATGCGCGACGAACCGGCGGGCGGCTCCTGCTGCGGATCGAGGACATCGACCTTGGGCGCTGCTCGCCGGATTTCGAAGCCGGGATTTTCGAGGATATTGCCTGGCTTGGCGTCGGCTGGGAAGAGCCTGTGCGGCGGCAGTCGACGCAGTTCGAGCTTTATCGCAGCGCCTTGCAACGGTTGATCGAAGAGGAACTGGTCTATCCGGCCTTCATGAGCCGCACCGAAATGCGGGCGCATATCGTCGCGGCGGAAGCCGGCGGGGCGATTTGGCCGCGCGATCCCGACGGTGCGCCGGCGTATCCTTCGCTGGACAGGAGGCGTTCGAAACGGGACCGGGCAAAGTTGATGGCTCAGGGCGCGCCGTTCGCCTGGCGGCTTGATATGGAAGCAGCTATCGAGGCGGTCGGTCCGCTCCACTGGACCGAATTGTCCGGCGATCGGCTCGGCGATGCAATTTCAATCGAGGGCCATCCGGAGGTTTGGGGAGACGCGGTCCTGGCGCGGCGGGATGTGCCGACGAGCTATCATCTGTCGGTCGTGGTCGACGACCATTGGCAAGGGGTTTCGCATGTCGTGCGCGGCGCCGACCTGCGCGACGCCACATCGTTGCACCGCGTGCTGCAGGCGCTGCTCGGCATGCGGCCGCCGGCATATCATCATCATCGGCTCATTCTCGGACCGGACGGGCGCAAGCTGTCGAAGAGCGCCGGCGACAGCGGCATTTCGGCGTTGCGCGAGCAAGGCGAAACGCCGGCGGCGATCCGGCGCAAGGTCGGGCTTGCGGATGAAGAAAAGGCGCGGCGCTCTCCGCGTTCGTGATCGGTCAGGCGCACGCGCCATGGCAGCGTTTCAACTCTTTCCAGGCCGAAGGCGCAGGCTTTGTCAGGGCCAACTCGAGCCCAGCTTTCTGAGGCCCGGCGGATGCTTGCCCACAACGCGCGGATGACCTGAGTTTACCAGACCCAGTCTAAAGGGTTTTCAGTGATCACCGTCAACATTCACGAGGCCAAGACGCATTTGTCGCGCCTGATCGAACGCGCGGCCAAAGGTGAACCGTCCGTCATCGCCAAGGCAGGCAAGCCAATGGTGAAGGTAACGCAGATCGAAATGGAGGAGACGGAGAAAATCCCGCGCCTCGGCTTCATGGCTGGAGAATTCAAGGTTCCCGATGTTTTCGAGACCATGGGCGCGGATGAGATCGAGCGGATGTTCTACGGCGACGAATGAGGCTGCTGATCGATACCCAACTGCCGCTTTGGGCCGCGGCCGAACCGCATCGCGTTCCGAAAACGGCGTCGGGACTGATGGCCTCCGAGACCAACGACCTGCATTTTCAGCGTCGTCAGCCTTTGGGAAAGCACGATCAAGAACGGAGTCGGCCGACCCGATTCTCAGGTCGATGCGAAGCGCCTTCTAAGCCGGTTGCGTGAAGCTGGATATCGGGAAGTGACGATCGAGGCGGAGTACACGCTCCTCGTTCTGCCCCCGTTCCATAGGGACCCGTTCGACCGTTTGCTCGAGGCGCAAGCCTGCGTGGAACGCCTCATTCTTCTCACGGCGGGTAAAACCCTATCCCGCTGTGCGGGCTACGCCGCGATCCAAGCCGTCTGATCGACTGCCGGCACACGTCCGCCGCCCGTATAAGCCTTAAGCAAACGCGCCGTGGCAGTGCTTGAACTTCTTGCCGGAGCCGCAGGGACAGGCCTCGTTGCGTCCGACCTTGCCCCAGGTCGACGGCCGGTCCGGATCGCGTTCCTCGGGCGCCACGACCCGCAAATCCTCCATGACGGCCGTCGAGGCGTCGCCGAAATCGTCCTCGCCGGTTAGCGGGTCGACATGTTGCCCAAACGCCAGCGGCGCTTCGGGCGGCGGGGCGTCGGCGGCCTCGCGGATGAGTTCGACGCGCATCAACTGCGCCGTCACCGCCTGGCGAAGATTGCCGAGCAGCGCCTGGAAGAGCTCGAACCCCTCGGACTTGTACTCGTTGAGCGGGTCGCGCTGCGCATAGCCGCGAAAGCCGACGACCGAGCGCAGATGGTCGAGATTGACCAGATGCTCGCGCCACAGCATGTCCAGCGTCTGCAGGACGATCGAGCGCTCGACATAGGTCATGACGTCGGTCCCGAAGCGGTCGGCGCGTTCCCTGGCGGCGTCGTCGGCGAGCTTGGTCAGCCGTTCGCGGATGATTTCCTCGTCGATGCCCTCTTCCTTGACCCAATCCTCGATCGGCAGGTCGAAGTTCAGGTTCTGCTGAACGGCCTCCTTCAAGCCCTTGGCGTCCCACTGCTCCGCATATGCGTTTTCTGGGATATGCTTGGCGACCATGTCGTCGATCACGTCCTGGCGCATCTCGGAGACGGTTTCGGACAGATCTTCGCCTTGCATCAGGTTGATGCGCTGCTCGAACACCACCTTGCGCTGGTCGTTCTGGACGTCGTCGTATTTCAGCAGGTTCTTGCGGATGTCGAAGTTGCGCGCCTCGACCTTCTTCTGCGCCTTCTCCAGCGCCTTGTTGAT
>CAXTJQ010000013.1:0-125728 GCA_964244725.1 uncultured Rhizobiaceae bacterium
CTTCTGGTCACGGAGTGTAGCGCAGTCTGGTAGCGCACGTCGTTCGGGACGACGGGGTCGCAGGTTCAAATCCTGCCACTCCGACCAGAATCTTCAACTTTTCCAAAAACCCTTGGCCGCCCGCCGCACCGATTGCCGCACCGTTTCGTCAATATAACTTCCGTGAGCCCCTGTACGAGTTCTCACTCGCGCCAATGCTCAGCGACCCAGTCCGCCGGGTGGAAATAATGCTTGAGGTGGCTTGCGACGTCGCCAGGCCGATCGCTCGCGAAGGTTGAGGCCAGGTGTTGCAACGGTTTGCGCGCAGTGCCCTTCTTCGACCAGCGGCCAGTGATCGCCTCCGGCGGATTGAGATGACCGGCGAACAAAACGATTTTAGTGTCTTTGGGCAGGCGCGGCGCTCTAAAGTAGTTGATTGGGAACGGCGGAATGAGGTCGTGTCGGAACAACCTGACCCATGAACGCGGCCAGAACTTGATGCCGCCCGGAGCTTTGCGCGTCACGAAGCGCTGTTCGAAACGATAGGTTTCCGCGATGACAAGCGAATTGCTTTCGAATTCGGTCAGAAGAGGTCTGAGCTTCCCGACCGGAAAGCGGTAGATCGATGTCTGGCCAAGCCGCTCCAGGGGTCGCACCGGATTGACGGCGAGAATGACATCCTCGGGCGAACCGTGTTCAAAGAAGCCGTCCAGGGACCCGGTCACCAGAAGATCCAGGTCCAGAAACAGCACGGGCCCCTTCAGGTCAGCCAGTTGCGGATTCCATAACCTTGCCTTGCTCCATATCCCGGGCGATTTCGCTGGTAGTTTCGCGTTCAAGGGCGGCAGCGGCTCGCAACGGACTTCGGAGCGCACTCCGTCGGCGTTGTCCGTGAAGCAAGTGAAGGTGAACGGCGGGGTAATGTTACGAGCAACCATGCCGTACAAGCGGTTGATGTAGGTTGCGCCGTATTTTTCGCCCCAGTTGATGCAGATGATCTGCTTTTTCATCGCGCCATTTCAGTTCAGATCGCCGTTGGCGATGGGTTGGTGATGGTCTTCCCGCTGATGCGCACTACTCAATACGGGCTCGCGACGTTCCCGGTCTCCACGTAGACGGACTTTGTCTGTGAATAACCGCGAAGCGCGTCGAGGCCGTTCTCACGTCCTATTCCGGACTGCTTGAAGCCGCCGAAAGGCAATTCGGCCGGCGTCAGGTTGAATGTGTTGATCCAGCAGGCCCCCGCCTGCAACTCGCCGATGACCCGATGCCCGCGTGCCAAGTTCTGCGTGAAGACGCCGGCCGAAAGACCAAACTCGGTGTCGTTGGCGCGTGCGATGACTTCGTCTTCGTCATCGAACGAGAAGACGCTCATCACCGGGCCAAAGATTTCCTCGCGCGCGATCCGCATGCCGTCCTGCACGTTGGTGAAGATGGTGGGCTCGATGAAGAACCCGCCCTCAAAACCTTGCAGGGCAGGGGCGCTGCCGCCAAGCGCAAGCGTCGCGCCTTCCGCCTTGCCGATCCCGATATAGTCCATGATCCTGTCGTGTTGCGCCTTGCTGACGACCGGGCCCATCTGGGTTTCAGGATCAAGCGGGTCACCGATCCGGATGGACTTGGTGCGCTCGATCAGCCGCCCGACGAAGCGGTCGTGCAGGGCGCGCTGCACGAAGACGCGAGTGCCGTTCGAGCAGACCTGGCCCGTCGAGTAGAAATTGCCGAGCATTGCGCCCGCGATGGCGTTTTCGAGATCGGCATCGTCGAACACGACGATCGGCGACTTGCCGCCAAGTTCCATCGTCGCATGCTTGATCAGCGACCCGGCGAGCCCCAGCACCTTGCGGCCCGTTGGCGCCGATCCGGTCATCGAGACCTTCGCGACGGTCTCATGGGAGACCAGCGCCGATCCGACTTCTCCGAACCCTTGCACGACGTTGAAAAGGCCGTCCGGCAAGCCGGCTTCCGTGTAGATTTCGGCAAGCGCCAGCGCCGACAGCGGCGTGTTCTCCGACGGCTTGAAGACCATGGCGTTGCCCATGGCCAGGCACGGCGCGGATTTCCAGCCGGCGACCTGAATCGGATAGTTCCACGCGCCAATGCCGACGCACACGCCGAGCGCCTCGCGACGCGTATAGGCGAAGGCGCCGCCGAGTTCGACATGCTCGCCCCCGAAGGACGCGACCGCACCGCCGAAAAATTCGAGCGCATCGGCGGCCGACGCCGCGTCGGCCACGAGCGTCTCCTGGATCGCCTTGCCGGTGTCGAGCGTCTCGATCCGCGCCAGTTCCGTGTTGCGCGCGCGCAGGATGTCGGCGGCGCGGCGCAGGATGCGGCCGCGCTCCACGGGTTTCAATCGCGCCCAGGCCGGTTGCGCCGCTCGCGCGGCTTCGACCGCAAGCTCGATCGTATTGGTCGTCGCCGCATGCAGTATCGCGATGGTCTCGCCGGTCGCGGGGTATATGACGGGCAAGTCGCGGCCCTGTTCATCCTCGACGTGGCGGCCGTTGATGTAGTGCGAAGCTTTCGGCTGGACGTTCATCTCGAGGCTCCCGAGGTTCAGTTTCCCTCAACGGAAATGCCGTTCTGGTCGACCCTGATCTCGACCCCTTCAGGCCTGGATTCTTCGCGCCAGACATAGATGCCCAAAGCGATCACGGCCACTGCCAGCGCGCCGATGACGAGGTAGAGCCGATTCTGCTGCATGAACACCCTTTCCTGATCAGGCCCTGCTCTAACCGGCAATTCCGCTCTGGGATAGAAGCAACCACGCGGATCGCTACCGGTCGCTCTCGCGCCAGCGTGGATTGATCCAGGGTTCCTGATTCGATGGGGCGAGCGGAACGCGGTCGAGAATGTGGTCGGCTGCCTTCTCGCCGGTCATGATCGATGGCGCGTTCAGATTGCCGTTGGTGACGCTCGGGAAGATCGAGGAATCCGCGACGCGCAGGCCATCGACGCCGACCACTCGACACTCCGGATCGACGACGCTCATCGGATCACTCTCGGCGCCCATCTTGCAGGTGCCGCACGGATGGTAGGCGCTTTCGGCATTTTCGCGGATGAAACCGTCGAGATCGACGTCGCTTTCGACATGCGAGCCGGGCGACAGTTCGCGGCCGCGATAGGGTGTGAAGGCGTCCTGCGAAAAAATCTCCCGCGTGAGGCGGATGCAGTGACGGAAATCCGCCCAGTCGTCGGGGTGCGACATATAGTTGAACCGGATTTTTGGCTTCGCCCACGGATCGGGCGAGCGCAGCGTGACGGCGCCGCGCGATTTCGAGCGCATCGGACCGACATGGGCTTGGAAGCCATGACCCCTGGCTGCCGCCTTGCCGTCGTAGCGTACCGCGGCCGGCAGGAAATGATACTGGATGTCGGGATAATCGACGCCCGCCTTCGAACGCACGAAAGCGGCCGCCTCGAAATGGTTGGTGGCGCCGAGTCCGGTCTTGAAGAACAGCCATTCCGCGCCGATCAGCGCCTTGGAAAACGGGTTCAGGACCGAATGCAGCGTGATCGGCTGGATCGATTCCTGCTGGATGTAAAGCTCGAGGTGATCCTGCAGGTTCTGGCCGACTCCGGGCCGGTCCGCGACCACGTCAATCCCGTTCGCCTTGAGATGAGCGGCCGGACCGATACCCGACAACATCAGGAGTTTAGGCGAGTTGATCGAGGAGGCCGCGAGGATTATTTCGCGTTTCGCGCGAACGATCTGAATCTGTTTGCGAAGCTCGACCTCGACGCCGACCGCGCGGTGGTTCTCGATGACGACCTTTCGCGCGAAACCCTTGACGAGGTTGACGTTTTTGCGCTTGAGCGCGGGCCGCAGATACGCACTCGCAGCGGACCAGCGGCGTCCGCCAAAAATTGTCTGCTCCATGGCGCCGAAGCCTTCCTGCTTCCCGCCATTGTAGTCGTCCGTTCGTTCGAACCCCGCCTGCGCGCCGGCCTCGACGAAGGCGGCATAGAGCGGATTTCTGCCGCCGCCACGCTGGACGTGCAGCGGACCGGCCTCGCCGCGCCAGCCAGCCTCACCGCCATGAGAGTGCTCCATGCGTTGGAAATAGGGGAGGACATCGGCATAGGCCCAGCCCGTCGCACCCTCGTCGGCCCAATGGTCGAAGTCGCGCGCATGGCCGCGCACGTAAACCATGCCGTTGATCGAAGACGAGCCGCCGAGGACCTTGCCGCGCGGCGTGGCGAGCACGCGGTTGCCGAGATGCGGCTCAGGCTCGCTCGAAAAGCCCCAGTCGTAGTGGCGCATGTTCATCGGAATCGACAGCGCCGACGGCATCTGGATCAGCGGGCCGAAATCGGTGCCGCCGAATTCGATGACGATCACCGAATGCTTGCCGTCCTCCGACAGGCGATGCGCAAGCGCGGACCCGGCCGAGCCGGAGCCGACGATGACGTAGTCGGCTTCATGCATCCGCGATATGCTTCATGAAATCCGCAAGGCCGATATTGCCGCCCGACGCGATGACGACCACTGCCTTGCCGGCGACCCCGACATCGCCGTCGAGCAGCGCCGCGAGCGATGCGGCGCCCGAAGGTTCAAGCATCAGCTTCACGCGCTCGGAGGCGATCTTCATCGCCTTGCGCACGGCGGCGTCGCTTACCGAAACCGGTTTCAGACCGAGCGGGCTGACGGCGGCGAAAGTGTGGACGCCAGGGCGGCGCGCCATCAGCCCGTCGCAAAGCGAGCGTGCGCCGAGCGGCACGGTCTCGATCGCGCCGTGGGTCAGCGACGCGCCCATGCTGTCGAAACCTTCCGGCTCGACGGCGTAGACGGTCGTCGAGGGGGAGAGATAGTGGAACGCCAGCGCCACGCCGCCGATCAGGCCGCCGCCGCCAACCGGGCAGAACACGAGATCGGCCCGAGCGCCCATCGCCGCAAGCTGATCCAGCGCTTCAAGGCCGACGCCGGCTTGGCCAGCAACAATCTCGGGATCGTCGAAGGGATGCAGTAGCGTGATGCCTTGTTCGGCTGCGATCTCGCGCGCCCGCGCCGAAGCGACTTCCTCTCGCGCACGTTCGCCGTGATCGGTAAGCACGACCTTCGCGCCATAGCCGCGCGTCGCATCGACCTTCGCGGCCGGAGCATCGTTCGGCATGACGATGGTGACCGGAATGCCGAGCGCCTCGCCGGCCGCCGCCAACCCCTGCGCGAAATTGCCCGACGAATAGGCGACGACGCCATCCTTCGCTTCCGCCTCCGAAAGCTGCTTCAGCCGCCAATATGCGCCCCGCACCTTGAAGGACCCCGCCCATTGCAGCGATTCCGGCTTGACGAAGACGCGGGCCGCGCCCGTCAGAAGGGCGAGCGGGCGGGAGTCGAGCAGCGGCGTCAGTTGTGTCGCCTGGGAGGTCGCCGCGTAGGCGCGCCTGAGATGGTCGAGATCGGGAATCATTTCGCGCGCAAGCTCTCATAGGACACCATCGCGTGCCTGGCATAGGCGGGACGCCTGGTCAGCCGGTCGTAGTAGGCGCCGAGATTGGGCGTATCCGCGCGATCGATCTCCATCGTGAAGTAGCGGTAGAGAAGCGTGCCCACGATCAGGTCCGCGAAGCAGATGTCATCGCCTCCGATGTAATTGGTCACGGCAAGTCGCGCGTCGAGCATCGTGGCGAGCGGCTTCATCGCCGCTTCGCCGGCGGCGATCAGCGTCGCGTCCCTGTGTGCGGGCGAGGTTCGCACGACGGGAGTGAACAGTCCGGTCAGAATCGCCGGCCCCATGGTCGTCTTGACCCATTCGGCCCATTTGTCGAGATCGGCGCGCCTTGCGGCGTCGCGCGGCCAGAACTGATCGTCGCCGTAGACCGCCCCGAGATAGCGCACGATCGCCGCGCTCTCCCACAGGAAAGGCCCGTCGCCGTCGCGCAGCACCGGGACGAGACCGTTCGGATTCATCGCCTTGAACTGCGGCGTCGTGTTGCCGCCGAACGCGCCGCCGATGTCGTGACGCTCATGGTCCAGCCCGAGCTCGCCGATCGCCCACATGACCATTTGCACGTTGCTCGACGTGGCGCGTCCCCAAACCGTGATCATCGTCATTCTCCTCGTGGAAACCGCTTGCGTTCTTCGAGCACGTTGAGGTCCATGTGGTTGCGCATGTAGCGCTCCGACGCCTGCTGCAGGGGTTGGAATTCCCACGGATAGTAGATGCCGTTGCGCAGCGCGGGATAGATCACCCAGCGCCGCGCCTGGCTCTCGCGCACGGCCGCGTCGTAGGCGGCCATATCCCAGCGGGCACGCACGGTCTTCAGAAACTGCAAGACATGATCGCCATGCGCGGGATCGTCCGCGAGGTTGGTCATCTCCAGCGGATCAGATTCGAGATCAAACAGTTGCGGCGGGTCGATCTCGCAATGGATGAATTTGTAGTGCCCGGCGCGGATGCAGACCATCGGCGCCTGGCTGCCCTCTGCGGCGTATTCCATCAGCACCGGCTCGACACGCTGCTTGCCTCGCATGAGCGACGCCAGCGACTGCCCATCCGTCCAGGTACGAATGCCCGCGATGTCGATGCCGGCGAGGTCGCAAAGCGTCGGAGTTACGTCGAGGTTGGAGACCGGCGCTTCGATGAGGCCGGGCGGAATGTCCGCGCCGGCGATCATCAGGGGAACGCGAGCGGAGCCCTCGAAGAAGCACATCTTAAACCAGAGCCCGCGCTCCCCGAGCATATCGCCGTGATCCGAGCCGAACAGGACGATCGTGTCTCCGGCCATGTGAGTCGTTTCGAGGACGCCAAGGAGTTCGCCGACCTTATCGTCGACGTAAGAGATGCTGGCAAAATAGCCGCGCCGCGCGCGCCGGATGTCCTCGTCCGTTATATCGAAACTCGCATAATCGCTGGCGTCGTAGAGGCGTTTCGAGTGGGCGTCCTGCATCTCGCGCGCAATGGGGCCGATCCGAGGATCGAGCGCGGGGCAGTTTTCATAAAGGTCCCAATGCCGGGCGCGCGCCACGTAGGGATCGTGCGGGTGGGTAAACGAGACGGTGAGGCACCACGGCCGGCGCTCGGGATCGTCGGAATGGCGCGCGTGATCGTAGAGACGCTGCGCGGCGTGAAAGGCGACCTCGTCGTCATATTCGAGCTGGTTGGTAATCTCGGCCGTTCCAGCGCCGGCCACGGAGCCAAGATTGTGATACCACCAGTCGATCCGCTCGCCCGGCTTGCGATAGTCCGGCGTCCAGCCGAAATCGGCGGGATAGATGTCGGTCGTCAGCCGCTCCTCGAAGCCGTGCAACTGGTCCGGGCCGACGAAATGCATCTTGCCCGACAGGCAAGTCGAGTAGCCGGCTGCGCGCAGATGATGCGCGAAGGTCGGGATCGAGGAGACGAATTCCGCCGCATTGTCGTAGACTTGCGTCCGCGACGGCAGTTGTCCGCTCATGAACGAGGCGCGGCCGGGCGCACAAAGCGGCGAGGCGGTGTAGGCGTTCCTGAAGCGCGCCGAACGGCTGGCGAGTTTTTTGAGGTTTGGCGTATGAAGGAAGTCGGCCGGGCCGTCCGGAAACAGCGTCCCGTTCAACTGGTCCACCATCAGGATGAGGATGTTCGGCTGCTTCGTCATCTATTTGCCTTCGGCCGCGCCAGCCGGCACTCGATGTAGTCCTCGACCAGCGCAATCGCCGTGGCTGCGTCGGGCGCGCCGTTCTTCAGCGCGCAGCGGATGTAGAAGCCATCGATCATGGCCGCCACGCCTTCCGCGATGCGGCCGCCATCCGCGCGGCCCATCAGCGCACCGAGCCCGCTTATCAAATTCGAATGCAGCCGCTGCGCGTAAACGCGCAGAAGCCGCCGCACCGGCAGTGAACGTTGGGCCTCGACATAGAAGGCCAGCCACGCCGCTATGATGTCCGCGCGGAACTGCTTTTCGGAAAAATTGACCGCGATGATCGCCGACAGCCGCGCACGCGGCGTCTCGGCGGCCTTGAGGGCGACTCGAAGATCAGTGGTCAGTTCGGCAAGGATGTGACGCATAGTCGCTTGAAGCAGATCGTCCTTTGCGCCGAAATAGTGATGCGCGAGTGCCGAAGAGACGCCGGCGCGTTCAGCGATCTCGGACATGGTGACGTTGAGCGAGCCACGATCGCCGATCGCGACGATCGTCGCGTCGATCAGCGCGCGGCGGCGGACAGGCTGCATTCCGAGCTTCGGCATCACAACGCTCCCCTGAAACGAATATTTTTAATTGAGGGCTCAATCAAGAAAAAAAGAGCGACAGCTCGGAGCGCGCCCCGGGTCGAGCCGCTGCTAGACGGCGGGCGCGTCCGACCAAAGCGGCACCGTGCCGAAGGCGGGGATCTTCAAGGCCGGGCGGGTCAGGTCGAACCCCGCCACCAGTCCGAGGAAATGCACTTCGAACCCGCTCGTCGCGCCGATGGAGATGCCGGCATAGCCGCCGACGGTTGCGTGCAGGTCCCACGTCTTCGACGACCAGACGGCGGAAACGACCCCCGGTGCAAAATCGCGGCCGGTCGCGTTGGGCGGCATTCGGGCGCCGAGCGCGGGAACGGCGTCGATGACGTAAGCGACGAAACTGTTGGAGTTCGGACCCGGCCAGATGTGGTAGTCTCCGGACTTGGCATAGGGGTAGGCGGCGACCGCCGCCTCGACCTGCGGGATCAGCGCCTCGGCCGCTGCGCCGGAAACCTTGCGAATGATCACCGGTTCATTGGAATACCAGCGCGCATCGGCCGCGTAGGCGTTGCGGCGCACCGGCATTCCCCATCCGACCTTATCATAACGGGCGTACGACGAGGCGCCGGAGGCCTTGGTGACGATCCAGCTATGGACCGCAAAAGCGCCCTTGAACCCGCCCGTGCGCGCCGCCAAGACATAGACCGCCGCCTCGCTGTCCCGATGCGAATCGGGCAGGAGCCCGCTCGACGACCAGTCCGCATCGCGCCATGAGGCGGGATGATCGCGCACCGCCCACCAAGCCGCGGAGGCGAGCGCCGGCAGGACGAAGACGACGAGCAGCAAAACGATCAGCTGCAAAGCAAGCCGCATCTGGCTAAACTTTCGTGCTTGGGGCAAGGGAGGTTTGACGCCACGATTGGCATCGAAAACAGCAAGTTGGTGATATCATGACCGATCCGGTGCTCGTCGAGGTGTGGCGCGGCGACCGCGTAGAGAGTGTTCATCGCGGATCCCTTGTCGTGATCGATGCGGAGGGTGCGACCGTGCTCTCGCTCGGCGATATCGACCGCCGGGTCTTTCCGCGATCGGCGGTCAAGGCCATCCAGGCGCTGCCGCTGATCGAGAGCGGCGCGGCCGACGCCTATGGCTTCGGCGATCGTGAACTGGCGATGGCGTGCGCGTCGCACGATGGCGAACCGGACCATGTCGCCGCCGCTTCGGCGATGCTGGCCAGCGCGGGCCTCGATGTCGGCGCGCTGGAATGCGGGACGCATTGGCCGTCCAACCACAAGGCGACGCTCGCGCTTGCCAGCGCCGGCGGTGCGCCGAACGACCTGCACAACAACTGCTCGGGCAAACATTCCGGATTCCTCTGCACCTGCCGGCATCTCGGCTTCTCGCATCGTGGCTATGTGCAGGCCGGACATCGCGCGCAGGAAATCGTGCGCGAGGCGATGGAAAGCGTCACCGGCGAGGCCCACTCGGACGAGAACCGCGCGACCGACGGCTGCTCCATCCCGACCTATGCCGTGCCCTTGCGCTGCCTGGCGCTGGGCTTTGCAAGGATGGCCACGGGCAGGGGCCTTGGCGAACAGCGCGCAGAAGCGGCCAGGCGTCTCCTTGCGGCCTGCATCGCCAAGCCGTTCTTCGTCGCCGGGACAGGCCGCGCCGATACGGAACTCATGCAGGCGGGTATGGGCCGCATCTTCACAAAAGCCGGGGCCGAGGGAGTCCAATGCGCCGCCGTGCCGGAACTCGGATTCGGCATCGCGCTCAAATGCGACGATGGCGGAGAGCGCGCCGCAAGCGTGATGATCGCGGCGCTGCTGTCGCGGCTGCTGCCTGGCGACGATCTTGCCGGCCGCCTGAAGCAGTTTGCGCATCCGGCGGTCTTCAGCCGAAAACGCGCGCCCGTCGGCAGCCTACGGCCCACGAGCGCACTGACCGGCTGATCGGATCAGCCCATGCGGTTGCGCTCGATCGTGAGGTGGCCAAAACCGCTTTCCTGCGACAAGGCCAAATCGCCGGTCGCCGCCTGGCTCCAACGGTGACCGACGATCGCGCCGTTCGGGGTGTCCTGGAAGACGTTGTCGGCGATGACGGCGGCGCCCGCGCCTCCGACAACCGTCACGGCGATGCCGGTCCTGGCCCGGCGAACGACGTTGCCCGTAACCGAGACATTGCGCAGATACGGGCCCCAGCCGATGTTCATCCCATACAGCGGCGCGTCCTCGATCACGTTGCCGGTGACCGTCGTGTCGGCCTCGACGCTGATGCCGACGCCGAAGCCGGGCGCGTCGGCCTCATAGGGCCCCACGGTCGACAAGCCGCGCACGATGTTGCCGCTGCACACCGCGAGTCGCCCGCCCTCGTTCGAATTGACGACCGAAATGCCGTTGGCCGCGCCGTTGACGATGTTGTTGGCGACGAGCGCGCCCTGGAAGGCGAATTCCGCGTAGATCGCGGTTTCGCCGCTCCGCGCGCAAGTGTTGCCGGTGATCTGCGCGTCGCTGGAGCTGTTGGCGCGAATGGCAGAGAAGGCGCAATCGGCGATCGAATTGTTGGCGATCATGACCTTGTCGGCGCGAAAGGCGTTGATGCCGTTGCCGTACGGACCGGTTCCGCCGCGCGACGCCGAGATCCGTTCGATGCGGTTGCCGGTCACCAGCGTCATGTCGTCCGCCGGGTTCCAGCGGTGAACGAGGATGCCGCCATTGCCGCAGTCCGTCACCGAATTTCCAATGATTTCAAGGCGTCCGGCCTCGACCGAAAAGATGCCGGCTTCGGCGGCTCCCGAAACGGTCGACCGCTCGATCCGGCCCGAGACCATTTCGAGCGCCAGTCCGTTGCCGCCGCTGCCGATGACCTGGCAATTGTCGATGACGAGGTGCTGGATGCGGCGCAGGTCGGCCAGCCCCTGCGCCTCGTCGCTGATCCAGCGGTTGCCGCCGTCCAGCACGATGCCAGTGAGTTCGATATGCTCGCAGCCATCTGCGCGGAAGAGATGACCGCCGCCGCCATAGACGATCCGCGTCGCCCCGGGGACGCCGGTGAGCCGCAGCGTGCGCGGCAGGGTCAGGTTGGAGACGACATAGGCGCCCGGCGGGAGGAAGATCGGCCCCTGGCTGACGGCCGAGCGGTCGAGCAGCTTGGCGAACGCCTTGCTCTGGTCGTCGAGCAGGCCTGGCTCGACGCCGAGGTCGCTGGCGACGATCGCGCCGCGCAGTTTCGCGCTTTCGATGCCGCGCAGCGGGGTCGCGCGCGCAACCGCCGGCATGAGCGCGGCCGAGGCGGCCAAGCCTGCCGTGGCCGACAGGAAAGCGCGCCTGTGCGGTTTCGGCACAGCGCCGGTCGGGTCGTTGGACATGCGGTTGGACGTGCGGCTGGGCATGCGGTCGAAGCAGCACGATCCATGCCAAGGCCGGCTGTCCGCGGGCGATCAGGCCGACAGGCTCGCCGCGGGCATCGGTTCAGCCCGAAGCCTGGCCGTCAGGGTGTTCGTCGAGACGGAGAGGCTCCAGCCTCTCGCAGAACACGGCGCCGTCCGTCGGCAGGGGTCGCCGCGACGTTGTCAGCGTTTCGACCGGAGCAGTCGTGGCCGGACGAAGACGGCTGTCGGGCGACGGCGAGCTGCGGGCTTTTGCGGTCGTTTCAGCCCGTGCGCTCAGGACGCGATGCTGGATTTGTCCGGCGGCCAGGCTGCGGAGCAGCCCGCCCTCGCTTTCGATCGTCTCGAACTCTGCCCAGGCCGCTTCGCAGAGTGCGTCGGTCAAGCCGTTCAGCGCTTCCAGGCCGGGAAGGTCGGCGAAGCGATCCGGCGCGACCCGCAATTGGCTCTCCCGCGCCGTCGCCCGCGCCGACGCCGCCGGCAGGCCATGCGGCGCCGTGTGCGGCAGGACAGAGACGGTATCGGCGCCGCCAGCGGCCGCGGCAATCGCCGCGAGCGCGGCGCGGCCGATATTGGCCTCGGGGTCGAGCGCGGTCATCATGCGGTAGGATGTCTCCGCATGGATGGTGGCGCGGGCGGGCGGCAGCGAGGCGGCGGCTTCGGCGCGTTGCCAGAGCAGCGACAGCGCCCGCAGCTTGGCCATCGACGCGAGCGGATTCTGGTCGACGCTGGTCGCGAAGCCGATATGCGGCGCGGCATAGATCAGCGCCTGCCGCGCCTCCTCGAACAGCCTCAGATGGGAGACGCCGCCAGCGATCATCGCGCCGAGTTCCTGCGCCGGGCTCGCGCCGGCATTGTGAAAAACGCGGCCGTCCGCTTCGAGAAGCACGCCCGGAACGCCCATGGCGAAGAAATGCGCCAGCGACTGAGGCATCGAAGCCTGCAGCGCCTCGATCGACATACGAAGCCGTCCCGTGCCGGCGAAGACCGCGGCGGCGTCGATGCCGAAGGACACGCTCAGCCTGGAAGGCTCGGCGCGGCGACCGACGAGAAAATCGACGAGGCGGTCGGCCATCGCGCGGCTCGAAGGATGGGCGTCGATGCGCAGATGAACCTGGTCCAGGGCGATCCCGTCGAGCACGCGGTCGAGTGCGTCCGGTTCGTCGGGCAAACCGTAGCCGAAGGCATTGGGCGCGCCCTCGAAAACCAATGCCAGTCCGGTCGCCCCGTTCGCGATATCCGCCCGCGCCTGCTCGTTGGCGCGGGCGAGATCGGTGTCGTCGCAACGCTGGACGATCCGCCACGAGCGCGGCGCGGTAACGGCCGCTCTCGAGTCGACGCTCAATGCATCCTCGACCAGCGAAGCCCATGCGGCGCGGCCCGAGAGGGGCAGGTTGGACTCGTTGAGGAGACTGTCGACGTCCATCCGATCTTCCTTGCCGCACGGACGAACAACGGGGCCATCCGAGATGTACAGCGCGTCCATCGATTGCCAAACGGCGAGCCTGCATGCAAGCCCGCATCGGTAAATCCACGCCCCGGCATTGTCGCTTGGATGGTGGCGACTTATACGATCTGCGCGCGCCGATGCACCGCATTCAACCGCTTTGTTCAGGAGACGTTCCATGGCCGAGGATGCGAGCATTTTCATCGGCGCGAGCCGCAGGCCCGACGACTCCTATCAGAGGCCCGAATCGCTGCTGCTTCGCTACGGCAACCGGCACGGGCTGGTGACCGGCGCGACCGGCACCGGTAAGACGGTGACGCTGCAGGTCCTGGCGGAGGGCTTCTCGAATGCCGGCGTGCCGGTGTTCTGCGCCGACATCAAGGGCGACCTTTCGGGTATCGCCATGCTCGGCGAGGCCAAGGATTTCCTGGCCAAGCGCGCCGAGGCGGTTAAGCTCGATCCCTACACGTTCCAGGAATTTCCCGTCATCTTCTGGGATCTCTTCGGGCAACAGGGCCACCCCATTCGGGCTACGGTATCGGAAATGGGGCCGCTGCTGCTGTCGCGCATGATGGACCTAAGCGAGGCGCAGGAAGGCATCGTCAACATCGCCTTCCGGATCGCCGACGAGGAAGGCCTCCTGCTGCTGGACCTGAAGGACCTGCAGGCGCTGCTCTCCAACCTCGCCGAGCGCGCGGGTGAGATCTCCGGCCGTTACGGCAATGTCACGAAGCCATCGGTCGGCGCCATCCAGCGCTCGCTGCTGATCCTCGAGCAGCAGGGCGCGGGCCACTTCTTCGGCGAACCGGCGCTTCGCATCGCCGACATCATGCGCACGACCCGGGACGGTCGCGGCGCGGTCAACGTGCTGGCGGCCGACAAGCTGATGATGAACCCACGCCTCTACGCGACTTTCCTGCTCTGGCTCATGTCCGAACTGTTCGAGCAGCTTCCGGAGGTCGGCGACCTCGACAAGCCGAAACTGGTCTTTTTCTTCGACGAAGCGCATTTGCTGTTCGACGGCGCGCCGAAAATCCTGGTCGACCGCGTCGAGCAGGTCGTGCGGCTGATCCGCTCCAAGGGGGTTGGGGTCTATTTCGTCACGCAGAACCCGCTCGACGTCCCCGAGACGGTGCTGGCGCAACTGGGAAACCGTGTCCAGCACGCGTTGCGCGCCTACACGCCGCGCGAGCAGAAGGCGGTGAAGACGGCGGCCGAAACCTTCCGGCCCAACCCGGATTTCGATTGCGCCGCGACGATTACGCAACTGGGCGTCGGCGAGGCGCTGGTCTCGACGCTGGAAGACAAGGGCGCGCCCTCCATGGTGCAGCGGACGCTGATTCGCCCGCCGGCCTCGCGCGTCGGCCCGATCACGCCGCAGGAGCGCCAGAAGGTGATGCTGGAGAGCCCGGTCGCCGGACAGTACGACCTGACGGTGGATCGCGAATCGGCTTTCGAGATGCTGCAGAAAAAGGCGGAACGGACGCAACCCGACGTCCACTCGGCGCCGACTTCCGAGGTTGGCGGTTCGCGCTGGAGCCTGCCCGATTTCGGCGGGCGAGGTGATCCGGAACCTGCGCCTCGCCGGACCGCACCGGGGAGGCAGACAGCATCCGGACCGAGACCCTCCAACAGGCAGACAGTCGCGGAGGCCGCCGTGAAGTCGGTGGTGCGTTCGGTTGGGTCTTCGCTTGGGCGGGCGCTTGTCAGGGGGATATTGGGCAGCCTGACCGGGCGACGGTGATTGGTTGCTGAATAACGGAAAAAATAATATTTTCCACTGTTGAAAGCAAAAACGTCGCGAGAGTGGAAAACGCGTTCACCGATCGACGGGCAAGGTCTGTTTCGCCTTGGCGAAGGCGGCAAGCGCATCCTGGACAACGGTTCTGGGCAGATAGCGTAATTCTGCTTCCGCAAACGGAAGATGCTGTAGAAACATGCGGGCGAGGGATGCGATGGCGAAAGCCTGTTCGGCATCGCGCGCCTTCTTGATCGGTGTCCGGTTCTCCCTGGCCGATATCCAAATTTTGTGGATGGCAAACGCACGGGGGTCTGGCGTGATCATACGCAACGGCTGGCCGCGTTCGTCGATCGCGATGTGCTCGAACGCCGGGGCGTTTTCAAGCCAGGCAAGACCTTCGATTTCCGCCGCTTCGATGTCATCGGCGCCGCCGATGCTCGTCCTGCCTGGTTTCCAAGGTGGGTTGGTGCTGGGTTTTATGAGATCGACCAGGAACCCGTCGTCATTCTGCACACGGAAGGATTGCCGGGTTCTGCGAAACGAGCGATCCGCGAGCCGCAGAATGTCGAGCAGCGTGCGGGCCGGAAAATCGGCGTCGCTGATGAGGTTCAGGCGCGCCCTCGCGTCGAACAGAAGGTCGATATCCTCGGTTGCCGTCAGGCCTGCGTCGACGAAAACCCCGCAAGCGGCTTCATAGGCGTAAATGGCGTTCGTGCCGACGATGCGAATGCCATGGCCAAGCAGCCGCTTCTTGTCGAGAAGGCGGATGATCCGAGCCGAAAGAGCCGGCACGCGTCCAAGACCGAGCGCGCGATTGATCGCCGACTGGCGTATCATGATTTCGTCGAGAGCCTTGCGCTGGCGGATTGCATCCGCGCGCTCGTGATCGAACGTGGCTTTCAGCGACTGCGTCTGCGAACTGAACTTCCCGAGCGATTTTTGACGGCGCGCGCCGCGTTCGTCGTAGTAGGAGCGCATGAGATACCGCTCGCCGGAGGTTTCGCTCCATACAAGCGAGCCGCGGAATCCAAACTCGCGATCCGTGGCGTTACGCAAGGCTTGAAAGCGTTGGCTGGAGTTCACAAACTCCCTGCGCTGATCGCTGTTGTATTCGAGCATCCGCACATTCCAACAGCCAAAAGATAAATCTCCTAGAAGGGTGGAATATCATATAATTGTTTGAAATCAAAGGCTCCAACAGACATAAGCCATTTTTGCCATAACTGTTGGAAACCGTCCGGCTACAATCGGCCCAAAAGCAGCGACCCTTCCGGGACGCCGTCGTCGATCGGTTCGCCCTGGCCATCCGCCGAAGCGACCGCGCCCGAAGCGCTGCCCGTGACCACGACCGGTGAGGCATTGGGCACGCGGTCGTAGAGGTCGATGATATCCTGGTTCATGAACCGGACACAGCCCGACGAAACCGACTTGCCGATGGAGCGCCATTCGGGCGAGCCATGGAGCCGGTACAGCGTGTCTTCGCCATTCTGGAACAGGTAGAGCGCCCGCGCGCCGAGCGGATTCGTCAGGCCGGGCGGCATGCCGCCATTGTCGGCGCTGTATTTCGCAAGCTTCCGGTCCCGCGCGACCATCTCGTCGGGCGGCGTCCATTTCGGCCACTTCTGCTTCCACTGCACCACCGCGCGGCCCGACCATTCGAAGCCCGCCTTGCCGAGGCCAACGCCGTAGCGAAGGGCGCGGCGGTTCTCCTTGACCAGATAGAGGAAATGTTCGGTCGTATCGACGACCAATGTTCCGGGCGCCTCACCGGTCGGATCGTCGACCCATTGGCGCAGATAGCGCGGATCGATCTGTTCTATCGGGATAGCCGGGATCCGATAGCCCTCGTCCTCGATCGGACCATACATCAAGGCGTAGTCGTCCAGCGGTTCTTCCGGCGGCAAGGCCGGCTCGACATAGCGCGGAAAGCTGGGCGTGGACGCGCAGGCCGCCAGGGCGAGCGAGCTTGCACCGGCGGCGACGCCTCCGAGAAAGCGGCGGCGCGAACACGCTCGGCCGGGCAGAAGATTTACAGGCATTGGTCATCGCTTCGCTGTTGCGCGCGGCCGGTCGCGCCGGACCGCTTCGCGTGCATAAGGCGGGGGCGGGGCAAGCGGTTCCCTTGGCGCGGACTTGCGCGCAGCGACCTGCGGCCGCGAGGAGCGGCGGCGGCGATCAGATCGTCAGCAGGCCTTCGAGCGACGGCAGGATGATGTCGGGCGCATGCGCCAGGTATTCGTCGGGCTGGGCCGTCCGATTGACCCAGACCGTGCGAAAGCCGAAATGCGATGCGCCGGCGATGTCCCAGCGATTGGACGACTGGAACGAGATGGCGTGGGGGTAAAGGCGCCATGCGGTCGTGACCATTTCGTAGACCGCCGGGTCGGTCTTGAAGCGCTTGACCGCATCGACCGAAAAGATCTCGTCGATCACCGTATCGAGCGCGGCGGATTTGACGGCCGATGCGAGCATGTCGGGCGAGCCGTTGGACAGGATGGCGATCCGCGCGCCCGAATCCTTGAGCGCCTTGAGCACCTGCGGCACGTCCGGGTAGCAGTCGAGCGACCAGTAGGCGGCGAGCAGGTCGCCGCGCAGCGACCCATCGACGTTCGGAAATCGCGCGAAGGCGAAATCGAGGGCGTCTTCCGTGAGCGCCCGGAAGTCGCGGTAGGCGCCCATCAGGGTCAGAACCCAGGAATATTCGAGCTGCTTGGCCCGCCACAGGTCGGAAAGAGCCTGCGCGTCCGGGCCAAGTCGCGCGGCGTGCTTGCGCACGGCGGCGTGGACGTCGAAAAGCGTGCCATAGGCATCGAAGATGTAGGCGGAATGCATGCCTCAGTGGTCGGTCAATGCGCCCCTGATTGCAAGTGCGGCGCGGCGACGCCCCCGGCTGGCACCATGGTTTCCAGACGCGCGGCGGTTGACGCCGCTCGGCAAAGCCGCTTTGCATGGCTCGAACGGAAGGCGGAAAGCATGTCCCTGAGCATCAGCGCGCAAAGCACGACGTGGACCTATGTCGACGGCGATTGGCACGAGGGCAATATTGCGATCGTCGGCCCGCGGTCGCATGCGATGTGGCTCGGATCGAGCGTCTTCGACGGCGCGCGGTGGTTCGAAGGCGTCGCGCCGGACCTCGGCCGCCACTGTCAGCGCGTCAACGCTTCGGCAAGCGCGCTCGGCCTTGCGCCGACCATGGAAGCAGGCGCGATCGAAGCGCTGACACGCGACGGGCTGAAGAAGTTCGACGGCGCGACGGCGGTCTATATCCGGCCGATGTACTGGGCCGAGCATGGCGGCTACATGGGCGTTCCCGCCGATCCGGACTCGACGCGGTTTTGTCTGTGCCTCTACGAATCGCCGATGATGGCCCCGACCGGCTTCTCGCTGACGGTCTCGCCGTTCCGCCGGCCGACGATCGAGACGATGCCGACCAACGCCAAGGCCGGATGCCTCTATCCGAACAATGGCCGCGCGATCCTCGAAGCCCGGAGGCGCGGCTTCGACAATTGCCTTGTCCTGGATATGCTCGGCAACGTCGCCGAGACGGGCTCGTCGAACATCTTCCTGGTCAAGGATGGGCAGGTCTTCACGCCCGCCGCCAACGGAACCTTCCTTTCGGGCATCACCCGGGCGCGAACGATCGCGCTGCTCGGCGATGAGGGGCTGCAAACGGTCGAGAAGGCGCTGACGGTTCACGACTTCCTCGACGCCGACGAGATCTTCTCGACCGGCAACCACTCGAAGGTCGTGCCGGTGACGCGCATCGAGGAGCGCGATCTCCAACCGGGGCCGATCGCCAAGAAGGTCCGCGACTTGTACTGGGATTTCGCGCATTCGACATCCGCCGGCTGAGGCCCTAGAACCGGGAACCGAGAAGGGACGGAGACGTTCTGGAGCGACGGTCTATTTTAATCGCCGGCGGCTTGCCGGTCTTTGCAGCGATGGAGTTTTGAGATGGCTTTCGAATTGCCCGCCTTGCCTTACGACTACGAGGCCCTGCAGCCCTTTATGTCGAAAGAGACGCTCGAATATCATCACGACAAGCATCACAAGGCCTATGTCGACAACGGCAACAAGCTGGCGGCCGAAGCCGGCATGGACGGCCTGTCGGTCGAGGAGGTGGTCAAGCAGTCCTTTGGGAAGAACCCGGGCCTCTTCAACAATGCCGCGCAGCACTACAATCATATTCACTTCTGGAAGTGGATGAAGAAGGGCGGCGGCGGCAAGGGCTTGCCGGGCGTCTTGCAGAAGGCCGTGGACAGCGATCTTGGCGGCTACGACAAATTCAGGACCGATTTCGTCGCTGCCGGGACCACCCAGTTCGGTTCGGGCTGGGCGTGGCTTTCCGTGCAGGATGGCAAGCTCGCGATTTCCAAGACGCCGAACGGCGAAAATCCGCTCGTGCATGGAGCGACGCCCATCCTCGGCGTCGATGTCTGGGAGCATTCCTACTATATCGACTATCGCAACGCGCGGCCGAAATACCTCGAGGCCTTCGTCGACAGCCTCATCGACTGGGATTATGTGCTGGAGCGGTACGAAGCGGCGGCATGACCATCGGACCCCGCCGCGGCGGGGTTTCTTTTGGCGCGGTCTCCACCCTCACGAAACCGTGAAGGCAGAGAACTGAGTCGGTGGCCTTTCATGACTTCAGGCCGCATTTTTGCAATCGAGGGGTTTCCGATGCGCAAGCTTGTTCTCGTCGCCGCTTCCGTCGCCGCTCTTACAACGGCCCATGCCGGTCCCATCGAGGACCGCGAGGCCTTGATGAAGTCGTTCGGCAAGGCGTTGGGACAGTTGGCGCCGGTGGCGAAGGGCGAAAGGCCCTTCGATGCGGACGCCGTCAAGACCACGCTGGCGACCTTGAACACGCAGGCCCAGAAATTCGATGTCGCGACGCTGTTCCCGGAAGGCAGCACGAACGCGGAGTCGACGGCTTCGCAGAAAATCTGGGAAGACAAGGCCGGCTTTCAGGGCAAGGTCGACGATTACAAGGCGGACGTCATGGCGGCGTCCTCCTCGCCGACGCCGGACGTTGCTTCGCTGCAGGCCAAGATGGAAACGATCGGGAGCGATTGCGGCGGCTGTCACCAGACGTTTAGAGTTAAAAAGAACTAGCTCCAGACGGTGAGAATTCTCGCCAAGGTCGTGACCGCCGCGATCGCCGTCGCCGCGATATCGGGCGCGGCGTTCTGGTTTGCAACGATTCCGCGGAAGCTGGACGCAGCGGTGGTCGCGCAGACGGGCGCCGGCGACCCCAGGCGCGGAGAGCGTATCTTCCGGGCAGGCGGATGCTCCTCCTGTCATGCCAGACCCGGTTCGGAAGGCGAGGCGAAACTGGTCCTGACCGGCGGCGTCGAATTGAAGACGCAGTTCGGAACGTTCGTGGCGCCGAATATTTCACAGGACAAGACCGACGGGATCGGCGGCTGGTCGCCGGAGGACTTCGCCAACGCGATGTTGAAGGGCGTTTCGCCCGAAGGCGAGCACCTTTATCCAGCCTTCCCCTACGCATCCTATGCGCGGATGACACCGGCGGACGTGGGCGACCTTCATGCCTACATGAAGACGCTGACCCCGGTTTCCGGCCGCGCTCCCGACCATCGCCTCTCGTTTCCATTCACGATCCGCCGCGGGCTTGGGTTGTGGAAGCTGCTCTATCTCAGCGACAGGCCGGTCGTCGCGCTGCCTGCCGACGCCTCGGATGCCGTGAAACTTGGGCAATACCTCGTCGAGGGCCCGGGTCATTGCGGCGAATGCCACACGCCTCGCTCGGCGGTCGGCGGGACGGACAAGGCGCGATGGCTGGCTGGCGCGCCCGCGGCCGAAGGGGGCGGCGTCGTTCCCAACATCACATCCGGCGAAGGCGGTATTGGCGAATGGTCCGAGACCGATATCGCCTACTACCTCGAAAGCGGGTTCACGCCGGATTTCGATTCGGTGGGCGGCGCGATGACTGACGTCCAGCGCAACATCGCCCGGCTGCCGCCAGAGGACCGCGCGGCGATCGCGGCCTATCTGAAGGCTATACCGCCGCGGGCAAATGGCTATCCCGCGAGGAAGTGAGCGTCCCTTTGCTTTCGGCGTCATGCGACGTCGGCTCGGCCGACGCTTTGCCGGTCACTTTCAAGGCGAACGCGTAGGTGTAGGCAATTTCCTCGAGCCGCGAAAAGCGGCCCGAAGCGCCGGCATGGCCGGAATCCATGTTGATCTTGAAAATGATCGGGTTCGCGTCGGTCTTCAGCTTGCGCAGCCGCGCCACCCATTTGGCCGGTTCCCAATAGGTGACGCGCGGATCGGTGAGACCGGCCGCGACGAAGATCGGAGGATAGGCCTGCTTCGCGACGTTGTCGTAGGGCGAGTAGGCCGCGATCGTCCGGTAGTCGGTCTCGGAAGCGATCGGATTGCCCCATTCGGGCCATTCCGGAGGCGTCAGCGGCAGGCTCGCGTCGAGCATCGTGTTCAACACGTCGACAAACGGGACTTCGGCCACGAGCGCGGCGAACGCCTCCGGCGCAAGATTGGCGACCGCGCCGACGAGCATCCCGCCGGCGGAGCCGCCGTGACCGACGATGCGGTCGTGCGCGGTGAAGCCATGCGCGGCCAGGTAGTGCGCGCAGGCGATGAAATCCCGGAAGGTGTTGGTCTTCTTCTCGCGCTTGCCGTCGTCGTACCAGGAATAGCCCTTGTCCTTGCCGCCCCGAACATGGGCGATCGCGTAGACGAAGCCGCGATCGACGAGCGAGAGCCAATTGGTGTTGAAGGCGGCGGGAATGGCGATCCCGTAGGCGCCGTAGCCGTAGAGCAGGCAGGGGGCCGTGCCGTCCAACGCCGTGTCGCGATGGTAGAGCAGGGAGACCGGCACCAAGGCGCCGTCATGCGAGGGCGCCATGATGCGACGCGTCACATAGTTGTTCGCGTCATGGCCCGACGGCACCTCCTGCGTCTTCAGCAACACCCGTTCGCGCTTGCGCATGTCGTAATCGTACAGTTGCGACGGGGTCGTCATCGACGAGTAGGAGAAGCGGAAGATGTCGGTGTCGTATTCGTAGGAGCCCGCCATGCCGAGCGAGTAGGCTTCCTCCGGAAATCCGATGGTATGTTCCGCGCCCGTCGCCCGTTCGTGCACGACGATCCTGGGCAGGCCGTCCTTGCGCTCGAGACGGACCATGAAATCCTGAAAGCCCATGACCGAGAGAATGAGCCGGCCGGATTCGTGAGGGACCAACTCAATCCAGTTCCGGCGGCCGGGATCGTGCGCCGGCGCGGTCATGATCTTGAAGTCCTTGGCGCCATCGGCGTTGGTCAAAACGAAAAAACTCTCCCCTCCCTCTTCGAGGTCGTATTGCAGCCCGGTCTCGCGCGCCGCGACGAACAGGGGATCGCCGGTCGGGTCGGACGCGTCGAGAATGCGGGTTTCGGAGGTCTCGTGGTCCCCGATGCCGATCAGCATCCAGCGTTTGTCGCGGGTGACGGCCGCGCTCATGAAGAAGCCGTGGTCGGGCTCCTCGTAGATCAACCGGTCCTGGGCGATTTGCGTTCCGAGGACGTGGTGAAGGATCTTCGAGGGCCTGTGGTTGTCATCGAGTCGCGTATAGAAAAATCCGCGATTGGTCGCATCCCAGCCGCCGGAGCCGCCGGTCGAGGGGATCAGGTCCGGCAGGTCGGCGCCGCTTTCCAGGTCGCGCAGCGCCAGCGTGTAGAATTCCGAGCCCTTGTCGTCATAGCTCCACAGCAGCGTCTTGTGATCGGACGAATGATCGACGCCGCCGAGAGAGAAATAGGCCTTGCCGTCGGCCTCCTTGTCGCCGTCGAGAATGATCTGCTCGGCCCCGCCGTCACGCGGCGTGCGCAGGAATCGCGGATGCTGCCCGCCGGTGCGGAACGACGACCCGTAGGCGTAGGGGCCGTCCTTCATCGGGACGGATGAATCGTCTTCCTTGATCCTCCCCTTCATTTCCTGGAACAGGATCGCGCGGAGATCTCGGGTGTCCGCCATCATATCTTGTTGATAGAGGTTCTCTTCCTCGAGATGGGCGCGGATTGCCGGATCGAGCGTCTTCGGATCGCGAAAGACCTCCTGCCAGTTGTCCGCCCGCAGCCAGGCGAACTCGTCGTTGCGGGTCATGCCATGCGCGGTATCGGTCCAGGCGGACTCGGCCGCCAGGGGCGGGGCGATGGCGGGAAACGAAGTCGTGTCGGTCATGAAGAGGATCTCGTTCTGAAGAGTCCGCGCGATGTGCGGGCGGTATAGACCACCGGACGGGCGCCAAACAGTCCCGCCGCGAACGGAGAAGATCACTCGGACGCCGCTCCGTTCAACAGGGCGGCAAGCCATCCGAGCCGAAACCACAATGACGACTAACGACGCGCCACGACATTGCACGCGCATGATATGAACCAGAGTCAGTAGCATTCGCCAATTCGGCGCGTTTTCGACGTATTGACGCTGCGTCATCAGCGCCGCTTCTTGGCGGGGGAGCCCCTTTACCGAGCAGCGGAAGGGTTAACGGCCCTCGCGTCGGCATGATAATTTGAACTCGGGTAGGATTCAGTGAAAACAACATTGACTTGACTTCATATGAGTTCCATTTGTAACGCACGAGCTTGTCCTCGAAGATAAGTGCTCGTTTCGCATCGCTTGCCCCCTGGAGACTGCCAGGCAGTCGGGGCACGCCAATCACGTTCTCACCGAGGTTTCAATATGGATATGTCCGAAACAGTCGTTACGAATCACGAGGCGCTGATCGAATTGACTGCCGATCTGGTCGCCGCCTACGTCAGTAACAATCCTGTACCCGCCGGCGAACTCCCAAACCTGATCGCCGACGTCCACGCTGCTTTGGGCCGCGTCGGGGTAACCGAAGAACAGGCGCCGGTCGAGAAGCAGAAGCCGGCGGTCAACCCCAAGCGCTCAGTTCAGGACGATTACATTGTCTGCCTGGAAGACGGCAAGAAGTTCAAGTCGCTCAAGCGCCATCTGATGACGCACTACGGCATGACGCCGGACCAGTATCGCGAAAAGTGGTCGCTCGATCCCAACTATCCGATGGTCGCGCCGAATTATGCTTCCGCGCGCTCGCAACTCGCCAAGAGCATGGGCCTCGGGCGCAAGCGCAGCGAAGCCTGAGACCGGGCTTTCGCTCAGGGCCGCGTCATCGCAACGTCGACCGCGCGGCCTTTTCGTTCCGTCTCGCAGGCAGTCAGAGTGCCGACTATCCTGTCCCGCGCCTGTTTGAGCGCGATGTGACGGTTGAGATCGTAACTCCAATGCCGCGCCAATCCCTTTTGTCGCTCGCGCCGGATTTGCCGTTCGATCCGCGCCAGGGCGGAACGACGCGACTGCAAGTCCGCCGCCAGGATTTCCGGCAGATCAAGCCCGCAAATCAGTTGCAGCGCGACGCGCTGGATGGCGTCCGCATGACACGCGGCCTTGCCATTCAAGAACTTGTGAATGTCGTCCGCAAGCGTCCTCATCGCAACCTCCGCCATTGCGCGCCAGGCTACGGTCATGCAGACCCCGGGGGACAAAACTTGGCGGAGACGTGGAAACGCCCTTTGTTTCGCAAGCGATAAATCGCCTGCGGCTACAAATATGACCCTGTTTTGTTCCCAGAAACCTCGCCGCCCTGTATAAGAACGTATTCCTATCGGAGTGCGGCGATGCAGGCGCGGAAGTTTGATGATTTCGACGACGAAGAGCCGGAAGCCGGGAGTTTCGGCGCGCCGATTTTCGAGGGCGGCGCCGGTCTTGGCGCGCGGCGTTCCGAACGGATCATGTCGATCTGCGAATCGATGATCGACATCTGCGCCGCGCTTTACAACGTCTCCAGCAAGGAGCTTCGCCAGACCGGACGAACGGCGGCCGGCGTCTCGCGGGTACGGCAAATCGCGATGTACGTCACCCACACGACGCTGCGCGTCAGCATGCCCGAGGTCGGCCGCGGCTTCGCGCGCGACCGCACGACCGTCCGTCACGCCTGCCATCTCATCGAGGACATGCGCGACGACGGGGATTTCGACAGGACCATCGTGCTGACCGAGCGGGTTGCGCTGGCGGCTTTCCGCAACCGGCTCGATGTCTGATGGCGATCGAGGTCGGCATGCAGAAACACATGGACCGCGTCCGCGCATTTCTGCGGTCGGGCAGGGCTCGCCTCGAAAGCGCAGGGGAACAAGGCATGATGATCCTCACCAACCGCCAGGGCGCGATGAGGGTGGACGCCGCCGCCCTGGCGGCGCTGGCGCAAAGCGGCGCGATCGTCAGGCAAGGCGGCCAGGTGAAACTCGCTCCGATGCCGAGCGCGCCGGTCAATCGCGACCGGGGCGAAGGCGTCGTCGAAATCGCCGGCATTCGATCGACCGTCGAGGTCAATTTCAGCGAATCGCCGCTCGGCCAATTGATGCGGCGCAAGGACAAGGACGGCAGGCCGTTCCTGTCGGCGCGTGAGTTCCAGGCCGGCGAGCGGTTGCGCAGCGACTATACGCGTGGCTGCATCATGCCCCGGTTCGGCGCCAATTGGGAACCGGGCGTCTCCAGCGGTCAGGTCGGCGACGGCAACGGCATCGCCGACCTGACGGACGCCGCGCTCGCCGCCCGCCAGCGGGTCGACCATGCGCTGAAGGCGGTGGGGCCGGAACTGTCCGGCCTGCTGGTCGATGTATGCTGCTTCCTCAAGGGACTGGAGACCGTCGAGCGCGAGCGAAGCTGGCCGGTCCGCTCGGCGAAGGTGGTGCTCAAGACCGCGCTCGGGGTCCTGGCTCGGCACTACCATCCCGACGCCGCGCCAAGACAGCCGCGCGCCTTCCACTGGGGAAGCGACGATTATCGGCCGAGTCTGTCCTGACGTAGCGTCGTTCAGACGTTTTCGGCGAGCGCGGCCCGCGCTTCCTCCCTGATGCGCCTGATCATCGCGCGCAGGCCGTTGGCGCGCTGCGGGGTCAGGTGCTCGTCGAGACCGAGCGATCGCAACAAGCCTTCCGCATCCGTCGCCTCGATCGCGCTCGCGCTTTGACCGGAATAGAGCGCGAGCACGATGGCGACCAGGCCGCGCACGATATGGGCATCGGAGTCGCCCTGAAAGAGGATGACGGGATCAGGACCGACGCCGCGTTCTGGAAGCAGCCAGACCTGGCTGACGCAGCCCTGGACCTTGTGCGCGGCGTCGCGCGCGGCGTCGGGATAGGGCGGCAGGGATTCGCCCAGGTCGATCACGTAGCGATACTTGTCCTCCCAATCGTCGAGGAAGGCGAAGTCTTCGCGGATGCCGTCGATGGTTGCGTTCATCGCCGGCGATATAGGCGCGAAGGCGCGCGCCGTCACCAAGAAAGCCGATCGCCCGAAAACTCCCGCGCTATCGCGCGGCGTTCTCCGCCTCAGGTTGCATCCGCCTCGCGGCCGTCTGGTGGGAGAAATCCGCCGACACTGAGGCAGGGATGCCGCCAGTCCTGGACTGCGTGTCGGGCTCGCCGAAATTCTCGTCAAGGGTCTCGTAGGCGATCCTGGCCGCTTCGCGCGCCCGGACCCCCACCGTATTGAACGCCGACTTGCCGACCCGGCAGACGTCCGGCTTGCGCTCGCACAGGCCGGACACGTCGATGAACGCTTCGCGCGCCGCCGCGAAGGTCTCGATCGGCCCCGCGCGCTCCCGCGCCGGATCGCTCGACCCGATGTCGAACGGGATCACCAGGAGCACCAGCGAAAACCAGAAGGCGCTGCGCAGGATGAAGAACATGTGCCGTCTCCCGACCGATGCAGGCGAGCCTCGTGTCCCCGCCGGCGTGACGGGTGCAATATGCCACAGGCTCGAGAAAAAGCGCTTGCCGCGACCCAGCGCATTTGAGTGGCTGGACGAGGAATATGTTAAGATTTGCGCGCGGTTGCGACTTTAATCGAAAGCGGGAATTGGGAGAAACATTTAATTAACCATATAAAATACTGAAAATGCTATACAATTTATCAGGAGATGGCGGCAAGGCCGCTGAATCCTTTCCGCGCGCCGGCCGGCCGGCGCCAAGCTTGCGTTTACCATGACGGACGATCGTTTCCGGGCAAGGGCCGCGCCGCGGCGTTTGCCGGGGCCGCAAGGCGGCCTGGAGACCGGCTTTTATTCATTCCTTAAAGGCTGGATGCGAGGGTCGAGGCAATGAAAATCGATCCGTCAGACGGACTGTGGCCGGGTGCGTTCTTGAGTTTGTTTGCCGCTTCATTTGGCGACCTGATGCGCGCCGTTTCGGCGGGGTGCGACCGTCTCGTTCACCCGCGCGTCGTGTCTCCGATCGCGCGGATGGCGCAGCGGCGTCTGCTCGGATCGGTGCTCGGCGCGCCGCTTCTCGTTTCGGCGGCGGCATGGATGCTGCTTCCGGTTCCCGCCGGGATCGAGGCGACTTTTGCATTCATCTGCGCCTCGTTCGGCATGTCGGGCCTTCTGGCCACCACGATGTTCGTGACCGGCCGCACCGAGGCGGTCCTCGACGCGGCGAGCCTGTCGCTTGCGCCGCAACTGGCGTTTCTGATCGCCGCGGCGGGCGGGCTGCAATCGCCGATGGCGCTGATCGCGGCCGCGCCGGCGCTCGAAGCGATCGCGACCAAGCCGACGCTGCGCGCGATCGCTTTCGGTTTTGCCGGAGCGGTCGCGACGGTGGCGCTGCAGCCGGCGGCCGGCGTCCTTCTGCCGGGCGGCGCGACGGCGTCGATCTGGCATTGGCTCGTCCCGCTGCTCTACGTCCTTTCGGTCGTCGCGCGGATGCGGCAGGGATCGAAGGGCATTGCCCAGGACGGAATTTCCACCGCTGTTCAGGACGACGATCGTCTCCCGCTGCTGTTTTCCGACAATGGCGACCTGTCGGACGCGGGCGCAGCGGCGCAATCGATGCTGGGCGTCGATGGCGATCTCCTGCTCGGCAACGGGTTCTTCGAGCGCATCCATGTCGCCGACCGCGTCGCCTATCTCTGCGCGTTCGCCGATCTGAGGGGCGGCGCGCGGCGGACGCGCATCGAGTTGCGGCTGCGCACTCCCGCCTCGCAACGGACCGACGGACGCTCCAACTACCGCTCGATGGCGCTCGACCTCTGGCGGCCCGAGTGGGGGCCCGCCGGCATCGCCGGGCGGCTTCGCGACAATGGCCAGGTCGCCGACCTGCGCGCGGCGCTTGCCGAGGCCCAGGACGCGGCCAAAAACGTCGATGCGGCCAGAACGCATTTCCTCGCCGCGGTGAGCCACGAGTTGCGCACGCCGCTGAATTCGATCATCGGTTTTTCCGACATGCTGCTTTGCGAGATAAACGGCACCTTCGCGCATCCGCGGCAGAAGGAGCACGTCGCCATCATTCGCGAGGCAGGGAGCCATCTGCTCGCCGTCGTCAACGCGGCGCTCGACGTGTCCAAGCTGGAATCGGGCTGCTACGCCACGGCGCCGGAGCCGTTTCCGTTCCACGAGGCGGCCGACCTGTGCGTCGCCCTGATGGGGCTTCAGGCGCAGGCGAAGGGCGTCGCGCTGGTCAACGATGTCGAAACCGCGATCGGCGAGATCAATGCCGACCGCCGCGCCGTTCAGCAGATGCTGATCAACCTCGTCTCGAACGCGGTCAAGTTCACGCCGGCCGGCGGCGCGGTGCATGTCGCCGCGAGGCAGGCGGGTGCGCGACTGGAGTTCCAGGTCTCGGACGACGGCATCGGCATTTGCGCGGCCGACATGGACAGGATCGGCCAACCTTTCGCCCAGGTCCACAACGACTATACCCAAGCTTCCGAGGGCGCCGGTCTCGGCCTCGCTCTGGTGAAGGGACTGGTCATCCTGCACGAGGGAACGATGTCGATCGACAGCAGCCCGGGCAAGGGCACGACGGTGAGCATCAGCCTGCCGATCGCCGGGCCGGCGCGAAGATTCGCCGCGACCGGCGTTCTCCAATCGGTCGAGCGGAACTGGAGTGGGAACGGGCATGGCGCGCTCCGCAAAGCAAGCTAAGGCGCCTGCTTCGCCGCCCAGGCCGCCGCCGCCGCCGAGGCGCGGCTGGCCGCTCGGCGCGGATGCGATCGGCGGCCTGATCGCGCGCAACCCGGCCGTCGCCGGCGGCTCGACGGCGCTGCTGGTCGCCCTGTTCTACGTGTCGGCCAACGCCTTGTGGTATCAGCCGCACATCCATCGCGACGCGTTCTTCCCGACACGCGGCTTCGTCCGCGCCGCCGATCCCGTCCGCCCGGACCCCGAGCCCGAAACCACCTTCGTCATCGAGCGCCCGGCCGAGCCTGTCCAGGCGCCGCCGTCCGACCCGGCGACCAAGCAGGTTCAGGCGGTCCTGAAAGAACTCGGCTTCTATGGCGGCGCCGTCGACGGGCTTTCCGGCCCCGCCACGACAAAGGCGATCGACGCCTATCGGCGCAAGGTCGGCCTCGCCGCCTCGGCGTCGATCGACATCGACCTCCTGGTGCAACTCGGCATCGAGCCGACCACCTCCGGCATCGCGCCCATCCCGCCGCCGCGCGCCCCGGCATCCGAGCCGGCGCCCGACGAGCACGCGGTCGCGTTGACCAGGAAGGTTCAGGCCGGGCTCAAAGCGTTCGGCAACGCCGGCATCGAGGTCGACGGCGTCATGGGCGCGCGCACGAAGACCGCGATCAGGGAATTCCAGTCGATCTTCGGACTGCCGACGACGGGGCTCCCTGACAAGGCGCTGTATGCCAAGATGCGCGAAGAAGGCTATGTCAAATAGGACAAGGTCGGCCAGGCCGCCGCCGGCCGCTTCGGTGACGGCGGGAGATTGATTTGCGCGTCACTTCCGACCTGTTCGTCGCAGCGGTTTTGCGCCGCGTCTTTTCGGCCGGCGGCTTTGCGGCGATCGAAAAGCGCGGTCATGAACAGGCTGGCGCTATCTTCGTCATCGCGCGGGAGCGCTCGGGCCAGGCGGCGCTCTACGGGCCCGCCGCGCAGACGAGCTACGATGGCGACCGGCCGGCGGACCGACGGTTCGCGCTTTACCTGGATGGCGAGGGGAGCGCGATCGACGCCCGGCTCGCCAAGGAACGCCGTTTTGACCCTGACATCTGGATCGTGGAGGTGGAAGCCCGAGATTTGCCGATCGCGCAACTGCTGTCGATCACGACGCCTTGACGGCGGCGGCGGCGTCCGCGTCGTTGTCGGAATGCAGTTTCGCGTGCAGGGCGAGCTTTCCCCGAATACCCGTCGAATGGCGGCTGATCCAGCTTGCGACCATCTCGAGCTTCCAGCCCCTGACGCGATCGAGCGCCGTGTCGCGATCGAGCGCGCGGTAGCGGCCGAGGAACATCCGGACCGCTTCGCCATGCGCGAACTGCGCCGGCTTGACGCTCGCCGCGATCATGAAGGCCTGCTCTTCCGTCAGATCGAGCGACCGCAGGGCTGCCAGCAGCGGCGAATAGCCGGGCGTGGCGAAGATGTGCCGGCTGGTCGAAAAGTTCATCCGCAAGGCGTCGGCCAGCGCCGTGTGAAAGAAGGTCTCGTTGCCGGTGAACGCGCTGTCGCGCAGCTTGCGGAAAATCTGCAGGCGATCCTCCGGCGCGAGAGCCGTGGCGACCGCCGGTATGGCTTCCGTTCGCATCATGGCCCGAAGGCGTTCGCGGACATCTTCGCTGGTCGGACGCGGCCCGGGCGATGTCGCCGCTTGCCGGGTCGGAATGGCGGACATGGAGGGCGTCGGCATGGCTGTCTCCGGAAGTGAACTTTCCAAGGCGCGAATCAACTGCGCGATCGTCGGATTGAGCGCGGGCCGCCGCGCGACGGCGCGGGCGTGGCCGATGCCATGCCTGCCGATCAGGCCGATCAGCGCCACGTCGGTGAGGAGGGACGAGCGCACGAGCAGCGGCGCGGCGATGTCGATACGCTCGTCGGCCAGACGCGCGAGCAGTCCGGGAGGCGCGACCGCGCATTCCGACAGCGCCGCCGCCACATAGCGCCGCGCTTCCACCGAGACCATCGAAAACAGGGGCAGCGTCAGGGCGTCGAGCTGGACGAGGTCGCGCCGCGACGGACGGGTGAGGCAGCAAAAGGCCGAGACGGCGGCCTTAAAAAGCCGCTCGGCCTTGCCGGGATCGTTCTTGGCGCCGATTTCTCGGAAATCTCTGAGTGACACGCGCACGCCTACACACTGGAACGCGTCGGGAGCCACAATGGCCTTCGATCCCGACAGTCAAAAATTAGCGCTTATGTCTTAGCGGACTGTTAACTGTCTGATGGACTTATGAAGACGGAGGCGTTGCGTAGTTGCTCCCCTGGCAGTCGAAAGGGCAGGCATGAACAGCATACTCACGTTCCGTCCGCGAAAAGCGGCGGCCGATCCTTCGCCCAAGCGTGGCGGCGCGCCGGCGACGATCATCATCTTCCCGGGCGTGCGCTATGAACGGCAGTTCTCATCGGAGACCGTCGCGGGCCTCGCGTCCTCGCCCTGGCTGGCGAAGGCGCCGTCGCAGCCGCTGCTGACGACCTGAGATTCATCGCGTCTCCACCGAGGTGCAGCGCGTTGACGCGAGGAATGCGGCGACCGCGTCGGCCCAGGTCGGGTCGGGCAGGACCGCGCGCACGACGACGATGCCCTGGCTCACCGGCGCCTCGACGTAGACGGTCCGCGCAGCTCCGGAGGTCCGTTCAGCGTTCATCCGCTGCGGCGGAATGATGATGAAATCGAGACCGCCTTCCAGGGTCGAACGGTCGGTCATGCTGTAGACGTTGCTTCCGTCGCGATCATAGATCGACGCCGACCAGAACGGCACGCTGCCCGTCGCCGAAACCCGCACCATGCCATCGTCGAGGTCGAAGCGGCAGGCCACGGCCCGAACCGCCGGGTCGGCCGGCGATAGCAGCGGGTTTCGGTCGATGGCGGTCGTGAGTGGAACCGCCACATAGGCGTCGGCGGCTTTCGCCAAGCGGTCCCAGGCGTAGTCCGGCAACAGCGACGGCAGCGCGAAGATCAGCGCGATGTGGACAAGGCCCGCTCCGATCAAACCCGCCAGCAGCGCGTAGGACAGCCTACGCATCGCAGCCGGTTTTGCCGATGCTCGGGAGGACCGGCGGGGATATCCCGCTGCGGCTGACCGACGGGGTGTCGTAGAGCGTCAAATCCAGACGCATCGCGCCATCGCCGGCGGTCTTCATCCAGTTGCCCGGAGACGCCCGTGGGCCGATTTCGATCGCGAGGGAGCCGTCGCCGCGATAGAGAGCCTGGTGCGAAGTCAGCGTCGCGACCGGCGACGGCGAGGCGGCCTCGTCCATGTCGAAGGCAGACAGGGTCCAGAGGCGCGCCGGCGGCAAGGCGCCATCGATCCGATACCGACAGCGCAACGACAGCGCGGAGCCCTCGGAGTCGCGCCGCGCCGTGAAGGCGAAGCCCTCGGCCGCGCCGAGAGGCAACAGACCGCGCAACCGGGCGCGGGCGCGGGCATAGGGATCGCCCTCGTCGGACCCGGGCGCCGTTTCGGATGTCCAGTCTCCGACCGTCAGCCTTTCGAATCCGCTTCGCGCCCGCAGCGCATAGCCCGCCGAGGCCAGGCCGCCGGCGATCGCCGTGACGATGGCCAGCGCCACGGGAAGAGACGCGGCCGCAAGATGCGCTTTCGAGGACGAAGACGATGCCGGCCTGTCACGGCGCATCATGGTTCAAAGGGCCGAGAGGGTTTCGGGTTCGAGCGCCGGCGGCGAAGCGTCGGTGTCGAGGATGGTGGAGATGTCGCGCAGGATCCGCGCCGTCTCGGCTGAAAGGACGGCCGGACGGTCGCCCGCGCCGGAGACCGCTGCGCCCGCGCCCGCGGCGTCGAGGGGGTCGGCCTTGGCCACCAGCTTCGGATCGAGGAAGGGTCGATCGATTCCCGGAATGGGCTTGAGTTCGACTTGGCGATGCGCCGCCGCCATCAGCCTCTGCCACACCATTGCCGGGAGAGAGCCGCCGGTCATCTCGTGGGTAGGGCTGAAATCGTCGTTCCCGAGCCAGACGGCCGCAGTGTAGTTGCCGGTGAAGCCGACATACCACGCGTCGCGGTAGGACTGCGTCGTACCCGTCTTGCCGGCCGAGCGTATGCCTGGCAAGGCGGCGCGGCGCGCGGTGCCGATCTCCGGGATCTGGACCAGGATAGCGTTCATCGACCGCAAAGCCTGCGCGGACAATACGCGCCGGGGCGGCGGGGCGTCGCGGTCGCGATCGTAGACGATCTCGTCGCCATGCGCCAGCAACTGCAGGACGGCGTGGCGGGTGCCGGCATAGCCGCCATTGGCGAAGGTGTTGTAGCCCGTCGCCTGGTCCATGACGGTCATCCCCGAAGTGCCGAGCACCATGGTCTTGTGGCCGTTCAGCGCCGATTCCACGCCCATCGCCCTGGCCATCGCCTCGATCGGCGGCAGAGTGAGATAATCCTTCGCGAGGCGGACGGGAACCGTGTTGATCGACTTGATCAGCGCGGTGGCCAGCGTGACCTTGCCGGCGAAACCGCGTCCATAGTTCTTGGGCGACCAGCCGCCCCAGTTGACCGGCCCGTCCGAGATGACGGAGCCCGGCTTAAACCCGTGCTCCATCGCGGTCGCATAGACGTAGGGCTTGAAGGAAGATCCCGTCTGGCGCAGCGCGCGGGTCGCGCGGTTGAACTGGCTCTCGCCATAGTCGCGCCCGCCCACGACGGCGCGCACCGACCCGTCATTGTCGAGCACGACGATCGCGCCTTCTCCGACATTGTAGTCCTTGCCGTGAAGCCGCAGGTTGAATTCGAGCGATTCTTCGGCCGCGCGCTGGATGTCGAGGTCGATGGTCGTGCGCGCGACCATGGTGCGCAGGCCGAGCCTGCGGCCGAGCGTCTTGGCCTCCTCGAAGGCGAAATCGAGGAAGTAATCGGGGCTCTCGATCTTGCCGCGATCGACGATGTCGGCCGGATGGAGCCGCGCCGGCAGGACCTGGCCCTCGGTCATGAAGCCGCTCTGCACCAGATTGGTGAGCACGACGTTGGCGCGCGCGCGCGCGGCGGGCAGGTTGATGTGCGGCGCGTATTTGGCGGGCGCCTTGAAGAGGCCCGCCAGCATCGCCGCCTCGGCGAGCGTCAGATCCTGCAACGGCTTGCCGAAGTAGAAGTCGGCGGCCGCCGTGATGCCGAACGTGCCGCCGCCCATATAGGCGCGGTCGAGATAGAGCTGCAGGATCTCCTTCTTGGACAGATTGGCTTCCAGCCAGATCGCCAGGAACGCCTCCTTGACCTTGCGCTCGACCGTGCGTTCGTTGCTGAGGAACAGGTTCTTGGCGAGCTGCTGGGTGATGCTCGATCCGCCTTGCACGACCGAATTGGCGCGCATGTTTTCCGACACCGCGCGGATCAGGCCGAAGGCGTCGATGCCGTGATGCTCGAAGAAGCGCCGGTCTTCCGTCGCCAGGACCGCCTGGACGACCATGTCGGGCATCTCGTCGACGGGGATGGACTCGCGCTGCATGATGCCGCGCTGGCCGAGTTCGCGGCCCTGGCGGTCGATGAAGGTGACGGCGAAATCGTCCTGCGTGCGCCAGTCGCCGGCGGTCGACTGGAACGCGGGCATGGCGAGCGCCAGCAGCACGACGCTGCCGGCCGCGGCCATCGTCACGCCTTCGCTCGCCAGTTCCAGCAGCGCGCGCCGCCAGCCGAAAACGCGGAAGCGGCGGAAGAAGACCGTGAGCGCTTCCCAGCCCCCGCTGAGCTTGAAGCCCGCCTCGTAGACGGTCGAGTCAAGCCAGGCGTCGACCGCCAGCAGCGCGCCGGCTTTCGGTGTCCTTCGTTTTTGCGATGCGACGGACCTGTCCACCCGGAAGCGCCCCGACTCGGTACGAACGGGCCTGCGATCCCATGCAGGCTTGCAAGCTGGCGCCGACCGCGCCTTGCCGTCGTTTTGTCGGCGGGGCGGGCATCGAAATCAAGGTGAATAGACGGTTAACGGCAAACAAATCGGCGGAGTGGTAAACCCTGGCGGCGCGCGGACGCGCGCAACCGTCTCCACAAATCGCGGCGCGCGCGCTACGGTGGCGCTGGAACTGGATCCGGGAGGACGGCTTGAAGAAAATACTGAACGACCCTTACCTCTATGCCGAGGAGACGCTGCGGGGCCTTTGCCGCGCCTATCCGCAGTTCTACCGGCTCGTGGACGGCGAGAAACGGGTCATCGCGCGCGCCGGCGGACCGGTCCAGGGCAAGGTCGGCATCGTCTCGGGCGGCGGCTCCGGGCACCTGCCGGTGTTCACCGGCTATGTCGGCCCGGGCTTCCTCGACGCGGTCGCCTCGGGCGACGTCTTCGCCTCGCCGTCCGCCGACGAGATGGCGCAGGCGATGCGCGCCGCCAATGGCGGAGCCGGCGTGCTGCGGCTTTACGGCAATTATGGCGGGGACGTGATGAACTTCGATATGGCGGGCGATTTCGCCGAGATGGACGGCATCGAGAGCGCCACGGTGCTGCTCGCCGACGACGTGGCGAGCGCCCCGCTCGCCGAGCGCGATAAGCGGCGCGGCGTGGCCGGCATGGTGCTGGCCTTCAAGATCGCCGGCGCCGCGGCGCAGGCCGGGCTCGATCTCGCCGGCGTGACGCGGATCGCGCAGCGCGCGGCCGACGGCTGCCGCACCATGGGCGTCGCGCTCTCGCCCTGCATCGTGCCGCAGGCTGGCAAGCCGACCTTCACGTTGGGCGAGGACGAGATGGAGGTCGGCATGGGCATCCATGGCGAACCGGGCGTCGAGCGCGGCAAGCTGAAACCGGCTGACGGGATCGCCGACGCCATGCTCGACCCGATCCTGGCCGACCTGTCGCTCGCGCGCGGCGCGAGGGTCACGGTGCTGGTCAACAGCCTCGGCGCAACGCCGGTCGAGGAACTGTTCATCCTGTTCAACCGCGTCGCCGACCGGCTCGAGGCGGAGAGGATCGCGATCGCGCATCCGCTGGTCGGCCGCTACGCCACCTCGATGGAGATGGCGGGCGCCTCGCTCACCGTGCTTACGCTCGACGACGAGCTCGAAACCTACCTGACGGCGCCCGCCGCCTGCGCCTTCTGGACGGTGTGACGATGAGCATCACGGTCGATTCGCTGCGCCACGCGGTGGCGGGCATCCTGGCCGCCCTCGACGGCGAGCACGAGCGGCTGACCGCGCTCGACGGGCAGATCGGCGACGGCGATCTCGGCATCACGCTGCTCAAGGCGTTCCGCGAGCTCGACCGGCTCAAAGCCGATTGGCCCGACGATCTCGGCCTGGCGCTGATGCAGGGCGCGCAGGCGGTCTCGAAGGTCTCCAGTTCGAGCTTCGGCACGCTGCTCGCCACCTCGATGCTGGCGGTCGCCAAGCAGACCAAGGGACTGACGCAGGCGCCCTGGAGCGACGCGCCCGGCTGGCTCGACGCGGCGGTCGCGGCGATGATGGCGCGCGGCAAGGCGAGCCTCAGCGACAAGACGGTGCTCGACGCGGTGACGGGCGCGGCCAAGGCGGCGGCGGAAGAGCGCGAGCCGGGGCCGATGCTGGCGGCGGCCAAGGCGGGCGTCGACGCCGCCCTCGCCGACTTCCGCGAAAAGCCGAACAAAATCGGCCGCGCCCGGATCTTCGGCGACCGCACGGTCGGGATGGACGACCCCGGCATGGTGGCGTTCAAGGTGATGGTGGAGGGGTTGGGGTAGATGCCGCGACGACGGTCGCATCGAAAACTTTTGTCTGAAATAGCTGAAAGCGATCTTCACAAGGCTAAAAAATTAGCATATGGCTAATTTGTACGATGAAACAGATTTCGTATGCAAGATCGGCGATCAAGACCCTGCGCAGGATGCCTTCGAACGAAGCGGCGCGGATCGTCTCGAAAGTCGAGCAATACGCCAGCGATCCGCAAGCGCTCGCACGAAATGTCAAGAGCCTGAAAGGGTCACCGTACATACGGCTTCGGGTCGCCGAATGGCGGGTGATCATGGATGACCAGAACACTGTCCTGGCCGTGCTCAAGATCGGGCCGCGCGGCGGCATCTACGATTGAGGAAACCGACAATGCAGAAGATCACGACCCCTCAAGGTGAAATCCTCGTCATTCTTCCCCTCGCGGACTATGAGTTCCTGGTCGACGGCAACGATATCGCGGCGGCCGACCGCATCAAGTCCGAGATTGCCGCAGGCAATGACGAACTCGTGCCGGCGGCCGTCGTCACGCGACTTCTGGCCGGGGAGCATCCGGTGAAGGTCTGGCGCACGCATCGCGGGCAGTCGGCCAAGGCTCTCGCGGACGCGACCGGCTTGAGCGCGCCTTACATTTCCGAAATCGAGACCGGCAAGAAGGAAGGGAGCATCGCCGCGATGAAGACAATCGCCGAGGCGCTGGACCTGGGGATCGAGGATCTCGTTTAGGCGCGCCGGACTGCGCAAGGGCGTCGATGCGGGGCGCGCCGATTTCGGCGACAAGCCCAATAGGATCGGCCGCGCGCGGATTTTACGACCGGACGGTCGGGATGGACAACCTGGACATAGTGGTGCGTGTCTTCCGCTATAGGCAAAAGGCTGAGTCGATCTGCCGCAGATGTAAATGGTTTATTAACCATATGATTCTGTTATGTTTTAGCCATAACCGGAGGCGACTCATGGACGCAACTTACAACCTTAACGGCGGCTTTAAGCCGACCATGAAGCGGTTCGCCGATATCTCTGGCCCCGATTTTTTTCCCACGCCGGCGTGGGCAACGCATGCGTTGATGGAAAGCGAATCATTTTCGGGAGAAATATGGGAATGCGCATGCGGGAATGGTGCCATGTCCAAGGTTCTGGCAAGCCGGGGCAATAAGGTCCGGAGTTCTGATCTTTTTGACCGTGGGTTCGGTGAGACCGGCATCGACTTTAATAAAGCTGCGACGCCTTCCGATAACATAGTGACGAACCCACCCTACAACAGTGCTGAAGGATTCGTCCGGTCTGGCGTCACGCTCGCGCGCCGTAAGTTCGCACTACTGCTTCGACTCGCCTTCCTTGAGGGCGCGAACCGCGCGAATACCATCTTCTCAGAATGCCCACCCTCTCGCGTATGGGTATTTAGCGAACGTATCACGTTTTATCCAGCCGGAGCGGTCCAAGGCGGGTCCGGCACTACGGCATACGCTTGGTTCGTTTGGGATAAAGACGCTCGTACCACAACCGAGCTGAAATGGCTGCATCCAGGATATAAGTCTAGGTTTGCTAGGGCCGCTTAAAGCCTCGGTATATCGCGATTAAATGTCCACTATGTATAAGATTACCAGGCTGAGCTTTGTGCGACTTGATGTTACGCACAATTTGCGAGAACCGATCATCTTGACGATTATTGAGCTGCTCCTCATCTTCTGGGGTAAGCGGCAAACGTATCCGTAATTCGTCGATCAGTTTGCTTGTGGTGATTTGGCGACCAGGCTGTGCATCGATGATCGCTAGCACGTCGGCGGCAATATCTGCTTCTCCAACTCGGCCCGGTTTTTTTGCCATTTTTCTCTCTCAAAAAACGGATAATATCCCCGTTGACATATTTTGGCAAGAAACTTGCCGGAAGGTCATAATCGCAACAACTCAGAGCTATTTCATCACAGTTTGGTAATAAAAAGACAGCTAGAAAGTATCAGATTCGATGACAGTTCTCCAATATGTCGGACATTATTTTCCTTCGGTCGTTCATTTAGAGATTAAAAATTTTTCCGTGTCTACACAAGCAGGAATATTTGCCGGCAATAATATAGAAGTGATGTTTGGAAGTAATAACTCGATAGTGGTAAATTTCGAGATTAATCGACAAGTTGGACAATCCGTGTTTGAGAATGCGTGGCAACAAGCGAACGCAATTGTAAAGGGTGCATTGGACCTCGCCGCATTTTTAAGCGGAACCTCAATCTCGTATTCGCTTGAGTTTCGGGAAGACGCAGATGGATTACATGCATTTATCATGCACGACGAACGACTACCAGCACAACTCTCGACAGCATTTCTCCAGCGTGACATCGGTGAACTGTTAGCAATCATTAGTACACATCCACAATTGCGCCTTATGATGGCTGATCTGAATGAAGCAATCGATTTCCCGCCTGCTCGTTTGATCAATTGCGCTCGCGCAATTGAAACCATTCGTCACCATTTGGAACCTAATATCGCCCGTGGTGAAGTAGCTTGGCAAAAGATGCGAGAGCACCTTCGAATATCAAGATCATATCTCACTTCAATAACTAGCGCATCGAAAGATGCGCGCCATGGCAAGCGTGATGTGAGGGAAGACGAAGAAATTTTGACCGATAAAATTATGCAGCGCACCTGGACTATAGTGGGCCGATATTTTGAATATAAAATCGGTAATAATCGGCCCCTGGACGCTAAAATATTTCCATATGTGGATCTTTTATAGCAAAAATAGGTTAAAAACTAAAAAATTATTATTGTTAAGAACGATTCCGGCCCAGAAAATTAGTTTCGCGTTTTTTGGTGTCGATAAATTGGCCATTCTTGGATGCGAAAGCTTTTGAGTAGTAGGAAAATAGTCCTTGACACCGTAACGGTGGTTTGGTAGGGTTTCCCTATCGTCGGAAAAGTGTGAGTGGCAGGGCGCGTGGCGAGGGAGTGATCCTTCTCGCTCTCTGGTCCTGCCGGGCGCTCGTCGTTCGAGAAGCCAAATCGTTGGCTCTTGTCCGCTGCGCGGACCACGTCTCGCCCCCACAAGGGGGAGATTGGTCGCTCCGCCACCGTCGCCAAGTTTTTCCATCACCAACACTGGAGATTTTCATGAGCGCTGCCGAAAGTCCGGAGCGGTGGGACGCCATCCGCGCGCTGCGCGAGGGCAAGCCGCCGACTTTTCGCTGCTGGTGCTCGCGGCCGGCCTCGACACCGCCGCGATCCAGTCCCGGGCGTCGCGCGAAAGAGAAGGCAAAAGCGTCCCGATAGGAAAAAATCCCTTGACACCGTGACGGTGGTTTGGTAGTCTCTCGCTATCGTCGGAAAAGTGTGAGTGGCGGGGCGGGCGGCGAGGAAGGGATCCTTCGCGCCCCCTCTGGCCTGCCGGCGATCTCCCACAAGGAGGGAGACTAGTCTCTTGGCCGAAGGCGCCAAGTCCTTTTGCCAACTTGATACTGCCAACATCATCGGAGATTTTGCATGCACTCTGCGGCCAGCGAGGAGCAGTGGACGGCGGTGCGCGCTTTGCGCGAGGGGCGGCGGCCGACCTATTTGCGCTTGCAGCGCGCGACCGGCATCCACCTCAGCACGATCGCCAAGCGGGCGCAGCGCGAGAACTGGCGCAGTCCCGACGAGACCGGGGGAGCGGATGACGACGCTGATGGCGCGTCGATGGGCGACGACGCGTTCGACGGGGCGTTCGATGCGGACGCGGCCGACGGTTTCGACGCGGCCGGCCTGCACGCCGACCCCGCCGCGGGGCTCGCCGGCCTGCTGAGACGGCAGGCGCATCGCATGCTCGCCAGCGCGGAAGCGCGCGGCAGAATCCTCGACAAGGCGCAGGTCGACACGGTGGCGTCGATGGTGCGCCTGCTCGAACGATCCGAAACGCTCGCACAAGAACGGGCGGATGAAAAGAACACGGGGGACGATGCCGAACTTGGCGAGATTCTCGGACGAATCGATCGAAGAATACTTGAACTCGCAGTCGGCGCCGCTCGATGGATGGTCGAAACAGGCGATCGGCGCATCCTGGGCTGAGCGCGTCGCGGCGGAGTGGGTCTTCACCGCGCGGCTGGCGCAATATCCGCTGCTGCTCGCGCAGCCGGCCATATGGCTTGTGATGGGCGGGCGCGGCGCGGGCAAGACGCGGGTCGGCGCGGAATGGGTGAACGGAATGGTGCGCGGCTTGCCGCCGTTCACCGAGCCGGAGTGCAGGCATGGCCGTATCGCGCTGGTCGGCGAGACGCTCGGCGACGTGCGCGAGGTGATGATCGAGGGGCCGTCGGGCATCCGCGCCATTGCGCGCGCCGGCTGCCGGCCCCGCTTCGAGCCGGGCCGCAGGCGGCTGCTCTGGCCGAACGGCGCGATCGCGCAGGCGTACTCGTCGGAGGACCCGGAGAGCCTGCGCGGGCCGCAGTTCGACGCGGCCTGGTGCGACGAGCTCGGCAAATGGCGGCACCCGGACGCGACCTACGACATGCTGCAGTTCGGACTGCGGCTAGGCGAACACCCGCGCCAGATCGTCACCACGACGCCGCGCCCGATCGGGCTGCTGCGCCGGCTGCTCGCCGACAAGGCGGTGGTCGTGACGCGGATGGCGACGCGGGAGAATGCGGAGCACCTGGCGGCCGCGTTCCTCGCGGCGGCGCAGGCCCGCTATGGCGGGACGCATCTCGGCCGGCAGGAACTCGACGGCGAGCTGATCGAGGAGCGCGAGGGCGCGCTCTGGTCGCGGGCTGCGGTCGAGGCGGCGTATATCGCGGCGCCGCCGGAACTGCGGCGGATCGTGGTGGCGGTCGACCCGCCGGCGACCTCGCGAAAATCGTCGGACGCCTGCGGGATCGTGGCGGCCGGGCTCGACGCCGAGGGCCGCGCCATCGTGCTGGCCGATGCGACGCTGCGGGCGGCCAGGCCCGGCGAATGGGCGGGCGCGGCGGTGGCGCTCTACCACCGGCTCGAAGCGGATTGCATCGTGGCCGAGGTCAACCAGGGAGGCGACATGGTGGGCGCGGTTATCCGCGCCGCCGACGCGGGCGTGCCGGTGCGCGCCGTGCATGCGCGGCGCTCGAAGTGGGTTCGCGCCGAGCCGGTCGCGATGCTCTACCAGCAGGGCCGCGTGCGCCATGCCGGGCGCTTCGCCGCGCTCGAGGACGAGATGTGCGCCTTCACCGCCGCCGGGCTGCCCGACGGCCGCTCGCCGGACCGGCTCGACGCGCTGGTCTGGGCGGTCGCGACGCTGATCGACGACGGCAAGGCCCGGCCGCGGGTGAGGGATTTTAGCTAGTCAGGAGAGACCATGGACTGGAACTGGCCCTGGCGCCGCCGCCACCGGGACGGCGAAGCGCAACCCGAGCGCAAAGCGTTCGCGCCGGGCGGCTTCGTCGCGCTGCATCTGCAAGGCGAGGCGGCGTGGACGCGGCGCGACTACGCCACGCTGGCGCGCGAAGGCTTCATGCGCAATCCGGTGGCCTTCAGGTCGGTGCGGCTGATCGCCGAGACCGCGTCGGCCCTGCCGTGGCTGCTCTACGACGGCGAGGCGGAGCTTACCGAGCATCCGCTGCTGCGGCTGCTGCAACGCCCGAACGCGCGCCAGGCCGGCGCGACCTTCCTCGACGCGCTCTACGGGCACCTGCTGATCTCGGGCAACGCCTATGTCGAGCTGGTCGAGGCTGGCGGGGATTTGCGCGAACTGCACCTGCTGCGGCCGGATCGCGTTTCGGTGGTGGCGGACGCCGGCGGCTGGCCGGTCGGGCTGGAGTACCGCGCGGGGCAGGTCAGGCGCACCGTCGCGACCGGGAATGCGGGCGCGGGCGCGCTGCATCTCAGCCTCTTCCACCCGCTCGACGACCATGGCGGCTTTCCGCCGCTCGAGGCCGCGCTGATCGCGCTCGACACCCACAACGCGGCCGGGCGCTGGAACAAGGCGCTGCTCGACAATTCGGCGCGGCCTTCCGGCGCCCTGGTCTATGCGCCGAAAGAGGGCGGCAACCTCAGCGAGGAACAGTTCGACCGGCTGAAGAGCGAGCTGGAGGACGGCTATTCGGGCGCGACGCGGGCCGGGCGGCCGCTGCTGCTCGAAGGCGGGCTTGACTGGAAGGCGATGAGCCTTTCGCCCAAGGACATGGACTTCATCGAGGCCAAGCATTCGGCCAGCCGCGACATCGCGCTGGCCTTCGGCGTGCCGCCGATGCTGCTCGGCATCCCGGGCGACAACACCTACGCCAACTACCAGGAGGCCAACCGCGCCTTCTACCGCATGACCGTGCTGCCGCTCGTGGCGCGCACGGTGCGCGAGGTCTCGGCCTGGCTCGGTCCGGCGTTCGGGGAGGGCCTGCGGCTCTGGTACGACGCCGACCAGGTCGAGGGGCTGGCCGCCGACCGCGACGCGCTCTGGGCGCGGGTCGGCGCGGCGGGTTTTCTCAGCGACGACGAGAAGCGCGAGGCGGTGGGGTATGGGCGGAGGGGCGCCGTCTGATGTCTGCCGATGAAGACGCCATGGAAATCCTGTGGCTCAAGGCCGAGATCGCGGCGGCGCGCGTGCTGGTCGCCGGATGGCGTGTACAGCTTCTGCTGAGGTACAACCCCGACTGGGACCGGCAGCCTCGTAGAGCGGCCGGCAATCCCGAGGGTGGGCAATGGCCGACTGAGGGAGGTGGCGGGAATGCAGCCGGCGGAGGCACGGCGGGCGAAGCCACGCCGACACGAATCGCCCAGGATACGGACTCGAGGCGCTATTCCATCAACCTGCTGGAGGAAGAAGCGCCGATCGGAGTCGGTCATACGATCCGAAAGCATGTCGGCAAGAGCGACGTGGAGTTGCTGCAGGCGATCGAGGCAAATACGTATAGAGGGTTCGTCGTCTCTGCCATAGACTATCGTGAGGGGTCATTCGCCTCGCTGGAATCAGCCAATGATTTAACAAATCGCGTACTTCAAGAAAACAAAGCTATTGTCGATCTGGTCGCATCAGGTTTCGAAGACGAACTTTTCGTCAAAGAGCGATTCGGTATCGTTACAGGTCGAGAAGCAATCCCGAGTGGATGCGGACGCTGAGCCCTACATGCGCAATACTTATGGTGTGGGCGTCCTAATTCGACATGACCGACGAGTCACATGTGGATATCGAATCGTGACTGCCTATCCGATAAATGATTGAGAACAGCATGACGATGCATCCGCTTCTTGAAAGGTTCTGCAATAATTATTTTGTGCGCTTCTACGAAATTTATCCGACATGGGATGAAGCGGCTCGGTTAGGTTTGGGCGCTTTGACGAAAGAAGAAAAGAAGAAGTTCAAATTCGTTCTTGATGATGTCATCAGCCAAAATCACACCGCTGACGATCTCGTTAAACTGTGGAACAACTCGGGCGCGGATGTTCGTTTTGGCGATGGGGAAGAGGTGCGTACTCTCTTTAGGCACGCCCGGCAAATGATCCGCTAGGAAGGTCACGAGGTGGGAATGCCAAAGGCAAATGAAATAGATCCCCTTGTTGCAAAGTTCTGCCGGAAGTTTTTTGTCCATTTCTACGAATTTTATTCAACCCTTGATGACGCGGCGAAACTGGGCCTGGGCTCGCTCACCACGGAAGAAAAGAGGAAGCTCGCGCCGGTTCTCGATGAGATCACCAGTTCGCGCTACAGCGCCGACGATCTCGTGAAACTGTGAAGACATCGCCGGCGGATGTGTGGCTGGTCAACGGAAAACAGATACGTGAGCTCTTCAAGCTCGCCCGGCAAAAGATCGGCTGAAATAGCACGGTCGCGGAATCCGGGCTGAAACGATCGACGTCTTCCTGATCCGCCTGCGCGACCGGCTGCGCCGGTAATGGACCTGCCATTCACGGAACGATTCATGACCGATATTTCGCAAACGGCCTGGCTCTGGGTCGCCAAAGGCGCGGGCGCGATCGCCGGTTCGGCGGTCTCGCTCGCCTACATCCTGCCGCGCGGGCGGCGCGAGGCCGCGGTGCGGTTTCTTGCAGGCACGGTCTGCGGCGTGATCTTCGGCGGCGCGGCCGGCCTGAAGATCGCCATGCAGCTCGGCGTCGAGCAGGCGCTCGGTCCGGTCGAGGTGGCGCTGATGGGATCGGCGGCGGCCAGCCTCTGCGCCTGGTGGGCGCTCGGCATGGCGATGCGCGCCCTCCAGGGCGCGGGGCAGAAAAGTCCCGAGAACGGCGGCGGGCGGTAATCCCCCGGCACGGCCCGCGCCTCCCGATCGAGGCGCAAGCGGGCGACGATCCGATTTCATCATGAAAGGCACGCCATGAACGCCAGGCCGCAAGACGCGCCGTGCGAACGCAAATATGTCGACCTCGCGCTCGGCGCGGTCGAGGCCGACGGCGGCTTTTCGGGCTATGCGAGCCTGTTCGGCGCGATCGACCTCGGCAAGGACGTGATGGAGCGCGGCGCTTTTTCCCGGTCGATCCGCGAGCGGGGAGCGGCGGGAATCCGCATGCTCTACCAGCATGACCCGAACCAGCCGATCGGCGTCTGGAGCGAGATCAGGGAGGATGCGCGCGGCCTGTTCGTGCGCGGACGCCTGTCGCCGGAGGTGGCGCGCTCGCGCGAGGTCCTGGCGCTGATGCGGGCCGGCGCGCTCGACGGACTGTCGATCGGCTTTCGCGCCGTCAGGGCGCGCAGCGACGCCAAGACCGGGGTGCGGCGCATCCTCGAAGCCGACCTCTGGGAAATCTCCGTCGTCACCTTTCCGATGCTGCCGGGCGCGCGCGTCGAGAGCGTGAAGGCGCGGGGCAGCCGGGCGCTGCCGACGATCAGGACATTCGAACGCTGGCTCACGCGGGATGCGGGGCTGACGCGAGGCGAGGCCCGCGCGGTGATCGCGACGGGCTACGCCCAACTCGTCGGCGGACGGGATTCCGCCTCGGGAACGTCACCAGGCCTCGTGGAGCAGATCCGCGCGGCGACACGCATGATGAAACCATAAGGAAAACGGGATGATGAAACGGACAGGCATGGGCCGGCTCGAGACCAAATCGGCCGACGCCGGCGAACTTTCCGAGGCATTCGGCGAGTTCATGACGACATTCGAGGCGTTCAAGCAGGAGAACAACCAGAAAATCGCCGAACTGAAAGGGCGCAACGGCGCCGACGTGGTGACCACCGACAAGGTGGAGCGCATGTCGCGGGCGCTCGACGAGCAGAAGCGCACGCTCGACGATCTTTCGCTGAAGCGCGTGCGGCCTGTTCTGGGCGACGGCGGCGGGACGGTTGTCGCGCCCGAGCACAAGGCGGCCTTCGACGCCTATCTGCGGCGCGGCGACGACCGCGCGATGCGCGCGCTGGACCTGAAGGCGATGAGCGCCGGCTCGAACGCGGATGGCGGCTATCTGGTGCCGGAGGAGATCGAGAAGGAGATCGGCCGCAAGCTCGCCCAGATCTCGCCAATCCGCTCGATCGCCATGGTGCGCCAGGTGTCGTCGGCGGTGCTCAAGAAGCCGTTCTCGATCACCGGGCCGGCCGTCGGCTGGGTCGCCGAGACCGCGTCGCGGCCGCAGACCGCCAGCCCGACGCTCGACGAGTTGAGCTTCCCGACGATGGAGCTCTACGCGATGCCGGCCGCGACGCCGTCGCTGCTCGAGGACGCGGTCGTCGACCTCGACCAGTGGATCGCATCCGAGATCGAGACGGCGTTCGCCGAGCAGGAGGGCGCGGCCTTCGTCACCGGCAACGGCGCGAACAAGCCGAAAGGCTTTCTCGACTATCCCAAGGTCGCCGAGGCGAGCTGGAGCTGGAGCAATTTGGGGTACATCGCGACGGGCGTCGCCGGCGCGCTGCCGGCGAGCAATCCCTCGGACGTGCTGATCGACACGGTCTACGCGCTCAAGGCCGGCTACCGCCAGAAGGCCGTCTGGGTCATGAACCGCAAGACGCAGGCGGCCATCCGCAAGCTCAAGGACGCCGACGGCAACTACCTCTGGCAGGCGCCCTCGGGTCCCGGCCAGCGCGCCATGCTGATGGGCTTCCCGCTGGTCGAGGCGGAAGACATGCCGAACGCCGCGACCGACGCCACGCCGATCGCCTTCGGCGATTTCGCCCGCGGCTACCTGGTCGTCGACCGGACGGGCGTGCGCGTGCTGCGCGATCCGTATTCCGCAAAACCCTACGTGCTGTTCTACACGACCAAGCGCGTCGGCGGCGGGGTGCAGGACTTCGATGCGATCAAGCTGCTGAAATACGGGGTGTCGTAAGCGCCGCTCGCGACCCGCTCCGCCGGATGTCAGTTTGACCGCGAGCTCGCCGACGCAGGCCCGATCTTCGACATCCAAGCCCATGGCAGCCCCGGCCTCACCGCCGGGGCTTTTCATTTTTCCAAACATGCGGAGGATCGGATGACTCTTATCAGGACGGTCGAACCGGCTGTCGAACCCGTGACGCTCGTCGAGGCGAAGGATTTTCTCCGCGTGGCCAGCGCGTCCGATGACGATCTGCTCACCGGACTGATCCGCGCGGCGCGCGAGGATGTAGAGCGGACGACAGGCCTCGCCTTGATCGACCAGACCTGGCGGCTCGCCGTCGATTGCCTGCCGCGCACCCGCGTGCTGGCGATGCCCAGGCATCCGGTCAAGGAGATCGTCTCGGTCACGGTCTATGGCGAGGACGGCGAAGCGACGATCACGCCGGCGGACGGGTACCTCGCCGATCTGATGTCGCGCCCGGCGCGGCTCTATTTCGAAGCGGGCTTGTCCCCGGCGCGCGCCATGAACGGCATCGAGGTCGATTTTCGCGCCGGCTTCGGCGAGGCGGGCTCGGACGTACCGGATCTGCTCAAGCGCGCGATCCTGACGCTCGCCGCGCATTGGTACGAGTTTCGCGCGAGCTACGGGCCGGACGACCAGCCTGTGTCCTACCCGCCGCACTACGACCGGATGATCGCCTCCTACCGCGACCGGAGGCTATGATGCCGACGCTGTTCATCGAACCCGGATCGTTGCGGACCGAAATGTCGCTGCAGGCGGCGACGCCGGCCGGAGACGGCATGGGCGGACATTCGCTGACCTGGACCGAGATCGCGACCGTGTTCGCGCGGATCGAACCGGTTTCGCAGTCGAGCGTCCACGCCGCCGACCAGACAATCGAGACGATCACGCATCGGATCATTTTCCGCCACCGGGAGGGCGTGGCCAGCGGCATGCGCTTCGTGCGGCAGCCTCGGATTTTCGCGATCCTGACCGCGCACGATCCCGACGAGAGCGGCCGATACCTGGTCTGCAGGACGCGCGAGGAGGGCGCATGAAGCCGACGATGGAACTGACCCGCGACGCGCTCATCGGGGCGCTGGCCGGACTCATGAGGCCGGATGTTTTCGGAGCCGGCGCCGACCGCACGGCAGATCCAACCGAAAGCAAAGGCTGCGAGCGTCGCGAGCCCGCGGCGCGCGGCGAAGGGAGGCAGGATCATGGCTGACGCGGCAACCGAACTGCAGACGGCCGTCTTCGCGCGACTTTCGGGCGACGCCGGCCTCACCGGTCTGCTCGGCGGCGGCAAGATCCACGACCAGACGCCGGCCCATGTCGCGTTTCCATACGTGACGTTCGGACCGGCGGGCGTCGCCGACTGGAGCACCGCCACCGAGCGTGGAAGCCAGCATGTCTTCACCCTTCACGCCTGGTCGAACCGCCCCGGCAAGAAGGAAATGCTCGGCATCATGGCGCGTGTCGCGACGCTGCTCGACGACGCGGCGCTGGCGCTCGCGACGCATCATCTCGTGGCGCTGCGGCTGGTCTCGTCGGACATCAGGTTCGACGAGGACCAGGCGGTTCACCGCGGCGAGATGCGATTCCGGGCGATGATCGAGATTTGACGCGTCCGACAACCGAGAGGAACAACACATGGCGGCACAGAAGGGCAAGGATCTCCTGCTCAAGATCGACCTCGACGGGCTCGGCGCTTTCGCGAGCGTCGCCGGGCTGCGGACCAAGCGTCTGGCGTTCAACAGCGAGAGCGTCGACGTGACCAACGGGGATTCGGCGGGACGCTGGCGCGAATTGCTGGCGGGCAGCGGCATCCAGCGCGCGTCGCTGAGCGGCTCGGGCATCTTCAAGGATGCGCAGTCGGACGCGTCGATCCGCACGCGCTTCTTCGACGGCGACATCGTCGACTGGCAGCTGGCGATCCCGGATTTCGGAGTGGTCGAGGGTCCGTTCCAGATCACGGCGCTCGAATATTCCGGCAATCACGATGGCGAGGTGACGTTCGAACTGGCGCTCGAATCGGCGGGCGCCATCAGCTTCGCGGTGGCGTCATGAGCGTCAACCGGCGACGCGGCGAGGTCGCGGCCGAACTCGACGGGCGCCCGTACCGGCTGTGCCTGACATTGGGCGCGCTGGCGGAACTCGAGGCGACCTACGCCGCCGACGATCTCGGCGCGCTGGTCGAGCGGTTCTCCACCGGCCGGCTCTCGGCCCGCGACCTGATCCGCATCGTCGGCGCCGGCGTTCGCGGCGGCGGGGCAGCGGTTTCGGACGAGGAGGTCCAGGCAATGCGGACGCCGAACGGCGTCGCGGGCTTCGCGGCGATCGTCGCCGATCTTTTGGCGCAGACATTCGGGTCGGCATCGGCGGGGCCGGATCCTTGAGCGACGCCTCGCGAGCGAACCCGTTTCCGTGGGACGCGGTGATGGCCTTCGGTCTCGGGCGGTTGCGGCTTTCTCCGCAAGAGTTCTGGGCGATGACGCCGCGCGAGATCGGCTGCGCGATGAGCGTGTTTGGCAGGTCCGGCATCCAGCCGCCGAAGCGCGGCGACCTCGAACGGCTGATGGCGGCGTTCCCGGACGGGGGAGGGACAAATGGCGGGCTTTGACGACGCATTTCAGGATCGTTTCGATGCGTCGGCCGAGGTCGGGCCGCTCGCGGATTCGCTGCGCGAGCTTTCCACGCTCTCCAGGGGCTTCGGCGTCCAGCTTTCGGGCGCTCTGAAGAGCGCGGCGGTGGACGGCAAGGCGCTCGACGGGGTGCTGCGCAAGATCGGGCTCAACCTCGCCGGCATGGCGCTGCGGCAGGGGTTGCGGCCGCTGCAGAACCTGGCCGGTTCGCTGTTTTCCGGACTGCTCGGCGGCCTGGCCAGCGCGCTGCCTTTCGCCAAGGGCGGTATCGTACCCTTCGCCGGGGGCGGCGTGGTTTCGCGACCGAGCTACTTCCCCATGGGCGGCGGGCTCGGACTGATGGGCGAGGCGGGCGCGGAGGCGATCATGCCGCTGCGGCGCGGCGCGGACGGCAGGCTCGGCGTCGCCGGCGGCGGCGCCGTTGCGCCGGTCAACGTGACGTTCAACGTCGTGGCGCAGGACGCGTCGTCGTTCCGCAAGTCGGAAGCGCAGATCACCGGAATGCTGGCGCGCGCGGTCTCGCGCGGCTCGCGCACCTTTTGAGGAGGGATGATGTCCGAATTGGCAGAATTCCATGACGTGCGGTTTCCGACCGCCGTAGCGTTCGGGGCGACCGGCGGGCCGGAACGGCGCAACGAGATCGTCAGGCTGACCTCCGGCCGGGAGAAGCGCAACGCGCGGTTCTCGCAGTCGCTGCACCGCTACGATGCCGGCACCGGGCTGCGTTCGCTCGCCGACCTCTACGAGATCGTCGCATTCTTCGAAGCGCGGCGCGGCTCGCTGCACGCTTTCAGGTTTCGCGACCCGATCGACATGAAGTCGCGCCGCGCCGATCAGGCGCCGACGGCGCTCGACCAGGCGCTTGGGACCGGCGACGGAACGCGGACGCGCTTCGCGCTGATCAAGCGCTACGGCGAGGGCGACGACGCCTATGCCCGCGTGATCCGCAAGCCGCTGCCTGCCGGGCTGATGGTCGCCGTCGACGCGGTCGTGAAAGCCACGCCCGAGCATTGGTCGTTCGACGACGCGAGCGGCGACATCGTCTTTGCGCCTGGGGCGGTCCCGGCGGCGGGAGATCTCGTGACCGCGGGTTACGAATTCGACGTGCCGGTCCGCTTCGACATCGATCGGCTCGAGATCGGCATCAGCCATTTCAAGGCCGGCAAGATCCCGTCGATTCCTTTGGTGGAGGTGCAACTGTGACGATCTATCCGCAAGCGCTCGCCGATCATCTGGAAGGCGAGGCGACGACGGTCTGCCATTGCTGGCGGCTGACGCGGCGCGACGGGACGGTTATGGGCTTCACCGACCACGATCGCGCGCTGACCGTCGACGGGACGGCGTTCCGGCCGCAATCGGGCTTCAGCGCCACGGAGGCGCGCGACACGCTGGGCCTCGCGATCGATACGGTCGATGTCGAGGGCGCGCTTTCGGCGGACGATCTGAGCGAGGCCGACATCGCCGCAGGCCTCTACGACGACGCGTCGGTCGAGACGCTGCTGGTCAATTGGGCGCGGCCGGCGGATTTCGCCAGGCTGCGCACGGCGACGATCGGCGGGATCTCGCGCCGCGACGGGGCGTTCGTAGCCGAGTTGAAGAGCCGGACGCATGCGCTCGACCAGATCCAGGGCAGGGTTTTCGCCCGCGCCTGCGATGCGCGTCTCGGCGACGGCCGGTGCCGCGTCGATCTCGACGGCCCCGGCCTCTCCGGCACGGGGGCGGTGGTCGCGACGACAGCGGCGGATAGACTGCGCGTCTCCGGTCTCGAGGGGTTCGAGGCCGGCTGGTTCAGCCTTGGCGCGCTCGACTGGACGAGCGGTGCGTTGGCGGGGAAGCGGGACTACGTCGCCGTCCATGCGAAGGGAGCAGGCGGCGTCGACCTGACGCTGCAGGCGCGGGAAGGCGCGGTTGCCGAAACCGGCGACACGTTCGTCATCCGCGCGGGCTGCGACAAGGCCTTCGCGACCTGCAAGGCGAAGTTCGCCAATGCGCTGAACTTCCAGGGCTTCCCGCACCTTCCCGGCAACGATGCAGCCTACGGCTACGCGGTCGACGGAGCGGTGTTCGACGGCGGGCCGCTGGTCCCATGACGAGCGTCGTCGCGGATGCGATCGTCGAGGAGGCGCTGACCTGGCTCGGCACGCCGTATCGCCACCAGGGTTCGCGCAAGGGCGTCGGCTGCGACTGTCTGGGCTTGGTGCTCGGCGTCTGGCGGAACATCTATGGCGCCGCGCCGGTCGATCCCGGTCCCTACGCCGCCGACTGGGCCGAGACCGGCGGCGAGGACCGGATGCTGGCGGCGGCCCGCGCGCATCTCGTCGACAAGCCGCTCGACCGGGCCGGCGCGGGCGACCTGGTCCTGTTCCGGTGGCGCGGCCACCTCGCCGCCAAGCATGCCGGCATCTTGATCGGGCCGAACCGCTTCATCCACGCCTATGAGGGCCAGGCGGTCGTGGTCTCTGTGCTGGTCCCGCAATGGCGGCGGCGGATCGCGGGCGCCTTTGGTTTTCCCGAACGTCCATCAACCGACCAAAACGAAAGCTGACGATGGCGACGATTGTCCTTCAGGCGGCCGGGACGGCTCTCGGCGGTTTCCTCGGTCCGATCGGCGCCGCGGTCGGGTCGGCGATCGGGTCGCTTGCCGGCTATGCGGTCGACAGCGCGCTTCTGCGCGGGACGCAAAGGGTCGAAGGCGCGCGGATGGCGAGCGCGCGGCCGTTCGCGGCGGAAGAGGGAGGCGCGATCCCGCGCGTCTACGGCACGGTCCGGCTCGGCGGCACGATAATCTGGGCGACGCGCTTCGAGGAGGCGAAGACGACGACCCGCCAGGGCGGCAAGGGCGCGAGCCGAGGCGCCAGCGTCACCGAATACAGCTACTACGCCAACGTCGCCTTCGCCCTGTGCGAGGGTGAGATTGCCGGCATCCGCCGGGTCTGGGCGGATGGGCGCGAACTGGATCAGACCTCGATCGAGATGCGGGTCTATGCCGACGGCGCCGACCAAGCGCCCGACCCGCTGATCGCCGCCAGGCAGGGCGCGGGCAACACGCCGGCCTATCGCGGCGTCGCCTACCTGGTGTTCGACAGGCTGCCGCTCGCCGAATACGGCAACCGCATCCCGCAAATCCAGGTCGAGGTCCTGCGGCCGGTCGGCGACCTGCGGACGAAGATCCGCGCCGTCTGCCTGATCCCCGGATCGACGGAATACGGATTGTCGCCGTCGCTCGTGACCAAGCGCCCGCGCCGCGGCGAGACGATCCCCGAGAACCGCCACGTCCTGCACGGCGCGACCGACTTGGCGGCGTCGCTCGACGAGCTGCAGGCGATCTGCCCGAACATCGAAAGCATCGCGCTCGTCGTCTCCTGGTTCGGCGACGATCTGCGCGCCGGCGCGTGCCGCATCAGGCCGGCGGTGACCAACCAGGCGGCGGCCGGCTATTCGCAGGCCTGGGTCGTGTCCGGCGTCGATCGGAACCATGCCGGGATGCTGTCCCTGCACGATGGCGGGTCGGCCTTCGGCGGCACGCCGGGCGACCGTTCGGTGATGGACGCGATCGCGCAGATCAGGGCGCGCGGCCTGAAGGTCACGCTCTACCCGTTCGTGATGATGGACGTGCCGCATGGCAACGCGCTGCCCGACCCCTATGGCGGCGCGGCGCAGGCGGCCTATCCGTGGCGCGGCCGGATCACCTGCCATCCCGCCGCCGGCCAGCCGGGCGCGGCCGACAAGACGGCGGCGGCGCGGGCGCAGGTCGCGGCCTTTTGCGGCTCGGCAGAGCCGGGCGATTTCGAACCGGATGGCCATACGATCGCGTTCGCCGGCGGGGCGGGCGATTGGGGCTATCGCCGGCTCATCCTGCACTACGCGCATCTCGCGCTCGCGGCCGGCGGCGTCGACGCCTTCCTGATCGGGTCCGAACTGCGCGGGCTTTCGACGATCCGCGACGCGGCGCATGCCTTTCCGTTCGTCGAGGCGCTGTGCGAACTCGCCGGCGATGTGGGCGGTCTGCTCGGGCCGGCTACGAAGCTGACCTACGGCGCGGACTGGACGGAGTATTTCGGCCACCATCCCGCCGATGGGTCTGGCGACGCGTTCTTCCATCTCGACGCGCTCTGGGCGCATCCCGCGATCAGCGCGGTCGGCATCGACAATTACATGCCGCTTTCCGACTGGCGCGACGGCGACTATCGAACCGGCAATCCGGACGGCGCGAGCGGACCCTACGACCCGGCCGCCCTGCGGCGGGCGATCGCCGGCGGCGAGGGCTACGACTGGTACTACGCGACGCAGGCCGACCGCGAGGCGCGGACGAGGACGCCGATCACCGACGGGAGCGGCGGCAAGCCGTGGATGTTCCGCAACAAGGACCTCGTGGGCTGGTGGTCGCACGCCCATCACGACCGGATCGGCGGCGTCGAACTGCCCACGCCGACCGCATGGGTTCCGCGCGAAAAACCGATCTGGATGACGGAGATCGGCTGTCCGGCCGTCGACAAGGGCGCGAACCAGCCCAACGTCTTCGTCGACGCGAAATCGAGCGAGAGCTTCACGCCGTATTTTTCCAACGGCGGCCGCAACGACCTCGCGCCCAAGCGCTTCTTGGAGGCGCATGCGGCGCATTGGGACCCCGAAAGCCCGGCCTTCGACGCCGATGCCAATCCCGTCTCGCCGGCCTATGGCGGCCGGATGGTGGACATCGCGCGCGCCTATGTCTGGTGCTGGGATGCGCGGCCGTTCCCGGCGTTTCCGCTGCGAAGCGATGTCTGGGCCGACGGCGCGAACTGGCGGCTCGGGCACTGGCTCAACGGCCGGCTGGAAGCGCCCGGCATCGGCGATCTGGTCAATGCGATCCTCGCCGATTTCGGGCAGCCGGATGCCGATGCGGGCGAAGCCGACGGGACCGTTCAGGGCTACGCAATTGACGATCTGACCTCGGCGCGATCGGCGATCGAGCCGCTTGCCGATCTGTTCGACCTTGCCGTCTGCGAGCAGGCCGACGCGCTCGTGGTGCGTTCGGCGATGGCGCGGTCGGCGGCGCCGGTCGCGATCGGCGATATGGTGATCGACGAGACGGGCGTGACAATCGAGAAGGTGCGGTCGCCCGATCACGAATTGCCGGCCGAGGTGATCCTGACGTTCCGCGACCACATTGCCGAGTTCCAGGCGGCGACCGCCCGCAGCACGCGGCAAGGCGTTTCGGGCCGGCGGCAGCAGACGGTCGCGTTTCCCGGCGTGCTGGAGACGGAGCAGGCGAAAAGCCTCGTCGCCGACTGGCACAACAGGATCTGGACGGCGCGCGAGACCGTTTCGGTGGCGGTCGCCAGCTATCGCGACGGCATCGAACCCGGCGCGGTGATCACGCTGCCGAAAATCGGGTCGGCGGAATTTTTGGTGACCGAGATCGAGGACGGGCTGGTCCGCCGCCTGAGGGGGCGACGCATCGACCGCGCGTCGCCCACTGCATGGGGGCCTGCCGCCGGACCAACTCCCGTCGCGCCGGCGCTCTCGGCCGGACCGCCGCATGTCCTGTTCCTCGATTTGCCAACGCGCGCCTCCTCCGTCCCGGCGCAGGATCATCTGCGGGTCGCCGTCTGGCGCAGGCCGTGGCGTCGCCATGTCGTGCTGGCCTCGCCCGAAACGACGGGGTTCTCCGCCAGGGCGACCATCGCGACGCCGGCCAATCTCGGTGACCTGGCCGAACCGCTCGCCGCTTGCGGCGTGACGGGCCGCCTCGACCGCGCGAGCCGGCTGGTGGTCGATCTCTACGCCGCCGAAGCAGCAGGCGTCAGCCGCCTGCAATTGCTTGGCGGCGCCAACGTCGCGGCCGTGCGGTCGCAGACCGGCGCCTGGGAGGTGCTGCAATTCGGGACGGCGGAGGAGATCGCGCCGGACCGATGGCTGCTCGGTGATCTGCTGCGCGGGCAATTGGGTACGGACGACGCGATGACGGCGGGATCTGCCGCCGGCGCGCCGTTCGCATTGCTCGACGACCGGGTCGGGCCGGCCGGGCTGCTTGCCGGCGAGATCGGCTTGCCACTGAACTGGCGGATCGGGCCCGAGGGCGCGGACCTCTCCGAAGCGCGTTTCGCAAGCGAGGCCGCCACGGGCGGCCTGCGCGCGCGGCTGCCGCTTTCGCCCGTCCATCTGCGCTGCCGGACGGCGGGCGCGGATCTGGCGTTCAGCTGGACGCGGAGGGGCCGCATCGACGCCGACGATTGGGCGCCGCTCGACATCCCGCTGGGCGAGGAGCGGGAAGAGTATCGCATCGACATCGCGATGGTCGGCGGCCCGGTCGTGCGCTCGGCGCCGGTTCCGACGCCGACCTGGACCTACGGCGCCACCGAGATCGCGGCGGATTTCGGAGTCATGCCGGCTGCGATCGATGTGACAGTGCGTCAGCTAAGCGTCGCGGCGGGGTTCGGTATCCCGGCGTCGCGACGATTCGCCTTGTGAGCCGATAGCTTCAACCCGCGGAAAGGATTCGCACAATGAACGACATCAAGCCCTGGTACCTGTCGCGCACCATCTGGGCGGCGGTGGTGACGATCGCGACGGCGCTGGCCGGTTTGTCCGGTCTGCCGGTCGACGGCTTCGACCAGCCGGCGCTCGTGGAGGGCGTGCTGCAGTCGGTCGCCGCGCTCGCCGGCGTCATCGCGCTGTTGGGTCGGCTCGGCGCCACCACCAGGATCGGCTAGACTGTTGCGGTGATCGCCGGTTTGGCGTTCATTCCGTATTCAGCCCGGATGCCTTAGAACGCCAGCCATGAAAACGCACCGACCCATCCTCCGGACCATGCTCCTCGGGCTTGTCGCGATGACCGTGGCGATCCCGTCTCCGGCGTCAGCGCAAGGGACGGCGGACGGGCAGGTGGCGCAGTCGGATTGTTATTCCATCGGCCAGCAGGTCGCGGCCGAAAACGGCGGTACGCTGGCCAAGGCGAGCCAGGCCGAGCAGGGCGGCCAGGCGGTGTGCGTGATCGTCGTGCTGGTGCCGGGCAAGAACGGGCAGCGCCCGCGCCGCACCGAGATCGTCGTTCCGCAACAGTAACCGCGCGAGACGCGCTTCGTCGCAAGATCGACCGGATAGCCAATGCGCATACTCGTCGTCGAAGATGACAAGGACCTCAACCGGCAGCTCTGCGCGGCGCTGGCGGACGCGGGCTATGCCGTCGACAGGGCGTTCGACGGCGAGGAGGGGCATTTTCTCGGCGATACCGAACCTTACGACGCCGTCGTGCTCGATGTCGGCCTGCCGCAGATGGACGGCATCAGCGTCGTCGAGCGCTGGCGCAGGGCCGGCCGCAAGATGCCGGTGCTGATCCTGACGGCGCGCGACCGCTGGAGCGACAAGGTGTCGGGCATCGACGCGGGGGCCGACGACTACGTCACCAAGCCGTTCCACATCGAGGAGGTGCTCGCCCGGCTGCGGGCGCTGATTCGGCGCGCCGCCGGCCACGCGTCGTCCGAACTCACCTGCGGGCCGCTTCGCCTCGACATCAAGGCCTCGAAGGCCGACCTCAACGGGATGACGCTGAAGCTGACCTCGCACGAGTTCCGCCTGCTCGCCTATCTCATGCATCACATGGGCGAGGTGGTGTCGCGCACCGAACTGGTCGAGCATCTCTACGACCAGGACTTCGACCGCGATTCCAATACGATCGAGGTGTTCGTCGGCCGCCTGCGCAAGAAGATGGGCGTCGACATGATCGAGACCGTTCGCGGCATGGGCTACCGCATGCGCGAGCCTGGCGGGTGACCTCCAAGCCTCGCATGTCCGGCGAGGAAAGATCGCTGCGCGGCGGACTGGCGCGGGCGCAGCGGTCGCTGACCTTCCGGGTCGTGGCCTTCTCGACCATCTGGGCGATCGTGGCGTTGATCGTCATCTACACGGTGATCGCCGCGCTCTACCGCGAAACCAGCGAGCGCGGCTTCGAGAGCCTGCTGTCGGCGCATCTCTTCAACCTGATCGGCTCCGTCAGCCTGACGCAGGGCGGCGCGCTTTCCGGATCGCCGGACCTCGGCGATCTGCGCTTCTCGCAGCCTCGGTCGGGCTGGTACTGGTCGGTCGAGCCTGCCTCGGACGGCGTCAGCGGCGCGCTGCGATCCTTTTCGCTGACGCGCAGCCTGCCTTCGCCGGACGCCCCGGAGGCGCCTTTCAACGCGAGCTTCCAGCGCACCTACCAAGCCGAGGGCATCGGCGGCGAGCAGTTGCAGGTGCTGGAAAGCGAGGTCGTCCTCGATTCGCGCAATCGCGCGGCGCGCTTCCGGGTGATGGGCAACCGGAGCGAATTGCAGCGCGCGATCGGCGTCTTCGACTGGCAATTGTTCAGCTATCTGTCGCTGTTCGGCGTCGGCATGGTCGTCATCAACGTCATGGCGATCCTCTTCGGCCTGCGGCCGCTCGGCCGTGTGCGGGCCGCGCTCGCTAAAGTGCGCGAGGGGACGGCGCAGCGGCTCGGCGGCAGCTTCCCGACCGAGATCGAGCCGCTCGCCAACGAGACCAACGCCCTGATCGAGAACAACCGGCGCATCGTCGAGCGGTCGAGGACGCAGGTCGGCAATCTGGCTCATTCGCTGAAGACGCCGCTGGCGGTCCTGCTCAACGAGGCCAGGGCGCTGGGCGGCGACAAGGGCCGGACCATCGCCGACCAGGCGTCGGCCATGCAGCAGCAGCTCGAGCACTACCTGCAGCGGGCGCGGATCGCGGCGCAGCGCGACAGCGTGGTCTACCGCACGCCGGTCGCGCCCGTGCTGCAGCGGATGGTGCGGGTCATGGGCAAGCTGAACGATCGCCTCGACGTTGCGCTGACGCCGTCCGCCGATTTCGTCTTCGCCGGCGAGCGCGAGGATATCGAGGAGATCGTCGGCAATCTTCTGGACAACGCGGTGAAATGGGCGCGTTCGCGCGTCAGGGTCTCGATCGAGCCCACAGCGCCGGTCGACAGTCACGCGACGTTCGCGATCGCGATCGAGGACGACGGACCCGGAATCCCGGATGAGCTTGCCCGCGACGTGCTGAAGCGCGGCAGACGCCTCGACGAGAGCAAGCCCGGAACCGGCCTCGGACTGTCGATCGTATCCGACCTCGTCGACGAGTATGGCGGACGCATCGAACTTGGCCGCTCGACGCTCGGCGGGTTGAAAGCGGTTGTCGTCCTGCGAGCCGTCGATTAGGACTGTGATCCGGACGAGGCCTTTGATCGTTGTCAAAGTTCGGCCAAACAACCGGCATACCCGCAAGCTCGAACGGACGCGCCGCCCTCGGCGCCGATCGGTGGTGGACATGAGATTTCGCGTTTGCGCGTTCGCCGCGCTGCTCGCCGTTTCGGGCTGCGCCACGATGGGCGGCAAACCGGCGACCGATGCGGGCGATCCTGCCCTCGGCGCCAGCGGCAACGCCACGATGGTCGGCGGGCTGGTCGGCGGCACGGTGGGCGATGGCCTCGGGCGCGGCGATCGGCGCAAGGCCCTGGCGGCCGAGTACCGGGCGCTCGAATACAACCAGAGCGGCCAGGCGGTCGCCTGGACCGGGGAGCGCGGTCGCTCGGGCGAAGTGGTCCCGGCCCAGCCCTACCGGGTCGGCTCGCAGGACTGCCGGCAATACAGCCACAAGGTCACGGTGGACGGACAGGCGCGTATGGCGCGCGGCACGGCCTGCCGCAACACGGACGGCAGCTGGGCGACGCTGAGCTGACGCCCGCGCGCAGTCAATCCGCCGCAGCGGCGGCGATTGGCTTGGCCAAGGTGGGCGAGTATTGGAAGCTTCATGCTGTTCTGGATCATCGCGGCGGCCTTGACGATTGCGGCGAGCTTCATGGTCCTGCTGCCGCTGACGCGCGGGAGCGGCGCCCCGGAGGCGGAAAACGCTCATGACATCGAGGTCTACCGCGACCAGCTCTCCGAACTCGACCGCGATGCGGCGCGCGGCCTGATCGGTCCTGCGGATGCCGAGGAAGCGCGCGCCGAGGTCGCCCGCCGCATCCTGAAGGCCGCGTCGCCGCCGGGAGCCGCGAAGAGGTGGAATCCAAGCGCGGCGCGCGCCATGGGCGCAGCGGCCGTCTTGGCCGTGCCTCTGATCAGCTGGGGGCTGTACGAGCAACTTGGATCGCCGGCGCTGCCCGGCCAGCCGCTGAGCGCGCGTCTCGCCGAGGATCCGGCCAAGGTCTCCATGGACGATCTGGTGGCGCGCTCCGAGGGCTATCTCGTTTCGCATCCCGAGGACGGGCGCGGCTGGGACGTGCTCGCGCCGATCTATCAGCGCGCCGGCCGGCTCGAAGACGCCATCGCGGCCTACCGCAACGCGATCCGGCTGCTCGGTCCGAGCGTGGCGCGGCTCTCAGGCATCGGCGAGGCGCTGGCCTATGTGGCCGGGGGAAGGGTGACGCCCGAGGCGCGCGCGTCCTTCCAGCAGGCGCTGGCGCTCGACGGCAAGGATGCGCGGGCGCAATTCTATCTGGCCGCGGGATTGGCGCAGCAGCAAAAATTAGCCGAGGCGGCAAGCGCCTGGCGCGCGATGGCCGCCGAACTTCCCGCCGACGACCCATGGCGGAACGCCGCCGAGCGCGCGGTCGCGGCGGCCGAACGGATGCTGGCCGGCCCGATGACGTCCGCCGTCGAGGGTCCGGATCAGGGCGACGTCGACGCCGCGGTCGCTATGCCTGACGGCGACCGGAAGGCCATGATCGAGAGCATGGTCGCCGGCCTGGACGCAAGGCTGCGTGAAAATCCGCGCGACCCGGAAGGCTGGCTGCGCCTCGTCCGTTCCTATTCGGTGATCGGCCGATCCGACGCGGCCCGCGACGCGCTGGATCGCGGCCTCCAGGCGCTGGGCGGCGACCGCGCCGCCGCCGGGCAACTTCAGGCGCTGGCGGCGGCGCTCGGCATCGACGCGACGCGGAAGGAATGAGCATGACGCGCAAGCAGAAGCGATTGGCCGTCATCGCCGGCGCGCTGGCCTTCCTCGGCGCGGCGATGGGGCTGACCCTCTATGCGCTCGGGCAAAAGGCGTCGTTCTTCTTCATGCCGGCCGAATTGCAGGCGGCGACGCTGCAGCCGGGCCAGCGCATCCGCCTGGGCGGACTGGTCGCGGACGGGTCCGTGCGACGCGGGCAGGGGACGGAGGTCGAGTTCGCCGTGACCGACAAGGAAAAATCCGTTCCCGTGACGTTCACCGGCATTCTCCCCGACCTTTTTCGCGAGGGGCAAGGCGTCATCACCGAGGGCGTGATGGGCGCGAACGGCGTCTTCAAGGCCGACAGCGTGCTCGCCAAGCACGACGAGACATACATGCCCAAGGAGGTGGCCGACAGCCTGAAGAAGAAGGGCGTGTGGAAGCAGACATCCGCCGGAGCGGGCTCCTGACATGATCGCAGAACTCGGTCATTTCGCGCTGATCCTGGCCTTCGCGCTTTCCGTGGTGCAATCGACGGCGCCGCTGCTCGGCGCGCGCATCGGCGACCAGCGCCTGATCGCAACCGGCGGACCCGTCGCGGTCGGCAGCTTCCTGTTCACCGGCCTGGCCTTCGCCGCGCTGGTGGCGGCCTACGTCCAGTCCGACTTCTCGGTGATGAACGTGTGGGAGAATTCCCATTCGCTGAAGCCGATGCTCTACAAGATCACCGGGACGTGGGGAAACCACGAGGGCTCGATGCTCCTTTGGGTCCTCATCCTGACCCTGTTCGGCGCGCTAGTCGCAGGCTTCGGCTACAATCTGCCGGCGACGCTTCGCGCCAACGTTCTGGCCGTGCAGGGATGGATCGGGACGGCGTTCCTGCTGTTCATCCTGACAACCTCCAACCCGTTCACGCGGCTGACGCCAGCGCCCTATGAGGGCCGCGACCTGAATCCCGTGCTGCAGGACATCGGCCTCGCGATCCACCCGCCGATGCTCTATCTCGGTTATGTCGGCTTCTCGATCTCGTTCTCCTTCGCGGTCGCGGCCCTGATCGAGGGGCGCATCGACGCCGCCTGGGCGCGATGGGTGCGGCCGTGGACGCTCGCGGCCTGGATATTCCTCACCGGCGGCATCGCGATGGGTTCCTACTGGGCCTATTACGAGCTTGGCTGGGGCGGGTTCTGGTTCTGGGACCCGGTCGAGAACGCCTCGTTCATGCCGTGGCTCGCCGGCACCGCGCTGCTGCACTCGGCGATTGTCATGGAAAAGCGATCGGCGCTGAAGATCTGGACCGTCCTGCTCGCGATCCTGACCTTCTCGCTCTCGCTGCTCGGCACGTTCCTCGTGCGCTCCGGCGTGCTGACCTCCGTCCACGCCTTCGCGACGGACCCGACGCGCGGCGTGTTCATCCTGGCGATCCTGGTGCTGTTCATCGGCGGGTCGCTGGCGCTGTTCGCGGTGCGCGCCGGGACGCTCTCGGCGGGGGGGCTGTTCCAGCCGATCTCGCGCGAAGGCGCGCTTGTCCTCAACAATCTGTTCCTGACGACGGCCGCCGCGACCGTCCTGATCGGCACGCTCTATCCGCTGATCGTCGAGGCGGTGTCGGACGACAAGATCTCGGTCGGCGCGCCGTTCTTCAACCTGACCTTCGGCCCGCTGATGGCGCCGCTGCTGGCGATGGTCCCGTTCGGACCGCTGCTCGCCTGGAAGCGTGGCGACCTCTACGCGGTGACGCAGCGGCTGATGGCGGCGTTCGGCGGCGCGCTGCTCGCGATTCTCGTCACCTTGCTGTTCGTCGACGGAGCATCGGTCTTCGCGGCGCTCGGCGTCGGCTTGAGCGCGTGGATGGTGCTCGGCGCGCTGACCGACCTCGCAACCAAATCGGCGGTAGGCAGCGTGCCGCTGACAACGGCTGCACGCCGTTTCGCGGGCCTGCCCCGTTCCGTCTACGGCACGGCGCTGGCCCATGCGGGCATCGGCCTGACGACCCTCGGCGTTGTCTGCACGATTGCCTTCCAGGCCGAGACCATCACCACCATGAAGCCGGGCGGCGCGACCGAGATCGCGGGCTACACGCTGCGCTACGTTGGACTGACGCCGGGCGCGGGACCAAACTACAGCGAACAGCGCGCCGCCTTCACGCTGATGTCGGGCGAGACGGCGCGCGGCGAAATCAGCGCGGCGAAGCGCTTCTACCCTGCGCGGCAAACCCCGACGACCGAGGCCGGGATCAAGACCATCGGGCTCAGCCAGCTCTACGTCTCGCTCGGCGACCCGACCGACGACGGCGGCATCGTGGTGCGGATCTGGTGGAAGCCGCTCGTGACCCTGATCTGGCTCGGAGCGCTGGTCATGATGGCGGCGGGAGCGGTGTCCCTTTCGGATCGCCGCCTGCGGGTCGGCGCGCCCAAGCCGCGCGCCCGCCGGTCCCAAACCGTGCCGGAGCCGTCGGCATGAAGGCGTCGGCGCTGGCGATCGGGTTTGCGCTCTATCTTCTGGCGGCGTCGGGGGCGTTCGCCGTCCAGCCCGGCGAACGGCTTGCCGATCCGATGCTCGAGGCGCGTGCGCGCACGCTGTCGGCGGAATTGCGCTGCATGGTGTGCCAAAACCAGTCGATCGACGATTCCGACGCCGACCTGGCGCATGACCTGCGCGTGCTGGTGCGCGAGCGGATCCAGGCCGGCGACGGCGACGCCGCGGTGCTGGACTTCATCGTCGCGCGCTACGGCGAATTCGTCCTCCTCAAGCCGCGCTTCAGCGCCCGCAACGCCCTGCTCTGGGGCGCGCCGGTGCTGATGCTGGCGGCGGGCGCGGGATATGCGGTCATGGCGATGCGAAGGCGCGGCCGTGTCGCAACGCCTGGTTTGACGGATGAGGAGGAAGCTGCGTTGGCGAAGGTATTCGGGACAACTGACAGGCTTTGACTTTGGCCGATGTTGAATTATCAAGTTGACATCCAATGTCCCATACGTATCGTCATCGTAGACACGCAGCCGCTAAGGAACGTCCATGATCGCTCATGTCGCAAAATGGGGCAACAGCCTTGCGCTGCGGATTCCGACAGCTTTTGCTCGCCAGATTTCGGTGACCGAAGGTGTTTCGGTCGACATTTCCGTGGCGGATGGCGCGCTGGTGGTCCGTCCGATCGATGAACCGGATGTCTATGATCTGGATGCCCTTCTGGCTGGAATCACGGAAGAAAATCGTCATGGCGAGATTGCCGCCGGCCGGTCGGCCGGCAACGAAATCTAGAGAACCTTACTGCCCGGAGCAGTATGATGTCGTCCATATCCAATTCGATCCGCAGGCGGGCCGGGAGCAAGCGGAAAACAGATACGCCTTGGTGCTGTCGCCTCGCAAATACAATGCTGTCGCTCGGCTCTGCGTACTTTGCCCGATAACCACGAAGGTGAAAGGATATCCTTTTGAAGTCGCGGTAGGCGACGGTGGAAAGACCAGGGGCGTGGTTCTGGCCGATCAGATCAAGAGCTTTGACTGGTCGGCCCGGAATGCCAGATTTTTCGAGCACCGGCCTGACGTAGCGCCGCATGTGATCGGAAAGGTCAAGGCGCTTCTCGGGATCTAGCATATGAAGGCCGCTGTCGGCCCCCAACATTACAATCATTTCACCTGCCGGAAATGGCGCCGTAATGTGAGCGCTCCTATCTCTGTCGCCAGAGGATGCCGATGTCATGCATCCCGCTGCAGAGGATTTCAGCCACCATGACCACCCCCCAGACCCCCTTGTCGCGGACCCGGACGCGTCTCCTGGCCGCAGTCGCTTCGGTCGCGATCGCCGGCGCCATCGGCTTCGGCGCCGTCGCGTCGGGCACCGCGCCCGTGCTTGCCGACGCTGTCCGCATCGAAGCGCCCCAGGCGCCGGGCTTCGCCGATGTCGTCGAAAAGGTCTCGCCGGCCGTCGTCAGCGTTCAGGTCAAGGCCAAGATCGAGCCGGCCGCCGACCGCGACATGAACGGCCTGTTCCAGCAGGATCCGGGCTTCGACCAGCTTCCCGATAACCACCCGCTGAAGCGCTTCTTCCGCGACTTCCGTGGCGACGGCCAGCAGCAGGGGCAAAACGACCAGCGCCGCCAGCGCCACGGCAACCGCGAGCGCGGCCCGCGTCCGACCGCGCAGGGCTCGGGCTTCTTCATCTCCGAGGACGGCTATCTCGTCACCAACAACCATGTGGTCGAGGGCGGCTCCAACTTCACGGTGGTGATGAGCAATGGCGACGAACTCGACGCCAAGCTGATCGGCGCCGATCCGCGCACCGACCTCGCCGTGCTGAAGGTCGACGACGCCCGGAAATTCACCTATGTCGATTTCGCCGATGACGCCAAGGTGCGCGTCGGCGACTGGGTCGTGGCGGTCGGCAATCCGTTCGGCCTTGGTGGAACCGTTACCGCCGGCATCGTCTCGGCCCGCGGCCGCGACATCGGCGCCGGTCCTTACGACGACTTCCTGCAGATCGACGCGGCGGTCAACCGCGGCAATTCCGGAGGCCCGGCCTTCAACCTCAACGGCGAGGTGGTCGGCATCAACACCGCGATCTTCTCGCCCTCGGGCGGCGGCAATGTCGGCATCGCGTTCGCGATTCCCGCCTCGACCGCCAAGGTGGTGGTCGGCGATCTCATGAAGACCGGCAACGTCTCGCGCGGCTGGCTCGGCGTGCAGATTCAGCCGGTCGACAAGGACATCGCGGATTCGCTCGGCCTGACGTCCGCCAAGGGCGCGATCGTCTCCGAGGCGCAGGCCGATGGTCCCGCGCTGGCCGCCGGCATCAAGTCGGGCGACGTCATCACCGCCATCGACGGCAAGCAAGTCGCATCGCCGCGCGAACTCGCCAAGCTCATCGGCGGCATCGCGCCCGGCAAGACCATCGAGGTCACGTTATGGCGCGGCGGCAAGTCCGAGACGGTGAAGCTCGAGCTCGGGACGCTGCCGGGCGCCGACAAGCAGGCGTCGAACGATCAGGACAAGTCGCAGCCGGTCGAGCCGTCGAACTCGCTGGCCGACCTTGGCCTGACCGTGGCGCCCGCCGACAACGGCAAGGGCGTCGTGGTGACCGATGTCGATCCCGACAGCGACGCCGCCGATCGCGGCATCCAGGCCGGCGACGTGATCATCACGGTCAACGCGAAAGCCGTGACCGCGGCCGGCGACGTCGCCTCGGCGATGGACGCCGCCGCCAAGGCCGGCCGCAAGGCGGTGCTGGTGCAGGTGACGCGCGACGACAACAACCGCTTCGTCGCGCTGCCCGTCGCGCAAGGCTGATCGAACGTCCCGCGCTCCGGTCACCCCCGAACGAAGCGCGGGACCAGGAACCGGTCCGTGTCGACGTTTGTGCATGGGTCGGTTCCAGCGGCAGCAGACCCCATCTCTGCTGCCGCTCATCCTGGGGTTTTCCAATGACCTTCGCGGCGCCGAATTTGAAAGACCGATTTTCAGCGTATGGTGATGCGATGAAGATTCTGGTCATCGAGGACGACCGCGAGGCGGCCGACTACCTGCAGAAGGCGCTGTCGGAGGCCGGTCATACCGTGCATCTGGCGAGCGACGGCGACAGCGGCTTTTCGCTTGCCGAAACCGGCAAATACGATGTCATGGTGGTGGACCGCATGCTGCCGCGCCGGGACGGGCTGTCGGTCATCGCCGGGTTGCGCTCGCATGGCGACACCACGCCCGTCCTCATCCTCTCGGCGCTCGGCGAGGTCGACGACCGCGTGACCGGGCTGCGCGCCGGGGGCGACGACTATCTCACCAAGCCGTACGCCTTCACGGAGCTTCTGGCCCGCGTCGAGGTGCTGTGCCGGCGCGCCAACGCCAAGGACGCCGAGACGGTCTACCGCGCCGGCGATCTCGAACTCGACCGGCTTTCGCACACGGTCCGCCGGGCTGCGCGCGATATCTCGCTGCAGCCGCGCGAGTTCAAGCTGCTCGAATATCTGATGCGCCATGCCGGCCAGGTCGTGACGCGCACCATGCTGCTCGAAAACGTCTGGGACTATCATTTCGACCCGCAGACCAACGTCATCGACGTCCACGTCTCGCGGCTGCGATCCAAGATCGAGAAGGGCTTCGATACGCCGATCCTGCATACGGTCCGGGGCGCTGGCTATATGCTGAAAGCCGCTTGACCGCATGGCGGTCCCCGCCATCTTCAAGACGACGGCGGCGCGGCTTTCGGCGCTTTACCTCCTCCTGTTCGGCGCCTGCGCGATCGGCCTCGTCTTCTACATGACGGCGCTCTCGGCGCGCATGCTGACCGCCCAGACGCAGGAGACCATCAACGAGGAGGTCGTCGGCCTCGCCAACGCCTATCAGCGCGGCGGCCTGCCGCTGCTCGTGCGCATGATCGAGCGCCGCTCGCGCCAGCCCGGCGCCAATCTCTACCTGATCGCCGACACCAACGGGCAGATTCTGTCGGGCAATGTCGAGAGCCTCGAGCCCGGCGTCCTCGACACCGACGGCTGGACGGAACGGCCCTTCTCCTATCAGCGCTACGGCGAGGGCAGCGGCGAGCGCAGGGTGGCCGCGGCCGATGCGCCCGCCGCCGCCGAGACGGAAACCCGCCATGCCGCGATCGCGCTGGTTTTGCGCCTGCCCAACCAGATGATCGCGCTGGTCGGACGCGACCTCGGCGAGCCGGAGCGGTTTCGCGCCGTGGTCCGCCGATCGCTCGCCGTGGCGCTCGGCGTGATGGGCGTCGGCGGATTGCTGATCTGGTTCTTCGTCGGCCGGCGCGCGCTGCGGCGCATCGACACCGTCTCGGAGGCCAGCCGGCGCATCATGGGCGGCGATTTGACCGGCCGCCTGCCGGTGACGGGCGCCGGCGACGAGTTCGACCGGCTGTCGGAGAATCTGAACATCATGCTGGCGCGCATCGCCGAGCTCAACGAGGGTCTCAAACAGGTCTCCGACAATATCGCGCACGACCTGAAGACGCCGCTGACCCGCCTGCGCAACCGGGCCGAGGCGGCGCTTGGCGCGAGCGCCGACGGCGCCGCCTATCGCGAGACGCTGGAGGCGATGATCGGCGAATCCGACCAGCTCATACGGACGTTCAACGCCATCCTCATGATCTCGCGCCTCGAAGCCGGCTATTCGGCCGAGCCGACCGCGCGCGTCGATCTCTCCAAGGTCGTGGCCGATGTCGCGGAATTGTACGAGCCCGCGGCCGACGAACTGGGTGTGACGCTGGACGCGCAGGTTCCGAACGGGCTGACGCTCGACGGCAACCGCGAACTGCTGGCGCAGTCGGTTTCCAACGTGGTCGACAACGCGATCAAATACTCCGCCGGGGCGAGCGAAGCGCCGAAGGTCGTCGTCCGCCTGGAATCCGAGGCCGGCCTGCTGGTTCTGTCGGTATCCGACAATGGCGCGGGCATTCCCGACGAGCAGGATCGCGCCCGCGCGACGGAACGCTTCGTGCGGCTGGAAAAGAGCCGGTCGCAACCGGGATCGGGCCTGGGGCTCAGCCTGGCCAAGGCCGTGATGAAATTCCACGGCGGCCGACTCGATCTCGAGCCCGCCGCGCCGGGGCTGCGCGTGGTGATGAGCTTTCCGCGCAAGGATGCGGCCTGATGGCCCGCGCGCGCAAGGCCGAGGCGACGCCGTCGTTCTTGTTCGGCAGCGCGCCGGCGGCGCTTGAACCGCTCGACGCCGAAAAAGCGCGCGCGGCCTTGACGGCGCTCGCTTCGGCGGCCGCGGGGCAGGGTCTGCCGCGCCTTGCGGCGCTGTGCGTTTCCGGGTCGCCGGACGCCGCTTTCCTCGGTGCGGCCTCCGAGCTGTCGCCGTTCCTGCGCGACGGCCTGCTGCGGCGGCCAGGGTTGCTGGACGCCCTTTTCGACACGGGCGTCACCGACAGGCTGGATGCCATCGCGGCCGCTCTCGGCCGGCTTTCGACGACGGCGGCTCTGTCGGAAAAGGGCCTCATGGCCGATTTGCGCCGCCTGAAGCGCGAGGCGCACCTGCTGATCGCGCTCGACGATCTGGCGCGGTCCGCCACGACCGCGCAAACCGTCCGCCGCCTGAGCGCGCTCGCCGACGCTTGCGTCGGCGCGGCCGTTGCGTTCCTGCTCCGCGACGCCCACCGGTCCGGCAAACTCTGCCTGCCCGATCCCGGCGACCCCGCGACCGGCTCGGGCTGGATCGTCATCGCCATGGGCAAGCTCGGCGCGCGCGAACTTAACTACTCCTCCGACATCGACCTGATCGTCTTCTTCGATCCCAACGCACCGGCCATTTTCGATCGGTTCGAGGCCAACGAGGTCTTCACCCGCCTGACGCGGCGGCTGGTCCGCATCCTGCAGGACCGCACGGAAGACGGCTACGTGTTCCGAACCGACCTGCGCCTGCGTCCCGATCCCGGATCGACGCCGCTGGCGATCCCGGTCCTTGCGGCGCTGAACTACTACGAGGGGCGCGGCCAGAACTGGGAACGCGCCGCCATGATCAAGGCGCGCCCCGTCGCCGGCGATCTCGATGCGGGAAGGGCGTTCCTTGCCGAATTGCAGCCCTATGTCTGGCGCAAATATATGGATTTCGCGGCGATCGCCGACGTCCACTCCATCAAGCGCCAGATCCACGACCATCGCGGCCACGGCGAGATCGCAGTCGCGGGCCACAACGTCAAGCTCGGTCGCGGCGGCATCCGCGAGATCGAGTTCTTCGTCCAGACCCAGCAGCTCATCGCCGGCGGCCGCTATCCGCAGTTGCGTGGCCGGGAGACCGTGGCGATGCTCGACGGTCTGGCGGTTCATCGCTGGATCACCTACGACGCGCGGGACGCGTTGACCAGGAACTACTGGTTCCTGCGCCGCGTCGAGCACGCCATCCAGATGGTGAACGACGAGCAGAGCCATGTGCTGCCGGAGGACGACGAGGGTCTGGAGCGCATCGCGCGCCTGCTCGGTTACGCCGGCGCGGAGCCGTTCTCGCGGGATTTCCGCGCCTCCTTGCAACAGGTCGAACGGCACTATGCCGCCCTGTTCGAGGCCGCGCCGCAACTCTCCGCCGGCATCGGCAATCTCGTTTTCACGGGCGATGTCGACGACCCCGAAACCCTCCTGACGCTCTCGCAGCTCGGCTTCGAGCGGGCGGCCGATATGTCGCGCCTGATCCGCAACTGGCATTTCGGCCGTTATCGGGCGACCCGGTCCGCCGAGGCGCGGGAGCGCCTGACCGAACTGACGCCGATGTTGCTTCAGGCGTTCGGCCAGACCCGCCGCGCCGATGACGCCCTGGTGGCCTTCGACGCGTTCCTCGCCGGGTTGCCGGCAGGCATCCAGCTGTTTTCCCTGCTCCACTCCAATCCGGCTCTTCTCCGGTTGCTGGCCACGATCATGGGCGCGGCCCCGCGTCTGGCGGCGATCATCACGCGGCGTCCGCATGTGTTCGACGGCTTGCTCGACCGTTCGCTCCTGGCCGAACTCCCGGACCGGACCTATCTGGCCGGCCGCCTCGGCGCGTTTCTCGAAGGCGTGGCGGCGCATGAGGAAACCCTCGACAGGCTCCGCATCTTCGCGTCCGAACAGAAGTTTCTCATCGGCGTGCGCCTGCTCGCCGGCGCGATCGACGCGAAGCGCGCCGGAAAAGCGTTTTCGGATCTCGCCGACCTGACGGTCTCGTCCGCGCTCGATGCGGTCCGGAGCGAGTTCGAGGCGCGTCATGGCGCGGTCGCCGGCGGCAGGGTCGCCATTCTCGGCATGGGCAAGCTCGGCAGCCGGGAACTCACGGCCGGCTCGGACGTCGACCTGATCCTGCTCTACGACCACGCGGACGACGCCGACATGTCCGACGGCGAAAAGCCTCTCGCTCCGTCACACTACTATATCCGCATGACGCAGCGCCTGATTGCCGCCATCTCGGCGCAGACCGCTCAAGGCGTGCTCTACGAGGTCGACCTGCGCCTGCGCCCGTCCGGCAACAAGGGTCCGGTCGCGACCCACATCGAGTCGTTCCGCAAATATCAGCGCAACCAGGCGTGGACCTGGGAGCACATGGCGCTGACGCGGGCGCGTGTCGTCGCCGGCGATGACGGATTTCGCGCGGATATCGAAAACGAGGTCGCGTCGATCCTGGCCGGCCCGCACAGTCGCCGCAAGGTGGTCAAGGATGCGCTGGCGATGCGCCGCGTGATCGAGACGCAGAAGCCGCCCCGCGATCTTTGGGATGTCAAGCTGATCGCAGGCGGGCAGATCGATCTCGAATTCCTGGCGCAGGTCGCGGTCCTGCTCGGCCGGGCCGGCGCCGGGCCGGGCCGGCCGACCGGCACCGGCGAGATCCTTGAGCGCCTGAACGGCGGCTTCGCGGACGCGGCCGTCCGGGAGGAGCTTTCCCAGGCTCACGCGCTCTATCTCTCGGTGACGCAGATGGTCCGGCTCTGCCTGACCGGGCCTTTCGACCGCGCCGATGTCCCGCCCGGACTGGCCGACCTGCTTGCCCGCGTCGCCGACCTGCCCGACATCGGGGTGCTCGAAGCGCACCTCACGGAAACGGCGCGGACGGTGCGAAGGCATTTCGGCCATCTGCTACGTGACGCCCGGACATGATGGCGATGGGACGCCGGATGGTCGGGCGAAGTGCATCGGGGGCAACCCTGCAATGGAGAGTGTCATGAGAAGATCGATCAACAGCCTGGCCCTGGCCTTCGCGGCGATGGCGGCCAGCGCCGGCGCGTCCCTGGCGGCGGACGCGGCCGGCGATCGCGCCGAACGGGTGCAGCGGCGCTTCGAGAAAGCCGACGTCGACAAGAGCGGCGACATCACCTTCGAGGAGTTCGCGGCCGCGATGAACACGCGCTTCGAGGGCGCGGACGCCGACAAGGACGGCAAGATGACGGTCGGCGAGATCGCGTCCGAAATCGACCGCATGCGTTCGCGGCGGATGGCCGAGCGGCTCGTCAAGCGTTTCGACGCCAATGCCGACGGCGTGCTGACGGCGGACGAAGTGCAGTCGCGCCAGAAGAAGATGTTCGCGCTGCTCGACCGCAACGACGACGGCAAGATCGTGCCGGCCGAAATGCCCAAGGGCCGGGCAAAGCGCCGATAGCACCCTTGATCGAATAGCCGTCCGCGGGGGGGATGGCGGGAGGCTACTCGGCCGCCATCCTCATCGCCTTGGCCTGCTTCGGCGCCTGGCGCGCCGGAATGCGGACCGAGACGATCGTCCCGACCTTCTCGGTCGAGCGGATTTTCAGTGCGCCGCCATGCAGCTCCGCGAGCGACCGGGAAATGGCGAGGCCGAGGCCCGAACCGGCATGGCTCTTCGAGAACTGGTTCTGGACCTGCTCGAACGGCCGGCCGAGCTTGCGCAGGGCCTCCTTGGGGATGCCGCAGCCATTGTCCTCGATCGACAGCATCATCGATCCCGACACTTTTCGCGCGCGCACCGAGATGCGCCCGCCCTTGCCGGTGAATTTGACCGCGTTCGACAGAAGGTTGATCGCGATCTGCTTGATCGCGCGGCGATCCGCATAGAGCGTCATGGCGTCGGAGATGTTCGTCTCGACCGTGATCGACTTCGCCGCCGCCTGCAGCGAGATCACCCGCACCGTCTCGCTGATGAGCGGGTTGAGGTCGATCTCCTCGCGATCCATCGAAAACTGGCCGGCCTCGATCTTCGACATGTCGAGGATGTCGTTGATGACGCCGAGCAGATACTTGCCGCTGCCGTTGATGTCGTTGGCATATTCCTCGTAGCGCGGCGAGCCGAGAGGCCCGAACAGCCTGGTCGCCATCAGCTCGGAAAACCCGATGATCGCGTTCAGCGGCGTCCGCAATTCGTGCGACATATTGGCGAGAAATTCCGATTTCGCCTGGTTGGCGGCTTCGGCGCGCTCCTTCTCCCTGACGTATTTCTTGTTCAGGTCGACGAGTTCGCGGGTGCGGTCCTCCTCGTTGCGGCGCGCCAGGCTGAGGTCGTGGATCGTCGCCATCAGCCGCCGTTCGCCGTCGACCAGCTTGTCCTGGTGCTGCTTGATCAGCGTGATGTCGGTGCCGATCGAGACGATCCCGCCGTCCTTCGTCTTCAGCTCGTTGACCTGCAGCCAGCGTCCGTCCGCGAGTTGCCGTTCGTAGGTGATCCCGCCGCGCGGCCCGTTGGCGTTGGCGAGCCGCCGCTCCGAGGCGAACGCCGTCATGCGCTCCTCGATCCTTTGGCGCAGCGAGCCGGGCATGGTGTCCTTTTCCGAAAGTCCGTGGTCCTGCGCGTATTTCGTATTGCTCATCACCAGCCGGCCGGCCGAATCCCACAGGACGAAGGATTCGTTGATGCTCTCCACGGCGGTGCGCAGCCGCTGGTCGGCGGCCTCGGTCTGCGCCGCGAGATGCCGCTGCTCGGTCACGTCGACCGCGATGCCGATGAGCTGGATCTCCGGCGCGTCGGGATCGATGACCTGCGCGCGCGCGCGCACCCAGACCCAATGCCCGTCGGCGTGGCGCATGCGGAAGACCTGGTCGATATGGTCGATCTCGCGCGCGACGATCTTTTCGGCGAGGCTGAAGAGGTCGCCGTCGTCCTCGTGGACGATGTCGTGGACGTCGCCGAACGACAGCATCGACTCGCACGGCTTGTAGCCGAGCATCTCGTACATGGAGCGCGACCAATACATTTTGCCCCGCACCATGTCCCAGTCCCACAACCCGCAGCGCCCCCGGATCAGGGCGAGATCGATGCGCTGGCTGGCGTCGCTGTAGACGCGGTCGGCCGCCTGCGCGCGCGCGATTTGCTTGAGATAGGCGTAGAGGATGGTCAGCAGGATGCCGGCGGTGAGCAGGAACAGCGTGACGAACAGCGTGACGGCCTTGCGCCAATCGGCGAAGATCGCTTCCTTGGGCGCGAGCACGCTCGCCGCCGCGGTGCGGTCGCCGTTCAGGTGTACGGCGGCGTACCATGGTTCGCCGTCGATCGTGACTTCCAGCACGCCCGCCCGTTCGCCGTGGAGGAAGAGCGGCTGGCCGCCGGAAATGATGGCGTCGAGCCGGCGTCCGCGCCAGTCGAGCGTGCTGGGCAGCGTCGAGACCACGCCGAGACGGTCGTCGGTCAGCACCAGAACGTGGCGCGTTCCGAACAGCGCATGCTGGGCTGTTTTCTCGAGCAGGTCGTTTCGCGCCGTCGCCGATGTCGCGAGCAAGGCCCCGCCGCCCGCAAAGCCGTTGCCGAGCTCGCTCGCGGCCAGGCCCATGATGGTGCGCGCGTTGCGTTCGACTTCATCGTGCTGCGTCAGCAGCGTCGCGCAACGCACCGCGGCGAGCATGATCAGGAACGTGACGATCAGCGCCGGGATGGACCGCTTGAGCCATGGCTCGGCGGCGAGCAGACGGCGATAGGCCGGCTGCGCGAAGACTCCCGCGGTTCCCGAAATCCGGGCAAGCTTTCGCTGCACGAACAACGACCCGCCGGGCGCGCGCCACGCGTCCGCTTTCGCCATCGAGACAGGCTCCCCAAAACCGATTTCCTGAAGATTCGAATACGCCGCACGCTCGAATCGTCTCTAAGGAATCAGAGGAAAATTGCGTTGTCCAGTGGCGGCGGCGAAATCAGTTGGCCTGGCGAAGGTCTACGCCAGCGTGCGCTCGACGATATCGCCCAGATCCGCCGACAGGGTCTTCGCCGAGGCGATCGCGACCAGGGCGCGCCTGGCGAGGTCCTGCCGCTTCGGCTCCAGCGAGCGCCATGAGCGCATCCCCGTCGCCAGTCGCGCAGCGACTTGCGGGTTTCGCCTGTCGATATCCAGCACCGTCTCGGAGAAAAGGACGTAGCCGGCGCCGTCGGCGCGGTGGAAGCCGGTCTGGTTGCCGCTGAAGAACGTGCCGTATAGCGACCGCAAGCGGTTGGGATTGCCGGCCGAAAAGGCCGCGTGACGGCTGAGCCGCCGGATGGCGTCCACCGTCTCCGGACCCGGCGCGGCCGCCTGGATCTGGAACCATTTGTCCATGACCAGGGCGTCGTGAGCGAATTCGGCTTCGAATCCGGCAAGCGCCTCGCTCGTCTCGCGCGCCTTCGGGTGACGGTGCGCCAGCACGACCAGCCCGGCGGATCGGTCGGTCATGTTGCCCGCGCCGCTGCAATGACGCGCGGCGAGGGCCGCTCCGCCCGATCCGGTCGCCAGATAATCGAGCATCGCGTTGCGCAGCGCCCGCCGGCCGGCGCTCGGGGCGTCGGGGCTGAACGGGCCGGACGACGACAGATCAGCGTAGATCGCCTCGAAAGCGGGCCTGTTGCGCCGCGCGACCGCCGCGATCAGGGCGTCCCGAACGGCAAGGATCGCGTCCGGGTCGATGTTGCCGCCGATTTCGCGTGCGATGTCGGCTTCGGCGGGCAGGGCGAGCGACAGCGCGCGATAGCTGGGCTCGAGTGACTCGTCGGTTGCGATTTCCCCGGCAAGATCATGAATTTCAGACGGGAAAGTCGCCTCGCCGCCGCCGACGGCGCTTCGGTAGCCGGCGATCAGCGCCTCGGTCAGGATGGTGTTGAAAGCCTGCCAGCGCGAAAACGGATCGCTGTCGAAGCGAGCGAGGAACAGCCGGCCCTCGGTCTTCTGTTCGATCGCCAGCGTGACCGGGGCCGAGAACCCGCGATTGAGCGACAGCGCCGGGCGCTCCTCGACGCCGGAAAACTTGACGACCTGCCGGCGCCTGCGCAGGTGGATGACGCCGTGCTCGACGGCCGCGCCCTCGGCCTTGGCGAAGGCGAGGTCGCGGCCGTCCGGGCCGACCAGTCCGAAAGCCAGCGGCACATGCATGACGCGCTTGCGGCTTTCGCCAGGCGTCGCCGGCACGGACTGTTCGATTTCCAGCGAAAAGACTTTCGCCCCCGCATCGTAGGTCGGCTTGACGGCGATGTTGGGCGTGCCGGCCTGATGATACCAGAGCGCGAACTGCGACAGGTCGCGGCCCGAGGCGTCCTCGAACACCTTGAGGAAATCCTCGACGGTCGCGGCCTGGCCGTCATGGCGCTCGAAATAGAGGTCCATGCCGCGCCGGAAGGTCTCGGGGCCGAGGATGGTGCGGATCATGCGCACGACCTCGGAGCCTTTTTCGTAGACCGTCGAGGTGTAGAAATTGTTGATCTCGCGGTAGCGGCGCGGCCGGACGGGATGGGCCAGCGGACCCTGGTCCTCGGGGAACTGATGCGCCCGCAGGCCGCGGACCTCGGCGATGCGCTTGACCGCCCTCGACCTCTGATCGGCCGAGAACTCGTGGTCCCGGTAAACGGTCAGCCCTTCCTTCAGGCAAAGCTGAAACCAGTCGCGGCAAGTGATTCTGTTGCCGGTCCAATTGTGGAAATATTCATGGGCGATGATCGCCTCGATATTGGCGAAATCGCCGTCCGTGGCGGTTTCCCGGTCGGCAAGCACGTATTTGTCGTTGAAGACGTTGAGGCCCTTGTTCTCCATCGCGCCCATATTGAAGTCGGAGACGGCGACGATGTTGAACACGTCGAGATCGTATTCGCGCCCGAACACCTCCTCGTCCCATTTCATCGAGCGCTTCAGCGCATCCATGGCGTAAGACGCCAGATGCGCCTTGCCGCGCTCGACATAGATGCCGAGGTCGACCGCCCGCCCCGACATCGTCGTGAAGCTGTCGGCAAGCTTCTCCAGATCGCCCGCGACAAGCGCGAACAGATAGGACGGCTTGGGGAACGGGTCGGACCAGACGGCATAGTGCCGCCCTCCGCCGAGATCGCCGCTCTCGACCGGATTGCCGTTCGACAGCAGGAGCGGCGCCTCCGTGCGCGCGGCTTCGATCCGCACGGAGTAGACGGAAAGGATGTCCGGACGGTCGAGGAAATAGGTGATGCGGCGGAAGCCCTCGGCCTCGCACTGCGTGCAATAGACGTCGTTCGAACGGTAGAGTCCCATCAGCGCGGTGTTCGTCGACGGATCGAGCCGCGTGCGGATCGTCAACTCGAATTGGCCGGCGGGCGGCGGCGCCAACACGACCAACTGATCGGGACTTGCCGAGTAGGCGTCATGGTCGAGCCGTCCGCCATCGATGGCGATGTCGAGCAGCGTCAGCCCGTCGCCGTCCAGCACCAGCGGCGCGCCGACGTCCGTCCCGCGCCGCGCGATGGTGAGCGTCGCGGTCACGACGGTGGCGTCTGGCGAAAGGTCGAAGCGCAAATCGCTGCGCGGAATCAGATAGTCGCTCGGACGGTAGTCCTCGAGCCGGAACATCTGGCCAGTGTCGATCCGCATTGGGTTCATCCTGAAGGAGCGCGCGCCCGCGCGTTCGCGTGGGGCGGCAAATCGAATGGCTGGGTCTTTACACGAAACGCGCTCTCGACAAAACTTCGCGGCAAGCTATCTCTCCCGCCAACCCTTCCCAGCAAAAATCCGGAATCGCCATGAACTCCTTCACACCCAAATTCGGGATGGGCGCGTCCGTGAAGCGTCTCGAAGACCGCAGTTTCCTGACGGGAAACGGCCGCTATACGGATGATATCGCGTCGCTGGGAATGCTGCACGGCTACGTGTTGCGATCCTCGAATGCCAAGGCCGGGTTCCGCATCGCCGCGACCGAGGCTGCCCGTTCGGCGCCGGGCGTCCACCTCGTGCTGACCGGCGAGGACGTTGCGCATCTCGGCGCCTTGAGATCGGGCGCCATGGAAAAGCAGCCGGATGGCACCCGCGCGCCGACCCGCGATATTCCCATCCTGTGCCGCGACGAGGCGCGCTACGTCGGCGACGCCGTCGCGTTCGTTGTCGCCGACAGCCGCGCGCTGGCGCAGGACGCCGCCGAATTGATCGAGATCGACTACGTCGCCGCTGACGCGGCCGCGCGGACCGCCACGGCGCTGGACGCCGGAACGCCGCTGGTCTGGCCGGAACTGGGTAGCAACAAGGCCTTCACCTACAGCATCGGCGATCCGCGGAAGGCGGCGGCCGCGATGTCGGAAGCGGTGCACACGACGCGGATCGCCTTCGTCAACAACAGGCTGGTCTGCAACTACATGGAAGCCCGCGCCGCCATCGGCGAAGTCGACGAGGCCGGCCGGCTGGTCCTGACCACCGGCACCCAGGGCGTGCATTCGGCGCAGAAGATCCTGGCCAAGCAGGTCTTCCACATCGGGCTCGACGCGATCCGGGTCGTCACGCCCGACGTCGGCGGCGGCTTCGGCCCGAAATCCTTCACCTACCGCGAATATGCGCTGGTGCTCGAGGCGGCCAGGCGGCTTGGCCGCAAGGTGAAGTGGACCGGCGACCGCGGCGAGCATTTCCTCACCGACGCGCAAGGGCGAGACAACCTCGTCGAGGCCGAGATGGCGATGGACGCCGACGGGCGGTTCCTGGCCCTCAAGGTCGATTTCATCGCCAACATGGGAGCCTATTGCTCGCAATACGGGCCGGCGATCCCGCATATCGGCGCATCCATGTCGACGGGGGTCTACGACATCCGCGCCTTGGACGTCACGATCACCGGCGTTTACACGAACACCTGTCCGGTCGACGCCTATCGCGGCGCCGGCCGGCCCGAGGCCGCGTTCCTGCTGGAGAAGCTGGTCGACGCCTGCGCGCGCGACCTCGGCATGGCGCGCGAGGAGATCCGGCGGCGCAATTTCATCCGCCCGGAGCAGTTCCCCTACCGCACCCAGACCGGCCGCCTCTACGATGTCGGCGAGTTCGACGGGCATATGACGCTGGCGCTGCGGCGCGCCGGTTGGGACGCCTTCGACGTGCGGGCCAGCGAGGCCCGCGCACGCGGAAAAATCCGCGGCATCGGCATGGCGACCTATATCGAGGCGTGCGCCTTTCCGGGTTCCGAACCGGCGCATGTCGAGCTCAACCCGGACGGCACGGTCACGCTCAGGATCGGCACGCAGTCGAACGGCCAGGGGCACGTCACCGCCTACGCGCAACTCGCCGCAGAGACGCTCGGCCTCGCCGTCGACAAGGTCGTCGTCAGGCAGGGCGACACCGACGAATTGAAGGAGGGCGGCGGCACGGGCGGCTCGCGCTCCATACCGCTCGGCGGCGTGTCCACGGTGGGCGCCGGCGAGGCCCTCGCCGTCAAGCTGCGGCGGCTGGCGGCCGACGAGATGGAAGCCTCCGCCGACGATATCGAACTCGCCGACGGCCTGGCGCGCATCGTCGGCACGGACCGCGTCATGGATTTCCCCGCCATCGCCAGGCTCGCCAGGAGCGCCGACGACCTCAAGGGATTCGGCGAGTTCGTGCAGGACGAGGCGACCTATCCGAACGGGACGCATATCTGCGAGGTGGAGATCGATCCCGAGACCGGCCACGCCGGCATCGTCAACTACGTCATCGTCGACGATTTCGGCGTCACGGTGAATCCGATGCTGCTCGAGGGCCAGGTCCATGGCGGCGTGGTCCAGGGTCTGGGGCAGGCGCTGACCGAGGACACGATCTATTCCGAAGACGGCCAGCTCCTGACCGCCAGCTTCATGGACTACGCCGTTCCTCGCGCCGACGACGCGCCCTTCATCCATTTCGAGACCCGCAACGTGCCCTCGACGACCAACGCGATGGGCATGAAGGGCGCCGGCGAGGCCGGCACGATCGGCTCGACGCCGGCCGTGCTGAACGCCGTCACCGACGCGCTGTGGCGCGCCTACGGCATCGGCCACATCGACATGCCGACCACGCCGCTGCGCATCTGGACGGCGATCAGCGAAGCCGCGGCGCGTTGACCGACGCGCGGCCGACGAGGTCGGAAAATCCGCTCAAGGGGATCGTCTTCAAGATCGTGTCGGTGTCGATCTTCGTCGGCATGTCGACCCTGATCAAATATGCCGGCCCGCTGCCGGCAGGCCAGGTCGTCTTCTTCCGGTCCTTCTTCGCGATGCTGCCGATCATGATCTTCTTCTGGTGGCGCAAGGATTTTGCCGGCGCGTTCGCCACCAGCCGACCGTTCAGCCATTTCGCGCGCGGCCTGGTCGGCGTCTGCTCGATGGGGCTCGGCTTCTTCGGCCTCGCCCGGCTGCCGCTGCCCGAATCGATTGCCATCAACTACGCCCAGCCGCTGCTGGTCGTCGTCTTCAGCGCCGTGTTGCTGCATGAGACGATCCGCATCTATCGCTGGAGCGCGGTCGCCGTCGGCTTGGTCGGCGTGCTGATCGTGGCCGGCCCCAAGCTCACCTTGTTCGGCGGCGCGGACGCTCTCGGCGGACAGGAAGCGATCGGCGTCGTCGCCACGCTCTGCGCGGCCGGCCTGTCGGCGCTCGCCATGATCCTCGTGCGCAGCCTGGTCCATTCCGAGAAGACCGGCACCATCGTCATCTGGTTTTCGCTGACGGCGACCATGCTGTCGCTGGTGACGATCCCGTTCGGCTGGGCCGCGCTTGCCGCGACGCAAGTGATTTGCCTCGCCGGCGCCGGCGTATGCGGCGGGATCGCGCAATTGCTGATGACGGAAGCCTACCGTCACGCCGAGGCCTCGGTCGTCGCGCCGTTCGAATACACGTCGCTGATTTTGAGCATCGCGGTCGGCTTCATGCTGTTCAACGACGTGCCGACCTGGAACATGCTGGTGGGCGGCGCGATCGTCGTCGGCGCGGGGCTTTTCATCATTGTGCGCGAGCGCTCGCTCGGCATCCAGCGCGCCGCCGCCCGCAAGGCGACGCCGCCGCAGTAGTCTATCCCAGCCCCCCGAGCCGCAGCTTGATTTCGAGAAAATCCTTCCAGGCAAGCTTCTTGTGCGCCGGGTTTCGCAGCAGGTAGGCCGGGTGAAGCGTCGGCATGGTCGGGATCGCGAGGCCGGAGGGGGTGGTATGCTCGCGCCATGTTCCACGCAGGCGCAGGATATTGTCGTCGGTTCGCAACAAGAATTTCGCCGCTGGCTCGCCGAGGGCGACGACTATTTTCGGTTCGAACAACTCGATATGGCGCTCGATGAACGGCCGGCAGATCTCGATTTCCTGCGGCGTCGGCTTGCGGTTGCCCGGCGGCCGCCACGGGATGACGTTGGCCATGTAGGATGAAGTCCGGTCGAGACCGATCGCGGCCAGCATGCGGTCGAGGAACTGGCCCGAACGGCCGACGAACGGCACGCCCTCAATGTCCTCGTCTCTCTCCGGCACGTTGCCGACGAACATGATCCCGGCGTCCGGATTGCCGTCGGCGAACACCAGGCTTTTGGCGGTGGCCTTCAGGTTGCAGCCGTCGTAGTCGGCCATGATTTGCCGCAAGGCGTCGAGCGATTGCGCCGAGCGGGCGAGGTCGCGGGCGATCGCGGCCTGCGCCCCGTCCGGTACGGCGGCGGTCTGCGCGCGGGCCGCCGCCGGGGCCGCAGGCGTCACTCCGAACAGCGAGGTGCGCTTCCGTGCCCCGCCTGCCGCGGGCTTGTTCGCGGTCGGCGCGGTCCCCGGCCTTGCGCGGGCTTCGTCCCGTTGCGCCTTGACGGCGGCGGTCTCGGCGAACCGGTCGACGGGTGCGTCGCCCATGGCCTCGTCGACGCCGGCCTCGGCGTAGAACGCAAGCAGATCGGCGAGATCGATGGCGGCTTCCGGCGATGAGGGCATGGCCTGACAATCCCTCGACGAGCATCGGATTGCAAGCCGTCAGCTCGACGGGATGCGCGGGTCCTGAACGAGGTAGAACTGGTTTTTGGGCGTGTAGTCGGTGATCAGGAAGGAAAAACCAGCCTCTCCGCCCGGATCGACCTTGCCATCGCGGAAAAGCAGTTTGTCGTAGGGCTCGAAGTCGCGGCTGAATTGCCGAAACGCGTCCGACGCGATGTTCTCCTTGCCGGCGTTGCGCTGGTCGAAGGAGAGACCATCGCCGAAGATGCTCGGCTCGCGGAGTTGTTCCTGAAGTTCGAGTTCGAATTGAACCCAGCCCTGGCCGCTGCCATTGCGGGTGAGAATGCGCATGTAGAGGATACCGTTGGCATAGTAATCGCCGGCGTCGAACGGCCGGATCGGCCGCCTCGTCCGTATGACGAGGGTCGCCGCCGACGATGAATTGAAGGTTTCGCGGATGACGATCGGGTCGGCCTTGGTGCCCACGCCGCCCACGCCGTCGATCGTGAAGCCGCCGAGTTCGTCGGAGAACGTGTAGGCGCCGGCAATCCATCGTCGGGCGTCATCCGCGCCGGACTGTGGCCGGGCGGCTGACGGAAACCCGGCCGCGAGCGCCAACCCAAGCGCCGCGATCCGGGCTATCCGGCTGGCGCGCGGCGGCGGGATCCTCGCGTGGACGAAAAACTGCATGACGCGAGTATGGCCGATCGGGAACTCGGCGAATACGAAAAATCCCGCGCCCAATGCCGGTCGGCGGGATGGCGATTTGCCGCTTTCGCCTGTCGTACGTCGCGGTTTCGCGATGGTCGAGGATGCGCTATGCAGCCCATGACCGGCAACGCCGGATAGCGGCCAGGCTAGTTGGAGCACCGATGGACGAGATCGAACGCGAGAGCATGGAGTTTGACGTCGTCATCGTCGGCGCCGGCCCGGCCGGTCTGGCCGCCGCGATCCGGCTGAAGCAGGTCGATCCCGAACTCTCCGTCGTGGTGCTCGAAAAGGGTGGCGAGGTCGGCGCGCACATCCTGTCGGGCGCGGTCGTCGATCCGATCGGCATCGACCGCCTGCTGCCCGACTGGCGCGCGGACGCGGATCATCCGTTCAGGACGCCGGTGACCGTCGACAAGTTTCTGGTTCTCGGACCGGCGGGCTCGGTGCGCCTGCCCAATGTCCTGATGCCGCCGCTGATGAACAATCACGGCAATTTTGTCGTCTCGCTCGGCAATGTGAGCCGCTGGCTCGCCGTGAAGGCGGAGGCGCTCGGCGTCGAAATCTATCCCGGCTTCGCGGCCGCATCGCTGCTCTCTGGCGACGATGGCGCGGTCACCGGCGTCGTGACCGGCGACATGGGCGTCGAACGCGACGGCGCGCCGGGCCCGGGTTTCGCGCCGGGCATGGCGCTGCTCGGCAAATATGTGCTGATCGGCGAGGGCGCGCGCGGATCGCTCGCCAAGCAGGCGATCGCCCGCTTCGCGCTCGACAAGGAGTGCGAGCCGGGCAAATACGGCATCGGCCTGAAAGAGCTCTGGCAGGTCAAGCCGGAGCATCACCAGCCGGGGCTGGTCCAGCATTCGTTCGGCTGGCCGCTCGACCTCAAGACGGGAGGCGGCTCGTTTCTCTACCACATGGAGGACAATCAGGTCATCGTCGGCTTCGTGGTCCATCTCAACTACAAGAATCCGTACCTCGCTCCGTTCGAGGAGTTCCAGCGCTTCAAGACCCATCCCGCGATTCGCGGCGTTTTCGAGGGCGGCAAGCGGCTCTCCTACGGCGCGCGCGCGATCACCGAGGGCGGCTGGCAGTCGGTGCCGAAGCTTTGCTTCCCGGGCGGCGCGCTGATCGGCTGTTCCGCGGGCTTCGTCAACGTTCCGCGCATCAAGGGCTCGCACAACGCGGTGCTGTCAGGCATGCTCGCCGCCGACCATGTCGCGGCCGCGATTGCCGAGGGCCGGCGCAACGACGAGCTGACGGCCTATGAGGACGCCTGGCGCGACAGCGACATCGGCGCCGACCTGAAGAAGGTCCGCAACGTCAAGCCGCTCTGGTCGCGCTTCGGGACGGCCCTGGGCGTCGGCCTCGGCGGTCTCGACATGTGGATGAACACGTTGTTCGGGGTCTCGCCGTTCGGCACGCTGAAGCACGGCAAGTCGGACGCCGCGTCGCTCGAGCCGGCCGCGAGGCACAAGAAGATCGTCTATCCGAAGCCGGACGGCGTGCTGACCTTCGACCGGCTGTCGTCGGTGTTCCTGTCCAACACCAATCACGAGGAAAACCAGCCGGTCCATCTCCAGGTCGGGGACATGGAGCTTCAGAAGCGCTCGGAATATCATGAATTCGCCGGACCCTCGGCGCGTTATTGCCCGGCCGGGGTGTACGAATGGGTGGACGCGGACGGCAATGGCCTCGCCGGGGGACCGGCATCGGCCGCGAAGGGCGGCGGCGACCGCGGCGCGCCCGATCCTCGCTACGTCATCAACGCGCAGAACTGCGTCCACTGCAAGACCTGCGACATCAAGGATCCCAACCAGAACATCAACTGGGTCCCGCCGCAGGGCGGCGAAGGCCCGGTCTATACCAACATGTGAAGTCCGCCCTTATGCGGCGCCCTTTTTTTGGTTGTGCGCGGCATGGCGTGGCGCTAGCCATAGGCATGCTTTCCGGAATGGGCTTCGGAGAAGATCGTTGCGGCGCTTGCTTTCGACCCTGATCGCCATGGCATTGCTGTCGACGGCCGCCGCCGCCGGCGTCGAGGTGAAATCCAAGGTCGAGACCTATCGGATTTCGGGCGACAGCGGCATGGCCCTGGTGCAAGCCATGGACCGCCACGGCCCGCGTCACGGCTTCATGACCCGCGCCATCGCCCAGACGCGCTACTCCGTCGGCTGGGAACTGGGCTTCAAGAACACCGGCGGCAAGTGCCGCCTTGAAACGGCCGACGTGACGCTTTCGGTCAACTACCGCTATCCCGAGCTTGCGCGCGCCGCTTCGCCCGCGCTTCAGGCTAAGTGGCGGCGCTTCCTCGTCGGCGTGCGCAAGCACGAGGAAACCCATGGCAGGCTCGCGCGCCAGATGGCGACCGAAGCGCGCAACGCCGTCATGCGCGTCGCCTTCGCCGACGATCCGGGCTGCCGCCGCGCCAGGCGCGAAGTCACGCGCGTCGTGCAGACGACCTACGCCAAATACGAGGCGCGCCAGCAGCGCTTCGACGCCTTCGAACATCAGCCCGGCGGCAATGTCGACCGGCTGGTCAGCCGTCTGATCAGGAGGGATCGGACATAGCCGACGCGATCATACGGCGGGCCAACGAAACCAGCGCGCTGGAATTCTCGTCCGGCGCCTTGTCGTCGCGTTTCAAGGAAAACTCGACAAGCACCGGCAAATGGTCCGAGCCGACATCGTCGAGCGCCTCGATCGAATGCACGAGCACGTCGCCCTTGGTCATGACCTGGTCGATCGGCAGGCCGGCGAATGCGAGAAAGCGCGGCAGACGCAACTCCAGCCATGTCGGGCCGGCCGACGGCATCAGGGTGAGGTTACCCGCATCGGCGATCCGGCGGACCGAATAGCTCCAGGGCGCCGCGTTGAAGTCGCCGGCGAGGATCGCCGTTTCGCCGAGTTCGGCGAAGTGTGGCGCCAGTCCGCCAATCTGCCATGCCTGCTCGAACGGCCACGGCCATCCGAGATGCAGCGAGGCGACCTGGACCGCGCTGCCGCCGAAAGCGACCGTCGCGACCGCCAGCGCGCCGCGATCGTCGCAGAACGCCTTCGCCCCGTCCGCCAACGGTCGCCGCGACAGCAGCGCGACCCCGTCGCGATGGTTGGGAAAGGGGCAGAGTATGCCATAGGGATAGGTGGGCCTGATGACCTGCAGCCTCTGCGCCCAGGACGCCGAGACCTCGTCCAGCGTCAGCACGTCCGGCCTCACTCTGCCGATCAGCGACAGGACCTTGCCGGTTTCCATATTGTCGTAGCGCAGGTTGAGCTGCAGCACGCGGTATTTCGGCTGACCCTCTTTCTTTGGGTAAAGCGGCCCATACGCCATCCCCAGCCCGGCGACGGGCACCGAACCGGACGCCGAGGCGATGGCCAGCAAGGCGCCGAGGATCGCGATGGCCCCGACCTTCAGCAACCGTGTGGCAAACAGCGGCAGCGATGCCGCGATCAACAGCAAGGCCAGATGAACGCGCAGGTGCGAAAATGAATCGAGCGCCCGGTGGACGAAACCGAAATACCCTGCCACGAGGCATGCGGAAATCAGCAGGACGGGCGCCAGCGATGCGAATTCGCCCAATGTCGGTAAGCGCGGGACCATGCCATTCCTTTAGGGCGAAATTTGTGTTTCGGACAAGGTCGAATGGGCTGGGTATCCGTGGGACGAGGAAGGCCCCGGCGATGACTGGATGGGGCTCGCGGCTGATCGCGGCGACGATCTCCGCGCTCGCCTCGATCGCACCGCTCCGCGCGGCGGACGATGCCGCCGTCCAGGAGAAAACCTATCCCGTCACCGGAACGACCGGCGCGGGACTCTACGCTTCGATCGGCGAACGCGGGCCGGACGGCGCCATCGCCCATACCAGCTTCAGCCTGAGATGGGCGCGGACCTATGACGAGAAAGGCGGATCGTGCCGTCTCGTCTCGATGCGCCCGCTGCTTGCGATCGTCTATACCCTGCCCAGGCCGGCCGGAAAACTGCCTGTCGCCCTCCAACCGCGATGGACCGCCTTCATCGATGGCGTGCGCAGGCACGAGCTGGAGCACGGGCGCATGATTCGCGACTTCGTCGATGGCGCCAGCGCCGCGCTCGTAGGCTCGACGGCCGCCGCCGACCCGAAATGCGGCAAGCTCAAGCAACGCGTGTCGAGCCATCTGAAGCAGGCGTTGCTCGCCCATCAGGAGCGGAGCCGGCGGTTCGACCGCGTCGAGCATGCCGATGGCGGCGCGGTCCACCGGCTGATCCTCGCGCTTGTGAACGAGCGGTAGGCTACTGGAACGGGGTTTCGAGGAAGCTGCGCAGCTTGCGCGAGTGCAGGCGGTCCATCGGCATGTCGGCGAGCTTCTCCATCGCCCGGATGCCGATCGTCAGGTGCTGCGAGACCTGGCGCTTGTAGAACTCGCTCGCCATGCCCGGCAGCTTCAATTCGCCATGGAGCGGCTTGTCGGAGACGCAGAGCAGCGTGCCGTAGGGCACGCGGAAGCGGAATCCGTTGGCCGCGATGGTCGCCGATTCCATGTCGAGCGCGATGGCCCGCGACTGCGACAATCGCCGCACCGGGCCGCGCTGCTCGCGCAGTTCCCAGTTGCGGTTGTCGATGGTCGCGACGGTGCCCGTGCGCATCACCCGTTTGAGGTCGTAGCCCTCCAGCCCGGTGACTTCGGCGACCGCTTCCTGCAGCGCCACCTGGATCTCGGCCAGCGCCGGGATCGGAACCCAGACCGGCAGGTCCGCGTCGAGCACATGGTCCTCGCGGACATAGGCATGCGCCAGGACGTAGTCGCCCAGCGCCTGCGTGTTGCGCAGGCCCGCGCAGTGGCCGAGCATCAGCCAGGCGTGCGGCCGCAGCACCGCGACATGGTCCGTGATCGTCTTGGCGTTCGACGGGCCGACGCCGATGTTGATCATGGTGATCCCGCCATGGCCGGGCTTCTTCAGATGGTAGGCCGGCATCTGCGGCGCGCGCGGCGGGGTCGATCCGGATTGCGCGCCGCTTTCGCCGGCCGGCGTGGTCAGATTGCCCGGCTCGACGAATTCGGTGTAACCGCCGCCGCCTTCCGCCATGAGATTGCGCGCGAAGACGCAGAATTCGTCGATGTAGAACTGGTAGTTCGTGAACAGCACGAAGTTCTGGAAATGATCCGGGCTGGTGGCGGTGTAGTGCGGCAGCCGGTGCAGCGAATAGTCGATGCGCTGCGCGGTGAACGGCGCCAGCGGCCGCGGCTCGCCGGGAACGGCCTCGTAGGTGCCGTTGGCGATCAGATCGTCGGTGCCGTCGAGATCGGGAACGTCGAAGAAATCGCGGATCGGCCGCTTCAGCCGCTCCGCGACCGCGCCGTCGACATGCGTGCCTTCCAGGAAGGCGAAATGCAGCGGGATCGGCGTATCCGATTCGGACACCGTGACCGGCACGTTGTGGTTTTTCATGATGAGCTGAAGCTGCTCGACCAGATACATCTCGAAGAGATCCGGGCGGGTCAGCGTCGTCGTGAAGTGGCCCGGCGAGGGCATGTGGCCATAGGCCTGCCGCGAATCGCCCTGCGAATAGGAATGCGTGACGACGCCGACCTCCGGATAATAGGCGCGATACCGCCTGTCCGTGTGCATGCCGTCGGAGATCGTTGCGAAGGACTGGCGCAGGAACTCCGTGTTGCGGCGGTAGAGGCCCTGCAGGCAGCGCACCGCGTCATGCGCATCGGTGAAGATTTGCCGGGCAAAAGGTTCCGGCGAGGTGATGGTCGGGGTGGGGTCGGGCAAGATTCGATTTTCCATGGACCCTTATAAGGACTTGCTTCACCGTGGGGGAGGGGGTGCGGTCCTCATTCCTCAGCGGCGCTGCAGGCTCACCAGGAGCACGAACCCGGCGCCCGTCTTCTTCTGCGCCGGCGCCTCGATCCGCAGGCCCTGGTCGCCGGCATAGGACACCGCGACGATCGGCGAGAACAGCATGACGCTGAGCAGCGCGAGCCGGCAGGCGGTCGGGATGATCTTCGAGGCGGAGAAAGCGGGGCGGGGCATCGTCGGCTCTCGCAGTCGGGTGGGGTGTCCTATGCCGGCAAGAATGCCCAACAGGCGCTGAACCCGCGCTGAGGCCGCCGTTCATCCGGCGTTCAATTCGCCGAACGCCCGCTCAAGCAAGACTGACTTGTGTTTCGCCGGGAGCGGGCTACTTGATCGGCTCATCACCGGAGAAAGCTCATGGCCATCCAGACCCGTCCGATTGAGCTCCATTATTGGCCGACGCCGAACGGCTGGAAGATCTCGATCATGCTCGAGGAACTCGGCGTCGCCTACGACGTCAAATATGTCGACATCGGCAAGGGCGAGCAGTTCGAACCCGCGTTCCTCAAGATCGCGCCCAACAACCGCATGCCGGCGATCGTCGACCCCGAGGGACCGGGCGGCGCGCCGATATCGGTCTTCGAATCGGGCGCGATCCTGCACTATCTCGGCCGCAAGTTCGGCCAGTTCTATCCGAGCGACGAGCGCCTGATGACCGAGGTCGACCAGTGGCTGTTCTGGCAGATGGGCGGTCTCGGCCCGATGGCCGGCCAGGCGCATCATTTCCGCCAATACGCGCCGGAGCGGATTCCCTACGGCATCGATCGCTACACCAACGAGGTCAACCGTCTGTACGGCGTGATGAACAAGCGTCTCGCCGACCGCGATTTCCTGGCCGGCGACTATTCGATCGCCGACATGGCCTGCATCGGCTGGATCAAGCCGCACCAGAACCAGGGCCAGGACCTCGACGACACGCCAAACCTCAAGCGCTGGTTCGAGACGCTGCTCGCGCGGCCGGCGGTTCAGCGCGGCCTTGCCGTGGGCGAGGAACACCGCCGCAACATCGCGCAAGACAAGGACGCGCAGAAGGTGCTGTTCGGTCAGAAGGCGAGAGTTTAGGGGAGTAGGGGAATAAGGCAGTAGGGCAGTAGGGCAGTAGGGCAGTAGGGCAGTAGGGCAGTAGGGGCAGCAGGGCAGGAAAGAGGTTTGTGAAAAGAACAAATCTGCCTTCAAGGCGCATTGCGCAACCAATCCAGCGCTGCTTTCCTCCACTCCCCCACCTCACATCTTCTTCCAGGTCTGCCGCTTGCAGATCAGTCCGCCCAGCACGCAGCCGCTCATCTTCATCGAAGCGCCGTTGAGCGCCGCGCCGCCGACATAGGTCTTGTCGGTGGCGGGGTCGGTCACCGAGCCGGAATATGCGCCGTCTCCGTCCGGCGCGACCTTGCCGATCGACTTGCCCTTGTGCTTTCCGGTCTTCATCGTGATGCAGAAGCTGCCGCCGCAACCGACGACGCCCGCCGTCTCCCCGCTTTGCGTTTTCCAGTCGCCCTCGATCGGGTCGGCGAACGCGCCGCCGCCGACGGCGAGAAGGGCGGCAAGAGCCAATACCAGTCGCATGATCGTCCTCCAGTTCGCGGATATGATTCCCGGTCCGCATCGGCCGCGGACCGGCACGCTAGACGAGAGCGGACGGCGGCGAAAGGGCGCGGCGACCTGCGCATGGCGGCGATCCTCTTCCAGGCCGCGAAGTCGACCGCGTTTCGTGGTGAAGGAAGTGTGCAATTCGAGACGGTGAATTTTGTCGGAATTTTCGTCGATTCCGGCGCGCGGCAAGGGCTGCGATACTTAACGAAATCCGAGGTTTACCGGTTGTTTTTGTTTTGTTTGCAAGCAGTTAAGGACGCCATTTAACAACGCATTCAAGCCTTGCGGGCATCCTGTGAAGCATCGGAAGGGCGACAAACGGCGGGACGGCCGGGCGCTCTCGGGGCAACACAGGGACGACGACAATGGCACGCTTCGAAATGAACAACGCCGACTTCGGCACGATGGGAACCTCGGCCCAGGCCGACATCCTGTTCGAACTTGGCCTGATGTATGCGACCGGCCGCGATTGCGACGCCGATGTCGTGGCCGCCCACAAATGGTTCAACATCGCCGCGATCAAGGGCTCGGCCCGCGCCGCCGAACTGCGCTCGGAACTTTCGATCTCGATGTCGAAGGTCGAGATCGCCGCCGCGCTGCGCGCGGCCCGCGAATGGATGACCATGCACTGATCCCTGCGACCTCCAGCGCAGCGGCCCGGGATCGCGAACGGTTCCCAAGACCAAGAATGCGGCGGCGAAGCGACAGCCGCGCGGTTTGAAACAGGAAGGCGAAACGCTTCGGACATGATGCGTTCGGGGCAAAAGGTGGCGACCGGTCACATAAGATCGGCGCCCCTTTCGTGGTTGTCGACGGTCTTGTCTCAGCCTCGTGAAATCTGCGGTTGCTTCAAATTCTTCGCGATGTGCCGATTACCAGCCCAATTCGCTATGTGAGCCAAGTCGGACGAGTTCCAGCGTGTCCTGATCCGGCTTTCGATAGATCAGAACAAGGTCCGGTTTGACGTGGCAATCGCGATGATCGGACCATTCTCCCTTTAGCGGATGGTCGAATCGCTGTTTCGGTAAGGGCTCATCCTTGACCAATGCATTGAGGACAAGCGTCAGTTCCCGGTCCAAATTCTTGGCATGCCGGCCGGCTTGCTCGCGTCGCATGTCCTTCTTGAATTGACTGAGCGCTCTAATCCTTCGCACCGAGATGGTCCATCAAATCACCTACGCTGTCGAACGTTTCTGCGAAATCGCCGCGCCGCGCCGCCTTCATGGCTTCGATCGTCTCGGCGTTGGGTACGAGCGGTTCGAAGGGCAGTGATTTTTCGTGCGCAATCCGGACCATCATCATCCGGAAGGCGTCTGAAACGGTTAGGCCCATCGATCCGAGAACGGCGGACGCCTCAATTTTTACCGCTTCGCTGATGCGAGCCCTTACGACAGAATTCTCAGCCATTTTTTACTCCTTGAGCCACAATGTAGCTCACGGAGAGGGGGATGACCAGCAGGTTGCCTATGCTTGGCCTCGCGCACCCATCAGCGCAAACTCGCGCTGCGGTCCAGTCATTGCGCGATCCAGCCGCCGCCGACCGCGGCATCGATGTCGGAGACATGAAATAAAACGGCCAGGACGGCATCGACAAGCCCGGCATTGTCGTCATCATCCCGCCCTGCTGATCCCGACAGGTTGCGCCGAAAACCGCCGCGGAATTATCGCTCGGCCAGCGCCAGCTTGGCGCCGAGCATGACGAAGGCGGCGGCGAATGTCCGTCGCATCCACGTCAGCACGCGCGGCCGCGAGATCACGTGGGTGCGCACCGATGCGGCGAACAGCCCGTAGAGCGCGAAGATGGCGAAGGTCATCGCCATGAACGCGCCGGAGAGTTCCAGCATGCGGGTCAGCGCGCTCGGTTCGCCGGGGCTCACGAATTGCGGCAGGAAGGCGAGGAAGAAGATCGACAGTTTGGGATTGAGGATGTTGATCAGGATCGAGTGGACGATGACCTGCATGGTGGAGCGCGGCGTCTTGCCCTCCTCGATCGTCAGCATCCCCGTCTCCTTCAGCGTCTGCCACGCCATGAACAGCAGGTAGGCGACGCCCAGATACTTGATCGCCTCGAAGGCCATCGCCGAGCTGTGAAGCAGGGCCGCGAGCCCGGTGATCGCCGCCGCCATGTGCGGGACGATGCCCAGCGTACAGCCGAACGCCGCGACGATGCTCGCCCTGGCGCCGCGCGACAGGCCGGCGCCGATCGTGTAGAGCGCACCGGTCCCCGGCGACGCCACGACGATGAAGGCGGTGACGAGGAATTCCCAGGACATAGCGGGCTCCGTGGCTATTTTGCCGCTTCGGACGCCTCGGAGGCGATGCGCCACCCGCCGTCGGTCATCGTCAGCTCGAGATAGATCCGCGCGCGCCCGGCCGAAGTCTCAGCCGCCTTGTTCTTGGGCACATATTCGTAGCTCATTGCGAAGACCGCATTGGCCCGGTCCTTGCCCATGGGCGTCACGTCGAGACTGCCCGGCTCGAGCGTCAGCGTCCACGATTTCCATTGCGCGAACCAGTCGCTTTTCATGCGCACGATCGTGTCGTTGCTGTATTGCGTCCCGAACAGCGTGGCGGGATCGGCGTAGAGCCGCTTGACGATGGCGCCTATGGCCTTCGCGTCGGGCGCCAGATAGTCGCGACGCAGGAAGTTCTCCACCGAGCCCTTGTCCTTCACCGACCGCTCCAGGGTCGAAACCTGAACCGGGGTTTCGACCGACGCCTCGATCGCGGGTTTGGCGGCGATAGCAGGTTCGCCGGCCGGGGTGAACTCGAAGCGATCGAGCAGCGAACCGGTTTCGAAGGGGCGCTGGAACTCGCGGGTCTCCTTCAAGACGTCGCGGCGCACGGCGATCATCAGGTCGTTGACGCTCTGCCCGGGCTCGCCCATGTGTCGCAGAAGGGCCGCCGCGAACGGGGAATTGCGCCCGGATCCGTCCATCGCGACGGCGCCCGGCGATGTCGAGAAGGCGATGAACGAACTGCGCGAGGCGTCGAACGCAGCCAGGCCGGGCAGGGCGGCGGCCGAGCGCGCGCTGGTAGCCTGGACAGTGCGCGCGAAGGGATTGTTGCGGCAGGCGTCAAGGAAGACGATGCTGGTTCTGGTCGACTGCTCCATGATGTCGAGCACCTGGTCGATCGGCACGGCTTCGAGCGTCAGCTTGGCCGGCACGTCGAGCCGGGCGTCGACCGGCACGATGAAATTGCGCCCGCCAACCTGCAGGCCATGCCCCGCATAATAGAACAGCCCGGCATCTGCGCCTTCGAGCGCGTCGGAGAAATCGCCGATCCTGCGTTCGAGGTCGCGCTTGCCGAGATCGCTGCCCTCGATCACCGTGAAGCCGAGGTCGCGCAACTTGGCGGCAATGTCGAGCGCATCGTTGACCGGATTGGTGAGCTTGCCGGCTTCTTCGTATGTGCCGTTGCCGAGCACGAGCGCGACGCGCTTCCCTGGCCCGGCGTGCGCCATGGAAAGAAGGAGTCCGAAAAACGCCAGCGCAAATGTGAACAGCCTGCCCATGGGGAAGCAGTATAGCGCAATTCGGGGCCACCGATGCAACCGATTTGCCATTGTCGTTGGCATGAGCGGGAGAAGCAGTCGGCGCAGGCCGATTGTCATCGAAGCAATTCTATCCGGCAATCGACTTCGAGCGTTGCCCAGATCCGATCGGTCGTGACAGCGATAGCTGCGCGCTCCGACGCGAGCGCGATCGTCGCGCGGTCCGCGAACGAAAGGCGCTTCGCATTGGTCCGGGTTCGAAGCGCACCGGCAAGCCGGGCTTGATGCTTGTCGAAGACGATAACCTCCAGCCGCAGCGCGTCCAGCCATCTGAAAGCCTCGTCGACCGCAAACCCCTTGCCGATGAGTTTCGCCCCGGCTTCCGAGTAATTTACGCAGGAAATCGTGGCGCCCGACATTTTGGAAATGGCCAGGTCTGCGCCTGGCTCATTGAACGCTATCGCAAGAACAGCCGACGCATCGAACACGTATCCGGCCATGCGCTAGGCTTCCGCCCGCCGCTCGGCGATCAATTCATCTGAAACGATCGTCCCTACCGGCACGAGGCTCGACGCGCGGCGCTGCAATTGCCGGACGGCCGCCATCGGCGAGATGACCCGCAACTCGCCATCGACGACGCTCACCGTGACGCGCCCGTTCGTATCCAGCATCATGGCTCTGCGGAGATCGGCCGGAAGAGAGAGATGACCATCCACCGGAATAGTCATCGGCCTGAAAGAGCGTTCGTCTGACAGTTGTTCGGCCTCTTCGGCGTTTCCCGACGCGCGGGACTGAAGCTCCTTTTTCTCATGTGAATATTGGGTAAAGCCGGCGCCTTCATTCCCTCCTTCGGCGACATAGATGTCGACCACCTTAGCAAAGGCAGCATCTCCCGGTCTTTGGCCACAACCCCGCCTCGCCTTATCTGCATACCGATGTCGGATCGGGTTCCGCTCCCGCGTCATTCGGCCAAAGGGACTTCCTCATGCTCTACGCCCTGCTGTGCTATAACGACGAGACCGTCACCAGCGCCTGGTCGAAGGAAGAGGACGCCGCCGTCATGGCGCGCCTTGTCAAGGTGACGGATGGGCTGAAGGTGGCCGGCCGGCTCGGGCCGGTCGCCCGTCTGCTGCCGACGACGGCGGCCGCCACCCTGCGCAAGACCAAGGACGAGCCGATCGTCGTCGACGGTCCGTTCGCCGAGACCAAGGAGCAATTGCTCGGTTTCTATCTCGTCGACTGCGCCTCGCTTGACGAGGCGCTGGAGGTGGCCCGCGATCTGTCGAGGGCCAACCCGTCGATCGGTTCCTACGAAATCCGCCCCGTGGGCTATTTCGACGCCGGAGGCGTGCTGGAATGACCGACCATGCCTGGATCGACGCCACCATTTCGGCGGCGCGCGCGCAGGCGATCAGCGCCCTGCTGCGCTACTTCCGCGACCTCGACCTTGCGGAAGAGGCGTTCCAGGAGGCCTGCCTGCGGGCCCTGAAGAACTGGCCGAAGAACGGCCCGCCGCGCAATCCGGCGGCATGGCTGATCCTGGTCGGGCGCAATGCCGGCGTCGATCAGACCAGACGTGTGAAGCGCCACGCGCCCTTGCCCGACGAGAACAAGCTTTCCGATCTCGAGGACGCCGAAACGCGCGTCGTCGAACGGCTCGACGGCGCGGATTATCGCGACGACATTTTGCGTCTGCTGTTCATCTGCTGCCACCCCGACCTGCCGGCCAGCCAGCAGATCGCGCTCGCCCTGCGGATCGTCTCCGGTCTCTCGGTCAGGCAGATTGCGCGCGCCTTCCTCGTCTCCGAGGCGGCGATGGAGCAGCGCATCACGCGGGCGAAGGGCAAGGTCGCCGCGGCCGGCGCGCCGTTCGAGACGCCCGGACCGATCGAGCGAAGCCAGCGCCTGGCGGCGGTGGCCGCCATGATCTACCTGGTCTTCAACGAGGGTTATTCCGCCGGCGCCGACCGCGTCGATGCGCGCACCCCGCTCTGCGACGAGGCTATCCGCCTCGGCAGGCTGGTCCTCCGTCTGTTCCAGACCGAACCGGAGATCATGGGGCTGTTGGCGCTGATGCTGCTGCAATATGCCCGCGCGGCGGCGCGTTTCGACGCCGATGGCGAGGCGATTCTGCTCGACGACCAGGATCGGGCCTTGTGGAATGCCGGGATGATCGCCGAGGGCCTGGCCCTGATCGACAAGGCCATCCGCCACCGGCAGCCGGGCGCCTACCAGGTCCAGGCCGCGATCGCGGCGCTGCACGCGCGGGCGAAACGCCCGCGCGACACCGACTGGGTCCAGATCGACCTGTTGTACGCGACCCTGGAGAATCTCCAGCCCTCGCCGGTGGTGACGCTCAACCGGTCCGTGGCCGTGGCGAAAACCGCCGGACCCGCGGCCGCGCTCGCGCTGATCGAGCCGCTCGGCGAAAGGCTGTCGGGCTACTTCTATTTCTTCGGCGTCAAGGGCAATCTTCTGATGCAACTCGGACGCAAGGAAGAGGCGCGCGTCGCCTTCGACCGGGCGATCGCGCTGGCCAACACGGCCGCCGAGGCCTCCCACATCAGGATGCATCTCGACCGGCTCCAGGCCGACGCTTCGCTCAAGACGATCGAGTCGGCGATCTGACAAGAAATTCGCCCGGGAATTTCGCTCCGGTGTCGGAACGCGATGCCATGCTTCGTCCTCGGGATATCAACACGGGACCGAGACCGATGGACAGCCCAGAAAGCGCCGACGCCGACATCCGCGAGACCATCGACGGCTGGCTCGCGGCATTGAATGCGAAGGACGCGGCCTCGGTCGCCGGCCACTACGGCGCGGGAGCGGTCACCTATTCGCTGGCGCCCCCGCTGGTCGAGGATCATACCGGACCGGACAGCCTGGAGGCCTGGTTCCCAACCTGGGACGGGTCGCTCGACAACGGGTTCCACGATTTGACGATCGCCGTTTCAGGCGATGTCGCCTTCGCCCATGGCGTCAGCCACCTGCGGGGCGTCAAGATCGGCGAGGGACCGGTCGAGCTGTGGTTCAGGCAGACGCTCGGCCTGCGTCGGATCGGCGACGCGTGGAAGATCGTCCACGAGCACGCGTCCGTGCCGTTCTACATGGATGGCAGCATGCGTGCCGCCGTCGATCTGAAGCCGCGACATGCAGCCGAACACGGCGCAAGGACATGACCATGCCTGAGACGATGCAAGACTCAAATCCCGGCGGATCTCCCGGCCCTGGCGCGTCGCGAAACATGCTGTGGACCGGCTATGCCTTGAGCGGGTTGGTGACGCTGTTTCTCGTCTTCGACGCCGGCATCAAGCTGATGCCGTTTCAAGTCGTGAACGACACCATGGTTCAGCTTGGCTGGCCACCGGAAACGGCGCGGCTGCTTGGCGTCCTGACCCTTGTCTCGACGATCCTTTACATTGTCCCGCGCACGGCGGTGTTGGGCGCCATCCTGCTCACAGCCTATCTCGGCGGAGCGATCGCCACGCATGTCCGCATCGGCAACCCGCTTTTCACGCACACGCTCTTCGGCGTCTACATGGCGCTGTTCGTCTGGGGCGGCCTGTGGTTCCGCGATGCCCGGGTGAGGGCGCTCGTCCCGTTCCGCCGCTGACGGTCAACTCCGGATATCGGCCAGGACGCGTGGCAGTTCCTCGGCGAGGATGTCGAGTTCGTATGGCAGGCCGACGCTGATCCGGATGCAGCGGTCGAGAACGGGCACCATCGGCTTGCGGATGAACACGTCGCGCGCCAGGAGGCCCTGCATCGCCTGCAGCGCGAAATCGCCGTCCGACCCGCAGTCGATCGTCACGAAGTTCGTCGCCGACGGGATCGGCGTCAGTCCGTTGTCGCGGGCGATCCCCGCGATCCGCACCCGTCCCGCCGCGATCTTCGCCACGGCTTGCGACAAGTAGGCCTGGTCGGCAAGCGCCGCGACGCCGGCGATCTGCGCCATGCGGCTCGTGCCGTAGTGGTTGCGGACCTTTTCGAAGTCGGCGATCACGGCCCGCTCGCCGACGGCATAGCCGCAGCGGATGCCGGCGAGGCCGTAGGCTTTCGAGAAGGTCCGGAAAACCAGGAGATTGGGCCGCGCCACGTCGAGCGCCGGCTGCGCCGATGCCGGACCCAATTCTCCATACGCCTCGTCGAGGATCACCATGGTCGTTTCCGGAACCGCCTCGATAAAGCGGGCGATCTCGGCTGCATCCCACCATGTGCCCATGGGGTTGTCCGGATTGGATACATAGACCATCGCGGCGTCGTCCCGCTTCACGGCCGCGAGCAGCCCGTCGAGATCCTCGTGGTCGTCGCTGAAAGGCACGCGGACCAGCCGGCCGCCGAAGCCGTCGACATGGAAGTTGAATGTGGGATAGGCGCCGAGCGACGTGACGACCGTTTGGCCGGGCGCGACATACATGCGAACGGCGAGGTTCAGCAGTCCGTCGATGCCTTCGCCGACCACGACGTTGGCGATGTCGATCTTGAGAAACGCCGCCAGCGCCGCCTTGAGGTCGTGATTGTCGGGGTCGCAATACATCCACTGGTCCGGCGCCACGTCCCGCATCCTGGCTATGACGGACGGGGCGGGGCCGAAACTGCTCTCGTTGGCGCCGATGCGCGCGCGGAACGGCAGCCCGCTCATGCGCTCCTGGGCTTCGGGACCGATGAAGGGAACGACCACTGGGAGGGCGGCGACGATCGGGCTTTGTTTCGGGCGCATCGGGCGAAATCTCGAGAGAGGACGAGGCGGGCGGCCGCTCTCGCCAGCCGTCAGCCGAGTAGCAGTAAAAGCATTGCCGCGAGAATCGAAATCGTCTCGCGTTTGTTGCGACCGTCAGTGCGCCGGCGCCGCCAACGCGACGTCGCCAGGCCCTTCCACGCGCGGCGCGAGTTCCCTTCGGGAAATGAGCGTGTAAAACATCGGCACCACGAACAGCGTGAACATCGTGCCGATCAGGATGCCGGTGAAGATGACCAGGCCCATCGAATAGCGCGCCGCGGCGCCCGCGCCGCTCGACACGATCAGCGGCACGACGCCGAGCGCCATCGCGGCGGTCGTCATCAGGATCGGCCGCAGCCGCACCTTGGCCGATGCGACGATCGCGTCGCGCCGGTTCAGTCCGTGCAATTCACGCTGCTGGTTGGCGAACTCCACCAGGAGAATGCCGTGCTTGGTGATCAGTCCGATCAGCGTGATCAGGCCGACCTGCGTGTAGATGTTCAACGTTCCGAGGCCCAGGTTGAGCGGCAGCATCGCGCCGAAGATGCAAAGCGGCACCGACATCATGATGATGAGCGGATCGCGGAAGCTCTCGAATTGCGCCGCGAGCACCAGGTAGATGACCACGATCGCGGCCGCGAAGGCGATGATGATCGTGTTGCCCTGTTCCTTCTCCTGCCGCGACTGGCCCGAATAGTCGATGAAGAAGCCGTCCGGCATCTCCTGGCCGGCGATGTCCTCCAGCGTCTGCAATCCTGTCCCGGTCGTGACCCCGGGCAAGGGCAGGGCGGTGATCGTGGCGGAATTCAACTGGTTGAACTGTTCGATCGCGGCGGGCGAGGCGTTGGTCGAGATGTTGACCACCGCCGAAAGCGGCACCATGTCGCCGGCGGCGCTGCGGACGTAATATTGTCCGAGCTTTTCCGGATTGTCGCGGAAGATGTCGGGCACCTGCGGGATGATGTCGTAGCTGTTGGAATCGCGGTCGAACTGCGCCACCTCGGCCCCGCCGACCAGCAGCGTCAGCGTCCGTCCGATATCGGCGATCGGGATGTTGAGCGACGCGGCCCTGTCGCGGTCGATCGTGATCGTCGTCTGCGGCGCGTCGTAGGACATCGAATTCTGCACGACGATGAAACGGCCTGAGGCTTGCGCCTTCTGCTTGATCTTTTCGGCCACGTCGAACACTTCGGCGGACTCGCGCGTCGACCGCACGATCATGCTGATCGGCAGGCCGCCGCCCGACCCCGGCAGCGTCGGCGGCGCGAAGACGAACGCCTGGACGCCGGCGACCTTGGCGATGCGCCCCTGGATGTCGGCTTGTAAGGCTTTCTGCGGTCGCGTGCGGTCGGCCCAGTCCTTGAAGGCGAATCCGACGAAGGCCGAGCTCGTGTCGCCGCCGGCCGCGACGGCCGCAAACAAGGCCCGGATCTCGGGAAGGTCCTTCACCAGCCCGAGGACCTGATTGACGTAAAGCTGCGTGTAGTCCGCGGTCGCGTAGCGCGGCGCGCTGACGATCGAGAGCAGGAAGCCCTGGTCCTCCTCAGGCGCAAGTTCACTTGCTGTTTTCGTGAACATGAAACCCGTCACGCCGATCAGAGCGATCACCATCATCAGGGTGACCGGACGGTATTTGAGCGAGCCGCCGACCAGACGTTCGTAAACGTTCTCGACCCTGCTGAACGTCCCGTCGACGATGCGCTGGAAGCGGCCGTGGTTGCCGGCCCTGAGCAGGCGCGCCGACATCATCGGCGTGATCGTGATGGCCACGACGCCGGACAGCACGACCGCGCCGCCGAGCGTCACCGCGAATTCGCGGAACAGGGCGCCGGTCAGGCCGCCCGTGAACGCCAGCGGCGCGAACACCGCGGCCAGCGTCAGGGTCATGGCGACGATGGCGCCGGAGATCTCGCGCATTCCGCTGAACGCCGCCTTCATCGGCGTCATGTGGTCTTCCTCCATGTGGCGGTGGATGTTTTCCACCACCACGATGGCGTCGTCGACGACGAGGCCGATCGCCAGAACCATGGCCAGCAGCGACAGGAGGTTGATCGAGTAGCCCACGGCGTAGAGCAGGAAGCAGACGCCGATCAGCGCCAGCGGAATGGTGACGATCGGCATCAGCACCGACCGGAACGAGCCGAGGAACAGCAGGATGACGACCACGACGATCGCGACCGCCTCGGCGATGGTCTTGAAGACCTCTTCGATCGACGCGGAAATCTGCGCCGTCGCGTCGTAGACGACCTCGATCGTCATGCCCGCGGGCAGCGTCTGCTGGATCAGCGGCGTCAATTCGGTGACGGCCGCCGCCGTGGTCAGCGGATTGGCCGCCGGCGTCGGGAAAATGGCGAGGAACGTGCCCGGCTTGCCGTTGAAATTGACGCGCGCATCGGTGCTTTCGGCGGCGAGTTCGACGCGCGCCACGTCGCGCAGGCGCACGACGTTGCCGTCGTCGGCGCGGATCGGCAGCGCGCCGAAGGCTTCGGGCGTCTGCAGCGTCGAGCGCACGGTGATCGAGGTGGCGACGTAGGAATTCTTGGTCTTGCCCGGCGCGGAGAGAAAGTTCGAGTTGTTGATCGCGGTCAGCACCTCGGCGGCCGTCACGTCGCGCGCGGCGAGCCTGATCGGATCGATCCATACCCGCATGGAATAATCCGCCGCGCCGAAGATCTGGACGTCGCCGACGCCCTCGACCGTGGTGATGCGCGGCCGCACGACCCGCTCGATATACTCGGTCACCTGCTCGGGCGTCATGTTCGGATTCTGCATTGACAGATACATCATCGCGAACTGCTGGCCGGTGCCCTTGACGATGACCGGGTCCTTGGCCTCCGTCGGCAGCGTGCCGCGCACGCCCTGCACTTTCGAAAGCACCTCGGTCAGCGCGACGTCCGGGTTGGAGCCGAGCTTCATCTGCACCGTGACCACGCTTGCCGACGGGCTGCTCTTCGAGATCACGTAATCGATGTTTTCGGTCGAGGCGACGGCCCGCGCCACCGGCGCCGAGATGAAGCCCTGGATCAGGTCCGCGCTGGCGCCGGGATAGGCGGTGGTGACGGTGATCGCGGTTTCCTCGACCTTGGGGTATTCGCGGATCGCCAGGTTGAAGATGCCCTGGAAGCCGAGCAGCAGGATCATCAAGGCGAGCACGGTCGACAGCACCGGCCGCCGGATGAAGATGTCCGAGAAACTCATCGCGCGGCGACCTTTTCGGGCTGGACGCTGTTCTCGATGGTCACCGGCGAACCGTTGGACAGGCGGTTCTGGCCCGCCGTCACGACGACGTCGCCCGCCGACACGCCCGAAAGGATCTCGACCAGCCCCTGCGATCGCCGCCCCGTCTTGACGAATATTTGGTTGGCGACCAGCGCCGGGCCCTTCGCTGCATCGCCCGGCGGCAGCGCCGCCGTCTTGGACTGGTCGGCGGGTTCGGCCTCGACCGGGGCGGGTTCGTCGGCGGGCAGGGGGGCCTTGACGCCGTCGTCCGCCGCGTCCGACGTTTGCGGCGCCGATTCGGCGGGTTTCGCCGACTCGGGCGCCGCCGGCGCGGCCGGCTTCGCCCCGACCGGTCGCACGACGTAGACGAAGTCGCCATACAGGCTGGCCGTGACCGCCGTCTGCGCCACGGCGATCACGTTCCTTTCCTCCGGAAGCTCGACGCTGACCTGGACGAACTGGCCGGGGCTCAGTCGCCCTTCCGGATTCGTCACGCTGGCGCGCACCAGCACCAGCCGCGATGTCGGGTCGACCTTGGGCTCGATGCCGGTGACTTTTCCGACGAAGATCATGCTTTCGGCATTGACCCCGAGGCGCACAGGCTGTCCGATATCGAGCAGGCCGAGCTGTTGCTCGGGCACCGAGAAATCCGCCCGCATCGTTTCGAGATCCTGCAGCGTCGCGACGATGGTGCCTGGCGCGAGGTACTGTCCGTTGTCGATCTTGGGGATGCCGATCGTCCCGCCGAAGGGGGCCACGAGCTGCTTCTGGTCGAGGACGGCCTGGAGCTTGACGACCTGCGAGGCGGAAGTCGAAGCCGCCGCGCTCGCCTGGTCGACCGTGACCGTCGAACCGACGCCGCGCTTTTGCAGTTCGAGCGCGCGGTCGAGCGTCGTCTGATCCAGCGCCGCCTGCGTTCTCGCCACCTCCAAATCGGCGCGCTGCACGGCGGCGTCGAGCTGCAGCAGCACCTGGCCGCCCTTGACCTTGTCGTTGGCGGTGAAGCCGATGTCCTTGACGATGCCCGTCGTCTCGACCGTCAGGTCGACGCCGCGCGATGCGCTGACCGTCCCGATCGCCTCGATGCCCGGCTTCCAGACCATCGGCGCGACGTCGGCGGTCGACACCGCCAGCGACGGCCGCGGCATGCTGGCGAAATAGCTGCCGATCGCCTGCTCGCGGAAGATGTTGAAGCCCACGATCCCGCCGCAGACCAGCACGAGCAGGACGAAAACGATGATGAAGCGCTTGATCATGAACTATTCCCGCAAGGCGCCGAGGACGCCGCGCATCTCGAAGGAGCAGGCGACGGTCTCACCATAGAGGAGGAGCCGCTTGTGTTCCATGCCCGGCTTACTGTACCGTCCGGACGGTAGATGTCAATCGCTGGGGAGGTGTATGACCATGACTGCCGCAACGGAAGCGGGGGCCCGCCCGGAGGGGCGGCACAACGCCCGCGAGCGAATCCTTCTGGCCGCCTCGCAGATCGCCCATGATGTCGGTCCGGCCAATCTGTCCCTCGATGCCGTCGCGGCCCGGGCGGGGATATCGAAAGGCGGTCTGCTCTACCATTTTCCCGCCAAGGTCGATCTGCTCCAAGCCGTTGTCGAGGGACATCTGAGCGCCTTCGAGGCGGAGTTCGCGCGGCGGCAGGCCTGCTCGTCGCCGCGGCCGAGCGCGTTGCAGACCTATCTCGACCTCTCGCTCGACGATTGCGAGAGCAAGACCCCGCCCTCGTCGGGCGTTCTCGCCGCGATCGTGCAGAATCCGGAAATGCTGCTTCCGATCCGGCGCTTCAAGCGCAAGCAACTGGACCGGCTCAAGGCCGGCGGCGGCGATGCCGCGGCGGCGCTCTTGCTGTTCCTGGCGCTGGAAGGCATCCGCAGCATGAAGTTGCTGGACATGGAAGTTCTGGATGCGGACGAGACCGGCATGGTGGTCGACGCCTTGCGGGCGTTGACCGCGTGCGGCTGATCCGGCGGCGGCGGCGTTTCGGGTGTGGAACCATTGCCGAATCTGCGGCTTGATCCGCGCACGGCTGGTTTTCATTTAAGAATTTGCGCGGCGGCAGCCGCCCGGTCGAAAAGGTGGCAAATGGCGTCTTCGGTCCTTATCGGCATTCTCATCACCTTCCTGGTGATCGTTCTGATCCTTTACCTGGTGCAGCGCCTTCCCATCGAGGCGCGCATGCGGCAGATCATCCAGATTGTGGTGATCATCATCGGGATCATCTCGCTGCTCAAATACCTGGCCGTTTTTTAGGCGTTGTCGAGCGAGAATCGCCGGACACTTCGGTGTCGGGGGCGCCAATGTCGGGCCGGGTAGCTGGAGTGGTCGGCCGGCATTTTCGGCAATTCGCAAAAGCCCGTGTTGCTTCGCGTGGCGGTTTTCTCTATCCAACGAGCACCGGAGAGGTGGCCGAGTGGTCGAAGGCGCTCCCCTGCTAAGGGAGTATACCCGGAAGGGTATCGTGGGTTCGAATCCCATCTTCTCCGCCAGGTCTCAGCCGACAGTCCCTTTTTCCCAAGGCGAGACGGCGATTCCCGCGCCGAGGCGGCGGTTCGAACTGCCTGTTGGGCGCGGTCTTGAACTCGAACGCCGTGACCTGGCCGCGCTCTGCGCGCGGTCCGCCTTCGACCTCCTGTCATGCGCCAACCCCCGAATCGACGCCTGGGGCCGGCCGTCGCCAGAATCGGCGAATTTCGTTCGGCGGCTAGGTATGAGCGGACGATCGGGGCAATCCGGAGCGCAATGGTTAACGAGACCTTAAGCGGGGGTATCAAATCGTGTCATTTGTGCCACAACGCCTCTCCATAGACAGCGATGACGCGGCCCCAGGCCCTGTTCATGGTTGAACGCCCCGAACCGTTCGGTAATGTCGGTATGGAGAAAGGGCGAGCGATCGTGTCTTTTTCGGACTTGGGGATGGGGCAGGGAAACGCTGTCCTTCAGCAAAAAATACCCAGACCCGTTTTGCAACTTTTGACTGGAGGTCAGAAAATGAACATCAAGAGCCTACTTCTCGGCTCCGCTGCGGCCCTGGTCGCAGTCTCCGGCGCACGGGCGGCCGACGCGGTCGTCATGGCGGAGCCGGAGCCCATGGAATACGTTCGCATCTGCGACGTCTACGGCACCGGCTACTTCTACATCCCCGGCACCGAAACCTGCCTCAAAGTCGGCGGCCGCGTCCGTTTCGACATCGGCGCGGGCGACGCATACACGCCGGACAGCTTTCCGGGCTACCGCACCAAGTCGCGCGCTGAAATCTACATGGATTCCGGCAGCGAGACCGAATACGGCACCCTGAAGACCCAGGGCGTTTTCCGCTTCGACTTCGACGGTGATTACAACGACGGCACGCACACCACGACGCGCCTGATCGCCGCCAACATCCAGCTCGCCGGCTTCCTGGTCGGTCTGGCCGACTCGCAGTTCGTCGCCTTCACCGGCTACGCCGGCGACATCATCAACGACGACGTGGTCTATGACGGCCCGTACGAAACCAACCAGATCCAGTACACCTTCAACTCGAACGGCTTCACGGGCACGATCGCGGTGGAAGACGATGGCCTGACGGAGGGTGGCGACTTTTACGGCGAAGATGGCTCCGAGTGGGGCGTCGACGTTGTCGGCGGTCTCGGCTACAAGTTCGGCGACTTCGGCGTCAAGGCCGTTGGCGGCTACGACCAGAGCCTTGGCGAAGGCGCCGTCAAGGTTCGCGCCGACGCCAAGTTCGGTTCGATCCGGGCTTTCGTGATGGGCGGCTACAACACCGACGGCAGCTCGATCAACAAATACGCCGGTTCGAACTTCGGCGGCGCCGCTCTGGGCTACGGCTGGGGTGACTGGGCTGTCTGGGGCGGTCTCGGCACCGACTTCAGCGAGACGCTCGCCGGCAACGTCCAGGTCGCCTACACCGACTCGGAGGTTCTCGCGGTCGCTGCCAACCTGAAATGGTATCCGGTCCCGGGCCTGCTCGTCGAGCCGGAAATCGCCTACACGAAGTGGGACGGCGATAAGTTTCTGTTCCCGAACTCGGCCGACGACGACGAGATCGCCGGCATCCTCCGCTTCCAGCGCAACTTCTAATCAACTCCTGCGAGTTGGTTGACGAAAACCCGGCGGGCAACCGCCGGGTTTTTTCGTTGTGTGCCAGAAATTGGTCGGGACCAGGTTGATGCCCTCCTCGCGGCGGCGACTCGATCTCGAACCGGAAACGCGCCGGCGGACTGCCTCGACGGTCGGATCGGGACAAGCCGCGAAGTCTTGCTCCGACTGGCTCATCGACCGCCGGCTCGACGACTGTCGGGCGCACGCCCTCTAATCGCCATCTCGGCAAACCGGTCATCAAACTGAGACGCACGCTGCCTATCTGGAGGTGGACAAGTCGTCGGTACGGCCCATTTCAACAAGGGGCGCGGTCTTTGATGGAACCAGAAAACCCGCGCTCGCGCGCCGCCAATGCATCGGACCGGACGACCCGCGTCGATCTCGAACACCGCCTGGCCTTCGAGATAACGCGATTGGTCGTCGAGGATGATCCGCTGATCGCGGGGCACGCCGCTGAAATAGCCGGCAGGTTGGCGGGGATCATCACGTCGCAAATTCTGGCGCTGGATGAATCTTCCCGGAGAATGCTGCCTCGCATCCGCGACCGATTGCAGTTCATCGGCGATGAGTGCGTCGCCAATCTCATGATCGAGGCAGCGGCTGGGATCGGACAACCGAAGCAGCGCCCGGATCCGCGCTCCGCTCCGCTGAAGCAGGGAGAGCCGACCGATTTGATGGCTGACTGGGCTGGCGCGATGGCGGGTCCGACGGACATCGAGCGGCATTTCGGGATCGCCCGATCGACCTTGTTCCGATGGCAGAAGCGGAACGAAGTCATCTCGATCCGCACCGGCGCGAAACGCTTCGGCTTTCCCCTCGACCAGTTCATCGACGGCCGTCCCGTGCTCGGAATCGCGGAAGTGTTGACGGCGTTCTCGGATGCCAGGGGCGCATGGCGCTGGCTCCAGACCCCTTCCAAACGCTTTGACGATGTCGCTCCCCTGGAATTGCTGAGACGAGGCGATGTCGGCGCGGTCGTGCGGGCGGCCGCCGCGACCGACAACCGTCGCTGAGCGGCGGGCGAACGAACCACCCAACAGAATTTCAGGCGACAAGCGACTGTATTCGCAAATCTATTAGCCTGAATGAAGTTATCATGAAGCTTTTATGACGTTGCGTTTCGGCAACAACAGGTTTTCGATCGCCATGGCTTGGTCGAAATCGCTCGGCATCGATTGATCGGCTTGTCGTCTTGGGTTAAGTCAACCTGGAGAACGGGCGAGTGATCGTGTCTTCTCGAATATCGGGGGCTGGGGCAGGGAAATACTCTCCTTCAGCAAATAGTCGACTAAATATTTGCAACTTTGACTGGAGGTCAGAAAATGAACATCAAGAGCCTGCTTCTCGGCTCCGCTGCGGCCCTGGTCGCAGTCTCCGGCGCACGGGCGGCCGACGCGGTCGTCATGGCGGATCCGGAGCCGATGGAATACGTTCGCATCTGCGACGTCTACGGCGCCGGCTACTTCTACATCCCCGGCACCGAAACCTGCCTCAAGATCGGCGGCCGCGTCCGTTTCGACGTGAAAGCTGGCGACGCCTACACGCCGAGCAGCCTCCCCGGCTGGCGCACGCGTACGCGCGCCGAGATCTACATGAATTCCGGCAGCGAGACCGAGTACGGCACCCTGAAGACCCAGGGTATTTTCCGCTTCGACTTCGACGGCGACTACAATGACGGCCAGCACACCACCACGAAGCTGATCGCCGCCAACATCCAGCTCGCCGGCTTCCTGGTCGGTCTGGCCGACTCGCAGTTCGTCGCCTTCACCGGCTACGCCGGCGACATCATCAACGACGACGTGGTCTATGACGGCCCGTACGAAACCAACCAGATCGCCTACAGCTTCGACTCGAACGGCTTCTCCGGCACGATCGCGGTGGAAGACGACGGTCTGACATCGGGTGGCGATTTTTATGGCGACGAGGGCTCCGAATGGGGCGTCGACGTCGTCGCGGGTCTGGGCTACAAGACCGGCGATTTCGGCGTCAGGGCCGTCGGCGGCTACGATCAGAGCGTTGGCGAAGGCGCCGTCAAGGTTCGCGCCGACGCCAAGTTCGGTTCGATCAAGGCGTTCGTCATGGGCGGCTACAACACCGATGGCACCTCGATCAACAAATACGCCGGTTCGAACTTCGGCGGCGCCGCTCTGGGCTACGGCTGGGGTGACTGGGCTGTCTGGGGCGGTCTCGGCACCGACTTCAGCGAGACGCTCGCCGGCAACGTCCAGGTCGCCTACACCGACTCGGAGGTTCTCGCCGTCGCCGCCAACCTGAAATGGAACCCGGTTCCCGGCCTGATCATCGAGCCGGAAGTCACCTACACCAAATGGGACAGCGACAAGTACATCGTCCCGAATTCGGCCGACGACGACGAGATCGCCGGCATCGTTCGCTTCCAGCGCACTTTCTGATCCGCTCAGGCGAATCGGTCGAAAGAACCCGGCGGGCAACCGCCGGGTTCTTTCGCTGCTGGCCGGATATGCGGCCGGCCAGGCTCGGCGTTATCGGAATCCTGAAATGCCCCCACGGCGCTATGCGCCGTCCGCCCGCGCCAGGAACGCGGCGATGCGCTCCGGCAAATCCCCGCTCTCCAGCATCGGCGGATGGCCCTGGCCGGCGACTTCGACCGCCTCGAGGTCGGGCCTTCGCCGCTTCATCTCGGACACCGTCTCGCCTGTGAGCAATTTGGAATTGGCGCCGCGGATCACCATCAGCGGGACGCCTTTCAGCGCGTCGAATTGCGGCCACAGGGACGGCAAGGCTTGAGCCAGGTCCATGGTCTTCAGCGCCAACCCGATGGCCGGGTCGAAATCGCCGACCGGACGGCCGTCCTGGTTGCGGTAGATGGCCGCGGCCATCCGCTTCCAGTCGGCCTCGCCGAGGGCCGGGAAGGCCTGCCCGTGGATCGAGCGCTGCAGCGCCTCGGCGTCCTCGAACGTTTCAGGCGCTCGCACCGTATTCAGGTAGCGGCTGATATGGGCGAGCCCCTCCATGCCGAGTTCCGGGCCGATGTCGTTCAGCACCACGGCCTTGAAGAGGTCGGCGCGGATCGCGGCGAGGACATGGATGACCAGGCCGCCGCGCGACGTGCCGATGAAGGCGCCCCGCGCGATGCCCCGCGCCGCCAGAAGCGACAGCACGTCGTTCGCTTCGACGGCCACCGTATAGCTCCGCGCATCCGCGTCGCGGTCGGAAAGGCCGCGTCCGCGCGAATCGAGTGCGATCACGCTGCGCGGTGTACGCGGGTGCAGGGACAGGAAGAGGGCGAGGTCGTGGAAGTCGCGCGCGTTGCGCGTGAGGCCAGGCAGGCAGATCACCGGAACCCGCTGCGACCTGGATGCCTGGTAGACCCGCGCATGCAGCCGCAGGCCGTCCGACGCCGCGAAATGAAAATCCTCGAAGCCGCCGATCATGGACGATTCCGGTCGGTCTTCCCGTTGATCGACCGCATCGGGCGCGTTCAACGGCCGTTGGTCAGGTCGCGGTCGATATCGTAGGCGCCCGTCAGCCGCATCTTGTAAACCTGATAGTTCTCCATCACGCGCTGCACGTAGCCGCGCGTCTCGGCGTAGGGAATGCGCTCGATCCAGTCGATCACCGTGTCGAGATCCTTGCCGCGCGGGTCGCCGTAGCGTTCGATCCATTCCCTCGCGCGGTTCGGACCGGCATTGTAGCCCGCGAAGGTTAGGACGTAGGATCCGTCGAAGCGGCGCAATTGCTCGCCGAGAAAGGCCGCGCCGAGCGCGGCGTTGTATCCGGCGTCGGTTGTCAGGCGCGCCGGGGAGTAGTCCAGGCCCGCGCGGCGCGCCACGGCCCTGGCGGTGGCGGGCAGGAGTTGCAGCAGGCCGCGCGCGCCAGCGCCCGACACGGCGGTGATGTTGAACTCGCTTTCCTGGCGCGCGATGGCGTAGGCCAGCGCGGCCCCCGCGCCGCCGATGTCGGCGTCGGCCGGAATGACCCCCACCGGATGCGAAAGCGACCCGACGGGAACCCCGCGCGCCAACGCGATCTTGCCGACGCGCAGCGCCAGATAATGATTGCCGCGTCTTTCGGCCATTCCGGCGAGCAGTCCGATCTCGCCGGGACTGGCGAGTTGACCCGCCAGGTCGCGATAGAGCGTATCGGCCAGAGCATTCGCTCCCGCCATTTCCAGCCGCCGGATCGCGATGACGGGTTCGCGCCTGGCGAAGTTGAACAGGTCGGCCGCGCTCGGCGCCGGATCGGACATATCGAGCTTCGCCGCGCCGATCTTCTGCGCGGCCAACTGGCCGTAGAAGGTCGTTCCGAAGCGTGACGCCCGGTCGTAGTAGTCCCTCGCGCTGCCTGGTCCGCCCGCCTCCGCCGTACGGCCGAGCCAGTAATAGGCGCGCGAAAACGACAGCGGACCCTGGGCGACGGCTGCAATCCGGGCGAAATGCGCCTCGGCCGCCTTGGGATCGTTGAGCCCGCGCAGCGCATACCAGCCGGCGTGAAACTCGGCGTCGGCCTGGTTGGTCGCGCTTTCGGCGGCATGGTTCGAGACGATGGCGTAGGCGGTCTTCATGTCGCCGAGATCGACCAATTCGCGCGACAGCACGCGGCGCTCGATCCACCACGCGTCGGGATCGACCAGCGAGATGCGGTCCTTCGGCGCGGCTATCATGATCGCCGCGGCCGTCGAGACCTGCTTGCCGCGCCGCGCCAGCCTTGCCTTGGCGAACGCATAGCCAGCCGCCCGCTGCGCCGCGGGAACGGCGTCGAGCAGCTTGCCCGCGGATTTGTCCCCGCGCAGCACGGCGCTCCAGGCCGCGAAGAGCTCTCGCGCGCCGCTGAGCGCGGCGACGCGCCCGGCCGACGCCAGCCGCTCGGCGTAAAGCATCCGCTCCATCCTGAACCGATGGTCCGCGAGCGGGATGAGCGGGCCGAATTCCTTTATTATCGCCGCCTCGTCGGAAGCCTCCAGGATCGCCGTGCGCCAGAACGGCGAGAGCATGCCGCGCGCCGCCGCCTCGTCGCCGAGCGTGAGGTAGGCGCGCGCGAGGACGATGGCGCCTTGCGCCGTCTGCGGCTGCGTGCCTCCGAACGTCCGCACGACGAGCGCCGCGTCCGGGTTCTCGCGCAGCAGCGCCTTCTCGCTGTTGCAGCGGAAAGTCTTCAGGCCCGGCCAGTTCGGCAGCACGCGGGCGGCGTCGGCGATCTCGCCGCTGGCCACGAATTTCCCGCCCTTGAGCGCGATCGCCCAAACCAGGATGTGCCGATCCAGGGAGGAGACGGGAAGACCGTCGCGGACCGTGCGCGCTTGCGCCACGTCGCCTGAGGCCAGCGCGTCGAGCCCCGATTTCAGGGCGGCGACGCTGGCTGGCTGCAACCGGTCCGTCTTGCCGGGATTGTCGGGACCGATCGCGCCGGTCGTCTGTCCGTCGACTTGCGCCATCGCCGGGGTTGCGACGAGCACGCCGAAGCCGATCGTCAGCAGCGTCCTTCGCAAGATGGTTGCCGGAAACAGGATCATACGACGCCGATCTTATACGCGATCCGTCGAAACGGTATTGATGATTCTAGCGCTTGGCGGTGAAAAGCGCGTGAACGTCCAATCCCGATGGCGCGCCTCGCCCGCCGGGTGTTAACACTATGGTGCGCGCCGCCGCTTTCGGTTAGAACGCCTCGCAACGCGGTTTCAGCGTCGGAGAGGCGGGACGAATGTTGAGAGGCTCGATGACAGCGCTTGTCACGCCCTTCGACGAGGACGGCGCGCTGGCGGAAGAGACCTTCCGCGATTTCGTCGAATGGCAGATCGCCGAAGGCACGAGCGGTCTCGTCCCGGTCGGGACCACGGGCGAATCGCCCACGCTTTCGCATGACGAGCATCACCGCGTCGTCAGGGCCTGCGTCGAGGTCGCCAGGGGTCGTGTCCCCGTCATCGCGGGCGCCGGCTCCAACAACACGGCCGAGGCGGTCGGCTTTGCGCAATTCGCGCAGGAGGTCGGGGCCGACGCGGTTCTGGTGGTGACGCCTTATTACAACAAACCGACGCAACGCGGCCTCTACCAGCATTTCGCGACAGTGGCGCAGGCCACGAGCTTGCCGGTCATCATCTACAATATTCCGCCGCGCTCGGTCATCGACATGACGCCGGAGACGATGGGCCGGTTGGCGCACGACTTTCCCAATATTGCCGGCGTCAAGGACGCGACCGGCAAGGTCGAGCGGGTCTCGGAGCAGCGCATCGCCTGTGGCAAGGCATTCGTCCAGCTTTCCGGCGAGGACGCGTCGGCGCTCGGCTTCAACGCCCATGGCGGCTTTGGCTGCATCTCGGTGACGTCGAACGTCGCTCCGCGCCTGTGCGCGGAATTGCAGGAAGCCTCGCTGACCGGGGATTGCGAGCGCGCGCTCGAGTTGCAGGATCGGCTGATGCCGCTGCACAAGGCGCTGTTCATCGAGCCCGGCGTCTCGGGCGCCAAATACGCGCTGTCCCGTCTCGGAAAGATCGAAAACGCGTTGCGCTCCCCTTTGATGACGGTCGAAGCGTCGACGGCCGAGAAGATCGACGCGGCGATGAAGCATGCCGGCTTGATCAACTAGCCGCCTGGCCCCACTTGCCGCATCATGAACCAGAAGAAATCGGATCCCAACAACAAGACCGTCGCCGAAAACCGCAAGGCGCGCTTCTCCTACGAAATCCTCGATACGGTGGAGGCGGGAATGGTCCTGACCGGCACCGAGGTCAAGTCGCTACGCCATGGGCAGGCCAACATCCAGGATTCCTACGCCTCGCCCGAGGGCGGCGAGATCTGGCTGATCAATTCCTATCTGCCGGAATACCTTCAGGCCAACCGTTTCAACCACGAGCCCCGCCGCCGCCGCAAGCTGCTGCTGAAGAAGCGCGAGATGGCGAAGCTCAGCCAGAGCGTCGACCGCGAGGGCATGACCATGATTCCGCTGAAAATCTATTTCAACGACGACGGCCGCGCCAAATTGCTGCTCGGCGTCGCCCGCGGCAAGAAGCTTCACGACAAGCGCGAGACCGAAAAGCAGCGCGACTGGGCAAGGGAAAAAGGGCGGCTGATGAAGGAGCGGGGGTGAGGGGCGGCGTGTTTCCTCGACGCGCTCTCTATGCCGCCGTCTGACTGTGACCTTTCGCGAAACTGATCTTCAACCCCAGCGCGTCGGCGACTTTCATGATGGTCGCGAATTCCGGATTGCCGTCGCCGCTCAGGGCCTTGTAGAGCGCCTGCCGCGACAGCCCGGTTTTCTCCGCGAGCGTGGTCATGTTGCGCGCCCGCGCGATGACGCCCAGCGCGTAGGCGATTTCATTCGCCGAGCCGTCCTCGCAAGTCGCCTTGATGTACTCGTCTATGACTTGTTCGGAGTCGAGATAGCGTGCGCCGTCAAAAGATGAAAACTCTGCCTCTACTCGTTCTTCTTCCATCTTCCTGCCAATCTTTTCGCCGACACGATGTCTCGGTTCTGGCTGCTTTTGTCTCCGCCGCAGATCAGAACAATGATCAGCCGTCCGACCTGCGTTGTGTAGATTCTGTACCCAGGGCCGACGTCAACCCGCAGCTCGCTCACGCTTTCGCCAACTGGCTTGATGTCTCCCAGGAGCCCGCGCCTCAAACGATCGACCCGGCGAACGATTGCTGCCCTACCCTTGTCGTCTTTCAGCGCTTCGAGCCAAGCCCTGAACTCCCTTGCTTCGATGACGTCCATACTTATCACCGTAAACTAGAGTTGACAATTTCTAGATGGGGGCTGGGTCTCGCGTTGTTAGAAACATGCGAACTCTCTCAAACACCTCCATGAACATCGCCTCCGTCAGCACGCCCGTATTCGTATTGTACCGCGAGCAGTGATAGCTCGAAAACAGCGTCACCGCGCCGATCTGATTGCGGCAGCCATGCTTGAACGGATAGGTCGCGACGCGGCCGCCCAGGGCCCGGACGGTCGATTGATGCGCGATGCCGCCAAGCGCCAGGACAGCGTCCAGTCGCGGAAAGCTGGCGATGGTCGGGACCAGGAATTGCCGGCAGGTGGTGATTTCCGCGCCGGCCGGCTTGTTGTCCGGCGGCACGCACCGCACGGCGTTGGTAATCGCCGCGCCCACAAGGGTAAGGCTGTCGTCGGGACGCGCCTCGAACGTGCCCGATGCGAACCCGAAGCGCTTCAATGTCGCGTAAAGCATGTCGCCGGCGTAGTCGCCGGTGAAAGGCCGCCCCGTGCGGTTCGCGCCGCGCAGCCCCGGCGCGAGGCCGACGATCAGCAGGCGGACCGCTTCAGGTCCGGCCAGCGGCAGAAACGTCGACACGGGCGCGTTGAACCAGCCGGGTTCCTGCACGCGCCAGCCCGCGATGAAATCGTGGAGGCGCGGACAGAACGGGCAATCGCGCGAAGGTTCGGCGGGCGTCACCCCGACCGTGTCTTATGCCCGCAAGCCGGCGTCAATAGGATTCCTCGCCCTCGACCGGTTCGAGACGCCGCGCCGGCCGCTCCGACGGGTCGCGTCCGATTTCGCTCTTCAGCGAAATGAGATCGATGAAATTGTCGGCCTGCCGCCTGAGGTCGTCGGAAATCATCGGCGGCTGCGACGCCATGGTCGAGACGATGCTGATCTTGCGGCCGCGGCGCTGCAGGGCCTCGACCAGGGACCGGAAGTCGCCGTCCCCGGAGAAGATGACATAGTGATCGACGTGCTCGGCGAGTTCCAGCGCGTCGACGGCTAGTTCGATGTCCATGTTGCCCTTGATCTTGCGGCGCCCGGTCGAGTCGGTGAACTCCTTGGCCGCCTTGGTCACGACCTTGAAGCCGTTATAGTCGAGCCAGTCGATCAGCGGCCTGATCGACGAATATTCCTGGTCCTCGATCAGCGCCGTGTAATAGTAGGCGCGCAGCAGGTAACCGCGCTTCTGGAACGAGGCCAGCAGCTTGCGGTAGTCGATATCGAAGCCGAGCGCGCGCGACGTGGCGTAGAGATTGGCGCCGTCTATGAAGAGCGCGATTTTTTCGCGTGGATCAAACATTAAAATCCCTTTCGGAAACTGCATCGTGGACATATGTTCCAGCCCGGTAAAAATGCCCGGCTTCCATGGGCTTACGGGATCAACTACGTCGGCGGCCAGAGAGTTGCGGCGATCGCCGTCGAAAACCAATTATTTACGATGTCTCCCGCCGATCGACGGCCGCGCCGCATCGGCGACAATCGGTCTGGTAAGCTTGTCTTTACGGCCTGATGACGCTATGGACGGCGCACTATTTTCCGACACATCAAGGTATGAAAGGGGCAGTCCATGGCCCGCGTAACCGTTGAAGACTGCATCGACAAGGTCGACAACCGTTTTGAACTCGTCCTCCTGGCCGGCCACCGCGCCCGCCAGATCGCGCAGGGCGCCGCTATCACGGTGGCGCGCGACAACGACAAGAACCCCGTGGTGGCGCTGCGCGAGATCGCCGACGAGACCCTCTCGCCCGACGACCTCAAGGAGGATCTGATCCATTCGCTGCAGAAGCACGTTGAAGTTGACGAGCCGGAAAGCGACGGCGCCGAGTTGATCGACCAGGCGACGCCAGCCGCGGCGACCGAGGCGGACGCCGACGACGACGCCAACATCGCGTTCGACCGCATGACCGAGGAGGAACTGCTGGCCGGCATCGAAGGGCTGGTCGCCCCTGAAAAGAGCGAGGACTACTAGGCCGCGCCTGTCCTTGGGCGCTGTCGCGACGGGTCGATCGTGACTATCTTTTTCATGCGCGGCGTCTGACGATGCGGCGCGTGAATCTCGGGTGCCGGCCATGATGCGTCAATACGAGCTTGTCGAGCGCGTCCAGCGCTACAAGCCCGACGTCAACGAGACGCTCCTCAACAAGGCCTACGTCTACGCCATGCAGAAGCATGGCCATCAGAAGCGCGCCTCCGGCGACCCTTACTTTTCCCATCCGCTCGAGGTCGCCGCGATCCTGACCGAGATGCATATGGACGAATCGACGGTCGCGGTCGCGCTTCTGCACGACACGATCGAGGACACGACGGCGACCCGGCAGGAAATCGATACGCTCTTCGGCCCCGACATCGGCAAGCTGGTCGAAGGCCTGACCAAGCTGAAGAAGCTCGATCTGGTTTCGCGCAAGGCCGAGCAGGCGGAAAACCTCCGCAAGCTCCTGATGGCGATTTCGGAAGACATCCGCGTCCTGATCGTGAAGCTCGCCGACCGTCTGCACAACATGCGCACGCTGGATCATGTCGCGGAGAGCAAGCGCCTGCGCATCGCCGAGGAGACGATGGACATCTATGCGCCGCTCGCGGGTCGCATGGGCATGCAGGGCATGCGCGAGGAACTGGAGGAACTGGCTTTTCGACACCTCAATCCGGAAGCGCATCGCATGGTGACTGAACGGCTCACCGACATATTCGAACGCAACAGAGGCGTCGTCGCCGAAATCGAGGCCGCGTTGTCGGCGCTTTTCGAACAGAGGTCCCTCAAGGCGAAGGTCAAGAGCCGGCAGAAGAAGCCCTGGTCCGTCTTCAAGAAGATGGAAGCCAAGGCGCTGTCCTTCGAACAGCTCTCCGATCTGTTCGGCTTTCGCGTCGTCGTCGAGACGATCGAGGACTGCTATCGCGCGCTGGCCGCGATCCACACCACATGGTCGATGGTGCCGGGCCGGTTCAAGGATTACATCTCGACGCCCAAGCAGAACGACTACCGCTCCATCCACACCACCATCGTCGGCCCCTCGCGGCAACGTATCGAATTGCAGATTCGGACGGCCGACATGAACATGATCGCCGAATACGGCGTGGCCGCCCATGCGCTTTACAAGGACGGCCGCGGCAGGGCGAACGGCCCGCTCCAGGCCCTGTCGAAGGAGACGAACGCTTATGCCTGGCTGCGCCGCACGATCGACCAGCTCGAGGATGGCGACAGTCCCGAGGATTTCCTCGAAAACACCAGGCTCGAACTTTTTCAGGATCAGGTTTTCTGCTTCACCCCGAAAGGCGATCTGATCGCCTTGCCGCGCGGGGCCACGCCGATCGACTTCGCCTATGCGGTGCACACCGATGTCGGCGACACCTGCGTCGGCGCCAAGGTCAACGGCCATGTCATGCCGCTGATGACCGAGCTGAAGAACGGCGACGAGGTCGAGATCACCACCTCGAAGGCGCAGGTTCCCCCGGCCGCCTGGGAGACGATCGTGGTCACCGGCAAGGCGCGCGCCGCGATCCGCCGCGCCACCAAGAACGCCATCCGCAAGCAATACACGGGCCTCGGCCTGCGCATCCTCGAAAGATCCTTCGCCCGCGCCGGCAAGGAGTTCCTCAAGGACGCGCTGAGGCCGGTCCTGGCGCGTCTCGCCCGCAAGGACGTCGAGGACGTGCTGACCACCGTCGGCCGCGGCGAACTGTCCTCGACGGACGTTCTGAGAGCCGTCTACCCCGACTACAAGGAGCAGCGGGTGACGGCGCCGACGGCCCATCAGCGCGAGGAGGGATGGTCGAAGATCCGCAACGCCGCCGGCATGCTGTTCCAGATCCCCGGCCTTTCGGGCCGCAAGGATCGCGAAAATCCGAAGTCGAGCGGCGCCGTGCCGATCCGCGGCGTTCGCGGCGATCTGCCGGTGCGATTCGCCCCCGAAGGCGCGGTCCCGGGAGACCGCATCATCGGCATCATCCAGCCCGGCGTCGGCATAACCATCTATCCGATCCAGTCGCCCGCGCTGACCGAATTCGATGACCAGACCGAGCGCTGGATCGACGTACGCTGGGATATCGACGAGGCCAACAAAGAGCGCTTTCCGGCCCGCATCTCGGTCACCGCGATCAACGCGCCGGGATCGCTGGCCGAGATCGCCCAATTGATCGCGACCAACGACGCCAACATTCAGACTCTCTCCATGGTGCGCACCGCGCCCGATTTCACCGAGATGCAGATCGACCTGGAGGTCTGGGACCTCAAGCATCTCAATCGCTTGCTGCTCCAGATCAAGGAAGCGCCTGCGGTGAGCGAAGCCAAGCGCGTCAACGGCTGAAGGGGTCGTCATGGATACGGGCGACGTGCTGGAAATCTTTCGCGAGGCGGGCGCGATCCTGCACGGCCACTTCATCCTCACCTCGGGCCTGCGCAGCCCGGTCTTCCTGCAGAAGGCGCGCGTGTTCATGCATGCCGACAAGACCGAGCGGCTTTGCCGCGCGCTCGCGGTCGAAATACGCGCCGCCGTTCCCGGCCGCATCGACTACGTCGTCGGCCCGGCGGTCGGCGGGCTCATCCCGGCCTATGAAACGTCGCGCCATCTCGGCGCGCCGGCGATCTGGGTCGAGCGCGAAGCGGGCGTCTTCCGCCTGCGCCGCTTCGAGATCGAGCCGGGCGCGCGGGTGGTGATCGTCGAGGATATCGTCACGACCGGCCTGTCGATCCGCGAGACGGTCGACTGCCTGCGCGAGATCGGCGCCGAAGTTTTGGCGGCGGCTTGCATCATCGACCGCTCCGCCGGCAAGGCCCAGGTCGGCGTGCCCCTGGTCGCGCTGGCGCGCTACGAAGCGCCGGTCTATCCGGCCGACCGGCTCCCGCCCGAACTCGCCGCGATCCCTCCCGTCAAGCCAGGCAGCCGGAACACCTGATGATCATCGGCATCGGCAGCGACCTGGTCGACATCAACCGCATCGCGGCCTCGCTCGAACGCTACGGCGAGCGCTTCGTCAGGCGCATCTTCACCGATGTCGAACAGGCGAAATCGGAGCGCCGCAAGGAGCGGGCGGCGTCCTATGCCAAGCGCTTCGCGGCCAAGGAAGCCTGCTCCAAGGCGCTCGGAACGGGCATGGCGCAGGGCATATTCTGGCGCGACATGGGCGTCGTCAATCAGCCAGGCGGAAAGCCGGGCATGGTGCTGACCGGCGGCGCGGCCGAGCGCCTGGCGCGAATGCTGCCGCCCGGCCATCGCGCGGTCGTCCATCTGACCATCACCGACGATCATCCGCTCGCCCAGGCCTTCGTGATCATCGAGGCGATCGCCGACGAACAACGGCCATGATTGTGGCGTCCACACCGCAGCCGGCGTTGCCCCGCGCAACCTGACATCCTATAGCAAGGCACGATTTTGAGGACGACATGAGCGTGGCTGAGAAGACTGTGAAGAAATCCGGCGGTCTCGGCGAGACAGTCAACGTCATCGTCCAGGCGCTCCTTCTGGCGCTCGTGATCCGCACCTTCCTGTTTCAGCCTTTCTCCATTCCCTCGGGCTCGATGCGCCCGACCTTGCTCGAAGGCGACTATCTCTTCGTCACCAAATGGTCCTACGGGTTCTCCCGCCATTCCCTGCCGTTCTCGCCGAACCTGTTCTCCGGCCGCATCTGGGGCGGCGAGCCGAAACGAGGCGATGTCGCGGTCTTCAAATTCCCGCCCAACCCGTCGCTTGACTACATCAAGCGCGTCATCGGCCTCCCTGGAGACATGATTCAGATGCGGGCCGGCCAGTTGTTCATCAACGGCATCGGCGTGCCGCGCGAGAAGGTCGGCCAGATCGACAACCCCGACATCACCGAAGTCAACCGCCCCGTCGACGTCTACCGCGAGACCCTGCCCAACGGCGTGGCCTACGACACGCTCGACCTCACGGCCAACGGCGTCGGCGACGATACGCGCGAATTCGTCGTGCCGCCGGCGCATTATTTCATGATGGGCGACAACCGCGACAATTCGACCGACAGCCGCTTCACGGTCGGCTTCGTGCCCGAGGAAAATCTGGTCGGCAAGGCCAACATCATCTTCTTCTCGATTTCCGACGGCGCGAGCCCGCTGGAAATCTGGAAGTGGCCGTCCGACATGCGCCCTTCGCGGCTCCTCAATTTCGTTCGCTGATGGCCTTCAAGCGTCCGACGGGCGAAGCGCTGGCCGAAATCCTGTGCGAAAAGACCGGGCACCGCTTCCGCGACATGCGGCTGCTGCAGACCGCGCTCACCCATTCGAGCGCGGTGCGCGCCGACGACAACAACGAGCGGCTTGAATTTCTGGGCGACCGCGTGCTCGGCCTGGTCGTCGCCGACATGCTCTTCCGACTTTTGCCCGGCGCCCGAGAGGGCGACCTCGCGCCGCGCTTCAATGCGCTGGTCGATGCGCGCGCCTGCGGCGCGGTCGGCGTCGAAATGGGGCTCGACGCGCTGATGCGGGCGGACGCCGTGCTCAAGTCGAAAGCCAGGGGACGGGCGGTGAACTACCTGTCGGACGCGGTCGAGGCCTTGATCGCCGCCATCTACCTCGACGGCGGCATCGAGCCAGCGCGCGCCTTCATTCTTCGCTATTGGGAGCCGCGGTCGCACGATGTCGTCGAAAAGCCGCGCAATCCCAAATCCGACCTGCAGGAATGGCTGGCGCTGAAAGGCGGCGAGCGGCCCGACTACGTGATCGAGGCACGCGTCGGACCGGACCATGAACCCGTCTTCACGGTCGCCGTCAATGTAGCGGGCTTCGACTCGTCGCGCGCCAGCGGCGGCTCGCGGCGTTCGGCAGAGGAAGCGGCGGCGACGGCGTTCCTGGTGCGCGAAGGCGTCTGGACGCAGCAGGAAGCGGCCTCATGAGCGACCCGGTCCAGCCCTCCGAAGCGGCGGCGGCGCCGACCCATTCCGGATTCGTCGCCCTGATCGGCGCGCCCAACGCCGGCAAGTCGACGCTCGTCAATCGCCTGGTCGGCGCCAAGGTCTCGATCGTCACCCACAAGGTGCAGACCACCCGCGCCATCGTGCGCGGCATCGCCACCCATGGCGCCGCGCAGATCGTCTTCGTCGACACCCCCGGCATCTTCAAGCCCAAGCGCCGCCTTGACCAGGCCATGGTGACGACCGCCTGGGGCGGGGCCAGGGACGCCGATGTCGTGATGCTGCTCATCGACGCCGAGCGCGGCCTGGGCGGCGACGCCGAGCGCATTCTCGACGACCTCGCCAACGTCCGCCAGCGCAAGATCCTGATCCTCAACAAGATCGACCAGGTCAAGCACGAGGAACTTTTGTCGCTGGCGCAAAGGGCCAACGAGAGGGCGCCGTTCGAGCGGACCTTCATGGTTTCCGCGCTGACGGGGGCCGGCTGCGGCGCGATCCTCGACCATCTGGCGCAGTCCCTGCCGCCTGGACCCTGGTACTATCCGGAGGACCAGCTCTCGGACCTGCCGATGCGCCAGCTCGCGGCCGAAATCACGCGCGAAAAGCTGTTCCTGCGGCTGCACCAGGAACTGCCCTATTCTTCCCATGTCGAGACGGAGAAATGGGAGGAGAAGAAGGACGGCTCGGTGCGCATCGAGCAGGTCATCTATGTCGAGCGCGACAGCCAGAAGAAGATCGTTCTCGGCGCGAAGGGCGAGACCATCCGCTCGATCGGCCAGGCGTCGCGCCAGGATCTCGGCGCGATCCTGGAGCAGACCGTGCATCTTTTCCTGTTCGTCAAGGTCCGCGAGAACTGGGGCGACGACCCGGAACGCTACCGCGAGATGGGCCTCGAATTTCCGAAGGTCTAGGCCCCATTCGAGGGGCCGCCGCGGAGGCGCGACGCCGGGCCTGACGGATCGCCCCCGGCTATCTGTCTGACAAATAGACCGAGATAGCGTCGTCCGGCGCTCTCCATCCTGTTGACGTTGAACCATTTTCGGACCTATCGTCCGCTCGCGTCGAAACCCGGCCGGCAAGCAAGAGGAATGCTGCCAGCCAGAGGGTGCCGCGCATGGGAGTGGAAATCAATCTGACATTGCGGCCCCGCGGGGGCTGGCGAACGGGAGGTTCGAAGTGCTCGAAGATCTTATTGAGGAATCCAGGTCGCGCCGCGATATTTTCAAGGCGATCGGCGCCACGGCGCTTGCCGGCGCGCTGCTCGGTTCGGCCGGCTTCAACCCGGCCATCGCGCAGGAGCTGAAGCCGTCCGGCAAGCCGCTCAAGGCGGCGATGGGCAATGCGGGGCTGCAGGCGACATGGTGCGCGCAGGGCAAGCAGGCGGCGGAAGCCTGGGCCAAGCTGATGAACGTCGAGATCACCTGGTTCGACGGCGAACTCTCGGCCACCAAGCAGCGCTCGGCGGTCGACAATCTGGCGACCCAGAAATGGGACTTCGTCGCGCTGCAGACCTTCGGCATCGGCACGCTCAACGACCCGATCAAGAAGGTGATCGATTCCGGCACCCCGGTCATCGCCATGGACACGATGATGGCGCCGGAAGGGCAGCTTGCGCTGCACACCTTCATCGCGCCGGACAATGTGATGATGGGTTCGCTCGTGGCGACGCAGCTGATGGCGGCGATCGGCGGCAAGGGCAACGTCGTCATGACGCAGGGCGCGCTCGGCCATACGGGCGCTCAAGGCCGCGCCAAGGGCTTCAAGCAGGTTGTGGCCAATTTCCCCGATGTCAAGGTCGTCGACGAACAGCCGGCCGACTGGGACGTGACCAAGGTCGCCCGCATCTGGGAGTCCCTGCTGACGAAATATCCCGACATCGCCGGCGGCTTCTTCCACAATGACGACATGGCGCTCGCCGCGCACAACGTCATGAAGTCGAAGGGCCGCGAAGGCATCGTCATCGCCGGCGTCGACGCCATGCCGCCGGCCGTGAACGCGGTCCTCGAGGGCACCATGCTGGCGACGATCCGCAACCCCTCCTGCCGCATTCACGGCTGGGCGATCGCGGCCGGCGTCGCGGCCGTGGCGGGCGGCGAGAAGGCGGGCGAAGGCGGCATCCCGGCCTATATCCTGGCCGACGGTCCGGTCATCACCAAGGAAACCGCGCCGGGTCACCTCTGGCTGCAGAAGAACTTCCTGATCTGATCGGGAATCGCGTGACCGAAAGAGCGCCGTCGGCGGTCGAGGGTGCGTTCGAGCCCTCGACCCACATGGGAGGCGCGGCCCGGGAGCCGCGTCTCCTCGAAATGATCGGCGTCTCCAAGACGTTCGGCGGCGTGCATGCCCTGCGCGACGTCGATTTTTCGTTGATGGAAGGCGAGATCCACGGCCTGGTCGGCGAGAACGGCGCGGGCAAGTCGACGATGATGAAGATCATCGCCGGCGTTCATCACGGCTTCGAGGGCGAGATGCGCGTCGCCGGCAAGCGGGTGGAACTGCGCTCGCCGCGCGATGCGCTCGATGCCGGCATCGGCATGGTCCACCAGGAATTGTCGATCGTCCCCGACCTGACGGTCGCCGAAAACGTGTTCCTCGGCGCTCAGCCCGTGCTTGCCGGCGGCGTGATCGACTGGGCGCGCATGAAGCGCGAGGCCAGGAAGCAGCTCGGGACGCTCGGCCTCGACATCGACCCGGGGGCCCGCATGGGCAGCCTGCCGGTCGGCCTGCAGCAATTGATCGAACTGTCGCGCGTTCTGTTTTCCGGCGCGCGCATCATCATTCTCGACGAGCCGACCTCCGCCCTGTCGCCGCCCGAGGTCGCGCGGCTGTTCGAGGCGTTGCGCCGCCTGAAGACGCAGGGCCGCAGCATCGTCTTCATCTCGCATTTCCTCGACGACGTGCTGGAGATTTCCGACCGCGTCACCGTCTTCCGCAACGGCCGCAAGGTCGTGACCGAGACGACAGCCTCGCAGACCAAGGACAGCGTCATCGCGCACATGATCGGCCGGGGTTCCGCCGACATGCACATGGGCGAGACCGCCGAACTCAGCGGCAAGGACACCAATGCCGTCGTCTTCGAGGCGAACTCTCTGAACGACGGCGCGATGATCCGCGACATCTCGCTGTCGCTGCGCAAGGGCGAGATCACCGGCGTCTACGGCTTCATGGGCTGCGGCCAGGTCGAACTGGCGCGCGCCCTGTTCGGCAAGGGCAACCTCCGCCACGGCCAGATGAAGCTCGACGGCAAGCCGGTCAGGTTCGGATCGACGGCCGCCGCCCGCCGCGCCGGCATGGCCTTCCTGCCGGAAAGCCGCGGCATGATGCTGTTTCGCACCGAGCAGGTGTTCAAGAACATCTCGATCTCGATCCTCGGCCGCATCGGCCGTCTGCTGCTGCGCCCCGGCCGGGAGCGCCAGATCGCCGAAGGCCACATCAAGGACCTGCAGATCCGCCCGCCGCGCACCGACATCGCGCTCGGCAACCTCTCGGGCGGCAATCAGCAGAAGGTCGCGCTCGCCAAGTGGCTGACCTACCTGCCCAAGGTGCTGATCCTGTCCGAGCCGACGCGCGGCATGGACGTCGGCGCCAAGGAAGACGTGATCCGCATCGTGAAGTCCCTGCGCGACAAGGGCGTCGCGGTGCTTGTCCTGTCGACCGAACCGGAGACCATCCTGACGCTCGCCGACCGCATCACCGTGCTCAAGCGCGGCGAGGTCGCGCGCGAATTCACCAGCGGCCACATTGAAAAAGCCGACCTACTGGCGGCGGCCTGACGCATGCCGTTGCATGATATCCTGATGATCCTGGAGCGGGGACCACGATGAGCGTCACGACCGAAACCCCGCGCTCCTTCTCCATGCGGCGCTTCATGGCCGAGCAGATGCGCAACATCGCGCCGGTGTTTACGCTGATCGTGCTGGTCATCTTCTTCTCGACCCAGGCCGAGAGCTTTCGCACCTTCGACAATTTCATGAACATCCTGAGCCAGGCCTCGATCACCGGCATCATCGCCGTCGGCCTGACCTTCGTCATCCTGACCGCCGAGATCGACCTGTCGGTGGCGGCGGTCGCCAACGCCATCGGCATCATCGTCGCGTTCTTCACGATCCAGCCGGACTATGTGAACATCGCCAACATCCCGCTGAACGGGGCCGTCGCGATCATCCTGACGCTGGCGAACTGCCTGGCGCTCGGCGCGATCACCGCCTTCGGCGTCACCGCCGTCGGCATCCCGTCCTTCATCATGACCCTCGCGATGATGCAGATCGCCAACGGCATCTCCGCGATGCTGATTCGCGGCCAGATCGCCTATCAGTACCCCGACCTCGTTACCTTGCTCGGCTCGGGCCACATCTTCGGCGTCAAATGGTCGATCGTGCTTTGCCTGCTGTTCATGCTTGTGGCGCATCTGGTGCTGACCTACACGCGCTTCGGCCGCTACGTGTACATGGTCGGCGGCAACCGCGAGGCGGCGGAATATTCGGGCGTCAACGTCAAGGCGATCATCGCCTCGGTCATGATCATTTCGGCGATGTGCTCCGGCATCGCCGGAATGGTCGGCGTCGCCTATTTCGGCTCGGCGCAGCAGAACCAGTTCGATTCCTTCCTGCTCGACGCGATCGCCGCCGTCGTCGTCGGCGGCACCAGCCTGTTCGGCGGGCGCGGCGGCATCGGCAACACCATCATCGGCCTGATGGTGCTCGGCGTGCTCAACAACGGCCTCGACCACGTCGAGATCGACAGCTTCCTGAAGATCCTGATCCGCGGGCTCATCCTGCTGATCGCGCTGGTCATCAACGTGTACGCTCAGAAGCTGCGGGAGAGCACGCGGGAGTAGACTGTCGCGAGCTTGGGGGGGCGTGGCAAGTCGCCCCCGATGTCGTTTCATCCGTGATATTCGGGCCGGTCGATATCCGCGACGAGGCCGATCTCCTTGGGCTGCCATCCGAGAACGGTCCTGGTCCACTCGCTCGACGCGGGGCCGCTGCCGGCTGCCCATTTCGCCAGGCCGCCGAAATGCGTTGCGGCCTCCTCTGGCGTCAACGACTTCGCCGGCACGCCGACCTGCCGGCCGATCGCCTCGGCGATCAGCCTGTAGGGCACACCCTCTTCGGCGATGGCATGGAAGGCTTCATTCGCCGCGCCGCGCTCCAGCGCGAGACGGAATACCCGGGCGGCGTCCGCCCGATGCACCGAAGGCCAGAGGTTCTGTCCGTCTCCGACATAGGCGGACACGCCCTTTTCGCGGGCCAGAGCCGACAGCATGGGGACAAAGCCGTGCGTCTCGCCGACCCCATGCACCGATCGAGGCAAGCGCACGACCGAAGCGTGCAGGCCGCGCTCGGCGAGCGCGAACGCCGTCTGCTCCGAAGCACGCGGGAAGTCTGGCATGACCGGTGGCCTTTCATTCTCGGTGAAAGTCTCACCCGTCGGCACCAGGCCGACGCCGCCGGTCACGAGGATCGGTCGGTTCGAGCCGGCGAAGACCTCCCCGAACGTCTCGATCGCGCGCCTGTCCTCCTCGCTCAGGTCCGTCATTCTCGAAAAGTCCAGGCCGAATGCCGTGTGGATGACGCCGTGCGCGTTCTCGGCGCCTTTCCGGAGCACATCAAGGTCGGTAAGCGACCCGAGCAGCGGAATGCCGCCAGCGGCGGCAAGCGCTTCACCCTTTTCACTGGAGCGCACCAGACCCACGACCGAATGGCCCGCATCGATGAGTTCGCGGACGATCAGCGACCCGACCCAGCCGTTCGTTCCCGTCAGAAATACACGCATATCAACCTCCTTGACGACGACGGGCGCGGATGTGCTACCGTCCTTTTGTCAGCGACTGACATAGAGCTTGTGTCAGTCACTGACAAGCCGCAGGGTGAATCATTGACGAAGAAAAATGAGAATGAGGTCCGCACTCGGCTGCAAGACGCTGCGTTGCAATTGTTCCGCGAGCGTGGCTACGATCGGACGACGGCTGTTGAGATCGCGGCGCGGGCCGGCGTGACGGAACGCACCTTCTTCCGCCAATTTCCGGACAAGCGAGAGGTGCTGTTCGACGGCGAGGCCATTTTGCGGGCGGCGCTGGCGGCCTCGATCGCCGATGCTCCCGCCGGGCTCGGACCACTGGATACGCTTTTTGAGGCGTTTCGATCGCTTCGGTCGATGCTGGAAAGCAATCGGCCGTTCGCCAAGCCTCGCCATGAAGTCATTGCCGTCACACCCGCGCTGCACGAACGCGAACTTGCGAAGATCGCCCTGCTGACCGATGCGCTCGCCGCCGCCTTGAAAGCGCGAGGTGTAGCCGACCTTCGCGCCGACCTTGCGGCCCGAACTGGGATGGCCGCCTTCGTGCAGGCAACCCTGGCCTGGCTGGACGACCCCGAATTGGGGCTAGGAGAGCGTTTCGATCTGGCCTTTCGCGAGACGAAAGCGCTCTTGGCGGGAAGCGACTGAAGGAATGGACATCATTCTTGGCTCCCGCCACCACAGCGACACCAGTCCCTCAGTCGCTCGCTGAACGATTAGGAACATGAAGTCGCACCGGAGGGGTGTTCCAGATCGCTCGGCGCGGGAATTTTATCCCCCACCATCCAACCCCCGCCGTAATCCCTTCGCTGCTTGCTGGGGAACGGATGCGCACAACCTTGCGTCCAGGCACGGCGGTCCCGGGTTGGTCCTGCACCGGTAGCAGGATTTGGGTGATGAGCCCTGAAACCCGGTCCCCGAACCAAGGCGCCCCGGTAACAGGGGGCGCGGCGGTTTGGGGGATGCAGACCACGGCGGCGCATGGCGACGCGTCATTACTCAATACCATAGTCGCGAATCTATGCGCCGTTTCCCGCCCGACCTGCGCCGAAAGGCCCGGGAGGCCTTGGCGCCTTCGCTGGTAGAGTGCTGAGAGTTCTGCAAATTCGCAGAGAGCGGGCGGTCATGGCAGTCT
>CAXTJQ010000014.1:0-113512 GCA_964244725.1 uncultured Rhizobiaceae bacterium
AATCGGGCAGCACGGGATTGGCGTAGACGCCGCGCGCGCCGATCTGGCGCATCAGATACATGCCCATCGCATAGGCGCCGAGCGCGAAGAAGGCGGCGTGGCCGAGCGAGAGAATGCCGCAATAGCCCCAGACGAGGTCCAGCGCGAGCGCAAGCAAGGCGTAGTTGAGGTATTTGCCGAGCAGCGGCACGGCATAATTCGGTAGGTGAAGCGCGCTGCCCTCCGGAACCAGCAGGTTCAGCGCCGGCACCAGCAGCGCGACCAGCACCAGCGCCGCGACAAGCCAGATGGCCTTGCGGTCCAGGGCGCGGAACAGCATCTGCGTGATCATGCTTCCACCGCCCTGCCCTTGAGCGCGAAAAGGCCGCGCGGCCGGCGCTGGATGAACAGGATGATCAGCACCAGGATCGCGATCTTGGCGAGCACCGCGCCGGCATAGGGTTCGAGGAACTTGTTGGCGACGCCGAGCGTGACCGCGCCGACCAGCGTGCCCCAGAGATTGCCGACGCCGCCGAACACCACGACCATGAAACTGTCGATGATGTAGCCCTGGCCGAGATTGGGCGAGACGTTGTCGATCTGGCTGAGCGCCACGCCGGCGATGCCGGCGATGCCGGAGCCCAGGCCGAACGTCATCGCGTCGACGAACGGGGTGCGGATGCCCATCGAGGAGGCCATGCGGCGGTTGGCGGTCACCGCGCGCATCTGCAGCCCGAGCGACGTGCGCTTGAGCACGAGTTGCAGGATCGCGAAGACGACGACCGCGAACACGATGATCCACAGCCGGTTCCAGGTGAAGCTGATGTTGCCGATGTCGAAGGTGCCGCTCATCCAGCCCGGCGGCGCGACCGGCTTGTTGGTCGGCCCAAAGATCGTGCGCACGACCTGCTGCAGGATCAGCGACAGGCCCCAGGTGGCGAGCAGGGTTTCGAGCGGCCGCCCGTAGAGCCATCGAATGATCGAGCGCTCTATGCCGACGCCGACCAGACCTGTGAACAGGAAGGCCGCAGGCACGGCGAAGACAAGCGAATAGTTCATCAGGCCGGGGGCGACCTGGCCGATGACGGTCTGGACGACATAGGTCGTGTAGGCGCCGAGCATCACCATCTCGCCGTGCGCCATGTTGATGACGCCCATTACGCCGAAGGTGATGGCGAGCCCGATCGCGGCCAGCAACAGCACGGAGGACAGCGAGATGCCGTAGAGCAGGTTCTGGGCGACATCCCATATCGCGAGGCTGTTCGCGATCTGATCGATCCCGGCCTGGATCAGCGGCTTCAGCTCGTCCGGCGCGGAGCCGAGCGTGTTGACCAGTACGGTCTGCGCGGCGCGGTCGCCGTGCGAGACGATGGTGTCGACCGCCGCGCGCTTGTCGTCGATCGGCGCGTCGGTCTTGAGCACGATGACGGCGCGCGCGAGTTCCATCGTGTTCCTGATCGGCGCATCGGTTTCGGCGGCCAGCGCCCTGTCGAGCAGCGTCAGCATCGCCGGGTCGGCGTTCTTCAGGATGCTCCGCGCCGCGGACAGCCGGACGTCTCTGTCGGGGCTGAGCAGCGTCATCGAGCCGATCGCGGTGCGGATCTTGGTGCGTAGGCCGTTGTTGACCTTGATCTTCTCTATGTCTTCGCTGGGGTCCACGCCCATGTCCAAGCCGTTGAGCGGATCCTTCAGGGCAAAGCCGTCACCCGACTTGGTGGCGAAGACGACCCTTGAATCGGATTTGCGGATGTAGAGCGCGCCGTCGGCAAGACCTTGGAGGATGGGAGGAACGCGCTCGTCGCCGGTCGCGACGAGGGCGTTCATCGCCTTTTCGCGCTCGGCAAATCCGCCCTGACCGAGCGCGTCGACCATCGGGCCGAGGTCGGCCTGCGCGAAGGCCAGGGCGGGTGCGCCGAGCAGCGCGGCCGCCAGGACGACCAATCTGAGGAATCGTACGATCATCTGCCGGTCGGTCGCCTTGTTCTTGACTGACGGAACAACGAGGCCGAAGGCGGGCGAACCGCCTCCGGCCAAGGCCATGTCAGATCACGGCGCCGGGGCCGCGCCGCAGGTCTTGGTCGCGGTGTCCATATGGCCGCAGCCTGTCATCGGGTCCGTCCAGTCGGCCTCTATCCCCTTGTCTTCCGGCAGTACGTCGGACCAGGCGTCGCCGGGAACGTCGGAGTCGGTCTTGGACACGACTTCGAACTGGCCGTCGGCCTGGATTTCGCCGATCAGCACCGGCTTGGTCAGGTGATGGTTCGGCAGGACCTTGGCGGCGCCGCCCGTCAGGTTCGGCATCGATTCGCCGACGATGGCGGCCAGCACCTTGTCGGTGTCGGTGGCCCCGGCTTTTTCGACGGCCTTGACCCAGAGGTTGAAGCCCAGATAGGCGGCTTCCATCGGGTCGTTGGTCGTGCGCTTGTCGTTCTTGATGAAGGCGTGCCAGGCCTTGATGAAGGCGGCGTTCTCAGGCGTGTCAACCGACTCGAAATAGTTCCAGGCCGCGAGATGGCCGACGAGGTTGCTGGTGTCCATGCCCGCCAGTTCCTCCTCGCCGACCGAGAACGCGACGACCGGGATGTCCTCGGCCTTGATGCCCTGGTTGGCGAGTTCCTTGTAGAACGGCACGTTGGCGTCGCCGTTGATGGTCGAGACGACGGCGGTTTTCTTGCCGGCGGCGCCGAATTCCTTGATCGCCGCCACTTCCGTCTGCCAGTCGGAGAAGCCGAACGGAGTGTAGTTGATCTTGATGTCTTCCGGCGCGACGCCTTTGTCCTTGAGGTATTGCTCGAGGATCTTGTTGGTCGTGCGCGGATAGACGTAGTCGGTCGCTTCGAGCACCCAGCGCTTCACCGAACCGCCCTCTTCGCCCATCAGATAGTCCACGGCCGGAATGGCCTGCTGGTTGGGAGCGGCGCCCGTATAGATGACGTTCTTCTCGGACTCCTCGCCCTCGTATTGGACCGGGTAGAACAGGATCGAGTTCAGTTCCTTGAACACCGGCAGCACGGATTTGCGCGACGACGACGTCCAGCAGCCGAACACGGCGGCGACCTTGTCGACCGCGATCAGTTGCCGCGCCTTCTCGGCGAACAGCGGCCAGTCGGATGCGGGATCGACGACCACGGCTTCGAGCTTCTTGCCGAGCAGGCCGCCTTTCTTGTTCTGCTCGTCGATGAGGAACAGCATCGTGTCCTTCAGCGTCGTCTCCGAAATCGCCATCGTACCCGAGAGCGAATGCAGGACGCCGACCTTGATCGTATCGTCCTGCGCCATCGCCGGAGCGGCGAAAGCCAACCCCGAGACGAGCGCCCCCGCGGCGAGCATGCTCCTGATTGTCGTCGTGATTCCCCTCATCAAACTCTCCGAACGTAGTTGTTGCACCGCGATATCCGATGCAACGCACATGCCAGTTCCGTGAGAGCCTGGCGTAAGGTGAGATTAACGAAATGTTTACAATCGGTTAGATTGCGGCTGCCGAAATCGGCAGGACACATAGAATGACGTAATTTTGCGGATTTGAATCGTGAATGCGCTACAAACATTGGGCACGACAGGCGTCCTGCCCAAAAAATAGCCGCTCCCTTTGCGAACACAGTTTGTTCAAGCGACGCCGCGTTTGCGCGGCGCGTGCTCCGGAAACATCCTGGCAAGGCCTTCGGGCGATGCTTCGGAGACGCCACGCTCGGTGATCAGGCCGCTCACCAAACGCGCGGGCGTCACGTCGAAGGCCGGGTTCCGCGCCGGCGTCGCCTCCGGCGAGATGCGGACCTGCAGCACGTCGCCGGAAACGGTCTTGCCCCAGACGAGCGAGACCTCGTCGCCCGAGCGTTCCTCGATCGGAATCTCTTTCACTCCGTCATGGACCATCCAGTCGATCGTCGGCGACGGCAGGGCGACGTAGAACGGCACGCCGTTGTCCCTGGCGGCCAGCGCCTTGAGGTAGGTGCCGATCTTGTTGCAGACGTCGCCATCCGCGGTCGTCCGGTCGGTGCCGACGATCACCATGTCGATCTCGCCATTCTGCATCAAATGGCCGCCGGCATTGTCGACGATCAGCGCATGCGGCACGCCATGGCCCGCCATTTCCCAGGCCGTCAACTGGGCGCCCTGATTGCGCGGCCGCGTTTCGTCAACATAGACGAACACGGGAATGCCCTGCTCGACGGCGAGGTAGATCGGCGCGGTCGCCGTGCCGTAGTCGACGGTCGCCAGCCACCCGGCGTTGCAATGGGTCAGGATGTTGACCGGCTCGCCGTGTGTCTTTGTCGCCGCGATCGCGCGGATGATCGCGAGCCCGTTCTCGCCGATCGCGCGGTTGATCGCGATATCCTCCTCGGCGATCGCCGCCGCCTTCGCGTAGGCGGCTTCGGCGCGGTCGGCTGGGGAAAGCGGCCGCAGGACGTTGCGCATCGCATCCAGCGCCCAGCGCAGATTTATCGCCGTCGGCCGCGTCGCGTGCAGCGTTTCCCATACCTCATCCAGCGCGGCGTCGGATGGGTCGTCCGCCATCTGGATCGCGACGCCGTAGGCGGCGGTGACGCCGATCAGCGGTGCGCCGCGGACCCACATGTCGCGGATCGCGGTCGCGATGCCGTCCGCCGTACCGACCGTCTCGATGCGGAATTCATGCGGCAGCCGACGCTGGTCGATGATGTCGACCGAACGCCCGTCCGCGCTCGACCAGATGGTCCGGAAATGCCGCTTGCCGACTTTCATGCTGTCTTGTCCTTCTCGATCAGCCGCGCCAGCCCGTTGATCTCCTCCAGGCTGTGGATGTGATCGCGGTTGACGACCAGATGCCGGCCGAAGCGCAACGCCTTGGCTTCGCAGGAGGCGCGCAGATCGGTATCCCCGATCGTCTCGAAATCGGCGTTATGCGCCAATCCGAGGATGCGCCGGTGGCATTCGACGCCGGCGAAACCGACCATGTCCTGGAACAGCCTATGTAGCAGATGGTCGAGCGCCTGCTCGGCGGCGAGCGGATCGCCCTGATCCTCGAACAGGCTCTTCTGGTAGAGGATGCCGGTCCGCTCCGTGCGCCAGAGCTGCGAGAATTCCTCGCGGAACACGGCCCAAGCCTCGACAATGGTGGCGAGCAGATAGGTTCGCATGGTTTCGCGGTCGCCCGCCGCTTTCTCATGGCCGCGTTGCGAGAAGAAGGACATCCAGAAATTGGCGAGCGCCATGCCGACATCGAAGGCCATCGGTCCGTAGAAGGCGAATTCCGGATCGATGACCTTGGTCTCGCCTTCGGTCACCATGATCGAGCCGGTATGCAGGTCGCCATGCAGCAGCGTCTCGGCGTTGGCGGCGAACAGATGCTTCAGCCGCTGCGCCTCGACCTTGAGGTCGCGGTCGGCGCGCAGCTGCGCCACCAGTTCGTCGAGCTGCGGCGCGGTGTGGCGGTTGAGCTTCGCGTCGAAATAGGGATCCGAGAACACCAGGCTCTCGCTGATGTCGCAGAGTTCGACATTGTCGGCGAAAAGCGCGAGGTCGGCCTTTCGGTCGCGCGTCGCCATATGCAGGTCCGAGCCGCGAAACAGCGTACGGGCCATGAACAGACCAAGGTCGCGGCCGATCCTGGGATATTGAATCCCGTCGATCAGCCCGCGCCGAAGGATGATGTGCGGCGACAGGAACTGCATGACGATCAGCGCTTGGCCTTCGTCGAAATGATGGATTGCCGGCACCGAGCCCGGATCGCGCGCCTCCTGCCGGGTGAGCGCGTGATACTCGAAGAAAGAGCGCTTGAGCGGCAACGGCCACGATTCGCCGACCAGCCGCACATAGGGCAACGCCTGTTTGACCACCAACGCGCCAGCCTCGCCGGTGACGATGAACACCAGATTCAGATTGCCGTCGCCGACCTCGCGCACGCTCCATCCGGCTGGATCGGCGCCGACCCGCGACCGCACCGCCGCGACGCCGCCAAGCCGCTGCGGCAAGGTCTCGACGGTCATGGCCTTGAAGATGGTCGTGTCCAAATCCTGGTCTCCCGCCGAAACATCGTCGCGCATGGCCTTGACGCTTCAGTACGGATCGGTCTGGCAATTGTCAATTTTGCTGACAATTGCTGCTTGGCTTGAGGCTTGGAGTTGACCGTCGGACCGTTGCGGTCTGGATTAAGGAACGCGCCGGGGCCTTGGCGGGAACGCGGTTTTAAGGAATCTATTGCGCATGATCACACTTTGTGATGCTGCGACGTTGGCGATTCGTGGCAAGGACCGCCGAAGCGAAAGTTTGGACCCGATCATGGCAAGGAAATATTTCGGCACCGACGGCATTCGCGGCAGGGCCAACAAGTTCCCGATGACGGCCGAGATCGCCATGAAGGTGGGCATGGCCGCGGGGCTGTCGTTTCAGCGCGGCAAGCACCGTCATCGGGTCGTGCTCGGCAAGGATACGCGGCTTTCCGGCTACATGATCGAAAACGCCATGGTCGCGGGCTTCTGCGCCGCCGGCATGGACGTGTTCCTGCTTGGGCCGATCCCGACGCCGGCGGTGGCGATGCTCGTGCGCTCGCTGCGCGCGGACATCGGGGTGATGATCTCGGCCTCGCACAATCCCTATCATGACAACGGCATCAAGCTGTTCGGCCCCGACGGCTACAAGCTTTCGGACGAGATCGAGCTCATGATCGAGAGCATGCTCGACCGCGATGTCGAAATCGCGCTGGCCGACGCCGACAGCCTCGGGCGCGCCAAGCGCGTCGACGGCGTGCATGACCGCTATATCGAGTTCGCCAAGCGGACCCTGCCGCGCTCCATGTCGCTCGCCGGCCTGCGGGTCGTCGTCGATTGCGCCAACGGCGCCGGCTACAAGGTCGCGCCGGCGGCGCTCTGGGAACTCGGCGCCGAGGTCTTCACCATCAACAACGAACCGAACGGCTTCAATATCAACAAGGATTGCGGCTCGACCCATCCCGAGAGTCTGGCGAAGAAGGTGCATGAAGTGCGCGCCGATATCGGCATCGCGCTCGACGGCGACGCCGACCGCATGATCGTCGTCGACGAGAACGGCGCCGTCGTCGACGGAGACCAGATCATCGCCCTGATCGCGCAATCCTGGCAGCGGAACGGCAAGCTGCAGGGCAATGGCGTCGTCACGACGGTGATGTCGAACCTCGGCCTCGAGCGCTTCGTCTCGGGCCTCGGCCTCGACCTGCACCGCACCCAGGTCGGCGACCGCTACGTCGTCGAGCATATGCGCGCCCACGGCTTGAACGTCGGCGGAGAACAGTCGGGCCACATCGTCCTGTCGGATTTCTCCACGACCGGCGACGGCCTCGTCTCGGCCTTGCAGGTTCTCGCCTGCCTGCGCCGCTCGGACAAGCCGGTCAGCGAATTGCTGCGCAAGTTCGAGCCGGTGCCGCAACTCTTGAAAAACGTCCGCTTCTCCGGCGGCAAGCCGCTCGAGACCAAGGAGGTGCGCGCGGCGATCGAGGAGGCGACGGCTCGGCTCGGCGCCGGCGGCCGACTTGTGATCCGCCCTTCCGGCACCGAGCCGCTGATCCGCGTCATGGCCGAAGGCGACGACCGCAAGCTGGTCGAGACGGTGGTCGACGATCTCGTCGGCGTCATCTCGGAAATCCGCACCGCCGCCTGACATCAGCAGGCTACCGCCATGACGTCCCGGCAGGGCCTGCTTCGGCGGGCTTTCGTTTGCGGGCCGGAAAGAACGCGGCGAGAGGTCATGGTTAAAGATTAGGGTTAAGCCGCTTTTAACCTTTGCGCTCCATTATCCAGTCTTGAGTTCAACCTGTCGGGCGCGTGTCGGTCCCGAGGAGCGTGGGGAATAAAATGCCTAGACTGATCATCACGGGCCTCGCCGCCCTTCTGGCGAGCGGCGTCGCCGCGCCGGCCTTTGCGGCCGATCTCGGCGAACCGCCGGTCGTCGAGGCGCAGCCGGTCTATGAACAGCCGGATGTCGGCGGCTGGTATATCCGCGGCGACGCCGGCTACCGCTGGTCGGATTTCCGCGGCTCGCACTATGTGCTCTACGGCGATCCCGGCAATTTCGGCGACCTCGACGGCGACCTCGACGACAGCTACACGCTCGGCGGCGGCGTCGGCTACCAGGTCAACGACTATTTCCGCGTCGACCTGACGGGCGACTATCTCTTCGATTCCGATTTCCGCGGCTCGACCGAGGGATTCTGCGGCAACGGCAATCCCTGCACCTCCGACGACCGGACCTCCTATAGCGCGGTCCTGCTGCTGGCCAACGCCTATGCCGATCTCGGCACCTATCACGGCTTCACGCCCTATGTCGGCGCCGGCATCGGCGGCGCGCATGTCAAATGGGACGATTTGACCAACAGCGACGACGACGGCGACTTCAGCCACAAGGGCGGCAAGGACTGGCGCTTCGCCTATGCGGCGATGGCCGGCGTATCCTACTGCCTGACCGAACACGCCAAGCTCGACGTGGGTTATCGCTTCGCCCATATCGAAGGCGGCAAGATGTTCGGCTACGCCGCCAATGCCGGTCCCGGCTACGACGACGGAATCAACAGCCACGAAGTGCGCGGCGGCCTGCGCTATCAATTCGGCAAATCCGACTGCGCGGAACCAGAGCCGGTCGCCTACGAACCGGCGCCTGTCTACAAGCAGTAGTGGTCTCACGCCTCTCGAACGGAAAAGACGCCTGGCGCAAGCCGGGCGTTTTTTTTCGCCGGCTCGAAAGATAACGCTAACACCGCGTTAGGCTTAACGCTCATTTAACCGTTGTCGTTAACAATCCTTCTCAACAACGTTGGCCGAACTGCCGACCGTGACCGAGGAGTATCGAATGGCCGACTTGCACAAACGCCTAACCTTTCTGTTTTTCGCGGCAGGCTCTCTTACCACAGGCTCCGCCTGGGCGGCCGACTACGAACCGCCGGTCGCCGTCCAGCAGGCCGACGAATACGTGCCCGTCGAAGTCGGCTCGGGCTGGTATCTGCGCGGCGATGTCGGGTACGTCTTCGACAAGAGCTTCGACGATCTCGACCGCGGGGCGATCGGCCAATTCCCCGACTACGACGATTTCGGCGCGTTCGTCCTGCCGTCCAGCGAGGATGACAGCACCGACATCGTCGCCAGCATCGGCTTCGGCTACCATTTCAACGACTATCTGCGCGCCGACATCAATGCCGGCTATCTGCCGAACGAGAAATACGACCTCGGCGATGCCCTCGGCGACGATGTCCGGTTCAGCTCGAAGAACTCCTACTACACCGGCATCGTCAACGGTTACGTCGACCTCGGCACGTACGCCGGATTGACCCCCTATGTCGGCGCGGGCATCGGCGTCCTGCACACCAAGACCAAGGTCAACGCGTCGGCCTCCTGCGCCACCGCCAATTCGTTCGTCGGCCAGCTCGACGGCGAAGCGATCGCCAACCTCTACTGCAAGACGAATGACGAGACCGAGGTCGCCAAAGCCGATTATTCCGAGACCAGCTACGACATTCTCTACACCGCCAATGCAGGCTTCTCCTACCAGGTGGCGCGCAACACCTCGCTCGATGTCGGCTATCAATACATGATCGCCCCGAACGCCAACTACGTCCAGATCGACGGCGACGGCCTCGGCCGCGGCGAGGGCTTCGATTCGCATAGCGTCAAGGTCGGCCTGCGCTACGATCTCTGGTAGGACCGTCGCTGTTCGACAGCATGTAAAGGCGGGCCGGGCGCCCGCCTTTTTCGTCACGGCGAAAGCTGAGCGTCAGCTCAGCGAATCGAGCTTGCGCTGCATGGCGGCGATCTGGTCCTTCAGCTCCGACAGATCGTCCGGCTTGTCGGTCTCCTTGCGCGGCGGCTCGGCCGCGGCCGCGGCGGGCGGGAACGGCGTGAACATCCGCATCGCGTTCTGGAACATCTCCATGTTGCGCTTGGTCTGCTCCTCGATCGCCTTCATCGGCGGCAGCTTGAGCACGTCCATCGGTTTCAGCATGTCCATCGGCGTCTTGCCGAAAGCGGATTTAAGCTGGTCGCGAAACCGCTCCTGCTCCTTGGCGAAGGCGCTCATCGACTGTTCGAGGAAGCTCGGCACGATCATCTGCATCTGGTCGCCGTAGAAGGCGATGAGCTGCCGCAGGAACGGGATCGGCAGCATGTTCTGCCCATCCTTGTTCTCGAGCTCGAAAATGATCTGCGTCAGCACCGGATGGGTGATGTCCTCGCCCGACTTAGCGTCGTGGACGGTGAAATCCTCGCCGCGCTTGACCATGACGGCCAGGTCCTCGAGCGTCACATAGGTGCTGGTGCCCGTGTTGTAGAGACGCCTGTTGGCGTATTTCTTGATGACGATCGGCTCATCCTTGGCTGCCATCGATATCCTCCCGCTGCGCGGGGCCGTAAGCGGCCATGAACGCAACGCCGGACCGAGGATATTCGTGATTGCCGGGTCCGCCAAGCACTTTGTGCGCTGCGTTATGGCGCCGGCGTGCAACGCACCGCAAAAAATGCTGCGCAGCATGGTTCTGAAGGCCGAAGGCGGGCGCCTGTTTCAGGTTTGACACCGCTTCGCGCACACGCCAGATAAAGGTCAGCTTCGCCACCGCCAGAAGGAAAGTCGAGATGGCCTCAGCCAACGCAATCGTCGTCGTCAGCGCCGCGCGCACGCCGGTCGGCTCCTTCAACGGCGCCTTCGCCAATACGCCGGCCCACGACCTTGGCGCGGTCGCGATCAGGGAAGCGCTCGCGCGCGCCGGTGTCGATCCGGCGGAAGTCGATGAGGTGATCCTGGGTCAGATCCTGACGGCCGCGCAGGGCCAGAACCCGGCGCGTCAGGCGGCTATGAACGCCGGCATCCCCCAGGAGGCGACGGCCTGGGGGCTGAACCAGCTTTGCGGCTCCGGCCTGCGCGCCATCGCCATCGGCATGCAGCAGATCGCGGCCGGCGACGCAAAAATCATCGTGGCGGGCGGACAGGAATCGATGTCGATGGCCCCGCATGCCCAGCACCTGCGGGGCGGCGTCAAGATGGGCGATTTCAAGCTCATCGACACGATGATGAAGGACGGCCTGACCGACGCGTTCCACGGCTATCCGATGGGCAACACCGCCGAAAACGTCGCGCGCCAGTGGCAGTTGACGCGCGACCAGCAGGACGAGTTCGCCGTCGCCTCGCAAAACAAGGCGGAAGCCGCGCAGAAGGCCGGCAAATTCAAGGATGAGATCGTCCCTGTGACGATCAATTCCCGCAAGGGCGACATGATCGTCGACCAGGACGAATACATCCGGCGCGGCGCGACCATCGACCAGATGCGAAAGCTCAAGCCCGCCTTCGACAAGGAGGGCACCGTGACCGCCGGCAATGCCTCGGGCATCAACGACGGCGCGGCCGCCGTGGTTCTGATGAGCGAGGCCGAGGCGGAGCGGCGGGGGCTGTCCCCGCTGGTGCGCATCGTCTCCTGGGCCACGGCCGGCGTCGATCCGCAGATCATGGGCGCCGGACCCATCCCGGCCTCGCGCAAGGCGCTTGAAAAAGCCGGCTGGTCGGTGTCCGACCTCGACCTCGTCGAAGCCAACGAGGCCTTCGCCGCGCAGGCCTGCGCGGTCAACAAGGACATGGGTTGGGATCCCTCGATCGTCAACGTCAATGGCGGCGCGATCGCGATCGGCCATCCGGTCGGCGCGTCGGGCGCCCGCATCTTCAACACGCTGGTCCACGAGATGCTGCGCCGCGACGCCAGGAAAGGTCTCGCAACGCTCTGCATCGGCGGCGGCATGGGCGTCGCGATGTGCGTGGAAGCGATGTAACGATGAAACTGCACGGATCGGTATTACTAGCTCCAATTCTTATTGCCCACATCGCGTCAGCTCGTCAAACAGCCGAGCAAACAGGGGGATCGGTGGCTTTTGGCAGTGGAGATCCTAAAGGAGGTGGGCAAATGTGGGAGTTCTTTAACGAACTTACGCCGAAAACACGCGCGCTGATTTATGTTTCAAAACGGGCATGACAGAAGCAAATAAGTCGGAATACGTAGGTCCGCGCTTTTCCTACACGGCGGTGTTCGAGCGAATTGAGGTGGAGGAGGACTACATTAAAGGATTCAGGCCTTTCACAGCCTTGACCGGAGATACGGGGCATCAATTGTACTGGCTAGTTAGTGGTTTTGAAAAGCTTCGAGCCGATGACCAGCTAAGATTTGCCAAAATTGGGATTGGAGAGGATCTACTGCGTCCAAGGCTCAAGAAGATAAAATAGGGGAAGTTATGACCCGAACTGCACTCGTCACCGGGGGATCGCGCGGCATCGGCGCGGCGATCGGGATCGCGTTGAAGGCGGCGGGCTACAATGTCGCCGCCAATTACTGCGGCGATGAGGAGAGCGCACGGCACTTCGCGTCCGTAACCGGCATCCCGATCTACAAATGGTCGGTGGCGGACTACGAGGGCTGCGTCGAGGGCGTGAAGCGGGTGGAGACCGACCTCGGACCGATCGATGTCCTCGTCAACAATGCCGGCATCACCCGCGACGCGATGTTCCACAAGGTCACGCCGCAGCAGTGGCGCGAGGTGATCGACACCAATCTCACCGGCGTCTTCAACATGACCCATCCGATCTGGCCCGGCATGCGAAACCGCAAGTTCGGCCGCGTCGTCACCATCTCCTCGATCAACGGCCAGAAGGGCCAGATGGGGCAGGTGAACTACTCGGCCTCGAAAGCCGGCGACATCGGCTTCACCAAGGCGCTGGCGCAGGAGGGCGCGCGCGTCGGCATCACCGTCAACGTCGTGGCGCCCGGCTATATCGGCACGGACATGGTGATGTCGGTGCCGGAGAAGGCCAGGGAGGCGATCGTCGCGCAAATTCCGGTCGGCCGGCTGGGGACGCCGCAGGAGATCGCGCGCTGCGTCGTCTTCCTCGCTTCGGACGAAGCCAGTTTCATCACCGGTTCGACCATCTCGGCCAATGGCGGGCAGTATTTCGCTTAGGGCATCGCGCCACGCCGGCGGGGCTTGGCGGCAAAGAGGCGCCGCGAGCATATAGCGCTTCCCCTTGGCGGACGAAGTGCCTATCTGTCGCTGCTGGCGCGAGCATCGCTTCCCACAATCGCCCCGACCCGTTTCGCGGCGCAGCCGATCCAAATCCCGATCCCGGATTTCATGAACATCCATCCGAAACACCATGATCCGCTGATCCTGTCCGGGCGCGACGTGACCGCGGTGCTCGGGCCGACCAACACCGGCAAGACGCATCTCGCCATCGAGCGCATGGTCGCGCATGAAAGCGGGGTGATTGGCCTGCCGCTGCGGCTGCTCGCGCGCGAGGTGTATGGCCGCGTCGTCGAGAAGGTCGGCGTCTCGAAAGTCTCGCTGGTGACCGGCGAGGAGAAGATCCTGCCGCCCAATGCGCGTTACTCGGTCTGCACCGTCGAGGCGATGCCGCGCAGCACCGACGCGGCGTTCGTCGCGATCGACGAGATCCAGCTCGCCTCCGATCTTGAGCGCGGCCACACCTTTACCGACCGCATCCTGCATCTGCGCGGCCGCCAGGAGACGCTGCTGCTCGGCGCGGCGACCATGCGCGGCATCCTCGAGCGCCTGCTGCGGGGGATTTCCGTCGTCACGCGTCCGCGCCTGTCGCACCTCGCCTATGCCGGATCGAAGAAGCTGACGCGGCTGCCGCGCCGGTCGGCCATCGTCGCCTTCTCCGCCGACGAGGTCTACGCCATCGCCGAACTGATCCGGCGCCAGCGCGGCGGCGCGGCTGTCGTGCTCGGCGCGCTCAGCCCGCGCACGCGCAACGCCCAGGTCGCGCTCTACCAGTCCGGCGACGTCGACTATCTCGTCGCCACTGACGCGATCGGCATGGGCCTCAACCTCGATGTCGATCATGTCGCTTTCGCGCAGCAGAAGAAGTTCGACGGTTTCCAGCACCGCCCGCTGACCGCCGCCGAACTCGGCCAGATCGCGGGCCGCGCCGGGCGCCACCTGCGCGACGGCACATTCGGCGTCACCGGCCAGGTCGATCCACTCGACGACGAACTGGTCCAGAAGATCGAGGGCCACGATTTCGAGCCGGTCAAGGTGCTGCAATGGCGCAGCGCACAGCTCGATTTCGCCAGCCTGGACGCGCTCAAGTCGTCGATCGAGACGCCCGCGCCGGTCGAGGGCCTGACGCGCGCCCTGCCCTCGGTCGACGCTCGCGCCCTCGATCTCGTGGTGCGCGACGAGGCTGTCCGCGCGCTGGCCGACCGTCGCGACCGGGTGGCGCTGCTGTGGGACGTCTGCTCGCTGCCCGACTACCGCAAGATCGCGCCCGCGCAGCATGGGGAACTGATCGCCGCGATCTATCTCGACATCGCGCGTCGCGGCCATGTCGACCAGGACTACATGGCCGAACAGGTGCGCCGCGCCGATTCGACCGACGGCGACATCGACACCCTGTCCAACCGGATCGCGCAGATCCGGACCTGGACCTTCGTTTCCAACCGTCCGGGCTGGCTCGCCGATCCGCGCTACTGGCAGGAAAAAACGCGCGAGCTGGAAGACAGATTGTCCGATGCGCTGCATGAGCGGTTGACGAAACGCTTCGTTGACCGCAGGACTTCCGTCCTCATGCGCCGCCTGAGAGAAAATACGATGCTTGAAGCCGAAATCGATCCGTCCGGAACCGTCGTCGTCGAGGGCCATCATGTCGGCGACCTGCAGGGGTTCCGCTTCACGGCCGACCAGGCGGCGGGCGGCGAGGACGGCAAGGCGATCCGCGCCGCCGCGCAGAAGGTTCTGGCCGCCGAGTTCGAGACCCGCGCGGAGCGCTTTTCGGCCTCCGGCAACCACGACATCGCCTTGGCCTCCGACGGCATCCTGCGCTGGATCGGCGCGCCGATTGGAACGCTCGTCTCGACGGAGGACGCGCTCAAGCCGCGCGTCATCTTGCTCGCCGACGAACAATTGACCGGCCCGGCGCGCGACAAGGTCGCGGCGCGCGCCGAACGCTTCGTCAACTTTCAGATCGAGACGATCCTCAAGCCGCTCGTCGACCTGAAACAGGCGGAGCAATTGTCCGGCATCGCGCGCGGCATAGCCTACCGGCTGGTCGAGAATTTCGGCCTGATCGGCCGCCGCGACATCGCCGACGAGGTCAAGTCGCTGGACCAGGAGGGCCGGGCCGCGCTGCGCCGGCTCGGCGTGCGTTTCGGCGCCTACCACATCTTCGTGCCGAGCCTGGTCAAGCCCGCCCCCGCCAGCATCGTGACGCTGCTCTGGACGCTGAAGAACGACGCCAAGGACAAGCTCGGTTTCGGCGACGTGGTCCATGCCCTTGCCTCGGGCAGAACCTCGGTCGTCGTCAACGCATCCTACGACAAGGCGTTCTACACGCTGTCGGGGTATCGCATCCTCGGCCGACGCGCGGTGAGGGTCGACATCCTGGAGCGCCTGGCGGACCTGATCAGGCCGGCGCTGGCCTGGAAGCCGGGGACGGGCAACCGCCCCGATGGCGGCTTCGACGGCCGCGCCTTCCTGGCGACGCCGGCGATGATGTCGATCCTGGGCGCGTCGGGCGAGGACATGGAAGAGATCCTGCGCGGCCTGGGCTATCGCGCCGACGCAAAGCCGGCTGCGCTCGTCAAGACGCAGATCGAAGCGCTCGACGCGGCGGCTCGCGAGGCCGCGATCGCGGCGAAGGTCAAGGCGCGGCAGGCGGAACTTGATCGCGCCGCGGCCAAGGCCGAGGCCGAGGCAGCCGCCGCCAACGTCGCGACGGAGCCGGCTCCGACGCCCGACGATGCCGCCGAGGGGTTCGTCACGGCGCCCGCCGATGTCGCGCCGGCGAGGCTTGAGCCTGACGCCGAGGTCGAAGCTGCGACGCCGATCGCGCACCGCGACGACGAGACGGAAGCCGATGTCGCATCGACCATCGCGGGCGAGATCGACGATGTCTCCGGTTCGGGACGGACGATGACGACCGCGTCGCCTGAAGCCTCCGAACCCGAGAGCGACGCGTTGCCCGTCGACGCCGGCGAGGCAAGCGACAGCGCTTCGGTCTCGCAAATCGATGTCGCCGCATCGTCGCCGGGCGAGTCGCCGGCGACGCCTGACGCTGTCGTCGAGGAGCCGAAGCCGATCCTGCTGTGGCGCCCGGCGCGCTTCGAGCGGCCCCCGCGTCATCAGCACGGCAACCGCGTGCGCGAGGGCGCGCAACCCGGCCAGCGCGACAACCGCCGTCCGCCGCCGCAGGCCGCACCGGCGGACGCAAGCGCGCCGCGTCCCGCCCAGCCGCCTCGCGACGCCAGGCCGCGCTTCGATCGCAACCGTTTCAAGCCGAATCCGGATGCGCCCAAGCCTGAGGTCGATCGCCCCCAGCGCAACGGGCAGTCGCGCCCCTCGCGAGACCGTCCGACGGGCGCCGACAAAGACAATGTCCAGCCGCGTCCCCCGGCGCGCGAGGAGCGCCCCCTGCGCGTCGATCCGGATTCGCCCTTCGCCAAGCTCGCCGCCTTGCGCGACCAACTCAAGAAGTAGCCGCCCGGCGATGGCCGAGGGCAGGCAACGCATCGACAAATGGCTGTTCTTCGCCCGCGTCGTCAAGTCGCGGTCGCTGGGCGCAAAGCTCGCTCAGGCGGGGCGCGTGCGCATAAACGGCGAGAAGTGCGACCAGGCCGCCGACATGGCGCGCACGGGCGACGTGCTGACCATCACGCTGGAAAGGCGGATCCTGATCTACCGCGTTGTCGACCCCGGCAGCCGGCGCGGTCCGGCCGAGGAAGCGCGGCTTCTCTACGACGATATGACGCCGCCGCCCGCCCCCGTCGATGCGCCGCCCGACGCGAAGGTCCCGGTTCGTTCCATGGGCAGCGGCAGGCCGACCAAGCGCGAACGGCGCCAGACCGACCGGCTTCGCGACCTCGATCGCGCTTAGGAAAACCAATCCCGAACGCGGCGTTTTGGCGGTCCGCAACGGCCTTGCAACGCCTGTGCAAAGCGGCTACCTCGTCCCGTTCCCTTCGAGCGGCTGACCAGCCGGAGCCACAGCATGACCTATGTCGTCACCGACAATTGCATCAAGTGCAAATACATGGACTGCATCGAGGTGTGTCCGGTCGACTGCTTCTACGAGGGCGAGAACATGCTCGCGATCCACCCGGACGAGTGCATCGATTGCGGCGTCTGCGAGCCGGAATGCCCGGCCGACGCGATCAAGCCGGACACCGAATCCGGGCTCGAGAAATGGCTCGCGGTCAACACCGAGTACTCCGCCAAATGGCCTAATATCACGGCCAAGAAGGACGCGCCGCCCGACGCTAAGGATTTCGATGGGATCGAGGGCAAGTTCGAGAAATTTTTCTCCCCCGCGCCCGGCGAAGGCGACTGATCGTCCGCGCCTTGCGGATCGGGCCGCGCGGTAACCCTGACCGCGACTCGCTCGTTCGCGTCTGCAGCAAAATCTTGAGTCTGGCAAGTTTTTATGCTAGATGGTGAATACATGCCGCAGACATACCGTCGACCAAGGCGTTGAGCCTTACCCACTGAGAGGTGCAATCCTTTTCCGGACCAGGGTGACCTGAGCCTGCGGTGCTTCTTGGCATGCGGCTTGATCTCTGTCGGGAGGGATGAAGGATGCGGCTCCGTTCGGTCGATGGACCGATCCAATGGCCGGCCGGCGTGATAGCCGGCGGCGCAACAGGAGTGCAGGGCGTAATGGCAACGACACCAGTTCAGAAGAAATCTCCCGCCCGCCATGGGTTCAAGAGCGGTGAGTTCATCGTTTATCCCGCTCATGGCGTCGGGCAGATCATCTCCATCGACGAGCAGGAAGTCGCGGGCCACAAGCTCGAGCTGTTCGTGATCGATTTCGCCAAGGACAAGATGCGCCTCAAGGTGCCGGTCGCCAAGGCTGCTACGATCGGCATGCGCAAGCTGTCGGAAGGCGACTACGTCGAGCGCGCGCTGAAAGTGCTGCAGGGCCGCGCCCGCGTCAAGCGGACGATGTGGTCGCGCCGCGCCCAGGAATATGACGCCAAGATCAATTCGGGCGACCTGCTGTCGATTTCGGAAGTGGTGCGCGATCTTTATCGCGCCGAAAACCAGCCCGAGCAGTCCTATTCGGAGCGGCAGCTCTACGAGGCGGCCCTCGACCGCATGGCGCGCGAGATCGCGGCGGTCAACCACGTGTCCGAGACCGAGGCAGTGCGCATGATCGAGACCAACCTCAACAAGGGCCCCAAGCGCGGCCCCAAGGCGGAAGCGGACAATGAGGAGGCCGAGGCCGAGCAGCCCGAACAGGAGGAAGCGGCGTAAGCCGACTTTCGGTCTCATGATCGCGACCAAAGCCCGGCATGTCCGGGCTTTTCTGTGTGAACGAACTGCCGACGGCGGCGGGCGTCAATCTTCCGCTGCGCTCACCGCGATGTGATTGACAATCGCTCGATGCGCGCTAAGGCGCAGGAACTTTTCTCCCACCGATCGGTTTTGCCGTCTTCGCGGCCGCCATTGCGACCCGATGGACAGAGCTTGGCTTGAATCGCCCGACCCGCGGTCTTGAGCCCGGCGCAAAACCGCCCTGCCGGCAACGCGTCGGAGTTTGGAGCTTGTCATGGACGAAAAAGCAAGACGCTCGATGATCAGCGCGGCGATGAAGGCGCCATACCTCGCCCGCGAGGAAGAGGCGGCGCTGGCCGTGCGCTGGAAGGAAAACCGCGACCAGGACGCCATGCACCAGATCACGATCGCGCATATGCGCCTCGTCATCTCGATGGCCTCGCGCTTCCGGCATTTCGGATTGTCGATGGGCGACCTGATCCAGGAAGGCCATGTCGGACTGCTCGAGGCGGCCGCGCGCTTCGAGCCGGAGCGTGCGGTCCGGTTCTCTACCTACGCCACCTGGTGGATCCGCGCGTCGATGCAGGACTATGTGCTGCGCAACTGGTCCATCGTGCGGGGCGGCACCAGTTCGGCGCAGAAAGCGCTCTTCTTCAACCTCCGGCGCTTGCGGGCCAAACTGGTCAAGCAGAACGAATTGCTTTCGAGCGCCGCGGTCTACAAGGAGATCTCGGCCGAACTCGGCGTCTCGGAAGCCGATGTCGCCATGATGGATTCGCGGCTGTCCGGACCCGATTCGTCGCTGAACGCGCCGGTCGGCGACGAAAGCGGCTCGGCCGACCGCATGGATTTCCTGGTTTCCGATGCCCCGCTGCCCGACGAGGTGGTGACCGAGACCATCGATGTCGAGCGCCGGTCGGGCTGGCTTCACAACGCGCTCGGCGTTTTGACAGACCGCGAGCGACACATCATCGCCAAGCGCCGGCTTCAGGACGACGGCGCCACGCTGGAGTCTCTCGGCGAAGCCTTGGGCATCTCGAAGGAACGGGTTCGCCAGATCGAGAGCCGGGCAATGGAGAAGCTGAAAACGGCCCTGGTGCAGGAAAGTCCCGCTTTCTTGTCCTGAGGCGCGTTTGCCGGCCGTCAGGAATCGCTGATGATCTTGACCCGGTCGCCGGCCGAAAGCGTGGCGACAGGGGTCAGCGCGTTGATCAGCCGGAACAGATCCTGCTTGCGATCCACACCCACCATATTGGCCGAAAGCGTGCCGACCGTCTCGCCCGGCTTGACCGTCAGCACGCGAATGCGCAACGGCTTGAGCGCCGCCTTTTCCTCGGCGGTCAGCGCCCTGAAGCTTCCGCCGACGGACCGCGCCACGACGTTCATCGACGGGTTGGCGAGCGGCGCGGCCGTCAGAAGCCGGTAGACCTGCCCGCCGATGCGGATCACGGTGATATCGAACTGCCAGCCATCGGCTCGCGCGCTGGCCATCGCCGCGTCGTTGCCGTTGATCTTTTCGACCCGCACGCTCGAAGAATCCAGCCCGGTGACCCAGCCGCTTCTCACGTAGTCGGCGAGCGCGACCTTGGCGTCGAGCGACACGCCGTCGAAACGGATCGCCATGTCGCCGGGACCGGTCGCGGTGACGGCGGCGGCCGAGTTGTCGATGACGAAGTTCGACGGCACGGTGAACGAGATTCCAAGACCCGGATGCATGAATGTGCTGCCGCGAACGTAACCTTCCTCCGGCGTATCGCCGAACAGCAGGCCGTCGATCCCGGCAAGAAAGGAATCGCGGTCGGTGGCGCCGCTCCCCTCTTGGCCGAATTGACGCGCGTGCATGCGAGCCAGTTCGATACGCTGCGGCGCGTTGGGGTGGGTCGCGAGAAAATCGAGGCTGGGATCGGTGGCGCCGCTGATGGCGCGGAAATCGCTGTAGGCGGCCATGGATTGCAGGAAGCGCGCCGCGGCGCTGGGATCGTAGCCCGCGAGCCCGGTCGTCTTGATGCCGATGGCGTCGGCCTCGAGTTCCTGGTTGCGCGAAAACTGCGCCAGCCGGAGCTTGCCGCGGATCAGCGCCACCCGAGCGCTCGGCGTTTCGCCCAGAACATCGGTCACGACCTTGGTGGCCAGAACCTCTTCCGCCTCCTTCTGCTGGCGCGCGACGCCGTGATTGGCCGTAACGTGGCCCATTTCGTGGGCGATCACCGCCGCGAGTTCGGCGGAATCGTTGGCCAGCGCGAGCAGGCCGCGGGTGACGTAGAGATAGCCGCCCGGTAGCGCGAAAGCGTTGACGTTGGGCGAATTGAGGATGGTGATGCGGTAGGTCTGCGTCGGATTGTCGGAGACGGTCGTCAGGCTGCCGACGACCTTGGCGACCATCCGCTCGAGCTTGGCGTCAGAATATTCGCCGCCATAGGTCGCGAGGATGCGCGGATGCTGCGCGCGCGCCAGGTCGGCGAGCCGGTTGTCGCGCGTCACGCTGTCGACGGTGACGGGCTTGTCCGAAGGCTGGAAATTGGATTCGCGAACGTCGGTCGGAAAGCCGGTGCAGGCCGAGACCAGCGCCAGGATCGACGTCGCAGTGACCCAACGGACGCCAGTGCCTGTCCTTGCAGGCAGGACTGCGCGCATGTTTGGGGCCTTCGACAGACTTCGTTCCTTTCGTCGCGACGGTGTCGCACGCTCGACCGCCGGAACGGCGCTCCGGCGGGATCGCTTGGCCTGCCCCGGAATTATGTCGGCTTCCGGGCGTCCGGCCGCGAATCGACTGAATGCAAGCCGCCAATATAACGCTTGAACGGTTCGGGTCCATCGTCGCCGAAGAAATCCTTCGCCGCGCCTGTCGCGGCGATCGTTCCGCTTTCGACGAAGACGATCTCGTCGGCCACCCGCCGCGCATCCTGCGGTTGATGGGTCACCAGGAGCACCGTCAGCGCTCTTTCCCGCCGCAGCGCCGCGACCATGTCGAGCATCTCGTCGCGCAGGGCCGGCCCGAGCGCGGCGAACGGCTCGTCGAGCAGCAGCGCCGGACGGTCGCGCACCAGGACGCGGGCGATGGCGACGCGCTGCCGCTCGCCGCCTGACAATTCGCGCGGCAGCCGTCCGGCCTTACCGTCCAGGCCGGTTCGCACGAGCGCCTCGGCGATCGCCGCGCGATCGTCCGCCGACAGCCTGAGCGATGGCGAGCGCCCCAGCCCGACATTGCTGCCGACGTCGAGATGCGCGAAGAGATTGTTTTCCTGGAAAATCATGGAGATCGGCCGCTTGTCGGGGGCGAGCCGCGTCACGTCGGCGTCGCCGATCGCGATCCGGCCGCTTGACGGCTGCTTGAAGCCCGCGATCAGGTCGAGAAGCGTCGACTTGCCGGCGCCGCTCGGCCCCATGATCGCGGTCAGCGCGCCGGGGCGGATGGACACGTCGAAGTCCATCCGCAAGTCGGGATAGGCGAAGCGCACGCGGTCGAGGCGGATGCCGGGCGGGTTGGCGTTCATCGGACGGGCTCCGCCGCGATCCGGTCGGCCAGCGTCATGAGGGCGAGGCATAGCGCCCCCAGCATGAGCGCCAGCCCGGCGGCGTCCTCGGTCCGGTAGCTGCCCATGCGCGACAGCAGAAGGTAGGGCAGCGTCTGCACGGAATCGCTGCCGAACAGCGCGACCACGCCGAGGTCCCCCAGCGACAGCGCCATGGCGAAGGCGCCCGCGACGAGCACCGGCCGCCTGAGCACCGGCCAGTCGATCAGCCGCAACCGCGACCATCCGCTGATCCCGAGCAGGCTGCACAAGCGGTCGTCGCGGGTCGCCGCCGCATCGTAGGCGGGACGGATGACGCGCAGCGCGAACGGCGCCGCCATGACGGCGTTGACGGTCACCACCATGATCGGCGCGAGGGCCAGCACATCGGTGGCGTTGCGCAGCAGGACGAACCAGCCGGCCCCGATGACGACGGGCGGCACGACCAGCACGTACCCCGGAACGGCCTCGAAAAACCTGTGCGCGAAGGAAGCCGTGCTCGCGGCGCCATGGCCGGTCTGCGACCGCCAGGCGGCGAGCGCGAGGGAAAGCGCGACGGCGATGACCGCGGACAGGGTTGCAAAGCAAAGACTGGAGAGAGCCGCGCTCCGCACGGCGGGGTCGAGGGCGAGCCGCGCCAGATCCGCCTTGATTCCTGTAGCGACGATGGCGAGGATCGGGTTCGCCACGAACAACACGGCCGCGCCGATGACGCAGAAGTCCGTGCCGTTCGCCAGAACCCCGGAGACCGGAGGCCGCCCTGCCGCGACATCGAGGTCGGCGCCGCCCGCGGCGGTCGCGCCCATGAGCGCCAGCGCGAAAAGCACTCCGCCGGTCAGCGCGAGTTGCGTCAATGTCAGCACGAGCGCGCGGGCCGGATCGAAATCGAAGCGCAGGGCCTGGTAGATGGCGACTTCGAGCGTCGTCGCGCCCGGACCGCCGCCGAGCGTCAGCACCAGCGTAAAGGAGGTGACGCAGAGCATGAACGCAAGGCCCGCCGCGGCCGGCAACCCCGCGCGCAGCGCCGGCCATTCGATGAAGCGGAAAGCCGACCACGCGCCCATGCCGAGTTGGCTGGCCAGCCGCCACTGATTGGGTCCGACCGCATTCAGCGCTTCGAGCAGGAGCCGGGTCGCGAGCGGGAGGTTGAAAAAGACATGCGCGATCAGGATGCCCGGCAGGCCATAAATACCGGGCCATTGGCCAATGCCGAGCGCCGCCGACCCTCTGGCCAGGATACCCGCGCGGCCGAACAGTTCGAGCAGGCCGAGCGCCGCCACGATCGCCGGCAGCGCAAGCGGCAGCGCGAACAGGCGCAGGACCAGGGCCCGGCCTGGAAAGGCCGGACGACGCGACAGCGCGCGCGCGACGAGAATCGCCGGCGCGACCGACAGCAGCGTCGACAGCGCCGCCTGCCACAGCGTGAAGCGCAGGATGCGCAGGACGTGCGAATCGACGGCGGACGCCGCGCCCGTCCAGTCGCGCGCGCCCTCGACGGCCAGGCCGAGGAACGCCCCGCCGATCAGCACGCCGATCGAGGCCAGTGCGAGCGCGCCTGCCAGCCGGCGGCGGGTCATGCCAATCCACCCCATCGCACGAACCGCTGCGCTACCCGCCCATTGCCGCGAGCCATTCCTCCACCCACGCCTTGCGGTTCCTGGCCACGTCCTGCGCGCTGAAGGCGAGCGTCCTGACGGGCTTCACCAATGTGTCGAAGGCGGGATCGAGCGGCTTGTCCATCCGCCCGGCCGGAAACATCCAGTTGGTTTCCGGAATGGCGTCCTGGAAACCCGGACCCGACATGAAGGTCAGGAACTGGCGCGCCAGGGGATTGGCCGCGCCGCGCCTCGTCAGGCCCGCCACCTCGACCTGCAGATAGTGCCCTTCCGCGAAGGCGGCGGCCTTGTAGCGGCCCGTTCCCTCGGCGACGAGATGATAGGCCGGCGAGGTCGTGTAGGACAAAACCATCGGCGCCTCTCCCTTGGTGAAGAGGCCGTAGGATTCGCTCCAGCCGGGCGTCGCCGTCAGCACCCGCCGGCGCAGTTTTTCCCACGCCGCCGGCGCCTGGTCGCCATAGACGGCGCGAACCCAGAGCACGAGGCCCAGGCCCGGCGTCGAGGTGCGGGGATCCTGGATGGCGATCTTTTGATCCGGATCGCCCTCGACCAGATCCTTCAGGCTTTTGGGCGGATTCTTCAGCCTGTCGGAATCGTAGACGACGGCGAAATAACCGTAGTCGAACGGCGTGAAAATGTCGTCGCTCCAGCCGCCGGGAATGGCAGACGCCTCGGCGGACACTCCGGACGGCGCGAAAAGCCCGGTAGCCTTGGCATCGGCGGTCAGGCTGGTGTCGAGGCCGAGCACGATATCGGCCCGGCCGGGCGCGCCTTCGAGCCTGACGCGGTTGAGAAGCGCGACGCCGTCGGCCACGGCGACGAATTTCAGGTCGCAGCTGCATTGCGCTTCGAAAGCCTTCTCGACCAGCGGCCCAGGACCCCACTCGGCGGTGAAGCTTTCATAGGTATAGATTGTGAGCGTGGGCCTGTCCTGTGCGAGCGCCGTCGACAGGCCGGATGCAAGCCAGGCGGCCGCGATCAGCGTGGGAAATATTCTGGACATAAGCGCCTCCTTCGTTGCGTGTTGAAGGATCGGCGCCGGACGGTCCGGTCGCATCTAATCCCTCCGCCGGTATGAGCCGGATCAGGTTCAGCGGGTTGGCGTGCGCCTCTCAGCCAGCCCGCGACACGTCGCGGCAGGCACCCCGTTAGAGCGCTGCGAGGATAGGCGCGGCGGCGAAGCAGCGCAAGGCGTCGTATCGGCGCGATGCGATCCTGCCGCTTCCGTTCGCCGAGCCGGCCGTGATAGAGGGCTGCCGATGAGCCGGTTCACCCTTCTCCTCGGCGGCGACCTGACGCCGACGCGCGCCGTGCTCGACCTCGTCGGCGGCTCGCGCGTCATCGCGGCGGACGCCGGCATGCGGCACGCCGCGACGCTCGGGGTCGTTCCCGAACTGTGGGTCGGCGATTTCGATTCCGCGCCCGACGACTTGCCGGAACATCTGCTTGCGATTCCGCGCGAGGCCTTTCCACGCGACAAGGACAAGACCGACGGCGAGTTGGCGGCCGACATCGCGCTGGCGCGCGGGGCGACCGCGCTGGTGCTCGCCGGCGCCTTCGGCGGACCGCGCTGCGATCATGAGTTCCTGCATCTGACCCTCGCCATCCGCCTCATGGAGGCGGGCATCGGCGTGGTCCTGACCAGCGGCGGACAGGAAGGCCACCCTCTGCCGCATGGCGAAATGGCCTTCGACCATGCCGACGGCGCGCTGTTCAGCATCATCGCGTTCACGGACCTGGAGGGCCTGACGGTGAAAGGCGCGCGCTGGCCCCTCGCCTCCGTCGACACCACATTCGGCTCATCGCTGACAATTTCGAACGCGGTGAACGGGCGACTCCGGGTTCGTCTCAATGGAGGCCGCGCGATGCTGATCGCGAATTTCGACGAGAACCAAAGAGACCGGAAGGACTAGAATGGCGCCGCCGATCCTCAATCTCGAAGGCATCCGCCTGACCTTCGGCGGGACGCCGCTGCTCGACGGGGCGTCGCTGCTCGCAGGAGCCGGCGACCGCATCGCGCTGGTGGGACGCAACGGTTCGGGCAAGTCGACGCTGCTCAAGATCGCCGCCGGTCTGATCGAGCCGCAGTCGGGCGAGGTTTTCCGGCAGCCGTCGGCCACCGTGCGCTACCTGCCGCAGATTCCCGACCTGGAGGGATTCACCAGCGTGCGCGCCTATGTCGAGGCCGGGCTGGGGCCTGCCGACGACCCGTATCGCGCCAGCTACCTCATGGAAAATCTGGGACTGACCGGCGACGAGGACCCGGCGACGCTGTCGGGCGGCGAGGCGCGCAGGGCGGCGCTCGCGCGCGTCATCGCGCCGCAGCCCGACATTCTGCTGCTCGACGAACCCACCAACCATCTCGACCTCGAAACCATTGAATGGCTCGAGGACGAATTGTCGCGCACGCGCTCGGCGCTGGTGCTGATCTCGCACGACCGGCGCTTCCTCGAGCGCGTCAGCCGCGCGACGGTCTGGCTCGATCGCGGCCAGACGCGCCGTCTCGACAAGGGCTTCGCGCATTTCGAGGCCTGGCGCGACACCGTCCTCGAGGAGGAGGAGCGCGACCAGCACAAGCTCGCCCGCCAGATCGTGCGCGAGGAGCACTGGCTGCGCTACGGCGTGACGGCGCGGCGCAAGCGCAACATGCGCAGGCTGGGCGATCTCCAGTCGATGCGCCAGCAATGGCGCGGCCATCGCGGGCCGGACGGTTCGGCGGTGATGGCGGCGAGCGAAGCCGCCGATTCAGGCAGGCTGGTGATCGAGGCGAAGTCGATCGCGAAGGCCTATGGCGACCTCGTCGTCGTGCGCGACTTCTCGGCGCGCGTCGCGCGCGGCGCCCGCATCGGCCTTGTCGGCCCGAACGGCGCGGGCAAGACGACACTGCTCAAGATGTTGACCGGTCTGCTCGCGCCCGACAGCGGCAGCGTAAGACTGGGCGCCAACCTGGAAATCGCGACGCTCGACCAGAAGCGCTCGGTCGATCCGGACGAAACGCTGGCGCATTTCCTGACCGACGGGCGCGGCGAGAATCTCGTCGTCAACGGCGAGGAAAAGCACGTCGTCGCCTACATGAAGGATTTCCTGTTCAAGCCGGAGCAGGCGCGGACCCCGGTGCGCGAGCTGTCGGGCGGCGAACGGGCGCGGCTGATCCTGGCGCGCGTTCTGGCGCGGCCCTCGAACCTGCTGGTGCTCGACGAGCCGACCAACGACCTCGACATGGAGACGCTCGACCTGCTCCAGGAACTCGTGTCGGGATATGCCGGCACGGTCCTCCTGGTCAGCCATGACCGCGATTTCCTCGACCGCACGGCGACCAGCATCGTCGCGCCGGCCGGCGATGGAACCTGGATCGATTACGCCGGAGGCTATTCCGACATGCTCGTGCAGCGCGGCGGCTCCCGGCTCGCGGACCGGCGCCCCTCCGCCAGGGAGGAAGCTCCGCAACCCCGGTCGAGCCAGCAGAAGGCGGCTGCGCCGAAACTGTCGTTCAAGCAGAAATTCGCGCTCGAAACCCTGCCGAAGACCATCGCGGCGGTGACCGCGGCGATCTCGACGCTGGAGGACAGGATCGCCGACCCGGCCTTTTACGGCAAGGACCCGGCCTCCTTCCAGAAGACGATCGCCATGCTCGACAAGGAACGCGCGACGCTTTCCAGGATGGAGACAGAATGGCTCGAACTCGAAATGCTGCGCGAGGAGATGGCGCTCTAGCCTACCCGGCCCTCGCGACCTGCCACGCCTTCAGCGCCTCGTCGAAGACCTTGGCGCCGGGAATGCCCTTCTCCATCGTGAACAGCGCGCGCCGTCCGTTCTTGTACTGCACCGGCACGTCGATCCACGATTCGCCGCGCAGCAGGGCCATGTTGGACTCGATTTCCCGCTGGGTGTCGTTGAGCGCGATCAGGAAGAAGCCGTCGGCGATCTTGGCCGGAATGCCGAGCAGCGGACTGCCGGCCTCCTGTTCCGATCCCTTCAGCGACAGGCGCAGCACATTGTCGATGCCTCCGCCCTCGAAACCCTGGGGCGTCAGGAAGATCATCTCGACGATGTGGCTGGCCGGGAGGGTCTGGTCGGCGTTGCGGCGGATCGTCATGCGCAATTGCACGTCCTTGCCGGGAATCGTCGCCTCGGCGCGGATCACCGGTTCGGGCGGCAGATTGTTGCCGGGCGATTCCTGGACCAGCGACCACACGATCGAGCCGGGTTCGGCCGAGGCCTCGGCGACGTTGGTGCGCTCCTCGTAGAAGATCGCGCGCTGACCGACCGGGACCGATTGCGCTTGCTGCTGGCCGGTCAGCGCCGGCGGTGTCGCGGTATCCGTGGCGGCGGGCGGGGCTGCGGCGGGCGGCGTCGCCGCATCGGTCGCCGGCGGCGCGGCTGAAAGGGGCGGGGCTGCCGTATCGGCCGATGCGGGCGGAGGCGTCCGAACGTCGGTTGTCGCGTCCTGCGGCGCGCCGACAGGCGGCAATACTTGCGCATCGACGGGCGGTGTCGCCGCCGCGACGGCAGGGGCGGGTTCAGCCGCGGGCGGCGCATCCGTCGCACCGGGAACCAGCGCGGGCGGCGGGGTCGGGGTCTCGACGGGCGGCAGGTCGGCGGATGCCAAAGTCTGCGGCGGCGGCTCGGGCGGCGTGGTGGCGGCGGCGACCGTGGTTCCCTCGCCGACGATCTCGGCGACCGTCGCGGGCCCGGCATCGACTTCCGACCCGTCCGCATTCAGCTTCTGCGTGAATTTCTGCAATGCGGGCTCGACTGTGGCCGGGGGCGCGGCTTCCACGGGCGCGGGTTCTGTCGGCGCGGGCGCCGCGGCGATGGCGGCCGGCGGCGGCGTTGCCGGTTCCTCGGCTGGCGTGGTGGACGCCGGCGCCGGCTGCGCCGCGGTCGTCGTCTCGGAGCCGGTCAGGCCATAGCGCGCCAGGATTTCTGCGACGCGGTCCCTTTCGCGCCAGAGGCCATATCCGCCCGCCGCGACCAGGGCGAGGAGCATGATCGCGGCGACAAGCCATCCGCGTCCGGCGCGCCGCTTGCGCATCGAGTCGATCGCGATCGTTTCGCCGACTTCCGTCGTCTCGTACGGACCGATGTCGCCGTCGCGATGGCGATCGCGATCGTCGTCCGGCGCGACGTCGCCCGCCTGCGAGCCCGCGGCGTCGGCCTGCTCCACCGGAGAGGAGCGCACGTCCGCGCCGGCGGCGCGCGCCGGCGGGATCGGCGGGGGCGGGGCAGGCGGCGCGGATCGCGAGGACGCAAGGCCGGCGGGCGGGATGGGAACCGGGTTGCGCAGCGACGCGAACACGTCTTCCAGTTCACCGAGCGGGTCGGGCCCGCCGCGCGCCGGCTTGGGGAAACCTCTCTCGATCTCGGCGATCGCATCCTCGAGGGCCTTCTTCTGCCGTTCGACCACGGCCGCCGGCAGAGGCGGGTTCATGGCCGTCAGCTTGCTGGCGATCGTGCCGCGCGCACGGTCGTAGACCTTCTCGCGCATCGGCGGCGACGTGTCGCTCAATCCGTCGAGCGTCTTCTTCAGAACCGCTACGAAGTCTGCCATTCTCGTGTCGAACCCATGGTCTGGATCGATCGCGTCCGAAACACGGGCGCGGGATCGTCGAAATTAATCTTGAAACGGATCGGTCACAAGTATCGTATCGTCGCGTTCCGGACTGGTTGAAAGCAGTGCGACCGGCGCGCCGATCAGTTCCTCGATATAGCGCACATATTTGATCGCCTGGGCAGGGAGCGCCGCCCAGCTGCGCGCGCCCTGCGTGACGCCCCGCCAGCCCTCGAGCGTCTCGTAGACCGGTTCGACCCGCGCCTGCGCGCCCTGGCTCGCCGGCAGGTAGTCGAGGTCCTCGCCGTCGAGCCGGTAGCCGGTGCAGATCCGGATCTCGTCGAGGCCGTCGAGCACGTCGAGCTTGGTCAGCGCGATGCCGGTGATGCCGTTCAGGGCCACGGCCTGGCGCACGAGGACCGCGTCGAACCAGCCGCAGCGCCGCTTGCGGCCGGTCACCGTGCCGAACTCGTGGCCGCGCGTGCCGAGGAACTCGCCGACCGCGTTGTTTTGCTCGGTCGGGAACGGGCCCTCGCCGACCCGCGTGGTATAGGCCTTGGTGATGCCAAGCACGTAGCCGATCGACCCCGGGCCGACGCCGGAGCCGGGCGCGGCCTGGCCGGAAACGGTGTTGGACGACGTCACGAAGGGATAGGTGCCGTGATCGATGTCGAGCAGCGTGCCCTGCGCGCCCTCGAACAGGATGCGCGCGCCGGCCCGGCGCTGGTCGTCGAGGATCTTCCAGACCCTGTCCATGTAGGGGAGAATGTCGCCGGCGACCGATGTCAGCTCGCGCATGATCGTCCCGTGGGCGACCTCCGGATGCCCCAGCCCCCGCCGCAGGGCGTTGTGATGGGTGAGCAGCCTGTCGACCTTGATGGGCAGCGTGTCCAAATCAGCCAAATCCATGACCCGGACGGCCCGGCGCCCGACCTTGTCCTCATAGGCCGGCCCGATCCCCCTGCGGGTCGTTCCGATCTTCGTCCCCGAATTCGACGCCGCGTCCTCGCGAAACCCGTCGAGCTCCCGGTGCAGTGACAGGATGAGCGCCGTGTTTTCGGCTATTTTCAGGCGGTCCGGCGTCACCGCGACGCCGAGATCGCGGAGTTTCGCCGCTTCCGCGACGAAGGCGTGCGGATCGAACACGACGCCGTTGCCGATGATCGAGAGCTTGCCGTCGCGCACGATGCCGGAGGGCAGCAGAGAGAGCTTGTAGACCTTGCCGTCGACGACGAGCGTATGCCCGGCATTGTGCCCGCCCTGGAAGCGCACGACGATGTCGGCACGCTCCGACAGCCAGTCGACGATCTTGCCCTTGCCTTCGTCGCCCCATTGCGAGCCGACGACCACCACATTGGCCATTTTCCTTCATCCTCAGTCCATCGCGCGCGGGCGCGGTCGTTTCCAACGGTCCTATAGCGGGTGCCGCCCGCGCGCGCGACCGTTTCGCGTCGCCTGCGGGGCCGACGGCCGCAATAATTTGTCGGCTTGGCCCGTTTACGCGCCGACGGGAACCGCCTACCGCGCTGGAGCGCGTCTTTTCTAGGGAACCCGGCGAACCGATGTCTCGAAATGCCTACGGCCTTCTTCTGCTGACGACCTTGTTCTGGGGCGGCAACGCCATCGCCGGAAAGCTCGCCATCGGCCATATCTCGCCGATGCTGCTGTCGACGGCGCGCTGGTCGGTTTCCCTCGTGATCGTCGCGAGCTTCGGCTGGCCGAGACTGTGGGTCGACCGCGCCGTCGTCTGGCGCAACATGCCTTTGCTGATGGCGCTCGGCGCCGTCGGCTTCACGCTGTTCAACGTCGCGCTCTACGGCGCGCTCGTCCACACCACTGCGGTCAATGTCAGCGTCGAGCAGGCCGGCATCCCAATGCTCATCTTCCTGCTCAATTTCCTGCTGTTCCGGATCGCCGTCGCGCCCGTGCAGATCTTCGGGCTGGTTCTGTCCGTGGCCGGCATCGTGCTGACCGCGAGCCATGGCGAGCCGCGCCGCCTGCTGCAGCTCGACGTGAATTTCGGCGATGCGCTGATGGTGCTGGGCCTGATCGCCTACGGCGCCTACACCGTCGCGCTGCGTTTCAAGCCGCCGCTCCACTGGCAGAGCCTAATGATCGCGCTGTGCGCCTCGGGCGCGGTCACCTCGCTGCCCTTCACGCTCGCCGAATTCCATCTCGGTTCGGGCATTTGGCCGGATGCGCGGGGGTGGGCGATCCTGGCCTATGTCGTGCTGTTTCCCTCGATCGCGTCGCAGATTTTCTACATCAGGGGCGTCGAGATGATCGGCGCCAACCGGGCCGGATTGTTCATCAATCTCGTGCCGATTTTCGGAACGCTGCTTTCGATCGTCGTCCTAGGCGAAGATTTCCATCTCTACCACGCGATTGCGCTGGCGCTGGTGTTCGGCGGCATCTGGCTGGCCGAGCGCGGGCGGCCCATGACAGGCGAGCCCGGTGCGCGACCATGATGCTGCGACGCTGGGCGAGCGACCTTCGCAACGCGCCTGCGGTCAGTTTAGGGGAATGTCGTTCTCCGATTTGCCATTCTGATAATCGGCTGAAAGAGCATCGTAGCGTCGCGCGATCCTCACGATCCGCGCTTCCAGTCCGACGCGCTCGGCGGCGGACAGGTCTCGGACCATCCGGCGCAAGGAATGGCTCTTCCAGTAGGCGTTCTCGGCGTTGTAGCCGCCTGGTTCGAGGGTGAAGACTTCCTTCAGGATTCTGAGGTCGTGCGGGATGGCGAAGCTGTCGCGCGAATCCTCGTGGCTGAAGAGGTAGTGGAAATTGTCGAACCCGGCCCAGGTGATGGCCGACAAGCAGAGCGGACACGGCTCGTGCGTCGCGAGGAAGATGCAGTCCTTCGTGTCGGGGCGGTCCGCCTTCGGCAGCTCGTAGAAGCGCTTGAGGCAATGCACCTCGCCATGCCAGAGCGGATTTTCGGTCTCGTTGTTGGTCTCGGCGACGACCAGCGCATGGTCGTCCTTTCGCAGGATCGCCGCGCCGAATACTTTGTTGCCTCGGGCCACGCCCGAAACGGTCTTCGGAACGATATCGTTCTCGATGACGTCGAACAGGCGGTCGATGAGCGCGATGCCGTTCATCCCGACAGGACGATCCGGTAAGGCGCGGCGAAGACGCGCTCTTCGAGGTTCGCCCCGTCGCCGTCTCGATCGACAATGGCGAAATCCTGCCTCTCGCCGATCGGCGTCAGCACGCCGTGCCAGCGGTTGCGTGGGTAGTTGACGCCTTGGCCCGGCTTTGTCACGAAGGCATGCGGCTCGCCCGGACCGTCGGCGGCGTCGTGGCAGACGACCACGAGGAAGGAACGAGGCTGCAGCGGGATGAAGGCCTGGCTGCCGAGCGGATGGCGTTCGACGAGGGTCAGCGCAAGCGGGAACTCGACGGGCTCGGCGCGCACCGTCGAGATCAGCACCCGACCGTTCGGCCCCAGCGCCTCGGGCCTCGCCAAGGCATGGTAGCGCTCGGCTCGGCCGGCGTTGATGGGATAGTGGTCGGTCCCGCCGCCGATCTCGATCACGTCGCCGAACGGCGCGAAGGCTTCGGCGGTGAGACGCTTGGCCTCGATGGTGCGGATCATCGTTTGCCCACGAAACCGCCGAGCTTCATGTGGCGGTTGACGTCCTTGTAGAGCAGGTAGCGGAACTTGCCCGGGCCGCCGGCGTAGCAGGCCTGCGGGCAGAAGGCGCGCAGCCACATGAAGTCGCCCGCCTCGACCTCGACCCAGTCCTGGTTCAGCCGGTAGACCGCCTTGCCTTCGAGCACGTAGAGGCCATGCTCCATGACATGCGTCTCGGCGAAGGGAATGATCGCGCCGGCCTCCAGGGTCACGATGTTGACATGCATGTCGTGGCCGAGATCGTCCGGGTCGACGAAGCGGGTGGTCGCCCAGCGCCCGTCTGTTCCAGGCATGGGCGTCGCTGCGATGTCCTGCTCGTCGCGGAAGAACGCCCTCGGGATCTCGATCCCCTCGACGCGCTCGTACTGCTTGCGGATCCAGTGGAAGCTGACCGGCGTCGACCCGCCGTTTCGCGACGTCCAGCCACAGCCGGGCGGCAGCCAGGCGTAGCCGCCCGGCTTCAGCCTGTGGGTCTCGCCATTCAGCGTCACCGTCAATTCGCCTTCCATGACGAACAGCGCCCCCTCGACGGTTTCGTCCGGCTCGGCGCGGTCGCTGCCGCCACCCGGCTCCATCTCCATGACGTATTGGGAAAAGGTTTCCGAGAAACCGGACAGGGGCCGCGCCAGGATCCAGCACTTGGTCTTGTTCCAGAACGGAAGCAGGCTGGTGACGATTTCGCGCATCACGCCTCTCGGGATCACCGCATAGGCTTGCGTGAAGACGGCGCGGCCCGTCAAGATGTCCGTCTGCCGCGGATGGCCGCCCATCGGCGCGGCGTATGTCGGTACGGCCATGCGGCGTCCTCTATTTGGCGAACAAATCGGTCAGGCGCAGCAAGGCGATGCGCTCGACCTGGCGGCAGGCCTCCGCCAGTTCCGACGCGCGGTCGTTGCCGATGCGCACCTCGAACGCGGCCATGATCTGCCTTTTGGTCCGGCCCCTCACCGCCATGATGAAGGGAAACCCGAAGGTGGTCACATAGGCGGCGTTGAAGTCCATGAACAGGCCGCGCTCGGCGTCGGTCAAGGCGTCGAGGCCCGCCGAAGCCTGCTCGCTCGCCGATTCCGGGGTCAATCGCGCGGCCCGCGCCAATCGGCCGGCGAGATCGGGATGCGCCTTGAGGACCGCCAGCCGCTCGGCGTCGTCCGCGCCGCGGAAGATTCGGCACAGCGCGTTGTGGATGCCGGTCGCCGTGTCGTGGGCCGGGCCGAGTTCGAGCGCGTGGGCGCGTTCGGCGATCCAGGCGGAATGCTCGAAAACGCCGCCGAATGCCGCGACGAAATCCGCCTGCGTCATTCGCGACGGGCGCAGCGCCGGCGCGGCGTAGGGATGCATGGCCTTCCAGTGATTTGCAATGTCGATCCTGCGCGCCAGCCAGACTTTATCATAGCCTCGTACATAGTCGATGAACCGCCGCAGCGCCGCCGCCCGTCCCGGCCGTCCGACGAGCCGGCAGTGCAGGCCGATGCTCATCATGCGCGGCCGCCCGGCCTGTCCCTCGGCGTGAAGAACATCGAAGGAATCCCTGAGGTAAGCGAAGAACTGGTCGCCCGAATTGAACCCCTGCGGTGTCGCGAAGCGCATGTCGTTGGCGTCGAGCGTATAAGGCATGATGAGTTGCGGCGCGATGGCGGCGCCGTGGCCGTCATGGTCGAGCCAGTACGGCAATTCGTCGTCATAGGCGTCGGAGACGTAGGCGAACCCGCCTTCCTCGGCCGCCAGCCGCACAGTGTTGACCGAGGTCCGGCCGGTGTACCAGCCCGTCGGGCGCTCGCCCGTCACGTCCGCGTGCAGGCGCACCGCTTCCGCCATATCGGCGCGCTCGTCCTCGATCGCATAGTCGCGATAGTCGATCCATTTCAGCCCGTGCGAGGCGATCTCCCAGCCGGCCTGCTGCATCGCGAGCACCTGGTCGGGCGAACGCGCAAGCGCCGTCGCGACGCCGTAGCATGTGACCGGGACATCGGCCTGGGTGAACATGCGGTGCAGGCGCCAGAAGCCGGCGCGCGCACCGTATTCGTAGATCGATTCCATGTTCCAGTGGCGCACGCCCGGCCACGGGGCCGCGCCGACGATCTCCGACAGGAAGGCCTCCGACGCCGCATCGCCGTGCAGGATCGAGTTTTCGCCGCCCTCCTCGTAGTTGACGACGAATTGCACCGCGACGTGCGCGCCGCCCGGCCAGCGCGGATCGGGCGGGTTCTCGCCGTGGCCGCGCATGTCGCGGACGTAGCGTTTGGGGGTCATCGCCAGGGCCGGTTGCTTGTCATCGATCGAAAGCCTTTTTGTCGTGTCCGCTTTCTGGCATCTTATGGCATGGCGTTCGCGCGCCGGACAATTCATGTTCGCGCACGAGCGCGGCCCCGAAAGGCGATGAATGGCGAAATCCGAAGCAGGCAGGCTCACCACCCATGTTCTCGATACCGCGACGGGCAAGCCCGCAGCCGCGCTGTCCATCTCCCTGTTTCGCATCGAAGGCGGAAAGCGGGACTTGCTCAAGGTCGCGGTGACCAATGCGGACGGCCGCTGCGATGCGCCGCTGCTGCAGGATGCCGAGTTCAGGACGGGAGAATACGAATTGGTGTTTTCGGCCGGAGATTATCTGCGCGCATCGGGCGTGTCGCTTCCGTCGCCCGCGTTCCTCGACATCGTTCCGATCCGCTTCGGCATGGCCGAGGGAGCGCACTATCATGTGCCGCTCCTTCTGTCGCCTTACGGATATTCGACCTATCGGGGAAGCTGAGCGATGGCGACCCGGGCTATCCGCCGTGAACTTCGCTTCATCCTCAACGGCGAGGATATCGCGCTGTCCGACATCGCGCCGGACGAGACGCTGCTGGATTTCCTGCGGCTGCGGCGGTCGTTGCGCGGGACGAAGGAGGGCTGCGCCGAGGGTGATTGCGGCGCCTGCACCGTACTCGTCGGGCGACTTTCGCAAGGCGGGCTCGTCTACGAAAGCGTCAATGCCTGTATCCGATTCGTCGGTTCGCTCGATGCGACCCACGTCGTCACCGTCGAGCATCTCAAGCGCGCGGACGGGACGCTCCATCCCGTCCAGCAGGCCATGGTCGATTTCCACGGTTCGCAATGCGGCTTCTGCACGCCGGGCTTCGTCATGTCGCTCCACGCGCTCTGGATGCAGGACCCCGCGCCATCGGATCGGCGCATCGAGAAGGCGCTGCAGGGCAACCTCTGCCGCTGCACCGGCTACGAGGCGATCATGCGCGCCGCGCGCGCGATTTCGAGCTACGGCGAGGTGGCGAGCGACTCCCTTGCGCTCGAGCGCGAGGCAATCGTCGCGCGGCTGACCGCGCTCAGGGACGGCAAACGGCTCGAAATCGGCGGCGGCGACAAGCGGCTGCTCGCGCCGGCCTCCCTCGACGACTTCGCGGCCCTCTACCAAGCTGAGCCGGCGGCGACGATCGTCGCGGGTTCGACCGATGTCGGGCTGTGGGTGACGAAGCAGTTTCGCGCGATTGCGCCTGCGATCTTCATCGGCGGCTTGGACGAGCTCAAGACGATCGCGGAAAGCGACGGCGTCATCGCGATCGGCGCTTGTGTGAGCTACAGCGAGGCGTTCACGGTGCTCGCGCAACGCATCCCGGCCATGGGTCCGTTGCTCGATCGCCTCGGCGGCGAGCAGGTGCGCAACATGGGGACGATCGGCGGCAACATCGCCAACGGCTCGCCGATCGGCGACATGCCGCCGCCGCTGATCGCGCTGGGCGCGACGCTGACCCTGCGTCGCGGCGATACGCGGCGGACGATCGCGCTGGAGGACTATTTCATCGCCTATGGCAGGCAGGACCGGCAACCGGGCGAGTTCGTCGAGAGCGTGCAGGTCCCGATCCCGGCGGACGGCGCGCGTTTCGCGATCCATAAGATCACCAAGCGCAGGGACGAAGACATCACGGCGACGCTCGGGGCGTTTCATCTGCGGCTGTCCGACTGCGGTGAGGTCCGGGAGGTTCGCATCGCCTATGGCGGCATGGCCGCGACGCCGAAACGGGCGAGGGCGGTCGAGGCGATGCTGATCGGAAAGCCATGGAGCGAAGCGACGGTCCAAGCGGCGCTCCCCGCATTCGAGACGGATTTCCAGCCGCTGACCGACATGCGCGCGAGCGCCGAATATCGGATGCTGGCGTCGAAGAACCTGCTGCGGCGGTTTTATCTGGAAACGACCGGCGGCGGCGCTGCGCACACAGTGTCGCGGGCGGCGTGAGGAGCATTTCATGGCGCTCGAATTCTGGTTCCACCCGCTCTCGTCCTATTGCCATAAGGTGCTGATCGCGCTCTACGAAAAGTCCGTGCCCTTCACGCCGGTACTGCTCGATTTCGGCGATGCGCAACAGGCGGCCGCCTTCCGCGCGCGTTGGCCGATGGCGAAGATGCCGCTCCTGCTGGATACCGGCAGCGGCGAACAGGTGGTCGAAAGCTCGATCATGCTGGAATGGCTCGACGCGCGTTTCGACGAACGTCCGAGGCTGCTGCCCGACGATCCGGCGGCGGCGCTCGGCGCGCGATTCTGGGACCGCGTCTTCGACCAGTACGTGCACGCCCCGGTGCAGGCGATCGTCGCCGAGCGTTTACGGCCGGAGGACAGGCGCGATCCTTTTGTCGTGGAGGACGCGCGCGCGCGCATCCGCCGCGCCTATGCCTATATCGAGACCAATCTTGGCGACGACGGCTGGATGCTGGGACAAGCGTTCTCGATGGCCGACTGCGCCGCCTCGCCTGCCTTGTTCTACGCGCATGAGTTGGAGCCGATCGGAGAAGAGTGTCCGAAGACTCTGGCCTATCGAGAAAGGCTGATGCTGCGTCCGGCTTACGCCCGGGCGCTGCGTGAGGCAGCGCCGTACTTCAAATATTATCCGATGGAGAAAAAGCCGGATATCTCGATCCTCGACCGGAGCGCCGCATGAACAAGCATGCCGCGCTCGACATCAAGCCTGCGAAAATCGTCGGCGGGGTCGCCACCGACCAGCGTCATGATTCGGCGCATAAGCATGTCACCGGCGAGGCTGTCTACATCGACGACATGCCGGAGCCGGCGGGCACGCTGCACGGCGCCATGGGCCTGTCGACCATAGCGCACGGCGCGATCCGCTCGATCGATCTGTCGGCGGTGCGCGCCGCGCCGGGCGTCGTCGCGGTGCTGACGGCCGGCGACATCCCCGGCGAGAACGATATCTCGCCGACCGGCCGGCATGACGAGCCGATCCTCGCCGAGATGAAAATCGAGTTCCTCGGCCAGGCTATCTTCTGCGTCATCGCGACGACCCGCGACGCCGCTCGTCGCGCCTGCAGGCTGGCGAGGATCGAGTATGACGAACAACCCGCGATCCTCGATGTCTGGGACCTCGATCCGGCCAAGGACAAGCTCGTCGCGCCGCCGCTGACGCTGAAGCGTGGCGATGCGGCCGCCGCGATCGACGCCGCGCCGCGCCGGCTCAAAGGCCGTATGCGGATCGGCGGGCAGGATCATTTCTACCTCGAGGGCCACATCTCGCTCGCCGTGCCGGGCGAGGACGGCGACGTGACTGTCTACTGCTCGACGCAGCATCCGAGCGAGGTTCAGCATATGGTCGGCCATGCGCTCGGCGTGCCAAGCCATGCGGTGACGGTCGAGATTCGGCGCATGGGCGGCGGCTTCGGCGGCAAGGAAACGCAGGGCAATCAGTTCGCCGTGCTGGCGGCGATCGCCGCCAGGAAACTCGGGCGCGCCGTCAAGATCAGGCTCGACCGCGACGACGACATGACGATGACCGGCAAGCGGCACGACTTCGTCGTCGACTACGAAGCCGGTTATGATCAAGAAGGCAACATCCTCGGCGTCGACCTTCTATACGCAGCGCGCTGCGGCTATTCCTCGGATTTGTCGGGACCGGTCACCGACCGGGCGCTGTTCCATTGCGACAACGCCTATTTCTGGCCGGCCGTGCTGGCGAGGTCCGCCCCGCTCTACACCAACACAGTCTCAAACACGGCCTTTCGCGGCTTCGGCGGTCCGCAGGGCATGATCGGCGCGGAGCGGATCGTCGACGAAGTCGCCTTCGCGGTGGGCAAGGACCCGCTCGAAATCCGCAAGCGCAATTTCTACGGAACGACCGACCGCAACGTCACGCCCTATCACCAGACGGTCGAGGACAACATTCTCCACCGCATCGTCGAGGACCTGGAGGCCAGCTCGAACTATGCTCGTCGACGGCGCGAGATCGCCGCGTTTAACGCCAACAGCGCGATCATCAAGCGCGGACTGGCGCTGACGCCGGTCAAGTTCGGCATCTCGTTCACCGCGACCCACTACAACCAGGCTGGCGCGCTGGTGCATGTCTATACCGACGGTTCGGTTCATCTGAACCATGGCGGGACCGAGATGGGCCAGGGGCTTTATGTCAAGGTCGCGCAAATCGTGGCCGAGGAATTCCAGATCGACATCGCCAACGTCAAGATCACCGCCACCACGACGGGCAAGGTGCCGAACACGTCGGCGACCGCCGCGTCCTCCGGTTCCGACCTCAACGGCATGGCGGCGCAGGATGCGGCGCGGCAAATCCGGCAAAGAATGACGGATTTCGCCGCCGAAAAATATTCGGCGCCGGTCGAGCAAATTGTCTTCCTGCCCAACCGGGTGCGCATCGGCAACCAGGAGATTTCATTCACCGACCTCGTCAGGCAAGCCTATTTCGCGCGCATCCAGCTTTCGGCCGCCGGCTTCTACAAGACGCCGAAAATCCACTGGAACCGCGACAAGGGCGAAGGTCGCCCGTTCTACTATTTCGCCTATGGCGCGTCGTGCTCCGAGGTGTCGATCGACACGCTGACCGGCGAATATGTCGTCGAGCACACCGATATCCTGCACGACGCCGGCCGCTCGCTGAACCCGGCCATCGATCTCGGCCAGGTCGAGGGCGGCTTCATCCAGGGCATGGGCTGGCTGACCACGGAAGAGCTTTGGTGGGACGGCAAGGGCCGGCTGCGCACCCATGCGCCGTCGACCTACAAGATCCCGCTCGCCTCCGACCGGCCCAGAATCTTCAACGTCACGCTGGCCGACTGGCCGGAGGCGCACGAGCCGACGCTCCACCGCTCCAAGGCGGTCGGAGAGCCGCCCCTCATGCTGGCGATGTCGGTGCTGCACGCGCTGTCCGACGCGGTCGCGAGCGTCGCCGACCACAGGATCTGCCCGCGTCTCGATCCGCCGGCGACGCCCGAGCGCGTGCTGATGGCTGTGGAGCGCCTGAGGGCCGAGGCGGGACGATAGGGTTGCGATGGGCGGGATGACGGCGTCGCTGCGATCCTTCCTCGAAAGGGCGCAAGCCTGCGCGCTGGTCGAGATCGTCGACGCGAAAGGCTCCACCCCGCGCGACAAGGGCGCCTGGATGCTGGTTTCGGCCGACCGGATTTTCGGCACGATCGGCGGCGGGCAGCTCGAATACAGGGCGATCGACGAGGCGCGGCAGGGTCGCGCGTCGATCCTTTCCATCCCGCTCGGGCCCGAGATCGGACAATGTTGCGGCGGCCGGGTCGAGGTCAGGATTCGACTGGTCGACGAGACATTGAAGCGCGAACTTCTCGCCGCATCCCGATCCGAGGACGGCCGGCTGCCGCATGTCTACCTTTTCGGCGGCGGGCATGTCGGCCAGGCGCTCGCCTCCGCCTTCGCACTGCTGCCGGTTCGCACGATCGTCGTCGAGACGCGCGCCGAGGCGCTCGAAACCATGCCGTCAACTGTCGAAAAGCGGCTTACGCCGGTCCCTGAAGAGAGCGTTCGCCGCGCGCCGCCCGGTTCCGTCTTCGTCGTCCTGACACATGACCACGCCCTCGACTTCCTGATCGTCGCCGAGGCGCTGAAGCGGTCCGACGCCGCCTATGTCGGGATGATCGGTTCGCGCACCAAGAAAGCGACGTTCCGGACATGGGCGCGAACCAACGCGCCCGACTCCGATCCCGGCCGTCTTGTCACGCCGATCGGCGGCGATGCCGTGCGGGACAAGCGCCCGGCCGTTATCGCGGCGCTGGCGGCCGCCGAGATCGTGTCGGCGCTTACCGCTTGTGCCGCGACGGCGGACACGAGTTGACATTTGTACATACAAGAATACAATCCGGCAAATGAGGTTTTCGGGCTTCGACTGGGATACCGGAAATTGGCCCAAATGCGGAAAACACGGTGTTCGGAAAGATGAAATCGAGTTCGTTTTCCACGGCGAACCGCGCGTAGCGCCTGATTGGGATCATTCGGATGCCGAGGATCGCTTCATCGCTGTGGGGACGAATCCAGGAGGCAGGGGCGTTTTCGTTGGGTTCACCTTCCGAGGGGCAGGAGCCGAAAGGTCGATCAGACCGGTGACGGCGCGCTCCATGCATGAAAAGGAATTCGGACGTTATGTCGAAAAAAGTGCCCGCACTGAAGAATGACGAGGACGTCGAATTATTTCTCGATCAGGATTTGTCGGATCTCGATTTTACCCAGTTCAAACCGGTACGGTTCGAGTTCGAGGCAAAACAGTCCCGGATCAACATGCGGCTGCCGACAAGCCAACTCGATGCCGTCAAGGCCGAGGCAAGCAGGCGGGGCCTTCCCTATCAGCGCTTCATTCGCGAACTGATCGAACGTGGACTCGAATCCACCGTGACGCCACACTCCAGATAGCTGTCAAAGCTGACTCATCTCAAAGCCTGACCGGCTAAAGGCCCTCGCGTATCGGTAAGCCGACGGGGAAAATGCGCTGCGGCGCAAGCGATATGGGTAACGATGAACGATTTTGCGATTTTATCGGAGTGGCTGAGCTTCGGCGTGCGCTGGCTGCACGTCGTCACCGCCATCGCCTGGATCGGCTCGTCCTTCTATTTCGTCGCGCTCGACCTCGGCCTGAAGAAGCGCCCTGGCCTGCCCGCCGGAGCCCATGGTGAGGAGTGGCAGGTCCACGGCGGCGGCTTCTACCACGTCCGGAAATACCTCGTCGCGCCCGCAGAGATGCCCGAGCACCTGACCTGGTTCAAATGGGAAGCGTATGTCACCTGGCTGTCCGGCTTCGCGCTGCTCTGCGTCGTGTACTACGGCGGCGCCGACCTGTTCCTTGTCGATCGCGATGTCCTCGACGTGTCGGCCCCCGTCGCGATCCTGATCTCGCTCGCCTCGCTCGCCGTCGGGTGGCTCATCTACGACCGGCTTTGCAAATCGCCCTTGGGGCAAAGCGACACGGCGCTGATGCTGGTGCTCTACGCCGTGCTGGTCTTCATGAGCTGGGGCTACACGCATCTGTTCACGGGGCGGGCGGCGCTGCTGCATCTCGGCGCGTTCACCGCGACGATCATGTCGGCCAACGTCTTCCTGATCATCATCCCCAACCAGAAGATCGTCGTCGCGGACCTGATCGCGGGCCGAAAGCCGGACGCCAGATATGGCCGGATCGCCAAGACGCGCTCGTTGCACAACAATTATCTGACGCTGCCCGTCCTGTTCCTGATGCTGTCGAACCACTACCCGCTGGCGTTCGCGACCCAGTTCAACTGGGTGATCGCCTCCCTCGTCTTCATCATCGGCGTCCTGATCCGGCACTATTTCAACACGGTCCATGCCGGCAAGGGCAACCCGACCTGGACTTGGCTCGCCGCCGCGGTGCTGTTCCTCGTCGTGATCTGGCTGTCGACCGCGCCGAAAATCCTCACCGGCGAAGAGAAGGTGTCGGCCTCCAGCCAAATCTACGTCGCGTCGTCGCATTTCCCCGCGGTGCGCGACACGGTCATGGGGCGCTGCGCCATGTGCCACGCGGCCGAACCGTTCTATGACGGCATCGTCCAGGCGCCGAGGGGCGTGATGCTCGACACCGACGCCGGCATCGCCAGCCATGCGCGTGAGATTTATCTGCAGGCCGGGCGAAGCCACGCCATGCCGCCCGGCGACGTCACGCGGATCACGCCGGGCGAGCGCGCGCTGCTGGTCGCCTGGTACGAAGGCGCCGGGACGTGATATCGACCGAACATTGCTCTCACCTCCGCGACCCGCTCCCTTCGCTCGGCGACGCGCTCGCGCTCGAACCGTGAAGACCCGATGACGCGAGCGACCACTCTTGAATGCGAGCAGTGGCGAGAGCGGACGAGAGCGGACAGCCGCCGGATGCCGATGATGGAACCGAAATGACAAGCTCCCCCTCCGGCTCGACCCTCGCGGAAGCCGAAATCTTCCTCGACGCCCATCCCGATGTCGAGGCGGTCGACATCCTGCTCACCGACCTCAACGGGATCGGACGCGGCAAGATCATCCGGCGCTCGGAACTCGTCGGCCTCTACGAGAACGGCCGCCACATGCCGATCTCCATCCTCGGCCTCGACATCACCGGCGAGGATGTCCACGAGACCGGCCTGATCTGGGATTCCGGCGATGGCGACCTGCGCGCCTGGCCGATCCCCGGCGCGCTGGTGGCGCTGCACGGCGCCGGCGCGCCCCGCGCCCAGCTGCTGATGTCGATGTACCACCTCGACGGCAGCCCGATGAGCTCCGACCCGCGCCACGCGCTCGCCCGTCAGGTCGCGGCGCTGGCCGCGCGCGGGCTGACGCCGGCCGGCGCCTTCGAGCTCGAATTCTTCCTGCTCTCCAGCGAACGCGACGCCGACGGCTGCGTCCGGCCGGCGGGCGCCGTGCTCGACGGCCGCAAGAGCGGCAAGACAGAGGTCTACTCCGTCGATCATCTGCACGGCATGGAGCCGCTGCTTTCCGACATCTACGCCGCGTGCCGGATCCAGGACATCCCGGCCGAGACCGTGATTTCCGAGTACGCGCCCGGCCAGTACGAACTGACGCTGCACTACCGCGAGGACGTGATGCGCGCCGCCGACGATCTCGTGATGCTGAAGCGCATCGTCCGCGCCCAGGCGCGCCGCCATGGCGTGATCGCCTGCTTCATGGCCAAGCCGATCGAGGCTTATGCCGGGTCGGGCATGCATTTCCACGTCTCGCTGCTCGACGCGACCGGCCGCAACGTCTTTGCCGAGCGCGATGGCGAAAGCTGGTCGCTCAGCCTCCTGCGGGGCCTGGGCGGACTGATCGACACCATGGCCGAATCGATGCTGGTCTTCGCGCCGCACGCCAATTCTTGGCGGCGTTTCGTCAACCAGTCCTACGCGCCCGTGGCCCCGACATGGGGCGTCAACAACCGCTCCGTGGCGCTCCGCGTGCCCGCCGGCGACGTGAAAAGCCGGCGCATCGAGCATCGGCCCGCGGGCGTCGACGCCAATCCCTACCTCGTCGCCGCGACCATTCTGGCGGCGATCGTCAAGGGCCTCGACGAGAATCTCGAGCCCGGCCCTGAAACGACGGGCAACGGCTACCAGAGCGGCGGGGGCGCCGGCCTCATGCCCGCCGACTGGCGCAGCGCCATCGAGGCGGCGAAGGCCTCGGCCTTCCTCAGGGATGCGCTCGGCGAAGACCTTCTCAAGACCTTCACCGCCATCAAGCAGTCCGAATATCTCCGCGTCGCCCGCACGGTGAGCGAACTGGATTATCACCTCTATCTGCACGAGGTCTGAGCGAAAGGCGTCGGGTCCTTTTCCCGACTTTGGCCCCGCCGCGGAGCGGGACCCGCTCTACGATTTCACGTCAGTGCGGCTACAGGCGGGTTTCTGCGCGCATTTCAATGACGCTAAGGGGATTGTTTACTTTACTTCCGCAGAAAAGCCGCAACGTACAAGCGTCTCTGCAAACGCAAAAAAACAACTATTTCTGATACTTGTTCTCTATTGCCCCGATCCGCATCGCGCGCGTCCGGTGTGCCATTCCGGCTTTTTCATCCCCCCGCCCCGCCCTTGGCTTTTTCTTGCCTCGCTGCTTGCTGGGGAACGGATGTGCGCAACCGAGCGTCCAGGCAAGGCGGTCCCGGGTTGGTCCTGCAACGGTAGCAGGATTTGGGTGATGAGCCCTGAAACCCGGTCCCCGAACGGCCGTGCTTCGGAAACGAAGCGGGACCGCCGGCGGAAGCAGACCAAGGCGGCGCATGGCGACGCGTCACTACTGAAATCCATAGGCGCGAAGCCATGCGCCGTTTCCCGACACTTCAATGGCCAGATGCGCAGGCAGGCGTGACGACGATGAGGCGCGTCAGCCCGAACAATACCCTCCGAATAGGGCGAGGCGGGCTGGCGCGTCCGGGAGGCATTGGCGATCGATCCCGTCGCCAAACAAAATATATGGCTTTTCTCCGGCTGGAACGTATCATGAACCATGGCAGTCCTCGACACCCGCGAAAAACTGGCGATTCTCTCCGACGCCGCGAAATACGACGCGTCCTGCGCCTCGTCGGGCGCGGCCAAGCGCAATTCGCTGAAGTCGGGCGGCATCGGCTCGACCGAGGGCATGGGCATCTGCCATTCTTACGCGCCGGACGGCCGTTGCATCTCGCTTCTGAAGATCCTGCTCACCAATTTCTGCATCTACGATTGCAGCTACTGCATCAACCGGTCCTCCTCCAACGTCCGCCGCGCCCGCTTTTCCGTCGACGAGGTCGTCCGGCTGACGCTCGAATTCTACAAGCGCAACTATATCGAGGGCCTGTTCCTTTCGTCGGGCGTGATCCGCTCGCCCGACGAGACGATGGGCGAGATGGTCGAGATCGCGCGGCGCCTGCGCGAGGAACAGAAATTCGGCGGCTATATCCATCTCAAGACCATTCCCGAATGCTCGGCGGAACTGACGGAAAAGGCTGGCCTCTATGCCGACCGCCTGTCGATCAACGTCGAACTGCCGACCGACGAGGGCGTCAGGCGGTTCGCGCCGGAGAAGCGGCCGGAAACGATCCGACTTTCAATGGCCAATCTGCGCAGCAAGATCGAGGAGAAGCGCGACCCGACGCTGCAAACCAAGCGCCGCGAGCGATTTGCGCCGGGCGGCCAGTCGACGCAGATGATTGTCGGCGCCGACGCGACGCCCGACGCCGGCATCCTGCATGCCAGCGCCAAGCTCTATGGCAGCTACCATCTGCGCCGCGTCTACTACTCCGCCTTCAGCCCGATCCCGGATTCGTCATCGGCGCTGCCGCTGATCAAGCCGCCGCTGATGCGCGAGCACCGGCTCTATCAGGCCGACTGGCTCATGCGCTTCTACGGTTTCGAGCAGAAGGAGATCCTGGCCGGCGCGCCGGACGGCATGCTCGATCTGGCGATCGACCCCAAGCTCGCCTGGTCGCTGCGCAACCGCGAACGGTTTCCCGTCGACGTGAACCGCGCCGACCGCGAGATGCTGCTGCGCGTGCCGGGGTTGGGAACGAAGGCCATCAAGCGCATCCTCGAGACTCGCCGCTATCGCCGCATGCGGATCGAGGATGTCGGCCGCGTCTGCGCCTCAATCGCCAAGGTGCGGCCGTTCATCGTCGCCGAAGGCTGGTCGCCGGGCGGGATTACGGACCATTCGAAACTGCGCGAAAAAATCGTGAACTCTTGCGAGCAGTTGTCGTTGTTCTGACCATGGATACGCTCCCCGGCCTCTCTTCCCATACCGTAAGCCTTGCGAGCCAGACCGATTTTGACGGTTGGCGCAACGCCGCGCGTCGACTGGCCCTGAACGAAGTTCCGCCGGAAGAGGTGGCGTGGATTGTCGCCGCGGCTGATGATGGGGTAAGCGCGCTCCCTGAAATCCCGCTCGGCGCCCAACTCAACGTCCCCCGCGAATTCGTCGAGCGCGCCGAGCGCGTCTTCTGTCATTCCGATCCCGACCGCTTCGCCTTTCTTTATCGCATGCTCTGGCGGCTGCGCACAGAGCCCGATCTTTTGAAGATCGCCTCCGACATCGATGTCCGCCGCTTCGAGACGATGGAAAAGGCGGTGCGCCGCGACATCCACAAGATGCGCGCCTTCGTGCGCTTCCGGAAGATCGGCGAGGACGCCGACGAGGAGTATGTCGCCTGGTTCGAGCCCGACCATTACATCGTCGAGCGCAACGCGCCCTTCTTCGTGCGCCGGTTCACGGGCATGCGCTGGACCATCCTGGCGCCTTTTGCCTCGGCCTGCTGGGACAGGGAAATGCTGACGATCGGCCCCGGCGCCTTGCGGCGCGAAGCGCCCGCCGAAGACGCGACCGAAGAGCTATGGCGCACCTACTTCCGGAACATCTTCAATCCCGCCCGGTTGAAGGTAAAGGCCATGCAGGCCGAGATGCCGAAGAAATACTGGAAAAACCTGCCCGAGGCGGACCTCATTCCCGACCTCATAGCCAACGCCGAAGGCGCAGCCAGGGAGATGATTGCCAGGATGCCGACGACCCCAGCCCCCCATCATGCCAAAATCCAGGCAAAACATTGGCCCGTGCGCGATGACGATGGCGAGGTTGACGACGGCGGGGATGCGACGACGATCGGTGTGTTGCGCGAAGCCGCGAAGGGATGTCGCCGCTGCCCGCTCTGGGCTGACGCGACCCAGACCGTGTTCGGCGAGGGTCCGGAGCATGCCAAAGTCGTCTTCGTCGGCGAGCAGCCCGGCGACCAGGAGGATCTTGCGGGGAAACCGTTCGTCGGCCCGGCGGGTCAGGTCTTCAACCAGATTCTTGCGGAAGCAGAGGTCGATCGCGGCCAGGTCTATGTCACCAACGCCGTCAAGCACTTCAAATTCGAGCCGCGCGGCAAGCGCCGCATCCACGCCAAGCCGAATGCCGGCGAGGTCCAAGCCTGCCGCTGGTGGATCGACAGGGAACTTGCGATTCTGAAGCCCAGCCTCGTCGTCGCGCTTGGCGCGACCGCCGCCCTGTCGCTGCTCGGCAAGACCATCGCGGTCACCAGGATGCGCGGCCAGGTCGTCGAGCGGGCGGACGGGCTGCGTGTCTTCCTCACCATCCACCCGTCCTTCATCCTGCGCATTCCCGATCCGGCCGACAAGGAGGCCGAGCGCGCTCGGTTCCGCAACGATATGCGCGCGGTGAAGACGCTGATGGCGGGTTGATGCTCGAACGAGCGCTTCGAGGAGCGGCTATCTGATCAGAATCGCGCGGAAATCATTGACGTTCGTGCCCGTCGGCCCGGTCATGAACAGGTCGCCGACGGCATCGAAGGCGGTCCACGCATCGTTCAGGGCGAGCGCGGCCTTGGCATCGATTCCCGCGTCCCGCATCCGCGCTGGACTCGACCCATCAGCGAACGCGCCGGCATTGTCCTCGGAGCCGTCGATGCCGTCCGTATCCGCCGCGAGCGCGAAGACGCCGCCGACGCCGTTGACGCCGATCGCGAACGCCAGCAGAAATTCACTGTTGCGTCCGCCCTTGCCGTTGCCGCTCAACGTCACCGTCGTCTCGCCGCCCGACAGCATCACGACCGGCTTGCCGAAGGGCCGGCCCCTGAGCGCGACCTCACGCGCCATCGCGGCGTGCATCGCGCCGATGTCGCGCGCCTCACCCTCGATCGAATCCGAAAGGATCACGGCCTCGATGCCGAGCGCACGCGCACGCGCCGCGGCCGCCTCCAGCGAAACGGCGGCCGACGCGATCACCTGCACCGCATTGCGCGCGAAGCGCGGGTCGTCGGGTCGCGGCGCGTCGGCGGAGGGCGAGCGCAGATGCGCCATCACAGCGGAAGGCAGGCCGACGCGAAAGCTCTCGACGATCAGCAAGGCATCCGCCCGCGTCGCGCTGTCGGGGATGGTCGGCCCGGAGGCGACGAGCGCCGGATTGTCGCCCGGGATGTCCGAGACCACCAGCGTCGCCACGCGCGCCGGCCACGCCGCCGCGGCCAGCCGCCCGCCCTTGATCGCCGAGACATGCTTGCGCAGCGCGTTCATCGCCGCGATCGGCGCGCCGGAGGCCAGCAGGGCGCGGTTGACCGCGACCTCGTCGGCAAGCGACAGGCCTGCGGGCGGGCATGGCAGCAGCGCCGAGCCGCCGCCCGAGATCAGGGCGATGACCAGATCGTCGGCGGTCAGGCCGGCGACTGCCGAAAGCAGCTGCGCCGACGCGATGACGCCGTTGGCGTCGGGGACGGGATGGGCGGCTTCGAGCACGGAGATCAGTTCGCAATGCGTGGCATAGCCGTAGCGCGTGACGACCGCGCCCTCGAGCGGACCGTCCCAGGCCTGCTCCAGCGCCGCCGCCATCCGCGCCGCGCCCTTGCCCGCCCCCACCACGATCGTCCGGCCCTTTGGTCTTTCGGGCAGGTGATTGCGAATCGTCAGGGCCGGATCGGCCGCCGCGACCGCGGCTTCGAAGAGGGAGACGAGGAAGGGTGTCGGGTCGAGGATCATGCCGGGAGCATCAGCGCGCCATGATCGAGGCCCAAAATGTCGCACAAGACCGCGACGATGACCCCATGGTCCTGGCGCTCCGGCAACCCGGAAACGGCAATCGCCCCGATAACCCCGGCGCCGTTCACCCTGATCGGAAAGCCGCCGCCGGCCAGCACGTAATCCGTCGGATCGAGGCCCTCGCCGGGCTTGAACGTCCGGTCGGGCCGCTGCTGTTCGAGCACTATGCGGTAGGTGCTGTTCAGGAACAGGCGCACGACGTTGCGCTTGCGCCGCGCCCAGTTGGCGTTCGACGCGGTCGAGCCGGGCAGCGCCGCGTAGAACAGCGGCCGGTCCCAGGTCTGGATGTCGATGATGATGGGCAACATTTCAGCCAGAGCGCGCTCGCGGATCGCCGATCCGATCTCGAAGGCGACCGCCTCGTCGAATGTGTCGAATACGAGCGTGGCTTCCTGCTCGACGATCTTCGCGATGTCCTCGGCAATGTCCATTTTTATTCCCTCTGAGCAGTGGGCAAACCGCTTTTGGCAGGCTTCCCCGCGACATAAACTTCGGTGATCGACCGGTCGTCGCCGAGCGTCTGCAGCAGGAAAAGCTCCTGCGCCAGCGTTTCCACCGTTTCCATGCGCAGCCGCATGCCGGGCGTCGCCCGCGCGTCGAGGATAGTAAGATCAGCATCCGTGCCCGGCTCCAGCGTGCCGACACGGTCGACGACCGCCAGCGCCTCGGCATTGCCGCGCGTGATCTGCCAGAAGGAGGCCAGCGGGTTGAGCTTCTCGCCATTGAGCGCGATGACCTTGTAGCCCTCGTCCATCGTCCGCAGCATGGAATAGGTGGTGCCGCCGCCGACATCGGTCGCCGCGGCGATCCGCAACGGCTTTTCGCGCCGGCGGTAGCGCTGATAGTCGAACAGCCCGGAGCCGAGGAACAGGTTCGAGGTCGGACAGAAAACCGCCACCGAGCCGCTCGCCGACAGCGCATCCGCCTCGCGCTCGGAAAGGTGGATGCAATGCCCGAACAGGCTCTTGCGCCCGAGCAACCCGTAATGCTCGTAGATGTCGGTGTAGTCGCGCGACCACGGGTAGAGCTCTTGCGTGAATGCGATCTCGGCGTGGTTCTCCGAGAGATGCGTCTGCATGTGAAGGTCGGGATGCTCGCGCATCAGCGCGCCGGCCATCTCCATCTGTTCGGGCGAGGATGTGATCGCGAAGCGCGGCGTCACCGCGTAGAGGCCGCGCCCCCTGCCGTGCCACGCGGATATGAGCGCCTTCGTCTCGTCGTAGCTCGATTGCGGCGTGTCGCGAACCGCGTCCGGCGCGTTGCGGTCCATCATCACCTTGCCGGCGATCACCAGCATGTCGCGCGACAGCGCCTCGGCGAAGAACGCGTCGACGGAGGATCTATGCACCGAACAATAGGCCGCGACCGTCGTCGTGCCATGCCGCGCCATCTCGTCCAGGAACAGCCGCGCGATGCGCCGCCCATGCTGCGCATCTTGGAACTTCGCTTCTTCCGGAAAGGTGTAGGTGTTCAGCCAGTCGAGCAGTTCGGCGCCGTGGGAGGCGATCACTTGCATCTGCGGCGCGTGGACATGCGCATCGATGAAACCCGGCAGGATGAGATAAGGGCGGTGGTCGATCGTCTCGCATCCGGCGCCGGCGTGCTCGGCCACGTCGGCAAACGCGCCGCTCGCAACGATCATGCCGTTGTCGATCAGCACCCCGCCGTCTTCCTCGTAGGCATAGGCGGCGTGGTCCGCGCTCGTTTCGGGCCAGCGGTGGAAGGACAAGGTTCGCCCGCGCAGGAGGCGCGTCACGGTTCGCGATCCCGAGGGCGGGCGGCGCGGCCGCCGGCGTCACGGGGCGCCGCTGCGCCGTTACGATCAGGCGCCGGCATCGGCGGCGGCCTGCGTCAGGAAATCGAACGCGTACTCGGCGAACGAGCGCCAGCATTCGAGGCGGAACGCGTCCTCGCCGGTTCGCAGCAATACGACTTCGACCTTGCCGAGAATGGTGCGAGAACAGGCGCCGAGCGGGAAGGCGGGGAGCGACAGGTCCTGCGGGCAGCCGGCATTGAGCGTCGCCTCGGCGCCGGGTCCGGCGATCGAGAACGCGACGTTGCGATGCGAGACGGCGACCGCCGAGTGCAGATCCTTCACGCTGGCGCAATCGCCGGGCAGATCGCCACCCTTCTGGTCGATGACCAGCCATTCGTCCGGCCCGAGCCACAGCGCGGTGCGCCCGCCCTTGGCCGCCGACGTCCTGGGCTTGATCGGCAAGTCGAGTCCAAGCGCATCCGACAGCGGGGCAACCGAAGCCTTTGGCGCGCGCAGCGAGATCCGTCCGGCGGGCGGCAGCACGGCGATGCGGACCGCGCGATTGGCGATCTCGCTGCCGGCGAGCGCGCCATGGCGGATGATGGCCGCGTCCGCGGCGGGCCTAGCCATTGAGGCGCTCTCCCGTCGGATCGTAGAACACCGTTCCGGTCACCTCGACCTCGATCGCGCCGTCGGGCATCGGCACATGCAGCGTCTCGCCCATGCGCGACTTGCCGTCGACCAGCAGCGCCAGCGCGATCGACCGGCCGCAATTTTCCGACCAGTAGCTCGAACTGACATGCCCGATCATGGTCATCGGGATCGCCTGCTTCGGGTCGTCGACGATCTGCGCGCCTTCCTCCAGAACGGTGTTCGGATCCCTGGTTTTCAGGCCCACCAATTGCTTGCGGCCCGTCGCGACGAGATCGGACCGCATCGACCCGCGAATGCCGACGAAATCCTTCTTCTTCTTGCCGATCGCCCAGTCGACGGAAGCATCGGCCGGGGTGACCGTGCCGTCCGTGTCCTGGCCGACGATGATGTAGCCCTTCTCGGCGCGAAGCACATGCATCGCCTCGGTGCCGTAGGCGCAAGCGCCGTGCTTGCGGCCCTCTTCCCACAACGCTTCCCAGACGGCCAGCCCGTAATCGGCAGGCACGTTGACCTCGAAGCCGCGGTCGCCGGTGAACGACATGCGGAACAGCCGCGTCGGCACGCCGCGGATTGTTCCCTCGCGCACCGACATGTGCGGAAAGGCTTCGTCGGAGAGGTCGACGCCCTCGACCAGCGGCGCGATGATCGTGCGCGAATTCGGCCCCTGGACGGCGATCACCGCCCATTGCTCGGAGATCGAGGTCAGCCAGACCTTCATGTCCGGGAATTCAGTCTGGAGGTAGTCCTCCATGTGGTTCATGACCCGCGCCGCGCCGCCCGTGGTGGTGGTCACGTGGAACCGGTCCGGGGCCAGCCGTCCGACCACGCCGTCGTCGTAGATGAAGCCGTCCTCGCGCAGCATGATGCCGTAGCGGCAGCGGCCGGTGTCGAGTTTCTCCCACGGGTTGGTATAGAGCATCTCCATGAATTTCGCCGCGTCCGGCCCGACCACCTCGATCTTGCCAAGTGTCGAGGCGTCGAACAGCCCGGCCGTCTCGCGCACCGTCCTGCATTCGCGGTTGACCGCAGCGTGCATGTCCTCGCCGGCTTTCGGGAAATACCAGGCGCGTTTCCACTGCCCGACGTCCTCGAACACCGCGCCTTGGCGCTCCGCCCAGGGGTGGATTGCCGTGCGCCGCGTCGGGTCGAACAGTTTGCCGCGCCCATGCCCGGCGAGCGCGCCGAAGGTCACCGGCGTATACGGAGCGCGGAACGTCGTCAGACCGACCTGCGGGATCGTCTTGCCGAGCGTCTCGGCGGCGATCGCCAGGCCGTGCATGTTGGACGTCTTGCCCTGGTCGGTCGCCATGCCGTTGGTGGTGAAGCGCTTGACGTGCTCGATCGAGTGCATGCCTTCCTGCACGGCGAGCCGGATATCCTTGGCCGTCACGTCGTTCTGGAAATCGACGAACGCCTTGGCCGTTTCGCCGGGACCCGCGCCCGGACCCGCGCCGAGCGTGCCGCCGGCCCAGGACTCGGAAGCATCGACCTCTGGGCGGTGGCTACCCCCACCCTTTGCCGACCTTCCACCGGCGGACTTCGCCGCCTTCTCGCCTGCCGCGTATGCTTCGTTCAGTCCCGCAGCCAGATCGTCCGTGCCGTTGCAGGCTCCGACCGACACGCAATCCTGCGCATAAAGACCTGGCAAAAACCGCTTCGTGACATCGTCGAACGCGACCTTGCCGCGCGACTGCGAGAACAGATGCACAGAAGGCGTCCAGCCCGACGAGATCAGCAGCGCGTCGACGGGGATCGTCCGCCGCGCGCCGCCGGCCGTGGGTTCGATGGTCATCGATGTGACGCGCAGCTTGCCGGCTGTCTTGACCACGGCGCGGCCGTGATTGACATCGATGCCGAGCGCGCGAGCCTCGTCCACCACCGCGCCAGACGGGTCGTCGCGCAGGTCGACGATCGCCGCGATGTCGACGCCGGCCTTCTTCAGGTCGATCGCCGCATGGTAGGCGCTGTCGTTGGCCGTGAAGACGCCGACGGTCTTGCCGACCGCGACGCCGTAATGATTGAGGTAGGCGCGGGCGGCCGAGGCGAGCATGATGCCCGGCCGGTCGTTGTCCGCGAACACCGCATGGCGCTCGATCGAGCCGGTCGCGATAATCACCTGTTTCGCCCGGACGTTCCACAGCCTCTCGCGTGGATTGTCCTTGGCCGGCTTGGCGAGGTGGTCGCCCACCCGCTCGACCAGCCCGAGGAAGTTTTGCGCGTAGTAGCCGAACACGGTCGTGCGCGGCAGCAGGCGGACGGTGGGCGTCGCCGCGAGCCTGGCGATACTCGCCTGCGCCCAATCCCAGCCGTTCATACCGTCGATCACAGCGCCGGCTTCGTGGCGCATCGCGCCGCCGAACTCCGCCTGCTCGTCGGCGAGGATCACGCGCGCGCCGCTGTCTGCCGCGGCGAGCGCTGCCGCGATACCCGCCGCGCCGCCGCCGGCCACCAGCACGTCGCAATGCGCATAGCGCGAGGCGTAATGGTCCGGGTCGGGCTGGTCCGGCGAGACGCCGAGGCCAGCCGCCTCGCGGATGCGCGGCTCGTACACGTTCTTCCAGGCGGTTTTCGGCCACATGAAGGTCTTGTAGTAGAAGCCGGCCGAAAACATCGGCGCGGCGATGCCGTTGACCGCGCCGACATCGAAGGCCAGCGATGGCCAGCGGTTCTGCGACTGCGCGGTCAGCCCGTCATAGAGTTCCTGAACGGTCGCGCGCACGTTGGGCTGCTTGCGCGCCGCGTCGCGCGAAATCTGCACCAGCGCGTTCGGCTCCTCGGCCCCTGCCGACAGGATACCGCGCGGCCGATGGTACTTGAACGAACGCCCGACCAGGTGGACGCCGTTGGCAAGCAGGGCCGAAGCCAGCGTGTCGCCGGCAAGCCCGGTATAATTTGCGCCGTCGAAGCTGAACCGCGCGGTGCGCGCAGGGGTGAGTCGGCCTTTGCCGGCGATGCGGAAGGGTTGTGTCATGCAGCAGATCCCTTCGATGCCGCATTCGACTCCGCAGCCGCTGCCCCCCCTCCGCCGCCTCCGGCGGTCCCTTGCCGGGGCGAGCCGCTTGTCTCGCCCGTCCTTCGGACCCCCCGTAAACGGGGGAGGATCGGCGGCGACGTTTGATCCTCTCCTGCGAAGCCGGGGAGGGGGACCATGCAAAGCATGGTGGAGGGGGCGCTCTGGCTCGAAGCCGTCATCACGCCTCGCCCTTTTTCGGCATGTCGACATTTAACCGGTCCGGCGGCAGGTTCACCCACGCGCCCGGTCCGGCATCGGCCGGCTTGTCGCCGCGACCATCGTCGATGCGGCGATTCTCGTTGTCGGCGAGGCCGAAATCGGGTTTCGGCTCTCCCGCCCTGTAGACTTTCAAAAACTTGTCGGTGACCGTGTCGCGGGCGGCGTTGAAGAACCGCCCGCAGCCATGCACATGCCGCCAGCGCTCGAACACGATGCCCTTCGGGTTGCTCCGAATGAAGAAATAACCCTCGAAATCGTCGTCGCTGACGGTCGTGATCTCGCCCGAGCGCTCGATATGCGCCTGGCCGGCATGGCGGAACTCCAGTTCCGGCAGCTCTTCCTCGCAATAGGGGCAGGCGATGAGAAGCATTGAAGGTCCGATCAGAGTCTTGGTTTTTCGACCGCGGTCGCCAGGTCGCCGGTATTCGGCGTGCCGGCCGGCTCGATCAGCAGGATATGGGTCTCTTCCTCGGCCACCGGGCAATGTTCTATGCCCTTCGGCACGACGTAGAGCTGGCCCGGCGCAAGCACGACATCGCCGTCGCGCATCCTGATGCGCAGTCTTCCCTTCAGCACCAGGAAGAAATCGTCGGTTTCCGGGTGCGAGTGCCAGACGAACTCGCCTTGCACCTTCACCACGATGACGTCGTTGCCATTGTAGTCCGCGACGATCTTCGGCTTCCAGTGGTCCGAAAACAGCGCGAGCTTTTCGACAAGGTCGATGGGCTTTTTGACCATGGCAGGCCTCAATGCGCGACCGCGGCCGCGGCCGCCTCGTCGATCAGCCGGCCGGTCTTGAAGCGCTCCAGCGTGTAGGCGGCGTTGATCGGATGCGGGTTGTCGTTGGCGATGGTGTGCGCGAAGACATGGCCCGACCCCGGCGTCGCCTTGAATCCGCCCGTGCCCCAGCCGCAATTGACGTAAAGCCCCGGCACCGGCGTCTTGGCGAGGATCGGCGAGCGGTCGGGCGTCACGTCGACGATGCCGCCCCACGAGCGCAGCATCTTCATGCGCGTGAAGATCGGAAACATCTCGCAGATCGCCTCGAGCGTGTGGTTGATGATGTGCAGCCCGCCGGTCTGCGAATAGGACGTGTACTGGTCGGTGCCGGCGCCGATCACCAGTTCGCCCTTGTCGGACTGCGAGATGTAGGCATGAACCGTGTTCGACATCACCACGCAGGGGAAGACCGGCTTGACGGGTTCCGACACCAGCGCCTGCAGCGGATAACTTTCCAGCGGCATCCTGACGCCCGCCATGTCCATGATGACCGACGTATGACCGGCCGCGACCACGCCGACTTTTTTCGCGCCGATGAAACCGCGCGTCGTCTCGACCCCGGTGACGTGGCCGTTGGACGAGCGGCGCACACCGGTCACTTCGCAGTTCTGGATGATGTCGACGCCGCGATCGGCGGCCGCGCGCGCATACCCCCATGCGACCGCGTCGTGCCGCGCCGTGCCGCCGCGCCGCTGCAGCGCCGCGCCCATCACCGGATAGCGCGCCTCGCGCGAAATGTTCAGCGGCGGGCAGAAGTCCTTCGCCTGTTCCGGCGTCATCCATTCGTTGTCGATGCCGTTCAGCCGGTTGGAATGGATGTGGCGCTTGAAGACCTGCACGTCGTGGACGTTGTGCGCCAGCATCATGACGCCGCGCGGCGAGTACATCACGTTGTAGTTCAGGTCCTGCGAAAGCCCGTCCCACAGCTTGACGGCGTGGTCGTAGAGGAGGGCGCTCTCGTCGTAGAGATAGTTCGAGCGGATGATGGTCGTGTTGCGGCCGGTGTTGCCGCCGCCGAGCCAACCCTTCTCCAGCACCGCGACGTTGGTGACGCCGTGTTCCTTGGCGAGGTAGTAGGCGGTCGCCAGCCCGTGACCGCCGGCGCCGACGACGATCACGTCGTATTCGCTCTTCGGCTCCGGCGAACCCCACTGCTCGGGCCAGCCCTTGTGGCCGCGCATCGCCTCGCGCGCGAGCGCGAAAACCGAATATTTCCGCATTGTCCCGTCCGACCCCGCAGCGCCTGGACCGCGCATCGCGGCCACGAGGACAGCTGTACCACTAGCGAAACGGCGCTGCCACCCTTGCGCTGTTTGCGACGGCGCTTGCCGCTTTGCGCCGCGCGACGGCCATCAGAGGGCGTCCGTCCGCGGCATTCCCGCCATTGCCCCGCGCGGTGCTTTTCGCTATGTGCGAACGAGCAATCTGGAAGGGTTTCGACGATGGCCGACCACACGCCGACGGGTTCGCTCGAAATGGGCGCGAAGATGGACTACGCCGAGCACGATCGCACCTATTCGGTGTTTCTGACGCTGGCCAAGTTCGGCGCGCTGGTCGTCGCGGCCTTGCTGCTGACGATGGCGTTCTACTTCTTCGCCAGCGGCGGGGGATCGGGCGGCGTCATCGCGGCGCTGATCCTGTTCGGCGCGATCCTCGGCATCGGCGGCTACGTGCTCCGCTAAGCCGGCAGCGGCCTGTCGGGCGGGCGAAGCGTCCCGCCGACATTCACCGGAGAGGGAGCGAGATCGGTGATGCAGACCCTATTCATCCCGCGCGAGATCGAAGCGGGCGAAAGCCGCGTCGCGGCCTCGCCCGATACGGTCAAGCGCCTGGCCGGCCTCGGCTTCGCGGTGATCGTCGAGAAGGGCGCGGGCGAGGCCTCGCGCATCGTCGACGGCGATTTCGAGAAGGCCGGCGCTGCGATCGGCGGCGCGGCCGACGCGGCCAAGGCGGACGTGGTGCTGAAGGTGCGCCGCCCGACCCATGCCGAACTCGCCGGCTATAAGACCGGCGCCGCGGTGCTGGCGATCATGGACCCCTACGGCAACGAGGCGGCGATCGCCGACATGGCGAAGGCGGGCGTGACGGCTTTCGCGATGGAGCTGATGCCGCGCATCACCCGCGCGCAGGCCATGGACGTGCTGTCGAGCCAGGCGAACCTCGCCGGCTACCAGGCCGTCATCGACGGGGCCGCCGAATACGACCGCGCTCTGCCGATGATGATGACCGCCGCCGGAACCGTGCCGGCGGCCAAGGTCTTCGTCATGGGCGTCGGCGTCGCCGGCCTGCAGGCGATCGCCACGGCGCGGCGGCTGGGCGCCATCGTGACGGCGACCGACGTGCGGCCCGCCGCCAAGGAGCAGGTCGCCTCGCTCGGCGCGAAGTTCCTCGCGGTCGAGGATGACGAGTTCAAGGCGGCCGAGACGGCGGGCGGCTACGCGAAGGAGATGTCGAAGGACTACCAGGCCAAACAGGCCGCGCTGACCGCCGAACACATCGCCAAGCAGGACATCGTCATCACCACGGCGCTGATCCCGGGCCGGCCGGCACCGAGGCTGGTCAGCGCGGCGATGGTCGCCTCGATGCGGGCCGGCTCGGTTATCGTCGACCTCGCGGTCGAGCGCGGCGGCAACGTCGAGGGCGCCAGGGCCGGCGAAGTGGTGACGACCGAAACCGGCGTCAGGATCGTCGGACACCTCAACGTGCCGGGCCGGGTCGCCGCGTCCGCGTCTCTGCTCTACGCCAGGAACCTGTTCGCCTTCCTGGAGACGATGGTCGACAAGACCACGAAATCGCTCTCGATCAACCGCGCCGACGACCTCGTCAAGGCGACGATGCTGACCGATGGCGGCAACGCCGTGCATCCGAATTTCTCCGCGCCGGCGTCGACCCCCGCGCTCCCGCCCGCGCCGTATGTCGAGCCGGCGTCGATCCCGGCGACCACGATGGTCGCCGACGCCGAGGTCAGCACCGAGCCCGGCCTGGATGCGGCTCCGAAGCCGAGGGCCGCCAGAAAGCCGGCCAAATCGCCGAAGGGAGCCGCGTGATGGACCAGAGCTTGCAACAGGCGCTCGACCGACTCGACAGGGCCACAGTCGCCGTGCGCGACGCAGTGCGCGACCTCGCCGCCGCGCCCGGCCACGCCGACGCGGCGGGCGACGCGGCGCATGCGCTGTCGGGCGGCGTCATCGACCCGTTCGTGTTCCGCTTCGCCATCTTCGTGCTGGCGATCTTCGTCGGCTACTACGTCGTCTGGTCGGTGACGCCGGCGCTGCACACGCCGCTGATGGCGGTGACCAATGCGATCTCGTCGGTGATCGTGGTCGGTGCGCTGCTCGCCGTCGGCATCTCGGCCTCCGGCGTCGCGACCGGCTTCGGCTTCGTGGCGCTGGTGCTGGCCTCGGTCAACATCTTCGGCGGTTTCCTGGTCACCCAGCGCATGCTCGCCATGTACAAGAAGAAGGAGAAGTGACGTGAACGCCAACGTCGCCTCCTTCCTCTACCTCGTCTCGGGCATCCTGTTCATCCTGGCGCTGCGCGGCCTGTCGCACCCCACGACCAGCCGGCGCGGCAACCAGTTCGGCATGATCGGCATGGCGATCGCCATCCTGACCACCCTGGCGCTCGCGCAACCCAGCGCCGGCGGACTCCTGCTGATCGTCGTCGGCCTGCTGATCGGCGGCGGGGCGGGCGCCTTCATCGCGCGCAAGATCGCCATGACCTCGATGCCGCAGCTCGTGGCGGCCTTCCACAGCCTTGTCGGCCTCGCGGCGGTTCTGGTGGCGGCAGCCGCGATTTATGCGCCGACCAGTTTCGGCATCGGCGTGGTCGGCGACATCCATGCCCAGGCGCTTGTGGAGATGAGCCTCGGCGTGGCGATCGGCGCGATCACCTTCACCGGCTCGGTCATCGCCTTCCTCAAGCTCGACGGGCGGATGTCGGGCAAGCCGATCATGCTGCCGATGCGCCATGTCATCAACGCCGCGCTGGCGGTCGCGCTCGTCGTGCTCATCGTGCTCTTGGTCACGACCGAAAGCCTAGTCGTCTTCTGGCTGATCGTCTTGACGTCGCTGGCGCTCGGCGTGCTTCTGATCGTGCCGATCGGCGGCGCCGACATGCCGGTCGTGGTCTCGATGCTGAATTCCTATTCGGGCTGGGCGGCCGCCGCGCTCGGCTTCACGCTCGGCAACCTCGCGCTGATCATCACCGGCGCGCTGGTCGGCTCGTCGGGCGCGATCCTGTCCTACATCATGTGCAAGGGCATGAACCGCTCCTTCATCTCGGTCATTCTCGGCGGCTTCGGCGGCGAAACGACCGCTGCTTCCGATGATGGCGTCGAGCGCAACGTCAAGCTCGGCTCGGCCGACGATGCCGCCTTCCTGATGATGAACGCCTCGAAGGTCATCATCGTGCCGGGCTACGGCATGGCGGTGGCGCAGGCGCAGCACGCCGTGCGCGAGATGGCCGACAAGCTCAAGGCCGCGGGCGTCGAGGTGAAATACGCGATCCATCCGGTCGCCGGCCGCATGCCGGGCCACATGAACGTGCTGCTCGCCGAAGCCAACGTGCCCTATGACGAGGTGTTCGAGCTCGAGGACATCAACTCGGAGTTCGCGCAGGCCGACGTGGCCTACGTCATCGGCGCGAACGACGTCACCAACCCGTCCGCGCGCGACGACAAGTCGTCGCCGATCTTCGGGATGCCGATCCTGGATGTCGACAAGGCGCGCACCTGCCTGTTCGTCAAGCGCTCGCTCGGCTCCGGCTACGCCGGCATCGATAACACGCTGTTCTACAAGGACGGCACGATGATGCTGCTCGGCGACGCCAAGAAGATGACCGACGACATCGTCAAGGCGATGGATCATTGAAAGGCTAGGCGCAGTTCTTGGACTGGTTGTAGCGCGTTACGTTTCATGTTACATTGTGGCATATGATACGGAGCTTTCGGCACAAAGGCCTTTGTCACTTCTTCGAGGACGATGACCGAAGCAAGCTCCCTTTCGAGATGATCGAGAGGATTCGTGAGTTACTGACCGCGCTCGATGGCGCAAGAGCAATCGAGGAACTGAACCGGCCGAGCTTCAGATTGCATCAGCTGAAAGGCGAGTTGAAAAGCCATTGGGCGGTTACGGTTCGGGCCAATTGGCGCATCACCTTTCGATTCTTGGGTGGCGAGGCGCTCGACCTGGACATGGTCGACTATCATTAGAGGCTTGACATACCGATGAAAAATCCATCGCATCCCGGACGGCTGATCAAGTCTGATCTCGATGAACTCGGCGTCAGCGTGGCGAATGCCGCCGAGCGTCTTGGCGTCACGCGCCAGCAGCTCCATCGCGTCATCAGCGGCGACAGCGGGATTTCGCCGGAAATGGCGCTGCGGCTGGAAAAGGCCATCGGCAGCACCGCCGATTTCTGGCTGCGACTTCAGATGAATTACGATCTGGCCCAGGCGAGGCTGAACGGCCCGGCGCTGGAAATCGTCAAGCTCGAGCCGAAGGTTGCCTGAACGGTTTGGCGCACGGGGCCCAAGCGCGGTCCGGGAATGATCGTGACGCCGGTGCTGCGGCTTTTCCGCGAGATCGACCGTGAGGCCGCAGTCGGCCTCTTCCTCGAACTCAACCATCATGAGTTCGCGATCAGCGGCGACCGCCGCACCGATCGCGGCGGAGCGGAGTCTTGCGTCGACGACATGGTGCTCGATGTCGAAAGGGGCGCTGTCGCCATGGTGGCCGAGTTCGGCGGCGGCGTCGTTGGATTGATGGTCTGGGCGGTCAAGAGCGACGGCGACTATACGGTCGAGGCGACACGGCGATACGGCTTCATCCAGGACATCGTGGTGACCGAGGCCCATCGCGGCAAAGGCATCGCCGGGGCGATGCTCGCGGAAGCGGAACGGCTGACGCGGGTCGCCGGGCTCTCGCGGCTTCGGCTGACAGTGCTCGTCGGCAACGACAGTGCGACGTCGGCCTATGAGCGATCCGGTTTCCGCGATTATTCGCGCGGGATGATCAAGGATCTCGCCTGAGCTTATCGTCGACCGCGTCTTTCCGTCCGATCCGGAAAGCCGCTACGATCCCCAGCGCTCCGAGAGGCACGAATGCCAGAAACAGCCATCTCGCCACATCGGCCGCCGCCGCGTGGCTGAGGCCGGTTGAAAAACCGCTCGCATTGGCGACAAGCCCGCAGGCCGCCGCGCCGACCGCATAGCCGATGCGCTGCATCGTCGGCACGGCCGAGGAGGCGACGGTTCGTTCGGTCGGGGAGGCGAACGACACGATGATCCGCGTCAGGAACGGCCAAGCCACGCCGAAGCCGCCGCCCTGCAGCAGGGCGCAAAGCAGGATGAGCGTGATCGAGCCTGCCGGGATAAAAAAGCCGAAGCCGACGAGGCCTGCGGTGATCATCAGCGCACCGCCGATGATCAGGACGCGCTCATGGCGTGGCGTGGCGTTGGCGACGAGGATGGAGAGGACCGACCAGGCAATCGATTCCGCCGCGATGATGTAGCCGGTCGTCAGCACCGGCACGTTATGGAGCGTTGCAAGCAGCAACGGCCCATAGACGGCCAGTGCGCAGGTCGCAACGCAGAACGCCGCGATCATCGTCATGCCGGCGCCGAGCGGCGTGCGCCAATCGAACAGGCGCGATGGGAACAGCCGCGAGGCGCCGGCGCGCGCGTCGAGCCGAAAGAAGAAGGCGAGCCCGGCAAGGCCGACGGCGAGCAGGATGGACGATCGCGCAAGCGTCACGTTCACGCCGGCGCTGGCGACGAAAACGATGCTGACCGCAAGCGTCGCCAGCACGGTGAAAGGAAATGGCGGCGGTTTGTCCGTCGCGCTTGTCCGCTTGGCCGAAGCGACGCTCAGCACCCGCAAAGCCGCGACAGCCATCGCGATGCCCGCGAGGGTGAACAAGCCGAACGCCCAGCGCCATGAAAGGAATTGCGAGATGATCGCGCCGATGAGCGGGCCGCTGAACGCCGCGACGCCCCAGACGGCTGAAAGGATGCCGTAGAGCTGCGGCCAGATTCGCTGAGGAAACAGCCGCTCGATCGACACGAAGGCGAGCGAGACGAGCGCGCCCCCGCCGATGCCTTCGACAAGCCGCCCTGCCAGGAAGACGGGCATCGTCGGCGCGGCCGCGCAGATCGCCGCGCCGATCGCGTAGATCAGTGCCGCGACGCTCATGTTGGTTCTCAGCGGCACATAGGAAACCGTTCGGCCAGCGGATGCGCCTGCCACGATCGCGCCGAGTTCGTAGATCGCCAGCGACCACCCGACGAGTTCCACGCCGGAAAGGTCGCTGACCATGGCCGGCATGATCGTCGCGATCATGGTCTCGTTGGTGGCATGCAGCAGTATGCCCAGGCCGACGAAGCAGAAGCGCGCCATGTCCCCCGTGGCCCAAAGCGCGCGCCAATCGATCCGGTCTGTTTTTGTTGTCGTCAAAGGATTCTCCGCCCGCCGATTAGGCGAACGGAGATGAGCCGGCAAGCGGAACCATGGGGCCAGCCGGAAAGCTACTTGGTGAATGAGCGCAGCTCGACCTCGGCGACGCCGAGCGCCACGTTGAGGCCCGTCTGGCCCTGGAGGCTGACCGGCTGAAGAACGAAGTCGCGCGTCGACTTCTTGCCGAGAACGTTGGCGCCGCCGCCGATGATCGCCGTAACCTCGGCGCCGACGCCCGCATACTGGCCGGACAATGCGCCCCGTTCGTAGGAATCGAAGCTCTTGCCGATCACCGCCCAGGTCAGCAGGCCGTTGCTTGTGAAGCCGAGATCGACGCCGTAGCGGCTGACCACGCCGCTGTAGCTCTCAGTGGCCGACCCGTCCTGCGGCGTGAACGTGCAGGCAAGGGTCTTGGTCGACCCGAAAACGAAGCCTGAGCCGGACTCCACCTGGCAAACCAGGATGCCGACCTGCGCCGAGCCGTAGGCGTGGGCGGCGGGTGAGGCGGCTGCGAAAGCAGAGGCGGCCAAGGCTGCGGCCAAAATCGATTTTTTCACGATGCAAACTCCTGAAAACGATGCCGCCCACAACCCGGCCTGGGGGCCGAAGTTCCATTCGGCCGCGCCGTGATCTCGATCGGACGCCGAAGGCCGGGCGGAATCACGACGCGGCACGCCCGGCGTTCAACCGCCGCGAACGCGGGCCAGTCCGTCGCGCGCGGGCTGATAGTTCGGATCGAGGTGGATCGCCTCGCTGAACGATTTCCTGGCCCGGGGTTTGTCGCCGCGCCGTTCGTAGATAAGCGCCTGGTTGGCCCAGCTTTCGGCGACCTTGCCGTCGAGCTTGATCGCCGTGTTGAAGTCGGCGAAGGCATTGTCCTCGTCGTTCGTCGCCAGATAGGAAAGGCCGCGGCCATTGTAAGGTTCGGCTGCGTCCGGCGCGAGCGAGATCGCGGTCGAGAAATCCTCGATGGCGAAGGCGTGCTGACCTTGGCTCTGGTAGATCAGGCCGCGATTGTGGTAGGCGCGCGGGTCGGTCGTGTCGAGCTGGATTGCCTTCTGAAAATCGTTGAAGGCCTCGCGCGTGCGGCCGGATTTGCGATAGAGGTTGCCGCGCCCGATATAGGCGGCGTCGTAATTTGCGTTGAGCTGGATCGAGCGGTTGTAGTCGTTCAGCGCCGCTTGCTGATCGCCGAGGAAGCGCTGGATCAGCGCGCGGTTGGCGTAGGCCTGGTAGAAATTCGGGCGCAGTTCGAGCGCGCGATTGAAATCCTCGAGCGCCTCGCGGTAGCGGCCGCCGCGGCCGTAGGCCGAGCCGCGCACATTGTAGGCGTCGGGGTCCGACGGATTGCGCGCGACGACGGCGCTGAGCGAAGCGATGTTCTGGTCCGAACCCTGCGCGGCGTCGATGGTGGTGATCTCGCCGTTCGGCCCGGTCTGGCAGCCGGCAAGGGCGAGGGCCGAGACGAGGGCCGCAGCCATGGCGAGACCGCGATGCAGGATCCGGCGGTCATGTCGTAGCGCCATCATCTCAAGACCGTCCAATCCCTCGGCCGGCGAGCCCCTCAATCCGCGCGCCGCCATCCAAACAAAAAGGTGGTTGCGATCCTCAATCGCTCCCACCTTGCGTAGTTCCCGAAAACGTCGAAACTCTGTCCCGGCCGCACCATGCGCCTCGGCTTCGAAAGCGATCGCGGCGGTCGTTGCGCCCCTCGACCGGGCGGAATCTTCAGAAGCGCGGCGGACGGGGCGCGCCGGCGCCGGCCGCGCCCCCTGGGCCACCGGCGCCCATGGCGGGACGGGGAGTCGCGGGCAGCAGGCCCTCGCGCTGGGCGCGCTTGCGGGCGAGCTTGCGGGCGCGGCGGACGGCTTCGGCCTTTTCACGGGCGCGCTTCTCGGAAGGCTTCTCGTAATGTCCGCGCATCTTCATTTCACGGAAGATGCCCTCGCGCTGCATTTTCTTCTTCAACGCACGCAGCGCCTGGTCAACATTGTTATCGCGGACGAGTACCTGCACGGGCAATCCTGTTCTTCGGTTTCGGTGTCACGAGGCCATGGCATAGCCGAAGGCCTCCACGGCGGAGTCCACCGCGAATTGCGGCGGGTGTTAGCAGAATCGGGATGGGCTGTCCACAGCCGGCATCGGATTTTCACCCGGAACGCCGGCTTCGGCCGCGGCGTTACCGCCTGCGGAACGCCGACGGCGGCGCCGGCCTGCCGTGAGACCGGTGTGTGTCTCGATGCTGCTCAGCCGGCGAGTTGCGGGAACAGCCCGACAAGACCGATGACGATCAGGTAGATGGCCACGATGTAGTTCAGGAGGCGCGGCATCGCGAGGATCAGGATGCCTGCGAGCAGCGAAAGCAGCGGGGTCAGCGTGATCATCGAGATTTGCACGGCGTGGTCTCCGTCGGCGCTGCCCTGTCGTCAGGCCGCGTTGCGGAAATACTTCGCCGTCGGCAGGACCGTCAAGGGCGCGAGTTCGCCCTTGCCGGGCTTGGCGAACAGCATCCGCTGCTCCATCGCGGTCCATTTGAAAAACGGGAAGCGGTCGAAGGACCGGTCGCGGATCGCGGCCACCGTCGAACGGTAGAGCACGACCGGATAGTTCAGGCCGGGATAGTCGCGCGTTTCGCCGATCTTCTCGGAACAGAAAATGCGCTTGTAGAAACCCGCATGCTCCTCGCGGATCGTCTGCAGCCCATAGGGCGCATGGAAATGGGAGCAGGCGATGCCGGCCAGCCGAATGGTCAAATACGGGATCTGCGGGCATGTCCGCGACCATTCCGGATCGACCGCGAACCGGCTGCAATCGATGAAGCTCGCGCCTGCCGCCAGCATCGGACGCAAGATGTCGCCATAGACCATCATCGAAGGCGACGTGGGAATCTTCGGGCTGACGTGATGGACGCGAAGCGTGCTGACCAGGTCGCCGTCGATATAGATGCCGAACTTGTAGCAATTGGCGACATCGTCCAGCGGATCGTGGATCGCCTGCGCCGGGATGTCGGTGACCATATTGGAAAGCCGGTACGACCTGTAGCGCAGGCGGTAAATCTCCTCCAGGTCCTCCCCCTTGTCGCAACGCCTGTATTCCGTGCGGTCGAGAAGCTCGGAAATCTTCCGCGCGAACTCGGAAATCTGCGGCAAAGCTTCGCCCCTCGCTCCGGCGATGCCGCCGAGCGCTTCGGTCCCGATCTTCATATGGTTTATTCCTCGTCAATATCCGCCGAGAAACAGAGTATTTGAAGCGCAAGCTAAGTAAAGACGAAAACCCGAGGGACTTCGTTTACCCTAAGTTAACCTTAACAACTGGTTAACGGCTCTACAAATTTGAACGCGGGTGCGCCGGCGATCGAATTGCCGGTCGGCGTGGGCCGAAATCGGTCGAGGGGTTAGCGGCGCGCCTTGCGCTTCGGCGCCGTCGCGGCGCCGAAAGGCCAGACGGTATTGGACATTGTTTCGATGCCGGCCGCCGACAGGGCGGCCCCGAACAGAAAGCCCTGGACGAGATCGGGCTTCACCTCGTCGGCCAGGATCTTGAACTGGTCGAAGGTTTCGACGCCCTCGATCGTGATCGCCAGGCCGAGCGGACGCGACAGGTTGACGATGCCCTTGAGCAGGTCGAGCGAACGCCGGCTATGGGTCACGTCGATGAGGAAGCTGCGGTCGATCTTGATCTTGTCGAGCGGCAGGGTGTGGAGATAGCTCAGGCTGGAATATCCGGTGCCGAAATCGTCGAGCGCGATGCGGATCCCGAGCGCCCGCATCTCGGATATATACTGCCGCGTCAGCGTCTTGTCGTCGAGCAGCGCGGTTTCGGTGACTTCGATTTCGAGGCGCGACGGATCGAGGCCCGTCGCCACCAGCGTGTCGCGCACCCGGTCGACGATGTCGCGGTTGCGGAAATCCCGCGCCGATAGATTGACCGATACGCCGATCTGGCCGGGCCATCTGGCGCATTCGCCGCATGCCGCCTCGAGCACGAACGCGCTGATTTCCGAAATGATTCCCATCTCCTCGGCCAACGGGATGAAGATCGCCGGCGACACGGGTCCGAGGTCGGGGTGGTCCCAGCGGCAGAGCGCCTCGCAGCTCGAAATCCGCATCGTGTCGACCGCGATGATCGGCTGATAGACCACCCGAAGACCGCGCATCTGGATTGCCTGGCGCAGGTCGGCCTTCATCAGCTGTCGGTTGCGGAAGGCGGCGTCCATCGCCGATTCGAACAGCCGCCAGTCGTTCTTGCCCAATTCCTTGGCCTTATAGAGCGCGAGATCGGCCTTGACGATCATTTGGTCGAGATCGGCGTCCTTGACGCGCGACAGAACCGCGCCGCCGCTGATCTGCACCCGCAGCAGATGGCCGGCGACATCCACCTCGCCCTGCAGCCCGGCGAAAATCCGGTCGAGGATCTGCTTCAGGTGGCTCTCGTCCTCGACTTTGTCGAGGAAGATCACGAATTCGTCGCCGCCGAAACGGCTGACCTTGACGGTCTCGCTGGCGAAGGCCGCGAGCTTCTCGGCGACCGCGTAGATCAGCCCGTCGCCGATCGGATGGCCGAGCGTGTCGTTGACGCTTTTGAAGTCGTCCATGTCGAGCAGGACGACGGCGCAAAGCCGCCCGCCCTCGCCGCCGCCCAGCGCCTCGCTGACGATCTCGTGGAAGTAGGCGCGGATCGGCAACCCGGTCAGGCTGTCGTAGCGCGCCATGTTGCGGATCTTCTCCTCGCTCTGGACGCGGGCGGTGACGTCCTCGAAGGTGATGACGCCGAGTTCCTGGCTGCCCTCGCGCGCCGAGAACTCGTAGTGCTGGCCGTTGGTGAAGGAGACGAGCACCTTGCGGCTGCGGCCTTCGCTCAGCGCGCGGGTCAACTGGCCCTCAACGAAGCGGCAATCCTTGGCGTCGAGCATGCCGCCCGCCACGCCGCGCATCAGCAGGGAATGGATCGAGCGGCCGAGCAGCGCTTCGGGCGTCCTCATCGACATCAGATGCGCCGCCTCGGCGTTGGCTACGATCACCTTGCCGTTGGGGCCAAGCATGACGAGGCCGTGCGACATGGTGTTGAGCGCGCGGTTGAAGCGCTGCGCCAGCCTGTTGGCCTTTGCCTCCTGCGAAAGCGCCTTGAACAGGACGCCGCGCACCAGGGCGGCGAAGCGCTTGATCGCCCAGAAGGTCGGGATCGACATCAGGCCGAGCGTGACATTGTAGGGGTCGCCGCGCAGGATGACGCCGAGCGACATCGGCCACGTCATCGTCGCGATGAACACCAGCACCATGCGCGGCGAGCCGTAATTGCGGCCCGAGATCGACGTGGCCGACGCCAGCGTGACTGAAATCGACGCGATCTCGGCGAAGCCGTCATGCGCCCAGTAGATGCCGAGGAAGCAGAAGATGCCGAGCATCAGGCCATGCATGGCGCCGTAGAAGATGTAGTCGTTCTCGCGCCGCCGCGCTTCGTCCCAATCCAGCGGCGGGGGGGCGTTGCGGTATTTGTGCATGTTGCGCAGGCGAAGGACGGCGACCGCCATGAAGCCGCCCGCCAGGTACAGATAGATGACCTGGTTGGTCTTGATGTAGACGAGGCAGACGAGGATGATCTGCGAGACGAAACCGACGGAAAGCGTCAGACCGTCGCGGAAAAGCGTTTCCACGAACGGGATATAGATTTCGACCGGATAGTCGCTCTTTCGTCTCGTTGGCACGCCGCACCCGGACCTTTCAAGTCCGAGCAGTGGCATAGTCCGCTTAAGAAAGGCTTAGAAGTCCGGTGTTTCCAGGGTTGTCAAGGCTTGCGGCCGGCCTTGGAGACGGGTTTGCCACAATCTGGTAAACGCGTGGTTGGCTGCTCCCGAACGCCGTTTCGCGGGTATGACCGGGCGATTGCGTCCTTGTCGAACGACGGCCTAGGCTGGGCAGGGGCCGGTTCCGCCTTCGATCTTGCCGTCCGGATGGCCGGCGAGTTCGGGATTCGGCGTATAGCCCGGCCCGACGACCAGCGGTCTGTCCGGCAGCGAGTCGGCCTGATTTTGGGACGACGTCATCGTCGTTTCGATGGTCTGAAGCAGCACGCCGCCCGAGGCCTCGATGCGGATGGCGACCGAGTAGGGTCTGTCCTTGACGACGCAGCGCAGAGGCGGGCTGACGATCGTCGTCTTCGGCGCGTTGGGCCAGATCTTCTGTTCCACGACGATCGGATCGCCGCCGGCGGGATCCTCGAATTGGGCGACGGCCGTCTCGCCGTCGCCGACCGGCCGGAGCGGCTTGATGTTGACCAGGTAGGTGGCGGTCGCGACGCGGTAGTTGAAGACGAAGAGCTTGCCGTCCAGTTCGAAATACTCGCCTTCGCCGCCCGTGTCGCGGCAGGCGGCAAGCGCCAGGGCCGACAGTGGCAGTATGGCGACCCACGCTCCCCATCGACTCCTAGGCATGATGCGCCTCCGCGCTCTTGCGCCGTCCGTAGTGGCGTCTCGCCTTCTGGCGGTTGCCGCAGACCGCCATATCGCACCAGACCCGGCTGCGGTTGCGGCTCTCGTCGAGGAACAGCCAGCGGCAATTGGCGCAGATCCGGACGCGCTCGGCGCGCGGCGCTGGCAGCAGCGAAAGCGCTGAAAAGGCGAGCGCCGCCCGGAACGGGACAGCGCCAGGCCCGTCGCCGATCGGCCCGCCGATCCGCATCGGTTCGCTGCGCAGCGCATCCGCGCACGCGAAGAGCAGCGCGGAGAGGTCCTTCCCGTCCATGCCGCCGTCGAGCGCGTTGGCGCGGAACAGCCGGTCCGTCGCTTCCCGGAGTGGCAGGATCATCGGCGCCTCGTCACCAGGATCGCCAACCGACAGGGTGCGGTCCTTCAGTTCAGCGGCGCGGTGGCGCGACGCCGCGAGCGCGAAACGGGCAATCTCGGCCGGATCGGCAAAGCGATCGAAGCTCTCGGCGCCGCCGCGCAGGACGACCGTGTTGGCGACATCGAGCGCGAGCGCGCCGCCGGAAAAGCGATGCGGCGTCCAGGAAACGGTCATGGCGCTAATCTAACCATCGTTTCGTCTTTGACAAGTTAGAACGGCTGACGCATTTTGCGGTCGCATGCTCTTTTTCGCGCAGCAATGCCTCAATGGCCTGCATATCGGCGCGATCTACGCCCTGCTCGCCTTCGGCTACGCGCTGATCAACGGAGTGCTGCACAGGACCAACCTCGCCCATGGCGCGATCTTCGGATTCACGGGACAGCTGTTCATCCTGATCGCCGTGTTCGGCTGGCGGGTTTTATGGTTGACGCTTCCCGCGACGCTGGCGCTGGCGCTCTTCGCGGCGCTTCTCTACGCCGCGCTGATCGCCGCGATGCTGTCGCGGTCGGTGTTCGAACGGCTTGCCGCCCGGTCGGCGAACACGATCGTGGCGGCGACGCTCGGCGTCTCGCTGGTGTTGATGGAGCTTGGGCGGATCGCGGCCGACACCCATGATTTCTGGCTGCCGCCGCTGCTTTCGTCGCCGATCGTCTTTGCCGGCGACGCGCGCTACCGGGTCACGCTGACGGTGATGCAGGCCGTCAACGGCTTGGCGTCTGCGCTGGCGGTCGCCGTCGCCGCCCGCGCCATGGCGCGCACCGCCTTCGGCCGCCGCTGGCAGGCCGTTAGCGACGATTTGGCCGCGGCCGCCATGTGCGGCGTCGACATCGCTCTGGTGTTTCGGCAGACGGTCGTTGCCGGCGGCTTGCTGGCCGGCCTGAGCGGCATCCTGGCGGCGCTCTATTTCGGCAATATCGGGTTTGGGGCAGGCATGGTCTTCGGGCTCAAGATCCTGTTCGTGACCGCCGTCGGGGGCTACCGGGCGCCTGCGCGCGCGGCTTTCGGCGGCCTGCTCTTCGGCATCGCCGAATCCCTCTGGGCGGGATATTTTCCGATCGAATGGCGCGACGCCTGGATCCTGGCCTTCCTGGTCGCGCTCCTGATCCTTCGGCCGCGGGCGGACGCGGAGGCCGCCCGCGGCGGGCGATGAGCCTGGCCGACGAAAGTCTGACGGGGGCGTGGCCTGCACGCCTCGCAACCATGTTGACGGCCCCCTCTCTGCCGGCCTACCGATGACCAGCAGATCGGCGGCGGACCGTGGGGACACGCAGCCGGCATGCTTGGACTGGGAGGAGACCGGATGGGCGGATTGCTCGCGCTTGCGCGCGCCATCGACCGCGTCAACGAATTCATCGGGAAATGGGTCAGCTGGCTGATCCTCGCCGCCGTGCTCGTCGCCGCGATCAACGCCGTGATCCGCAAGGTTTTCAACGTCTCGTCGAACGCCTGGCTCGAACTGCAATGGTATCTGTTCGGCGGCGCCTTCATGCTGGCCGCCGCCTACACGCTGAAGCAGAACGAGCACATCCGCATCGATGTCGTCTACGCGAAGTTCCCGCGCCGGGTGCAGCACTGGATCGACCTCTTCGGACACACCGTGTTCCTGATGCCGTTCGTGCTGCTGATGGTCTATCTCCTCGCCCCCTACGTCCGCATGTCCTTCATGAACGGCGAATATTCGCCCAATGCCGGCGGCCTGATCGTCTGGCCCGCGAAGGCTATCCTGCTGGTCGGGTTCACGCAGCTCGCGTTCCAGGGCATTTCGGAAATCATCAAGAAGATTGCGATCATGCGCGGCGACATGGCCGATCCGAACCCGTTCGTTTCCGCCCACGAGCAGGCCGAGATCGACGCCAGGGCGCTGATCGAGGACCTTCGCGCATGATCGAATTCATCGCGCAGAACATGGCTCCGATCATGTTCGTGTCGCTGATCGCCTTCCTGCTTCTCGGCTATCCGGTCGCCTTCTCCCTCGCCGCCGCCGGCCTCGTCTTTTTCGCGATCGGCGTGGAAATGACGCCCTATGCGAACGGTGCGATCAATCTCGACTGGCCGCTGCTCTATGCCTTGCCGGACAATTATTACGGCAATCGCGTGATGTCGAACGACGTGCTGCTCGCCATCCCGTTCTTTACCTTCATGGGCATCGTGCTGGAGCGGTCCGGCATGGCCGAGGATCTGCTCGACACGGTCGGCCAGCTGTTCGGGCCGATCCGGGGCGGCCTCGCCTACGCCGTCATCCTGGTCGGCGCATTGCTCGCCGCCACCACGGGCGTCGTCGCCGCCTCGGTCATCGCGATGGGCCTGATCTCGCTGCCGATCATGCTGCGCTACGGCTACGACCGCAGCGCCGCGTCGGGCGTCATCGCCGCGTCGGGGACGCTGGCGCAGATCATCCCGCCGTCGCTGGTGCTGATCATTCTCGCCGACCAGCTCGGCAAGTCGGTCGGCGACATGTATGCCGGCGCGCTGATGCCGGGTCTTGTGCTTACCGGCCTCTACCTCCTGTACGTGCTGGCGATGACGATCGTCAGGCCGGCTTCGATGCCCGCGCTGCCGCTCGAGGCGAGAACGCTCGGGTCGGGCGTGACATCGCTGCTGGTTTCCGTGCTGATCGCGACGGGCATTACCTATGGCGCCTATCATGCGCTGCGTCCGTCGCAGGGGGCCAACGCCGACATCTGGGCCGCCGTGGTCGGCGTCGGCGCGATCTACGCCGCCGCGATCGCCGACAAGTCGTTCGGCATCGGCCTGATGTCGCGTCTCGCCCAACAGGTCGTCGTCGTGCTCATTCCGCCGCTGGCGCTGGTCTTCCTCGTGCTCGGCACCATCTTCCTCGGCATCGCCACGCCGACCGAGGGCGGCGCCATGGGCGCCGTCGGCGCGCTGCTCATGGCCATGGCCAAACGCCGGTTCTCGACGGACCTGCTGCGCCAGGCTTTGACCTCGACCACCCGCCTGTCGTCCTTCGTTCTGTTCATCCTGATCGGCGCGCGCGCCTTCTCGCTGACCTTCTACGGCGTGAACGGCGACGACTGGGTCGAGCATCTGCTGACCTCGCTGCCCGGCGGGCAGACGGGCTTCCTGATCGCGGTCAACGCCCTTGTCTTCTTCCTCGCCTTCTTCCTCGACTATTTCGAGCTCGCCTTCATCATCGTGCCCCTGCTCGCCTTTCCGGCCGAGAAGCTCGGAATCGACCTGATCTGGCTCGGCGTCCTTCTCGGCGTCAACATGCAGACGAGCTTCATGCATCCGCCCTTCGGCTTCGCGCTGTTCTACCTGCGCTCGGTCGCGGCGCGCGCGCCCTATCTCGACCGGCTGACGGGCAAGCGGATCGCGCCGGTCACGACCGGGCAGATCTACTGGGGCGCGGTCCCCTTCGTCTGCATCCAGGTGCTGATGATCGGCCTCGTTATCGCCTTCCCGCAGATGGTCCTTCGCTACAAGGACAAGCCGGTCGCCCCCGCCGACGGCTCGGCCGCGCCTGCGCCCGGGGCGGCTCCGGGCGACGAATTGAGCCGGCCGCCGAGCTTCGGCGACGCGCCGGCGCGGCCGGCCCAGCCCGCGAACGATCTTTCAAAACCGCCGGCTTTCGATTGATGGGGATGCGGCGATGAAGGCGGTCCGGTTCATGGCGGTCGGCGAGATCGAACTCCGCGACGTCGACAAGCCGTCGCCCGGCCCGGATGATTTGCTGGTGCGGGTCGAGGCTTGCGGCATCTGCGGTACGGACCGTCATATCCTGCACGGCGAGTTTCCATCGCGGCCGCCGGTCACGCTCGGCCACGAATTCTGCGGCATCGTCGAAGCCCGGGGCGACAGAGTGACCGATTTCGCGATCGGCCAGCGCGTGACGGGCGATCCCAACATCGCCTGCGGCCTGTGCCCGCAATGCCGCGAAGGGCGGGTCAACCTCTGCGTGAGGCTTGAAGCGATCGGCATCCACCGCGACGGCGGCTTCGCCGACTATGTGCTCGTGCCGCAAAAGCAGGCGTTCGCTCTCCCGGCCGGTCTCCCGCCGCTGCATGGCGCGTTCTGCGAGCCGTTGGCCTGCTGCATCCACGGCGTCGACATGGCGGCCATCCGCACCGGCATGTCGGTCATCGTGCTCGGCGGCGGGGTCATCGGCATGCTGGTGGTCCAGCTGGCGCGGCTGGCCGGCGCGACGCGGGTTGTGCTGGCGACGCGGCAGGCGAGAAAGCGCGACCTGGCCGCGGCGCTCGGCGCGACCGCGACGATCGATCCGACTTTGGGCGACGTGGTTGAGATGACGGCAGGCCCCGGCGGGCTGCTGCCGGGCGGCGCGGACGTGGTGTTCGAATGCGCCGGCGTCGCCGAGACCGTCGCCCAGGCGCCGCGTCTGGCAAAACGCGGCGGCGGCGCCGTCATCCTCGGCGTTCTGGCGCCCGACATCCGCGTCGAGATCGCGCCCTTCGATATTCTGGTGCGCGAGGTCAGGATCGTCGGCTCGTTCATCAATCCGCACACCCAGGCCCGCGCCGCCGACTTGATCGCTTCGGGCGCGATCGAGGTCGAGCCGCTGATCTCGCGGGTCGTGAGCCTCGCGCAGGCAGCCGGGATCATCGCCGGGCCGGCGCCGCCCGGCGAGATCAGGGCGATCGTGGTTCCGTCGGGCTGACCGCGCCCGCGCGCCGACCATCGCAACGCGAGGATTGCCGATCCGGATCCCGGGCCAAATCAGAGCTTACCGTTGCGCTGCTGGATCATCATGAACGTATCGAAATTGTATTCCGCCACCTGCGCCCAGAGGAAATGCTCCTTGCGGAACGCCTTGATCGATTCCCAGATGATCTTGAAGCCCGGGTTCCCGGCTTCCATCTCGGCATAGACCTCGTTCGCCTTCTCGAAGCAGGCGGCGAGGATTTCGGGGCTGAACGGCCGCAACTGGGCGCCGCCGGCGACCAGCGAACGGACCGCAGCCGGGTTCAGGAAATCGTATTTCTGCAGCATGTTGGCGTCGGCTGCCTGCGCGGCCGTGCGCACCAGCGATTTATAGGCCGGCGTCAACTCGTCGTATTTCGTCTTGTTGAACAGCAGGTGCACCGTCGGACCGCCCTCCCACCAGCCCGGGTAGTAATAATAAGGCGCGACCTTCTGGAAGCCGAGCTTCTGGTCGTCGTAGGGCCCGACCCATTCGGCCGCGTCGATCGTGCCCTTCTCGAGCGCCGGATAGATGTCGCCGCCGGCGATTTGCTGCGGCACGACGCCCAGCCGTTCGACGACCTTGCCGGCAAAACCGCCGATACGCATCTTGAGGCCGGATAGGTCGGCCACGGTGTTGATTTCCTTGCGGAACCATCCGCCCATCTGGACGCCGGTATTGCCGCCGGGGAGGCCGAACAGGCCTTGCTTGGCGAGGAATTCGTTGAACAGGTCGATGCCGCCGCCGTGATAGTGCCAGGCGTTCATGCCGCGCGCGTTGAGCGCGAACGGAACGGCGGCGCCGAGCGCCCAGGTCGGGTCCTTGCCCCAGAAATAATAGGAGACCGTGTGGCAGGCCTCGACCGTTCCCGCCGTCACGGCGTCGGCCGCCTGCAGCCCGGGCACCAGTTCGCCGGCCGCGAACACCTGCACCTGGAAATTGCCGTCGGTCGCCTCGGACAGCATCTTGGAAAAGACTTCGGCGCCGCCATAGATCGTGTCGAGAGACTTCGGGAACGAGGATGTCAGCCGCCACGTCACCTTCGGATTGGACTGGGCGATGGCTGGCGCGGCGAGCGCCGTGGCGGCGACCGCGCCCACGCTCGTCGTGCCGGCTTTGCGAATGAATGAGCGACGATCCATAGGTTCCTCCCTTTCGGATCAGTTGACGATGCGGCTTTGAACCCCGGCCATGAAGGAGCCGTTGATTTTCCCCGATCGAGGACCGCACAATACAGCCAGAAGGTCCCAAGTCCAGCGCGATGGCGGCCGGCGCGGCCGGCGCCCGTCAGCATATGCGCCGCGCGGCGCACGGCTTGGGACTATGGTCGCGACGCCGGCAGCGGCCTTCGTGCCGAGGCGCAGGCCGTGGCAATTCCCGACGCGATGGCGTATTTTCTGGCCAGGGTTCAGTCAGAAATGGAAGCCGCCATGGTCCAGCCGCTCGTCGCCGTCGCCACCGATGTCAAGCAGATCGAAGCCTACACCTGGCATGCCGCCCCGCAGCAATATCTCGAGGCGGCGATCGGCGCGGCGGGCGTTCTGCCGGTGCTGGTGCCGTCCTTCGGCGACCGGATCGACTTCGACCGTTTGCTGGACAGCGTCGACGGAGTGATGATCACCGGCGCGAAGTCGAACGTCCATCCGCCGCTCTACGGCGAGGCGGCCACCGAGGCGAACGGACCCTACGACCACGCCCGCGACGCGACGACGCTGCCGCTGATCCGCCGGGCGATCGAGCGCGGCGTGCCGCTTCTCGCCATCTGCCGAGGGATCCAGGAACTCAACGTGGCGCTCGGCGGCACGCTGGGTACTGAGATCCAGGAGCGTGCAGGGTCGCTCGACCATCGCGCCGCGGCCAGCGACAACCAGGACGAGCGCTTCGCCATCCACCAGGCCGTCAGGATCGAGGAAGGCTCATGCCTCGCCGGGGTCTTCGGCGCCGGGGAGATCCTGGTCAATTCCGTTCACCGGCAGGCGATCGACCGGCTGGGCGGCCGGCTTCAGGTCGAGGCGGTGGCGAGCGACGGGACGGTGGAAGCGGTTTCGGTGAAGGACTCCCGCGCCTTCGCCGTCGGCGTCCAGTGGCACCCGGAATATTGGGCGGCGACCGACAGCAATTCGGCGAAGGTCTTCCAGGCCTTCGGCGACGCCGTGCGGGCGCATGCGGCCGAGCGCGAGTGAATACAGGCCGCCGAGCAGAGCACTCCCCTCAGCCGCGCTCGATTCCCGCCGTCTCCGGCGCAGGCGTCAGCGCCTTCCCCTCCGAAAACCACGAGACCAGATTGTCGACCACCAGGTCGGCCATGGCGTCGCGCGTATGGACCGAGGCCGATCCGACATGCGGCAGCAAGGTTGCGTTCGGCGCATCCAGAAGCGCCCGCGGCGCGTTCGGCTCGTCGGCGAACACGTCGAGTCCCGCCGCGAGAATGACGCCGTCGGCCAGCGCGGCCGCCAGCGCGGCTTCGTCGACGGTGCTGCCCCGGCCGATATTGATGAACACGCCGCTCGGCCCGAGCGCCGCCAGCACATCGGCGTCGATCATCTTCTCGGTCGCCGCGCCGCCCGGCGCGACGGAGATCAGCGTGTCCACGGCGCGAGCAAGCCCCAGCAGCGTCGCATGATACGGGTAGGCGACGCCCGGCGCCGGATTGCGGTTGTGGTAGGCGATGCCGACCCCGAAGCTTTCGAGACGCCGCGCGATCGCCTGGCCGATGCGGCCCATGCCGACGATGCCGATGGTCCGCCCGCGCAGCGTCGCCTTGGTCAGCGGGTATGGGCCCTGGTTCGCCCATAGACCGTCGCGCAGATATTTCTCGGCGCGATAGAATTCGCGGATCGTCGTGAGCAGCAGGCCGAGCGCGGTGTCGGCGACCTCCTCGGTCAGCACGTCGGGCGTGTTGGTGACCATGACATTTCGGCTTGCGGCGTGCCTGGCGTCGACGCCGTCATAGCCGACGCCGAAATTGGCGATGATCTCGAGGTTGGGGAAAGCGTCGATGAAGGCCGCGTCGATCTTCGTCGACGCTGCGATACCGCGCACGGCATCGCGCCCCGTCGGGTCGACAAGGGCCGCATCCGCGCGCTCGATCTCGATAAGCCGGAACGCTTCGCCGATGCGGGAAACGCATCGCGGGTGGATTTTTCCTGGAATGAGGATGGGCGTCCCGGCAGTCGATTTCGGCATGGATCGTGACTCGCAGGTGGTTGGCGGGGTGATCGATCAGCGCTCGCGCGGCGCGCCCGTCGATTGGCGTATATGCAGTTCGGGCCGGATCAGATCCTGCGCCGATTGTACCGGCGCGCCGCTCAGTTTGTCGAGCAACGCGCGCGCCGCGCGGCGGCCGACCTCGCGCTGGCCGTTCCAGACGGTGGTCAGCGCCGGCGTGGCGATCGCGGCCTCCTCGAGATCATCGTAGCCGGTGACCGAAATGTCGACGCCCGGCGCCATGCCGGCGCGCGCGATGCCGTTCATCAGGCCGATCGCGACGAGGTCGTTCCAGCAACAGGCGGCGGTCGGGCGGTCGGCCAGGGCGAGGAAGCGGCCCGCCGCCTCGAACCCGGCCTGCTTGGTGCGGGGACCGGGAATCCGCCAGTCGCCGCGAACCGCCAGCCCCGCTTTTTCCATCGCGCCGCGATAGCCCTGATAGCGGTCGCGCCCGGTCGAGGTCTGGTCGGCGCCGCCGATCATCGCGATGCGCCGGTGTCCGAGCGAAATGAGGTGATTGGTGGCGAGCGCCATGCCATACGCGTCGTCGCCGCGGAACACCGGCACGTCCGCGCCCTCGACCGTGCGCGCGATGAGGACGGCTGGCAGCCCGTTCTCCTCGGCCATGGCGATGTCTTCCGGCGGCGTGCCGATCGCCGGCGACATGATGACGCCGTCCGCGCCCAGTTGCAGCAGCGTGTCGATGAAGGTCCGCTGCTTCTCGAGCTGATCGTAATGGTTGGACAGGATGAAGGTTTGCCGGCTGAGGTCGAGCTCCGTCTCGATCGAGCGTAGGATCTCCGCGAAGAACGGGTTCATGATGTCGTGGACGACGACGCCGACGATGCCGGAGCGCGAGGTGCGCAGGCTGGCCGCGCGGCGATTGTAGATGTAGCCGATTGTCCGGGCGTGGAGCTTGATGCGGTCGCGCGTCGCGTCGGCCACCAGCGGGCTGTCGCGCAGCGCCAGCGAAACCGTCGCCGTCGACACGCCGAGCGTGTCGGCGATCGTGGAAAGCTTGATCTTCTGAGCCAGAACAATCTCCCCATCGGCCGGCACACGATTTAAACTGTTTAAATCGTCTATGCCATCGATCGAAGGGAAGTCAAACGGCTTTGTCGGCCATCCATGGCTGGCCGAAGGAAACGAACATCGGCTCGAAACGCGCAGCCGCGTCGCCCGATCTAGTCTTCCTTGTCGTCGTCGAGTTCGGCGTCGACCGCGACGACGCCTGACAGGTTGGCTTCGATCCGCGACAGGAGCTTGGCGAGAACTTTCTGGTCCTTCTTGTCCAGACCCTTGAAGGCCGATTTCTCCGTCTTGCGCACCGACTTTTCGATATCGACGATCGCGCTGCGGCCCGCTTCGGTGAGGAAGATATGCGCCTGGCGGGCGTCGGTGTCGGACGCGCGCTTCTCGAGGAAGCCCTGCGCCTGCAGCCTGTTGATCGTCTTGGTGATGGTCGGGGGTCGCACGCCGATGCGCGTGGAAAGCTGGCCCGGCGTCTGGCCATCCTCCCGGTCGAGCGCAATCATGATCTGATCCTGCCCGGCGTAGAAGCCATGCTCCAGCAACCGCGCGGCCAGCGCGGTGCGGGCCAGGCGCGCGGCGGCGTGAAGGCGGCCCATGACGGCGTTCTTGTTCGCTTTGGCCATAGGGCTCCCCCGATCTCGTTTGCCGGCAAGCGATCTTGACGCCGACCTCTTCGCATAGTCGTCTTACAGTTCTGTGACAGCATCGGCCGCGCTCGCGCCTCGACAGGCGTGCATTCGCGCGGACGGCGACCTATATGGTGGGGAGTTTCATGCGGACCGGAAGACCATGAGCCCGACCCAGAGCCAAATCCCCGTCACCGTCCTGACCGGCTATCTCGGCGCCGGCAAGACGACGCTGCTCAACCGCATTCTCTCGGAAGGTCACGGCAAGCGCTACGCGGTCATCGTCAACGAGTTCGGCGAGATCGGCATCGACAACGACCTCATCGTCGAGTCCGACGAGGAGATCTACGAGATGAACAATGGCTGCGTCTGCTGCACGGTGCGCGGCGACCTGATCCGCGTCGTCGAGGGCTTGATGAGACGCCCGGGCCGTTTCGATGCGATCGTCGTCGAGACGACCGGTCTCGCCGACCCGGCGCCGGTCGCGCAGACCTTCTTCATGGACGAGGACGTACGCTCCAAGACCAGGCTCGACGCGGTCGTGGCGCTGGTCGACGCCAAGCACCTGCCGCTGCGGCTCGAGGATTCGCGCGAGGCGGAAGACCAGATCGCCTTCGCCGACGTGGTGGTGCTCAACAAGACCGACCTCGTGACGGCGGAGGAGTTGCGGGATGTCGAGGCGGCGATCCGCGCCATCAACCCGTCGGCGAAGATTCACCGCACGACGCGCTCGGCCGTCGATCTCGCCAGCGTCCTCGACCAGGGTGCGTTCGATTTGAAGCGCGCGCTGGACAATGATCCGCATTTCCTCGACGGCGATCACGCCCACGAGCACGGCGACCACGACCATCATGACCATGCCGCGGCCTCGCCGATCCATGACGTGACGGTTCAGTCGGTGTCGTTGCGCGGCGGCGAGATGGACCCGAAGAAGTTTTTCCCGTGGATCGAGAAGATCACGCAGGTTGAGGGGCCGAACATCCTGCGCCTCAAGGGCATCATCGCGCTCAAGGACGATCCGGATCGCTACGTCGTGCAGGGCGTCCACATGATCATGGAAGGCGACCACCAGCGCCCCTGGAAAATCGGCGAGAAGCACGAGAGCCGGCTCGTCTTCATCGGCCGGGAGCTCGACCGCGAGCGCCTGATGCGGACTTTCGACGCCTGCCAGGCGGCCTGACTACCGCCTGATGGCCAACTCGGATGATGGAACACCCTCGGATTTGACTGGAATCGCAAGCATCGCTTGAGGCATCGCTGTGGAGTGCCTATGGGTCGCGTAGACCCGGAGTATGACACCAGCCCATGCCCACCACCGCCCCCCTCGATCTCGACGGCCACTGCATCGCCGCCGTCTTTCTCGACGACATCCCGCATTTCGCGATGGCGGACGGCGCGGTTCACCGGCTCGATTTCGGCCACAAGACCGTGCAGGCCAATGACGGGCTGCTTTGCGCGGCGCTGGATGCCCCCGCCAGGATGCTGATCACTGGCGGCGAGGACGGCAAAGTCTTTGCAACGAGCCCGGGCGGCGAGACGGAGATCGTTGCGCAAGCCGGCAGGAAATGGATCACCAGCGTCGCGTGCGGTCCGCAGGGCGCGATCGCCTATGCGACCGGCAGGACCGCCTTCGTCAAGCTGCCGGACCGCGGCGTCAGGGAGTTCCAGCATCCCCGCTCGGTCGAGGGACTGGGGTTCGCGCCGAAGGGGCTGCGTCTCGGCGTGGCGCGCTACAACGGCGCGACGCTGCATTTTCCAGGCGCCACGAGCAAGCCGGTCGAACTCGAATGGGCCGGCGCCCATACCGGCCTGACCTTCTCGCCGGACGGCAACTTCCTCGTCACCGCGATGCAGGAGAACGCCTTGCACGGCTGGAAACTCGCCGACGGCAAGCACATGCGCATGACGGGCTATCCGGCCAAGGTGAAGAGCCTCTCCTGGAGCGCCAGGGGCAAGTGGCTGGCGAGCTCGGGCGCGCCGGCGGCGATCGTCTGGCCGTTCCAGGGCAAGGACGGGCCGATGGGCAAGGCGCCGCTCGAACTCGGCACGCGCGGCGATGCGATGGCGACGGCCGTCGCCTGCCATCCGAGCGAGGACATCGTTGCGATCGGCTACGACGACGGCATGGTGCTCGCGGCGCGTTTCGCCGATGCCAAGGAGGTCGTGCTGCGGCGCGGCGGCAAGGGGGCGGTCACCGCGATGATGTGGGACGGCGCGGAGCGCCGCGTCGTGTTCGGATCGCAGGCGGGCGACTGCGGCGTGATCGATATCTCCGCCTGATCGCGCCAGCGAAAATCTCGTCGCAAAATGACGGAACGGCTGCGTGTCGGGGCCGTTTTCCGCGCTTCACGGAGTGCGATGCGATGCCGAAGCTCACCCGCAAAGACGGCAAGTCGTCCAAGCCTCGTGCTGGAGACTATCCCGAAACCGAAAAGGAAGAGGCCGAACGAGAGGAGCTCGCAGAGCAGGAGCTCGAGACTGGGCTGGAGGACTCCTTTCCCGCCGGCGATCCGGTGTCGGTTGCCTCGGGCGCGATTTCGGGGGCGCCCGACAAACCTGGGACATGATGTCCCGCCTGATGTCTCGCATCATGCCGCTGGTTCGGCGAAGGCGAGCGTCAGCCAGCGGGCCGTCAGCGCCGGCTTGACCGACCCCCGGATCTCGATGGTCGCATCGTAGGCGATCTCGATCCAGCCGGATGGACGCGCCTTGGCGTTTGCCAGCACGAACCGGGTGCGGATGCTGGATCCGGTCTTGACCGGGGCGACGAAACGGACCGAATCGAAGCCCTGGTTGATGCCGATATCGGCGCCCTCGATGCGCGGCACGGTCTCGAAGGCCATGGCGGAGAGCAGGGAAAGCGTCAGGAAACCATGCGCGATGGTTCCCCCGAATGCGGTTTCGCTCGCCGCGCGCTCGGGATCGCAGTGGATGAACTGATGGTCGTCGGTCGCGTCGGCAAAGGTGTCGATCATCGCCTGCGTCACCACGCGCCAGGGCGAGACGCCGATCTCGGTCCCGACCGCGGCGAGGACGTTTCCGATGCTGACGGTGGCCACGGCGGCTTCCGGTTGTTGGTCTGAACGTGGAGCGCCTGCTTAGGAGGCCTGTGCGGGACGTACAACCCAAAAGATCCGGCGCAGGCTATTCTGCAGGCAGGATGGTCTGGCCGGCGGCGTGTTCGAGTTCGCGGTCGAGGCGCTTGTGGTTCTCGACATTGGGCGTCACGAAGCGGCCGAGCAGCAGGTAGGCGACCGGCGTCAGGAACAGGGTCGAGAGCGTCGCCAGGCCCAGGCCGCCGACGATGACCCAGCCGAGCGCGATGCGCGCCTCCGCGCCGGCGCCGGACGCGAACACCAGCGGCAGGCCGCCGAGAACGGTGCAGATCATGGTCATCATCACCGGCCGCAGGCGGATGGTGGATGCCTGCTCGATCGCCTCGCGGACCGAAGCGCCCTTGTCGCGCAGCTGGTTGGCGAATTCGACGATGAGAATCCCGTTCTTGGCCATCACGCCCACCAGAAGCACGAGGCCGATCTGGCTGTAGGCGTTGAGCGAGGTGCCGGTGAAGACCAGCGCGAAGACCGCGCAGGCCAGGCCGAGCGGCACCGTCGCCATGATGATGACGGCGCTGATGAAGCTTTCGAACTGGGCCGCGAGCACCAGCAGGATGATGACGATCGCGAAGCCGAAGATCGTCAGCATGCCGCTCGACGATTCGCCGAGCGTGGCCGCTTCCGCCAGCGGGATGATGCGGTTGCCGGGCTTGAGGAGCGGCGCGGCGATCTCGCGGGCGGCGGTCAGCGCCTCGCCGAGCGCGAAGTCCGGACGCAAGCTCGATGTGATGGAGATCGCGCGCAACTGCTGCTCGCGCTGGAGCTGCGGCGCGACGGCCCGCTCGGTCAGGCTCGCGATGGTCGACACCGGCACGTAGCGGCCGTCGGATGCTTTCAGGAAGATGTTCTCGAGGTCGGTCGGGTCGTTGATCGGATTGCTGGTCGAGACGAGCTTGACCGGATAGGCGCGGTCCTCGATGAACACGTCGGCGACCTCGCGCCCGTCGAGCATGGCCTGGATCGTGTCCGAGAGGCCGGCGATGTCGATGCCGAGGTCGGAGGCGCGTTCGCGGTCGATCTCGATGGCGAGCTGCGGCTGGGTGGAGTCGGTCGACAGGCGCGGCTGGTCGAAGCGCGGGTCCTTCTCCATCGCCGCGATGACGGCGCCGGCCACCGCGCCGAGCTCGGCATAGCTGTTGCCGACGATCGCGAATTGCAGGCCGCTGCCGGCGCCGCGGATGCCGAGGCTATTGGGCGAAAACGGGAAGGCGCGGACACCGGGGACCTGTTTCGCCAGCCGGTCGATGTCGGCGATGATCGCCTGCGCGCCCCGCGCGCGCTGGTCCCAGGGGGCCAGCGCCATCACCATAAAGCCGCTGTTGGTTGCGTTGCCCTGGCCGGCGTTGGCGAAGACGGAGACGATCTCGCCCGAATCGCGCAGCGGCTGCAGCAATTGCTCGATGCGGCGCATCTGCTGCGTCGTGTAGTCGAGGCTGACGCCCTGCGGCGCGGTGATGCGCAGCAGGGCCAGGGAGCGGTCCTCGCTCGGCGTCAGTTCGTTGCGGACAAGGCCGAAGGCGCCGAACGCCGCGGCTGCGAAAACCGCCGAGACCAGGATGACGATCGCCGGCGCATTGAGGCAGGCGCGCAGACAACGCGCATAGAAGGAGGCAAGACCCGAGCCGATGCGGCCGAGCGGGCTGCGCCGATGCGCGTCCTCGTGCGCCACGAGGTTCGTCAGCATGCGCGAGGCGAGCATCGGACAGAGCGAGAGCGCGACCACCGACGACAGCAGCACCGACATCGCCAGCACGAAGCCGAACTCGCGGAAAAGCCCACCGGTCTGGCCGGGCAGGAAAGACAGCGGCACGAAGACGGCGGCGAGCGTCGCGGTCGTGGCAATGACGGCGAAAAAGACCTCCTGCGTGCCGAGCACGGCGGCGGCGCGCGGTCCCATGCCCTCGTTGCGACGCCGGACGATGTTTTCCAGCACCACGATCGCGTCGTCGACGACGAGGCCGGTCGCGAGCACGAGCGCCAGCAGGGTCAGGATGTTGATCGAGAAGCCGGCGAGGTAGATCGCCGCCAGCGTGCCGATGAGGGCCACAGGCATGGCGAGGCCCGGAATAAGCGTGGCGCGCCAGTCGAGCAGGAACAGATAGATCACGATGAGCACGATGGAGACCGACAGGCCGAGCGCGATCTCGACCTCGTGGATCGCGCCCTGGACGAAGATGGCGTCGTCGCTGTTGACGCGGATCTGCATGCCCTGCGGCAATGTCTCCTGGATGCGGGCGGCCGCGGCGCGCACGCCCTCGGAAATGTCGAGCGTGTTGGATTGCGCCTGGCGGATGATGCCGAGCCCGATGCCGGTCTTGCCGTCGGAGCGCAGCGAGGTCAGCGCGATGTCGGCGCCGAGCGTGACGGTGGCGAGGTCGCCGAGCTTGGTGCGTCCGGCAATGACGATGTTCTCGAACGCCTCGGGCGTGGTGACATTGGCGGTAGCGCGGACGATGATGTCCTGGTTGGCCGTGGTCAGCGAGCCGGCAGGCGTGTCGAAGGCGACGGAAGCCAGCGCGTTGCGGATATCGGCCACCGTGAAGCCCATGCTGGCGACCTTGGCCTGGTCGATGTCGACGCGAAAAATCTTCTCGCGGTCGCCCGAAATCTGCACGTCGGCCACGCCGGGAACGGCCGCGAGCATGTCGGCGACCTCGTCCTCGACCAGGATGGTCATGTCTTCGACCGACATCGTGTCCGAGGTGATCGCGAGGCGCATGACCGGGTCGGCATTGGCGTCGGCCTTGACGATGCGCGGCGGGTCGAGGTCCTCCGGCAGGTCGTTCTGGACGCGGCTGACCGCGTCGCGCGCATCGGAGGCCGCGACATCGAGGTCGACGCCGTCGTTGAACTCGACCGTCACGCGGCTGCGGCCGTAGGAAGAGGTCGACGAGATCGACTTGACGCCAGAGACGCGCGCCACAGCCCCCTCCAGCACGGCGGTGACCTCGCGGTCGACGGTCTCGCCGGCCGCGCCCTCGAAATCGGCGCTGATGGTGATCACCGGCCGGTCGACGTCGGGGAGTTCGCGGATTTCGATGCCGTAGAAGGCGGCGAGGCCGGCGACCGCGATCATGACGTTGATGACGAAGGTCAGCACCGGCCGCCGCACGAACAGCGCGGTCAGCCCCCGGCCGGCGGCATTGGCGGCGGCGGCCCCGCTCACGGCCGGAAGCCCCAGGTCACGAGCCGTCGCCCGCGGCCATCGGACGGTTTTCGGCGCGCCCCGCATCCGTCGTCGGATCGCCGGCGAGGCGCACCGGCGCATTGTCGCGCACGAGATGAATACCCTCCGTCACGACCTGCTCGTCGGCCGCCAGCGCCGCCTCGACGAGGACGTTTTCGGTATTGCGCTGAACGATGCGCACCGGCGTGCGCTTGGCCACGCCGTCGCGAACCGCCCAGACGAAGGCGCCATCCGTGCCCCACTGGATGGCGAGCGGGCTGACCGAGGGATAGGTGTCGCCGGCAAAGCGCATTGAGACCTGGAACGACATGCCGGCGCGCAGCGAATCGTCGGTGTTGGCGATGCGCGCGCGCACCAGGAGCGTGCGGCTCTTGTCGTCGAGGCGGTTGTCGATCTGGCTGACCTTGCCCTGCAGAACGTCCTTGGGCCGGGCGATCGACGAGGCCGAAACCGGCGCGTCGATCTCGATGGCGTTGGCGTAGCGTTCCGGCACGTAGAAATCGACGATGATCGAGGATCGGTCCTCGATGCGGGCGATCTCGGTCTCGGGATTGACGAAGTTGCCGGCCTCGACCGGGAGGATGCCGACGATGCCGCTGATCGGCGAGACGATCGCGCGCCGTTCGAGCGCGAGTTCGGCGTCGCGCAGCGCCAGCCGCAATGTCTGGACGGCAAGATCTGCGTCCGTCACCTGGACCGTGGTGGCGGCGTTGGAGGCGAGCAGCGACTTGACCCGCCCGGCGCGCGCGACGGCATCCTCCATCGCGATCCGGGCGCGGTCGACGGCGATTTCCTCGACATCGGAATCGAGTGTCGCCAGAACGTCGCCGCTGGCGACGCGGGCGCCCGGCCCGACGACGATCTCGGCGAGCCGGCCGGTCGAATAGGGCCTGATCGACACGGAAGCGTTGGCGCGTCCCGTGCCGATGGCCGAGAGGCGGTCGTTGATGGTCGCCGGCCGGACCGCCGCCGCGACGACCGCGCCCTGCTGGCGATTGCCGCCCTGCGCCGGCCTGGTCGCGGCCGCCGGTTCGGCTTCGGGAAGAATCGCGGCGGGCAGGTCTACGCCCCAGCCGGCCAGCACCGCCGGCGCGCCTGGAAAAAACCGCAACCAGGCGAATCCGGCGATGACCAGGACCAGCAGGACAACCAGGGCTTGCTTCCAGACCGCCATCGGCGCTCCACGTTCGATGCCGGCCGCGCGTCGACCCGGATTGGCCGGCCGGTGGCAAGGGAAAGATCGATACGACCGCAGCGCGCCGATATTCGCTCGCGCTTATGACGGCTTACAGACGATGCCGCATCTTAATTATCGGTAAGCCCGGCCGATCAAGCGCCTTGACGCCGCGATTTCAGCAGATGGCGTCTCAAAACACGGAATCGTGTTTGACATCGATTGGGCCCCGCCTCAAACTCGAAACGGCGCGGCAGAAAGGCTTTCAAGGCCTCGGCGCGCCTGGGGCGATCGGGAATGCAAAGTCTTTCGGCTGCGCGGCAGGGCGCTTGGCTCGGTTTTCAGCATGACGGCTGGCCGGCTCGGGCAATTCCTTGCGCCCGACGGGTCACGGACATCTCGTGGAGGCGGGTCGGATCGGCGTGCGAGGCAGCGCGCCGATCATGACGCGGAGAAGTCAGGACGCCCCCCGACGCGCCGGCTGCGGCCGGACATCACTAGACCTTTCGCAACGATAAAGGGGACACTCGTCATGGCAGCGCCAGGATATTCGGACGTCGATAAGAGCGAGGACGTAAAGGTCCTGCACGGCATGGGCTACGCGCAGGAATTGTCGCGCAGCATGTCGAAATTCTCCAACTTCGCAATTTCCTTCTCGATCATCTGCATCCTGTCGGGCGGCATCAACTCCTTCGCGCAGGCGATTTCGTCGGTCGGCGGCGCTGGGGCGGGCATCGGCTGGATCGTCGGCTGCGTCATCTCGGGCTTTTTCGCGCTCTCCATGGCGCAGATCGCATCGGCGTTCCCGACGGCCGGCGGCCTCTACCACTGGGCCTCGATCCTTGGCAACCGCTTCACCGGCTGGCTGACCGCCTGGCTCAACCTGCTTGGCCTGATCACCGTGCTCGGCGCGATCAACATCGGCACGGCGTTCTTTTTCCAGGGCACGTTCGGCGGGATGATCGGCATGGATGTCTCGGCGGGCCATATCGTCGCTTTCGTGGCCGTCATCACCGTCGCGCAGGCGCTGTTCAATCATCTCGGCATCAGCGTCACGACCTTCCTGACCGACATCTCCGGCTACATCATCTTCGCGACAACCGCAGTCCTCGTCCTCGCCTGCCTTTACTTCGCTCCGGCGATCGACATTTCGCGTCTCTGGACCTTCACCAACTATTCCGGCGAGATCGGCGGCAACGTGTTCCCGCAATCGGACTCGATGGGTTACCTGTTTTTGCTTTGCCTGCTGCTGCCGGTCTACACGATCACCGGCTACGACGCCTCGGCGCACACATCCGAGGAAACCGAGAGGGCCGCCCACAGCGTCCCGCAGGGCATCGTATCGGCCGTGATCTGGTCGTCGCTGGTCGGCTGGATCATGATCTGCGCGATCACGCTGGCGATCCCGGACATGACCGTCGCCGCTGGCCAGGGCTGGGGCATGTTTTTCGCGACGATGGATGCGATCCTTCCGGCCGGACTGAAGGACATCATCTATGTTGCGATCATCATCACGCAGTTGCTCTGCGGTTTGGCGACCGTCACGTCAGCCTCCAGAATGCTGTTCGCCTTCTCGCGCGACGACGGCATGCCGGTGGGCTCCAAGACGCTTGCAACGGTCTCGCCGAAATACCGCACGCCGGTAACCGCCATCTGGACGGCGGCGATCCTGGAGATCCTTTACGTCTTCGCGGCGCAATTCGTGTCCATCGGCGGCACCAACCTCTACACGATCGTGGTCAATTCGACGCTGGTGTTCCTGTTCCTGTCGTTCACCATTCCGCTTGTCCTGGCGATGATAGCCTATGGCGGCGCGAAATGGCCGAAGCCCGGCCCATGGGCGATGTCGGCGGGACTGTACAAGCTGGTGACTTCCCTCTCGGTCGTCGGCATGGCCATCATCTTCTACATCGCCATCCAGCCGCCGAACGACAGTGTGCTTTGGATCGTCATAGCCTTCCTCGTGCTCGCGGCGATTCTCTGGTTCGCTGTCGAGAACAAGCGCTTCAAGGGGCCGCCGATCGGCGCCGAAATCGCCAGGCGCGCCTCCGTCATCGCAGCCGCCGAGCGCGCCGTCGGCGAAACCAGCCGCTAGTCACCGTCCTACGAGCGCGGCCGGCGCGATGCCGGACGCGCTCTCGTGTTTAAGCCGGCACACATTGCGGCAATCCTGGAGTATGAGCCATGGCCGGAAACCTCACCTTCGACGACCTCAAGAAGGCCGTCGCCAAGGGCGAGATCGACACCGTGCTCGCGGCTGCCGTCGACATGCAGGGCCGGCTCGTCGGGAAGCGTTTCCTGGCGAAGTATTTTGTCGAGTCGGCTTACGACGAGACGCATGGCTGCAACTACCTGCTCGCCAACGACATCGATATGGAGACAGTGTCAGGCTACAAGGCGGCAAGCTGGTCGCAGGGTTACGGCGACTTCGTCATGAAGCCCGATTTGTCGACGATTCGCACTATCCCGTGGCTGGAAAAGACGGCGCTTGTCCTCAACGACTTGCAGGACCCTCAAACACACTCCGACCTCGCGCACTCGCCGCGGGCGATCCTGCGCAAACAGGTCGCGCGGCTGCGGGAGCGCGGCTGGCTGGCCCATTTCGCCTCCGAACTCGAATTCTATCTTTTCTCCGAGACCTACGATTCCGCTCGCGCCAAGCATTGGCAGAATCTGGAAACAGCCTCGCCGTATATCGGCGATTATCTCATCGGCATCACGACCAAGGAAGAAGGCGTGATGCGCCGGCTGCGCAACGACATGGAGGCGGCCGGCATTCCGATCGAGAACTCGAAGGGCGAGGCCGGGCCGGGCCAGGAAGAGATCAACGTTCGCTACGCCGAAGTGCTGGAAATGGCCGATCGGCACGTCATCCTGAAGAACGGCGCGCGCGAGATCGCGGCCCAGGAGGGCAAGGCAATCTCGTTCATGTCCAAATACAATTACAGCCTTGCAGGCAATTCGAGTCACATCCACAATTCGCTGTGGAGCGCCGATGGCAGGACGCCGCTGTTCTTCGACAAGAAATCCGACTGGACATTGTCGACCCTTGGTCAGCAGTGGGCGGCGGGCCAGCTCAGATACGCCAGCGAATATACCGCGCTGCTTGCGCCCTACATCAACTCATACAAGCGGTTTCAGGCGGGAAGTTGGGCGCCGACCCGCATCATCTGGAGCCGTGACAACCGCACCGCCGGCTTCCGGCTCTGCGGCGAGGGCACGAAGGGCATCCGCATGGAATGCCGCATCGGCGGCGCCGATTTGAACCCCTACCTCGCCTTCGCGGCGCTGATCGCGGCCGGCCTTGCGGGCATTGACGAAAAGCTGGAACTTCAGCAGCCCTTTGTGGGCGATGCCTATCAGGCGGCGCAACTGCCGGAGATTCCGAAGACGCTGCGCGAGGCCACCGAAACGCTGGCCGGGTCGACGATGCTGAAGGATGCGCTCGGCGAGGATGTCGTGGAGCACTACGTCCACACGGCGCGTTGGGAGCAGTTCGAGTACGACCGGCGAGTCACGGACTGGGAGCTGCATAGGGGGTTCGAGAGGTATTAGTTCGAAGGTAGTAAGTTACTATCTGTTTGATTATTTGGCTTGATCAGGCTATTGAGCCACGATGACCGAGGGAACCAAATATCACTCGCTGTTCGAGTACCTGCTTTTTTCCGGCCAGGGCCGATTGTCGATGTCGTTTGCCGAAGTCGAATCTATCATCGGCGCAAGTCTTCCGCCGTCGGCGCGAAAGCGTGAGGAATGGTGGAGCAACAGCCCCAGCGGTCACAGTCAGGCGCGGGCCTGGATGCGCGCAAGCTATAAGGCGTCGAATGTCGATCTTTCGGGCGAGAAAGTTGTTTTCAGCCTGGAAGGCTGGCCGGACGGGTATCGAACGGTGAACCTCGGGTCGCTGTCTCCAGGGTCGGGTCAAATTGGTCTCGGAGAAATGGCACAAGCAAGCTACGATGGGGCGGGATCTGCGCCGACGGCCGGGCAGAACTTGGACCAGGCGGAGCATCCGCTGTTTGGTATATGGGAGGGAAAGGTCACGCTTGTGGCCGACCACGATTATACGAAGCCTGCATTCGAACCCGATGCAGCTTCGTGACAGTCAGACTGCTCCTCGACACATGCGCGATTATCTGGATCGCGCTCGAGGAACAGATCAAGCCGGAAGCCAAGGCCGCTATGAAGGCCGCAGCCGCTACTGACGAGAGAGTTCGTGTGTCACCGATATCCGCATGGGAAATGGGATTGTTGAGCGCCAAGGGACGTCTGCCGACAACGATGCCGCCGAGCGTCCTGTTCCGCGAGGTAATCGCTACTCCCGGCATCAGGATTGAAGCGCTTTCACCTGAAGTACTGATTGAGTCCTCGTTCCTTCCTGGCTCGCTTCATTCCGATCCCGCAGACCGCATCTTGATCGCCACCGCGCGCGCTTTCGGTTTGACGCTCGTCACCCGCGACAAGGCTATTCTTGACTACGCTAGGCAGGGTCATGTCAGCGCTCTCGCTTGTTAACTCGCAGGACTTTCATGACTGAAACCATCAGGCTCATCTCGCCGATCGACGGCTCGATCCATGCCGAACGCCCGGTGGCGTCGGATCAGGCGATCAACGCAGCCGTCGAGCGCGCCAAAAGGGCGCAGGCCGAGTGGGCGCGCACCCCGATCGTTGAGCGTGGCAAATTCATGCTGGCGATGCTGGAGGCGCTGGTTGCCAAGACTGACGAAATCGTCGTGGAACTGGCGTGGCAGATCGGCCGGCCGGTGCGCTACGGCGGCGAGTTCGGCGGCGTCAAGGAACGCACGGCCTACATGGTCGAGATCGCCGAGAAAGCGCTCGCGCCGGTGATGGCGTCGAACCCGAAGAACGGCTTCAAGCGCTATGTGAAGAAGGACCCCCTCGGGGTCGTGATGGTCATCGCGCCTTGGAATTACCCTTATCTCACCGCCGTCAACACGATCGTGCCTGCGCTGATGGCCGGCAATGCCGTGATCCTGAAACACGCCGCGCAGACGTTGCTGGTCGGCGAGCGCTTCGCGCAGGCCTTCGAGGCGGCCGGCCTGCCCAAGCATGTGTTCCAGAACATCGTGCTCGACCATGCACAGACGGAGAAACTGCTCGGCTCCGGCAGAATCGATCATGTCAACTTCACTGGCTCGGTTGCCGGCGGGCGGGCGATCGAGAAAGCTGCCGCAGGCGCCTTCATGACGCTCGGGCTCGAACTTGGCGGCAAGGACCCGGCCTATGTGCTGCCCGACGCCAAGCTCGACCACGCCGTCGCCAACCTGGTCGAAGGCGCATTCTACAATTCCGGGCAATGCTGCTGTGGCATCGAGCGCGTCTACGTCCACGAACATATCTATGACGACTTCGTCGATGGCTTCGTCGCCGAGACCAGGAATTATGCCGTCGGCAACCCGCTCGACCCGGCGACGACGATGGGGCCGATGGCGCAACCGCGATTCGCCGATGCCATTCGCGAGCAGAAGGACGAGGCGTTGCGCAAGGGCGCGACCGCCCATATGAACTCCAAAACCGACAAGGATCAGCCCGGTTCGCCCTATCTCGCCGCGGAAGTGCTGACCAATGTCGACCACCAGATGAGCGTGATGCGCGAGGAAAGTTTCGGCCCCATCGTCGGCATCATGAAGGTGCGCAACGACGAGGAGGCCATCGCTCTGATGAACGACAGCCCCTATGGCCTGACCGCGTCGATCTGGACCGGCGACACCGAGCGGGCGGAAGCGATCGGCGACCGCGTCGAGACCGGCACGGTGTTCATGAACCGCTGCGACTATCTCGATCCGGCGCTGGTCTGGACCGGCGTCAAGGATACTGGCAAGGGCGTCGCGCTTTCGGCGCTGGGGTACGACAACCTGACCCGGCCGAAGAGCTTTCACTTGCGGGAAGTGGTTTAGTTGTCGGCGATCAGCCCCCTCCACCGCCTTCGGCGCTCCTCCTCCCCCGTAAACGGGGGAGGACAGACGGGGCGGTCGGCCGCCGATTCTGGTCCTCCCCTGCGGAGCGGGGGAGGGGAACCACGCGAAGCGTGGTGGAGGGGGCAATCCCGCTGGCCGATGGAAATCATTGCATGACCGCCCTCGTCTCCAAATGGAACTACCCCACCACCGTCCGCTTCGGCGCGGGCCGCATCCGGGAACTTCCCGACGCGCTTGCCTTCGCCGGCATCAAAAACCCGCTCTTCGTCACCGACCCGGGCCTGGCGAAGCTCCCCGTCGTGGCTTCGACGCTGAAAATCCTCGACGATGCGGGAATTCCTTATGGATTCTTTTCCGAAGTGAGGCCGAACCCGATCGAATCGAACCTCATCGCCGGCATCGCGGCGTTCAGGGCCGGCAAGCATGACGGCGTCATCGCCTTCGGCGGCGGCTCGGCGCTCGATCTCGGCAAGCTGATCGCGTTCCAGGCTGGGCAGACGCGGCCGGTCTGGGACTTCGAGGATGTCGGCGACTGGTGGACGCGCGCGAATTCCGCGACGATCGCGCCGATCGTCGCGGTGCCGACGACGGCCGGCACGGGATCGGAGGTCGGCCGCGCGGCCGTCGTCACCAACGAGGAAACGCACACCAAGAAGGTCATTTTCCACCCCAAGCTGCTGCCGGCGATGGTCATCGCCGATCCCGAACTGACTGTCGGCATGCCGGCCTTCATCACAGCGGGCGCCGGCATGGACGCGCTTGCCCACTGCCTCGAAGCCTATTGCGCGCCCGGATATCATCCGATGGCCGACGGCATCGCCGTCGAGGGCATCCGGCTGGTGTTCGAAAACCTTCCCAGGGCCTTTGCCGACGGCAAGGATTTGACCGCGCGCGCGCATATGATGAGCGCGGCGGCGATGGGCGCGGCGGCGTTCCAGAAGGGCCTCGGCGCGATCCATTCGCTGTCGCACCCGATCGGCGCGCTCTACGACACGCATCACGGCATGACCAACGCGGTCTTCATGCCCTATGTGCTCGCCTTCAACCGCCCGGCGATCGAGACCCGGATCGAGCGGCTCGCCGCCTATGTCGGCATTGCGGGGGGTTTCGATGGGTTCGCGCTGGCGGTGATGGCGCTGCGGCGACAGCTCAACGCGCCCAACACGCTGAAGGAACTGCTCAAGGTCGCCGATCTCGACGAGGCGCGCATGGACCTGATCGCCGAGATGGCGATCGTCGACCCGACCGCTGGTGGAAATGCCGTCAAACTGACGAAGGACGCCGCGCTCGAATTGCTAGAGAACGCGCTCTACGGCAATCTCTGACGACCGGATTGTGCGCGGCGCGATCGGCGTTCAGGAACGGCGTGATCGTTAGCCGGGATATGCCGCCGCGCGATTGCTTCATTCGTTAAAAACAAGTTAACTTTTACCGCATCGAGGAGGGCTGTGCGGCCCGTCTTCATCGGACTGTCACATGACAAGAATACGGCAACATGGCGTCGAACGGCGTCAGCTCAACGGAGACGAAAAATGTTCAGGTTCACGGGAAAGGTCCTTTCCCTCACGGCCGTGTCGCTTATGGCGACCTCGGCGATATCATCGGCGGCGAGCCATATGGAAGACATGGCGGCGGCCGCGAAGGCCGAAGGCCAGCTCACCGTGATCGCTCTGCCGCATGACTGGTGCGGCTACGGCGCAACGATCGAAGGCTTTAAAGCCAAATATCCCGGAATCACCGTCAACGAACTCAATCCGAATGCCGGCTCCGGCGACGAGATCGAGGCGATCAAGGCGAACAAGGACAACAAGGGCCCGCAGGCCCCGGACGTGATCGACGTCGGCCTGTCGTTCGGCCCGTCGGCGAAGGCGGAAGACCTGATCCAGCCTTACAAGGTAGCGACCTGGGACTCGATCCCGGACAGCGCCAAGGACGCAGAAGGCTACTGGTATGGCGACTATTACGGCGTCCTCGCCTTCGGCGTGAACAGCGACATCGTCAAGGAAGCTCCGAAGGGTTTCACTGACCTCAAGGACGCGAAATACGCCAACTCCTTTGCGATCCCCGGCGATCCGCGGACCGGCAACTCCTCGATCATGTCCGTCTACGGCGCAGGCGTCGCCGCCTCGGGCAAAACGGGTTCTGAAGCCGCCGCCGCTGGCGTCGAGTTCATGAAAGCCCTCAAGGAAAGCGGCAACTTCGTTGCGCTGAACGGTTCGCAGCAGGGCATGGCCACGGGCGAGACTCCGATCCTGATCGACTGGGACTACAACGTGCTCGCCATGCGCGACAAGTTGAACGGCAACCCTCCGATGGAGGTCATCGTTCCTTCCGACGCCGTGATCGCTGGCGTGTACGTCCAGGCGATCTCCGCCTACGCGCCGCATCCGAACGCTGCGAAGCTGTGGATGGAGTACCTCTATTCGGATGAGGGCCAGTTGACCTGGCTCGCGGGCTACTGCCACCCAATCCGCTTCAACGACATGTCGGCTCGCGGCGTCGTACCGAAGGAACTGCTCGACAAGCTGCCGCCGGCAGAGGGCTACGCCAAGGCGGTCTTCCCAACGCTCGAGGAACAGGGCGCAGCGAAGAAGACCATCGGCGAGGGATGGGCCTCGGCGATGGGCGTGCAATAAGCAGACAGTTCACGGACCGAGGCGGCGCCGCTCAGTCGGCGTCGTCTCGCCATGCGGCAGGGGGGCCGGACGCATGACGATGCACTCGGTGGTGACGCAGTCCGACGAGCTTCCGGTCCAGCCGAAGCCCGAGGTATTCGCTCGCCGCGACGCCAGAAATTGGGATTTGCTCGGCGCGGTTCCATTCCTCGCCTTCGCCGTGATGTTCCTGATCTTACCGACCCTCTATCTCTTCGTCGGCGCCTTCCAGAATACCTCCGGCGAGTTCACTTTCGACAACATCATCGCGCTTGGCCAGAAGGACATCGCTGACGCCTATTCTCTGTCGATCCGTCTCAGCCTCGCCTCGGCAGTGATCGGCACGCTCGCCGGTCTGGCGCTTGCCTGGGCGATCGTGCTTGGCGGGCTCCCGGGATGGGTCCGGCCCGCCTTCCTGACCTTCAGCGGCGTCGCCTCGAATTTCGCCGGCATTCCGCTTGCCTTCGCCTTCATCGCGACCATCGGCCGGCTGGGTCTGGTGACGGTCCTGTTGCGCGACATTTTCGGCGTCAACATCTACGGCGCGGGCTTCAATCTTTATTCGTTCTGGGGTCTCGCCCTCGTATATCTCTACTTCCAGCTTCCCCTGATGGTGCTCATCGTCACGCCGGCGCTCGATGGGCTGAAGAAAGAATGGAGGGAAGCCGCGCTGATCCTTGGTGCGACCAGCGGCCAGTATTGGCGTCGGGTAGCTCTGCCGATCCTGACTCCGTCGATCCTCGGCTGCTTCCTGCTGCTGTTCGCCAATGCTTTCGGGACCCTGGCCACGGTCTATGCGCTGACCGGATCGCGTTTTGGCGTGGTGCCGATCGTCCTGTTCCAGCAAATTCGCGGCAACGTGCTCTACAACCCCAATCTGGGCTACGCCCTTGCGCTCGGGATGGTTGTCATCATGGCCGTCTCCAATGTGTTGTATCTCGTGCTTCGAGCGCGCACTGAGCGGTGGCAGAAGTGAAGAAATTTCCCGTCGCTTCGACGCTGATCGCGCTGTTCTGCGCGGCCTACTTTCTCGTGCCGCTCTACGCGACCTTCCAGTTCTCGCTGAAGATGTTGCGCGGGCAATGGAGCTTCGAGGCGTACCGCGTAGTCTTCGGCGACCAGCGCTTTCTCGCTACGGTCTCCTATTCCGCCGCCGCTTCGGTCGCAGCCATCCTGGTGGGCGCGGCTATGGTTGTGCCCACCGCTTATTGGGTGCGGCTTAAACTGCCGAGGCTGCGCCCGGTCATCGAATTCATCACGCTTTTGCCGCTGATCGTGCCTCCGATCGTCCTCGTCTTCGGCTACATCCGGATGTACGGCTCGAACTCTCTTCTGCCATTGATCGGCAGCGATTTCGGCACCGACGTACTGATCGTTCTCGGCTACGTCGTCCTTTCGCTGCCCTACATGTATCGAGCCGTCGACAACGGGATGTCGGTCATCGACATCAGGACTCTGACGGAAGCGGCCGAAAGCTTGGGAGCGTCGCGTCTGCGCACGATCTTGGAGGTGATCTTCCCCAACGTGCGGTCCGCAATCGTCTCGGGCGCGTTCTTGACGTTTTCGATTTCGATCGGCGAGTTCGTGCTGGCGAGCCTATTGAATCGCGACGCTTTCGGGCCTTATCTGGTGCAGATCGGACAGGATCGCGCCTACGAGCCCGCGGCGCTGGCCACGATGTCCTTCGCCTTGACTTGGGGCTGCATGGTCCTGATGCAAATTTTCGCCAGCCGAAAGCCGGGACAGCGCCTTCTGCCCCGCCTGCCGATCGCCCCAGCCCCTAAGGCCCAGACCGCGAGCGCGACGCCATGACTTTCCTGAACATTTCCAGCGTCACCAAAAGCTTCGGCCCAAATACGGTCGTCAAGGACTTCAGCCTTCCGATCGAACGCGGCGAATTCGTTTCATTCCTGGGGCCGTCGGGCTGTGGCAAAACCACGGTATTGCGGATGGTCGCCGGCTTCGAACAGCCGAGTTCGGGCGAGATCGTGATTGACGGCCGGGATGTGACGGCCCTTGCGCCAAACAGGCGCAATATCGGCATGGTCTTTCAGGCCTACGCGCTGTTTCCGAACATGACCGTGGCCGGAAACGTCGCATTCGGACTGCGTATCGCCGGAATGAACAAGGCGAACATCGACGCGCGTGTGGCGGAGATGCTCAAATTGATTGGCTTGGAGAAATTCGGCGAGCGCTACCCCTACCAGATGTCTGGCGGGCAACAGCAGCGCGTCGCTTTGGCAAGGGCGCTGGCGCCCAAGCCGAAGGTTCTGCTGCTCGACGAACCGCTGTCGGCGCTCGACGCCAAGGTGCGCGTTTCGCTGCGCGAGGAAATCCGGTCTATTCAAAAGAAGCTCGGCATCACCACGATCTTCGTCACGCACGACCAAGAGGAAGCCCTCTCGATCTCCGACCGCATCGCCGTGATGTATGGCGGGCGGGCAGAGCAGGTCGGCACGCCGTTCGAAATCTACAACCGGCCGGCGACGAAATTCGTCGCCAATTTCGTCGGCACGCTCAACATGCTGGAAGGGGTGGTGACCGACGCCTCCGAGGGCAAGGTCCGCGTCAACAGCGAGGAGGTCTCGCTCAAGGGCAAACTTAACGGATCGAAGAACGGCGATATGCTGTCGCTTGCGCTGCGGCCCGAAGCGATTTCATTGGGGCGGCAGTTTGGACGCGATTCCAGCCTGTCGGGCGAGATCGCGGAAGTCCACTTTCTCGGTTCGGTGATCCGGGTGCGAGTGGGCGTCGGCGCAAACACCGTCTCGCTCGATACGTTCAACAATCCCGGTTCGCCGCCGCCGGCCGTCGGCGACAAGGCCGACATCAGCTTTGCGTCGAGCGACATGCTCGTGCTGCATTGATTTCGTGGCGACGAAACGCGTTCCGGCAGATCTGATCCAACAAAAAATCCTGTGCAGCTCTCGCGTTCGGCGCGCTGTGGCGCTAGGGCGCACCTATGAGTTCGACCGAAAAAACAATCGTCTACGGCGGCGGCCGCGGGGCCGCGGCGATGGCGCGGCTCGGCATCGCCTTCATGCTGTTCGGTCTGTTGCTCTTCTCGCTGAACGACGTGCTCGGCAAGTGGTTGGTGTCGACCTATTCGGTCGGCCAGGTCACGCTGATCCGCAGCGCCGCGGCGTTGATCGTCCTGCTGCCGTTCGTCTGGCGCGCAGGCTGGCGCAGCGTCATCCATGTCGAGCGGCCTGGCATGCAGGTGTTGCGCGTGGTCCTTTCGGCATCGGAAGGATACGCCTTCTATCTGGCGGTCAGCTTCATGCCGCTCGCCGACACGATGACCTTCTGGCTCGCCGCGCCGATCTATGTCGCGGCGGCCTCTCCCTTTCTGCTCGGCGAGAAGGTCGGCTGGCGGCGCTGGACGGCGATCTGCATCGGCTTTTGCGGCGTGCTGATCGCGCTCGATCCCTCGGCCGCGACGCTGACCTTGCCTGCCCTGGTGTCGATCTACGGCAGCTGCGCCTTCGCCTTCCTGACCATTTCGGGCCGCGCGCTGCGCAACACGCCGGATGTCACGCTCGTCTTCTGGCACATGGTGGGCGGCGTGCTGCTTGGTCTCGCGACCGCTCCCTTCGGCTGGGTGACGCCGAACGCCGTCGATTTTTCGTTGCTGGCGCTTCTGGGGATCGTCGCGCTGGTTGCCCATGTCTGCGTCAACCGCTCGCTTAAACTCGGCGATGCGGCCACCATGGTCCCGTTCCAGTACACGCTGCTGATCTGGGCCGTGGTGTTCGGTTGGATCGTGTTCGGCGACGTGCCGCGCCCGCGAATCCTGATCGGCGGCGCGATCATCGTCTGCGCGGGGCTGTTCATCTTCCTGCGCCAGCAGCAATTGAAGAAGAAGCCGCTTCCACTCGTCGTGCCGGCGGATTGATGCCGGCGCCGACGGCGCTTGGATCACAGTTGTCAGCGTAAGCGATCGTTGATACATTGCGCTCTGGAGTGAGGAGCCGGGCTTTCATCCGACCCCCCATTTCCTAGATCACGAACGAGACCCGGAGGGTGATTGACCAGCCACTCCGGGTCTTTTTCATTTCCAGGGTGATCTATACAGCTTCCGCCACATGGTTCACCTCCAGTTTCGAGAGCAAAGCCGTTGCCGCGGCCGGGCAGGCTCATCCTCCCGGTTGTGCCGATGGACTCGGCGCTGCTGCTTCTGCTCTCGAGCGGATTGAATAAACTCCTGTTGACCTACGGGCTCAAGATCGAATCGCTACCGTGTGCCGAAGATCGCCGAGCCGATGCGTACGCTGGTGGCGCCGAAGGCGATTGCCGTCTCGAAGTCGCCGGACATGCCCATCGACAGTTTTTCGACGCCTGATTCACGCGCGAGTTTCTCAAGCAACGCGAAATGCGGTCCCGGGTTGTCGTCGGCCGGCGGGATGCACATCAGGCCTTCGACCGCGAGGCCATGGGCATCGCGGCAGCGGTTTACGAAGGCGACGGCCTCCGGCGGCTCGATGCCAGCCTTCTGCGGCTCTGAACCCGTATTGACCTGGACGTAGAGGCGAACCGGTCTACCCTGCCGCCCGATCTCCTTCGCCAGTTCCGCCGCGATCTTCTCGCGGTCGACGGTCTCGATCACATCGAACAGCGCCACAGCCTCCTTGGCCTTGTTCGATTGCAGCGGGCCGATGAGATGCAATTCGATATCGGCAAACTCGGCCCTCAGCGCCGGCCATTTGCCTTGCGCCTCCTGGACGCGGTTCTCGCCGAACAGGCGCTGGCCGGCGTCGAGCGCCGGGCGGATGTCAACGGCGTCGAACGTCTTGGACACGGCGATGAGCGTCACGCTGTCCGCGGCGCGGCGCGCTTCCTTCTCCGCGCCGGCGATCTTGGCCAGGACTTTGTTCAGCCCCGCTACAACGTCACTCATCATGCTTCTCCGAATCGCCACGAGGTTGACCGTTCCGGCAATCCGTGGTGAAGGCTGAACTAAAATCAGTCAGTCCTGACTTATCCAGCGACATCATCCCATGGCAACCGAACGATACAATCCGCGCGCGTCCGAACCGAAATGGCAGCAGGCCTGGGCCGACGCCAAGCTGTTCACAGCGAGGAACGACGACCCGCGCGAAAAATACTACGTGCTGGAGATGTTCCCCTATCCGTCCGGACGCATCCATATCGGCCATGTCCGCAATTATGCGATGGGCGATGTCGTCGCCCGCTACCGCCGCGCCAAGGGTTTCAACGTCCTGCATCCGATCGGCTGGGACGCCTTCGGCCTGCCGGCCGAGAACGCCGCGCGCGACAACAAAGTCAGTCCGCGCGACTGGACCTACGCCAACATCGCCACGATGAAAAGCCAGTTGAAGACGATGGGCTTGTCGTGGGACTGGTCGCGCGAATTCGCCACCTGCGACCCGAGCTACTACAAGCATCAGCAACGCATGTTCCTGGATTTCTGGAAGGCCGGCCTGGCGGAGCGCCGCTCGGCCAAGGTCAACTGGGATCCGGTCGACATGACGGTGCTCGCCAACGAGCAGGTCATCGACGGCCGCGGCTGGCGCTCGGGCGCCATTGTCGAGAAGAAGGACCTGACCCAGTGGTTCTTCAAGATCACCGCGATGAACCAAGACCTGCTGGATGGCCTGGAGACGCTCGAGCGTTGGCCGGACAAGGTCAAGCTGATGCAGGCGAACTGGATCGGCCGCTCCGAGGGCCTGCTCGTCCGCTGGGCGCTCTTGGCCGAGACCGCGCCTGCGGGAGAGACCGACCTGGAGGTCTACACGACGCGTCCCGACACGATCTTCGGCGCGTCCTTCATGGCCATCGCCGGCGACCATCCGCTGGCGCGCAAGGCGGCGGAAACGAACGCTGAGCTCGCGGCTTTCATCGAGGAGATCAAACGCGGCGGCACGTCCGCTGTCGAGATCGAGACCGCCGAAAAAAGGGGTTTCGAGACCGGCGTCCGGGTCGTGCATCCCTTCGACCCGGACTGGACGCTGCCCGTCTATGTCGCGAATTTTGTCTTGATGGACTACGGAACCGGGGCAATTTTCGGTTGTCCAGCGCATGACCAGCGCGACCTCGATTTCGCCAACAAATATGGCCTGCCCGTGATCTCGGTAGTGATGCCGGAGGCGACGGACGCCACGACCTTCCGGATCGTCGCGGAAGCCTATGTCGACGACGGCGTCATGGTCAATTCGCGCTTCCTCGACGGCATGACGCCGAAGGCCGCGTTCGAGTCGGTGGCGCTGCTTTTGGAGCAGCAGACGCTCGGCGACCGCCCGACGGCCGAGCGCAAGGTCCAGTTCCGCCTGCGCGACTGGCTGATCTCGCGCCAGCGCTGCTGGGGCGCGCCGATCCCGGTGATCTATTGCGAGGCCTGCGGCGCGGTCCCGGCGCCGGCGGCCGAGCTGCCGGTCGAACTGCCGGACGATCTGTCTTTCGATCGGCCCGGCAACCCGCTCGACCATCATCCGACCTGGAAGCACACCCACTGCCCGCAATGCGGCGGGGCGGCGCAACGCGACACCGACACGATGGACACGTTCGTCGATTCGTCCTGGTATTTCGCCCGCTTCACCGATCCTTGGAACGAGACGGCGCCGACCACCCTGTCGGCCGCCGACGGCGAGAACGGCTGGCTGCCGGTGGACCAATATATCGGCGGCGTCGAACACGCGATCCTGCACCTCCTCTATTCGCGCTTCTTTGCCCGCGCCATGAAGGCGACCGGCCATCTCGACGAGGTCGCGGAGCCGTTCGCCGGCCTGTTCACGCAGGGCATGGTGGTTCACGAGACGTACCGGACGGGCGGATCGGGGCCGAATGGCGGATGGGTTCTGCCAGTCGATGTAAAGATCGCGGTGGTCGACGGCGTCCGTAGCGCCTCGCTGGTCGCCGATGGCGCGCCCGTCGACATCGGGCCGATCGAAAAAATGTCGAAGTCGAAGAAAAACGTTGTCGACCCGGACGACATCCTGGCCAGCTACGGCGCGGATACCGCGCGCTTCTTCGTGCTCTCCGACTCGCCACCGGAGCGCGATGTCGTATGGACCGAGGCCGGCGTGGAAGGCGCGCATCGCTTCGTGCAGCGCATCTGGCGGCAGGTTTCTGAAGCCGCGCCTGAACTGGCGGGCGTCCTGCCGAAGCAGGCGAGCGGGGGCGAAGGACTGGCGCTCTCGCGCATCGCCCACAAATCCGCGAAGCTGATCGCCGAGGACATCGAGAAGATTGCGTTCAACAAGGGGATCGCCCGTCTTTACGAATTGTCGAACGCCCTGCAGCCGCTGCTCGGCGAGATCGCCGCCGGCGGGGCCGATGGCGAAACCAGATCCGCCTGCCGCCAGGCGCTGGAGATGCTGATGGTGATGATGGCGCCGATGATGCCGCATCTGGCCGAAGAGTGCTGGTCGACCATGGGAGGAACCGGATTCGTCGCCGACCAGCCCTGGCCGGTTTTCGACGCCGCGCTCGTGGTCGACAGCGAAATCGTCTATCCGGTGCAGATCAACGGCAGGAAGCGCGGCGACTTGACGATCGCGCGCGATGCGGATCAAGCTACGGTGGAACAGGCCGCGATGGCGCTCGATTTCGTCCGCAAGGCGCTCGACGGCAAAGCGCCGCGCAAGGTGATCGTGGTGCCGCAAAGGATCGTCAATGTCGTCGCCTGATCGCAGCCGCGCCGCGCCGACCTTGCGCTCGGCTCTCGCAGCCATGCTGCTGCTGTCGGCCGGATGCACCGTAAGGCCGCTCTACGCCACCGCGCCCTCTGCGACCGGGTCGATCGCGGCGTCTTCGCTCAATGCGATCGCAATCGCGCCGGTCGAAACACGCTACGGCCAGGAACTGCGCAACCGGCTGATCTTCCTGCTCGACGGCGGCGCTGGTCAGCCCGCGGCGGCAGCGTATGCGATGACGCTCTTCGCCACTGTCCTCGTGACCAACGAGGCGACGGTCAAGGTCGACGACGAGGATCGTCCGACGGCCGCAACGCTTCAGATGACGGGCAGCTATGTTCTGACGGATGCCGGAACGGGCAAGGCCGTCGCGCAGGGAACACGGCAGATCACCGCGTCCTATGACCAGCCGACTCAGGAATTCGCCAATTTGCGCGCCCGCCGCGACGCGGAGGACCGCGCCGCGCGGGAACTCGCCGAGCTTCTGAAACTCGACATCGCCCAGAGGCTGGCGCGCATCGAAGCGGCGCCGGCCAAGGCAAGCTGAGTTCAGCCTATCTTCTGGCCGGTCTTGGCCCAGTCGGCGGTGAACTGCTCGAGGCCCTTGTCTGTCAGCGGGTGTTTGACCAGCGCCTTCAGCGTCGCCGGCGGCGCGGTGATGACGTGCGCGCCGATCAGCGCCGCCTGCTTGACATGATTCACGGTTCGGATCGAGGCCGTCAGGATTTCGGTCTCGTAATCGTAGTTGTCGTAGATTTGCTTGATCTCGGCGATCAGTTCCATGCCGTCGAGGCCGATATCGTCGACGCGGCCGACGAAGGGCGAGATGAACGACGCGCCGGCCTTGGCGGCGAGCAGCGCCTGGTTGGCCGAGAAGCAGAGCGTGACGTTGACCATGCGGTTCATCTCGGTGCGGATGGTCTTGCAGGCGCGCAGCCCGTCGAGCGTCAGCGGCACCTTGATGCAGACGTTCGGTGCGATCTGCGCCAGAATCTTGGCCTCGGCCATCATATCCTTGTAGTCGACGGCCACCACTTCGGCCGAGACGGGGCCGGAAACGATGTCGCAGATCTGCTTGGTCACCTCGGCGATCTTGCCGCCGGACTTGAGGATGAGCGAAGGATTGGTCGTGACCCCGTCGAGAAGGCCAAGGTCGTTCAACTCGCGGATGTCCTTGATGTCTGCGGTGTCGACGAAGAATTTCATGACGCTCTCCTGAATTTCATTCCGGCGGCGGGACGCCGCATGCATCGGTTGCTTCCCCTTAGCCCAACTCTTGGGCAAGGTCACGCGTCATGACAATCGATTCGCGGCCGCGCGCGGCGCCTGTCTTGGTGCCGATGCCCGCCGATGCGCCCTACACCTATGCAGTCCCCGAGGGCATGGCGGTCGAGCCAGGCTCGATCGTGCGGGTTCCGCTCGGGCCGCGCATGGTTGCCGGCATCGTCTGGGACGGCGAGGAAGGTTCGGTCGACGCGAAGAAACTCCGGCCGATCGATCACGTCTTCGACTGCCCGCCCGTACCCACCGACATGCGCCGTTTCGTCGATTGGATCGCCGCCTACACGCTGTCGCCTCCAGGCATGGTGGCGCGGATGATTCTGCGCGCGCCCGAGGCCTTCGATCCCGAGCCTTGGACCGAGGGGATCCGGCTCGGCGAAGCGCGGCCCGAGCGCATGACGGATGCCAGGGCGCGGGCGATGGCGCTTGCCGGCGACGGCTTGGCCTGGACGAAATCCGGACTGGCGCATGCCGCCGGCGTGTCGCCGGCAGTGATCGAGGGGCTGCGCGCGCTGGGTGTCTTCGAGAAGGCGGTGATCCCGCCGCGTCCCGTGGTGGTTCCCCCGGATCCTTCCTATGGCCCGCAGCCGCTCAACTCCGACCAGGAGGCCGCCGCCGCCAGCCTGCGCGAGGCGGTCGGCGCAAGGCAATTCGGCGTGTCGCTGCTCGATGGCGTCACCGGCTCGGGCAAGACGGAGGTCTATTTCGAAGCGGTCGCGGCGACCATCGAGCGGAACAGTCAGGTGCTGATCCTCTTGCCGGAGATCGCCCTGACCCACGCTTTCCTCGAACGCTTCCAGGACCGGTTCGGCGCCAAGCCGGCGGAATGGCATTCGGACTTGGCGCCGCGCATGCGCGAGCGCGTCTGGCGTCAGGTGGCGGAGGGTCAAATTCGCGTCGTGGCCGGCGCGCGTTCCGCCCTGTTCCTGCCGTTCAACGACCTCGGCTTGATCGTCGTCGACGAGGAGCACGACCCGGCCTACAAGCAGGAGGACCGCGTCTACTACAATGCGCGCGACATGGCGGTGCTGCGCGCCCGACTCGGCGGTTTCCCGGTCGTGCTCGCATCGGCGACGCCGTCGCTGGAAAGCCGCGTCAACGCCAGCCAGGGGCGCTATGCGCGACTGGCGCTGGCCTCGCGCTTCTCCGACGCGGCGCTGCCCGATATCCGCGCCGTCGATATGCGCCGCGCTCCGCCGGCGCGCGGCGGCTTCCTCTCGCCGGTGCTGCTTTCGGCGGTTCGCGAGACGATCGCACGCGGCGAGCAGGCATTGCTGTTCCTCAACCGGCGCGGCTACGCGCCCCTGACGCTTTGCCGCTCGTGCGGTCATCGCTTCGAATGTCCGGACTGTTCCAGCTGGCTGGTCGAGCACCGGTTTCGCGGCCAGCTCGTCTGCCACCATTGCGGCCATCACGAGAGGCGGCCGGATTCCTGTCCGCAATGCGGGACGCTCGATCATCTTGTCGCCTGCGGTCCGGGCATCGAGCGCATAGCCGAGGAGATCGTCGGCAAATTCTCCGACGCGCGCACCATCGTGCTGTCGTCCGACATGCTCGGCGGCGTCCGGCGGCTGCGGCTCGAACTGGAGTCGATCGCCAAGGGCGAGGTCGACATCGTCATCGGAACCCAACTGGTGGCCAAGGGCCATCACTTCCCGAACATGACGCTGGTCGGCGTCGTCGATTCCGATCTCGGTCTCGCCAACGGCGATCCGCGCGCCGCCGAGCGCACCTTCCAGCTCCTGTCGCAGGTAACCGGGCGCGCTGGACGCACAGGCAAGAAAAGCGTCGGCCTGCTGCAGACGTTCCAGCCGGACCATCCGGTGATGCGCGCGCTTGTCTCGGGCGACGCCGAGTTGTTCTACCAGCGTGAAACCATCGAGCGCGAGCGCGCCGTGCTGCCGCCCTTCGGCCGGCTCGCCGGCATCATCGTCAGCGCCGCGACCAAGGCCGAGGCGGAAACTCACGCGCGGGCTCTCCGCAAGGCCGCGTCTCCCGCCGCCGACATCCAGGTGCTCGGGCCGGCCGAGGCGCCGCTCGCGATGATCGCGGGGCGGCACCGGTTTCGCCTGTTGGTGCAAGGCGGCCGCAAGGCCGACATGCAGGGCTTTCTTCGCGCATTGCTCGCCGCCGGCCCAAAGCCGCGCGGCTCGGTCAGGGTTCAGGTGGATGTCGACCCGCAGAGTTTCTTGTGATTGGCAAATTTTGACAAACTGACTATCTAAGTCTGACTATTGAGGGTGGGTTTGTTTCTCGAGGATAATCAAATGCCGACCATGAATGTCAGTCTCACTGCGGAGTTGGTTGAATTCGTTGAGGGGGACGTCTCAAATGGAGACTATGTTTCGGCCAGCGAGGTGGTTCGCGACGCGATTCGCATGATGCGCAGGGACAGGAACCATGATGAGGCGAAACTGCTTACGCTCCGCAACGCGATTGAAGAGGGTATCGGCGCGGCGGACCGGGGAGCGTTCTCGGAACGTTCAGTGGCTGAGATCCTGAAGCCTGTTTTCATCGAGCGCCGTCGTTGAAAAATCGGCTTGCAGCGCCGGCTGACCGAGATATCTCGACCATTCTTGCTGACACCGCTCGTCTCGTTGGTGAGTTGCAGGCGAAATCCTATGCCGTAATTATTCAGGCGGGATCGACATGATTGCCGAGGAACCCAAGGGCGCACCTCGAAAACGTGGAAAGACATTCATGAAGGCGTTCGCTCGTCCACCTTCAGTTTGTCGCCAAACGGCATCGGAGTGCCAGGCATATTTTGTACTATAGAGTAGCTTTGGTCGGCGACGGTGGTGAGGAATTGGTCATTCTGCGAATTCTGTCGGATCAGATCGAGCCGAAGCGTCGCATCGTCCCGACGTTGCGTTCATAGCCAAATGGCGGGAACCGGCACGCGTGAAGGCTTTCCGCGGAATATTTCTTCTGGTGAGAAGTCATATGTATGATGAGCGATGTCCTCGGAGGTATTGAATGGAACTAGCGTTTCCGTGGCCGATGACCAACGGCGAATTGGGTGCTTTCGGCAGCGCGGCGGTAACGGTCCTGTTCGGACTTCTGCTGTTCTTTGCGCCGCGCATCTCGCTGCGCATGCTGCGTTTGCAGACGACCGAAAACCATCCCGAGGCGCTCTCCGAGGCACGGGCGACGATGGCCGGCTTCTACCTCGGCGTCGGTCTTTGCAGCATCCTCCTGGCGCAGCCCTTCATCTACATGACGCTCGGCTTCTCCTGGCTCTTCACGGCGTTCGGCCGCGTCGTCTCGATGCTTTCGGATCGCGGGAATACGCTATACAACTGGATTTCGGTGCTCTTGGAACTGGCGCTCGCGGCGCTCCCGCTCGGATTTGCGTTCGGGCTTTTGAACTGACAGGAAGCGCCGCAATATCGGTCTCGCCGACCTTGCGACAATCTGTGCGAAGAGGCGCGGATCGACGTGTTGCGGTGTTTGTAGGCGTGTGCTAGACGGCAATCGGCTGTCGTTCGGGGGAGGCGCCAAGCGCCCGTCCGCTCTCGGCAAAATGTAGCAAGGTCAAGGATGTAGCCAAGGGTCGACGATCCTGCGCGGATAATCTGACGGCCTTCAAGTTCAACAGAAAAGGCCGTCCGTGGCACGTTCCAGTTCGCCAGTCTCCGGGGTCGCCGAACGGTACGCGTCGTCGCTGCACGAACTCGCCGTCCAGGGCGGCGATGTCGGCCAGGTCGAGGCCGATCTCGGCCGCTTCGAAGCGATGCTCGCCGACAGCGAAGATCTGACCCGGATGATCCGCAGCCCGGTGTTTTCCGCCGAGGAGCAGTTCAAGGCGATCTCCGCCATCGTCGACGGCGCCGGCATCGGCGGACTGGTCGGCAATTTTCTCAAGGTCGTGGCGAAGAATCGCCGTCTGTTCGCCGTGCCGGCCATGATCAAGGCGTTTCGCCGCATCGCCGCCGAGGGACGCGGCGAACTGGCCGCCGAGGTGACCTCGGCGCACGCGCTGACGCCCGAGCAGGAGACGAAACTCAAGGCCGCGCTAAAGAGCGTCGCCGGCAAGGACGTGACCATCGCGACGACGGTCGATCCGTCGTTGCTCGGCGGGCTGATCGTCAAGCTCGGCTCGCGCCAGATCGACAGCTCGCTCAAGACAAAACTCAATTCGCTCAAGCTTGCACTGAAAGAGGTCGGCTGATGGACATCCGCGCCGCGGAAATTTCCGCAATCCTCAAGGACCAGATCAAGAATTTCGGCAAGGAAGCCGAAGTCTCCGAGGTCGGCCAGGTTCTGTCGGTCGGCGACGGCATCGCGCGAGTCTATGGCCTCGACAACGTCCAGGCCGGCGAGATGGTCGAGTTTCCGGGCGGCATCCGCGGCATGGCGCTCAACCTCGAAGCCGACAATGTCGGCGTCGTCATCTTCGGCGCCGACCGCGACATCAAGGAAGGCGACACGGTCAAGCGCACCGGCGCGATCGTCGACGTGCCGGTCGGCCCGGGCCTGCTTGGCCGCGTCGTCGATGCGCTCGGCAACCCGATCGACGGCAAGGGGCCGATCGTCGCAGTCGAGCGCAAGCGCGTCGACGTCAAGGCGCCCGGCATCATCCCGCGCAAGTCGGTCAACGAGCCAATGTCGACCGGCCTCAAGGCGATCGACGCGCTCATCCCGGTCGGCCGCGGTCAGCGCGAACTCGTCATCGGCGACCGCCAGACCGGCAAGACCGCGATCATCCTCGACACGATCCTCAACCAAAAGGCCATCCACCAGAGCGGCCCTGATGCCGAAAAGCTGTTCTGCGTCTATGTCGCCATCGGCCAGAAGCGCTCGACGGTCGCGCAATTCGTCAAGGTGCTCGAGGAGCGCGGCGCGCTCGAATATTCCATCATCGTGGCGGCAACCGCCTCCGATCCGGCGCCGATGCAGTATCTCGCGCCATTCGCCGGCTGCACCATGGGCGAATATTTCCGCGACAACGGCCAGCATGCGCTGATCGCCTATGACGACCTGTCCAAGCAGGCCGTCGCCTATCGCCAGATGTCTCTGCTGCTGCGCCGCCCGCCGGGCCGCGAAGCCTATCCCGGCGACGTGTTCTACCTGCACTCGCGCCTGCTGGAGCGCGCCGCCAAGCTTAACGACGCGATGGGCGGCGGGTCGCTGACCGCGCTTCCGATCATCGAGACGCAGGCCAACGACGTGTCGGCGTACATCCCGACCAACGTGATCTCGATCACCGACGGCCAGATCTTCCTTGAGACCAACCTGTTCTTCCAGGGCATCCGCCCTGCGGTGAACGTCGGCCTGTCTGTGTCGCGCGTCGGTTCGGCGGCGCAGATCAAGGCGATGAAGCAGGTCGCCGGGTCGATCAAGGGCGAACTCGCGCAGTATCGTGAGATGGCGGCGTTCGCGCAGTTCGGCTCGGACCTCGACGCGGCCACGCAGCGCCTGCTCAACCGCGGCGCGCGCCTGACCGAGTTGCTCAAGCAGCCGCAATTCTCGCCGCTCAAGACCGAGGAGCAGGTCGCGGTGATCTTCGCCGGCGTCAACGGCTATCTCGATAAGCTCGCGGTCAACAAGGTCGGTCCGTTCGAGCAAGGCCTGCTCGGCCACATGCGCTCGGAAGGCAAGGCCGTGCTCGACCAGATCCGCTCGGAGAAGGCGCTTTCGGACGATCTGCGCGGCAAGCTCAAAGGCCAGATCGACGCCTTCGCCAAGAACTTCGCCTGAGACTGACGGAGACGGTTTAGCCTCATGGCTTCGTTAAAGGACCTTCGCAACCGGATCGCCTCGGTCAAGGCGACGCAGAAGATCACCAAGGCGATGCAGATGGTCGCCGCGGCGAAGCTGCGCCGCGCGCAAGAGGCGGCGGAAGCCGCGCGGCCCTATTCCGAACGAATGGGCGCGGTGCTGTCGAATATCACGCAAGCGGTCGGAGACGGCGGCGAGGGACCGGCGCTGATGACCGGGACCGGCAAGGACGACGCGCATCTGCTCGTCGTCTGCACGGCCGAGCGTGGCCTTTGCGGCGGCTTCAATTCGCAGATCGCCCGCTTCGCGCGCGAACATATCCGCCGTTTGCTGGCGGCCGGCAAGACGGTCAAGATCGTCTGCGTCGGCAAGAAAGGCTACGATATCCTGCGCCGCGACTACGGCAATATGATCGTCGACCGCGTCGACCTGCGCGAGGTCAAGACGCTCGGCTTCGTCAATGCCGACGCGGTCGCGCGCAAGGTGATCGCGTTGTTCAACGATGGCCAGTTCGATGTCTGCACGCTGTTCTATTCGCAGTTCAAGTCCGTCATCTCGCAGGTCCCGACAGCCCTGCAGCTCATCCCGAACGCCGCGCCGGCGACCGATGCGCCTGCGGCTGACGGCGGCGGCGCGGTCTACGAATACGAGCCGGAGCCCGGCGAGATCCTGGCCGACCTCATCCCGCGCAACATCGCCGTCCAGATTTTCCGCGCGCTGCTGGAGAATGCGGCCGGCGAGATGGGCGCGAAGATGAGCGCGATGGACAACGCGACCCGCAATGCCGGCGACATGATCAACAAGCTGTCGATCACCTACAACCGGCAGCGCCAGGCGCAGATCACCAAGGAGCTGATCGAGATCATTTCGGGCGCGGAAGCGCTGTGATAGACATGGAAAACCCGATATTCGAGGATAAGCGTGTCTCGGTGACGAAGCATATGGCTTGCTTTGGAAACGCGTGCTATCCTATCGCCAATATTGGCGCAGTATCCATCGAAGAAAGACCATTAATGCTTGGGTAGCCGCGCTAGTAATTGCTGTCTTAGGGCTAGTATCGTTGCCTGGATCGGCTATTCTGGCAATTATTCTTTTTGGACTGGCAATACTGGTAGTATATAAATCAAAGAAGAGCTATAAGATTATGCTTCGAACATCTAGTGGCAATGAGCAAGCGATTGATTCGAAGGACGCAGAATTCGTTTTCAAGATAAAGACAGCAATCGAGCAGGCTGTGATTGAGCGAAGTGGGCCCCGTTAGTGCTTGCCAAAGCGTGCAAAATAAAGAGCTTATGCGATGACTGAGGAAACCACTAATATTGTTCTGGAGCATCTGCGACGCATCCGGGCTACAGTTGATCATGTCGATCAAGAACTGACGGACGTCAAGCTGCGACTGACCAATGTCGAACAAGGTTTGGCGTTGGTGACTGCTGGCATCGGCCAAATCCAAGTTTCGATGGCTGCTTTTCAGCGGCGCACGGATCGTATGGATGCTCGTGTGGATGGGTTTGAGAAGCGTCTTGATCGCATTGAAAGCGAAACGAGTGCCCGCCTCGCCCGTATTGAAGAGCGGCTGAAATTGACCGATGCCTGACGGCGAGATCGTTGAACACGAAGGCGCCGAGGCGCCGCGACGAACGGATAGAGGACGAGACATGGCAAAAGCAGCAACCCCCCAGGCGGCGCCGTCCGCTGACGCCACGACCTCCGCTTCGGCCGCGGAACGCCCGGCAGCCGGAACCGGCAAGGTCCGTCAGGTCATCGGCGCCGTCGTCGACGTTCAGTTCGACGAGCATCTGCCGGCGATCCTGAACGCGCTCGAGACGCAGAATGTCGGCAACCGGCTGGTGCTGGAAGTTGCGCAGCATCTCGGCGAGAATACGGTGCGCTGCATCGCGATGGACTCGACCGAGGGCCTCGTGCGCGGCCAGGCCGTGTCGGATACCGGCGCGCCGATCATGGTTCCGGTCGGACCGGGCATGCTCGGCCGCATCATCAACGTCATCGGCGAGCCGGTCGACGAGGAAGGCCCGGTCGACGGCATCGAGATGCGCTCCATCCACGCATTGGCGCCAGCCTATGTCGACCAGTCGACGGAAGCCGCCATTCTGGTCACTGGCATCAAGGTCATCGACCTGCTCGCGCCCTACGCCAAGGGCGGCAAGATCGGCCTGTTCGGCGGCGCGGGCGTGGGCAAGACGGTGCTTATCCAGGAACTGATCAACAACATCGCCAAGGCGCATGGCGGCTATTCGGTGTTCGCCGGCGTCGGCGAGCGGACACGCGAAGGCAACGACCTTTATCACGAGTTCATCGAATCCGGCGTCAACAAGAAGGGCGGCGGCGAGGGCTCGAAGGCGGCGCTCGTCTACGGCCAGATGAACGAGCCGCCGGGCGCACGCGCGCGTGTCGGCCTGACGGGCCTGACGGTCGCCGAATATTTCCGCGACCAGGGCCAGGACGTGTTGTTCTTCGTCGACAACATCTTCCGCTTCACGCAGGCCGGCTCTGAAGTATCGGCGCTGCTCGGCCGCATTCCCTCGGCGGTGGGCTACCAGCCGACGCTGGCGACAGACATGGGCGCGCTGCAGGAGCGCATCACAACGACGACGACCGGCTCGATCACCTCGGTGCAGGCGATCTATGTGCCCGCCGACGATTTGACCGACCCGGCGCCGGCCACCTCCTTCGCGCATCTTGACGCGACGACGACGCTGAACCGCGCCATCGCCGAGAAGGGCATCTACCCGGCGGTCGATCCTCTCGACTCCACGTCGCGCATGCTCGACCCGATCATCGTCGGCGACGAGCATTACCAGGTCGCTCGCCAGGTGCAGCAGACCCTTCAGCGCTACAAGTCGCTGCAGGACATCATCGCCATCCTGGGCATGGACGAGCTTTCCGAAGAAGACAAGCTCACGGTCGCGCGAGCCCGCAAGGTCGAGCGCTTCCTCAGCCAACCCTTCTTCGTCGCCGAAGTGTTCACCGGCTCGCCGGGCAAACTGGTCGACCTCGCCGACACGATCAAGGGCTTCAAGGGCCTCGTCGCGGGCGAATACGATCATTTGCCGGAGGTCGCGTTCTACATGGTCGGCAACATCGAGGAAGCCGTCGCCAAGGCGCAGAAGCTGGCCGCCGAAGCGGCTTAAGTAAACAACAGGGAGTAGGCACAGGGTGTCTGGAGCTGGCTTAGCGAAGTTGCGACTGCCGATTGCCGACTGCCGACTGCCTGAACAGCATGGCTGAACCATATAAATTCGACCTCGTCTCACCCGAGCGTCTGCTCGTTTCGGCGGACGTCGAATCGGTCGTCATTCCGGGAACGGAAGGCGAGATGACGGTGATGGCGCAGCACGCGCCGGTCATGACGACGATCAAGCCCGGCATCGTGACGGTCAAGACCGTCGCGGGCGTCGAGGAACGCTATGTCGTGTTCGGCGGCTTCGCCGACATCCTGCCGACCGGCTGCACGCTGCTGGCCGAGTCCGCAGTCGCCGTCAAAGACCTCGATCGCGGCGACATCGCCCGCCGCATCCAAGTGGCGCGCGACGATCTCGGCAACATCAAGGATGATTCCGGACGGACCAAGGCCGAGGAGTTCCTCAACCAATTGACGACCCTGGACCAGACGCTGCTTCCTGCCTAATACCAAGCGCCCGGACATCTGACTCCAGCGGGATTTCCGAATCGCAGAAATTCT
>CAXTJQ010000015.1:0-100681 GCA_964244725.1 uncultured Rhizobiaceae bacterium
CGGAAGCATTGACCGTATCCGACCCTTCATTGGCAAATTCGATCACCTTGTCGCCGATGGTGTCGATGAAATAGGTATCGTTGTCGAGGCCGCCCACCATCGTGTCGGCGCCCTTGCCGCCATCGATGGTGTCGTTGCCGAGCCCGGTCCTAATGATATCGGCGCCGTCCAGCGCGGATATGGCATCTGCGCCATCGGAGCCGAAAAGCGAATCGGCCTGCTGGGATGCGAAAAGCGAGACGCGATAAATATTTTCCAATCCATCGCTTTGCCCGTCCACCAGATTGGTCGCGGCGCTGTCGAACACGACGTATTTGCCGTCGGCGGAGAAGCTGGGATGGATCGAGGCGCCGTTGGCCTCCTGGCCATCGAGACCGACCGACAAGCGCGTCGTCGTCTTCGCGACGAGGTCGCGTAAAAAAATGTCGCTGGCCGAATTGGAATCGACCGCGACCAGATTGCTTGCGGTGCTCGAAAAAACGACGTAGCGGCCGTCGGCCGAGAGTGCGGCGTCGGACGATGAGAAATTGCCCTCTCCACCACCCGACCCGACCGATACGCGCTTCGTCGTATTGGCCACTGTGTCGCGCAGGAAGATATCACTGGAAGCGTTCGTATCTCCCGCCACCAGATTGGACGCGGATGACACAAACAGCACATGGCGGCCATCGTTCGAGACGTCGGCGACAAAGCTTTGATTGTCGCTTTCGCCGCCGCCACTTTTCAACGACACCCTAACTGTTGTCTTGGCCAGCGTGTCGCGCAGGAAGACGTCCTGCTGGTCGTTGCCGTCTCCTGCGACCAAATTGTCGGCGACGCTGTCGAAGGCGACGTATCGGCCGTCGCGGGAGACATGAGGACGGTAGGAACCGCCGTTGCCGGCGGCGCCGCTGCTGGAGCAGGAGACGAGAGTAGTCTCGTGGGTCAAAGTGTCTTTCGCAAAAATGTCGGTCACGTTGTTCGCGTCGCCCGTAATGAGGTTGGAGGCGAAGCTGGCGAAGACGATGGACCGGCCGTCGGCGGAGATATCCGGGTCGGCGCTGTCGCCGTTCGACTCGGCGTTGCCGACGCCGACAGAGATTCGCGTCGTGACGCTTGACAACACGTCGCGTCTGAAGATGTCAGTGACACCGTTCGTATCGTCCGCAACCAAATTCGACGCGTAACTGTAAAAAGTCACGTAGCGTCCATCGTCGGAAACGGAAAGGATCAGGCTGATGCTGTTGCCGGCAGCGCCACTTTGCCCGATGGACACCAGCCGCGTGACGCCCGTCTGCGTGTCGCGCAGATAAATCTCGGACGGGAGGGTTGTGCTGCCATCGATCAAATTGGTGGCGGCGCCATAAAAGGCAACAAACCGGCCATCACCGGAAATTGCCGCGTCCGACACGTACGCATTCGCGACATATCCGTTGGTCGAAATTCCGACGCGGATCGTATTGCTGGTGTTCAAGGTCACCATACGCGCCTCCCTGTGGTCGAAACGAACAGCAAAACTGCATTGGCCGATAGATTAACAGCGAAATCGTTTGATTAACAACCACGAGCGCGTGTTGGCGGGCTGACGCCGCGGTGGCATTCTTCCTGCTCCATTCCTTGAAATTTGAGTGCTTGGCTCTCCTGCAACGGACTGCCAAGACGGTGAAATTCCTGTCCAGTGCAAAAAAGCCGGTGCGCGGGAACATCGCGGGTCATGCACGGTTCGGCGTGCGTATCAGCGAACCGCGTGGGCGACGAACGCCAGGCGTCGCACACACAAAGGAAAAAAGCATGATTACCGATCGACGGTCCATCCTGACCGGTCTCGCCCTCGTCGCCGCCACGCCGGCTGCCTTGTCCTTGACTTCGCGGAGCGCGAGCGCGGCGATGGTCCCGCCGGGCGGGGCGTCCACGGCTTCGCAATTCTACATGGGCGTCATCGGACGCGCCGAGTTGTCGCTTGCGACCTCCCAAATCGCCGTCGGCAAGGCGAGCCGGGCCGATGCGCATGAATTCGCCGGCTTCGAGCTCGGCGAAGCGATCACCGTCAACATGATCCTGAAGGATCTGGGTACAAAATCCCCGCCGATGGACGCGGAGGCGATGTCGGCGCTGAACGGCATCAAGGGCGCCGCGGACGGCAAGGCGTTCGATACGGCCTATATCGCCTTCCAGCTCGCCAACCACGAATACCTTCGCGACCTCGCGGACGGCTATCTGCACAACACGGCCGGCGCGACGGACATGGAGGAGAAGCAGGGCCGCCGCCTCGCCTCGCTCATGCTCGGCGTGTTCAAGGAGCATGTCGCGATATGCAAGCGCATCTCGACCGAACTCAAGGCTTGATTGTTTCCCCGCCCCGGCGCCGCCATTCCATCCATCGAAAGATAGCCATGAAAAACGTAGTTCGAACATCCGCACTCACGCTTTCCCTTATCGCAAGCGCCGCCTTGCCGCCGGCGGCTGCCTGGGGACAAGACGCCAACCCCACGGCCGAGGAAGCCGCCAAGGCCGCCATGTCGTCGATGCCCTCGGTCGCCGAGACGCCCGACAGCGGAACGATGAAGCGGGCCGACAAGGAGGACATGCTCGTCGTCCTGAAGAAGATGCAGGAGATCGGCATCAAGCCGATCGACTCACGGTCGGTCGAGGAGGCGCGGGCGCAGCCGACGCCGGGCGACGCCGTCAAGGCCGTCCTGGAGGACCAGGGCAAGGATCCGATCGCCCTGATGGCGGCGATGAACGTGTCCAAAAAGGACATGACCTATCCGATAGCGGACGGCACGCAGCCGATCCGCATCTACACGCCGGAAAACGCCGGTTCCGGGCCGTTGCCGGTCATCGTCTATTATCATGGCGGCGGCTGGGTGATCGCGAACCTCGACACCTATGAATCGTCGGCCATGGCGCTGGCCAAGAAGACGGGCGCGATCGTGGCGAGCGTCGAATATCGCCGTGCGCCGGAGAACAAGTTTCCGGCCGCGCACGAGGACTCCTTCGCCGCCTACAAATGGGTGGTGGCCAATGCGGGCCAGTTTGGCGGCGATCCGGCCAAGCTGGCTGTCGCCGGCGAAAGCGCGGGCGGTAATCTGGCGGCCAACGTCGCCATCATGGCGCGCGACCAGAAGGTGCAGGCCCCGCTCGCCATGCTCCTCGTCTATCCGGTCGCGGGCACCGATATGACAACGCCGTCTTACATCGCCAACCAGAACGCCATGCCACTGTCGAAGGGCGCAATGATGTGGTTCGTCGACAAGGTGCTCGCCAAGCCGGAGGACGCCAAGAATCCGATGCTCAACCTGACCACCGCCGTGGACCTCAAGGGCCTGCCGCCGGCGATCGTCATCACGGCGGAGATCGACCCACTGATGTCGGAAGGCAAGATGCTGGCCGACAAATTGATGGCGGCGGGCGTCGAGACGACCTACCAGAACAACGAAGGCGTGACACACGAGTTCTTCGGCATGGACGCGGTGCTCGACGACGCCAAGCGCGCGCAGGATCTGGCCGCGACGAAGCTCAAGGCGGCGTTCGGCAAGTAGCCGATCGTCCTCTCAAAAGACCAGGCGGCGCTGCGCACCCTTTCCGGTGCAGCGCCGCCTCTACATTGTTAACCCGGTTGCTCGACACCGAGGCCAGCCATTGTCCGAGCGTTACCGATCGGCAACGATGATGCGCGAAAACTCCGGGATGCTTCTGGCCTCGACTGCGTCCCAATCCCAGTCGATGCCGATGCCGGGCGCGGCCGGCGCTAGGGCGTGACCCTCCTCGATCCCCATCCGCCGGCCGGTCAGTTCGTCGAGTTGAGGAATATACTCGACATATCTGCCGTTCGGCACGGCGCAGGCCAGGCTGACATGCAGTTCCATGAGGAAATGCGGGCAAACCGCCATGTCGAACGCCTCGGCCGCATGCGCCACCTTGAGCCAGGGCGTGATGCCGCCGATCCGGCCGACATCCACCTGCACAATCGAGCAGGCGCCCTTCTGCATGTATTCCCGAAAATGGCGGATGGAATAAAGTGATTCACCGACGGCGATCGGGGTCGATGTCGACTTCGACAAGCGGACATGGCCATCGACGTCGTCGGCGGGAAGCGGCTCCTCGATCCAGGCGAGATCCAGGTCGCGCAGCCGGTCCGCGCGGCGGATCGCCTCGTCGAGCGAAAAGCCCTGGTTGCAGTCGGTCATGATTTCATAGTCGTCGCCGAGCGCGTCGCGCATGGCGGCGAGCCTGGCGTAGTCCTCGGCGCCACCCGGCTTGCCGATCTTGACCTTCGAGCCGCGAAACCCCTTGGCTTTCGCCGCCAGCGCGTCGTCGACCAGCGCTTGGCGCTCGATATGGAGCCATCCTCCTTCGGTCGTGTAGAGCGGACATCGGTCCTTTGCCCCGCCGGCCAATTTCCATAGCGGCAAATTCTGCCTGCGGGCGCGCAAGTCCCAGAGCGCGGTGTCGATGGCCGCGAGCGCGATGGCGGTGATCGCGCCGATGGTCGTGGCGTGGGTCAGGAATTCGAGGTCGCGCCAGATCGCCTCGATGCGGTCCGCGTCCCGTCCGACAAGGCGCGGCGCGAGGTGATCGGCGAGCAGGCGCATGACCGACGACCCGCCGGTGCCGATCGTATAGCTGTAGCCCGTACCGACCGCGCCGTCGGCGTCGGTGATGGTGACGATCGGCGTTTCCTGGCTGACGAAGCTCTGAATCGCGTCCGTCCGCTTCACCTTCGGGACGAGGTCGACCATGCGAAGCTCGATCTTTTCGATCCTGGCCATCAATCGTTTCTCACAAGGCGCTTATCGCGCGCAACGCACCCCGGTCGCGAAGCGCGCGCAACGCCTCCGTCAGGGACTGCCGAAAATCCTGGTCGCGCGGCAGCGCGTCGCCGAACACCGCACGGTAGCCGAGGAAGGCGGCGATGGTTTCCTCGACGGAGCAATGGCCCTGGTCGGGCAGTCCAGGCCAGCCGGTCAGCGTCGGATCGTTGAGGATGAACGACCGGCCATCGTCGCCGCGAAGCGCGCAGGATCGAATCCAGGCGGCGAGCGCGTAGATGAGATGCCAATGCGGCAAGCCTCTTTGCCGCAATTCGACGAGAGGCGCCACGATCCGCTGCGGCACCTTCTGGGACGCGTCGGTGGCGATCTGGTCCGTACGATGGCCGAGCGATGTGTTGGCGAAGCGATCGAGCAGGCTACGCGTGTAGGCCGCGGGATCGAGATGAGCGGACACGGTCCGCGCAGCCTCCGTCCAATAGCCCATGACGAACGCGCGGACGAGGGGATGCGCGATCGCCTCATCGACGGTCGCCAACCCGGCGAGACGGGCGAGCGCGGCCAGCGCCGAGTGCGCGCCGTTGAGCAGGCGCAGCTTCATATGCTCATAGGCGGACACATCCGCCACGAATTGCGCGCCGACGATGTCCCAGCCGGGTCTGCCTGCTGTGAACTTATCCTCGATCACCCACTGAATGAAGGGCTCGGTCACCACCGGCCAGGCGTCGACGAGGCCGAGTGTTTCGGCAACGTCTTTCCGCACCTCGTCGGTCGTGATGGGCACAATCCGGTCGACCATGGAGGAAGGGAACGCGACCTCTTGCTCGACATAGCTTGCAAGCGCCCGGTCGCGCTCGGCGGCGAACGCCAGCATGACCCTGCGCAGGGTCTCGCCATTCGACGGCAGGTTGTCGCAGGACAGGACCGTGAACGGCGCGACGCCAGACTGCCGTCGGCGGACGAGGGCCTCCACCACGAATCCGAGCGCGCTGCGCGGGGTGGCGGGGTGGGCGAGATCATGGCGGACATCGGGGTGGTCGCCGCGCAGCGTGCGCGACGACAGGTCCGCAAGGTAGCCTTTCTCGGTGACGGTGAGGGTCACGATCCTGATCCGCGGGTCCGCAAGCGCACCAAGCAGGCCGCCCGGATCTTGCGGCGCCACTAGAAGCTTGCCGATCGAGCCGACGATGCGCAGCGACTTGTGCTCGTTTTCGCGCGTCACCAGCGTGTAGAGGCCGTCCTGAGGTTCGAGCGCGTCGCGCGTGTCGGGGCTGCGCAGCGAAGCCGCGACGATGCCCCAGTCGCGCTGGCCGGCCGCGAGGCAATCGTCGGTATAGACGGCCTGATGGGCGCGGTGGAAATTGCCCACCCCAAGATGGACGATGCCGGGCGTGATGGCCGTCCGGTCGTATGACGGAAGGCGAACGCCCGCGGGGGCCGATGCCAGGCTCGAATTCGAAAGACGCGGGGTCATGATTTGCCGATGGCGCGCGGCGCGTTCTTGATCGCCGGCCCGAGCGCGTGCGCATCGAAAAGCACGAAAATCTTGTCGAGGTGGGTAATCATGGCCGCCTCGGCGCCCGCAACATCGCCGGCATCCAGCGCGTCGAGGATCGCCAGATGTTCCTCCACCACCGCCTCGAAGCGCGTCGGGCTCCCGGCAAAACGGTGGAACCGGGTCAGCTTCGCCTTCGCCTCGTAGATGGTTTCCCAGACGCCCGGCCGGTTGACGAAAACGCTGAATAGGCGATGGAATTCCTCGTCGTCCCTGAAGAAGCCGTCGACGTCGCCGACCGCGATATCGCCCTTCTGCGCGGAGACGAGTTCGCGCAGCTTCCCGCTCATTCCAGGCAGCCAGACGGCGGATACCTCCCGCAAAAGGCAAACCTCCAGCGAGCGCCGCACGAAGTGGCTGTCGCGGATGGTCTCGATGTCGATCTCGGAAACGAAGCTTCCGAATTGCGGGAAGACGGTGACGAGCCCATCCTCGACCAGCCGCTGGATCGCGGCCCGCACCGGCGTTCTCGACACGTTGAATTGCCGGCAGACCGCGTTCTCGCTGATCAACTCGCCCGGCATGAGCCTGGCGCAGACGATGGCCTCGCGCAGCGTCGCGTAGACCTGCTCGCCGGCCGGGATACGGCGATCGAGCACCAGGTCCAGGTCGGCCAGGCCATTCGGCGCCATTTTCGCGTCCTTGTTACGCGGATCGAGCATAGCCGATTTCGTTCGCCTTCCGGACTAGGTCGTGTTGATTTCCAAGCGATGGCGGCCTGCGAATGGCGACTTTCCGCGCTTCGGGCGCTCTGCTCCGGTTCTCGAAACCCACCATTCTCGGCTCGCCCTGACTTGAATCTCAATAGACCCAAATGCAAAAACCAGCGTCACCCATAATTTCATTTGCGGCTTGTATACAACTGTACTAGGACTTTAGCGCTCAATGCAAGCGAATTGCGCCGCCCTCTCGCCAGGAACACGGAGGTCGAGAACCGGGCCGGCGCGCAACCGGGAGGAACTTTCAATGTCGCATTTTCTGCGTCGCGCTTTGGCGATCGGATTGATTTCGGTGTCGGGCATCGGCTCGGCCATGGCGGCCAGCGATACCAAGATCGCCTTGGTCCCGGGTGGTCCGCACCCCTATTTCGCAGCCTGGGAACAGGCCGGCAAGGACGCCGCAAAAGAGTTCGGCTTGGCCGGCGCCGATTACAAGGTGCCGCAGAAGTGGGAATTGAGCCAGCAGAACCAATTGCTCGAAAGCTTGTTGACCCAAGGCTACAACGGCTTCCTGATCTTCCCCGGCGATCCCGTCGGGTCCGTCAGCACCGTGGATGAACTGGTCTCGAACGGCGCGCCCGTGGTTGCCGGCGCGGGATGTTTCAAGGACCCGTCCGACGCGACATTCTGCCTTGGAACCGACACCGGCGAATCCGCCTATATCGGCACCAAGGAATTGCTGAAGACGCTGACCGGCCAGAAGCGCATCGCGCACTTCACCGGCTTCCTCGTCGACCCCAACACGCAGCTCCGCATCGACGCCGTCGAGAAGGCCGCCAAGGAGGAGGGCGCGACGGTGGTCCAGGTCATCGCCGACATCGACGCGCCGGAGCCGGCCGAAGAGAAGATCAACGCCTATCTCGCAGCCCACGCCAACGATGTCGACGGCATCGTCACGACCGCCTGGGTTCCGGCCGTCGTGTCAGCCAACGCGCTGCGCAAGATCGGCGACAAGCGGATCAAGATGGTCGGCATCGATCATGACGAGGTCGTCCTCAAGGCGATCAAGGACGGCTTCGTCAACGGCACCATGCTGCAGAACCCCTATGGCCAGGGCTACATCGGCACGTTCGTGGTCGACAAGCTGCGCTCGGGCTGCACCGTCAAGGCCGATGCGCCGTTCAAGGCGAATGCCCTGACCTCGAAGTTCATCGACTCGGGCACGGTCTACGTCGCGGCCGACAAGGTTGACACCTATGTCGATGCGATGCGCGACACGACCAAGAAGCTCTTCGACACGTTCCAGGCCACCTATCTCACCTGCAACTGATCGCAAGCAAACGCGAACCGCCGCCACGCCACGGCCCCGCGGCGGTTCGCGCCATACACATCCGGGACCGCCGAGCGAGCGTCGGAGCGGCATCGGCGGTGTCCCCTCCGGCATGAAGACGGGCTGAGGCATGGCGAATTCGGATCTGCCCGCGACGGGGTTGGGCGGCGAGGCGGCCGAGCGTCGCCGCCGTGATACGCCCGCAACCCGGTTCTGGCTCAGCAACGAGTTCGGGCTGATCGGGCTGATCGTGGTCTTCGGGCTCGCCTTCGGCCTGGCGACGAACGGCTTTCTCTCGCCCTTCAACCTCTTCAGCCTTGGCCGTATCGCCGCCGTCAACATCATGATCGGCCTGGCGATGATGGTCGTGATCGTCACCGGCGGCCTCAACCTTTCGGTCGGCGCGATCGGCGTCTGCGGCGCGATGATCTGCGGCTATCTGATCGAAATCGCCGGGTTGCCGTGGCCAGTCGCCGTCGTCGGCGCGCTGGCGCTCGGCGCGGCGCTCGGTTTCGTCAACGGATGGAGCGCGGTGCGCAGCGGCCTGCACAGCTTCATCATCACGCTGGCGACGATGAGCATCTTCTTCGGCGCGATGATCTTCCTGACGCGGGGCGAATCCTTTCGGGGCCTGCCGCCGGTCTTCGCGGGTTTCGGGCGCATGAAGATGCTTGGCGTCTTTTCCCCTTTGCTGGCGGTCACGCTGATTGCCGCGCTGCTGCTCGCCTATCTCTACAGCTGGACGGCCGTCGGCCGCGAAATGCTGGCCGCCGGCGCCAAGCCGGAAGCGGCCGAGATGTCCGGCATCAAGGTCGGGCGCATCATCATCTACTGCCACATGCTGTCGGGCGCGCTGGCCGCCGCAGCAGCCCTGATGCTGGTAGCGCGCAACGGCGCTGCGATCCCGTCGATGGCCGGACAGCTCGGACAGGACTGGCTGCTGATCGCGTTTCTCGGACCGGTGCTGGGCGGAACGCTGCTGACCGGAGGCAAGGCCTCGGTGCTCGGAACGTGCCTCGGCGCATTCCTGGTGACGATGCTGACCAGCGGCCTCTTGTTGCTGCAGCTCGGCGATTTCTGGATCCAGAGCTTTCTCGGCCTGCTGCTTCTGGCGGCCGTGCTGATGGACAAGATGCGCCGCAGCTACCTGGCGCGAAGGAACATCGCATGAGCGGCGTCTTCGGCAACGCGTTGCGCAGCGACTGGTTCGGCCCGCTGCTGGTGACCCTTGTCGCGATCGCGATCGTCGGCGGCTTCAGCCCCCCGTTCCTGTCGCCGCTCAACCTGCAGGTGCTGATGCTGGCGATCGCCATCAACGGGCTGATCGCGTTCTCGCAGATGGTCATCATCGCCATCGGCCAGATGAACCTTTCGGTCGGCGCGATCGGCGGTCTTTGCGCGATCGCCTTCGCCGGCATGATGGAAGTTTGGGGCGTCCCGGCGCCGGCCGCGGCCGCGGCCGCATTGTTGCTCGGCGTCGTCTGCGGCGTCATCAACGGCCTGCTGATCGCCAGGACCGGCATATCGGCCTTCGTCATCACGCTGGCGACACTCTCGGTGTACAAGGGGATCAACCTCGGGATCACGCGGGCGCAGCCGTTCTACGGCATTGCCGACAGCGTCAAGGCTTTCGGGCAGGCGTCGTCGTTCGGCCTGATCCCATGGCTGCTGGTCCCGACCCTCGCCGTCGCCGTCGCCCTCTGGTTCATGTTGAACCGGCTGCCCATCGGGCGCTTCATCCTGGCGGTCGGCGGCAACCAGCACGCGGCCGAGCTTTCGGGCATCTCGGTGTCGGACACGGTGATCACCGCCCATGCCATCTCCGGCTTTCTCGCGGCTCTAGCCGGCCTGCTCTTGGTCTGCCGGCTGCAGATCGGCCAGCCGACCATCGGCGACGATTGGCTCATCCTGTCGTTCGCGGCGCCCGTGATCGGCGGCGCCGCGCTGGCCGGCGGGCATGTCAGCGTGCCCGCGACGCTGATCGGCGTGGTCATCGTCGCGATCATCACCCAGGCGCTGGTGCTGTTCGACATCGATCCGTTCCTGGTCCAGGTGGTGCTCGGCGCGATGATCCTGGCCGCCGTCGGGGCCAACCGGCTGCGCGAGGTGCGGATGGCGCGCAGCCTCAAGAGGATCTGAGCATGGCGGGCGACATCGCTTTCGAGGCGCGGGGCATCGAAAAGTCGTTTCCGGGCGTCAAGGCGCTGCGCGGCGTATCGATGACGCTGCGCGACACCTCGATTCACGCGCTCCTCGGCGAGAACGGCGCGGGCAAGTCGACGCTCATCAAAATCATCACCGGCGTTCATCGGCCCGACGCTGGCGGCCTGTTGCTGGATGGCAAGCCGGTGCAGTTCGCGTCGCCGCGCGAGGCGATCGCCCACCGGATCGGCGTCGTCCACCAGGAGCGCAACCTCATCCCGCGCTTCTCGGTGGCCGAGAACATCCATCTCGAACTGCTCGGCGCAAGCCTGCTCAAGCCGGTCGACTACGCCGATCTCAACGCGCGCGCGGCGCGCTGGCTGGAAGCGCTCGGGCTCGACATCGATCCGGCCACGCCGGTTTCGCGACTGAGCGTCGCCAAGATGCAACTCGTCGAGATCGCCAAGGCGCTGGCGCTGCGCTCGCAGGTCCTGCTGCTGGACGAGCCGACCGCGTCGCTGACCTCGAGCGAGACGGACCTGCTGTTCGCGTTCCTGCGCAAGCTGCGCGACAACGGCGCGAGCCTGCTGTTCGTCAGCCACAAGCTGGAGGAGGTGCAGGAACTCTGCGACAGCGTGACGGTGCTGCGCGACGGCGCCAATGCCTGCGTCAGCCGTCCGATGGAGGGCCTCAGCCGCCAGGACATCGTGCGCATGATGATCGGCCGCGCGGAAGGGCAAGGCGGCTGGCGGGCTAGGGACACGAGAGAGGCCGCGCCCGCGCTCGTGTTGAAGGACGTATCGACCTCGCTCGGCCACCGCGGCATCGACCTGCGCGTTCGCAAGGGCGAGATCGTCGGCCTGTACGGCCTGGTCGGGGCGGGGCGCACCGAGCTCGCCAAATGCATTCTCGGTCAATTCCCGGTGACCGGCGGGACCGTGGAAATCGCCGGAAAGCCGGTTCGCATCGCGTCGGTCGCCGACGCGATTCACATGCACCGGATCGGCTATGTCAGCGAGGACCGCAAGGGCGAAGGACTGGTCTTGATGCATTCGGTGCTCGGCAATGCGGGGATAGCGGTGTGGCGTCCGCTGTCGCGGCTGCTGGGTTTCCTGACCGACCGAAAGGTGCGCCGGGAGGTCGAACCCTTCATCGAGAAGCTCGAGGTCAAGACGCCGAACCTCGCGCAGACGGTCGGCAATCTGTCAGGCGGCAACCAGCAGAAGATCAGCGTCGCTAAATGGCTGGCGGCCGGCGTCTCGGTGCTCATCGTCGACGAGCCGTCGGTCGGCATCGATATCAAGACCAAGGCCTATCTCCATGAACTGCTGCGCGATCTGGCCGATGGCGGCACGGCCATCCTGCTCATCACCAGCGACATGCCGGAAATGATCTTGCTCGCCGACCGCGTCCTGGTGATGAACGACTACCGTTTGCAGGGCGAGTTGCCTAACGACGGGTCCTATGCCGGCATGAGCGAACGCATCATGGGTCTGATCCATCGCGCCGAGGCCGCCTGAGGCCGAGCTTCGTCCGTCAGCCCCGCGCTGCTTGCCGAACAAATCGCCGTCTCACGGGTTGGTCGCGACAGATCGCGGCCAGACATAGTTGCGGCACGGAACGGAGAAGCACGTTGAACACGGATGACAAGACGAGAACCGCAATGATGGCGTCGCGCCGGGGCGTCGTCGGCGGCCTGGCGACGGGTCTGGTGGCGGCCTTCGCGGCTCCCGCGGCGGCTCAGGCCGCGCAGGCGAATGGCCAACCGGATGCGCCGCCCTTGAAGCAGAATCCGGTGACCCAGTTCCCAAGGCCGCCTTTCAGGCCGCAGGAGCAGCAATGGCCGGGCCTCGCAGGCCAGATGGACCCGCGCCCCGACCATGGCGAGACGAGCTACAGAGGGTCGGGCCGGCTCGCAGGCCGCAAGGCCCTCATCACCGGGGGCGATTCCGGGATGGGTCGCGCCGCCGCCATCGCCTATGCCCGCGAGGGCGCGGACGTAGCCTTCGGCTATCTCCCGGACGAGGAGCCGGACGCGCGCGAAGTGGTTCAGTTGATCGAGGCCGCGGGGCGCAAGGCGCTGCCGCTTCCAGGCGACATCCGCGAAGAGACGTTCTGCCAGAAACTCGTCGACGATGCCGTCCAGGGGCTGGGCGGGCTCGATATTCTTGTCAACAACGCGGCGCGCCAGAAGCCGCATCTCAGTCTCGAGGAAATCGACACCGCGCTCTTCGATTGGACGATGAAGACCAATCTCTATGCCATGTTCTGGATCACCAAGGCGGCTCTGAAGCATATGGGACCGGGGTCGGCTATCATCACCACCGCTTCCGTCCAGGGCTACGATCCGTCAGCGGAACTCGCCGACTATGCTATGACGAAGGCCGCGCAGGTCAACTTCACCAAAAGTATGGCCAAGCAACTCGCCCCCAAGGGAATCCGGGTCAACGCCGTCGCCCCCGGACCGATCTGGACGCCTCTGCAGCCGAGCGGCGGGCAGTTTCCGGAGAAATTGCCGCTCTTCGGTCTGGATTCACCCATGGGTCGCCCCGGACAGCCGGGCGAACTCGCATCGATCTATGTCCTGCTCGCATCGCAGGAAGACAGCTATGCAACCGGGCAGGTCTATGGCGCGGTCGGTGGCGCGGGTGGGCCTTAAGCTTCGTCCGACGCCGCCGACAAGAGCTTCCGCCAAATCGGCGGCGGCTCTTTCATCCCGATGGGGGAACTGTTCGTGTCACGCGTTGCGCGACGCCATATGCGCGTCGAGCTTGCGGCGCGACGGGCCGAAACGCTTGATGATGGTCGCGGCTTCACTCGGCGGCAGGCCGTGCTTTTTAGCAAAAGCGGCCACTTCGTAGGTCTCCTCTGAAGCGGCCAGCTTCCGGTCTTCTTTGACCTTTGATTTGTCGTCGGCCATGTCGTGATTCCTCCCGATTTGCAACAGCAGACCGATAGTCGGCCGCGAGCCAAACAGCCCGACGATCGGCTCGCCGCGGTCGCATAACTCGTATCCTGGAAAAGCGATCCGAAAAATCAGTTTTCATCATCAGACATGCCCTGCGCCACGCTTGAGCCTGACGGCTTGGGTCGGCGCCAATAGGGTGGGTATTTTGACCTTTTCTTTCGGCCGCGCTGGCGACAGGATGACAAAGATCTCAGGAGGTCGTTTGCAATGGACAAAAATCCTTCGGGCTTGGGCTGGATCGGTTCGGGCGGCCCCCGCTTCGTCGAACGCACCGCGCATCGGCGATGGCTCCTGGCGCAGGCGGAGGCGCTGCTGGCGTTCTTCGGCCGCCATTCGGTCAACCCGGCCGGCGGCTTCTTTCCACTCGAGGAAACCGGCCGGCCCCTGCCGCCGAAGGCCGGCCACAGCGGCGTCGAGCGTCAACTCCACGACACGTCGCGCACCGTTCATTGCTACGCCATCGCCCACATGCTCGGGATTCCGGGCGCCGACCGGCTGGTCGATCACGGGATGGCGTGGCTCTGGTCGCGGCATCGCGACGCCAGCAACGGCGGGTATTTCTGGGGCGTGGACGACGAGGGGCCGACCAACGCGACCAAGCAGGCTTATGGCCATGCTTTCGTGTTGCTCGCGGCCGCTTCGGCCAAGGTGGTCGGTCATCCGGATGCGGATCGCCTGCTGAGCGATATCACCGAGGTCCTGCACGCGCGCTTTTGGGACAAGGCGATTGGCGCGACGCGCGAGGAATACGCCGCCGACTGGCAGGCGCTGAGCGACTATCGCGGCCAGAACTCGAACATGCATCTTACAGAATCGACCATGGCGGCGTTCGAGGCGACGGGCGAGGGAGGCTATCTCGCGATGGCGGACAGCATCGCGTCGCTGATCATCGACCGGCATGCGCGTGAGCAAGGATGGCGTGTCGCCGAGCATTTCGACAGCTCCTGGCAGGTGGATCGCCACTATGTCGGCGATCCGATGTTCCGGCCCGGGGGCACGACGCCCGGACACGCGCTGGAATGGAGCCGTCTGCTGGTGCAGCTCTGGGAACTCGGCGGCCGCAGCAGAAGCTGGGCGATCGAGGCGGCGAAGCGGCTTTTCGCAACGACGGTCGAGACCGGCTGGGCGGCCGAAACGGGCGGCTTCTACTACACGCTCGACTGGGACAACCGCCCGGCGCAGACGGACCGCTTCTGGTGGCCCTGCGCCGAGGGGATCGGCGCCGCCGCCGTGCTCGGCTCGGTCGATCCGGATGCGATGTTCGAGACGTGGTACCGCCGCATCTGGGGGTTCGTGCATGATCGCTTCATCGATCACGAGCGCGGCGGCTGGCATGCGGAGCTCGGACCGGACCTGTGGCCGGTCAGCCGCGTCTTCGTCGGCAAGCCCGACCTTTATCACGCCCTGCAGGCCTGCCTGATCCCCCTGTTGCCGCCGGACGGCAGCATCACGCGGGGCTTGAGCGGGAACGGCGCCGTCTCGCTGATGAGCGCGCGCTAGGCGAAGGTCCTGTTCAACCAGGCGACGATCGCGCCGGCATCGGCCGCGGTCGTCGTGTCGACCTCCAGGATAGGCCCCAGCCGCAAAGGCTCGGCGCGCGCGGCGAGTTCGATCAGTTCCGGCACATAGTCCTTGCCGGGATGGCCGGCCGGGCGATCGCGCGTGCGGTTGGCATAGCGGACGCCGATCGTCTCCGGCGGCGCCACGCACCAGATTTCCGCCGTCGCATCGAGGTCGAGCGCCGATATCAGCCGATCGATCCATTCGCGCGGCTGGAAGCCGAACCAGGCGTCGAGGATGAGGGTCGATCCCGGCGGCGCGTCGTCGGCGATGGCGATCATCGCCTTCAGGCTCGCCCGCCCGAGCTTGCGGTTGAACGGCCGGTCGACGCCGTCGATTTCCTCGAGGAACGGGTTCTTGACCGTGTCGAGAGAAAGCACCGGCCAGCCGGTCGCCAGCGCCAGCGCGTGGGCGACGCGGCTTTTGCCGCTCGCGGGCACGCCGTTGACCAGGACGAGGCGCTTGCCGCCGGGTTTGGCCATGCGGAGCGCCGCAAGGCCCGCTCCGATCACGCCGGCATCGTCGCCGAGGCTGGCGGCGACGATCGGGCACCCAAACCAGGATCTTGCCGCCGGGACCGCCGACAACGCGCGCAGGGCGTCGACCCCCAAGCCGCCGCCGAGCACCACGAGATCGGGATCGGCCACCGTCACGAGGCTCTCGATCGCCATCCGCAGCGGGGTCGCCCAGGCCATGAGGACCGCCGCGGCCTTGGCGTCTCCGGCGTCCCGCCTGGCCAGCAGGTCGGCGGCCGTCGCGCCGGCCGACAGTCCGGCTTCCGCGACGTGGCGGCCGAGCGCGGTGCCTGAACTGACCGTCTCGACGCAGCCGCGCTTGCCGCAGACGCAAGCGCGTCCGTTCGGGTCGATCGCGATATGGCCGAGTTGGCCCGCCGCGCCGCGCCCGCGCGGGATGCGTCCATTCTCGAGGATGGCGCCGCCGATGCCGGTGCCGATCGTCAGCATCAGGACGTTGCGCAGGCCCCGCGCGGCGCCGATCGCCGCCTCGGCGATCAAGGCCATGGTGCAGTCATTGTCCATGACGACCGGAAGCCCGAAACGCTGTTCGAGTCTTTCGGCGACCGGCAGGCCCGACAGGTCGACGAAACCGCCCGATACCATGCGGCGCGCGGCAAAATCGACCCGTCCGGGGACGCCGAGGCCGATCGCGGTGGCGCTCGTGATGTCAAGACCGGCGATCAAGGCCTCGATGCGGGAGACGACGGTTTCCGGGTCGGGCGAACTCGCGGCCTTGGCGCGGCCGAGAATCGTCCCGTCCTGCGCAATGATGGCGACGCGCAATCGCGTGCCGCCGATGTCGACGCCGACCGCGGTCCTCGTCATGGCCGAACGTCGGTCAGGCGACCTTGACGGCCGGGGGCCGGTTTCGGGCGACCACCGCCTGCAGTTCGCGCAGGCGCGGCACGGCGATCGCCTCAAGCCGCTGCCGCGTCACGATCCGGTCGAGCGAGACGCAATCCTTCCACAGCGAGCGACCCGCGATCACCCCCGACGCGCCGCCGCGCATGGCGATGTCGACCTGGCCGAGGAAGGTCTCGTGGTCGACGCCAGCCGAGAGAACCGCCCATGGAACATCGCCCGCCAGGACGGTCACGGCCGCGCACGACTTTGCCGAGCCTGGATAGGGCAGCTTGAGAACCTTCGCGCCGCACTCCAGACAAATCTTCGCGCCGCCTTGGATCAGGTCGGGGATTTTTGCGGCATAGCCTTCCTTGCTCTCGTCCAGAAGCGCGTAGGTCAGGAATTCGACGACCAGAAGCAAGTCTTCCCGGGCGAAATCGGTCACGACCCTGTTCAGGATCGCAATGTTGTGCGCATTGGCGGCCGGCACGTCGGACCGCAGATAGACCATGATCTTGCCGCCCGTGCCGCCGAGTTCGCGCACGCGCCGCGCGGTGACGCCATCGACAAGCTTCGAAAGCCTGTAGCCTTCCGGCGAGGTATTCCATCCCGAGGCGTCGAGGCCGATCAGCAGCGCGGTGTCGCGGCCGATCAGACCCTTGTCGACCAGGCTGGGCACGGCGCAGATCGGGTCGACGAGCACGCAGGAGGCCTTGCTCGCCAGATATCGCGTGATGTCGGCCTTGGTGTCGCCCAGCATCGCGTCGGTTATCTTGGCCTGCTCCGCCGGATCGGCATGCATCAGGCTGCGCATGCTGCCGCGCTGATCGCAGGCGATCACCATCATCGCGCCGTCGGCCCCGCAAATCTGGTGATAGCCGCGCAATTCGGCGGTGGTCATTCGCGCCATGATGGTGTTCCGTTCCTGTTGACGCATGCCTTCGAGTCGCAAGCATCCTGGCGGAAAGCGAAGTCTTGCGTAGCTTTTTTCTTTCACATATTATGTAACATATTTCTGAAAGGAATTGCAAGCTGTCGTCAGGATTGGATCAGGCGACGTCCCGCGTGACGCTACACACCGTGGCGAAGCTTCACTATGAGGCCGATCTCAGCCAGGTGGAAATCGCCAAACGGCTCGGCGTCTCGACCGCCACCGTCTCGCGCTTGCTGCGGCGCGCCCGCGCCGAGGGCATCGTCCGCATCGAGGTGCGCGATCTGCAAGCGCCAGGCGATCTGCAGGCAGGTCTCATGGATAGGCTGCGGTTACGCCGGGCGGCTGTCGTCGAAGCGTCGGGGGCAAATGCGCTGGGGGCGCTGGCGGCGCCGCTGGGAGCGATGTTGAAGGAGGCGGCGCTTGTCAGCCCGGTGCTGGCCATCGGCTGGGGCCGCGCGGTGCGCGCCGTGGTCGGGGCCGGACTGCCGCCGATTCCCGGCGCCACCGTGGTGCCCGCGACCGGCGGCATGCAGCAGCACGCGCCGCATTTCCAGGTCAACGAATTCGTTCGCGCCGCAGCGGAGCAGACAGGCGGAGCGCCGCATTTCATCCATGCGCCCTATTTGCCGTCGGCCGCGTCGCGCGGAGCGTTTCTGGCGGACCCAGCCATCGCCGACAGCGTGGCGCTTTGGGACCGGGTCGACGCGGCCATCGTCGGGGTCGGCCTGCCGCACGCCGTGAACGTGCCGGAGGCAAGCGCCGCGACGCATAGCGAGCAGGCCCTGGTCGGCGCGGCGGGCGATGTCATCCGGCACTATTTCGACGTCGAAGGGCGGCTCATCGATTGGGAAGGCGAAGCGCGGCTGATCGCCATGTCGCCCGCGCAACTGCGCCGCATCCCGCTGGTGATCGCAGTCGCGGTGGGCGAGGACAAAGCGGCGTCGATCATCGGCGCGGCGCGCGCGGGTCTGATTTCCGCGCTGGTCACGGACGCACGTACGGCAGAGGCTATTCTCAACGATCCCGATACCCTCGCCCAGCTGCGCGGGCAGCCATGAAATTGCTTTCAGCAAAAAATTGCACTTGACGGCGGCCTATTCAAGACGCCAAACATGACTGCATTGAGCGAGGAAACGACAGGGCTCGACACGCGATTTCGAACAGCTCATCAGGGAGGAAACCATGGAGCGCCGTTCTATTCTGAAGGCCACGGCTTTGATCGGCCTGGCGACCGCCGCCGGACTGACGACCGGGCCGGCATTTTCGCAAGACAAGAAGTTCACCATCGCGCTCATTCCGGGCCTGACGACCGATGCCTTCTACATCACGATGCGCAAGGGCGCGCAGGCGGCGGCCGATGCGCTCGGCGTCGAACTCGTGTTCCAGGGCGCGCCGGACTTCAACCCCGTGACGCAGGTTCCGGTGCTCGACGCCATGATCGCGCGCGCGCCATCGGCGATCCTGATCGCGCCGACCGACGTAACGCAGTTGGTCGAGCCGCTCCGCAAGGCGCATGACGCCGGCATCCCGGTCATCACCGTCGACACGTTCATCGGAACGGGCAAATACCAGACCGGCGCCGGCGATGCCGATTTCCCGCTTTCCTACATCGCCTCCGACAACGTCCTCGGCGGCAAGATGGCGGCGCGCGCGCTCGCGGCCGCGATCGGCGACGCCGGCGGCAAGGTCTATGTGTCCAACGTCAAGCCGGGCATTTCGACCACCGACCAGCGCGAAGAGGGCTTCAAGGCCGCGATGAAGGACGAGTTCCCGAAGATCGAGGTGCTCGAAACCCAGTTCAACGAGAACGACGCCAACAAGGCGGCGAGCCAGCTGCAGGCGGTGTTCGCCCGCAACGGCGACCTCAAGGGCGTGTTCGGGGCCAACCTCTTCTCCGCGCTCGGCGCCGCCAACGGCGTCAGCCAGGCCGGCAAGAGCGGCGAGATCAAGGTCGTCGCCTTCGACGCGCCGACTTCCATCGTCGACAACATCAACACCGGCCTCGTCGACGTGGCGATCGCCCAGCATCCGGCGGAAATCGGCTATTACGGCGTCGTCTCGGCCTTCGCGCACCTGACCGGCCAGTCGATCCCGGTCGCGATCGGAACCGGCTTCACGATCATCGACAAGGCGAACGTCGCCGACCCGAACGTCGCGAAATACGTCTACTCGGATTGACGGTATCGGCCCCCGGTTCGCCGGGGGCCGCCACATCCGCGGACAGAATCCTCGTGTGCCGGCTTTCCGGGCCGATGCCAGCAGGTGAGCCATGACAGCACCCGAGACATCGCCCCCGACCCCGGACGGGACCCTCAAGCCCCAAGCCGACCATGCCGATCTCGCCAAGACCTTCGTCCAGCGCATCGCCGACCTGCGCGCGTGGCTGTTCCTCGCCGCGCTGATCGTCGCCTTCGAGGCGTGGGCGCGGCTGGATTTCGGCGGCACCTTCATCCTCAACCCGTTCAACCTGCAGTCGATCGCGATCTTCGCGGTCGCGCCGCTGCTGCTGGCCATCGGCCAGACCTTCGTCATCATTTCGGGCGGCATCGACCTGTCGCTCGGCTTCATCATGGGGCTCGCGGCGGTCGTCGCGGCGCACGTCATCAACGCCGCGACCGGACCGCTCGGCCTGCCGCTGGCGGTGCTGCTCGGCCTGCTGGTGGCCGTGCTGGTGGCCGGCATACCCGGCATCATCAACGGCCTCCTGGTGTCGCGGCTGCGCGTTCCGCCCTTCATCGGCACGCTCGGCATGTTCGGCGTGGCGCGCGGCGTGGCGTTCCTGCTCGCCGGCGGGACGACCGTGCCGGTCAAGAACGCATTCTTCGCCACGATCGGCAACGGCCGCGTCATCGGCATTCCGTACATCGTGCTGATCACGGCGCTGTTCGTGCTCGTCATGCACTACGTGCTCAGCCAGACGAAGTTCGGCCAGCATAATTACGCCATCGGGGCCAACATCCAGGCGGCGCGGCGCGCCGGCATCGACATCAAGTCGCATCTGCTGCGGCTCTACATCCTGTCGGCGGGCTGCGCGGGCCTCGCCGGCGTGCTGTATTCAGCGCGATTCAACGCCGGCGCGGCGCAGGCCGGCGAGCCCCTGCTGCTCGATTGCGTGGCGGCGGTGGTGATCGGCGGCGCGAGCCTTTTCGGCGGATCGGGCACCATTCTCGGCACGGTCGCGGGCGCGTTCGTAATCGCCGTGATCCAGTACGGGCTGGTGTTCGTCAACGTCGAACCATTCTGGCAGTTCATCAGCGTCGGCGTCGTGATCATCATCTCGGTTCTGATCGACCAGGCGCAACGCCGCTTCAGCGGAGGCCGCGTCGATGAATGATCTGGTCCTGCCGCTGCTCGAGGTGAGCAGCCTGTCGAAACATTTCGGCGCGGTGCGCGCGCTGAGCGACTTCTCGATGGCGGTCCGTCCCGGCGAGGTCGTGGCGCTCGCGGGCGACAACGGCGCCGGCAAGACGACGTTGATCAAGTCGATCTCGGGCGTGTTCCGGCCGACCTCCGGCGAAATCCGGCTGAAGGGCGAGCCCGTCAGCTTCTCGACGCCGCAGGAGGCGCGCGCCAAGGGGATCGAGACGATCTACCAGGATCTCGCGCTGGCCGACAATCTGTCGATCGGGGCCAACATCTTCCTCGGCCGCGAACCGATGCGCAAGGCGTTCGGCTTCCTGCCGGTGCTCGACCGCGGCAAGATGGCGGCGGCGGCGCGCGAGACCATGGCGCTGCTCGATTTCCACGTCTCGCGCATGGAGGCGCCGGTCAGCAATTTCTCCGGCGGCCAGCGCCAGGCGGTCGCCATCGGCCGCGCCGTCTACTGGAACGCGCAGATCCTGATCATGGACGAGCCGACGGCGGCGCTCGGCGTGCCGGAACAACGCAAGGTAATCTCGCTGATCCACCAGCTCAAGGCGCAGGGGCGCGGCGTGATCTTCATCTCGCACAACCTTCAGGACATCTTCGCCGTATCCGACCGGATCATCGTGATGCGCCGCGGCGTGATGGCTGGCGAGCGGAAAATTTCCGAGACGACGCATGACGAGGTCGTCAGGCTGATGGTCGGCGGTTGAGGCGCGCGCTCGCAGCCGGAAACGAAAGATGGCAGCAGCTTTGGGCGAGGGTAGAACATCCGGAGGGATCGGGTCCCTCGGGGAACTGCTTGTCGAGTTCGTCTGCACCGAGAAGGATGGCGGCAATGCTCGGGCCTCGACCTATGTCGGGCCCTACGCCTCGGGCGCACCCGGCATCTTCATCGATCAGGCGGCGCGGGTCGGGGCGCGCGCAATCTTCGCCGGCGCGGTCGGCGACGACGCCTTCGGCCAGGTGTTGCGCGACCGGTTCGCGGATGTCGGCATTTCCGATGCGCTGATCCGGACCGTGGCAGGCGTGCCCACCGGGTCGGCCTTCGTCAGCTACAACGACGATGGCAGCCGCGACTTCGTCTTCAACATCGCCCATTCCGCCGCATCGCATTTCCCGAGCGGCTCGACTGCGATCGAGGCATTGCTTCGCTTCGGGCTTGCGGCCTTTCATATCTCCGGCTCCACGCTCGGCGATTCGGCGATGGCCGCGTCGGCGCTCGCCATCTGCCGCACGCTGCATGGACGCGGCGTCGCGATCTCCTTCGACCCGAACATCCGCAAGGAGTTGCTGGCCGATCCTGCCTATATGCACACCGTCCGGGCGCTTCTGGCGATGTCGACCTTCGTGATGCCGAGCGTGGAGGATGCGGCCGTGCTGTTTGCGGGCGAGACTTTCGAGGCCTTCGCGGGGCGGCTCGTCGCCAAGGGCGCCCGCTTCGTGGTGCTGAAGCGCGGCGACAAGGGCTGCATCGGCCGCGACGCGGCGGGACGCGTCGCCGCGTTCGATGCGCACGATGTCGACGTCGTCGATCCGACCGGGGCCGGCGACTGCTTCTGCGCCACTTTCGTCGCGCTGACGACCTCCGGGGCTTTCCCGTTCCGCGATGCGCTCGAACGCGCCAACGCCGCCGGCGCGCTCGCCGTCGGCAAGGTCGGCCCGATGGAGGGCAACAGTTCGCTGGCTGAGATCGAGCGGTTCCTGGAGAGCCGCGCGTGAGCGTGCTCGGCGACATCGTCCGCGCCAATCGCTCCGGCGCGCATCGCGGCATCCCGTCCTACTGCACGGCGCATCCCGAGACGCTCGCCGCCGTCTTGGCAACCTACGGCCAGGACGATGCGCCGATCCTGATCGAGGCGACGTGCAATCAGGTCAACCATCTCGGCGGCTATACCGGGATGGACCCGGCCGCGTTCCGGCGTTTCGTGGAGGGGCTCGCGCAGAGCGAAGGCGTCGACCCGGCGCGGATCATCCTCGGCGGCGACCATCTCGGACCCAGCCCCTGGAAGAGCGAGCCGGCGGAAACGGCCATGGCCAAGGCGCGCGATATGGTCGCGGCCTATGTCGCCGCCGGTTTCACGAAAATCCATCTCGACGCGTCGATGGCGTGCGCCGACGACGGCGCGCTCGCCGAAGAGACGATGGCCGCGCGTGCAGCCGAGCTGTGCGCGGTCGCCGAGACCTCGGGCCGGGCCGACATCTGCTACGTCATCGGCGCCGAAGTCCCGATCCCCGGCGGCGAGACCGCCGCGCTCGATGGGCTCGCCGTCACCACCCCGGACGCCTTCGCGCGGACGTTCGAGCTTCATCGCGAAGCTTTCGCGGCGAGAGGGCTGCAGTCGGCATTCGGGCGCGTCGTCGCCGGCGTCGTGCAGCCAGGGGTCGATTTCGGCAACGATCAGGTTTTCGCGTTCCAGCCGGATAAAGCCGAGGCGCTTTCGCGATCGGCGATGCGGTTTCCGAACCTGGTTTTCGAGGCCCATTCGACCGACTATCAGTCGCGGACCATGCTTGGCGAACTGGTGTGCGGCCGTTTCGCGATCCTCAAGGTCGGGCCGGAGCTCACCTTCGCGTTCCGTCAGGCGGTCGTGGCGATGGCGCATATCGAGGCGGCGATGGGCGTTTCGGAGTCGTCGTCCGTCCTCGACGCGCTGACATCCGAGATGTGGCGGAATCCACGCGACTGGCGGGCCTATGTCGCGTCGGACGATCGCGAAGCGATTAAGATGCTCTACGGCCTGTCGGACCGTATGCGTTACTACTGGCCGCGCCCGGCGGTGCAGGCCGCTCTGCGGCGGCTCTATGCCAACGTCGCCGAGGCGAGGCCGGAGCCCGGACTCGTCGCGCAATTCACCGGCCGTTCGGTCGATGCGGGCGGCGATCCGGAGACGTTGCCGAAACGGATCGTCCGGGCCATGGTCGGCGATGTCGTGCGCAAATACCGCATGGCCGCCGGCGATGCGAAACCTTGCGAAGGAGGCGCCTTTGCCTAGGAAGCAGGAGCGCCGGCTACGGGTCGGCGTGCTCGGCTGCGGGCCGATCGCGCAGGCGGCGCATTTCGAGAGCTGCGCCAAGGCGCGCAACGCCGACCTTCATGCGATCTGCGACGTCGCCGACGATCTTCGCGCCCGCATGGCGGCGACCCATGCGCCGCAAAAGAGCTTCGCCGACTACGACGCGATGCTGGCCGATCCGGACCTCGAGGCCGTTATCATCGCCACGTCGGACGCGTTCCACGTGCAGTCTGCGATCCGCGCGCTGGAGGCCGGCAAGCATGTACTATGCGAAAAGCCGATCGCGACGGACATCGAGTCGGTTGAGGAGCTGAAGGCGGTCGTGACTGCCAGCGGCAAGGTGCTTCAGGTCGGCCACATGAAGCGGTTCGACCCAGGGCTGCAGGCGACAAAAGCCTTCATCGACGGCGCAATGGGGGAACTCGTCGCTCTGAAGGCGTGGTACTGCGACTCGACGCATCGCTATCCGATGACCGACGCCGTCCAGCCGCTGATGGTGACCAGCGCGTCCGCGCGCAAGCCGCCAGATGACCCAAAGGCCGATCTCGACCGCTATTTCATGCTCGCGCATGGCAGCCACCTGGTCGATACGGCGCGCTATTTCGCGGGCGATCTGGTCGCCGTCGACGCGCGCCAAAGCTGGCGCGGCGGCATGCGCTGCTGGTTCGTCGATGTCGAATTCGCAAGCGGCGCGCTCGGCCATCTCGACCTGACGGTCGCGGTGCGCATGGACTGGCACGAGGGCTTCCAGATTTACGGCGCGAACGGGTCGGCGCTCGGCAAGACGTTCAACCCCTGGTATTTCAGGTCGAGCGAGGTCGACATCTTTCATGAAGCCGAGGGCGGGTCGCGCCGCGTGCTGGGGGCGGACGGGCATTTCTACCGCCGCCAGCTCGAAGGCTTCGCCGACGTGATCCTCGACGGCGCGCCGATGACGGGGGCGGACATCGACGACGGCATCGCCTCGGTCCGGGCAATGGCCGCGATCGCCGAATCGGTGCGCACCGGCCGGCCGGTCCGGCTCGACCAGGCGTCGGGAGAGGTTTGATGCGGCTCGGCATTTTCGCCAAGACGTTTCCGGGCGCCGATCCCGAGATCGTGCTGCGCCAGGTCAAGGCGGCCGGCTTCGAGAGGGCGCAATACAACATGGCCTGCTCGGGCCTGCCCTCGATGCCCGATGCGATCGCGCCGGCAATCACGTCGGCGGTGGCGGGAGCCGCGTCAAGCAACGGCGTCGCGATCTGCGCGGTCTCAGGCACCTACAACATGGCGCATCCCGATCCCGCCGTGCGCGCGAAGGGGCTTCGCCAACTGGGGGTCGTCGCCGCGGCCTGCGGCGCGATGGGTACGACGCTGGTCACGCTTTGCACCGGAACGCGGGACCCCGACGACCAATGGAGCGGCCATCCCGACAATGAGGGCGCTGACGCTTGGCGCGACATGCGTCGCGAAATGGAGAAGGCGGTTCTTATCGCGGATAGGTTCGGCCTGAGCCTTGGTATCGAGCCGGAACTCGCCAACATCGTCGATTCGGCCGCGAGCGCGCGCCGTCTGCTCGATGAAATCGGAAGTCCGACGCTCAAGATCGTGCTCGATCCTGCCAATCTTTTCGAGGTCGCGGCGCTGGCGGAGCAGCGCCGCCTCGTGGCCGAGGCGATCGATCTGCTTGGCGACCGGATCGTCATGGCGCATGCCAAAGACCGCACGCCGTCGGGCGATTTCACGACGGCCGGCAAGGGCGTCCTCGATTTCCGTCACTATCTGGGGCGACTGCGGGCGGCCGGGTTCGACGGCGATCTCGTCACGCACGGATTGGCGGCGGATGAAGCGCCGGGCGTCGCGGCTTTCCTCAGCGGCTATTTGCGATGAACTTCAACCGGCTCAAACGGCTGGATTTCGCCCGTGGCGGGCTGACGCTGGCGGCTTACGATTCCGGTGGCGAAGGCCTGCCCGTCGTTTTCCAGCATGGGCTGTGCGGCGACGCGCGGCAGACGGCGGAAGCCTTTCCCGACGATCCGGCGTTCCGGATGATCACGCTCGAATGCCGGGGCCATGGCGGATCCGAGGCGGGAACCTCGCTTTCGATCGCGACCTTCGCGAACGATGTCGCGGCGTTGATCATTCATCTCGGCCTGCCGCCGGTCGTGCTCGGCGGCATCTCGATGGGCGCGGCGATCGCCAGCCGCCTTGCGGTCCGGAACCCGGCGGCGGTGCGCGGCCTGGTGCTGGCACGCCCGGCCTGGGTTGCATCATCCGCGCCCGGCAACCTGCGGCCGAATGCCGAGGTCGGCGCCCTGCTGGCGAAGCTGCCGCCCGGCGCAGCGCGACGCGCCTTCGTCGCAGGCGATACCTACGCCGTTCTCGCCCGCGAGGCACCGGACAATCTCACCTCGTTGCTCGGCTTTTTCGAGCGGCGGCCGATCGAGGTGACTTCGGCCCTGCTGACTGCGATTTCGAGGGACGGGCCGGGACTCTCGGAATCCGAGCTGGAACGGCTGTCGATGCCGACGCTGATCCTCGCGACCGAGCAGGACCATATCCATCCCGTCGCCCACGCCGAGCATCTCGCACGGCTGCTTCCAGGTTCGATTCTGAAGACGATCACGCCGAAAGGCGTCGACAAGGCTGCCTACGTTTCCGATTTTCACGCGGCGTTCGGCGCCTTTTTCAGGGAGTTTTGAGCATGCCCATACCGAACTGGCTCGCCAACCTGCCGCGCGACCGGCTCATCGCGGAGTTTTCGATGTGGTCGGCCGACCTCATCCGGCTGGCCGATGAATTGAAGCGCATCGAAGATTATGCCGACATCCTTCATGTCGATGTGGCCGATGGGCATTTCGCCCCGGCGCTGCTGTTCTTTCCCGATCTCGTCGGGCGGATGCGCAAGGCGAGCGAACTGCCGATCCATGTCCATCTGATGGTGGCCGACGGCGTCTTGCTCGATCAGGTCGACCAGTTCGCGGAAGCGGGGGCGGATCTGATCAGCATCCATGTGGAGAATGCCGCCATCGCGGACGATGCGCTCGCGCGGATCATCGGGCACGGCCTCGCGGCGGGAATCGTGCTCCGCGTCGAGACGCCGGTGCCCGAGGCGCGGCAGTTCCTTGATCGCGTCGATTTTCTCACTCTGCTCGGCACGGCGATCGGCGTAAAGGGCCAGGGGCTCGATCCGACTGCGACCGACCGCCTGCGGGAGGCGGGGCGGCTGATCGCCGAGAGCGGACGCCGGTTGGTGCTGGCCGCCGATGGCGGCATACGCGACAGCACGGCGCCGCTGCTGCGCGCGGCCGGCGCGGAGACGGTCGTGATGGGATCGCTTGCCTTCGGCGCGGAGGATCTGGCGGCGCGCATTGCCTGGGTGCGGCGCCTGTAGCGGCGGCATGGCCGAATGTCCTGGTCCAACGACGACGGCGCGCTCGACGCCTTCGGCGACCTATTGCCTTGCCGAAAAAATCGCCGATCTGATCAGGCGGCAGGCCGCGCCGCGCGGCCGTGCGGGGAAGGCCGTCGATCATGGCCGGTGACATGCTTTTCGAGGGACGTCGATTTTCCGCGTTCCTCTTCGACATGGACGGAACGATCCTCACCTCGATCGAGGCGGCGGAACGGGTCTGGACGATCTGGGCCAACCGTCACGGGCTCGACGTCGCCAAATTCCTGCCGACGATGCACGGGTCGCGCGCGATCGACACGGTGCGGCGGCAGAACCTCGCGGGCGTCGATGCCGAGGCCGAGGCGGATTGGGTCCTGAGGGCCGAGATCGCGGATGTGGGCGGCATCATGCCGATCGCAGGCGCGGCGGCATTCCTGAAATCGCTGCCTGGCGACCGCTGGGCGATCGTCACCTCCGCCTCGTTGGCGCTCGCGCAACGGCGGCTGGCGGCGGCGGGCCTGCCGCAGCCCTCGGCGTTCATCACGGCCGAGGATGTCAGCGCGGGCAAGCCGCGGCCGGATTGCTTCCTGCTTGCCGCCAAGCGGCTCGGGTTTCCTGCCGCCGATTGCCTCGTCTTCGAGGATGCGCCGGCGGGCATAGAGGCGGGTGAGCGATCGGGGGCAACCGTCCTGGTGATCCGCGCCGCGCATCCGCGCCCGATGGCCACGCCTCACGCCGCGGTCGACGACTATCGGACGCTCGGCGTCGTCGCCAACGAGGACGGATCGCTGGGCTTGCGCGGCCTGCCCTCGATACCTTGAATAGTGCTTGGCGTAGCCGAAGATCTTTCCCGGCGACGGCAAACAATGCAAGTTTCTGATGACATGATCGGCGCCAGCCTGCCAAAAGCTTGGAGATGGTAGGATGCCCGATTCGATGGCTGAGGAGCTAGGCATGCAAGGTTTGAAGAAGCCCGAATTCTCGGAGATGAGACCCAAGATCACTGTGATCGGCGTCGGCGGCGGCGGGGGCAACGCCGTCAACAACATGATCGCCGAGAAGCTGCAGGGCGCGGAGTTCATCGCCGCCAACACCGATGCGCAGGCGCTCGCCATGTCGAAGGCGACGCGGCTGATCCAGCTTGGCGCGCATGTGACGGAAGGCCTGGGCGCGGGGTCGCTGCCGGAAATCGGCCGCGCGGCGGCGGAAGAATCGATCGACGAGATCATGGACCATCTGGCGGGCACGCATATGTGCTTCGTTACCGCCGGCATGGGCGGCGGAACGGGCACGGGCGCCGCGCCTCTGATCGCAAAGGCCGCCCGCGATGCCGGCATCCTCACCGTCGCGGTCGTCACCAAGCCGTTTTCCTTCGAAGGAAAGCGGCGCATGCAGGCCGCCGAGGACGGCATCGAGCGGCTGCGCGAAAGCGCCGATACCGTGATCGTCATCCCGAACCAGAACCTGTTCCGCATCGCCGACGCCAAGACGACCTTCGCCGACGCCTTCATCATCGCCGACCGGGTGCTTTATTCCGGCGTTGGCTGCATCACCGATCTGATCGTGAAAGAAGGCCTCGTCAACCTCGATTTCGCCGACGTGAAATCGGTGATGAAGGACATGGGCCGGGCCATGATGGGCACCGGCGAGGCTTCAGGCACTCGTCGCGCGATGGATGCCGCCGAAGCCGCGATCGCCAACCCGCTGTTGGACGAGGTGTCGATGAAAGGTGCGCGCGGCGTACTGATCTCGATCTCGGGCGGCGCCGACATGACGCTGTTCGAGATCGACGAAGCCGCGACGCGTATTCGCGAGGAGGTATATATCGATGCCGACATCATCGTCGGCGCGATCTTCGACAAAAGCCTGGAGGGCCGTTTCCGGGTGTCGGTCGTGGCGACAGGACTCGACCATCCGCCTGCAAGTTCGGGCCTCGACGAACCGATGCACGACCGCGTGCGTCAACCTCAGCCGCGCACGCTGCAATAGGTGGTCACGCGCTCCGCGGCGCGTCGTCAAGCAGCGTATCGGCCCAGGGTCCGGATTTCGGCGTCTGCGGCAGCTTGCCGTCGGGAGTCAGCGAATCGACCGCCTTGGGAAGATCGCGGGTGATGCGCTCGATCAATTCCTGGCGCGACAGGCCGGTCTGACGGGCGAGCTGGTCGAGCGTCTCCGCATCGATCGCCGATTCCACCTGATGCGGCTGCAGCGGCTGGTTCGGCTCCTTGCTCACCCAGGAGTCGACCTCCTTTGCGCTCCCGGCGCCGCGGAACCTGTCCAGAATGTCCTGCAGACCACCGCCAGCGCTTCCGCCGAGTACGCCGTCCAGCAGGCCTCCGCCGCTTTTCTGCGGCGCATTGGGGTCACTGTTGCCGCGCAGCAGGTCTCCGAGCTTGTCGCGGTTCTGATAGGCGAGCAGGCCGCCAAGAGCGATTGCGATTTTTCCGAGATCCAACGACATCGATTTTCTCCTCTTCGATGACCAAGAAAGCGGAGCCGCTCCAAAGGTTCCTGAAGCGCGTGGCGAACGTCGCCTACCATGCGACCGCGTTGCCCGCATGGTCGAAAAAGCCGCCGCTGCCATCGGGTCCGAGCCGATCCAGGCAAGCCAGAATTTGAAGCGCCGCATCGCTTGGCGTCTGAACGGCGAGGCCCGCCTTCGCGAAGGGCTGCGACAGGGCGGTGTCGACGGTTCCCGGATGGATCGCGACGCAAAGCGCTTCGGGCCGGCTGCGCTTCAATTCGACGGCCGCCGTGCGGACAAGCTGGTTGAGCGCCGCCTTGGAGGCGCGATAGCTGTACCAGCCGCCGAGCCGATTGTCGGCGATGCTGCCGACGCGAGCCGAGAGGGTGGCGAACACGGATTTTCCGCGGCGCGGCAGATGGGGCAGGACATGCTTCATCAACAGCGCCGGGCCGATCGCGTTGACCGCGAAGGCCTTCGCCATGTGGACCGGGTCGAGGCCGCGCCAACTCTTCTCCGGCTGAACGCCATCCCCGTGCAGGAAGCCGGTCGCATCGATCACCAGGCGGATTTCGCCCCGCGCCGCCACATGGTCGGCCGCGCGCCGGATCGTCGCTTCGTCCTCGATATCGAAAGGCGGATCGCTTCGCCTGTGCAGCCTGGCTACGTCCACGAACCGGCCGGAGGCTTCGAGTTCCCGCGCCAGAGCTGCGCCGATGCCGCCCGCTGCGCCCACGACGACGGCAAGGCCGCTGTCGGCAAAAGATGACAGCGCGCCGCTGGGGGTCACCAGCCGAGCGTTCCCGGTGCGCCCTTGAACGGGCCGACGATCTTGGCCGTGATCCAGCCGCCGTAGAAGTCGCCGGACTGGGCCGCGACCCGCTCGTCGCCCACCCACGCCTCGTCGACGCGGGATGCGTAGAAAGCGATGTGTCTGGCTATAGCCCGGAACGGTTCTGACGGATCAGCGTAAAACCAGCCGGCGCGCTCCGAGGACCGCCCATCGGCCTTGATCGTAACGTAGCTCGCGGCGCCCTTATATTCGCAGATCGAGATGCCGGACGCTCCGACCAGCAAGTCCTGGCGGACATCGCGGAGCGGAAAATAATAGACCGGCGGATGGCTGGTCTCGAGCACGCGGTAGCCGTTCAGCGTCTCGGCGATCGTCTCACCGGCGAAGCTCGCCCGCAGGCGGTCCGCAACGGGTTCCAGTCGCGGCGGGCGTGGATAGTCCCATACGGACTCCTGGCCGGGGCCAGGCGCGATCGATGATGGATGACGGAGCATGATAACCTGGTAAGTGCGGCGCGCACCGTCGAAGTCAATGCGCGCCGGGTCCGCTGCGTCAGGCAATCTCGTTCAGCGACAAAGCGTAGAAGCCTTGGTTCATGCCGACGCCGCTGGCGTTGATGTAGTGGACGCCGGTGTAGGCGGCGTCGAAGACGATCCGCGCATCGAGACCGGCATCGACGTCGTCATTGTAGGCCAGTTGCGCGCCGCCGCTGTTGAGCAGTTCGAGATCGCCGTTCTTCAACTGGCCGGCCGCCGCGCCGCCGTCGAGATCGATCTGGTAATGGTGGCCCGCCTGCAGGCTGATGGCGAAAACGTCGCTGTCGCCGGCCGTCTCGATCGCGCCGTTGAGCGACGCGCCGACCGCGAGCGAGCCTGCCGCGGCCGATTTGTCGGTGATCGTATCACGAAAATCGTCGAAGCCTGGGGTCGCTGTCAGCAGGAAATTCCCTGAGCCCGTCGCCACATGGCTGTGCGCATCGAGATAGAATGTGCCCGTCGAGGTCGCCGTGTAGACGATGCGTGCGTTGAAGGCGTTGAAATCGTCATTGGTGAACAGGACGGAGCCGCCGCTCGTCATCAGCGTCAGTTCCGCGTTGACCAGCGCCGCGCCGCCCGACTTGATGCCGACGAGATCGAATGTGTAGGTCTGGCCGCTGGTCAGGCTGATGGCGAAAATATCGTGGTCGCCACCGGTCTCGATCGATCCTGTCCGCCCAACGCCTGCAATGAGCGTCGTCAAGGCCGCCGTCGCGTCGGTGATGGCATCGCGCGCGTCGTCGAAATTAAGTTTGGCCGAGAGCAGGTAGTTGCCGGTTCCGGTCGTCATAATGCCGTGCGCGTCGAGGTAGAACGTGCCCGTGCTCGCCGCGGTGTAGACGATGCGCGAATTGACCCCGTTGAAATCATTGTTGGAAAAGAGGATCGCGCCCGACGCATTGAGCAGGCGCAGGTCCGTGTTGGCGAGCGCCGCGCCGCCGGACGCATTGCCGCTCAGATCGAAGGTATAGCTCTGGCCGGCGGTCAGCGAGATCGCGAAGATGTCCTTGTCGCCCGCCGTCTCGACCGAGCCCAACTTGCTGCCGTTGACGGCGATCGCACCGAAAGGCGCGGTCGCATCGGTGATCGTATCGCGCGCGTCGTCGAAGTTGAGCTTCGCGGAAATCTGGTAATTGCCGGTTCCGGTCGTGGTGATGCCGTGGGCGTCGAGATAATAGGCGCCGGTGCTGGCGGCCGTATAGACGATGCGCGAGTTCGTGCCGTTGAAGTCGTTGTTGTTGACGAGCTTCGAGCCCGCGCCGCTGAACAGGCGGAGGTCCGTATTGGCGAGCGCCGCGCCGCCCGAGTTGATGCCGACGAGATCGAATGTGTAGCTCTGGCCCGCCATCAGCGACACGGCAAAGAAATCGGTATCGCCCGCCGTCTCGATCGAGCCGAGCGCGCTGCCGTTGACGGCTAGGGTCCCGGCAGGCGCGGTGGCGTCGGCGATCGAATCGCGGAAATCGTCGAAGTTCAGTTTGGCCGAAATCTGGTAGTTGCCGGTTCCGGTCGTGCTGATGCTGTGGGCGTCGAGATAGTATGTGCCGGTGCTGGCGGCCGTATAGACGATGCGCGAGTTCGTGCCGTTGAAGTCGTTGTTGTTGACGAGCTTCGAGCCGGCGCCATTAAACAGGCGCAGATCCGTATTGGCGAGAGAGACGCCGCCTGCCGAATTGCTCGCGAGATCGAAGGTGTAACTCTTGCCCGCGACAAGCGACACGGCGAAGAAGTCGGTGTCGCCGGCCTTCTCGATCGAGCCGAACAGCGACCCGTTGACGGCGAGAGTGCCGAGCGGCGCGGTCGTATCGGTGATCGAGTCCCGGAAATCGTCGGCATTCACCTTGGAACTGATGACATAGCCGCCGACGCCGGCCGCCGTCGCGCTGTGCGCATCGAGATAGTAGGTCGCCGTGGCATCCGCCGTATAGACGATGCGCGAATTGGGGCCGTTGAAATCGTTGTTGGTGACGAGCAGCGCGCCGCTTTTGTAGAGGCGCAACTCGCTGTCGGCCAAGCCGCCGCTGGCGGTTTTCGTGAGGTCGAACGTGTAGCTCTGGCCGGCCGTCAGCGTGACGGCGAAGAAGTCCTTGTCGCCGGCGGTCTCTATGGAGCCGGAAAGGCTGCCGCTGGTCGACAGGCTGCCGAGCGGCGCCGTGGTGTCTCCCGTCGAGTCGCGGTAGTCGTCGAAGTCGGTCCTGGCGCTGACGAGATAGGTTCCGACGCCGCCATTGGCGCTCTCGGCGTCGAGATAGTAGGCGCCGTTGGCCGTGGCCGTGTAGACGATGCGCGCGTTGGGACCGTTGAAGTCGTTGTTGCTGGACAGCAGCGCGCCGCCCGCGTTCAGCAGCTTGAGCTGGGGGTCGGCGAGCGCAGAGCCGCCGCTGCCCGCGAGATCGAAGGTGTAGGTCTGGCCCGCCGTCAAGCTTATCGCGAAGACGTCGCTGTCGCCCACGGTTTCGATGAAGCCCGTTTTGCTGCCGTTGACCGTCAGCGCGCCGAGAGGGGCGGTCGTGTCGCCGATGCTGTCGCGATAGTCGTCGGTCGCCGTGCCGGCGGCGGCGCTCAGCGTATAGGAGCCGTCGCCCGCCAGCGTGTTGCCGGCGGCGGCGAGGTAGTAGGTCCCGCTGGTCGTCGCGGTATAGGTGATGCGATCGTCGGCCGCGCCGCCAAGGCTGGCTCCGCTGGCGACCTGTCCGCCCGTGGCGTTGCTCAAGGTCAAATAGGGGTCGGCCAGCGTCCCGCCGCCACCGGCCTGGCCCTTGAGATCGAAATCGTAGGTCTGGCCGGCGGCAAGCGTGATTGCGAAGACATCCCTGTCGCCGCCGATCTCGATGTTGCCTGTCTTGCTGCCGCCCAAGGCCAAGGTTCCCAACGGTTCCGACGGATCGTTGTAGGAATCGCGATAGTCGTCGACGTAGCCGCTCGAGACGCTGACCTTATAAGCGCCGGTCTCGCTGAAGGCGCTGTCGGCGGCGAGGTAGAAGGTCCCGGTGGCCGCCGCAGTGTATGCGAAGCTCGCGGCCTTGCCGTCGAAGCCCGAGGCGCTGTTGCCATACAGGCCCTTGTCGTTGGCGATCGACAGCGACACGTCGGCCAGGGTCCCGCCGGCCTGGCCGAGCATCTCGAACGTGTAGGTCCGCCCCGCGATCAGTGAGACGGCGAAGATGTCGGTGTCGTCGGCGGTTTCGATCGTCCCCGTCGCGCTGCCGCCGGGCGAAACGGCGCCGAGCGCCTCGCTGGTGTCGCCGTAGGTGTCGCGATAGTCGTCGACGAAGCTTCCGCCGACGCTTAGCGTATACCCGCCGGTCTCGCTGAAGATCCCTTCGACCGACAGATAATAAGTGGCGCTGGCGGTCGGCGTGTAGAGAATATGCGCCGGATCCGCGCCGAAGCCGGAATCGCTGGTGAGGTACTGGCCCGCGGCATCGCGGACCGTCAGGCTCGTGTCGGCGATCCCGCCGCCGGCCTTGCCGGCCATGTCGATATTGTAGGTCGTGCCGGCCACGAGGGAGACAGCGAACACGTCGACATCGCCGGGCGTCTCGATCAGGCCGGTCTTGCTGCCGCCGGGCGCGATGGCGCCCAGCGCCTCTACCGTATTGTCGTAGGTGTCGCGATAGTCGTCGATGAAACCCGAGGAGGCCGTCAGCGTGTAGGCGCCCGTCTCCTGGAAAATGCCTTCTGCGCCGAGGTAGAACGCCCCGCTGACGGTCGCCGTGTAGAGGATGTGCGCCGGCGCGGGGTTGAAGCCGGAGGTGGACGACAGGTAGTTGCCGGCGTCGTTGCGCAGCGTCAGCGACGTGTCCTGGAGGGCGCTTCCGGCCTGTCCCGCAAGGTCGAAACTGTAGGTCGTGCCCGCGACGAGCGCGATCTGGAACACGTCGATATCGCCGGGCGTCTCGATCAGCCCGGTCTTGCCGCCGCCCGGCGCGATGGCGCCAGCCGCCTCCAGCGTGCTGTCGTAGCTGTCATGGTAGTCGTCGACGATGCCGGCAGACGCGCTGACGGTGTAGCCGCCCGTCTCGCTGAAGATGCCGCCCGCTTCGAGATAGAACGTGCCGCTGATTGTCGCCGTGTAGAGGATATGCGCGGCCTTGGAATCGAACCCCGACGTGCCGGTGATATAGCCGCCGCCGCTGTCGCGCAGGCCAAGAGAAACGTCGTCGAGCGTTCCGCCGGCCTGGCCGATCAGGTCGAACGTGTAGGTCGTGCCGACGACCAGCGTCACCGCGAAGAGATCGATGTCGCCGGCCGGATCGATCAGCCCGGTGTTGCTTCCGCCCGGATTGAGAGCGCCGAAAGGCAGCGAGTTATCACCGAACGTGTTGCGATAGTCGTCCAAGGCCATCCCCCAGTGCGCACTTGTTTTTACTCGGTCCCAAGAAATCGCGGCCCCATCGCGACTTCGCGTCATTGTCCTATGCTTGCATTGTGGCAACAAATCAAGCGCCGAACGAAATGCCAAAGTCTTCGCGAAGATAAATCGAGACTCCGCGCCGCGCGGCCGCCCCCGCGACCATGCGGCGCAAGCTTGCGTCCACGACGAAAAATATGGTGCGTCGCAGCAACGAATTGCGCTTGCATTGTTTAGTAATTTTGGCATCACTAAACAAATTACTAAACATCGACCGGTTGCCATCGGTTGGGTTTAGGCCCCGGAGGAGCGGGGTTGGATGCTTTTTGGGGCCGTCATCCAGACGTCCCGCTTGGGAGGGAACCATGAGATCGATTACCGGATTGGCGCTCGGACTGGGTTCGGCGCTGCTTGCCTCGACCGCCATGTCGACCACGGCGCAGGCCGAGGACCTGACGCTGTGCTGGGCGGCCTGGGACCCGGCCAATGCGCTGGTCGAGCTCAGCAAGGATTTCACCAAGGAGTCCGGCCTGACGATGAAGTTCGAGTTCGTGCCGTGGACGAACTATGCCGACCGCTTCCTCAACGAGCTGAATTCCAAGGGCAAGCTGTGCGACCTGATCATCGGCGACAGCCAATGGATCGGCGGCTCGGCCGAGAACGGCCACTATATCAAACTGAACGACTTCTTCGACAAGGAAGGCATCAAGATGACCGACTTCGTCGATGCGACGGTCGTCGGTTATTCGGAGTGGCCAAAGAACACCCCGAATTACTGGTCGCTGCCGGCCTTTGGCGACGTGGTCGGCTGGACCTATCGCAAGGACTGGTTCGCCAAGCCCGAACTGCAGAAGGAATTCAAGGAGAAATACGGGCGCGACCTGGCGCCGCCGGCAACCTTCGACGAATTGAAGCAGATCGCCGAGTTCTTCCAGAAACGCGAGATCGACGGCAAGACGGTCTACGGCGCCTCGATCTACACCGAGCGCGGCTCCGAGGGCGTCACCATGGGCGTCATGGACGTGCTCTACTCGTACGGCTTCAAGTACGAGAATCCCGACAAGCCCTACGACATGGAAGGCTTCGTCAACTCCGCCGATGCCGTGAAGGGGCTCGAGTTCTACAAGGCGCTCTACGATTGCTGCACGCCTCCGGGCTCCTCCAACAGCTATATGGGCGAGGGCGTCGACGCCTTCAAATCCGGCCAGGTGGCGATGCACATGAACTTCGCCTTCACCTGGCCTGGCCTCAGCAAGGACGAGGCGGTCGGCGGCGACAAGGTCGGCTTCTTCGTCAATCCGAAAGGGCCGGGCGGCGCGCAGTTCGCCCAGCTTGGCGGGCAGGGCATCTCGGTGGTCTCCTATTCGGAACATCAGGACGCCGCGCTGAAATACATCAAGTGGTTCGCCAACAAGGACGTGCAGGCGAAGTGGTGGTCGCTGGGCGGGTTCTCGTGCCTCAAGGCAGTCGTCGAGGATCCCAAGTTCCCCGCCAGCCAGCCCTATGCGCAGACCTTTCTCGATTCGATGGCGATCGTGAAGGATTTCTGGGCCGAGCCGAGCTACGCCTCGCTGCTGCAAGCCTCGCAGAAGCGCTTCCATGATTATGTCGTGGCCGGCAACGGCGCCGCCAAGGACGCGCTCGACGGACTGGTCAAGGACTGGACCGAGGTTTTCGGCGACGACGGGAAGATTTGACCTCTTTCGTCACGACGGCTCGCGCCTTGCGCGGGCCGTCGTTCTTTTGCCTGACATTGCGCCCGGACATGCCTGTGATCGACAATACATCCATCCTCGACCGGGCGGCCGAAGCTGCGGCGCGCGTCACGCCCGAGCCGGTCTCGCGGCGCGTGCGCGGACTGTCGGACAGGGTGGTGGCCTGGCTGTTCATCGGCCCGACGATGCTGCTGCTGCTTGCGATCAACATTTTCCCGCTGATCTGGGCGGTCTATCTGAGCTTCACCAACTACCGCGCCAACCGACCCAACGAAATCGTCAAGAATGTCGGGATCGCCAACTATCAGCGCATCCTTGGCGACCAGGACATCTGGATCGCCATGCAGGCGACGGCCCATTTCGTGTTCTGGACGATCCTGCTGCAGATGACGATCGGCTTCACGCTGGCCTATCTGATTGACCGGAAATTTCGCGGTCACGCCTTCTGGACGACGATTATCCTGGTGCCGATGATGCTTTCGCCCGCCGTGGTCGGCAATTTCTGGCGCTTCCTCTACCAGCCGCAGATCGGGCTGTTCACCTACATCGTGTCGTTCTTCACAGGCATCCCGCCGACCGACATCGACATGCTATCCTCCGTCGATCTCGCGCCGTGGTCGATCATCATCGTCGATACCTGGATGTGGACGCCCTACGTGATGCTGATCTGCCTCGCCGGGCTGCGTTCCATTCCCGACTACATCTACGAGGCCGCCGAGGTCGACCGCGCCTCCAACTGGCGGCAGTTCTGGTCGATCACGCTGCCGATGGCGCTGCCGTTCATCATGCTGGCGGTGCTGTTTCGCGGCATCGAGAACTTCAAGATGTTCGACATGGTCAACCTCTTGACCGGCGGCGGGCCGGGCTCCACCACGGAAGTCGCCTCGATCACGCTGAAGCGCCAGGCCTTCGAGAGCTGGCGCACAGGCTATTCATCGGCGTTCGCGATCATCCTGTTCGTCGCGGTGTTCGGGCTCGCCAACATCTACGTCAAGGTGCTCAACCGGGTGAAGAGCCGATGAGCGCCGCGGCTCATTCCGTCATCGAGCCGAGCCGGACGTCGAAGCGCGTCGCCGGCGGCATCGTCATCCTCTACGCGGTCCTTTCGATGATCCCGCTGTTCTGGATCATCGCCACCAGCTTCAAGACGCCGCCCGATTCGATCGCCTATCCGCCAAAGGTGCTCTTCACGCCGAGCGTCGAAGGCTACTGCAACCTGTTCACCACGCGCACTCGCCAGACGGCCGAATACATCAATTCCCTGCCGCCGGCGGAAAACTTCTGCGACGAGACCACGCGCAAGCGCAACATGGTGATCGCGGGCCAATCGAACTTCCTGCCGCGCTTTTTGAACTCATTGGTCATCGCCTTCGGCTCGACGTTCTGCGCGGTGTTCCTCGGCACGCTGGCGGCCTACGGTTTCTCGCGCTTCAACGTGCCGCTTTCGGACGACCTGCTGTTCTTCATCCTGTCGACGCGCATGATGCCGCCGATCGCGGTGGCGATTCCGATCTACCTGATGTACCGCGAACTGGGACTGTCGGACACCGCTCTCGGCATGATCCTGCTCTACACGGCCGTCAACGTCTCGCTCGCGGTCTGGCTGCTGAAAGGCTTCATCGACGAGATCCCGCGCGAATATGAGGAAGCGGCGATGATCGACGGCTATTCGCGGCTGCAATCCTTCTGGAAGGTCGTGCTGCCGCAGGCCACCACCGGCATCGCCGCCACCGCCATCTTCTGCCTGATTTTCGCCTGGAACGAGTATGCCTTCGCCGCGCTGCTCACCTCCGGCACGGCGCAGACCGCGCCGCCCTTCATCCCGACCATCATCGGCGAGGGCGGGCAGGACTGGCCGGCGGTCGCCGCCGGCACGACGGTATTCCTGGTGCCGATCCTGGTGTTCACGATCCTGCTTCGCAAGCATCTCCTGCGCGGGATTACATTCGGGGCGGTGCGGAAATGAGTGGCCGGTCGATTGCAAAACGCACCCGCTGGCCGAAATACCTCCGCCGCGGCATCCTCGAAAACATCGCCACGGGCCTGATCGCGCTTGGCTTCGTGATGCTGTTCCAGCCGTTCGCGCTTGAACTGTACTCCTACTCCTTCGTCACCATGCTGTTCGGCACGGTGATGTTTATCGTCGTCTCCAAGTTTCCGCAGTAGCATGGCAGAAATCCGCGTCGAAAACCTTCGCAAGGAGTTCGGATCGTTCGTCGCGGTCCAGAACTCGAATTTCACCGTCGGCGACGGCGAGTTCTTCGTCATGCTCGGGCCGTCGGGCTGCGGCAAGACGACGACGCTGCGCATGATCGCCGGGCTCGAACTGCCATCCAGCGGCCGCATCCTGCTCGGCGGCGAGGACGTGTCGCAACTGCGCGCGCGGGAACGCGACATCGCCTTCGTCTTCCAGCTCTTCGCGCTCTATCCGCACATGAACGTGCGCAAGAACATCGGCTTCCCGCTTTTGGCGCAGGGCATGCGGCGCAACGACATCCGGCAACGCGTCGAGGAAACCGCGAAGCTGCTGCGTATCGATCATTTGCTCAACAAGCCGGTGTCGGGACTTGCAGGCGGCGACCGTCAGCGCGTCGCGCTCGGCCGCGCCATCGTGCGACGGCCCAAATGCTTCCTGATGGACGAGCCGCTCGGCACGCTCGACACCGAGTTCCGCGATTTGATGGTCCATGAACTGCGCGAACTGCACAACCGCATCCACGCCACCACCGTCTACGTCACGCACGACCAGATGGAGGCGATGTCGATGGCCGACAAGATCGCCGTGATGAGCAATGGCCTGATCGAGCAGTTCGGCAGCCCGCAGGAAATCTACGACCGGCCTGCCTCGATGTTCGTCGCCGACTTCATCGGCTCGCCGCCGATGAATTTTCTGTCGTTTCAGGGCGGACTGGCCAAGGGTGACAGGCAAATCGTCGTTCAAGGCGCGAGCGTCGGCGTGCCAGAAGTGCGCGAGGAGTATGCGCCGGCGGCGATGGCCCTCGGCATCCGGCCAGAGCACATCCGTTTCGACGAGAATTCGAAATTGCGCGGCTCGGTCTATGGTACGGAATATCTCGGCACGACGCAGATCGTCGCGGTCGAGACCGCCGACGGCATCATCAAGGCGCGCGTACCCGCCGACGTCCGCCTGAGCATGGGCGAGCCGGTCGGCCTTGCGCTCACCGGCGCGCGGCTATCGATCTTCGACAAGGCGTCGGGTCGCGCCGTGCGCACCGCAATCCACGAGGGTGGCGCGCATGGCTGACGTGATCCTCAGCGGCGTCAGCAAGGCGTTCGGCGACCATCAGGCGCTGGACGGGCTCGATTTGCGCATCGCGAATGGCGAGTTCATCGTGCTGCTCGGGCCGACCGGCGCGGGCAAGACGACGACGCTCAGGCTCGTTGCCGGGCTGGAAAAGCCGGACGGCGGCACGATCCGCATCGGCAATCACGACGCGACCGCGCTCGCCCCGGCGGAACGCGACGTGGCATTCGTTTTCCAGCAATATTCGCTCTACCCGCATCTCAGCGTTTACGAGAACCTCGCCTTTCCGCTCCGCTCGCCGGCGCGAAGGTTGCCGGAAGACCAGATCCGCCGCCGGGTCCAGGAAGTGGCGAAGATGGTGCGGATCGCCCACAAGCTGGAGAACAAGTCGACGCGGCTTTCGGGCGGCGAAATGCAGCGCGTGGCGATCGGCCGGGCGCTGGTGCGCAAGCCGGCGATCTATCTCATGGACGAGCCGCTGTCCTCGCTCGACGCCAAGCTGCGCGCGGAACTGCGGCTCGAACTGAAGCGCATCCAGGCCGAGCTCGGCTCGACCGTGCTTTACGTCACGCACGACCAGATCGAGGCGATGACCATGGCCGACCGGATCGGGATCCTGGCTGACGGCGTGCTGGTGCAGATCGGCTCGCCCCGAACGATCTACACCGAGCCGGCCAATCTGCACGTCGCCGCACGGCTCGGCCAGCCGGCGATCAACCTGATCCCGGCCGGGCTGCTGCCGGATGCGGCCGCGCCTGCCGGGACGAAGACGATCGGCGCGCGCACGGAGCATCTGACGATCGAGAAATCGGCAAACGGGCATGCGGACGGCGTCATCGACTGGGTCGAGCATCTCGGCGACCAGAACCACCTGCATCTGACCGTCAAGGATCGCAAGCTGATCACGCTGACCGATCCGGACACGCCGTTCCGCAAGGGCGACGCGGTCACCGTTCGCTATCGCGCGCCGCTGTTCTTCGATGCTTCCGGCAACAGGATCGGGGGGTGAGGCGCGTGGAAACTACCCCTCATCCGATTTTGCCTCAAGACGAACGGTTTGAGATGACAAGTTTAACTTCTCTTCACCTCGCCATCCTCATCGCCGTCTGCGCGGACACGATCGTCTCGCATGCCGACGAACTCACCGCGCTCGACCAGGCGATCGGCGACGGCGACCACGGGTTGAACATGAAGCGCGGGGCGGAGGCGGTGCGGGCGGATGCCGCGGCCATTAGCGCGATGCCACTGCCCGACGCGCTGAAGGCGATCGGAACGAAACTCGTGATGACGGTCGGCGGGGCGTCCGGGCCTTTGTTCGGGACCTTTTTCATGGCGTTGGGCAAGGAACTGCCGCCCACGCCGACCCGCGCCGAACTGAATGCCGCCTTCGCAAAGGCAGTCGAAGCGGTCGCGGCGCGCGGCAAATCGCAGGTGGGGCAAAAGACGATGCTCGACGTAGTTTTTCCGGTTGCCGAAGCGCTCTCGGCGGGACGTTCGACGGTCGAGATCGCGGACATGGCCGACGCGGCGGCGAAAGCAACGACGCCGATGAAGGCGATCCGCGGACGCGCGTCTTTCCTCGGCGACCGGTCGATCGGCCACATGGACGCCGGCGCGCGCTCGTCGGCGCTGCTGATCGGCGCAATCGTGGAAGCGCTGGGGCAAAACGCATGAGCAATGTCGGAATCGTCATCGTGTCGCATTCGCCGCTGGTGGCGCAGGGCGCGGCCGACATGGTCCGGCAGATGGTCGGCGACGAGGTGCCGCTCGCCTGGTGCGGCGGCAATTCGGAGGGCGGGCTCGGCACTCAGGTCGGCGCGATCATGAACGCGATCGAGGCGGCTTGGTCCGACGCCGGCGTGGCGATCCTGGTCGATCTCGGCGGGGCGGAAACCAACAGCGAAATGGCGGTCGAGATGATCGGCGAGCCGCGAGCGGGCAAGATCGTCGTCTGCAACGCGCCGATCGTCGAGGGCGCGGTGATGGCGGCGACCGAAGCCTCGGGCGGCGCGACGCTGAAGCAGGTCGTCGCGACGGCGCATGAACTGTCACCGGCGTGAATTTTGGGAATAACGAATGTCGAGCAGCGCTGAAACCACCGTTCTGATCACACATGAGGTGGGGCTGCACGCCCGCCCGTCGGTGAAATTCACGAAACTCGCCAAGACCTACGCGGCGCGCGTGGAAATGGCGCTCGATCCGGCGGGACCATGGTTCGACGCCAAGAGCATCGTCAAGGTCATGGCCGCCAAGGCGCCGAAGGGCACCACGCTGCATCTGCGCGCGGACGGCGAGGGATCGACCGAGGCGGTCGGGGCGCTTAAGGCGCTGGTCGAGCGGGATTTCGACGAGGATGCGCATGCAAAATCGGCATGAACTCACCGGGGCCGCCGCGTCGCCCGGCTACGCCGAGGGCGCCGTTTTCGATCTCGACCGGCCGTTGGCCGTCTATGTGCCGACGCACGATCCCGACACCGAAAAGACCGCGCTGGAAAACGCGATTGCATCCGCCTCGGAACGGCTGGCGGGTCTGATCGCAGCGGCGCCGGGAGAAGCCGGCGACATCCTCGAATTCCAGCTCGCCATGCTGGAGGATGACGCCCTGACGGGTCCCGCGATGGCGGGCATCGCGGCCGGCCAGCCGGCGGATGCCGCATGGGTCATGGCGCTCGACGCCGAGATCGCGGGGTACGAGGCGTCGGCGGAGGATTATTTTCGGGCCCGCGCGGCCGACATCCGCGACATCCGCGATCAGGTTCTCTCCACGCTGGCCGCCGAAACCGCGCGGAAGCCGCCGCCGGGAGCGATCCTGTACGGACACGATATCGCGCCGACACGCTTTCTGGAGACCGACTGGTCGCTGGGTGGCGGCATCGCGCTCAGGAAAGGCAGTTCGGCCAGCCATGTGGCGATGCTGGCGCGCGCCCGCGCCGTGCCGATGGTGGTGGGCTTGGGCCATTCCGCGAATGGCTTCGCCGGGCGGGCCCTGCTCGATGCAGAGCATGGCAGCCTGATCTTAGGGCCATCCGAAAGCGAGATCGTACGGCATCAGGCCGCGTCGGCCGCTTTCACCATCCGCCGCGACGATACGCATCGGTTTCTCGGAAAGCCCGCGGCCATGAAGGACGGGACGCCGGTGCGCGTGCAGGTCAACGTCGCCGATCCTTCCGATGTCGAGCGTATCGAGATCGCGACCTGCGACGGCGTCGGGTTGATGCGCACCGAATTCCTGTTCGGCAAGACGCTTCCCGACGAGGAGAGCCAGTACCAGGCCTATCGCAAGGTGCTCGGCTGGGCAGGCGACAAGGCTGTCACGATCCGCACGGTCGACGCTGGCGGCGACAAGCCGGTCCCGGGCTTTACCGTCGAGGAGAGCAATCCGTTTCTCGGCCTGCGCGGGATCCGCCTGTCGCTTGCGCGGCCGGAGATCTTCCGCATCCAGATCCGGGCGCTGCTGCGAGCCGCGACGCATGGCAATCTGAAGGTGATGTTCCCGATGATCGCCGTTCCCGAGGAATACGCCAGGGCCGGGGCGTTGTTCGCGGAAGAGGCCGCGCATCTCAATGCCGCCGGCATGGCCTTCCGAATGCCGCCGCTCGGCGTCATGGTCGAGGTCCCCTCGGTGGCGATCGCGCCGGATGTCTTCGCGGATGTCGCCTTCTTCTCGATCGGCTCGAACGATTTGACGCAATATGTGATGGCGGCGGCGCGCGACAACGGGTCGGTCGCGGCGCTGAATTCGGTGCGCAGCCCGGCCGTGCTGAAACTGATCGCGCAGGTAGCGGCTTTCGGCCAGGCGAACGGCATCCCGGTCAGCCTGTGCGGCGATGCCGGCGGCGATCCTGCGGCGATCCCGGCGCTGCTCGCGGCGGGCCTGCGCGACTTCTCCGTCGCGCCCGCACAGCTGGCGACGGCCAAGGCGACGATCGCCGGCGTTGCGCTCTGAGGCCCGGCGTGGACGGACCCGACAAACTAGGCGAAAGCGCATCGGACGAGGCGGTCCGCGCCTACAAGACGATCCTGTCGGCCGTCATCGACCAGCGTCCGTCCGGCATGCGCCAACGCCTCGCCGACGCGCTCGGCAAGCACCGCAGCTTCGCGACGCAGATCGCAAGCCCGGCCTATACGATCCCGATTCCAGCCAAGCATCTGCCGCAGATTTTCGCGGTGTGCCATTTCAGCCAGGCTGAACGCGAGTATTTCCTCACCGCCTATCGCCTCGCCCATCCCGGAAAGGCCCGATCCACCGAAGGCGCGCGCAAGACTCGGCATCTGTCGCTGACCGTTCCGGATCTCGGCGACGCCAAACAGAACGCCGCGCTCGACCGCGCCGTTCACGACTTCATCCAGCGCGTCTCGCACCTGATGGGCAAATAGGACAGCGCGGCATCTCGCCTGGACCCGACAAGCAGGAGCATTTCATGAAGAAGTTCATCAACGCCGTCGACGATGTCCTGGCCGAAAGCCTCGACGGGTTCGCACTGGCGCATGCCGATATCGTGGCGCTTGGCGGGGGGCGAAAATTCATTCGCCGCAGGTCTCTCAAGCCGGGCAAGGTCGCGCTGATCTCGGGCGGCGGCTCCGGCCACGAGCCGCTGCATGGCGGCTTCGTCGGCCATGGCATGCTGGACGCCGCCTGTCCCGGGCAAATCTTCACCTCGCCGACGCCCGACCAGATGATGGAGGCGGCGCAAGCCGTCGACACCGGCGCGGGCGTGCTGTTCATCGTCAAGAACTACGAAGGCGACGTGATGAATTTCGAGATGGCGGCGGAAATGACCGACGGCAGCCTGAGCGTCGTGGTCAACGACGATGTCGCCGTTGAAGACTCGCTCTACACGACGGGCCGACGCGGCGTCGCCGGCACGCTGGTGGTGGAGAAGATCGTCGGCGCCGCGGCCGAGGAGGGCGTGGCGCTCGCCCACCTGAAGGCGCTCGGCGACCGGGTCAACAAGGCGACGCGCTCGATGGGCGTGGCGCTATCTTCCTGCACCGTGCCGGCCGCGGGCAAGCCGAATTTCGAGATCGGCGACGACGAGATGGAATTCGGCGTCGGCATCCATGGCGAGCCGGGCCGCCGCCGCGCCAGTCGCGCCTCCGCCAATGCGATCGCCGCGGAAATCTGCGACGCGATCACCGGCGATTTCGGCGCGGCGGCGACAGGGCGCGCGCTGCTGTTCGTCAACGGTTTCGGCGGTACGCCGTCGAGCGAACTTTATCTGATGTACAACAGTGCGCGGCAAATCCTCGAAGCGCAGGGCGTCGTGGTCGCGCGCTCTCTTGTCGGCCCGCATGTGACCTCGCTGGACATGGCCGGCTGCTCGATCACGCTGACCATGCTCGACGAGGACCTCATGCGCTACTGGGACGCGCCCGTGCATACCGCCGCGCTGCGCTGGTGACGTTAACGGCCGCCGGTCCAGGGCTAGCGCTCCCGGAAGGCGGACACTTCGTTTCGCCGACGCATCTGCAACCGGCTTGGTGTTCAAGGCGTAGCCCGGTATGGAAGCGCGAACCTTTTTTCGCAGGAGCATCGGGCTTGGCGCCAGCACCATTCGATCCCGCACCGCTGCTGCAGGCCTTTGGCGAGCGGCAGGCCACCGTGGCGGTGATCGGGCTGGGCTATGTCGGACTGCCACTGCTCAAGGCGATCGTGGCGGCAGGCTTCGAAGGGATCGGCGTCGACATCGACCCGGAAAAGATCCGCAAGCTCGAGGCCGGCCAGTCCTATATCGCGCATATCGACGCCGGTTTCTTCGTCGAGCGGATCGCGGCGGGCCGCCTGGCGTGCACGACCGATTTCGCCGGGCTCGGCAAGGCGGACGCCATCATCATCTGCGTGCCGACGCCGCTGACCAAACAGCGCGAGCCCGACCTGTCCTTCGTCCTCAATACCGCCAAGGCGATCGCCGCGCATTTGCGCGCCGGGCAATTGGTGGTGCTCGAATCCACGACCTATCCCGGCACCACCAAGGAATTGATGGTTCCGGCGCTGGAGGCAGGCGGGCTCCGATGCGGAACCGATTTCTTCGCGGCCTTCAGCCCGGAGCGCGAGGACCCCGGCAATCGCGAATACGGCACGCAGTCGATCCCGAAGGTAGTCGGCGGCATGGACGAGACGTCGCTCGCGCTGGCGCTCGCGCTCTACGACCAGATCGTCGTCAAGACCGTGCCGGTTTCGTCGGCGGCGACGGCCGAGGCGGTCAAGATCACCGAAAACATCTTCCGGGCCGTCAACATCGCGCTGGTCAACGAACTGAAGCTGATCTTCGAGGCGATGGATATCGACATCTGGGAGGTGATCGAGGCGGCCAGGACCAAGCCTTTCGGCTACATGCCTTTCTATCCAGGCCCCGGCCTCGGCGGCCACTGCATCCCGATCGATCCGTTCTACCTGAGCTGGAAGGCGCGCGAATTCGACATGGCGACGCGGCTGGTCGAGGTCGCTGGCCAAATCAATACGGCGATGCCGGCGCATGTGGTCACCGTCTGCGCCCACGCGCTCAACGCCCGCTTCGCGCGCGGCCTCAACGGCGCGATGGTGCTTCTGGTAGGGCTCGCCTACAAGAAGAACGTCGGCGACATTCGCGAAAGCCCGGGCCTGAAACTGATCAAGCTTCTTGAGGCGCACGGCGCGGCGGTCGATTTCCACGACCCGCATGTGCCGGTCATCACGATGACGCGCGAGCATGCCGATGTCGCCGGGCGCATGTCGGTGCCTGGGACTGCTGAGACGTTCCGATCCTACGATCTCGCGCTGATCGCCACGGATCACGACGGCGTCGACTATGCCGCCCTCGTCGAGGCCTGTCCGCTTGTGATCGACACGCGCAACGCCTGCGCGCGGCACGGGATAAACTCACCCAAGGTGGTCAAGGCGTAGTCCTTCGGCTGATGCGAAATTGCGCGTAACAAACCGTGACGGGCGGGCTTTTGACTTGGCCCGGCCTTCGGCGATAGGAACGCGCCGATCGAGCGCCTGGCGATGGCCCGAGGCAAAACGAATCGTGGACCCTACCTCATGAGAGACAAGCCGATCCGCTTCATCGACCTCGCCGCGCAGCAGGAGCGCATCAAGCCGAAGGTCGACGCCGCGATCCAGCGCGTGTTGGCGCATGGCGCCTATGTGATGGGCCCGGAGGTCGGCGTCTTCGAAAAGGGCTTGTCGGCGTTCTGCGGTGCGAAACATTCGATCGGCTGCTCGAACGGCACCGACGCGCTGACTCTTTGCCTGATGGCGAAGGGCGTGACGGTGGGTCATGCGGTGTTCTGCCCCAGTTTCACCTTCGCGGCGACGGCTGCGGTGATCGCGCGGATCGGCGCGACGCCCTATTTTGTCGACATCTTCGAGGATACGTTCAACATCGATCCGGCCAGCCTGAAGCTCGGCATTTCCCAAGCGAAAAAGGACGGGATGACCGTCTCGGGGGTGGTGGCGGTCGATCTTTTCGGGCAGCCGGCCGACTATGAGGCGATCGAACCGATCGTAGCGGCGGAGGGCATGTGGCTCATCTGCGACGCCGCGCAGGGCTTCGGCGCCAGCTATCGCGGTCGCAAGGTCGGCGCGATCGGACAGATGACCACGACCAGCTTTTTTCCGGCCAAACCGCTCGGCGCCTATGGCGATGGGGGCGCGGTGTTCGTCGAGGACGACGAGACGGCGGCCGTCGTCCGCTCGCTCATCGTGCACGGCCAGGGCGCGGACAAATACGACAATGTCCGCATCGGAATGACCGGCCGCCTCGATACGCTGCAAGCGGCGATCCTGATCGAGAAGCTGGCGATTTTTTCAGACGAGATCGACGCGCGCAACCGCGTCGCCGAGGCCTATGCCGACGGGCTTAGCGATGTCGCGATCGTGCCGATCGTGCTGGACGGCTGCGTCTCGACTTGGGCGCAGTACACGATCCGCGCGCCGGGCAGGGACCGCGCCGCGATTCTGTCTTCGCTGAAGGACAAGGGCGTGCCGACGGCGGTCTACTACCCCAAGCCGCTGCACCGGCAGACGGCCTACAAGCATTTCCCGCTTGCCGGGAATGGCCTCCCTGTCAGCGAACGCGTCGCGCAGGATGTATTTTCGCTGCCGATGCACCCGTATTTGGAAGCGGAGGATCAGGCGTATATCATTGAGTCTGTAAGGGAGGCTGTAGCGGATTGATCGGAGCCTTCCGATCACCCCAAATCGGGCGGTAACCTAACTCGCGAGATCAGCATGAGCATCACCGCTGAACTTGACGATACGTTGGAAAAACGATTGCGGAGCTTGTCGCCTCCGGTCGGTACAGTTTCAAAAGCGAAGTCCTGCGCGAGGGTGTCCGACTGCTTCAGATCCGTGAGGCTCAAATGGAGCGTCTGGACGCGGCTATTTCCGTGGCGTGGCAGACGCAGACGCCTGAAGAGTTGAAGATGCCGAGGCTTTCTTGACCGGCTGGACGAAAAATACAAGCGTATGGCAAGTGAATGAAGCTTGTTGTAACCGATGAAGCGCGAGCTGATGTGGCCGCAATTTCCGACTATATCTCTTTCGAGAACCCGCGCGCGGCGCGACGGGTTGTGGCCCGGTTCAGACAGGATTTCCCTGGAAATCGAGACCGTCCGTGTGCCAATGCCGGTTTCAAGGAACAAGGATATCCGGCGCAAGATAAGCGGTAGATATCCGATTCTGTAGCGCGTCGGCGACAATCTCGTCGAGATCGTTCGCGTCTTGAATGGAGCACGAGATTACGGTTCGCTCCTTGATTGAGGATCGACGTTGACGTCGCTCCCGCCTCAAGCTGCTCCGACCACCTTCGCCGATTTCTCGAAGCGCTTGCGCTCGTTGGGGTCGAGGTAGAGCTTACGCAGGCGGATGGTCTTCGGCGTCACCTCGACCAGTTCGTCGTCCTGGATCCAGGCAAGCGCGCGCTCCAGCGTCATGCGGATTGGCGGCGTCAGCTTGACCGCCTCGTCCTTGCCGGCGGCGCGGATGTTGGTGAGCTTCTTGCCCTTCAGCACGTTGACCTCGAGGTCGTTGTCGCGCGAGTGGATGCCGATGATCATACCCTGGTAGACCTTGACGCCGGCCTCGATGACCATCGGCCCGCGATCCTCGAGATTCCACATCGCGAACGCGACCGATTCGCCGGAATCGTTGGAGATCAGCACGCCGTTCGACCGCTGCGGGATGTCGCCCTTGTAGGGTTCGTAGGCATGGAACAGCCGGTTCATGACGGCGGTGCCGCGCGTGTCGGTCAAGAGTTCCGACTGGTAGCCGATCAGACCGCGCGTCGGCGCATGGAAGACGATGCGCTGACGGTTGCCGCCCGAAGGCCGCAGCTCGACCATGTCGGCCTTGCGTTCCGACATTTTCTGCACGACGACGCCGGAATGCTCCTCGTCGACGTCGATGACGACTTCCTCGATCGGCTCCAGCATCTCGCCGTTCTCGGCCTTCTGCATGACGACGCGCGGGCGAGACACCGCGATCTCGAAACCCTCGCGGCGCATCGTCTCGATCAGCACGGCGAGCTGCAACTCGCCGCGGCCCGACACGAAAAAGGAGTCTTTTTCCGTCGATTCCTCGATCTTGAGCGCGACGTTGCCTTCCGCCTCGCGCAACAGGCGGTCGCGGATGACCCGGCTGGTGACCTTGTCGCCCTCGGTGCCGGCGAGCGGGCTGTCGTTGACGATGAACGACATGGTGACCGTCGGCGGATCGATCGGCTGCGCATGCAACGGCTCAGTCACCGCCGGGTCGCAGAACGTGTCGGCCACCGTGCCTTTTGAAAGGCCCGCGATGGCGACGATGTCGCCGGCCTGGGCCTCGTCGATCGGCTGGCGCTCGAGGCCGCGGAAGGCGAGGATCTTGGAGATGCGTCCGGTCTCGACCAGGGAGCCGTCATTGGCCAAAACCTTGACCGGCATGTTGGATTTTACCATCCCGGACTCGATGCGGCCGGTGATGATGCGGCCGAGGAAGGGATTGGCTTCGAGCAACGTGCCGATCATGCGGAACGGGCCGGGATGAACCGCCGGCTCGGGCACATGCTCGATGATCAGATCGAACAACGGCGCAAGCTGTGCATCCTTCGGTCCTTCCGGGTTCTCGGAAACCCAGCCGTCGCGGCCCGACCCGTAGAGGATCGGAAAGTCGAGCTGCTCGTCGGTCGCGTCTAGGGCGGCGAAGAGGTCGAACACCTCGTTGACGACCTCGACGTGGCGGGCGTCGGGGCGGTCGATCTTGTTGATCACGACGATCGGCCTGAGGCCGACCTTGAGCGCCTTGCCGACGACGAACTTGGTCTGCGGCATCGGACCTTCTGCCGCATCGACCAGCACGATCGCCGAATCCACCATCGACAGGATACGCTCGACCTCGCCGCCAAAATCGGCGTGGCCGGGGGTGTCGACGATGTTGATGCGATAGTCCTTCCAGTCGACCGAGGTCGCCTTGGCCAGGATCGTGATGCCGCGTTCCTTCTCGAGATCGTTGGAGTCCATCGCGCGCTCGGCGACGCGCTGGTTCTCGCGGAACGATCCGGCCTGTCGGAGGAGCTGGTCGACGAGCGTCGTCTTGCCATGGTCGACGTGCGCGATGATCGCGATATTGCGGATTTTCATTCTTTTTACTCGGGAGGGATGCGGAGCGCCAAGCGCGTGCACCGCGTTTCATTGCGCGGGCTCATAGTGGATTTTTCGCAACTGCGAAAGGCCAAAGCGATTCCCGCCATGCGGCGCATGGCGGGAATCCCAAGACAGCGGGTCTGTCGGTTCAGGCGGCGCGAACCGGATCGAGCGTGATCTTATAGAGCTCGTTGTCGTCGCGATCCATCAGGCGGACCGTCAATTGTTCGGTCGCGCCTTCGATATCGACCAGGCCGAAGAACTGAAGGCCGGCCGACGGCGGAAGGTTCTGGCCCTGTTCGGCGCTCGGAGCCTTGATGAATTTCAGCTCGGGGCCGAACGTCATGTCGAGATCATTGGGACCGAACGTACCCGAGTGCAGCGGCCCCGAGACGAATTCCCAGAACGGGTCGAAGTCCTGGAACTGCGCCTTATCGGGATTGTAGTGGTGGGCCGCGGTGTAGTGCACGTCGGCCGTCAGCCAGACCGTGTTGTCGATGCCGGCTGTCTTGATGTGGCGCAGCAGGTCGGCGATTTCGAGCTCGCGTCCTTTCGCCGGGCCGTTGTCGCCATTGCTCACCGCCTCCGCGCCGACCTTCTTGGCGCCATCGTTCCACACCACCACGCCGAGCGGCATGTCGGCCGCGATGATCTTCCAGGTCGCGTTCGAGTTCGACAGTTCGCGCTTCAGCCACTTTACCTGCTGCTCGCCGAGGATGCGCGACCTTGGGGTCGTGACATCCTCCATGTCCGGACCGTTGGGACCGCGATAGGAACGCATGTCGAGGAAGAACACGTCGAGCAGCGGTCCGTGCGAGATCTTGCGGTAGACGCGACCCGGCTCGGCAGGTTCATAGCGGATCGTCGTCATTTCCTGGAAAGCGCGCGCCGCGCGGGCGGCCAGCACGCGGATCGATTTTTCCGCGTAGCGGTCGTCGGCCGCCAGGTCCTTGGAGTCGGACCAGTTGTTGGTCACTTCATGGTCGTCCCATTGATAGTGGGTCGGGCAGATCGCGCTGAGCGCGAGCACGTTCCTGTCCAACAGATTGTATTTCCACTGTCCGCGGTATTCGTCCAACGTTTCGGCGACCTTGCGCTTCTCGTCGACGAGCACGACATTCTTCCATTTGCCGCCGCCGGGAAGATCGACCTCGTCCTTCATGATGCCGTCGGCATAGATCGTGTCGCCCGAATGCAGGAAGAAGTCGGGCGTGTGCCTGGCGATCGTCGCATAGGTCTTCATGCCGGTTTCGTCAATGCCCCAGCCTTGTCCGGCGGTATCGCCCGACCACGCGAAGCGGATGTCGCGCTTCGACGAGGGCGCCGTCCTGAAACGCCCGACGATGGGCTCAGACACGACATTGACGTCAGCCAGATCGGCCGCGGTCATCCGGTAGAAGATGTCCTGGTCGGCGGCGAGGTCGGTCAGCAGGCGCTTGACGGTGAAATCGCTGGCGGGAGAGGTATCGAGCGGCGCAAGGCGGGTCGCCTTGGCGAAGTTTTCCGTCGTGGACACCTCGAACATGACGCGTGACGGACGATCGGTGCGGGTCCAGATCATTCCACCGGTCGCGTCGACATCGCCGGACTGGACGCCGTGTGTGAAGACGGGGCGAGAGGCGGCGCGCGAATAGGCCGGCATGGCGAGGCCCGACAGCCCGAGGAGGCCTGCCGCCCCTGTGCTTGCCAGAAGAGTGCGGCGCGTGATCTTTGGAAGAGTGTTCATGGCTGGCTCCGGAGTTGGCTGGTGACGGCTTCGAAGGTTCCACGCGCGACATTGCAGCCGCTTGTCAGTTTCATGAAGCTTTACTGACACACCGCATTTGACCTCAACGACGCGCCGTCAACCTCAGCCGTTCCGGTCGAGGGTCTTGCGCGCCTTGTCGAACCCGGACCACGGGTCCGCGCCCGCGATGACGTTCGGGGTAGCATCGTTTGTCATGGTGAAGTGGTCGGGCGCGACATCGTCGTCCAGCGCGCTCCACGGCACGGGCATCGACACCGTGCCGGCGGCTTTGGCGCGAGCGGAATAGGCGGCGACCGCGGTCGAGCCGCGACCGTTGCGCAGATAGTCGATGAAAATCTTGCCGCTGCGGGATTTCTTCGACAGGGTCGCGGTGTAGAGGTCCGGAGACGCCTCGGCCATGGCGCGGGCGAAGTCGTGCGAGAAGGTCTTTACGGTTTTCCAGTCGGCCTTCGGCGTCAGCGGCACGACGACATGGTAGCCCTTGCCGCCGGAAGTCTTGAGGAAGGACTGCAGGGCAAGTTCGTCGAGCCGCGAGCGGACGTCCCTCGTGGCGGCGATGACCGCTTCGCGGCCGAGGCCTTCGTCCGGATCGAGGTCGAAGACGACCATGTCGGGCCGATCGAGATCCTCGATTGTCGATCCCCAGACATGGATTTCCACCGTACCCATCTGGACCAGCGCCGCTATGCCGTCGAAATCATTGACGAAGAGGATGTCCTCGCCGTCCTCGGGGTCTCTGATCCTGGCGATCGAGGCATGCATGCCCTTGGAGGCGTGCTTCTGAAAGAAGCGCTGCGGGGCCCCGACGCCGTCGGGCGCGCGCACCAAACTCAGCGGACGGCGGACAACCTGCTTTTCCATGCGCGGCCAGACACTGGCATAGTAATCGAGCAGGCCTCGCTTGCTGATGCCGGCATCGGGCCAGAGCAGCTTTTCGGGATGCGACAGCGTCACGGCCGTTTGCTCGGGCTTGCGCCTTGCCGCGCCGGGCTTCGCCGGTCTCGTCTTTGGAGACTTCAGCTTTTCCGCCTTGTCCTTGGGGTCATCAACGGCCAGCTCCGCAACGACTTCGTTCGCCGGCTTGTCCTCGCGCACGCCCTGGAAGGACGCGTGGCGCAAAATGCCATCGTCCGTCCAGGCGCGGAACTCGATCTCGGCGACCAGATCGGGCCTGACCCAAACGACGCCTTTCTGGCCCGGGGGGGTATTGACGAAGGGCGAGCTTTTGACCAAGAGCCGGTCGAGCTTCCGCTTGAGGTCGGCGACGGAGCTCTGGGTGAAGCCTGTCCCGACGCGCCCGCCGAAGCGGAGCGCCTCGCCCTCATGATAACCCACGAGCAGCGAGCGCAGGCCACGTCCGGGCGCGGTCGAAGGCAAATAGCCGACGATGACGAACTCCTGCCGGTTGGTGCATTTCGACTTGATCCAGTCGAGCGACCGGCCGCTGCGGTAGGGCGCGTCGGCGAGTTTCGATATGACGCCCTCGAGGCCCATGCGGCAGGCGTGGCGCAGCATCGTCTTGCCGGGTTCCACGAAATGCTCGCTGTACCTGAGAGCAGCCTCCTCGCCCTGCTCCTGCCCTATGAGACCCGCGAGCCTATGCTTGCGCTCGACGAGAGCCTCCTCGCGCAGGTCGGCGCCATCGAGAAACAGCAGGTCGAAGGCGAAGAAGATCATGCAGTCGGTCGCGTTGGCCGACAGCGCGGCCTGCAGCGAGGAAAACGACGCGACGCCCTTGTCTGACAGGACCGCGATCTCGCCATCGATCACGGCTTCGGCGCAATCGAGGGAGGCAATGGCGTCGGCGATCGCCCTGCCAAACTTGGGAGTCCAATCCAGCCCCGTCCGGGTCAAAAGCCTGACAGCGCCGCCGGCCAGATGCGCCTGGATGCGGTAGCCGTCGAACTTGACCTCGTGCAGCCATTCGCCGCCGGGCGGGGGCTGCGGTTTCAGCGTGGCCAAGGCCGGCGGAACAAAATCCGGCGCCTTCGCGGCCTCACCGGCGGCTTTTGTCGCGCGGGCCTTCCGAGCGTGCGCCGCCTTGGCTGGCTTCGCCTTGACCGGCGGCTTGCCCGCCGCGATATCTTCGATCGTTCGACCCGAAGTCACGGAGGCCGGTTCGTCCTCCAATATGTCGCCATCGGTCCGCGCGAAGCCGTCCTCGACCTTGATCAGCAGCCAGTTGTCGCGCTTCTCCTTGCCGCGCGGCTTGAGCCTTACGAGGTGCCATGCGCCGTGCAGCTTGTCGCCCTTCAGCGTAAAGCTGATGTGTCCCTTCTTCATGCCGAAAGCGGGATCGTATTCCGGCGTCCATTCGCCCTTGTCCCAGACGATGACCGCGCCCGCCCCATATTCGCCTTCGGGAATGTTGCCCTCGAAACTCCCGTAGTCGAGAGGATGGTCCTCGACATGGACCGCGAGCCGCTTTTCGTGCGGATCGAGGCTCGGGCCGCGCGTCACGGCCCAACTCCACAACACGCCGTCATGTTCGAGCCGAAGGTCATAGTGCAGGCGGGTCGCGTCGTGCTTGTGGATGACGAACGACCCGCCGGACGCGGTCTTGGCCGATTTGGCGGATGCCGCGCCGGATGGCTCGCCGGTCTTCCCGAAGTCGCGCTTGGCCCTGTAGGCTACGAGCGTGTCGGCGGCCACGTCAGGACCCCTTGCCCTTGCGCGCCGGCGATGCGCGCTTCGGCTTCGCGGCGCTCGATTTTGAGCCTGCGGACTTGGGCTCCGGCGCATCCCTGGCGGGCGCATTGCCTGCCAGGCTCTTCTTGAGGGCATCGAACAGGTTGATGACATTGGACGGTTTGGGCGCGCTCTTGCCCCTGGCCGGCTTGTGGCCGGCGAGCTTGGATTTCACCAGTCCAAGGAGCGCCTTCTCGTATTTGTCCTCCAGGCCGGTCGGATCGAACGGCTTGGCGCCGCGGTCGATGATCCTGATCGCGATGTCGATCATCTCCTCGTTCGGCTCACCCTTCCTGACATCGCCGACCACCTCATCGGCGGTGCGCACCGTGCTGCCGTAACGCAGCGTCGTCAACAGCATGCCTGGACCGAAGGGTTCGATCACGGCAGGCCGTTCGCGGCGGTAAAGGACGATGCGGGTGAGTCCGGCCATTTTCTTCTTGTTCAGCGCATCGCGGATCACGGCGAAAGCCTCCTCCGACACGTCGTCGGCCGGGGTCACGTAATAGGGCGTGTCGAGATAGATTTGCTCGATACTCGCTTTCTCGACGAAGGTTTCGAGGCTCAGCGTATGGGAAGATTCGATCTGGACTGCGTCGAGGTCCTCCTCCTCGATCAGCAGGAATTCGTCCTTGCCGGTCTCGTAGCCGTTGACCTCGTTCTCGTCGCCGACCGGCTTGCCGGTGTCGGCGTCAATATAGCGACGTTTCACCGTATTGCCGGTGGCGCGATTGAGCAGGCGAAACGCTACTTTTTCGGTCTGTGTCGTGGCGTTTGACAGTTCCACCGCGCACGTGACCAGCGAAAGCTTCAGGTAGCCTTTCCAGGCCGGGCGCGGGGCCATGCACAACTCCGAAACGAAATGCGCCGTGAACCGGCCAGCCGTTCAAACGCAGGCCTTGAGACATCGTTCCTGCGCGGCCGGCGACGGTGACATGCCCACCCGATCCGTGGCATCGGTCGTGCGGCCGTTCACTGGTGACACCCGCATGATCCCTCTTCTTGATCTCAAATCGGCCGACGCAAACTTTCGCGCGACCCTGCTCGCCCTGAACAACAACCATGCGGCTGAACTCTCCTGGCTCGATCCGAACGGCCTCGATCATCTGATCGGCCAAGCTTTCCGCGCAGGCGCGATCGGCGCGGGCGATGCATTCATGATCGCGCTCGATCAGAGCGCGGACTATGGCAGTCCGAACTTCAAATGGTTCCGCGACCGCTACGACCGCTTCGCCTATGTCGACCGCGTGGTCGTCTCGCCAGCGGCGCGCGGCGGCGGACTGGCGCGCAGACTTTATGCAGACCTATTCGCAGTCGCCTTGGAGACCGGCCATACCCGCATCGTGTGCGAGGTCAATGCCGATCCGCCCAATCCGGCGTCCGACGCCTTTCATAGAGCGCTCGGCTTTTCGGTGGTGGGAGAAGCCTCCATCTACGGCGGGCAGCGAAGCGTCCGTTATTATCTGCGGCCGCTGACAGCACAGGATCGATAGGCGATTTGCAGGCTCGGCGCAGTTGGCTGTCCCTCGATGCGCAAGCCGGTAAGTGGAAATTAACCGGATTGAGGTTTGATACAATCGTTAACGCGGCCGGAACGATCCAATGCCGCCATGGTTAATTCGACATGTTCAGGCAGCGCCACACCACCGGCAAATCACTCGGCATCGGCGCGTCGATGATCGTGATCGCTTCGACGGTCGCCGCGATTACAGTGAGCAGCGCTTCGCCGACACGCTTGGAGAACAGCGATGCGTTCCCTGTGCCGTCGATGACGTCCAATGATTTGGCAGCTGCCGCCAAGGAAGCAAACCAGGGTGAGGCGTCCGACGCGACGTTCGTTGGCGTCGACCCCGTCGTGACCGGTCCAGTCAGCGCCGAATTCAAACAGGCGCGCGCCGCAGCGGGATGCGATAGGGCCGAGTGGCCGAATGTGCCCAAAGTCTGCTACCCGGACTGATCAACGCCGAAGTGCGCCTTCAGGCGATCCCGCGCTTCACCATCATCGCTTCGGCGGTCGGCATTTTTCCACGAAATTCCATGTAAAGCGTCTCCGGATCGCGCGATCCGCCGGCAGCATAAATATTCTTGCGCAGACGTTCCGCGAGCTTCGGGTCGAACGCGTCGCCGGTCTCCTCGAAGGCCGAGAACGCGTCGGCATCGAGAACCTCCGACCACATGTACGAGTAGTAGCCTGCCGAATAGCCCTCACCCGAAAAGATATGCTGAAATTGCGGTGTGCGGTGGCGCATGGCAATGGCGTCGGGCATGTGCAGCGCCGCCAGCGTCTCGGCTTCGAACGCCATCGGATCCGCCGGTGCGTCCGACCGCGCATGGTAAGCCATGTCGACAAGCGCCGAGGACGTGAACTCGACCGCCGCGAAGCCTGCGCCGAAGGTCTTGGCGGCGAGCATCTTGTCGAGCAGCGCCTTGGGCATCCGCACGCCGGTTTGCGCATGCAGCGCGTGTTTTTCCAGGATCGCCGGGACGGTCAGCCAGTGTTCGTAGAGCTGCGACGGCAGTTCGACGAAGTCGCGGCTGACCGACGTGCCGGCGACCGAGGGCCACGTCACATCGGTCAGCATGCCGTGCAAGGCGTGACCGAACTCGTGGAACAGCGTGCGCGCCTCGTCCAACGACAGCAAGGCCGGTTCGCCGGCCGGGGCCTTGGCGAAGTTCATGACGTTGTAGATGATCGGCGTCGAACCTCCGCCCAAACGGTAGCCTGACTGCAGCGCGCTCATCCAGGCGCCGGACCGCTTGGAGGGACGGGCGAAATAGTCGGCGACGAACAGGCCGAGTTCGCCGCCATCCTTGCGCCTGACCGCAAAGACGCGCGCATCCTCGTGCCAGGTGGCGACGCCGCGAATTTCGTCGAAAGACAGGCCGAACAGCCGCCCGGCGACATCGAAACAGGCGTCGATGACGCGGTCGAGCTGGAAATAAGGCTTCAGTTCCGCGTCGTCGAAATCGTATCTCTCGGCCCGCAATTTCTCCTGGTAATAGCGCCAGTCCCAGCCGGCGATGGTCTCGTTGCCGCCGGATGCGGCCGCCATGCGCTGCAACTCGGCCTGGTCCTGCTCGGCCCTGGCGCGCGCCTTTTGCCAGATGGGCTCGAGCAGGGCGTACACGGCGGCCGGCGTCTTGGCCATCGTGTCGTCGAGCTTGAGCGCCGCGTAGGTCTCGTAGCCGAGCAGTTTCGCCTTTTCGGCGCGCAATTCCAGCGTGCGCCGCACGACCGCGACATTGTCGGTCGCGCCGCCGTTCTGGCCGCGATTGGTAAAGGCCTTCCAAGCCTGTTCGCGCAGGTCGCGGCGCGCCGAATACGTCGTGAACGGCTCGTAGATCGAACGTGACAGCGTGACTGCGAACTTCCCTTTTTGGCCTCGCGATTCAGCCGCCTGGGCCATGGCGTCGCACAGGAACCCAGGCAGGCCGTCGAGGTCCGTGGCGTCGAGCAGCAGGATCCAGTTCTTCTCGTCGGCGAGAAGGTTCTGTCCGAACTGCACACCCAGCGAGGAGAGTTCCTCGCTGATCGCCGCGAGGCGCTTTTTCCCTTGGACATCGAGTTGGGCGCCGGAGCGGACGAAGCCCTTCCACTTCTTCTCCAGAACGCGCAACGTTTCGGCATCCAGACCGAGTTCGGCGCGACGCTGGTAGAGGTCGTCGATCCGCGCGAACAGGTGCTCGTTCATCGAGATTCCGGAAAAATGCCGCGACAGTTTCGGCGAGATCGCGACCTCGAGCGCCTGGATCGCGTCGTTGGTGTTGGCGCCTGCGCGGCACCAGAAGATCGAGCCGACGCGGTCCAGCGCTTCGCCGGAAAGTTCGAGCGCGGCGATCGTGTTGTCGACGGTCGGCGCTTCCGGGTTGGCGACGATCGCGTCGATCTCGGCCTGATGGGCGATGAGCGCGGCCTCGTAGACCGGAGCGAAATCGTCGTCGTCCAGACGCGCGAAATCGGGCAGGCCGGACGGGCCGTTCCAGGCGGTCAGCGGGTGCGTCGAAAGGTCGATGGCGGTCGCTGCGATGGTCATGCGCCGGTGTCTCCGTGGGAAGCGCCGGATGTAGGGCCAGGTCTCCGGCAGCGCAACCGCCTTGACGCGGGCCAACGGAAACCCTAAGTCTAGCATATAATAAGGCTGGCTTAGCAAAAATATGAACCGTTCATTCGATCCCGATTCGGTCGGCTTCCTTCTCGCGGACGTCACGCGGCTCATTCGCGCCGAAATGGACAAGGGAACGAGCGAGGCCGGCCTCGGGCTCACGCCCGGCGATGCGCGGACGCTGACGCACGCGGCGCGCGCGGGAGCGATCCGCCAGACGACGCTCGCCGACCGCATGGGCGTCGAGGCGATGACGCTCAGCGTTTCGCTCGACCGGCTCGAAGCCGCAGGCCTGATGCAACGCACGGCCGATCCCGCGGACCGCAGGGCCAAGCGCGTAAGGCTGACCGATGCCGGACAGGCGATGCTGACGAAAATCCAGCCGATCGCGGCAGGCATCCGCGAGCAGGCGGCGCACGGCATCGATCCGGCGGACTGGAGCTGCCTCCTTGCGACGCTGAAGCAGGTGCGCGCCAATCTGTCGGCCGCGCGCGAGAGCGCCCGCAGGGAAAGCGCCGCGGCGTGAACATGCAATCCATCCATCCGCCCAGGCCGGCGATGAGCGAGCGCCGCGTCAGCCTGCTCGGCGCGCTGCTGGTGGCGATCGGTCCCGTGGCGATGTCATTGTTCACGCCGGCGATGCCGGAAATCGTCCAGGCCTTCGGCACGACCGAGGCGGCGGTCAAGATGACTCTGTCGCTGTATTTCGCCGGCTTTGCGCTGGCGCAGCTGGTTTGTGGCCCGCTTTCGGACGGGTTCGGCCGCAAGCCTGTCACCTTCGCCTTCCTCGGCATCTTCATGGTGGCGTCGCTGCTGGCGATGCTGGCGCCGACGATCCACCTCCTGATCGCGGCGCGCTTCCTGCAGGGCGTGGGAGCCGCCGTCGGCTGGTCGATCGCGCGCGCCGTGGTCCGCGACCTGTTCACGCACGACCGCGCCGCGCGCATCATCAACCTGATGGCGCTGATCCTGGGCGTCGGGCCAGCTTTCGCGCCGACGCTCGGCGGCGTGACCATGCAGCTGTTCGGCTGGCACGCGATCTTCATCCTGATGTTCTCGGCCGCCGTGGTGATGATGGTTCTGGTCGGGCTCTTCATGGTCGAGACCGTGCAGCGCGACCTGTCGCGCATCCGTCCCAAGGCGCTGATCGCCTCCTACCGGACGATCTTGGGCTCGCGTTATTTCGTGCTGTCGAGCGTCGTCACGGCCGGCACGATCGGCGCTCTCTACACGCAGGCGACAGTGCTGCCGTTCATCCTGATGGAGCGCGTCGGCCTGACGCCGACGCAGTTCGGCGCCGCCATGCTGATGCAGTCGGGGTCATTCTTCCTCGGCTCCCTGGTCGTGCGGCAGTTGTTGAAGCGCTTCGGCGCCTACCGGATACTGCCTGCGGGCCTGGCCTTCGTCGCTGCCGGCGCCGTCGCGCTGGCCGGTGGTCTGCGCCTCTTCGAGCCGCAATTTGCTACGGTGATGGGTCCCGTCGCCTTCTACGCCTTCGGCATCGCCTTCGTGATGCCGGCGATGTCGACGGCGGCGCTCGCACCGTTCCCGCGCATGGCCGGCGCCGCGTCGTCGATGAACGGCTTCTTCCAGATGGGCGGCGGGCTGGCCGGCGGCATCGTCTGCGCGCTGATCGGCGATCCGCTGCACGCCATGGCGACCGTCATTCCCGGCATGGGTCTGATGGCGATCGTCGCCTGGCTGTTCTGGCGGCGGCTTCCGGAGCCGGCCGCGGCGTCGGTCGTGCAGGCCGAACCGGTGATCGAGCCGGTGATCGAGCCGGTCTGACGCTCAGCCGGCCTTGGCGCGCAAGTCGATATCGGGACGTTCGAAGTCGCCGGTGGCGCGGTTCATGACCCAGAGTTCGCCGGTCGAGATGTCGAACCAGGCGCCCGAGATCAGCAGGCTGCCTGCCTCTTCCAGCGCCTTTACGTACGGAAACGTCCGCAAATTGGCGATCGAATAGCGGATCGAGATGCGCTCCAGCGCGGTTTGGCGCTCGCCGGCCGTGAACAGCGCGTTGTTGGTCACCGCGTCGGCGGCAGGCGCCAGCAGGCTCATCCACTTGCCGATGAAATCGCCCGGCGCCAGCGGCTCGTCGCCCGCCGAAAGCGCGGCGCGGATGCCGCCACAGCGGCCGTGGCCGATGACCACGATGTTGCGCACCTTCAGGCTCTGGACGGCGAACTCCAGGGCCGCCGATGTCGAATGGTATTCGCCGTCCGGCGTATAGGGCGGCACGAGATTGGCGACGTTGCGCAGCACGAAGAGTTCGCCCGGACCGGCGTCGAAGATGACCTCGGGCGCGGCGCGCGAGTCGCAGCAGGCGATGACCATGGTCTCGGGCGCCTGACCGTCGCGCGCCAGCGTGCGATACCGTTGCGTGTTGGCCGCGTACGGGCCGGACATGAAATCGCGGTAGCCGGCAAGCAGATGGTCGGGGAGGTCGGTCATGCATTGACCCTACCGAAAATCCAGCGGCCTCGGCAATGCCCATTCGCTGCGGTGCAGCATGGACGCTCAGGCCCGCCGATTGTGGCCGGGATGGGTCAGGTGACGCAGTTGCACCATCGCCATCGGATGCGACAGGCTGTCGGCATCGGTCTCGATCTGCAACTCGTCGCCACCGCGTTTGGCGGTTCGCGCCAGGATTTCGTAGACGGTCGCGGTGGTCGATTGCAGCGCCTTGGGCATCGGCTGGCCGTCGAGCAGGCGCGCGAGGAACACGGCGGCGGTCAGGTCGCCCAGACCATTGGGCGGCCGATCGATGAGGCGATGCTCGGCGAGCAGCGCCTGGTTGCGCGTCAGCAGCAGATTGCCGATGCCGCCGGTCATCATCGAGGGCGCGGAGGTGACGAGCATCGTCTCCGGACCAGCGTCGTCGGCCGCCGCCATCACCGAACGCATGTCGTCCAGCTTGCCGCCGGCAAGCCATTCCAATTCATAGCGGTTCGGCGTGGCGATGTCGGCCAGCGGGATCAGCACGTCGCGCAGCGCCTCGGCGAGCGCGGTCGATACGTAGAGCCCGCCGAGATCGCCCATGACGGGATCGCAGATATAGGTGGCCCTGGGATTGCGCGCCTTGACCGCCTTGATTAGCGCCGCAACCGCCTGCGCCTGGCTGGCGTCGCCGAGATAGCCCGACAGCACGCCCGTGACCTCGCCGATCCAGGGCGCATGCGCCAGGTCGTTCATCAGCGCGGCGAACTGCGCCGGATCGGGCACGATGCGCGTCGCCCGGCCATGGCCGGGATGCCAGGGCAGGATGACGGTCGGCACGGCCCAGACCGGGAAGCCCAGCGTCTCGAGCGCGAAGACCGCGGCGCGATTGCCGACCGACCCGCGCGCGACATGGCTCGACACGACGATGACCGCGCGCGGCGTGTCGGCTTCTTCGTCCGTCATGACGGTCACACTCTTCCAGTCACATGAAGGACGAGCCAGAGCAGCAGCCCGACGGTCACGGACAGGCCGATCGTCCGTCCGATCCGGGTCGCCCAGGCGTCGAGCGGATCGTCCTCCCCGGCGGGCGGTCGTTGTCCCGAAGGCTTCCGCGAGAGCGCGCTCGGCTCGGACTCGCCGGCGATGCGGTCGAGGACGCGGCGCGATTCGGCGGTTCCGGTTCTGTCGTCCCTGCTGCTCAAGAAACATCCTCCGCGGCGGGCGCGCCGCGTCGCTTCGCCTACCATAGCCGATGCGGCGGGTCCAAGCGGTTCGATCGGCTAGATGTTTCCTTGCGCGGCGGGTGTGGTAAAGCTGGCGGGTTCGATCCGTCCTGAAGGGTATGCCATGACGATCTCCAGCCTCGCCTTGCCCAATTGCCGACCGGTGTTCTCTTTTGTGGCGATGGCGCTGATCGGGACGCTGCTGTCGGCCTGCGGCTATAACACCATCCCGACGGCGGAGGAGAAAGCCAAGGCGGCGTGGAGCGAGGTCCTCAACCAGTACCAGCGCCGCGCCGATCTCATCCCCAATCTCGTCGAGACGGTAAAAGGCTACGCCGCCCAGGAACGGGAGACGCTGGAAGCCGTCGTCGAGGCGCGCGCCAAGGCGACTCAGGTGACGTTGCCGGCCGACGCGCTCGGCAACCCCGAAGCCTTCAAGGCGTTCCAGGACGGTCAAGCGGGCCTGACCGGCGCCCTTTCACGGCTGCTGGCCGTGGTCGAAGCCTACCCTGACCTGAAATCAAATCAGAATTTCCTGGCGCTGCAGGCGCATCTCGAAGGCACCGAAAACCGCATCGCGGTCGCGCGGCGCGACTACATCGAGGCGGTGCGCGACTATAACACGACGCTGCGCACATTCCCGTCGGCGTTGTGGGCGGCCCTCTGGTTCACCGACAGCGTCCCGTTCCAGAACTTCACCGTCAGCGACGACAAGATCCAGACCCCGAAAGTCGATTTCGGAACGAAGCAGGGCGGCTGAGCCGGAACGTGACCCTCGCGGCAATGCGCGCTTTCGGCCGCGCCGGATTCGGCCCCAGGCTTGCCCGGCTGGTGCTGCTGGCGCTGGCCGCATTGACGATACTTTCGCTCGCCGCGCCGGCTGCGGATTTCCCGGCGCTTACCGGACCCGTCGTCGACAATGCCGGCCTGCTCGATCCGATCCAGGAATCGGCGCTGACCGACAAGCTGGCCCTATTCGAGACAGAATCATCCGACCAGATCGTGGTGGCGACGATCCCGAGCCTCGATGGCGTTCCTCTCGAAGACTACGCCAACCGACTGTTTCGGGCATGGGCGCTCGGCCAGGCGGGCGAAAACAACGGCGTTCTGCTGCTGGTGGCCAAGGCCGACCGCAAGATGCGGATCGAGGTCGGCTACGGGCTTGAGGGCGCGCTGACCGATCTGCACACCAAACTCATCATCGAGAACACGATGGTTCCTGCGTTTCGGGCCGGTGATTTCGCCGGCGGCATTTCGAAGGCAGTGGACGACATGATGACGGTGCTGCGCGGCGATGGCGACGAGTTGCGGGAGCGGCTCGATCGCAATCCGCAGGAGAGCGAGGGCGAGCGTTTCCCGGTGGAGATCGTTATCTTCGTCGCCGTCTGGGGAACGATCCTGTTCGGCGGCTTCCTCCTGAGCTTCCTCGCCTCGATCTTCGGACGAAAACTCGGCGCGGGGCGCTACCGCTGGCTCGGCATGACGTTCGGCCGGTCCGGCCTCAACTCCTCCTCCGGAGCCGGCTGGACGACCGGCGGCTGGTCGTCGGGCAGCGGATGGTCCTCGGGCTCATCGTCCTCCGGAAACAGCTGGTCGTCGGGAAGCAGCGGCGGCGGCGGGTTCTCCGACGGCGGCGGCTCGTCGGGCGGCGGCGGGTCGTCGGGAAGCTGGTGAGATGACGCGACCGCTGACACAGGCCGACCACATGCGCATCGCCGACGCGATCCGGGCGGCGGAATCGACAACATCGGGCGAAATCCATTGCGTCGTCGCGCGTTCCAGCGACGATTATTTCTATCATGCCGCCTTTTTCACGATGACGGCAGGGCTGATCCTGAGCGCCGCGACAGCCGTGCTCCTCGACGGCTGGTGGGTCACGCTGCGCCTGCCGGCGTTCATGGCCGCCGTTCTGCTGGCGCTCGGGTGCGCGCTCGCCCTGATTTGGCTTGCGCCCGAACTGCGCGCGCATGTCGTGCCGAAGGGGATCGGTTTCCGCAGGGCGCACGAGAACGCGCTGAGACAATTCGCGGCGCGCAACGTCCATCTGACCGCGGCGCGCACCGGCGTGCTGATCTTCGTTTCGCTGGCCGAACGCTACGCCGTGGTCATCGCCGACAGCGGCATCGACGCCAAGGCGCCGCAGGCGGTATGGGACGGCATCGTCTCCGAACTGACGGCGCAGGCGCGCAACGACCGCCTGGCGGAAGGGTTCGTTACCGCGATCGGCGCCGCCGGCGCGCTGCTCGCGCATCATTTTCCGATCGGCGCGGGCGACCGCAACGAGCTTCCCGACCATCTCGTCGAGATCTGAGCGACGCAACGAAATTTCCTTTGGATAGCCGGATCGTGCGCTGGCCGACTCTTGCAATGGTCGGGGCCGCGTCTAAGGTTAACCGATCATGAAGACGCTCTCGATCGACATCCGCAGGGCCGAACCGGCAGACGCCGAAGACATCGCCCGGGTCCATCATCAAGCCTGGATGGGCGCCTATGCCGGCATCATTCCCTACAAGGCGCTGATGAGGATGGTTCATCGTCGGGGCGAGGCGTGGTGGAACCAGGCGATTCGCCGCGCCGCGACCGTGCTGGTGGTCGAGATCGGCGGACAGATCGCCGGCTACGCCACGATCGGCCGCAACCGGGCGCGCGAACTGCCGCAGCAGGGCGAAATCTACGAACTCTACCTTCGGCCCGAATATCAGGGCGTCGGACTCGGCACGCGGTTGTTCGCCGCCGCGCGCCAGAAACTCGCCGACCACGGACTCAAGAGCATGGTCGTCTGGGCGCTGGAGGAGAATGCGGGCGCGGTCGCGTTCTACAGCAGGGCGGGCGGGCGCGATGTCGCCGAGGGCGTCGAGGTGTTCGATCATCAGGCGTTGAAAAAGATCGCCTTCGTCTGGGAATAGCCCGCCCGCGTTGTCGAAGATGCTTCAGGCAGTTGCGCGCGTCGCGGCGCCCGGTTATCGAAGCGCCAACGCCGAAGGGAACCAGCCATGCGCATCGAAGCCATCTCCATCGGCAGGAATCCTCCCGAGGACGTCAACGTCATCGTCGAGGTGCCTGTCGGCGGCGAGCCGATCAAGTATGAGATGGACAAGGAAGCAGGGACCCTGTTCGTCGACCGCTTCCTGCATACGCCGATGCGCTATCCCGGCAACTACGGCTTCGTGCCGCATACGCTATCGGGCGACGGCGATCCGATCGACGTCCTGATCGCCAGCACGCGCGAACTGATTCCGGGCTGCATCATCAACGTCCGCCCGATCGGCGTCCTGGTCATGGAGGACAATGCAGGGCAGGACGAAAAGGTCATCGCGGTGCCGTCGCCGCATCTGACCAAGCGCTACGAAAAAGTGTTCAATTACACCGACATGCCGCAGATCACGCTCGACCAGATCGCGCATTTCTTTCAGCACTACAAGGATCTCGAGCCTGGCAAATGGGTCAAGATCGAGGGCTGGCAGAACGCGGCTCATGCCAAGAGGATGATCGTCGAGGCCATCGAACGCGCCAAGACGGCGAAGTAGATTATCTCTGCCGCCGGTCGAAGTCGGGTCAGGCGAATGGCATCGAATTGCGATGGGCTCGTCGAAGGCGCTCATCGCGATCGCCTGCGACCTGCAGTCAGCTCAAAAGCGCGGGCGCGATCGTCGACCACAAGAACTCGCGCAGGAAATAGATGATCAAAAGTACGATGATCGGCGATATGTCGATGCCGCCGAGATTGGGCAGCATCCGCCGGATCGGCCCCAGCACGGGCTCCGTCGCCTTGTAGAGGAATGTCGCGACGCCGCCGACGAACTGGTTGCGCGGGTTGACGACGTTGAACGCATAGAGCCAGGAGAACACCGCGGACGCGATCAGAATCCACCAGTAAAGGCCGAGGGCGAGATCGATCGTCTTCAACAACGCAAGCATCAAGTTCTCCTTCGGTCGCTCGACATGTAGCCACTCGCTCAAGCAGCGACAAGCCGCCGCGCCGATGTGGTGACCCGCCGCCGTCGAGGCGAGCCGGCATCGGCGGGTTGACAGGCGCGCGGCTTTTCTCTTAAAGGCAACCCACATTCGAGCGTGCCGGAAGGCGCGCTTTCGGTTCGGCCTCAGGGCCAATTTCGACAGGCCAGACCCATGAAGATCAAGAATTCGCTCAAGGCCCTGAAGGGCCGCCACCGCGACAACCAGTTGGTTCGCCGCAAGGGCCGCGTCTACATCATCAACAAGACCGCGCCGCGCTACAAGGCGCGCCAGGGCTGAGCGGCGACTGCCGGATCGCGATCACGCCGACGCGATCACGCGAAATTAAGTTTGATCTCTGCCCATCGCGCCCTAATATGAAGGCGATGCGGAGTCCGGCCCTAGCGATATGTGTTGCGCTGTCGAGCGCTTCCAATGGGCTTCACGCCGAAACGATCGGCGGATTTCCGCCCTCCGCTCCATTCGAGCAATCCGAAAAGCACGTCGCGTCGAAAACCGTCAGGGAACGGCTCGACGCGCTGTTCGTGGATCTCAAGCGGGAGCGCAACGAACATGCAGCGGAGCGCATCGCCGGCCGCATCTGGGAGGAATGGAACCGCTCCGGCAGCGCCATCACCGACCTGATGATGCAGTGGTCGCAGGACGCGATGAACAAGAAGAAGTTCGATGTCGCGCTCGACTTCCTCGACCAGATCATCGCAATGTCGCCAACCTATGCCGAAGCTTGGAATCGCCGAGCGACGGTGCATTTTCAAATGCAAAATTTCGCGAAATCGATGGCCGACATCGACCAGACGCTGGCGCTCGAGCCCCGCCATTTCGGCGCGCTGGTCGGGCTGGCGCAGATCATGCGGCAGACCGACCGCAAGCAGTTCGCGCTCGACGCTTACCAGAAGGTCCTCGACATCTATCCGATGATGCGCAACGCGCAGAACGAAGTCGCGACCCTGTCGGAGGAATTGACGGGCGAGGGGATTTGATCGCCACTCTGGGTCGGCTACGTTCCGCCTGCGTTTCCAACGCCAGGCGACCTTGCGTTTCATGAACCTTTTTTACGCCGCGATGGCCTTTCTCCTCGCGCTGGTGCTCATCCTGATGGGCGTTACCCGCCTGACGGCATGGCGCATCGAGCGGCGCAACCCGCCGGTCGGCGCCTTCGTCGAGGTCGATGGCGCCCGCATACACTTCGTCCATGTCGCCGGCCCCGCCCATTCCACGCTGCCGCCGATCGTGTTCATCCATGGCGCGAGCGCCAACCTCAAGGATCAGATGCCGCCGATCCGGCCGTTGCTCGAGGGCAGAACGGAAATGCTGTTCTTCGACCGGCCGGGCTTCGGCTGGTCGGCGCGCGGCAGTAGCCACGAAACGCCCGACGGCCAGGCGCGGCTGTTGGCCGCCCTAATGGACAGGCTCGGCATTCGCAAGGCGATCGTCGTCGGCCACTCGTTTGGCGGCTCGCTCACCGCGGCCTTCGCCCTGGACTACCCGGACAAGGTCGCGGGACTGGTCTTCGCCTCCGCCGCGACGCATCCCTGGCCGGGCGGCAAGACCTCCTGGTACTACGAGGTCGCCGCGATGCCCGTTCTCGGTTGGCTGTTCACGGAAACCATCACCGCGCCGGCGGGCGCGGCGCGCATGGCAGGCGCGACCGACTGCGTGTTCGCGCCGAACGCACCGCCGCGAGACTATCTCGACCGCGCCTCGATCCAGCTCGTGCTCCGGCCCGCCGCATTCCGCGCCAACGCAACCGACGTGCAAAGTCTTCACGGCTACGCGACGAAGAATGCCAGGCGTTACAAGGATATCAAGGCGCGGACGGTCGTCATCTCCGGCAACCGCGACACGGTCGTCTTCGAGGAAATCCATTCGCAAGGTCTGGCGCGCGACATTCCGAACGCCGAACTCGTCTGGGTCGACAATATGGGGCACAAGCCGGACTGGATCGCGCCCGACCTGATCGTGGCGGCGATCGAAACGGTCGCGGGGCTCGATGTCGATCTCGCCGCCGCGGCGCGCACGGTCGAGGCGCGCATCGCCGGCGACCGGCACGGCGAGGGCGTCTGCGTCGACGCCAAGGCGCCGGCGGCCGAACTCTCGCCGCCGTGACCACTCCTCATCCCTGAATAAGCGTCAGCGCTTCTCGCCGTCGCGGCCTATATAGGCCACGCGCAGCATGTTGGTGGCGCCCGGCGTGCGCAGGGGCACACCGGCGGTGACGATGATGCGGTCGCCCTCGTTGCCGAAGCCTTCGTCGTTGGCGATCCGGCAGGCGCGCTGGACCATGTCGTCGAGATCGGTCGCATCCGGCGTCACGACACAATGGGTTCCCCAGAGCAACGAAAGCCGACGCGCCGTCTCCAGAACCGGCGACAGCGCGATGATCGGAACGCGCGGCCGTTCGCGCGCGGCGCGGATGCCGGTCGTGCCGGTGGCGGTATAGGTCACGATCGCGGCCGCGTTCAGCGTCTCGGCGATCTGTCGCGCCGCGGCCGAAATTGCGTCCGCGCCGGTCGCCTCGGGCTCCGTGCGCTGAGCATTGATGATCCCGGAATAGAGCGGGTCGGTCTCGACGCGCTGCGCGATCCTGTTCATCATCGCGACCGCCTCGACCGGATAGGCCCCGGCTGCCGATTCGGCCGACAGCATGATGGCGTCGGCGCCCTCGAACACCGCGATCGACACGTCCGAGACCTCGGCGCGGGTCGGCACGGGAGCGGTGATCATCGATTCCAGCATCTGCGTGGCGACGACGACCGGCTTGCCGGCGCGCCGGGCGGCGCGCGTGATCTGCTTCTGGATGCCCGGAACGGCCTCGAGCGGCATCTCGACGCCGAGGTCGCCGCGCGCCACCATCAGCGCGTCCGACAATTCGATGATCTCGGCCAGACGCGTCACGGCCTGCGGCTTCTCGATCTTGGCCATCAGCAGCGCGCGGCCTCGCGCGATCTTGCGCGCTTCCGCCAGATCCTCCGGCCGCTGCACGAAGGAGAGCGCGACCCAGTCGACGCCGGTCGCCAGGACCGCGTCGAGATCGGCGCGATCCTTTTCGGTCAGCGCGCCGACCGGTAGGTCGGTGTCGGGCAGGCTGACGCCTTTCTTGTCGGAGATCCTGTCGCCGGCCACCACGACGCATTCGATCGAAGTGCCGTCGCAGGCGACCGCGCGCAGTTCGAGCTTGCCGTCGTCGATCAGGAGGCGGTGGCCGACCTGGACCGATTGGAGAATTTCCGGATGAGGCAGGTGGACGCGGGTGGAGTCGCCAAGCGCGGTATCGTTGTCGAGCGTGAAGGTCTGGCCGCGCGTCAGGTCGACGGGGCTGTTCGCGAATTTGCCGACCCGCAGTTTCGGGCCCTGAAGGTCGGCGAGGATGCCGATCGGCCGGCCGATCCCGGTCTCGACCGAGCGAATACGCTCGACCAGCGTGCGCATCAGCGGATGGTCAGTGTGGCTCATATTGATGCGGAAGACATCCGCGCCGGCCTCGAACAGCTTTTGGATCATCTCTTCGGAGGAAGAGGCTGGGCCGATCGTGGCGAGGATCTTGACCTTGCGGCTACGTCTCATGGAGGCGGTGTTCCCGTCGCGGCGTTGTCGCCGGTTGCGGGCTCGTCGGTCAGCTGGACCATCCAGCTCGCCTGTTCGCCCGTATCGTATTCCTGGAAGCCGGCGCGCTGGAAGCCGCGCGCGACGCAGTCGGTCACGCCGGCGATCTTGAATTCCTTCTCGGCCACGCACATGGTGATCGGGCCATCCCAACGTCCGCCGCGCTCGGCATCTTCTGCATAAAGATAATAAAAGCGCGATGACAGCGGACCCTCGATCAGCGTCTTGCAGCTCGATCCGTCGACATGCCACCAGCCTTCGGTCACCCATCCGGCCCTGGCCCGGTAGCCGATGCCGACGCCGACGAGATTCTGGGTCGCGTTGCAGACGCGGAAATCGGCGCGCGCCGGGCCCGCCGAGAACAGGCAGGCGGCATCGAGGAACACCGTCGCCGCAAGGGCGCATCGGCTGCGCATCCCGGCCGCGAAAAGCATCCCAAAACCTTTCAACGCTGACAAAGTCATTCCCTGTCGCCCCTTTTCGGCAAACTGCGCCGCCATGTCAACGCAAGCGGGCGCTGGTTCCAATCGATTTAAGTCCGCCGTTGCCGTCTCCGCCTGTCCGCTGTTTCGAGCTAAAAATCGGCGGAACAACGGCATTGCACCCGCGCCGGCTTCATGGAAAGTGGCGCACGCCCTTTTCGCCAGCTTCCGACGAGGTTCGGACATGACGCTGCCCGCCGGTTTTTCGCCCTTCGAGATCATCGAGGGCAATCGAAGCCTCGGCCTCGTGCTGGTCGCCGACCATGCCGGCCGCGCCTTGCCCGAGGACTACTGCGACCTCGGCCTACCGCGCGGCGAATTCGACCGTCATATCGCCTACGACATCGGTGTCGAGGCGGTGACTCGGAAACTTGCGGCCCTGCTCGAAGCGCCGGCGGTGCTGTGCCGGTTCTCGCGGCTGCTGATCGATCCGAACCGCGGCGAGGATGACCCGACGCTGATCCGCCAGCTCTACGACGGCACGATCGTGCCCGGCAACTATCCGATGAACGAGACCGAGCGGCGGCGGCGGCTCGACCTGTTCTTCCGCCCCTACCACGCCGCCGTCGCCTCCACGATCGCCTCGGTCGCGGCCGCGAGCGCCGCCGCGCCTCTGATCCTGTCGGTGCATTCGTTCACGCCGGTGCTGCAAGGCCGCATCCGGCCCTGGCATGCCGGCGTGCTGTGGGATCTCGACGATCGCTTCGCGCGGCCGCTCATCGACATGCTCGCCGCGGATCCGGAACTGGTCGTCGGCGACAACGAACCCTATGACGGCGCGCTCAAGGGCGACACCATGTACACGCACGCCATCGCCAGCGGCCTCGCGCATGCCTTGATCGAAATCCGGCAGGACCTGATCGGCGACGCGCAGGGCGCAGCGGCCTGGGCCGACCGGCTCGCGCCGATCGTTGACGCCATCAATCGCCGACCCGATATGCATGTCGTCGAGCATTTCGGCTCGCGCGCCGATATCGAATAGGAACGACGTCATGGACAGTCCGGGGCCCGACCAGCAACGCGACTTCGAGGCGGCGGCGTTCCGGCGGCTCGTCGAGCATCTTCGGGCGCGGGGCGACGTCCAGAATATCGACCTGATGAACCTCGCCGGCTTCTGCCGCAACTGCCTGTCGAACTGGTATCGCGAAGCGGCTTCGGCCGCCGATGTCGCGCTGTCGAAGGACGAGTCGCGCGAGATCGTCTACGGCATGCCCTATGCCGAGTGGCAGGCGCTGCATCAGACCGAGGTTCCGGACGCCGACAAGGCCGCATTCGACGTGAATCGGCCGAAGGATCACTAGGCCGGAATTCACGAGTTCGGCGTGGCCTTCCGGGCCTTGACCCCTCGGACCGGTTGAGGCATCGACGCCCATCCTCGCGGCGTGCGAGTCGCATCACCAAACCGGAGAAGTCCCATGGCCGACGACGTCGTCGAGAACAGCCAGACCGTGGCCGCGGGCCAGCTTCGCGCGCTGATCGAACGGATCGAGCGGCTCGAGGAAGAAAAACAGACGCTGGCCGACGACATCAAGGAAGTCTACGCCGAGGCCAAGGGCAACGGCTTCGACACCAAGGCGATCCGCACCATCGTGCGCCTACGCAAGCAGGACCAGGCCGAGCGCGATGAGGCCGAGACGATCCTGGATCTCTACAAGGCGGCTCTGGGGATGCAGTGAGGCCTATCCCACATCCAGCACGATCTTGCCGATGTGGCTGCCTTCCTCCATTCGCTCATGCGCCCGCCAAGCTTCGGCGAGCGGGAAAATCATGTCGAGGACCGGGGCGACCTTGCGGGTCGCCAGCAGCGGCCAGACCTGCGCTTCGAGCGACGCCGCCAGCGCGCCCTTGAACTCGATGCTGCGGGGACGCAGCGTCGAGCCGGTGTGCGTCAGCCGCTTCATCATCAGCCTGGCGAAATCCGTGCTCGCCACCGCGCCGGCCTGGGTCGCGATCTGGACGATGCGACCCTCGACGGCCGCCGCGTCGTAGTTGCGCGCGACGTAGTCGCCGCCAACCATGTCGAGGATGACATCGGCGCCCTTGCCGCCCGTCGCGTCCTTCACGGACTTCACGAAGTCCTCGTCGCGATAATTGACTGCCCGAACCGCGCCGAGCGACAGGCAGGCGTCGCATTTCGCCGCGCTGCCGGCGGTGGCGATCACCGTCGCCCCGAACGCGCTGCCGAGTTGGATCGCCGTCGTGCCGATGCCCGACGAGCCGCCGTGGACGAGCAGCGTCTCGCCGGATTTCAGCGCGCCGCGCTCGAAGACGTTGTGCCAGACGGTGAAATAGTTTTCCGGCACCGCCGAGGCCTGCGTCATTGTGAAACCGGACGGTACGGGCAGCGCGTGCGTCTCATGCACCTTGCAGAACTCGGCATAGCCGCCTCCGGGCGTCAGGGCGCAGACGGCGTCGCCGACGCGCCAGCGCTTCACACCCTCGCCGAGCGCGGCGACGATGCCGGCCACCTCGAGGCCAGGCAGGTCCGACGCCCCCGGAGGGGCGGGGTAGGCGCCCTTGCGCTGCTGGACATCGGGCCGGTTGACGCCGGCCGCCCGGACGCGGATCAGGATTTCGCCGGCACCCAATTCGGGAACTGTCCGCTTTTCGGGCTTCAGCATCATCGGTCCGCCGGGCTGCGAGATCGCGACCGCGACCATGCGCGCGGGGATGGAGGTGTCGCTCATCGTGGTCTCCGATCGATTCGGCCATGGCGACGATTGCCTGACCCGGCCCTCCTTATGTAATCTCGGTCAGCGCGCTGCAAATGGAAGGCCGGACATGGCGTCGATCGACGAGGAGCGACCGAAGAAACCGACGGGGCATGTGGTCGGCCAGGATATCGCGCTGCTTTCGGTGGCCGAATTGTCCGAACGCATTGCGCAGCTTGAAACGGAAATCGAGCGCATCGGGGCGGAGCGGACGCAGCGCGGTGCGACCAAAACGGCGGCCGAAGCGCTTTTCCGCCGTTGATTTTCTTTGCGACGCGAATGTGCGATCTCTGGGCGGCGTAGGCTGATCGACACGCGAAGCGATCACCGTCCGGAGCCGAACGATGTTTGCGACCTATCGGCCGATCCTTTCCCTCCTGCGCGGCACAGCATTCCTGCTCGCCGCATCCGGCCTGCACGGGCTGCTGCTGCCGTTGCGCGGGCAGGAGGCGGGATTTTCGACCGCCGTGCTCGGCCTGCTCGGCAGCGCCTGGGCTGCGGGCTTCGTCGCCGGCTGCTTCATCGCGCCCCGCATGGTGCGGCGGGCCGGCCATGTCCGCGCCTTCGGCGCGTTCGCCGCGTCGGGCGCGATCATCGCGCTGCTGACCGGGCTGTTCATCCACGAGGTCACCTGGGTGATCCTGCGCGCGGCGACGGGTTTCACCATGGCCGGGGCGTTCATGGTCATCGAGAGCTGGCTCAACGAGAAGGCGACCAACGAGAATCGCGGTACGGTCTTCGGCCTCTACATGATGGTGACCTACGCCTCGATCATGGCCGGACAGATGATCGTGGCCAGCGGCGACATCCATGCCGATTCGCTGTTCATGGTCGCGGGTATTTTCTTCTGCATGGCGCTGCTGCCGACGGCGATGTCGAACGCCGAGACGCCGAAACCGCTGCAGGACGTGTCGCTCGACATTCGCGGCCTTTACGCCAACTCGCCGGTCTCCTCGGTCGGCTGCGTGCTGATCGGAGTGGCCAACGGCGCGTGGGGCACGCTCGGCGCCGTCTACGGCGCGCGCGTCGGGATCACTACGGCCGAGATCGCGCTGATGATGAGCCTGGTCGTGGTCTCCGGCGCGGCGATGCAACTGCCGGTCGGCCGTATCTCCGACAAGACCGACCGGCGCTACGTGCTCGCCGCGGCCAGCGTCGGCGCCGCCTTCTTCGCGCTCTGCGTGTTCGTCGCCACGCCGCGCGCGGGCGCCATCGTCATCGCCATGACCGCTTGTTACGGCGCGCTCGCCTATACCCTCTACTCGCTTGCCGTCGCGCACGCCAACGACCATGCCGCGCCCGAGGAATTCGTCAAGGTTTCGGGCGGACTGCTGCTGCTGTATGGCTTCGGCACGATGATCGGGCCGGTGCTGGGCGCGATCCTGATGAGCTGGATGCGGCCCGAGAGCCTGTTTCTGGCCACCGCGCTCGCCCATGTCGCGCTCGCGGGCTACACGCTGCTGCGCATCTCACGCCGCGCGCCGGTGCCGCTTGAGGCCAAGGACGCGTTCAAGACCCTGCCGGCCGACCGGGGCGCCACGCCGGAGGCGGGCAGGCTCGACCCCAGAACCAAGGACACGCCACAAGACGGTTGAGCATTTCGGCCATTTGCCGCAGAAATGTCGGCATGATGCTTGCCGACGCCTTCGCCGCGATCGCCGACGCCAACAGACGGCGTCTGCTCGAGGAGCTGCGTCGCGGACCAAGGACCGTGGGCGAACTCGCGGCCGGGCTGCCGGTTTCGAGGCCGGCCGTGTCGCAGCATCTGAAAGTCCTGCTCAACGCCGGCCTGGTCAGCGCACGGGCGAACGGCACGCGGCGGGTCTACGCCATCAGCGAGGACGGCTTCCTGAATCTCAATCTATGGCTCGATCAGTTCTGGAAGGCTTGACGATCGCCTTGGCGGGTCGGCGGCGCGATGACGCCGCCGACCCGCAATTGGATGCCGCGACGGTCAAACGCAACCGGTCCTCAATGTCTCGTGTCCGGCCGCAACTTCTCAATCTCGTCCTTGAGCGCCAGCTTGCGCCTCTTCAGAGACACGATTTCGAGGTCGTCGACCGACGGATGGGCCATGGCCTCGTCGATCTGGCGCTCGATGTCGCCGTGTTTCCGGTTCAGCTCGTCAAGATGGTTGGCAAGAGACATGATGGAAGCTCCCTTTCTGGTTCCTCGATCGTACTCCCCGCGAAACGCGACCCCACCCCACGCCAGACGCTTCGTGACGGTACGATGACAGTGTGCCATCAGAAGTCGTCGATGTCGAATGCGTCTTGAACACGTTTTGCGGAACGCGGTTCTGTGCTATCGCGTCCCGCCGGACTCGTATTTCGTCCGGCCTCGCACCAGCCGAAGCCGTCGCGCCAACCGACTTTATTCACGGAAGCCATGTCCGACCAGGATAGCACCGAGATTCGCCTCGAACTGGCCAAGGTGAAACAGGACCACGCGGATTTCGATGCCGCGATCAACGCGATGATCGCGATGGCATGCGATCCGCTGCAGATCCAGCGCATGAAAAAGAAAAAGCTGGCGCTCAAGGATCGGCTAACGAAGCTCGAGGATCGCATCATCCCCGACATCATCGCGTGATGAGCACGGTGTCTGAAAAACCCGCGGATGTGGCGATCATCATGGGTAGCCAATCGGATTGGTCGACGATGCGCTTCGCGGCCGAGACGCTCGACGCGCTCGGCGTGTCCCATGCGGACCGGATCGTTTCGGCGCATCGCACCCCGCACCGCCTCTATGACTTCGCAACCGGCGCCAAGGCCGCCGGCTACAGGATCGTCATTGCCGGCGCCGGCGGGGCGGCGCATCTGCCGGGCATGACGGCGGCGCTGACGCCGCTGCCGGTTTTCGGGGTTCCCATCGAGTCGCAAGCGCTTTCCGGTCAGGATTCATTGCTCTCGATCGTGCAGATGCCGGCAGGCATCCCGGTGGGCGCGCTGGCGATCGGCAAGGCCGGCGCGATCAATGCGGCGCTGCTCGCCGTCGCGGTGCTGGCGCTGGGCGACGAAGCTCTGGCCGAGCGTCTCGCGACGTGGCGCAGCCGTCAGACGGATGCCGTCGCGCACGCGCCGTCCGACGCATGAGCGTTCTGGCGCCCGGATCGACGATCGGCATCATCGGCGGCGGCCAGCTCGGCCGGATGCTGGCGATGGCCGCAGCCAGGCTCGGCTACCGGACGATGATCCTCGAGCCGCAGCCGGATTGCCCCGCCGCGCAGGTCGCGAACGAGCAGATCGCGGCTGCCTACGACGACCCGGCTGCGCTCGCGCGGCTGGCCGACATCTGCGCTGTCGTAACCTACGAATTCGAAAACGTACCGGTCACCGCCGCGCGGTCATTGCAGAAAACCGTGCCCGTATATCCGCCGCCGCGCGCGCTGGATATCTGCCAAGACAGGCTGGCGGAGAAGGACTTCCTCAACGGACTCGGCATCCGGACGGCCGACTATCGCGCCGTCGACACGGATAACGATCTCTCGGAAGCCATCGTCGCCTTCGGTGGCCGCGGCGTGCTCAAGACGCGCCGCATGGGCTATGACGGCAAGGGCCAGCGCGTTTTCGGCGGCCCCGAGCCCGTCGCGGGCGTCCATGCCGCCATGGGCTCGGTCCCGCTAATCCTGGAATCGCTGGTCCCGTTCGAACGCGAAATATCGATCATCGCCGCGCGCGGCGTCGGCGGAGCGTCGGCTGCCTACGAACCGGCCGAAAACGTGCACCGTGACGGCATCCTGCACAGTTCTACAGTCCCGGCCGCCGTTTCGGCTTCGACGGCAAAAGCGGCGGTCGACGCAGCGTTCAAGATCCTGGCGGCGTTGAACTATGTCGGCGTCATCGGCGTCGAATTCTTCGTCTTGCCGGACGGCAAACTCCTCGCCAACGAAATCGCGCCACGCGTCCACAATTCCGGCCATTGGACGGAGGCGGCCTGCGCGGTCTCGCAGTTCGAGCAGCACATTCGCGCCATCGCCGAACTGCCGCTCGGCGACTCGCGCCGGCGCGGTCATTGCGTGATGGAGAACCTGATCGGCGACGACGTTCTTCGCGCGCCAGCGCTGCTCGCGGAGCGCGACCTCGTCCTCCACCTCTACGGCAAGGCGGACGCGCGTCCAGGCCGCAAGATGGGTCATTTCACGCAGTTGCGCTGATCCGCCGGCGTTGTCGTCCGGATTTCCCGATCGCGAAAAAGCCGACAAGCGTCGATTCGGGCTTGACTCGCAGGCGCTGCAACGGCTCGGCGAGGAGGGCGGCGGCGGCGGCAAAAGCCTTTCCGGGTGCTTAACCGAACCGACATGGAACTGTCATGCAACTGTAACATGCGGTCTCTAAAGCCTGCGTCGACGCCGCCAAGACGCGTCCAATGCCAATTTCCGAACAGGAGCAGGCCCATGACAAAAGCACTTCTCACAGCATCGGCAGCGGTCCTGGCGCTCGCCGCCTCGGCGGGCTTTGCCGCCGCCCGCGACCAGATCCAGGTCGCCGGTTCCTCGACCGTGCTGCCCTATGCGAAGATCGTCGCCGAAACGTTCGGCGAGACTTTCACCAATTTCAAGACCCCCGTCGTCGAATCCGGCGGCTCGGGCGCCGGCATCAAGGAATTCTGCAAGGGCGTCGGCGAGGATACGATCGACATCGCCAATTCCTCGCGCAAGATCAAGGACGACGAAGTGAAATCCTGCGCCGACGCCGGCGTCAAGGAAATCCAGGAAGTCCAGATCGGCTACGACGGCATCGTGTTCGCGACGGACATCAAGGGTCCGGACTGGAAGCTCGTGCCGAAAGACGTGCATGATGCGCTCGCCGCCAAGATCCTCGTCGACGGCAAGCTCGTCGACAATCCGAACACCAAGTGGAACCAGGTCAACCCGAACCTGCCCGACTGGGACATCGCCGCCTACATTCCAGGTGAAAAGCACGGCACGCGCGAAGTGTTCGAGACCAAGCTGCTCGAAGCCGGCTGCGACAAGGACGGCATGACCGCTGCGGGAACCAAGAAGGAAGACCTGTTCAAAGCTTGCGTCGCGGTTCGCAAGGACGGCAAGGCGGTCGATATCGACGGCGACTACACCGAAACGCTCGCCCGCATCGACTCGAACAAGACCGGCGTCGGCGTGTTCGGCCTGTCGTTCTATGAAAACAACGCCGACAAGCTGAAGGTCGCGACGGTCAAGGACATCGTGCCTTCGACCGAGACCATCGCGTCCGGCGAATACCCTGTCTCGCGCCCGCTCTATTTCTACGTCAAGAAGGCGCATCTCGGCGTCGTTCCCGGCCTGAAGGAATATGTCGAGTTCTTCCTCGACGACCAGATGATCGGCCCCGACAGCCCGCTGGCCGAATACGGTCTCGTCTCCGCTCCGGACGCCGAGCGCCAGGCGCAGCGCGACGCCTTCGGCGCCGGCAAGACGATGTAGTGCCCTTCGAGGCGCGGACGGTTTCATCCGCGCCTCGAACCTTTCACCGACCGAAATGACCGCCGCCGACGCTTCGAGGGATTGCGTATGCCGTTGATCACCGTGCTCGCCCTTGTGCTGGTCATCGGCGCCGCCGGGTTCTTTGTCGGTCGCCGCAAGGCTTCCGCCCAGATGGGCGGCGCGACCAAGCAGCATTCGCGCTCGCACTACCATGGCTGGTGGGCCTTCCTGCTCGCGGTGCTGCCGGCCGTCATCGTTCTCGCGGTGTGGACGATCGGATCGTCGTTCACCGTCGCGGGGCAGATCGAAACGCAGTTGCCGGCACAGAAGGACGACGGCCCGATCGCAAGCCGCTCCCTGGAACTCGGCCTCGTCCGCAGCCTCGCGAACGGCCTGCGTCGGCTGAGTTCCGACGAACTCGCAGTCTTGCCGGCCACCTTCGCCGAAATCCAGCCGATCCTGATCGCCAAGGGCGTGGCGCTCGCCACCGATACCCAGGACTACATGATCCCGATCGCGGTCGACGCCAACGCGACCGCCAGCAAGCTCGCCTGGGGCGGCGGCATCCTGACGCTTCTTCTTTCGCTGGCCGGGGCCGCCTACGGCATCCGCCAGGTCGCGCCGCGCGCTCGCGCCCGCAACAACGTCGAGCGCATCGTGCGCTGGGCGCTGCTCGGCTCGTCGATGATCGCTATCCTGACCACGATCGGCATCGTGCTTTCGATGCTGTTTGAATCGCTGAACTTCTTCCGCGCCGTCTCGCCGCTCAGCTTCTTCTTCGGCACGGTCTGGGATCCTCGCTTCGCCGCGGCCGGCTCGGGCGGATCGGAGGGTCAGTTCGGCCTGATCCCGTTGCTCGCCGGCACGCTCTACATCGCGTTCGTGGCGCTGCTGGTGGCGGTTCCGGTCGGGCTGATGTCGGCGGTCTACATGTCCGAATATGCCTCGCGCGGCGTCCGCTCGGTGGTCAAGCCGGCGCTGGAACTGCTCGCCGGCATTCCGACCATCGTCTACGGCATCTTCGCGGTGGTCTCGCTCGGGCCGTTCCTGCGCGATCTCAGCGCGGCGCTGACCGGCGGCCATCCGTTCATCCAGGGCCAGAGCATCCTGACGGCCGGGCTGGTCATGGGCATCATGCTGATCCCGGTCGTGTCCTCGCTTTCGGACGACATCATCACGGCGGTGCCGCGCGCCATGCGCGACGGATCGCTCGGCCTCGGCGCGACGCGATCCGAAACGATCAAGCGCGTGATCCTGCCGGCGGCGCTGCCTGGCATCGTCGGCGCCATCCTGCTCACCGCCTCTCGCGCCATCGGCGAGACGATGATCGTGGTGCTCGCCGCCGGCGTCGCGGCCAACCTCACGGCCAACCCGTTCGAGGCGATGACGACGATCACCGTCAAGATCGTCAACCAGCTGACGGGCGACCTCGAGTTCAACTCGCCGCAGACGCTGGTCGCCTTCGCGCTCGGACTTACGCTGTTCTTCGTGACGCTGATCATGAACATCGGCGCGCTCTACATCGTGCGCAAATACCGGGAGCAGTACGAATGACCGATATCTCCATCGGCTCGGTCGGCGCGGCGGTTCGCCCGCGCAGGGACATCGGCCTCAAGGGCCGCTATGCCGCCGAACGCCGCTTCCGCGCCTACGGCGTCGTGGCGATCTCGGTCGGCATCCTGTTCCTGGCGATCATGCTGTTCTCGATCATCTCCAAGGGCTACACGGCCTTCTGGCAGACCTCGGTCAGCCTGCCGATCTCGTTCGACGAGAAGGTCATCGATCCCGGCAACAAGCGGGCAAGCGATCCGAGCGTGCTGATGAAGGCGAATTATCCGGCGCTGGCCGTCAACGCGCTGGCCGCCAAACTCGGAATCGACAGGGCCGACAAGCCGAAGATGGCCGCGCTCAAGGGCTTCCTGTCGGACGGCATCCGCGTCCAGCTGCGCGCAATGGTGCAGGCCGACCCATCACTCGTCGGCGCGACGCGCGATGTCTGGGTTCTGGCCGCCGCCAACGTCGACTCGGTGTTCAAGGGACAGGTCGACACCACGGTCGAGGAGGCGAACCGCAAGGTCTCGGACCAACAGGTCGCCTGGATCGACCAGCTTCGCGGCGACGGGACCATGGCCGAGAAGTTCAACACCGGCCTGTTCAGCTACGGCGCGTCGAGCCGTCCGGAAACGTCGGGCATGGGCGTGGCGATCATCGGTTCGTTCTACATGATGGTGATCGTGCTGCTGCTCGCGCTGCCGATCGGCGTCGCGGCCTCGATCTACCTGCAGGAATTCGCGCCGAAGAACCGTTTGACCGATGTCATCGAGGTCAACATCAACAATCTGGCGGCCGTGCCGTCGATCGTTTTCGGCCTGTTGGGCCTTGCCGTGTTCATCAATTTCTTCGGATTGCCGCGTTCGGCGGCCTTCGTCGGCGGCCTGGTGCTGACGCTGATGACGCTGCCGACGATCATCATCGCGACACGCGCGGCGCTCGCCGCCGTGCCGCCGTCGATCCGCTCGGCCGCGCTCGGGCTCGGCGCCTCGAAAATGCAGATGGTGTTCCACCACGTGCTGCCGCTGGCGACGCCCGGCATCCTGACCGGCACGATCATCGGCCTGGCGCGCGCGCTCGGCGAGACCGCGCCGCTGCTGCTGATCGGCATGGTGGCCTTCGTCGCCGACTATCCGACGACCCCGCTCGATCCGGCGACGGCCCTGCCAGTCCAGATCTACATGTGGGCGAACGAAGCCGAGCGGGCCTTCGTCGAGCGCGTGTCCGGCGCCATCATCATCCTGCTGGTCTTCCTCATGGCCATGAACATCACCGCGATCGTGCTGCGCCGCCGTTTCGAGCGGCGCTGGTAGAAGAGGGGCATCGACCATGAACATCATGACCGACAAGGCAATCGAACAGGCAGTGAGGGGCACGATGGCGACGCCCAACGAGACGATGAAGATGCGCGGCGAGAAGGTCGATGTCTTCTACGGCGAGAAGCAGGCGCTTTTTCAAGTCGATCTCGACGTGCGCAAGAACCAGGTCACGGCCCTGATCGGACCTTCGGGCTGCGGCAAGTCGACCTTCCTGCGCTGCCTCAACCGCATGAACGATACGATCGACTCGGCCCGGGTCGGCGGCAAGATCACGCTCGACAACGAAGACATTTACGACAAGAACATCGACGTGGTCGAGTTGCGCGCCCGCGTCGGCATGGTGTTCCAGAAGCCGAACCCGTTCCCCAAGTCGATCTACGAGAACGTCGCCTATGGCCCGCGCATCCACGGCCTGGCCAGGAGCAAGGCGGATTTCGACAGGATCGTGGAATCCAGCCTGCAGAAGGCGGCGATCTGGAACGAGGTCAAGGATCGCCTGCAGGAACCGGGCACCGGCCTGTCGGGCGGCCAGCAGCAGCGCCTGTGCATCGCGCGCGCCATCGCCGTGTCGCCCGAGGTGATCCTGATGGACGAGCCCTGCTCGGCGCTCGACCCGATCGCCACCGCCAAGGTCGAGGAACTGATCGACGAACTGCGCGCCAACTACACGATCGTCATCGTGACGCATTCGATGCAGCAGGCGGCGCGCGTCTCGCAGCGCACGGCGATGTTCCACCTCGGCTATCTCGTGGAAGAAGGCGCGACGGAGAAGATGTTCACCAGCCCCGACGAGAAGCGGACGCAGGACTACATCACCGGCCGATTCGGCTAGGAGTTCGCCCCAAATGCGCGATAGCGGCGTGCAAATCGCGAGGTCTGCGCTTCCGGTGCTCACGTACCTGAACGTACGCTCCGCTCCGGTTCTCGACCTCACCATTTTCGGCGCGCTCTCCCCCATTTGGAATCGAACTCCGGGGCGCGCCGGCGTGTAGCACTCGGACTTAATTTTGTGGAGATTGTTGATGGGCGAGCACACGGTCACTTCCTTCGATGAGGAACTCGAGCATATCGACCGCCTGATCCTGACCATGTCGGGTCTTGCCGGGTCGATGGTCAGCGCCTCCATCGCGGCCCTGCTGGACTCGGATCAGGCAGCGGCGCAGCGCGTCATTTCCGACGACGCGATCATGGACGCGCGCCAGCGCGAGATCGACGACCGTTCGATCACGCTGATCGGCAAGCGCCAGCCGATGGCGCAGGATTTGCGCGCCGTGCTCGGCGCCATCCGCATGGCCGGCGACCTGGAGCGGATCGGCGACCTCGCCAAGAACGTCGCCAAGCGCGTCGGGGCCGTTGGCCAGAGCACGACGCCGCGCGATCTCTCGCAAGGCATCGACGACATGGCCGAGATCGTGCTCGCCCAGATCGGCGGCGTCACCGATGCGTATGTGGCCCGCGACGCGCCGCTGCTGCAGACGCTGCGCGAGGACGACGAGAAGGTCGACCGCAAGTACACGTCGGTGTTCCGCGAATTGCTGACGTATATGATGGAGGATCCCCGCAACATCACGCCCTGCACGCACCTGCTGTTCTGCGCCAAGAACCTCGAGCGCATCGGCGACCACGTCACGAACATCGCGGAGAATGCCTACTATGTGATCACCGGTTCGCAACTGTCTCCGAATCGTCCGAAGCTCGACGAGATGGCGCTCGCGCTGCCGGCGCAGTGACGAATGTTCGAGGCAATGCGATGATCGCACCCAAGATCATGGTGGTCGAGGACGAGGAGCCGCTCGGCATCCTGTTGCGCTACAACCTCGAAGCCGAAGGCTACCAGGTCGAGGTCGTGGCGCGCGGCGACGAAGCCGAGATCCGGCTGCAGGAAAACGTGCCCGACCTGCTCGTGCTCGACTGGATGCTGCCCGCCGTTTCCGGCATCGAACTCTGCCGCCGCCTACGGATGCGGGAGGAAACCTCGCGGCTGCCGATCATCATGCTGACCGCCCGCGGCGAGGAGACCGACCGTGTCCGGGGCCTTGCCACCGGCGCCGACGACTATCTGGTCAAGCCGTTCTCGACGCCGGAATTCGTCGCGCGCGTCAAGGCGCTGCTGCGCCGGGCCAAGCCCGAGGTGCTGACCTCGGTGCTCAAGGTCGGCGACATCGTGCTCGACCGCGAGGCTCATCGCGTCTACCGCAAGAAAAGCGAAGTCCGGCTCGGCCCGACAGAGTTCCGGCTGCTCGAATTCATGATGCGCCATCCCGGCCGCGTCTTCAGCCGGGGGCAATTGCTGGACAACGTCTGGGGCGAGACGATCTACATCGACGAGCGCACCGTCGACGTGCATGTCGGCCGGCTGCGCAAGGCGGTCAACACCGGCCGCATGCCCGACGTCATTCGCACGGTGCGCGGCGCGGGCTATTCGATGAGCGAGGAATGACCTGCGGATGGCGTGTTAAGATCTCGTTAACCTTGCGCGTTTACGGTTTGGCAACTCGAACCGTCGCAAGGCCGCCATGCAGACGCTTTCCAAGGACGCCAACATTGCCCAGCTCAACATGGCGATGGACGCGCAGGACGACCAGAAGATCAAGCTCATCGACCGCCAGGTGATCCACGATTCGGTCGCCCACCTCATGAGCCACGGCTTCGACATCGACGAAGTGCAACGCTGTCTGGTGCGCTACTTCTATGTCGACCTCGACCTGCTGCACGAGGCGCTGACGACGCATTGACCTTGCCGGGCCTTCCAGTCGCGGCATACGAGTTCGCTTTCACACGAACCGAACTTCGCAGGCGAAAAGCACTTCGATAGGCGCTAAGGTTCCTTACCAAGCCGCCCCGCCGATCCACGCGTCCATCCAGCATCAATGTCAACGCAAGCCGTCTCGACATCCGCCGAGCGCTATGCCGCATTCCGGCATCGGCCGTTCCTTCTCTATTGGGCCTCCCGGTTCCTGGCGACCTTCGCGGCGCAGATCGTGTCGGTCGCGGTCGGCTGGCAGATCTACGATCTGACGCGCGACCCGTTCGACCTCGGGCTGGTCGGCATCGTGCAGTTCGCGCCCGCTTTCCTTCTGGTGCTGGTGACCGGGGTCGCCGCCGACCGGTTCGGCCGGCGCTTCATCATGGCGCTCGCCATTCTCGGCGAAGCCGGCTGCGCGGCGGCGCTGCTGGGGCTGTCGCTGCGCGGACTGACCTCGGCCGCGCCGATCTTCGGGGTGCTCGCCTGTTTCGGCGTCGCGCGCGCCTTCTTCGGGCCAGCCGCCGCGTCGCTGGTCGCCAACCTCGTGCCACCCGAGGATTTCGGCAATGCGGTGGCGTGGAATTCGTCCGCCTGGCAGACCGCGACCATCGTCGGCCCGGTCGCGGGCGGCTTGATCTACGGGCTTTCGGCGGACGCCGCCTATGCGACCGCCGCCATGCTGATGCTGGCGAGCAGCCTGCTGATCTTCGCGCTGCCCAAGCCGCCGCGGGCGGCGAGCACGGTGGAGCGGCCGTCGCTCGACACGCTCTTTGCCGGCTTCCGCTATATCTGGCGCGAGAAGGTCGTGCTCGGCGCGGTGTCGCTCGACCTGTTCGCGGTGCTGCTGTCGGGAGCGACCGCGCTGCTGCCGGTCTATGCGCGCGACATCTTGGAACTTGGACCGTGGGGCTTGGGCCTGCTGCGCGCCGCGCCCGGCATCGGCGCGATAGCGGTCGCGATTTTCCTGGCGGGACACCCGCTGCGCAACCATGCCGGGGTCATCCTGCTCGGCTTCGTAGCGCTGTATGGCGCCGCCACCATCGTCTTCGGCGTCTCGACCGTCCCATGGCTGTCGATCCTTGCCTTGGCGATGCTGGGCGCGACCGACATGGTCAGCGTCTACGTCCGTGAAACGCTGATCCAGTTGTGGACGCCCGACGAGGTGCGTGGGCGCGTCAACGCGGTCAACATGGTGTTCGTCGGCGCGTCGAACGAGCTCGGCGAGTTCCGCGCCGGCATGATGGCGTCGGCGATCGGGGTCGTGCCGGCGGTGGTGGCGGGCGGAGCGGGCGCGATCGGCGTCGCCGTGCTATGGGCGTGGCTGTTCCCGCGCATGCGCCAGGTTCGCCAGCTCGCCGGGCGCGAGTAGGCCGGATTTTCGGCGAGGCGGCTCGGCTACGAGCCGGCCGAAGACGGTGGCGAGGAAATCCACCAGCCATTGTTTCAGGTGCATGTCCCAGATCAGCCGGCCGCCGAGATGGTCGCGGCCGGGCTGGGCGCCGGGAAGGGTGAAGCGGCTCGCGCCGCCGACGACCCAGCGCTGCATCATCACGCGCGTCAGTTCGGCGTGGAACTGGATGCCCCACGCGTTCTCGCCGTAGCGGAACGCCTGGTTGGGGTAGTGCTCCGCCGTCGCCAGCAGCGTCGCGCCGTCTGGCAGCGAAAATCCCTCGCGGTGAAACTGGTAGACCATCTCGGGCCAGCGCATGAGGCTCCTGCCGTCCTCCGTGGCTTTCAGCGGATACCAGCCGATCTCGACCAGCCCATCGTCGTGCCCGCGCACGCTGCCGCCGAGATGGTTGACCAGCATCTGGGCGCCGAGGCAGATGCCGAGGAACGGCCGGTTCTCCTCCAGGGGGACCGAGAGCCAATCGGTTTCGCGCCTGACGAATTCGTCGCTGTCGTTGGCGCTCATCGGACCGCCGAAAATCACCGCGCCGGCATGTTCGTCCAGCGTATCGGGCAACGGGTCGCCGAGCGGCGGACGGCGAATGTCGAGGTCGAAGCCGGCGTCGGCCAGGAGTTGTCCGACCCGGCCCGGGCTCGAACGCTCCTGATGGAGCACGATGAGAATCTTCGGCCGGGTCAGCTTTGGCATTTCAGGATCAGGACCCGCTATTCGTCGGTTGCAACGCCCTTGGCTCCCGGAACTCTCCCAGCGGCCTCCTTGCGGGCCAGCACACGTTCGCGGCGGTCGACGCCGATCAATTCGGCGATCCGCCAGAGCGTATTGTCTTCAAGCTCGTGCAAGACGCCATCGGCATAGACGACGTCCCACATCAGGTGAATGAAGGCGATTCGTTCGCCTTCGTCGAGGTGGCGATTGAGGACGCTGGTGAAGGCGTAGAGATCGACGGACTCATGCTCGGCGGCTTCGCCATCCCGGAGGAGTTCATCGAGCTGCCGGCCCGAGATATGATAGTGTTCGCCAAGCAACTGCCTGATGCGCTCCCATTCGCCATCCTGGCGGACTCCGTCGGCGTCCATGACATGATGCATGAGGGCGGCCGCCGCGACTCGCGGATCGTCGAGCGAGACGGCGCCGGCCGCGCCGCCGGGCAGTGGCAGGTCCTTGAAGAACGAGATGACGCGCTCGAACATGGGCTCAGAACAGACGGAAGCGGCGGGGCGATTTTTCTACCGCCTCGGGATCCACGCCGGGGTCGTCCGGTAGTGGCGGCGCGGGCGGCTCGATCGCGCTTCCGGCATCGACGGGCTTGGCCATCTCCTCCGCCAAGATCGGCTCGGCCGCTTCGACCGGGACGGGCGGCCGCTGGTCGTTAGCGGCGGCCGGCGGCGCGGCCGGAGCCGGCATTTCGGGCGATGCGTCGGGCGCCGGCGCGGCATGGTCGACGGGATCGGGAACCGGCGCGGCGATAACGCGCGGCGTCGGTGGCGGAATCGGCTCATCGTCGATCACCTGCGTCAGCCGCTCGACCGGCACGCGCCATTCGAAGGCGTCGAGGCGTCCGGTCACGGGCGACACCGCCGCCCAAAGCGGCGATTCGAAACCGTCCGCGACCCAGGCCGGATCGCGCGGCGCGCGCACGGCCTTGGCGAGGATCTGCCGGACCTTGCCGATGTCGTCGGTGTCGGCATCCTCGATGTCGGCGAGCAGGAGATAGGCGCCTTCGCGCGGCTGCATGCGGATCGCCGATTCGGCCGCGTCGCGCGCGCTCGCATAGTCGCCCGCGTCGAGGGCGGCGCGCGCGACAATCAGCGCGGATTCCGGATGGTTCTGCTTGATCGACTGCAATTTGCGCGCGCGCGACAGGCGGTCGTTGACCGCATCGCCATGCCGGGCATGGACGTAGAGGTCGCCGACCTCCGGATGGGGTTCAGTCTTCCAGGCATGTTCGAGAATTTTCGCGCCGCGCTTGGTGTCGCCGGCGCGGAACAAGGCCTTGGCCGCGATGAGCGCCGCGGGCGCGAAATCCGGGCTGAGCCGGTTGGCCTCCAGTGCGGCGGTCTTGGCGCCGGACTGGTCGCTGTCGAACACGGCCATCGCCTTGGCGGTCAGCAGAACCGCGCGCCGGCGGTCTGCCGCTTCCTTGTCGGGCTTGCGCGTCGGTTTCTGCGCGTCGACCAAGCGCAAAGCGCCGTCCCAATCGCCCTGAACGGTCTTCTCCTCCATCGTCGATTCCGCCGCCCAGGCGAGTTGCGGCGCGATGTCGGCGGCGCGGCCGGCATAGTGCCGCGCCGCCGCCTGGTCGCCGAGGCGCTCGGCCTCGAGGTAGAGCCCGCGAAGGCCCAGCAGCCGCGTCTCGGGATCGTCGACCATCGCCTCGAAGCTGCGCCGCGCGCCCTCGTGATCGCCGTCGAGCAGATGGGCTTGCGCGTCGAGAAGCTGGATCAGCGGCTCCTGGTCGGAGCGGATCAGCTTGGCGGCCTGCTTGTTCATATTTCGCGCGAGCGCGCTGTCGCCGGCCCCGGCCGCGATCATGCCGGTCGACAGGGCCTGATAGCCGCGATCGCGCTTGCGCGCCCGGAAATGCCGCGAGATGGCGTGCGGACTGTTCCAGATCGACTTGACCAGCCACCAGGCGATCATCACCGCCGCCACGATCGCGACGATGCCCGCCGCCGCCACCATCAGCGTCACGCGGTACTGGTAGCCGTCGAACGTCACCAGCATGTCGCCCGGCCTGTCGGCCAGCCATGCGAAACCGAGGCCGATGAGGAAGACGACGAGTAGGAAAATCAGGATACGGATCATCGGCGCGTCCTCAGGCTTTCATCGCGGCGGCGATCGCCTGATCGACCAGGCTCTCGGCCGACAGCCGCGCCTTGAGCCGGTCGGCAAACGGCGCGCCGGCCGCTTTGGACGGGTCCGGCAGCGTCTCGTATTCGGAGAGCGCCTTCTGCAGGTCGCCGGCGCGGATCGCGACCTGCATTCGCGCGACGATCTCCGGGACGCCCGCGCCCTGAACGTCGCCGATCGGTCGCACCGTCACCAGGCCGCCAGCGCTGTGCAGCAGGCGGTCCAGGAAGCCCGCGTCCGGGTCGACCGGGCTCGCGGCGGCGAGCATGGCGGTGGCCGACTGGTCCGATTCGGCCAGCAGAGCCTCGCGCGAGGCGACGCCTTTCTCGGCGAAGGGTTTCAGCGCGGCAAGTTCCGCCGCGTCCGGCGCGATGGCCGCGAAGGTTTCGAATTCCGCCAGAAACGGCGCGCCGCGGTCGATCGCCGCCTTGAGTCCGGCGGTGGCGATCGCCAGGGCGATCCTGGGCTGCTGCGCCTGAGCGTCGACGCGGCCCGCGAGCGCCGTGACGCTCTGCTCGAGCGTGGCGATGCGGCTGTCGGCGCCGGTCGCCGCATCGCTCGCGGATTTGACGAGCGCTTCCATGCCCGCGATTCGTTCCCCAAGGGCCGTGAGGTCGGCCGCGTTGGCGCCGTTGTCGCTTGGGCTCAAGCCGGCGACGAGCGTTTCGAGTTGCTTCAGGCGGTCGTCAAGGGCCTGGGTCGCGTTTCCCGACCCGCCTGCCGCGGCGACCGCCTCCTTGAAGCCCGCGAGATCGGACTTGACGGCGTCAACCGCCGCCGAAAGGCCATCGACCCGGCCCGCGACATCGCCGCCGGCTCCGGCGTTTCGAAGGGCTTCGACCTCCTGCCGCAAGGATTCGATATCGGCGCTGACCGTCGCGTCGCCGCTCCCTGTCCCGAGCAGGCCTGTGAACTGGACCAGAAGCGCGATGAGCAAGGCGACGATGCCGCCCGCGACGCCGGCCGCCAACGCGGAAGACAGGCCGCGACGCGGCGCAACGACAGGCGGTTCCGCCGCCGGCTGCGCCGGCCGGTCAGTCCGGGCGAAGCCGTAGCCATTGTCGTCCGCGTCGGAATCGGCGAGCGCTTCGCGGTCCGCCCTGGTTTCGCGCGCGGGTTCGATCGTTTCGGCGACAGGCTTGGCATCAGCCGGTTCGAGTTCGGGTTCGGCCGATGCGGAAGCAAAGGGCTCGGACGAAACGGACGCCGGCTCTTCGAAAGGTTCGCTCCGGCTCTGCGACGGCGATTCCACCGTCTCGGATTCGGCCGCATTGAAGACCGTCGGGGGCTCGTCATTCGCGTCGCGATCGACATCGGCTGGCGTCAGGTCGATCGTCAAAGGCTCGCGGGGCGGCTTTGCATGCCGTGTCCTCGGCGTCTTGACCATGACGGTCTCCGTTTCAATGGCGCGACTGCGGCGCGTACCCAGTCGCAGGCTTCGATACCTATCACATCAGCCCGTCCTGAAAAGAGGCAGGTCAAGTCGCGCCGAGCAGATCGAGCATCGCCGTCTCCTTCGGCTCGCGCGCGATCGCGATGCGCGCGCCGGGCAGGGCGTCGAACACGGCGGCGATTTGCGCCGAGAGGCACAGGAGATTTGCTGCGAGGACGTCCTTGCGCAATGAACCCCATGGCGCTTCGAAAAGAAGTCTAGCGGCGCGCGCCGAGTAAAGCGCGACCGTATCGATCGGTTCCGCGCCCAGGATGCGGGCGATTGCGGTCTCGTCGTACGGGATAGCCGGCGCGTCGTAAATCTCGATCGCGATTGTGTGGAAGCCGTTCGCGCGCAGCGCCCGTTCGAACGCGTCGTTGCGCCGGCGTCCGCACAGATAGGCGACCGCGGAAGCGCGCCGCACGGCCGCGGCCAGGGAAACTGCAAGGGCCGCTCCATCGGCATAGCCACGCGAAACCATCGTGAAGCCCGCCTCGACCGCAGCGCTTGCGGTCTCCTCGCCGATAGCAAAGCAGGGCAAGGAGGCAAGGGCATCGAGAACCGGTCGCGGCGCGCGGCGGATCGCATTGGCGCTGGTCACGGCAACCGCCGCGAAGGCGCGTTCGCGCCAATCATCCGGAACCGGGAGCCCGAAGATTTCGGTCAGCGGCAACAGGATCGGCTGATGGCCCAGCGCGGCAAGCCGCGCCGCCGTCCGGGACGCGCCCGGCTGCGGCCGGGTCACCAGAACCCGCTTCGCCATTCAGGTCCAGCTTTCGAAGAAGCGGGCGCCGGCGCGGTCACGCACCTTAGCCCCGGCGCGGCCGCCGAGCAGGATGGCATCGGTCGCGTGACCGTCGGCGGAGACTTCGTGCGCCTCGCGTCCGTCCGGCGACAGGATCAGGCCGTCGAACCGCAACCGGTCTCTTTCAACAACCGCATAACCGGCGATCGGCGTGCGGCAGGAGCCGTCGAGAGCGGCCAGGAACGCGCGTTCGCAGGCCAGCGCCGCGCCGGTGTCGGCGTGATGGATCGGCCGCAGCATATCGTTGACGCGGATGTCGCCGACACGGCTCTCGATGCAGATCGCGCCCTGGCCGGGAGCCGGCGGGAACCGGTCGAGCGGCATCAGGTCGGTCACGACATCCTCCATCGCCAGCCGCCTGAGGCCCGCATTGGCCAGGATGGTGCCGTCGACATGGCCGGACTCGAGCTTCAACAGCCGCGTCTGCACGTTGCCGCGGAACATCACGACGTCGATATCGGGCCGCATCCGGCGGATGAGGGCCTGGCGGCGCAGCGACGACGAGCCGATCGTCGCACCGCGCGGCAATTCGAGGATGGAACGGCCCGCCTTGCCGATGAAGCCGTCGCGCGCGTCCTCACGCGGAAGATAGGCGGATAGCTCGAGTCCCTCCGGCAGCCAAGTCGGCATGTCCTTCGACGAATGCACCGCGATGTCGATGCGGCGCGCGAGCAGCGCCTCCTCGATCTCCTTGGTGAACAGGCCCTTGCCGCCCGATTCCGACAGGGGGCGATCCTGGATACGGTCGCCGCTGGTCGCGATCACCTCGATGCCGAACGCCTCTTCCGGCAGGTCGTGCGCGGCCATCAGCCGGGCGCGCGTCTCCGCCGCCTGGGCCAGCGCCAGCGGGCTGCCGCGCGTTCCGATGGTGAGGGTCCCGGTTTGCATCGATCAGCGTCCATGATAGTCAGCCCGAAAACGTCGGCACGGTCCCCTAACGGGAAAATTCCCGACCGACAATCACGGACAGTCTCCGCGAGCCATGATCCGCGTCCTCGGAATCGAGACCAGTTGCGACGAGACGGCGGCCAGCGTCGTCGCCCTCGACGACCGTGGCCATGCGGCGATCCTGTCCAACATCGTGCTCAGCCAGATCGCAGACCACGCGCCCTTCGGCGGGGTGGTGCCGGAAATCGCGGCGCGGGCCCATGTCGAGGCGCTCGACGGGCTGATCGCGGCGGCGCTCGCGGAGTCCGGCGCGACGCTGTCCGACATGGACGCCATCGCCGCGACCGCGGGACCTGGGCTGGTCGGCGGGCTGATCGTCGGCCTGATGACGGCCAAGGCCATGGCGTCCGCGTCGGGCAAGCCGCTGCTGGCGATCAACCATCTCGAGGGCCATGCGCTGACGGCGCGGCTGACGGACGAGCTGGATTTCCCCTACCTGCTGCTGCTTGTCTCGGGCGGGCATACGCAGATCGTGGCGGTGCGCGGGGTCGGCGACTACCAGCGCTGGGCGACCACGATCGACGACGCGCTCGGCGAGGCGTTCGACAAGACAGCGAAGATGCTCGGACTGCCCTATCCCGGCGGACCGAACGTGGAGGCTGCCGCAAGGGAAGGCGACGCATCGCGGTTCGCCTTTCCGCGCCCGATGAAGGGCGAGGCGCGGCCGGATTTCTCGTTCTCGGGGCTGAAAACCGCCGTGCGGCAGGCGGCGACCGCCATCGCGCCGCTGTCCGACAAGGATATCGCCGATATCTGCGCCGCGTTCCAGGCGGCCGTGACGGATTCACTGGGTGACCGGGTCGGGCGCGCGCTGCTTCGGTTCAAAGCGGAGCACCCCGAAGCCGTTCGACCGGCGCTGGTCGTTGCGGGCGGCGTCGGCGCCAACGCCGAGGTCCGGACGGCGCTGCGCGCTCTTTGCGACAGCCACGGCTTCGACTTCGTCGCGCCGCCGATGGCGCTCTGCACCGACAATGCCGCGATGATCGCCTGGGCGGGAATCGAGCGTCTGCGGGCGGGAATGGAAGCGGGCGATGGCATGGATTTCACGCCACGCTCGCGCTGGCCGCTCGACGCGATCTCCGCGCCAGTCCTTGGTTCCGGGCGGCGAGGCGCGAAGGCATGAGCAGGGTCTGCGTGTTAGGCGGCGGCGCGTGGGGCACGGCGCTGGCGCTGACCGCGCTGCGGGGCGGCAGCGAAGTGACGATATGGGCGCGCGACGCGGCGATCGCGCGGGAACTCGCCAAGGGACGCAACGGTAAATATCTGCCGGGCATCGCGTTCGAGACCGGACTGAGCGCCACGGGGGATCTGGCCGGAGCCCTGCTGGAAGCCAAGTTCGTCCTGGCCGTGGCGCCGGCGCAGTCGTTGCGCGGCGTCCTCGAACAGGCCGAACCGCGCCTCGCGGCGGGCGTCCCCCTTGTGCTCTGCGCGAAGGGCATCGAGCGCGAGACCGGCAAGCTGCTGTCGCAGGTCGCGGCCGAGATCTGTCCGCGCAACCCGACCGTCACGCTGTCGGGGCCGAGCTTCGCGGCCGATGTCGCGCGCGGCATGCCGACCGCCGTGGTGGCCGCCTGTCCCGACACAGGGATAGCGGCGGGAATCGCCGGCCTGTTCTCCAGCAGCGCGTTCCGCTGCTATTCGAGCGACGACCAGATCGGCGTCGAGATCGGCGGCGCGCTGAAGAACGTGCTGGCGATCGCCGCCGGGGCGGCGATCGGCGCGGGGCTCGGCGCGAGCGCGCAGGCGGCGCTGGTGACGCGCGGCTTCGTCGAGCTGCGGCGCGTAGGAACGGCCTTGGGCGCGCGCACCGAGACGCTGATGGGACTGTCGGGGCTTGGGGACCTGCTGCTTACCTGCGCCTCGGCGCAATCGCGCAACTTTGGGTATGGCGTCGCGCTCGGACGCGGCGAGGAGCTTTCGGGAAGGCCCCTCGCGGAGGGCGTCGCGACGACTGGCATCGCCGTGCGGATTTCAAAGGAGAGAGGCATCGACGCGCCGATCATCGCGGCGACCGGGCTGATCCTCGAAGGCAAGATCACCATCGGCCAGGCGGTCGAGAGCCTGATGGCGCGCCCGTTGCGCAGCGAGGCGGACGAGGCGTGATTTCTGCGGCCAGGCGGCTTTGCCTTGCGTCCGAACTTCGCTAGAAAGCCGCAAAGAGGAGGACTTTCGATGATCTTCGTCGTCACCAGCCGTGACAAGCCCGGGCATTTGCAGCTTCGCCTCGACACGCGGCCCCCGCATGTCGACTTCCTGAACAAGCTCAATGCTGAAGGCACGCTGAAATTCGCCGGGCCGTTCCTCGACGGCGACGGCAATCCCTGCGGCAGCCTGGTGGCGATCGAGGCGGCGGACAAGGCATCGGCGGCGGCCATCGCCAAGGACGACCCCTATGTGCTGGCGGGTCTGTTCGAGAGCCAGGAGGTCCAGGCGTGGAACTGGGTCTTCAACAAGCCGGCCGCCTGATACCGTCATGCAATATTGGCTGTTCAAGTCCGAGCCCGATGTCTTCTCCTTCGATGCGCTGAAGGCAAAGGGCAAAGCCGGCTCGGAGTGGGACGGCGTGCGCAATTATCAGGCGCGCAACAACATGCGGCTGATGGAGATCGGCGACCTCGGCTTCTTCTACCACTCCAACGAAGGCAAGGCCGTCGTCGGCATCGCCGAAGTCTGCAACTTGGCGCATCAGGATCCGACGACCGAGGATGCGCGCTGGGAGTGCGTCGACATACGCTGGAAGCAGCCCGTGCCGAACCCTGTGACGCTGGACGACGCCAAGGCCAACCCCAAGCTCTCGAAGATGGCGCTGGTGGTCAATTCGCGCCTCTCGGTGCAGCCGGTGACCGCGGACGAATGGCGGGAAGTGTGCCGCATGGGCGGGGTCGACCCAGCGCCGTGATCGGCTCGACCGAGGACGAGCGAACGGCGTTCGTGCTCGCTAACACGACGCAGACACGGCCGACTTTCATCCCGGAAATTGCGCTGCGCCTCGCTGACGAGGCGCATGGCCTGTGGCACAAGACCGAGGAGGAGCAGCAGGCGATCGGCCTGCCGCCGCCCTTCTGGGCCTTCGCCTGGGCCGGCGGGCAGGGGTTGGCGCGCTACCTGCTCAACCATCCCGACATCGCGCGCGGCCGCAAGGTGCTGGATTTCGCGACGGGCTCCGGACTGGTGGCGATCGCCGCCGTCATGGCGGGCCCTGCTCAGGTGACGGCTGCCGACATCGACCCTTACAGCGCGTCGGCCGCGGCGCTGAATTTCGCGCTCAACGCGGTCGAAATCAATTTTCACCTTGGCGACCTTGTCGGAACTGACGACGGCTGGGACATGGTGCTCGCCGGCGACATCTTCTACGACCGCGCCTTTTGCGACCAAGCCTTGCCGTGGCTGCGGGGTCTGGCAAAGCGCGGCGCGACCGTTCTCGTCGGCGATCCGGGCAGAGCGTATTTGCCGAACGATCTGGACTCGATGGCGGTCTATTTTGTGCCGGTCAGCCTCGCCATCGAGGACGACGACATCAAGCGGACGACGGTGTGGCGGTTTTGATCGCTTCGATATCCAAAAGGTTGACTCGACCGGCAAACGGGATCAAGGACCGGACGCGTATCATGTGTATGAGGCGCAACGTGGCGCCGATTGTCGAGGACCGAATGCGCAGCCTGCTTCGAAGGCTCAGAGCTTCTGATCTTGCCGGCTTTTTCGCCGGCCACGAGCGCGCGTTCGCGCCGACCATCAGAACCTTGACAAAAACGACCGCCAAGACGGTCTGATCTCCTCGGCCAGATTGCCCTCACCCGGGTCAGGCCCGGGGAGTGGACCCGCACCGGCCGGCGGGTTTCGACAAGCCAATGAGCGGTGAGGACAGGAGAAGATCGATGGGTTTCAAGATCGCAATCGTCGGCGCGACCGGCAATGTCGGGCGCGAAATACTCAACATCCTGGAGGAGCGGGGCTTTCCGGCCGACGAGGTCGTGGCGCTCGCCTCGCGGCGCAGCCAGGGCACGGAAGTGTCGTTCGGCGACCGCAACCTGAAGGTTCGCTCGCTCGACAATTATGATTTCTCCGACACGGATATCTGCCTGATGTCGGCTGGCGGCGAGGTATCGAAGGAATGGTCGCCGAAGATCGGCAGGCAGGGCTGCATCGTCATCGACAATTCGTCGGCCTGGCGCTACGATCAGGACGTGCCGCTGATCGTGCCGGAGGTCAATCCGGACGCGATTTCCCTCTACACGCGCAAGAACATCATCGCCAACCCGAACTGCTCGACGGCGCAGCTCGTCGTGGCGCTTAAGCCGCTGCACGATGTCGCCCGGATCAAGCGCGTGGTGGTCGCGACCTACCAGTCGGTGTCTGGCGCGGGCAAGGAAGGCATGGACGAGCTTTTCCAGCAGACGCGCGCGGTGTTCGTCGCCGATGGCGTCGAGGCCAAGAAGTTCACCAAGCGCATCGCCTTCAACGTCATCCCGCATATCGACGTCTTTCTCGACGACGGCTTCACCAAGGAAGAGTGGAAGATGGTGGCCGAGACCAAGAAGATCCTCGATCCCAAGATCAAGCTGACGGCCACCTGCGTGCGCGTTCCTGTCTTCATCGGCCATGCAGAAGCCGTCAACATCGAGTTCGAGAGCGAGATGACGGCCGACCAGGCGCGCGACATCCTGCGCGACGCTCCCGGGTGCCAGGTGCTCGACAAGCGCGAGAACGGCGGCTACATCACGCCGCTCGAATCGGCCGGCGAGGACTCCACCTTCATCTCGCGCATCCGCGAGGATTCGACGGTCGAGAACGGCCTGTCGATGTGGGTGGTCGCCGACAATCTGCGCAAGGGCGCGGCGCTGAACGCGATCCAGATCGCCGAACTGCTGCTGGAGCGCGGCTTGATCAAGCCCAAGCAGAAGGCGGCCTGACATCGAGACACGACTGGGACCGGCCAAGTGAATGAAGCGGCCGCGAAGGCGCGAACTGTTAGCGCGTCAGTCCAGTCCGCCCCGGATGCCTCAAACTATCGTCCCGACATCGACGGCCTGAGGGCGATCGCCGTTCTCGGCGTGGTGCTCTACCATTTCGGCGCGCCGGGGCTTCCTGGCGGTTTCCTCGGCGTCGACGTGTTCTTCGTCATCAGCGGCTATTTGATCGTCGGGCTCATCCGCAGGGAAGTCGAGGAGACCGGCGCATTCCGTTTCCGGCACTTCTACCTGCGCCGGGTGCGCCGCCTGTTTCCGGCGCTGGCCGCGACGATGCTGCTCGCCGCCGCCGCCGCGGTCGTGATCCTGTCGCCGCCGCATCTCGAGCAATTCGGCCAGGAGCTGATCGCGGCCACGCTGTCGGTTTCGAATATCTACTTCAAGGCGCAGGTCGGCTATTTCGACATCGACTCGCAGTTCAAGGCGCTGCTGCATACCTGGTCCCTGAGCGTCGAGGAACAGTTTTATCTGTTCGCGCCGCTGCTCTGCGTGCGGGTCATGCGGTGGGGCAAGGACAGGCTGCTCTTCCTGCTCGCCGGTCTCAGCGTCATCACGCTCATTCTGGCGGAACTGCAGCACGGCCGTATGTCGGCCTTTTACCTCGCGCCGTTCCGCATTTTCGAGTTTTCTTTCGGCGCACTGCTCCTGTGGTTGCCGGAGCGATGGCCGCGAAGCCGGCCCGCGCAGGAGGGCATATTCGTGCTGGGACTCGTCCTTGTCGCGTCGAGCTTCCACTTTCTTACGACCGAAAGCCGCCTGCCCGGCTTGGCGACGATGCTGCCCGTCGGCGGCGCGCTGCTCGCCATCCAGGCCGGCCGCGCGCCATCGAGCGGTTGGCTGGTCCGCAACCCGCTCAGCGTCGGGATCGGCCGCATCAGTTACTCCCTCTACCTCGTCCATTGGCCGATCCTGATCCTCGCCGCCTATCTGACCTTCGACCCGTTGACCGCCGCCCAGCGGGCGCTGTTGTTCGGTCTCTCGATGGTTCTCGCAGTTCTGCTCCATCTACTCGTCGAGCGGCCCTTGCGTCGCCCGAGGACATCCGCCGAGGGCGGCAACCACTCGTTCCTCAGGGCAGCCGCAGCGGTCGCGCTTGGCTGCGTTCTTCTCGGTGGCGCGATGGCGCTCGGCGGTGGATGGACGTGGCGGTTAAGCCCCGAGGGCGCGAAGCTCGCGGCCAGTCCGGGACGGCCGATCGCGCTGCAGGACGAGTGCCAATATGTGCAGGAGCAGATCGACGACGCCCTGCAGACTAAGTTCGACGCATGCGCGAAAAAGCGCGGCCCATCGGTGATCGTGTTCGGCGACAGCCACGCCGCCGACCTGTTCGACGCGATGAGCGTCAACGGCGCGCGCCTCCACGTCACGGGGATCAGCCAGCCAACATGCAGGCCGAACGCCATGCGGGCCAAATGCTTCTATCCCAGGCTCGGCGCATTCATCGCGCGCAACCGGTCCCACGTCGCCGGGCTCGTCTTCACGGAGCGCGGCAGCAGCTTCCTCAGCGACGGCGAGGCGCTGCCGGTCAGGTCCGAAGATATCGAAACGGTCATCGCCTATCTCGAAAGCCTGCGCGCTTCCGGCATTCCGCTGCTATGGGCGGGGCCGCAGGCCGAACCGCTGTTTCCGGTCGAAAAGTTCCCGGCGATGCTAAAATCCTATGCGGCGCCGGATTTTCTCGCCTCGGAGATCACGCTCGTCGACCAGGTTGACAGGGCGTTGGCGGAAACGATTTCGGCCCGGAATGGGCCGCTGACTTATGTGTCCAAGCTCGACCTGATCGGGCCGATCGCCGCCGGCTCGTTTATCGTCGACGGGGAATTCACCTACTCCGACGACGACCACTGGTCGGCGAAGGGCGAGGAAATATTCGGCGCCAAAATGTTGGCCGGCAGTCCGGCACTGCGCGCGCTTTTCGGCGACCGGCGGGCGGGGCTTTCGCCCGCGCGCGGCGGCTGACCCGCCGTCAGTGCAGCACGAACTCGCCGTCGACCTTGCGCCATTCGTTGGGCGCGATCAGCCTGCGATGGGTGTAGGCGACCGAATGCAGCGGGCCTTCGAGCTTGGCCTTCCAGAACGCGATGAACTTGAACAGCACCGGGAATTTCGGGGCGAGGTCGTAGTCCTGCCAGACATAGGTCTGCAGCAGGTGCGGATGGTCTGGATAGTGATACAGGATCTGTGCCGTGGTCAGGCCATAGCCCTTCAGCATCATCTCCATCTCGGACTGGTCACGCATGGCAATCCTTTCGAGCGCCAGAGCAATCCTCCCGAGGTGAAGTGTGTTCCGAGATGGTTAACGATGCGCTAACATATTTTCGCCGGCTGTGCAGTTTTCATCAGCTCGAACAGACGCTTAGCGGCTGCGGCCTGAAACGTCCGCCAATGCCTCCGGCGCGCGCCAGGCGCTCGCCGCGCCCCGGACGACAGGCGTCCCTTGTCCGATCTTGTGCTTTTTGGGGAACTGGTAGTAATGACGCCGCGTCCGCTCGCGGCGCGTACGTCGGCGCCGGGACAGTTCTGGGAGGTGTTATGTCGGACGCGAAAATCCACAAGGTGCAGCCGGCGTGGGAAAAGCACGCGCTGATCGACGACAAGACGTACCGCAAATGGTACGAGAAAAGCGTCGACGATCCGGACAAATTCTGGGGCAAGCACGGCAAGCGCATCGACTGGTTCAAGTCTTACGCCAAGGTCAAGAACGCCAGCTTCACCGGCAAGGTCTCGATCAAATGGTTCGAGGACGGGCAGACCAATGTCTCGATGAACTGCATCGACCGGCATCTCGAAAAGCGCGGCGACCAGACCGCGATCATCTGGGAGGGCGACAACCCCTACGACGACCGCAAGATCACCTATCGCGAACTGCACGGCCACGTCTGCAGGCTGGCCAACGTGATGAAGAAGCACGGCGTCAAGAAGGGCGACCGCGTCACGATCTACATGCCGATGATTCCCGAAGCGGCCTACGCGATGCTCGCCTGCACGCGGATCGGGGCGATCCACTCGGTCGTCTTCGGCGGTTTCTCGCCGGATGCGCTGGCCGGCCGCATCGTCGATTGCAAGTCGACCTTCGTCATCACCGCCGACGAGGGTCTGCGCGGCGGCAAAGCCATACCGCTGAAGGAAAACACCGACAGGGCGGTGGACATCGCGGCCAAGCAGCATGTGACGGTCGACAAGGTTCTCGTCGTGCGCCGCACCGGCGGCAAGATCGGCTGGACGAACGGACGCGACTTTTGGCACCACGACGAAGTCGCGTCGGCGCCGGCCGACTGCAAGCCCGAAAAGATGAACGCCGAGGACCCGCTGTTCATCCTCTATACATCGGGTTCGACCGGCAAGCCGAAAGGCGTCCTGCACACCACGGGCGGCTATCTCGTCTATGCCTCGATGACGCACGAATACGTCTTCGACTATCACGACGGGGATATCTACTGGTGTACCGCCGATGTCGGATGGGTCACCGGCCACAGCTACATCGTCTACGGCCCGCTCGCCAACGGCGCGACGA
>CAXTJQ010000016.1:0-98834 GCA_964244725.1 uncultured Rhizobiaceae bacterium
TGTTCTACGACGCGGACGGGAACATGGCCGGAGGCGTCGGCGCGATCAAGTTCGCCATGGTCGGCATCAATCTCGGCCTGACCAATGCGGATTTTGCCGTGAGCTGACGATCGCCAAGCCGATCCGTGGTTAGAATTGGCGCTGCCCTCAACCGCTGGCCGCATTGATTCGGAAACACGCCAATGCCCAGCCTGCTTGGGATCGACAACGGCCTGACAGTGACGAAGGCGGTGCTCTTCGACATCGACGGAACGCGGCTTGCGGTCGCGCGGCGACGGGTTCCGCAGTCTATGCCGCGCCCGCGCTGGGTCGAACGCGACATGGCGGCGTTGTGGCGGGCCACCGCCGAGGCGATCGGCGAGACAATCGCGTCCAGCGGCAGGTCGGCGAGCGACATCAAGGCCGTCGCCGCCACCGCGCACGAAGACGGTCTTTACCTTCTCGACAAGGACCGCCGGCCGCTCGGACCCGGCATTCTGTCGCTGGACAGCCGTGCGGGCGACATAGTCGAACAATGGATGGCCGCCGGAGTGCTCGACGAGGCGCTCGCCCTGACAGGCCAGATGCCGCATGTCTCGGCGCCCTCCGCGCTGCTCGCCTGGATCAAGCACGACGACCCCGGCCGATATGCGCGGATCGCTCATATCCTGTCGTGCAAGGACTGGCTGCGGTTCTGCCTCACCGGCGCGGTCGGCGCCGACTCGACCGAGGCCAGTACCTCGTTTACCGATGTAGGCACCCAGCTTTACTCGTCCCAGGCAATGCGCCTCTTCGGGCTCGAAGCGCTCATCTCGGCGCTGCCGCCGGTCGCGCACTCCGCGGCGATCGCCGGCCTCATTACCGCCGAATCGGCAGCGCTGACGGGACTGGCCGAGGGAACGCCGGTCGCAACAGGGCTGCACGACGTGACGGCCTCCGCCCTCGGCATGGGCGCTCACGAGGACGGCGTGCTCAGCATCGTCGCGGGAACCTACTCGATCAACGAAGTGGTCTCGGCGCAGCCGAGGATCGACCGGCGCTGGCTGTGCCGCAACGCCATCGATGCCGGCCGCTGGAACAGCATGGCGATCTCGCCGGCGTCCACCGCAAACTACGACTGGTTCCTCGATACGCTCTGCGGATCGGAGCGGCACGCGGCGGATCGGAACGGGGTATCGATCCATGACCGGCTGGCGAGCGAAATCGCCGAGGCCCTCGAACGGCCCTCGACCATTCTTTTCCACCCCTACCTCTTCGGATCGCCGCACGGCAATGCCGCCAGCGCGAGCTTTCTGGGCCTGCACGGATGGCACAATCGTGGCGACATGCTGAAAAGCGTGCTGGAAGGCATCGTCTTCAATCATCGCACGCATGTCGACGCGTTGCGCGGCGGTTTCGCCGTCGGCGAGGCGCGGCTGACCGGCGGCGGGTCGCGCAATCCGGCTTTCGCGCAGCTGTTCGCGGACGTGCTCGGCCTTCCGGTCACGGTCACATCCGCGGACGAGGCGGCGGCGCTCGGCGCGGCGCTGTGCGCCGGTACCGCCATCGGCGTATTCCCGTCGCCGCAGGCCGGCGCACGCGTCATCAGCAAACCCCTGCGCCGCTACCTGCCGGATGCGGCGCGCGGCGCCGTCCTCGATGAACGCTTTTTGCTCTACAAGCGCATTGCCGAAGCGCTCGGGCCGCTTTGGCCGGACATCGAAAGGCTCGCCGCGCCGCAACGTCGCGTGAGCGTTTCGGCCGCTGAACAGAGCTGAAATCGGGCATTGACCGGCATGGCCACGAATTCATCCGCCGACACCGGCGCACCAGACGTTTCCGGCCGCCTGTGGGCGATTGCCGAACGGGGCGAGATCGACGTCGTCATCCTCGGCGCCGGCATCAACGGCGCGGGATTGTTTCGAGACCTGTGCGCACAGGGCGTCTCATGCCTCATCGTCGACAAGGCCGATTTCGGCTCCGGTACGAGCGCCGCTCCGTCGCGCCTCATCCACGGCGGACTCAAATATCTGGAGACCGGAGAGTTCGGCCTGGTTGCCCAGTCGACCCTGGAGCGCAATCTGCTGCTCAAGAACGCGCCGCATTTCGTTACCCCTTTGCCTACGATCATCCCGATTTTCTCATGGACGAAGGGCATTTGGGCTGCGCTGCGCACGCTTTTCGGCTCGAAAACCGCGCCGCGCGGCCGGGGCGCGCTCCTGATCAAGCTCGGCCTGATTATCTACGATCTGTACGGTTCACGGCATCGCGCGATGCCGCGTCACACCCTCGTCGGCCGGCGGCGGGCGCTGCGCGGCATGCCCGCGCTGACCCAATCGATCGTGGCGACGGGCCTCTACTACGACGCCAGGATCAGTCAGCCGGAGCGTCTGGTGTTCGAACTTTTGACCGACGGAATGGAGGCGCATGCTGACTCCGCGGCGATGAGCTATACGGCGGTGCGGTCGTGTTCCAACGGCGTGCTCGCATTCGAGTCGGAACATGGCCGCGCCTTCACCGTCCGGCCCAGGCTGGTGGTCAACGCCGCCGGCCCGTGGATCGACCACGTCAACGAAAGCCTGGGCAATCCTTCGCGGATGATCGGTGGCACAAAGGGTTCGCACATCTTGCTGAGGCACGACGACCTGGTGCGCAGCCTCGATGGCCGTATGATCTATTTCGAAGCCAATGACGGCCGCGTCTGCCTCGTCTTCGGCCATCTCGGAAACGCGCTGGTCGGCTCGACCGACATCAAGGCCGACAATCCGGATTCCGTCCGCTGCGAAGCGGAAGAAGTGGAGTACCTGCTAAAAAGCCTGCGTGAACTGCTGCCCGGCATGACTTTCGCCCGCGACCAGATCGTCTATGCCTACAGCGGCGTCAGGCCGCTGCCGGCCTCCGACGCTTCCGCTCCGGGGTTGATCAGTCGCGACCACTCCGCTCCGGTCATTGAACCGGTCGGCAACCGTCCGTTCCCGATTATTTCCCTGATCGGCGGCAAATGGACGACTTTTCGCGGGTTTGCGGAAGAGGTGGCCGATACGGTCCTCGCCCGGCTGGGGCGTAAGCGCAAATCCTCGACGCGGTCTATGCCGATCGGTGGCGGCCGAGGCTTCCCTGCGGACGCCGCCGCGCGCTCGAACTGGCTCGCGATGGCAAAGTCCGGGACCGGCCTAGACCGCGCAAGGCTCGACCAGCTTCTGTCGCGCTATGGAACCAAGGCGCTGCGGATCGCGCTTCACGAAAGCCAGGCGACAGATCGTGCGGGCTTGCCGGACGCGATCGGCTACAGCCATGCCGAAATCGATTTCATCGCCCGTCACGAATCCGTAGTCCACCTCGCCGACATCGTGATGCGTCGAACGACGCTGGCGATCAACGGAAACCTGACCAGGCGAGACCTTCAGGCGATTGCATTGATCGCTGGCGATGCGCTCGGCTGGGACTCATTGCGCGTCGCCAGCGAGAGCGAGACGGTCGAGTCCATGCTTCGTGACGACCACGCGGTGCATTTGACCTGACTGCCCCTCTTTATCCGACAATCGACTGCCGATCGCAGCCGGCCACGCCGTGGATCGGCCAAAGGAAAGACGATTGACAAGGCACTAGCGTTATGAAAATATTTTCACATAAAGATAATAATATCATCTCGGGAGGAGATGGCATGAAGTTGGGCGTTGCTATTGGCCGCGACCAGGACTCAAGCCTTTCGGCGCGGGCTGCATGGCTCCACTACGCAGGCGGCCTGACGCAGTCGCAGGTCGCCAAGCGACTGGGGGTCACCGATCTCAAGGCGCATCGGTTGATCGCCAAAGCCAACCAGGATGGCATGGTCCGGGTCTTCATCGACGGCGAGGTCGGCGAATGCGTCGAACTCGAGCAGCGGCTGACGACGGCCTATCGGCTCGACACTTGTGAAGTCGTGCCGGATTTCGATCAGGACGACCTGCCGCTGCGGGCGCTCGGTCTGGCAGGGGCGAATTTCCTCAAGCGCGAAATCGACCGCGGCGAGGCCATGCTGATCGGTGTAGGGCACGGTCGCACGCTGGCGGCCGGTATCGAAGCTCTGCCGCGCACCCCGGCCGCCCACATTCGTTTCGTCTCGCTACTTGGCGGCCTGACGCGCAGATTTGCCGCCAATCCGCATGATGTCATCCACCGGCTTACCGAACGGACCGGCGCGCAGGCCTATGTGATGCCCGTTCCTTTCGTGGCCAACACGGAGGAGGATCGCGAAACCATGCTGAGCCAGCGCGGCGTCAACGACGTTTTCGATCTTGCCGGACGGGCCGACCTGATGTTCGTGGGCATCGGCACCACCGAGCGCGAGGCGTCGATGGTCGCGACCGGCATGATCGAGCACTCCGAGATCGACGACGTGAAGCGCGATGGCGGCGCCGGCGAATTGCTGGGCCATTTCTTCGACGATGCCGGCCGGGCCGTCGAGACCGCGCTCTCCAAGCGCATCCTGGCGCTTTCGCGCGACCAGTTGAAGGACCGCCGCATCGTGGCCGTTGCCGGCGGCGAAGTGAAAATCCGCGCCATCAAGGCCGTCCTCGAAAGCCGCTTCCTGAACGGCCTGATCACGGACGAGCGGACGGCGCGGGCGCTGGTCGAAAAGAGCCCGTCATGAAGCCGAGCCGGCCTGAAATACATGCCGTCGCCGGAGGCCGGCCGTGAGTTCGCCGGTCGCCGCAACGGTGAGGAAGAAGAAGCGTCCCGGTTTCCGCAGGCTGACGATCGCGGCGGCGATCGCGATCCTGTTCGCCGCGATGGCGCTCGACACGAGAACCGTCGGCGTCGGATCGAGCGAGGACGCGCGGAACACGGTCTTCTCGGCGGAGGAATACGGCAAGGCGACCTTCCCGAAAGTACAGACCGAAATCGAGGCGCGCGCCGTCGACGCGATGGCCCTGGCGACGGCGATCGCCGCCGACCGCAAGGCGGCCGAGACGCAATATGGCGTGGGCGAAGGCATCGGGCCGGTCATGTCTGTGAAGTTCAACGGTGTCGTGGGCGAAGGAAAATCGGGCATCTACAAGGTCGCGGTCGACGGCCTGCCCGACAATCTGCTCCTCCGGGTGCAGACCGGACCGGCCATCAACGGCACCGAACTGAGGGATGCGACCGGCTCGATCGCTTTCGGGCAATTCACCAACCAGATCGAGTATCAGGATGCCGGATCGGCGCTGAACAACGAGATGAAGAGGCAAGTTCTCTCGACAATCGATACGACCGCCCTAACCGGCAAAACGATTTCCGTCGTCGGCGCGTTCAAGCTGATCAATCCGAAAAGCTGGCTGGTCACGCCGGTCAGACTGAGCGTCCAATGACGTCGCCCATGTCCTTCCCGGCGCACGCCGGCGATGCTGTTCTCGCGGCGCGCGACGTCGACAAATCTTATGGCGGCATCCAGGCGCTGAAAGGCGTCAATTTCGACATCCGTCGCGGCAAGGTCACGACCCTGTTCGGCGAAAACGGCGCCGGTAAGTCGACGCTGATGAAAATCCTGTCCGGCGTGGTCGCGCCCACATCCGGCGAGATCCTGCTCGACGGCGCTCGCGTGCATTTCGCGTCCGCCGCCGATGCGCGCGATCGCGGCATTTCGATCATCCATCAGGAACTCAGCCTCGCGCCCAACCTCAGCGTGCGCGACAACATCTTCATGGGCCGCGAGCTGCGCGGAAGCCTCGGCATCGACTACGCGCAAGAGGCCCGCCAGGCGCGCGCCCTGATGGCGGATCTCGAGGAAGACATCGATCCCATGACCCTGGTCGAGGACCTGCGGCTCGGGCAGCAGCAGATCGTCGAGATCGCGCGCGCTCTTTCCGTCGATTCGCGCATCCTGATCATGGACGAGCCGACCTCGGCGCTCAGCGCGACCGAAGTCGAGGTGCTCTTCAAGGTCATCCGCGACCTGACCGGCCGCGGCGTTTCGATCGTCTACATCTCGCATCATCTGGAAGAGGCGCTGCAGATCACCGACTACGCCGTGGTTTTGCGCGATGGGACCATCACCGCGACCGCCGAGGCGAAGGACATCGACCTCGAATGGATCGTGCGCAACATGGTGGGCGAGAATTTCGACCTCGGCTCGCCACCCGCCGGCTATGCGTTCGGCGATGTCGCGCTTTCGATCGACGATGTCAGCGTCGGCGACCCGGCCCGGCCCGGCCACCTCGTCGTCGATCATCTGTCGCTCGACGTGCGGGCCGGCGAGATCGTCTGCATCTACGGCCTGATGGGCGCCGGGCGAACCGAACTGCTGGAAGCGGTCGCCGGCCGCGTGCCGATGGCTGGCGGGCGGGCGCTCCTGGAAGGCGAGGATGTCGCAAGCCTGAGCATCGGCCAGCGTATCGCCAAGGGGCTCGTCCTCGTTCCGGAGGACCGCCAGCGCGACGGGCTGGTCCAGACCATGAACGTGGGCCGCAATCTGTCTCTCGCCAGCATCGAAGCCTTCGCCAGGGGGCTGTTCCTGTCGCGTTCGAGAGAACGTGCGTTGATCGACGACTCGATTCGCAAGGTCACCATCAAGACCGCTGGAGGAAACGCGATGATCGGGTCGCTTTCAGGCGGCAACCAGCAGAAGGTCGTGATCGGCAAGATGCTGACGACCGACCCGAAGGTCATTCTTCTCGACGAGCCCAGCCGCGGCATCGATGTCGGCGCCAAGGCCGAAGTGTTCCGGCTGCTCGGCGAGCGCGCCGCGCAGGGGCTGGCGGTGGTGTTTTCCACGTCCGAAGTGTCCGAATGCCTGAGCATCGCGCACCGCATCGTGGTGATGCGCCGCGGCAGGATTTCGGCGGAGTTCGGCATGGACGTCACCAAGGAACGGGTCATGGCCGCCTCCGGCGAAGCCATGGTCGCATGATGGGTGGAAAGCGGGGGCCGTGCGTGAGCGACAGCAGCCAAACCATAAGAAGTTCTAGGCTGGACGGATTTGACCTGGCCAAGCTGCTGCTCGAGGGCAGGGCGTTCTTCGCGCTGATCGTGATCGTCATCACCTTCTCGATGCTCTCGCCCTACTATTTCTCTGTCAACAACTTCCTGACGATGGCGTCCCACGTCGCCATCTTCGGAATCCTCGCGATCGGCATGTTGTTGGTGATCCTCAACGGCGGCATCGACCTGTCGGTCGGTTCGACGCTCGGCCTCGCGGGCGTGGTCTCCGGCTTCCTGATGCAGGGCGTGACGCTGAACCTGTTCGGCGTGATCCTCTACCCGCCGGTCTGGGTCGTCTCCGTCCTGGCCTGCATGCTGGGCGCGGCCGTCGGCCTCATCAACGGCGTATTGATCGCCCGCTTCAAGGTTCCGGCTTTCGTCGCCACGCTCGGCGTGATGTACATGGCGCGCGGTCTGGCGCTGCTGATGACCAACGGCCTCACCTACAACAATCTCGGCGGCAAGCCCGAACTGGGCAACACCGGTTTCGACGCGCTCGGCTTCGACCGCCTGCTCGGCGTGCCGACCGGCGTGGTCGTCCTGGCGGTGATAGCGCTGCTCGCCAGCCTCGTGCTCAACCGCACGGCCTTTGGCCGCTGGCTCTACGCGTCCGGCGGCAACGAGCGCGCCGCCGAACTGTCTGGCGTGCCGGTCAAGACCGTTCAAGTCTCCGTCTATGTGCTGTCGGGTATTTGCGCGGCGGTCGCGGGCCTTATCCTGTCGTCGCAGCTGACCTCGGCGGGTCCGACTGCCGGGACCACTTACGAACTGACCGCGATCGCCGCCGTCGTCATCGGCGGCGCGGCGCTGACCGGAGGGCGCGGCAACATCCGCGGCACGCTGCTCGGGGCCTTCGTCATCGGTTTCCTGTCCGACGGTCTGGTCATCATCGGCATTTCTTCCTATTGGCAGACAGTCTTCACCGGCGCGGTCATCGTGCTCGCGGTGCTGCTCAACGCTGTCAAGTATCGCAGCCGCGTCAAGCTACCCGGCAAGACCGGCGGCCAACTCGCTTCTCCGCAACTGTCGGGCAAGGTCAAAACGGCCAACCCGATCGACGGGAAGACTGCCGGCTGACCGGCAGCGACATCAACCACGACAAGGAGGAAACACACATGCATATGAAATTCAAAGGGCTCCTGGCCGCGGCCATGCTCACCGGCTTCGCCTCGGTCGCGTCCGCCGAAGGCCTGATCTCGATAATCGTGACGGATCCCGCCAACCCTTACTGGCTGACCGAGGGCAACGTGGCCAAGGCCGAGGCCGAGAAGCTCGGCTACACGGCCAATGTCGGCGCGCACAAGGGCGACACCAACACGGAAAGCAACCTGATCGACACCGCCATCACCAACAAATCGGTGGCGATCATCCTCGATCCTGCCAACGCCAGCGGCTCTGTCGGCGCGGTGAAGAAGGCTATCGCCGCCAACATCCCGGTCATACTGGTCAATGCCGAAATCAACGAGGAAGGGCTCGCCAAGGCGCAACTCGTGTCCAACAATGCACAGGGCGCGGCGCTCGGCGCACAGCAATGGGTCGCGGACGTCGGCGAAAAGGGCAAGTTCGTCGAACTCGTCGGCGCTCCATCCGACAACAATGCGGCGACGCGCTCCAACGGCTACCAGACCGTCATCAGCCAGTATCCGGACCTTGAGAAGGTCGGCTCGCAGGTCGCCAACTGGGATCGCACCCAAGGCCACGACAAGATGCAGAGCATGTTGCAGGCCAATCCCGACATCGTCGCCGTGATCAGCGGCAATGACGAGATGGCGCTCGGCGCCATCGCGGCGCTCAAGGAAGCCGGCAAGCTCGAAGGCATCAAGGTCGGCGGCTTCGACGGCTCGCCGGACGCGGTGGCGGCCATCAAGGCGGGCGAATTGCAGTACAGCGTCCTCCAGCCGGTCGCTGTCTTTTCGGCGAAGGCTGTCCAGCAGGCCGACTCGTTCATCAAGACGGGAGCGACCGGCGCGGCGACCGAGAAGCAGTTGTTCGACTGCCTCCTCATCACCAAGGACAACCTCGACAAGTACACCGCTCCGTTCACCCTTTCGGAGTGAGGCATCGACGGGGGGCATCCCGCGGATGCTCCCCGTCACCCTGGATGCGGGGACGAAACCGAGGATCGGCGTGCAGATGCGAGCTCCAGGGTTACCCATCCCGGCAAGGCGGCGACCAACGCTGTCGGTCGCAGCATGGGCGCTTTGATATGAAAGACATCATCATCGGGATCGACGCCGGCACGTCCGTCATCAAATCCGTCGCCTTCGATCTGTCCGGGCGGCAAGTGGCCGTTGCGTCTGTTGAAAACCATTTCGATACGCTGCAAGGCGGCGGCGTCGAACAGGATATGGAAAGGACATGGCGCGATACCGCGCAAACGTTGCGCGATCTGTCGGAGCAGGTCCCAGATCTCGCGCGCCGTACGGCGGCTCTCGCCGTCACCGCCCAGGGCGACGGCACCTGGCTCGTCGATCGAGGCGGATCGCCGGCCGTCCGCGCCTTGCTCTGGCTGGATGCGCGCGCCGGCGCACTCGTCCGGGACCTGCGCAACGCGGCGTCGGATGGTCGCCGCTTCGAACTCACCGGCACCGGTCTCAACGCCTGCCAACAGGGCGCACAGCTTCTGTGGCTGAAGAGAAACCGGCCGGATGATCTCGACCGGGCCGAGACCGCTTTCCATTGCAAGGACTGGCTCTATTTCCGGCTGACGACCGTGAGGGCGACCGATCCGTCCGAAGCGACGTTCACATTCGGCGATTTTCGCGCCCGCGCCTACTCGGACGAGGTTCTTGACATACTGGATTTGACCTCGCACCGGCGCCTTTTACCATCCATGATCGAAGGCACCACTCACCACGACGCGCTTTCGTCGGACGCGGCGGGCCAGACGGGGCTTCTCGAAGGCACGCCGGTCGTCCTGGGATATGTCGACATGGTCTGCACGGCGCTCGGCGGAGGCCTCTACGACCCGGATATCGATGCCGGCTGTACGGTGATCGGTTCGACAGGCATTCATACGCGCCTCGCGGTCAGCCCCGACGATGTCGTCCTCAACGCGGACCGTTCGGGCTACACGATCGCGATGCCCATACCGGGCGCCTATGCGCAACTGCAGTCCAACATGGCGGCTACGCTCAACATCGACTGGCTCCTCGGTTTGGCGAGCGACGTGCTGACGGCGGGCGGCTCGGAGCGGACGCGGGAGCATTTGCTCGAAATCCTCGAGCGCTCGGTGGAAGCCGCCGCTCCCGGATCGCTCCTCTACCAACCTTATATATCATCGGCCGGCGAGCGGGGTCCCTTCGTCGACGCGGACGCCCGCGCAGGTTTCATTGGGCTTTCCGTTCGGCATGGTTTCGCGGATCTGGCGCGGGCGGTATTTGAGGGGTTGGCGTTCGCATCGCGAGACTGCTACCTCGCCATGGGCTCGATGCCGGCTGAGATCAGGCTGACCGGCGGCGCGGCTCGCAGCCCGTCCCTGCGCGGCATTCTCGCGGCCGCGACGCGATCGCGGATTCGAACGAGCAGGCGCGTCGAAACAGGCGCCGCCGGGGCCGCGATGATCGCCGCGGTCGGTCTCGGCTGCTATCGGTCGATGGCGGACTGCTGCGCCGAATGGGTGACGCCCTATCTTGAGTCGGGCGAGGCGCCCGAAGAGGCGCTCGCACAGACATACGACAAGCTTTTCCCGTCCTTTGTCGCCGTTCGCGCGGCGCTCCAGCCTGTGTGGAAGACGATGGCCACCGACCGCCGAGGTACGGCATGAACGATTCGACCGAAATCTACGATCTCTTTGTCGTCGGGGGTGGCGTGAACGGCGCGGGCATCGCGCGCGACGCCGCGGGCCGCGGCATGTCGGTCATCCTTTGCGAGAAGGACGATCTCGCGCAGGGCACGAGTTCGCGCTCCGGCAAATTGGTCCATGGCGGGCTGCGCTATCTCGAGTATTACGAGTTCCGGCTAGTGCGCGAGGCGCTGATCGAACGCGAGGTGCTGCTTGAATCCGCGCCGCACATCATCTGGCCGATGCGCTTCATCCTGCCGCACAGCCCCGACGACCGCCCCGCTTGGCTGGTTCGGCTCGGGCTGTTCCTCTACGATCATCTCGGCGGCCGCAAACGCCTGCCGGGAACGCGGACGCTGGACTTGCGCACCGCGCCCGAAGGAGCCCCGATCAAGGATTCCTTCACGCGGGGCTTCGAATATTCCGACTGCTGGGTCGACGACGCAAGGCTGGTGGTGCTCAACGCACTGGACGCCAGGCAGCGCGGCGCCAAGGTTCTGACGCGGACCGCCTGCATCGCCGCGCGGCGGGAGGAGGGCCTGTGGTTGGTCGAGATGCGCGATGAAGCGACCGGAATCGTCAGCAAGATCCGCGCGCGAGCCTTGATTAATGCGGCGGGACCATGGGTGAACGACATCGTCAGCCGGGTCGCGGGCCAGAATTCGACGCGTAATGTCCGCCTGGTCAAGGGCAGCCATATCGTCGTGCCGAAATTCTGGGAGGGCCGCCAAGCCTATCTGATCCAGAACAGCGACAAGCGCGTCATTTTCGTCAACCCGTACGAAAGCGATCTGGCGCTGATCGGAACCACCGATATTCCATATGACGGCAGGCCGGAAGACGTGACCCCCGATCCCGGCGAAGTCGACTACCTGATCAAGGTCGTCAACCGCTACTTCAAGCGCCAGATCGCCTCCACGGACGTGGTCCACAGCTTCTCGGGCGTACGCCCGCTCTACGACGACAATGCCGACAACCCGAGCGCGGTGACGCGGGACTACATTTTCGAACTCGATGCGCCGGCAGGCTGCGCGCCTCTCCTCTCCGTCTTCGGCGGCAAGATCACCACCTTTCGAAAGCTCGCCGAGCACGCCCTCGAAAAAATCCGCCCGTTCTTTCCGGACATGAAGAAAGGTTGGACATCCACCGGTCATCTGCCGGGCGGCGATCTTCCCGGTTCCGACTTCGAACTGTTCCTCGGCGAACTCAAATCCGCTTATCCATGGCTGGCAGCCTCCACCCTGAAACATTTCGCCCGCTGCTACGGCACCCGCGCCCACATTCTGCTCCGGGGAATCAGGGACGAGACCGGCCTGGGCCGCCGATTCGGTCCCGACTTCCATGAGCGGGAAGCGACATTCCTGTTCGACACGGAATGGGCGACGAGAGCCGCCGACATCCTCGAACGCCGGACCAAGCACGGACTGCATATCAGCGCGACGGAACGTCAGGCCTTCGAGGAATGGTGCGACGAACGGCTGGCAATGGCGGGATGAGGATCAATTGGCCTTCACCCTTTCCCTGAATACCAACCCGTTGGTCAATCGTTTCGCGGACCCGGACGATCTCCTGGATGCGCTCGCCTGTGGCATCGGCATCCGCGATGTTCAACTCACGCATGAATTCATCAATCCTGGCTGGCCCGCCGCGACGATCGCGAAATTCACGCGGCTGTTTCAGAAGGGGTTGGCGCGAACAGGCGTCTGCGTCACGTCCGGAATGACCGGCCCCTACGGCCGGCTCAACCATTTCGGCCATCCCGACATCGATGTGAGACGCTATTACGTCGACTGGTTCAAAACCTTTGCCGACATCTGGGCCGAGCTTGGCGCGCAATGCGTCGGAACGCAATTCGCGATCTTCACCCACAAGGACTACGACGATCCGCAGCGCCGTGAAGCGCTGCTCCACATCGCCGTTGATTGCTGGGGCGAGGTCGCCGAGCACGCCAAGGCCGCCGGGCTGAGCTATCTCATCTGGGAGCCGATGTCGGTCGGCCGCGAGTTCGGCCATACGATCGCATCCTGCCGAACGCTCCAGGATCGCCTCGACGCGGCCGGCTATGCTATCCCGTTGAAAATGATGATCGACATCGACCATGGCGACGTGACGTCGAGCGACCCCGACGATATCGACCCCTACGCATGGGCGGAGGCATTTCCGGCGCAGTCGCCGATCGTTCACATCAAGCAATCGTCGACCAACAAGGGCGGCCATTGGCCGTTCACCGCCGCCTACAACAAGGACGGCCGCATCGTGCCTGACAAACTCCTGGAGACGATTCGGCGCGGTGGGGGCGGCGACAACGAAATCTGCCTCGAACTGTCGTTCCGCGAGCGCGAGCCCACGGATCATCTGGTCGTCGAGATGATCCGCGAGTCCGTCGATTACTGGGCGCCCTTTGTCGATGCGGGACGCGCCGACTTGGCAAATGGAACCAGGCGATGACGCGCTGCTGGGTCGGCACGAGTTGGAAGATGAACAAGACGCTGGCGGAGGGCCTCGCCTTCGCCGACGCATTGAAAGCATTCGTGCCGAATCTGGACGACGCCATTCAGCCTTTCGTCATCCCGTCCTTCACGGCGGTGCGCGAGGTCAAGCGGCGGCTTGCCGACACGCGCGTCAAGGTCGGCGCGCAGACCATGCACTGGGCGGACGCCGGCCCCTGGACTGGCGAAGTGTCGCCGCCGATGCTGACCGATTGCGGGCTGGACCTGGTCGAACTCGGACACAGCGAACGGCGCGAGCATTTCGGAGAGACCAACCGCACCGTCGGGCTGAAGACGGCGGCCGCGGTCGGCCACGGCTTGATCCCGCTGATCTGCGTCGGCGAAAGCCTGTCCGAACGCGAGTCGGGACAAGCCGAGGCGATCCTTGCCGCGCAGGTCGAGGACGCTCTGCATTTTTTGAACGGACCGCCGGCGATCGAGATCCTGTTCGCCTACGAGCCGGTCTGGGCGATCGGGGAAACCGGCATTCCCGCAGGCGCCGAATACGCCGATCGCCAGCAGGCGCTCATCAAGCGCGTCGCCGCGACGCGCCTCGGCGGGCCGCCTCCCGTCCTCTATGGCGGCAGCGTCGATCCCGGCAACGCGGCCGAACTGATCCGGCAGCCCAACATCGACGGCCTGTTCATCGGCCGGTCCGCCTGGCGGGCGGAGGGCTATATCGACATCCTCGGACGCGTTGCGGCGGCAATCGACGCTTGACGCTCATTCACTTCGAAAGGGAGAGAGATCATGAAAATCGCCATCGGAGCCGACAGCGCCGGCAAGCCGCTGCTGGACGTCATCGCGGCGCATCTGGCCGCCAAGCCTGACCATGTCGTATCCGACCTCAGCCAGTCGGGCTACTACGCCGATCTGTCCGCCAAGGTCGGACGGGAGATCCTCGATGGCAGGCAGGATCGCGCCATCCTGTTCTGCGGCACCGGCATCGGCGTCTGCATCTCGGCCAACAAGGTGCCCGGCATCCGCGCCGCGCTCACCCACGACACCTATTCGGCCGAGCGCGCGGCCAAATCCAACAACGCCCAGATCATCACCATGGGCGCCCGCGTCATCGGCCCGGAACTGGCGAAATCCATCGTCGACGCGTGGCTGGCCTCGGATTTCGATCCCAACAGCTCGTCGGCCGGCAACGTCCGCGCCATAGACCAACTGGATGCGGGGAAGCGGGCGTCATAGATTCCGCTCTCATACGGTGGACACGCTGCAAGCATCGCCGCGACCGCCGCGGTAGTTTTGCCATCTTCGCTTGTGTATAACATGTCGGATCATAGTTTCGGGGGGCGGGTGATGACGACATACAAGGTGACGACGGGCAGCGACATCGTCGACGCCAACGACGGCCTCGTTTCGCTTCGCGAAGCTGTGGCGTCCGCGCAAGCCCATGCGGGTACAGACACGATCAGGTTCGTCATTGACGACATCAACGAGAATATCGAGCTGACCTCCTCGATCAAGATCGCTGCGGGCAACAACTTGACCATCGACGGCTTCGTTTCGGGACTCTACGGCAACGTCACCATGGATGGCGACTACGGCGGCAATCCCTTCACCACCGACGGCTTCACGATGGTCGAGGTGTCGAGCGGCGCGACGGTCACGCTCGCCAACATGACGTTCGCCAACGGTTTCGAGCGCGGCAAGGCCGGCTCGGGCGGAACCAGCGGCACCGACGGTCTTAAGGGCAACGACGGCAAGGGCGACACGGGCCTGCCGGGTTCTAACGGCAATGGCGGCACGTCGGGCGCCTCGGCGACTTCGGCGGGCATGATGGCGGTCGCCGGCGTTCAGAACGCAGGCAACCTGACGCTCGATCGCATCGACTTCCTGGCGATGAACGCGTTCGGCGGCGGCGGTGGCATTGGCGGCAACGGTGGAAACGGCGGCGCCGGCGGTAAGGGCGCGCCCAACAAAGCGGGGGTCGGCGGCGGGGGCGGGGCCGGCGGTCCGGCGGGCGGTGGCGGCAACGGCACGGACGGCGGCGATGCCGTCGGCGCGATCTACAACACCGGGACCCTGAAATTGCTCGACGTCACCATCGCGAGTTCGGTTGCTTATGGCGGCGCGGGCGGCAGCGGCGGCAAGGGCGGCCAGGGCGGGGCCGGAAGCGCCGGGGGATCCAGCACCGGCAGCATGGTTCACGGCGGTTACGGCGGCTATGGCGGCAACGGCGGCAACTCCGGCGCATGGGGCGATGGCGGCAACGCGGCGAGCGCCATCCTGAATGCCGGGACGATCATAACGTCCGCGAAGCTTGCGACGTTCAGCGGTTTGGACGCGGCCGGGACTTCGTCTGCGCAGGCTGGCGGCGGCGCGGGCGGAGGCGGTCAGGGCGGCAAAGGCGATCCGCGCGGCGACAATGGCCTCTCCGGCACGAGCGGAAGCGCTGGGGCGGCGGGCAAGGCTGGCACGGCCGCGGACGCTACTCACATATTGGGCGGCCACGGCGCCGTGGCCTTCGCCACGAACACCCATGTCGTGGAGTTGCTGTCCACCGAGGTCGAAGAAGGCGGGCTGTTGCAGTTCGCGGTCAGGCGGCTCGGGAACCTCTCGGCTTCGGCGAGCGTCGACTGGACGATCAGCGGCGCAGACGTCTCGGATTTCAAGACGGGTCAGGCGCTCGCCGGAAAGGCCTCTTTCGCCGCCGGTGAGAACCGCGTATTCTTCACGGTCTATGCGGCAAAGGACGGGATCGTCGAGGGCGATGAGACCTTTCAGATCGACCTGAAGAATGCGTCCGCAGGCACGGCGCTGGGCGCTCACAAGACCGTCACCGCCACGATCCACGATGAAAATCAACCACCCACAAGTCTGTCGCTGTCCAAGGCGACCGTCGATGTCGACGCCGCCGTCGACACGAAGATCGGAACGCTCGCGGGATCGGATCCGGACGGCGATACGCTGACTTTCAGCCTTCTTTCCAATCCGGGAGGCTATTTCAAGCTGACCGGGAGCGAGCTGTCGCTCGCCAAGACGCTAGACCCCGAGAAGCACTCTTATTCGATCTACATGCAGGCCGATGACGGCCATGGCGGCTCGTACGCCACTTCGTTGACGATCAGGCTTGCAGGCTATGTCGACGGGTCGAATACGGGCGAAACACTCAATGGGAGCAGCGCCGTCGATCATATTTTTGGCTATGGGGGGGCCGATACGCTCTATGGGTTTGCGAATGCGGATTTCTTGTTTGGCGGAAACGGGGCCGACAAGCTCGATGGCGGGACCGGCGCGGACAGAATGACGGGCGGCCTGGATGGCGATGTCTACATAGTCGACGATCCCGGCGACGGGGTATTCGAGGCCAACGAGGCGGGCATCGACATGGTGCTCAGTTCCGTGACCTATTCGCTTTCCGGTTGGCTTGCCGGTCAGTATATCGAGAATCTCACGCTGACCGGCAACGCGGCGATCGGCGCGACTGGCAACGGACTTGGCAATACGATTACCGGCAACGCGGCTGCGAACGCCATTGATGGCGGCAAGGGGAACGACATCATCGACGGCGGCGGCGGCGCGGACACGATGACGGGCGGCGAAGGTTCGGATCTCTTCTATGTCGATGCCGCCAGCGACCGCGTGATCGAAGCCAGCAACGGAGGAACCGATACCGTCAAGACCGCCGTCAGCTACGTGCTGGGCGTCGGCGCCTATGTCGAAAGCCTGCAGACGACCGCGCAGTCCGGCGCCGGCGCGATCGACCTCACAGGGAACAATCTGGGTCAAGTCATCATCGGCAATGCCGGCGCCAACAAGATCGGCGGCCTTGGGGGGAACGACATGATATTCGGGTTGGAGGGAAACGATGTCTTGACTGGCGGGACGGGCGCAGACGTCTTTTTTTTCAACACGATCCTCAACGCCGCGTCAAACCTCGACACGATCGCCGATTTCAATGTCGTCGACGACACCATCAGGTTGGTTCACACGACGTTCACGACCCTCGGCCTCGGCGCCCTGCCGGCGGCCGCCTTCTGGTCCAGCACGGCCGGAACCGCGCATGACGATTCCGACCGCGTGGTCTACGATACCGACAGCGGCGGATTGTTCTACGATGCGGACGGCAACGGCGCGGGTGCGGCCATCCAGTTCGCGACCGTGGGCATTGATCTGGCGCTGACGAGCGCGGATTTCGCGATCAGCTGACCGCGGACGTGTCGTCAGGCGTTTGAACATGACTTGTGGTTTGCACCCCGGTCTTGTTCCGCTTATGCAATGGCGGACCCCGTAATCCGGCCATGCCGAATGGCGTGAAGACCGCCAAGGCAAGGCAATCGATGATTGCGACCGATTTGCCCGATCCGCGCGAAAGACTGCGCTCCGTGTTTGGCTACGATTCGTTTCGGGGCGACCAGGAGGAGATCGTCTGCCACGTCGTCGGCGGCCGAAGCGCCCTTGTCCTCATGCCGACGGGCGCGGGCAAGTCGCTGTGCTACCAGTTGCCGGCGCTGTGCCGGCATGGCGTCGGCATCGTCGTCTCGCCGCTCATCGCCTTGATGGATGACCAGGTCGCCGCGCTGCGCCAACTCGGCGTCACGGCCGAAGCGCTTCATTCCGGTCTGGACGCGAGCGTCGTTCGGGAAACGAAGCGCCGCCTGCTTCAGGGCGAACTCGATCTGCTCTATGTGGCGCCCGAACGTTTGCTCGCCGGCGATTTCCTCGACATGCTGGCAACCCTGACGATTTCGCTTTTCGCGATCGACGAGGCGCACTGCATCTCGCAATGGGGCCACGACTTCCGGCCGGAATATCAGCAGCTTTCCCTGGTGAGGAATCGCTTTCCCGAAGTGCCGTGCATCGCCGTGACGGCCACGGCAGACGGCCCGACGCGCGCCGAGATCATGGCGCGGCTTGACCTGCCGAGGATGTTCACGGCCGGCTTCGACAGGCCGAACATCGCCTATGCCGTCATGCCGAAGGAGAAACCGCGCAACCAGCTGTTGCGCTTCCTGAAGGCGCGAAATCCGGGCGAAAGCGGGATCGTCTATTGTTTGTCGCGCAAGCGCGTGGAAGCGACGGCCGAGTTTCTGCGGCGGGAGAACTACGACGCCCTAGCCTACCATGCCGGTCTTCCCCGTGAGATGCGATCGGCTCACCAGAGCCGTTTCCTCGGGGAAGAGGGCGTCATCATGGTGGCGACCATCGCCTTCGGCATGGGAATCAACAAGCCGGACGTCCGGTTCGTCGCGCATATGGACCTGCCCAAAAGCATCGAAAGCTACTATCAGGAGACCGGCCGGGCCGGGCGCGACGGTCTGCCGGCGACGGCGTGGATGGTGTATGGCCTGGCCGACGTGGTCATGCTTCGCGGGATGATCGCGGCCGGCGACGCGCCGGCGCAGCAAAAGCAGATCGAACGGCGCAAGCTCGATTTGTTCGTTGGCTATTGCGAAAGTCCCGGATGTCGCCGGCAAGCCCTTCTCGATTATTTCGGCGACCGGTGCGAACCCTGCGGCAACTGCGACACGTGCGCCGATCCGCCCAGGACCTTCGATGCGACGCTCGCGGCGCAGAAGGCGATGTCATGCGTCTATCGCACCGGAGAACGATTCGGACCCACCTACATCATCGATGTGCTGCTCGGGGTGACGAACGATCGCGTCAGCCGCGCCGGTCACGACAAGGTCAGCACGTTCGGCATCGGCGCCGAGCATGGCGAGCGTGAATGGCGTGGAATTCTGCGCCAATTGGTCGTGCGCGATCTGCTGAAGGTCGACACCGACGGGCATGGCGGGATGAGCCTGACGGAGGAGGGCCGCGCGTTTCTGAAGGCGAGGACGACCCTCACGCTCCGCGTGGAAGAAAGGGCGGAGGTTTCCAAGGCCCGGGCCGGACGGACCGATGCCGGAGCCGCGCCGATGAGCGGCGGCGACATCGACTTGCTTCGCAAGCTCAAGGACGAACGGCGCGCGATCGCCAGGGAGCAGGGCGTGCCGCCCTATGTCATCTTCCATGACCGGACCCTGGCCGAAATGGCCAGCCGCCGGGCCTCCTCGCCGGAGGAGTTGATGGGCATTGCGGGAATCGGACAGGTGAAGCTGCAACGCTACGGCGCGCGGTTTTTGTCGATTATTGCCGCGGGATGACGCAGCGATCCATACGTGGTCGACACAAAGGTCTTCGACACTTACCACAACCGGATCTGGGCAAGTTGGTGTATCCGCTACGAGTCTGCCTGGGGGGCGATTGTACACTAATATATCAATTTCGGTTGACACTCCCGTCGTCCGCGATCGATAATTCCCGTGGAATGGAGGCAATCTTGTGCGAGGGGAACGCATCTTGAGAGTCGGGCTGGTGGGTGGAGGGTTCATGGGCCGCACCCATTCCAACGCCTTTCATCAGGCTCGGCATTTCTTTCCCGAAGAGGCCGCGACCGAATTGGTCGCCGTCTGCGCGCGCGATGGCGACAAGGCGCGCGCATTCGCGGCGCAATGGGGATTCCGATCCCATGAAACCGAATGGCGCAGGTTGATCGAGAGAGACGACATCGACCTGATCGACATCGCTAGTCCCAACGACACTCATGCCGAAATAGCGGTTGCCGCCGCCCAGGCCGGCAAGATGGTTACCTGCGAGAAACCGCTCGGACGCACCATTGCCGAAGCCCGGTGCATGACCGAGGCGGTGGAGCGCGCCGGCGTCGCCAACATGATCTGGTACAACTACCGTCGAGTCCCCGCATTGGCGCTCGTCAGGCGGATGATCGCCGAAGGCCGTTTCGGACGCATTTTCCACAGCCGTTTCAAGTTCCTCCAGGACTGGACGATGTCGGCCGAACTGCCGCAAGGCGGGGCGGGCACCTGGCGGCTCGACGCCGATCGGTCTGGAAGCGGCGTGACCGGCGATCTGCTGGCCCACTGCATCGATGCGGCGCTCTGGCTTGTCGGCCCTTTCGCCGAGGTCTGCGGCGCGACCGAAACCTTCATCCGCGAGCGGGTGCATGCGCTGAGCGGAAGGCTCAAGGCCGTCACGGCGGAAGACGCAGGGATGTTTCTGGCGCGTTTCGCCAACGGGTCGCTGGCGACGTTCGAGGCGACGCGCTTCGCGCGCGGCCACAAGGCGCTGTTCACACTGGAAGTGAATGGCGAGCATGGCTCGATCGCCTGGGATCTGCATGATCTGCACAGGCTCCAATTCTTCAGCCACCATGATGAGAGCGGTCTGCGCGGTTGGCGCACCATCCACGTATCGGATTCCGAGCACCCGTACATGAAGTCGTGGTGGGTGCCCGGCCTCCAGATTGGCTACGAGCATACGTTCATCCACCAGATCGCTGACTTTCTGCGCGGGCTGCGCCTGGGCGAGAAGACGGCGCCCGACTTTCGCGATGGGCTGGCGGTCGCCGCCGTGGTCGAGGCGGTGCTGCGTTCGGCGCAATCGCGACGGTGGGAGGCTGTGGAGGAGATGGCGATGCCCGCTCGCTCGGAAGGCGTATCGGACTAGGAAAGCGTGAACGAAGTCGCAGCTTGCGATCGAACCTGCGTCTCGAGCCGCGCGGCTGGAGGCGACGGTCATAGGGAGGAGGGGGAGATATGTCACTGCTGGAGGTTCGCGGCGTGTCCAAGCATTTTGGCGCCATCCACGCCTTGACCGATGTGAGCTTCGCCCTCGAGCCCGGCGAGGTCGTGGGGTTGATGGGCGACAACGGCGCCGGCAAATCCACCATGGTCAAGCTGATCGCCGGAAATTTTCCCCCGAGCGGCGGCGAGGTGCTCGTGGAGGACCAGGTCTGCCATTTCCGTAAGCCGATCGAGGCGCGCGCCAAGGGCATCGAGGTCGTCTACCAGGACCTCGCCCTGGCGGACAATTTGACCGCCGCGCAGAATGTTTTCCTTGGCCGCGAGATCAAGAAGGGGTTCTGGCCTTTCCGCGTCCTCGACAAACAGGCCATGATCGATCGGTCCGGAGCGCTCTTTGGCGAGTTGAAGTCGGAAACGAGGCCGCGCGACCTCGTCGCCAGGATGTCGGGCGGTCAGCGCCAGGCGGTCGCCATCGCGCGCACGCGACTGTCCAATGCCAGGCTGGTGATAATGGACGAACCGACGGCGGCCATTTCGGTGCGGCAGGTCGCCGAGGTGCTCGAACTGATCCGACGCCTGAAGGCTCAAGGCGTCTCTGTCATGCTGATCAGCCATCGCATGCCGGATGTCTTCGCCGTATGCGACCGCATCATAGTCATGCGCCGCGGCGCGAAGGTCGCCGACAAGGCGATGTCGTCGACCTCGCCCGAAGAGATTACAGGCCTGATTACGGGGGCAATTCGTGCAGCTTGACCTTGCCCATTCCGCCCTGCCCGACGCGGTCTCAACCGATCACGCGGTGCTGGACGATGTCGTCGGCATTCGCGAAAGGACCGCCTTGCAGAAACTTCTCGGCGCCCAATCCTTCTGGGTCGCGGTCGCGCTTCTCGTCCTGATGCTTGGCATGACGGCCTTGGAGCCGACCTTCGGCACTGCGGAAAACCTCACCAACATTTCCCGCAACTTCGCGCCGATCGGCATCATGGCGCTCGGCATGACGGTCGTGTTGATCACCGGCGGGATCGACCTGTCGGTAGGCTCGGTGATGGGCCTCGTCGCCATCGTCGCCGGGCTGTTCCTGACTTGGCACTATCCCTGGTACGTCGCCTTTTCGATGGGCATGTTGGCCGGCCTGACATGTGGAATGTTCAACGGCTATTTCGTCGCCTATGTCCGCATGCCGTCCTTCGTGGTCACGCTCGGCATGCTGTCGATCGCCCGGTCTCTGGCGGTGGTGCTTTCGGGCAACCAGATGCTCTATCAGTTCGGCCCGGACGCGCCGATCGTCAAGGCCATCGGCCAAGCCAAGTGGCCGCTGCATGCGCCCGCGGGCTGGGCGCCGGCCTGGTTGCCCGAATTCTCGTCGCATTTCTGGACGCTTATCCTTCTAACCCTGGCGCTCGGCTGGATCTTCAATTTCACCGCCTGGGCGCGTCACCTCTTCGCCATCGGCGGCAACGAGCAGGCGGCCCGGCTGACCGGCGTGCCTGTCGACTGGATCAAGTTCCAAGCCTATGTCTTTTCGGCCTTCACCACCTCGATAGCCTCCCTCCTCTTGCTCGGTTACAGCGGTTCGGCGCTGAACGCCATGGGCACTGGCTACGAGTTGCGCGTGATCGCCGCCACCGTGATCGGCGGCGCGAGCCTCATGGGCGGCTATGGCACGGCCTTCGGGGCGGTCATTGGATCGGCGTTCCTGGAGGTGATACGCAACGCGCTTCTCATGGCCGGCATCGATTCCAACTGGCAGGGCGCGTTCGTGGGGGCCTTCATCATTCTCGCGGTCCTGCTCGGCATGCAGTCCAGCGGCAAGCCCCTGCGCGGCCTTTGGCAATATCGAAGCCCGGCTCGATTCCGCTAGAAGAACCTCGGCAGGAGGTCCGCGAATACCGTTACCTTTGGGAGGAGCATCAATGAAACAACACACATGACCGTGTCGAGCACCAGGCCGCTGCCAAGCGGAGGGACGGCGCGGCGGCAGGGATGAACAGAAATCTCTTTCCCATTTCTGCCGTCACCGAGGCGTTGGCCGCCATCAGGCAGTCCTGGCGCCGCCCGCAAGGGCTGCCACAACCATCATTCAGGAGGAAACCAAAATCATGAAAACGATTCTCTTAAGCGTCACCGTTCTGTTCTCCGCGCTCGCATGCATGCAGGCGTCCGCGCAAGACAAGCCGGTCTTCGCTTTGGTCCCGAAAGCCATGAACAACCCATTCTACGATCAGGCCCTTGCCGGCTGCAAGAAAGCGGAACAGGATTCCGGCAACGCCTTCCAGTGCGAGTATATCGGCCCCGGCGAACACGGCGGCGGTGACGAACAGGTTCAGATCGTCCAGGATCTCGTGGCCAAGCGGGTCGCTGGCATCGCCGTATCACCATCCAATGCCGTCGCGATTCTGCCGGCGCTGCAGGCGGCCAAGGAGGCGGGCATTCCGGTCCTGACCTTTGATTCCGATGTCCTGCCCGAAAACAAGGACCTGCGCTCCGCCTATATCGGAACGCATAACTACGAAATCGGCACGAACATCGCCAAAATCCTGCAAAAAGCCAAACCCAAGGGCGGCATCATCTGCATTCAGTCGGGAGGAGCCGCGGCCGCCAATCTGAACGAGCGCATGCAGGGCATTCGCGACGGCCTCGCCGGCAAGGAATCAGCCGCCTCGCCGGGCGATCCGCTGACGGGTCAGAACGGATGGACGGAAGCCGAAGGTTGCCCGCTCTACACCAATGACGATTTTCCGCTCGCCGCTCAGCAGTTCCAGGACTTGCTGACCAAGATGCCGACCCTCGACGCGTTTGCCGCCACCGGCGGCTTCGCGCAATTCGTGCCAGACGCCAACCGCGCGGCGACCGAACCCTTCAAGGACAAGATCGCCAAAAAGGAACTGGCGGTCGTTTACGCCGACACCCTGCCGACACAGATCGACCAAATGAAGGAGGGGCTCTCGATCGGACAGGTGGGACAGCGTCCATTCGAGATGGGTTACAAGACCATGATGGGCCTGAAAGACCTCATGGACGGCAAACCGGCGCCGCAGGATCCGACCTATACGGGCCTCGATGTCTGCACGCCCGAGACCGCCGATACCTGCATCGGCAAATGACCGGTTAGCGACAAGGCGGTCGAGGCGGCGGCGCCGGCGCTTCGACCGTTCGAATCGACACTCCGAAACCACTTCAGCCGCGAGAACCGCCAACAACCTATGGACACCGATGGCCCGCTTCTCAAACGCGGCATACCGCTCAGCGAGCAGGTATACCTGATCGTGCGCGGACAAATCGTAAGTGGCGGCATGCGCCCTGGCGAGACCGTCATTGAAGCGGCGCTCGCGACGCGGCTCGGTGTCTCGCGAACCCCAATACGCGAGGCCTTGAAGCGCCTCAGCGATGAAGGGCTTGTTCAGGTCTTCGCTCAAAACGGCACCTTCATCGCTCCGATCAGCCGCAAGGCGCTCGAAGAGGCCTATCTGATCCGCACGGCGCTCGAGACGGTCAGCGCGTCTCACGCGGCGGGCCGATTGTCGCCTGCCGCCATGGAATCGTTTGCCGACAACCTTTCGGCCCACGAACTCGCGATCGGCCGCAAGCGTTTCGCGGAGGCGATCCGGCTCGACGATGCCTTTCATCGGATGATTGCCGACGTGAACGGTCTGCACATGCTCTGGCGAGCTGTCGACGTCTCCAAGGCGCAAATGGATCGCGGCCGCCACCTCGCGATACCGGAACCAGGTCTGGGCGCCGTCACCATTCGCCAGCACCGGCTGATCCTGGAGGCAATGTCGGCCGCGGACGTCTCCGGCGCCGCGCGGTCTATGCGCGAACATCTGGAAACATCGCTGTGCAACACGCTCGAAATCGCCGCCGATTCCATTGCTTGAGAACTCTTAAGGCGACGATATGAATGCGAGCCCATCGCTTAGCGCAGATAGTCGAGCCATCGGCCGGCCCGATCGGAATGGGAGGCGCCTTCTTTGGCGCCGGCTGTCATGATTTGGTGACGCCATCGTGACCTTTGCGTTCTGCGTATTCACCGACATCGCGAACAGGATTTCGCCGATGTTGCAGGGTCCGCACGCTCATTCGACTGGAAAAGAATGATTAGCATAGAACTGATTTCCGTCACCCGCCGCTATGGTTCGATACCGGCGTTGGACGGCGTGTCGATGGACTTCGCGGCCGGCGCCTTCACCGCGCTGCTCGGTCCCTCAGGTTGCGGAAAGACGACGATGCTGCGGCTCATCGCGGGTTTCGAAGCTCCCGATCAGGGCCGGATTTTGTTCGACGGGCGGCTGATCGCGGATGTGCGGCGACAGGTTCCACCGGAAAAACGCGGCATCGCCGTCGTTTTCCAATCCTATGCGCTTTGGCCGCACATGGATGTCGCCGGCAATGTCGGTTATCCCCTCGGGGCTCGTGGCGCGGACCGGCGCGCCGCCGACAGCCAGATCGCCGCCGCCTTGGAGGTCGTCGGGCTGGACGGTTTCCAGTTGCGCCGCATCGAGGAATTGTCCGGTGGCCAGCGTCAGCGCGTGGCGCTGGCCCGCTGCCTCGTGGCGGAAGCGGGCATCATTCTCTTCGACGAGCCGCTCGCCAATCTCGACATGCATCTGCGCGCCTCCATGCTGGATTCGTTTCGCCTCATCCACGCGCGGACGAAGGCGACGATCATCTATGTGACCCATGACCAGTCCGAGGCGCTTGCGCTGGCGGATCGCGTCGCGGTGATGGACCGTGGCAAGGTTCTTCAAATCGCGTCGCCTTTCGACGTTTATCAATCGCCCGCGAACGAGCGGGTCGCCGGCTTCGTGGGCCGCGGCGCGCTGGTGACCGCGCAGTCCGTCGACAAGGATCGCGCCACGATCGGCGGACGGGCGATCGGCGTGCGCATGCGGAGCCCGGGGAGCGGCCCGGGAAAGGTGCTGCTACGTCCCGAGGGGTTGAGGCTCGCTGCGGACGGTCTCGCGGCGATCGTGACATCGGTCATCTATCGCGGCCCCTCCTACGAAGTCTGGGTCGAACTGGCGGGCAGCCGGGAAAAACTCGTTCTGGATTGTTCCGCTGCGCCTTCGATCGGCGAGACCGTGCGCATTGAAGTCGCGGATGCATGGCTCATCCCTGACAGTCAAACGCTCTCACCTCCAGGGTAGCACACCCGCAGGGAGCCTGAACGCAAGGCGGTCGAGGATCGCAAGCAGCGCGACCACGACGACGATCGTCGACACGGCGATCGCGGCGGCCAGCGTGCTCAGCCCCGCCTCCTCCAGACTGAAAAGGACGACGCCAAGCGTCTCATGGCCGCTCGACCAAAGCAGCGCCGACACCGTCAACTCGTTGAAAGCGCTCATGAAGACGAGTAAGCCGCCGGCCAACGCGGCAGGCGCCGCAAGAGGGAACGTGATCGTCAGCAGACGCCGGACCGGGCCGGCGCCCGAACTTGCCGCCGCCTCGTCCAGGTCGTGCGGGATCTGCTCGACCGCCGTCGCTGCCGGCTTCAGGGCCAATGTCAGGAAGCGCATGCAATAGGCGATGAGGATGATCCAGGCGGTTGCGTAGAGGCTGCCGATCAGCGGCAGGGGGCGCAGGAAAAGAAGGATGCAAGCGATGGCCAGCACAATCCCCGGCATTGCGTAGGGCAGTTCGACGGCGCCAAGCAGCAAGCGCCTCGTGTGCCGGCCGAAATGCCTGAGACCCACCGCCATCGGAACCGAACCGAGTGCGAGGATGAACGCGGCGCCGCCAGCCAGAAGTGTCGAGTTCCGGAACGCGCGGATGGTCGAGGCCTGGCGTGTCAGGACCTCGGTGAAATTGGCGAGGGTCGCGGTTTCCATGGTCAGTCGCACGCCGAATGTCGGAACCATGGCGGTTGCGAGCAGCGCCAGGAACGGGACGATCAGGATCGCCGAGACGACGAGCCAGGCAAGCCATGACGCAGGCCCGCGAAAGCGGCCGAGCGCGAAGCGTGTTGGCGCTCCAGCCGTATAGCGCGCCGCGTGTCCGCGAGTCGCCACGGCCTGCGCCGCGACGCCGCAAAGCGCCAGCATGCCGATCAGCACCGAGAGCGCAGCCATCTGCGGCAGGAGACCGGGTCCGAAACTCGCCATCTGTTGGTAGATCAGGGTCGGCAGGGTAAGGTAGTTTACCGGCATGCCGAGCAGGGCCGGGATGCCGAAATTGCCGATGCCGGAAACGAAGGCAAGCGAGGCGGCAGCCACGAGATGCGGCCGCATCAGCGGCAGGACGATCGTGCCGAGTGTGCGAAACGCGTCGGAGCCGGAAACGCGCGCGGCTTCGACGAGGTCGCGCGGGATGCGCGAGAGGCCCGTGCGCAGGGTGATGAATACGATCGGCGCATGCTGGACGCCATAGAGGAGAATGATGCCGCCCCGGCCCAGTAGGGGATTTGCCGTCCCCGGGGGCGGCGCGATCCCGACCGCGCCCAGCAGCGGGCTTGAGGGCCCAAAAAGATGCAGCCACGAAAGCGCGGTGACTTGTGGCGCAATCATCAAAGGCAGCAGGAGGAGAAAGCCGATCGTTCTGCGCCCGGCGAGGTCGGTCATCGCCACGACGACGGCGAACGGCGCGCCAATCATGAGCGCCAGAACCGCGCCGAAGAATGCCGTGTCCAACGTATGCCACATCGCGCGCAGCGAAGCGGGCGTGGCGAGACGGTCCGCAAATCCGCCGAGATCGAGGTCGCCGCCGGGCGCCATCGCCGCCAGGACCAGACGCGCCATAGGCAGCAGGCTGAGCAATGCGACGACTGTCAACAAGGCGACGGCCGATGGCCGGATGCCGGGCGTCGCCTTTCCCATCGCCGGGCGCTTTCGCGGTGGCGCGAAGGTCTGGCGTCCTGGGAGGGACTGCTGGACTGCTCTTCCCCCGTTGGACGCGAGAGCCTATTGGCCCATCATCTCGCTGAACTTTTCCTTGTTCGCAGCGTCGTCTGCAAGCGCTTTGGCTGCGTCGTAGCTGAGCACATTGATCGTCGAGCGATCCGGATAGCCGGCCGGCATGCCGGCATCGGCGCGGGCCGGGATATAGCCTTGCGATACGGCGAGCTGCTGGCCGTCCGGCGACAGCAGGAAGTCGATAAAGGCCTTCGCCGCTTCCGGGTTCTTCGCGGAGGCGAGCATGGCGACCGGTTCGGTCACCGCCGAGACGCCTTCCTTGGGGAACACGAATTCGACCGGCGCGCCCTTTACCTTTTCGCGGATCGGCATGTAGTCGACGATCATGCCGAACAGCTTGTCGCCGCCGCTGACCGCCTTGAGGATATCGCCGTTGCCGCCCGCGGCCTGCGCGCCATTTGCCGCAAGCCCGGCGTAGTAGTCCCAGCCTTGGGTCAGATTGCCGGCGAGCGTCACAGTATGGATCATCGCCGCTCCCGAAGTCAGCGGGCTGGGCAGGGCGACGAGCCCCTTGGCTTCCGGCCTCGTCAGGTCGAACCAACTCGTCGGCACGAACGGCGCGGATTTGTTGTAGACGATGCCGGTCGTGATCAGCTTGGTCGAGAAATAGGTCCTGTCGGCGTCGACGAGGCTAGCGTCGATCGCCGAGACATCCGCCTGCGGGTAGGCGCCGAGCAGGCCCTCCTTCTTCAGGCCTTCCATCGTCACGACATCGGCGATCAGCAGCACGTCCGGCTGAGGCTGGCCCGCTTCGATTTCGGCGCGCAGCTTGGCGAGAATTTTCGGCGTGCCGTCGCGGACCCACTCGACCGTGACGCCCGGATTCTTCGCCATGAAGGCGTCGGCGGTCTGCTGCGCGTCGGTGTTCGGCTGGCTGGTATAAAGCATGAGCTTGCCTTCGGCGGCGGCGGCCTGGGCGACGCCGGCGGCGATGAGAAGACTGGCGAGAAGAACACGCATCGGAACCTCGTTCGTTCGAGAAAGGCCGGCATGCGACCATCATCCACGTAGCCCCTATCCCCGCCGCGTGACCGTTCCGTGACAGTATTTTACACGCCTGGAACCGCGAGATCCTTGGCCGCGATCGGTCTCGCGCTGTCATGCGATCGTCACGCTCGCTCGGTTAGAAAACCGCTTCGCATCGTATGAGGATATCATGTTCAGCAAAGCTCTCGCAGGGTCGCTCGCCGCCTCGCTTCTCGCCGCCACGTCCCTGTCTGCTTCGGCTGCACCGCTGTTCGATCGGATCGCCACGATGATGGTGCGCGACAACCTCCCCGGTGAGCTGGCGGCCGACAAGGACAAGCAGGCCGTGGCAGAGATCGTTTCGGCCAGCGAAGACGGTATGACGCTTGTCTACACCGACGCGCCGGGGGAGCGCGTGGGCGTGATCGATCTCGCCGATCCCGCCAAGCCGAAGCCGGCGGGCGTGGTTGCCGTCGGCGGCGAGCCCACGTCGGTGAAGATTGTCGGCAACATGGCCTACGTGGCCGTCGATACGTCGAAAAGCTTTACCGAACCGACCGGCAAACTCGTCGCGATCGACCTCGCCATAAAGGCGATCGCCAAGGAATGCGAACTGCCGGGCCAGCCCGATTCGGTCGCCGCGAGCCGCGACGGCGGCTTCCTGGCGATCGCTATGGAAAACCAGCGCGACGAAGAGGTCAACGACGGCGCCATCCCGCAATTGCCGGCCGGCAGCCTGGTCACCGTATCGCTCGCCCGCGGCCTCGACTGCGCGAACATCAAGACGATCGCGATGACGGGTCTTTCGTCCGTCGCGGGCGACGATCCCGAGCCGGAATTCGTTGACATCAACGAGGCCGGCGAGATCGTGGTGACGCTTCAGGAAAACAACGCGATCGTCATCGTCGATGGCGCAACTGACAGCGTGAGGGGTCATTTCGACGCGGGAAGCGTCAGCCTCGATCACGTCGACACCAAGAAGGACGGCAAGATCGACCTCAGCGGATCGGTCAAGGACATGCCGCGCGAGCCGGACGGCGTCGCCTGGCTCGGCGCCGACCGGATCGTCACCGCCAACGAGGGCGACTGGCAAGGAGGCACGCGCGGCTTCACCATTTTCAATCGGGACGGATCGGTCGCGTTCGACGCCGGTAATAGCCTCGAGCATGAGATCGTGGCGCTCGGCCACTACCCCGAAAAGCGCAACAAGAAGGGAATCGAGATCGAGGGCGTCGCCACCGGCATGTTCGACGGTCAGGGGTTGATTTTCGCTGGCTCCGAGCGCGCCTCGGTGGTGGCGGTGTACAAGGACGCCGGCGAGACGACAGAATTGCTGCAGATACTGCCCGGCGGCATCGGCCCAGAGGGCCTTCTGGCCATCCCCAAGCGCGGCCTGCTGGTGACTGCGACCGAAACCGATCTGACGGCCGATGGCGGCATTGGCGGGCAGGTGGTGATCTACCAGCGCGCCGAGCGCGAGGCGCCCGCCTACCCGACGATCCGCTCGCAGGCTGGCGACGACGGCCTGCCGATCGCCTGGGGAGCGCTGTCGGGGCTCGTAGCCGATCCCGCGACGCCGGCCAAGCTCTACGCGGTGACCGACAGCATTTACGGATCCGCGCCACGCATCCTGACCATCGATGCGACCGCCAAGCCGGCGATGATCACCGCCGAGATGACCGTGACCCGCGATGGCGCGACGGCGGAGAATCTCGATCTCGAAGGCATCGCCATCAACCCTGACGGCGGTTTCTGGCTGGCCTCGGAAGGCAACGCCAAGGATCGCAAGAATTTGCTGCTGCAGGTCGACGCAAAAGGCGCGATCATGAAGGAAATCGGGCTTCCAGCCGATATAGAGGCGACGGCAACCTCGTCCGGCTACGAAGGCGTGACGGTCATCGGCACCGGCGACGCGACGACAGTCTGGCTTGCCCAGCAGCGCCCGTGGAAGGGCGATGGCGACAGCGAGGTGAAGCTGCTGGCCTACAATCCGGCGAGCGGCGAATGGGGAGCGGTGCGCTATCCGCTCGAGCCGAAAGGCAAGGGCTGGGTCGGCCTGTCGGAAATCACCGCCGCCGGCGACCGCGTGATCCTGATCGAGCGCGACAACCAGTTCGGCGCCGCGGCCGTCGTGAAGCGCCTCTATGCGGTCCCGGTGGCCGATTTGAAGCCCGCGACGATCGGGGGCGACCTGCCGATCGTGGCAAAGACAGTGCTGCACGATCTCCTTCCAGACCTGCGCGCGCCGAAAGGATATGTCCTCGACAAGGTCGAGGGATTTTCGATCGACGCGGCGGGCGACGCTTTCGCGGTGACCGACAATGACGGCGTCGACGGATCGTCCGGCGAGACGCAGTTCATACGGCTCGGAAAGCTGTAGGCCGCCGCAGATTTGAACGGTTAGCGGTTTCGGCGCGACGCACCCTGCGGTACGAATTGCGGATGCGGTGTGATCCGATGCGCGCGTCCGAACCGTCCGGCGAAGGAGACGTGAATACGAGCGCGGCCCGCGCCGGCTGGATCGCGGGGCGCGATGGCGACGCCCGAGCCTGGCTCGAACGCGACGAGGCGGTGTTCTTTCGCCAAGCGCTTTCGACGCCCTGCCTCGACGCCTTGGCCGGCGCGCGCGGGCCCTTCATTTTCGACATCGCGGGCAAACCCATTCTCGACTTTCACGGCAACTCCGTCCATCAGGTCGGTCACGGCCATCCGCGCGTCGTTGCAGCCGTCGAGGAAGTGCTGGCGGTCCTCCCGTTTTCGCCGCGAAGGTTCACCAATTCCTTCGCGGTCGAATTGGCGGAAAGGCTGGTTGGGCTTTCGCCGATAAAGCCCGCGAAGGTGCTCTTCACGCCAAGCGGCGCCGCAGCCGTCTCGATGGCGCTGAAGCTGGCGCGCCACGCGACCGGGCGCCACAAGACGATTTCGATGTGGGACGCGTTTCACGGCGCCAATCTCGACACGATTTCGGTCGGCGGGGAGGCGATCTTCCGGCGTGGGGCCGGTCCGTTGCTGCCGGGCGCCGAACATGTGCCGCCGCCGTCGATGGCGGCCCGGTTCTTCGGGGAGGAAGGCCTGGCGCATCTCCGCCTCGCCGACTACATCGACTACATGCTTTCGGTTCAGGGCGATGTCGCCGCCGTGATTGCCGAACCGGTGCGGTGGACCACGCTCGAGGCGCCGCCTCCCGATTTTTGGCCGCATGTCCGCGAAAGCTGCACGCGGCATGGCGCGCTGCTGATCTTCGACGAGATACCGAGTTGCCTCGGCAGAACCGGCGAGATGTTCGCCACGGCGCTCACCAACGCTACGCCCGACATTTTGGTCATCGGCAAGGGCCTCGGCGGCGGCGTCTTCCCGATGGCGGCGATGATCGCGCGCGCCGACCTGGACATGGTCTCCGATGGAGCGCTCGGACATTACACGCATGAGAAATCGCCGGTGGGTTCGGCGGCGGCGCTTGCCGTCCTGGACATCATTGCGGAAGACGATTTGCTGGCGCGCTCCCGCCGGCTTGGAGCAACCGCGCTGGACCGGCTCGATGCGATCGCCCAACGCTCGCCCATCCTCGCCGGGACGCGCGGCCTCGGGCTTTCGATGGCTGTCGACGTGGCTGCGGCCGGATCGCGTCGCGAGTGGCAAGTGGCCGATTCAATCCTTTACCAGGCCCTCGATGATGGATTGAGTTTCAAGGTCGGCAACGGCCGGTCGGTCATTCTCACGCCGCCGCTGACCATATCGGAGGCGGAGATCGATTCCGCCCTTTCGATTTTCGAAACAGCGGTCAACGTGGTGGCTGGCCAGATTGCGTGAGCGGGCTACTCACTGATGGTCGAAATTGCCGATACGCCAGCACCGTGAAATCCGCGCCCTGCGCGGGCTCGACGAACAGGCCAAGGCCGGCGATCTCGAGCGGACGGCGCAGCACCGGCGTGAAGCGTTGCGTCAGAATATCCCGCACCGCGCCGACCTGCGCCTCGCCGATCCGGCCGGTGAGCGTCATGTGGAATTGGAAGTCCGCGAAGACATGGGGATAGCCCCAGGTCAACAAATTGTCGCGTTCCGAAGTGGAGAGCCGTTCGGGACGCCGGCGCGCGATGTCGGCTTCGCTCAGCGGCGCGCGGAACGGCTCGAAGGCACGAACCGCGTCGTCGGCCAGCGCATTCAATGCGGGGCAGGGGTCGCGCGGCGCCAGCGCGAAAAAGCCGTCGATCCTGTGCAGAACGATCTCAGGGATTTCGAAGGCTGGCCGGCTGGCGCAAAAGGAATCGAAAGCGGAGATGAGCGACGCTTCGGTTGCAAACCCGGCAAGACGGAACGGCGCTTTCAAAGTGGCGTGAAATCCATAACGTCGCGGATCGGAAACCATCTGCCCCATGACCGCATCGGCCATGCCGTCGACCGGCAAAGCCGCACGGTCCATGCCGCTGAACGCATCGCGGCCGAGCCACCGCGCGGCGAGGTCGGTCAACTGGGCGTCGGGCGGCGGGGTGAAATAGATGGCATAGCGCATGGGCTTCAAACGCGCTCCAGCTTGCGATGCGGCTCGGCAGGGAAGGTTGGGGCGATCGGATCGCCGGGCATCAGTCGCCCACCCTTCAGCACGATGGCCATGATGCCCGCCTTGAGCACGAGGCCCCCCGCCGCGTCGCGATCCAGCACCGCGGCGGTCAGGCCCTGCTGATAGCCGTCGAGCTGCGAGCAGGGGTTGCGAAGCCCGGTGACCTCGACGATCGCCTCCGCGCCGAGGTGCAGCCGCGTACCCGTTGGCAGGGCGAGCAGGTCGATGCCGCGCGTGAGAACGTTCTCACCCATCGTTCCCGCTTCGATCCGGAAGCCCCGCGCGCGCAATTCGTCGTGAAGCTCGGAGTTGACCAGATGGACCTGGCGAAGGTTCGGCTGGGTCGGATCGACCCTGACCCGGGAGCGGTGCTTCACTGTCACGCCGGCATGCGCATCGCCCTCGACGCCGAGACCGGCCACGAGTTCGATCGCGGAAACGGAGACCTTCGAAAAGCGATGGCTGAGGCTCTTGCAGACGGCAACGACGGACGCCGTCATGACGGATGGCGCTCCGTCGCGACGGCACGGCCGGTCCGGTCGCCGGCAAGCCCCCGCAGCAGCCCAACGAGCGTTGCGATGTGAGCGTGAACATCGCCGATATTCTCGATCACCAGATCGACATCGCCCGGCGCCCTGATCGCCTCGCGCTCGAGGCGCGCGTCGACCGCCGCGGCATCTTCGCGCCCGCGGCCGAGCAGCCTTTCGCGCAGGACGGCTTTCGGCGCGACCACCAACACGACGCGCACCGTTTCAAAGCGTTGGCGCGCATCGGCTATGGCGCTCCGCGACAGATTGCACACGACGACGCAATGCCGGCCGAGGGATTCGATCGCGTCTCCGGGTATCGCGTAGCCCAGGCCATGGGCCGACCAGCAGAGCGCGAAGCGATCTTCACCTTGCATCTGGCGAAACGCCTCGGGCGAAATCGTGTCGTGATCCTCCGCGCTCGTCGATTGCCGGGTGACGATGCGGCGCGGGAAGGAGAAGCGGTCGTCCGAGGCGAGGGCACGCCGCGCGCCGTCGATGAGCGTATCCTTGCCGGCGCCGCTCGGGCCAACGACGCAGACGAAAACGCCGCTCATGCCGCGAGCTTGCCCCTTGCCCAAACGCGGCGGACCATCGGCGTCTCGTCGGCGATGGCCACTCGGACGAGGTCGGCTCGCAGGCCCCGCTCGATCGCGCCGCGGTCGGCGAGGCCGGTGACCTTGGCAGGCGTCGAGGTCACCGTCCGGATCGCGGCGGCGAGATCGATCGATGGCACGTGGCGCGGCAGGTGGAAGGCCGCAAGCAGCAGGCTCGCCGGCACGTAGTCGGACGACAGCACGTCGAGCAGGCCTTCGCCTGCAAGTTCGCCTGCCGCGATGTTGCCGGAATGCGAGCCGCCGCGCACGACGTTCGGTGCACCCATCATCACCGCGATGCCCGCGGCATGCGAGGCGCCGGCCGCTTCAAGTGTGGTCGGGAACTCGGCGACGACGACGCCATCGCCCGCCGATTCCGCGACATGCACCGCGGTCGCATCGTCATGGCTGGCCAGCACCGCGCCATGCCGCCCGGCCAGTTCGACGAGCTGCCGGCGGTGGATCGACGCGAAGCGCTCGTGCAGGTCGAGCCGAACGCGAATGAATTTCTCGACTTCCGGATCGGACAGCGGGGTGCGGCGCATATAGAATCGCCGCCATGTCTCCAGATCGCGGAACTGGCGCTGACCCGGCGTGTGGTCCATCAGCGACATGAGATGGACCGGGAAACGCGCGGCGAAGCCCTCTGCCTGCTCCATGACGTCGGGCGAGGCGATCTCGCAGCGAAGATGGGTGCGATGATCGACGCGCAAATGGCCAATCTCCCGCGCGCGCTCCAAGGCCTCGGCAAGCATGACGAGGTCGGCGCCGATCGACGCCGAATCGGCATCGGACCCGACGCGCAGCGAGTCAAACACTGTCGTGATGCCCGACGAGGCGATTTGCGCATCATACGCCGTGACCGCGCTGAGCGCATTCCAGCGCACATGAGGGCGCGGCGCGAAATGGCTTTCGAGATGGTCGGTGTGGAGTTCGATGAGCCCAGGCAGGAGATAGTCGCCGTTCAGGTTCAGCCCGCGCTCGGGGGCGTCGCCCTCGCCGATCTCGGCGATCACGCCGTCCGCAACGGCCAGCCAGCCTACGGGAACAATCCGGTCGGGCAGGACGAGCCGGGCATTTTCGAGGACATAGGCTTCAGGTTCTATCATGGACCGTCTCGGCTGGAATTTTTTGGGCGGCGAAAGCGGAGATGTCGATGACTTGGTCCGCGACTTCCTCGCGCACGTCGTCATCGTGGAAGATGCCGACGATCGCAACGCCTTCGCGCTTCTTTTGGGCGATGAGGTCGACCACCGTCTGTCGGTTGCGACTGTCGAGAGAAGCCGTCGGTTCGTCCAGAAGCAGCAGAGAACGGTCGGCGGCGAGCCCGCGCGCGATGTTGACGCGCTGCTGCTCGCCGCCCGAGAAGGTCGCGGGTGGCAGGCCCCACAACTGCCGCGGCAGGGCGAGCAGCGACAGCAGGTCTTCTGCTTTCTCGCGAGCCTCCGCGCTCGTCACGCCGCTGCCCTGCGCGGAATTCGCAACGATATCGAGAGTCGGGACGCGCGGGATGACGCGCAGGAACTGGCTGACGTAGCCGACGATCCGGCGGCGCAGCGAAAGCACGTCGCGGGGGGACGCCTGCGTGATGTCGATCGCGCCGTCACCATCCTTCAAGGCGATGCGCCCGGACGAGGCGCGGTAATTGCCGTAGATCATCTTGAGGATCGACGATTTGCCGATGCCCGACGGACCGCCGAGCACGACGCATTCCCCCGCCGACGCCGATAGCGACACGCCGGACACGACGCCGATCTCCATCCCGCCGCGCAGATGCAGCGTGAAGTGCTTCGAGACGTTTTCGAGGGCGAGGATCGTGGTCATGCCTGGAGCACCGCCGAGACGAGAAGCTGGGTATAGGCGGCCTGCGGATCGTCGAGAACCTGGTCGGTCAGCCCGGTTTCCACGACGTGTCCGCCGCGCATCACCATGATGCGGTGCGACAGCAGCCGCGCTACCGCGAGATCGTGCGTGACGATGACCACCGCCAGCCCGAGTTCGGTGACGAGCCCGAGGATCAGGTCGAGCAGCCGCGCCTGGACGGAGACATCGAGCCCCGATGTCGGCTCGTCCATGAACACGATGCGCGGATGGGTGACCAGATTGCGCGCGATCTGGAGGCGCTGGCGCATGCCGCCCGAAAAGCTGCCCGGCGTCTCGTCGATGCGCCCGGCGTCGATCTCGACGCGGTCGAGCCAGTCGGCCGCCTTGGCGCGGATGTTGCCGTAGTGCCGTTCTCCGACCGCCATCAGCCGCTCGCCGACATTGCCGCCGGCCGAGACGCCCATGCGCAGGCCATCGCGCGCATCCTGGCGCACGAAGCCCCAATCGGTGCGCAGCAGGAAGCGGCGCTCGGCTTCCGAAAGTCGTGCGAGGTCGCGCTCGCTGCCGTCCCGAAAGCGATAATGCACCGAGCCCGCGCTGGGCGCGAGTTCGGTCGAGAGCAGGCCGAGAAGCGTCGACTTGCCGGAACCGGATTCGCCGACGACCGCGAGCACCTCGCCCTCGTGCAAATCGAAAGAGACGTCGGCGCAGCCGAGGCGCGGCCCGTAATGTTTGGTCAGTCCGCGCGCCGACAGGAGAGGGGATGTCTCGCTCATCGCGGATCGCCTCCCGTCAGCGCTTCAGGCGCGTCGCTGAGCATTGCGCCACGATGACCGTCGGCTCGGCGGTTGGCGCAGAAATCGGTGTCGGAGCAGACGAACATGCGGGCGCCGCGGTCGTCGAGGATAACCTCGTCGAGATAGACGTTTTCGGCCGCGCACAAGGCGCAAGGCTTGTCGAAACGCTGGATGCGGAATGGATGGTCGTCGAAGTCGAGGCTGCGCACCTTGGTATAGGGCGGCACCGCGTAGATGCGCTTTTCGCGACCGGCGCCGAACAGCTGAAGCGCCGGGCAATCGTCCATCTTCGGGTTGTCGAATTTCGGCGTCGGCGAGGGGTCCATCACGTAGCGGCCGTCGACCTCGACCGGATAGGCGTAGGTTGTGGCGATTTCGCCATGGCGCGAAATGTCCTCGTAGAGCTTGACGTGCATCAGCCCGTAATCCGCCAGCGCATGCAGCTTGCGGGTTTCCGTCTCGCGCGGTTCGAGGAAGCGCAGCGGCTCGGGGATCGGCACCTGGAAGACGAGGATCTGGTCCTCGCGCAGCGGCTGTTCCGGAATGCGGTGGCGCGTCTGGACAATGGTCGCCCGCTCCGTCGCGGTCGTCGTCTCGACGCCCGCCGTGCGCTCGAAGAATTTCCGGATCGAAACGGCGTTGGTCGTGTCGTCCGATCCCTGGTCGATGACCTTCAGCACATCGTCCGGCCCGAGGATCGCCGCCGTCACCTGCACGCCGCCGGTGCCCCAACCATAGGGCATCGGCATCTCGCGCGAGGCGAACGGCGCCTGATAGCCGGGAATGGCGATCCCCTTGAGGATCGCCCGGCGGATCATACGCTTGGTGCCCTCGTCGAGATAGGCGAAATTGTAGCCGGTCTGATGCGCCTGGGCGTTCATTCCGCCGCCTCTTTGAGTTTGGTCGGCGCATCGCCGCGCTGAGCCGCGTGTTCGGCGCGCAGCCGGCGCAACAGGTCCAGTTCCGCCTGGAAATCGACGTAATGCGGCAGCTTCAGATGCTCGACGAAGCCGGTCGCCTGGACGTTGTCACAATGCGACAGGACGAACTCCTCGTCCTGCGCGGGTGCGTCGCGCTCCTCGCCAAACTCGCCGGCGCGCAGCGCGCGGTCGACCAGCGCCATCGACATCGCTTTGCGCTCGGACTGGCCGAAGACCAAGCCGTAGCCGCGGGTGAACTGCGGCGCGACTTCGCCGCTGCCGTGGAACTGGTTGACCATCTGGCATTCGGTCAGGGACACGACGCCGAGCGGGACCGCAAAGTCGAGTTCCTCCGGCGCGAACTCGACCTCGACCTCGCCGAAACGGATTTCGCCGACGAAGGGATGAGTTCGGCCGAAGCCGCGCTGCGACGAATAGGCGAGACCGAGCAGGAATCCTTCGTCGCCGCGCGCCAGCGCCTGCAGGCGAAGGTCGCGGCCGGCCGGAAATTCGAGCGGCGCGCGGGTCAGGTCGCCGACCGGCGCATCCGCGTCGGGCCGCGGCTGCTCCTCGATGAGGCCCTCGCGGCCGACCAGATCGGTGACGCGCGGGGTCGCTTCGGTGATCGCGGGCGCGATGGCCGGCTCTCCCGGTTCGTCGATCTCGGCGGTGAAGAATTCGAGCAGGCGGTGCGTGTAGTCGAAGGTCGGTCCGAGCACCTGCCCGCCGGGCAGGTCCTTGAAGGTCGCGGAGATGCGGCGGCGGATGGTCATTTCGCCGGTGTCGACCGGTTCGCTCGCGCCGAAGCGCTGCAGCGTGGTGCGGAAGGCGCGGACCAGGAAAATCGCTTCGATCATGTCGCCGCGCGCCTGCTTCATCGCGAGCGCGGCGAGATCGCGGTCGTAGAGCGACCCTTCGGCCATCACCCGGTCGACCCCGAGCGAGAGCTGCTCGACGATTTGGACGGTATCGATCGGCCGCACATCCGTGTCGCCGCGCCGCGTGTGGGCGAGCAATCGATGAGCGTTGGCGATCGCCTGTTCGCCGCCCTTGACCGCGACATACATCTCAGTGTCCTCCGACCATGCGAGACGAGCGCGGCAGCGCCGCGACCAGACCGGGCGCGACGAAGATCAGGTCGATGCCGCGCGGAAAGAGCGCGCGGTTGTCCAGAGTGGCTTGCCGTAAAGCGATTGGAACGGGGGTCGGCGAGAAGGACGAGGGCGCCTTGAGCCCCGGCCCTTGGAAGGTCATTGTATCGCCGCCGTCGAAACTTTCGACCGCGAGCACGATTGTCGTCGAACGGTCGGGAAATTCCTCGCTGCCGAGCTCGAATTGGTCGAACGAAGAAAGCGCCGCCGGGTCCGATACCAGGGCGAATGCCGCCAGCGCCGGGTCGGCGACGATCGGGGCGCCGGTGTGGAAGCGCAAATAGGCCGCGACCGCCGGATCGGCTGAAAGCGGCGGATCCAGCCAGATCGAAGCGTCGCCGTCGGCCAGCGCCATCGCGACGGCGGCGAGTTCGGGGGTCAGGGGCGGGGGTGGCGACAGGCTGGTCGGCAAGGGTCGACTCGTCGTCGGACGGGCAAGCGCATTCATGACCGCCCTGAAGACCGCCTGCGAATCGCGAACGGGGTCGGCAAAGCCTAGCGTGCTTGCGGCGCTGGGCATTTGCAGGGCCATCAGTCTTCGCCCCTCGTCATCGTGAAGAAATTGACGCGCGTCGCGGCGGTCCTCTTCGCCTCGTCGCGTGCGCGCGTCGCCAGCCGTTCCGCGATCGCGGCAAGCTGGTCGATGACGGCCGAACGCCACGCGGCCTGCTGGAAGAGCGCGTCGACGATCGCCGCCTGGCGAGCCTTGTCCTGATCGCGGCCGAGATGATAGGCGAACCCCTGGGTGCCATCGGCAAGGCGCACCGCGGCGCGGACGACGGTCGCCTCGCCGACGTTGAACGCCGCGCCTTCGCCGCCGATCCGGCCGCGCAGCATCACCAGCCCACTCTCGGCGGGGCGCAGGTCGCTTGCCGCATCGGATCCCTGCACGTTCGCGACGATGGCGTCGAGGTCCTCGCGGGTGGCGGCGGCGCAGATGCGCATCGCGCCGCGGCGCGCCTCGATCCCGTCGGTGCCTTGCGCAGTCATCGCATTTTTCCATGGACGGTTGGCTTCAAATGTTGTCTAGTAATATAGACAAATCGACTTGTCTAGCGATATCGACAACAACTTGAAGGGACTGCATGACGGGATGATGACCATAGGCACCCCAAGGTCCGAGAAGCCGGACGGGTTTTCGCGCGGCGACGGCGTCGCCATCTGGCGTCGCATCGCCGACCGCATGGAGGCCGAGATCGCGGAAGGCGGTTTGTCGACGGGCGCACAGCTTCCGACCGAGGCCGAGCTTGCCGACCGGTTCGGCGTCAACCGCCACACGGTGCGGCGCGCCATCGCGTCGCTGATCTCCGAGGGCGTCGTGCGTTCGGCGCAAGGGCGGGGGACCTTCGTCCAGCAGGCGCGCATTCCCTATCCGATCGGCGCGCGGACGCGCTTCAGCGAGATCATGACCGCCGAGGGGCATACCGCCGGCAGCGAATTCATCGGCGCGGAGACGGTTCCCGCCTCCGCCGAAATCGCGGCGCGGCTGACGATCGGGGTGGGCAGTCCGGTGCTCCGCATGCATATGAAGCGGTCGAGCGACGGCATACCGGTTTCGCTCGGCGTGAGCCATCTGCCACTGCCGCGCTTTGCAGGTTTCGCCGCGGCGTTCCGGGAAGCGAATGCGGTCTCGCCCGCGCTGGCCGCCTGCGGCGTCCCGGACTACAGGCGGCTGGAGACGCGAGTCGGCGCACGGCAAGCGACCGACGCCGAAGCCGCCGCGCTCGGTCTCGACGAGCCGCAGATCCTGCTCTCGGTGGACAGCGTCAGCGTCGATCCGCAGGGCGTACCGATCCAGGCCACCGCGGCCCTGTTTGCCGCCGACCGGATCGAACTGGTGATCAAGAGTTAGCGCGCGACCTTGCCGATCAGCCCCATGCGCAGGCGCGTCGAGATGAAGTCGATGATCGCGACGGTGACCAGGATCATGCCGATCAGGAAGGCGACTTTCTGCAATTCGAGGACGCGGATGAGTTCGGTCAGGTAGATGCCGACGCCGCCGGCGCCGACGATGCCGATGATGGTCGCCGAACGCACGTTCGATTCGAAGAAATATAGAACCTGGCTCGCCATGATGGGCAGCACCTGCGGCAGGATGCCGAAACGCACCTGGTGGAGATGGCTGCCGCCGGCCGCCGCCACGCCTTCGGCGGCGCGGCGCTCGGTCGCTTCGATGGCTTCGGAGAACAGCTTTCCGAACGAGCCGAAATCGGCGCAGGCAATGGCCAGCGCGCCGGCGAACGGCCCGAGACCGACGACGTTGATCCACATCAGCGCCCAGATCAGCGTGTCGACCGAGCGCACCACGTCGAGGCCGCGCCTGACGGGAAATCGCAGGAAGAGGTTCGGCACGACGTTCCTGGCCGCGAGAAACGCGACCGGAAAGGCGAGGAGCGCCGCCATCATCGTGCCGACGAAGGCGATGGCCAGCGTTTCGCCGAGAGCCCAGGCGAAGTGCGAGAAGAGCCCCTGCGGCAACGGCGGAAACATCAGGACGACGAACTGCCCGAGGCGGTGCGCGCCCTTCCACAGCCTTTCGGGCGAGAATTCGAGTTCGATCATCGCGAAGACCATCAGACCGAACAGGCCCGCGACCAGTGCGCCCGTCGTGGCGAAGCGGCGCAGCGGCAGCGCGAAGACCTTCGGATGCCGTGTCTTAAGGGCCGAGAGATCGGTCAGCGCATCTTCGCGCAGGCTCGACAACGACGTCGATCGCGTGTCCTCGAACGTGCTCAATGCCGGTCTCCGAAGCCGATCAGCCTGTGACGGAGCTGTTCGGTGGCGAGATCTATGGTGATGACGGTGACGATGATCATGAGCAGGATGGCGCTGACATCGGTGTAGTAGAAGTTGCGGATCGCCACGAGGAATTCCTGGCCGATGCCGCCGGCGCCGACGAACCCCATGACGCCGGCGCCACGGACGTTCACCTCGAAGCGGAGCAGGGCATAGGAGGTGAAGCCCGGCAGGACCTGCGGCAGCACGGCGAACCGTATGGCCTGCACCCAGGACGCGCCCGCCGCCGAGACGCCTTCGACCGGCTTCATGTCGATGTTCTCGACGACTTCGGCGAACAGCTTTCCGAGCGCCCCGATGGTATGGATCGCCAGCGCCAGCACGCCGGCCATCGGCCCGAGTCCGAAGGCGATCACGAAGATCAGCGCGAAGACGATGTCGGGCACCGTGCGGCAGAACTCGAGAAAACGCCGCGCGGTAAAGCGAATGAGCGGATTGCCGACCAGATTGGACGAAGCCAGGAAGCACAGGAAGAAGGCGATGACCGCGCCGAGGAATGTGCCGAGATAGGCGATCAGCAGCGTTTCGCCCAGAAGGCGCGCCCAGCCGCCGAAGTTCCAGTACCATTCGCGGACATCGGCGCTGAGCGTCGCTAAATGCAGCGACGGAATTGTGCGCGCGACGTAGCTGCCGAAATTGCCGATATTGGCGAGGAAGGTGATCGGCCGGATTTCGGCCATCCAGCCGGAGACCAGGAGCAGGGTTGCGAAGACCGCCACCCCGATGATCGTCTGGCGGCGATGAAGCGCGAGCGTCGTGCGGTAGGCCGCCGAAAGCGACGACAGTTCGGGTCCTGGAAGGATGGTGATCGCGCGCGCCAAAAGTCTGCTCCGGACATCGAGGAAAGGCGGATACGAAAAAAGGGACAACCGTCGAGCGGCTGTCCCTTTTCGCTGCCTTGGGAGGCGCCTACGACCGCTTGCGAAGGTCGTCGTTGTATTTCACCATGTCGATGATGCCTTGGTAGTCCTTGGCCTCGATCGGCGCGAATTCGATGTCCTTGCCGTCGGAAAGCGCGTCGAAGGCGGCCTTGTCCTTCTTGGGCATTTCGATGAAGGCCTGCTTGATCGCCATCTTCAGATCGTCGGGCAGCGAGCCCAGCACCGAATAGGGGCCTTCGGGGAGGAGATCGGACTTGAACACGATGCGGAAGTCTTCCTTCTTCATCGGCGTGCCGTCCTCGTTCTTCAGAACGCCCTTGGTCAGCATGCGGGTGAGGTTGGAATCGTCCTCCGAATTCCAGGAATTGGCGGCGACGTCGACGGTGCCTTGGGCCAGCGCCAGCACGGCGTTGTCATGGCTGCCGGCATAGATGTTCTTGCCGAAATAGCTCTCCACGTCGTAGCCGTTCTTGTTGAGGAAGAAACGCGGCGCGTTGTTGCCGGAAGTCGAGTTCGGATCGACGAGCGCGATGGTCTTGCCCTTGAGATCCTCGATCGATTTGTACGGGCTGTCGGCCTTCACGTAGAGCACCGAATAATAGCCGGTGAGGCCGTTCGAATGCCGCGCCACGACGACCGGTTCGGTTGAAACGCCCGTAATGATCGCGCGAGCGTAGGACGCCGGGCCGTAGAAGCCGATTTGAATGTTGCCGGCGCGCTGGCCCTCGATGACGGCGGCATAGTCGTTGGCGACGCGCAGCGTCACCTTCACGCCGAGTTCCTTGGAAAGGTATTCGGTCAGCGGCGTATAGCGGTCCTGCGTGGTCGACGCATTCTCGGCAGGAATGGCGCCGAGCACGAGTTCCGGATATTGCGCCTTCCAGTCTTGGGCGGATGCGGCGGTGGCGCTGAACGCCAGGCCGGCGGCGAGCGAAAGAACGGTCCTGCGGGAAAACATGAGCTTCTCCTGTTGATTGAGCGTGGTTCTTCGTGTCGAGCGGTCAGGCGACAGCGGCGGCGAGTTGCACCGGCACCGGACGCAGGATCTGGTTGGCGGCGGGAGCCATGACTTCGCCGGCCTCCAGGCCGTAGAGTTCGCGGGCGACGCTTTCCGTCAAGGTCGCCGGCTTGCCGTCGAACACGACCTTGCCGGCGGCCATCCCGACCAGCCGGTCGCAATAGTGGCGGGCGATATCCAGCGAATGCAGATTGCACAGCACGGTCAGGCCGTAGTCCTTGTTGATCCGCGCCAGCGCGTCCATGACGAGCTTGGTGTTGCGCGGATCGAGCGAGGCGATCGGTTCGTCGGCAAGGATGATCGACGGTTCCTGGACCAGCGCTCGGGCGATCGCGACGCGCTGCTGCTGGCCACCGGAGAGAGACTCCGCGCGCTGCGCGGCGAGGTTGGCGATGCCGAACTGCTCGAGCACGGACAAGGCCATGGCCTTGTCCTCCTCGCCCCACAGCCGAAGCACGGATGTCGTCGTCGAGACTTTGGCCAGCCGGCCCATCAGGACGTTGGTGAGCACGTCGAGACGGCCGACGAGGTTGAACTGCTGGAATATCATCGCGCAGCGCGACCGCCATTCGCGCAGCGGCTTGCCGGAAAGAGCGGTCACATCGACGCCGTCATGGCTGATGGCGCCCGAAGTGGGATCGGCCAACCGGTTGATCATGCGCAGAAGCGTGGACTTTCCGGCGCCCGACCTGCCGATGATCCCGACGAAGCTGCCCTGCGGAACGAAAAGCGATACGCCTTCCACAGCCGTCTTGGCCCCGAAACGACGCGACACCTTGTCTATGACCAGCATCGTATCTCTGCCCGGCGTTAACGATCCTGAAAGCCTATTGGCGGCGCGCGACGGTTTGATGACAACGCCCGCCGCCATTGGCTTGGCTCAGCCGATCCGCCGACGGCGGGTCGGGCGACAAGACGGCCGTCACATGCGATGAGCTATGACAAGGCGAATGCGAAAAAGTCCGCCAGCAAATCGCGAACTCGCCTACAGCGGTTTTTCGCGGCGCTGCGATGACGAGCGCGTCAGACGAACGGGAACGGCCTTGTAGGCCGGCGTATGCGCCTTGCCATCGTGGTGACTGAGCGGCACCAAGGGGTTTGTCTCGGGATAATACGCGCCGATGCACCCCTGGGGGACACTGAAGGGTACGACCTGGAACTGGCGCACGATGCGTTCGGTCCCGTCTTCGATCGCGCATGCGATGTCGACCAGTTCGTCCGCCTTGAACTCCATGCGCTCGATGTCGAGGGGATGCATGAACACGACCATGCGGGTTCCTTTCACGCCGCGAAATCGGTCGTGGTAACCGTAGATGGTCGTATTGAACTGATCGTTGGAGCGCAGAGTCATGAGTTGCATGACGCCCTCGCGCCCATAGCTTTCCTGGTCGCCCGCGAACAGTCGCGTCGGGGCGATGAAGTTGGCCTTGCCGCTGCGCGTGTTCCATTTGCGCTCGCGCGCGGCAAGCGGGCGCGTCATGCCGCCCGCTTGGAAAAGGTGATCGTTCAGTCCTTTGAACGTTGCCGGCAGCGTCGCCTCGATCGCTGTGCGAACAAGGGCATAGTCGCCAACCCAGGCCTTCCACGGCACTTTCACGTTGGGCGCCAAACTAGCCAGGGCAATCCCTGCCACGATGGCAGGCTCGGAGCGGAGATGTGAAGATGCCGGTTTCACATGGCCACGTGAACCGTGGAACTGGGCAAGACTGCTCTCTATCGAGACCGTCTGAGGACCGCTCAACTGGTTGTCGATCTCGATGCGACCAAGACAAGGCAGCAAATAGGCGACCTCGCCGTGCACGACATGGCTGCGGTTGAGTTTGGTGGCGATCGAGACCGTCAGCCGAAGCTTGCGCCAGGCCTCTTCGACCTTTGCCGTTTCGGGCGCCGCCCGGATGAAATTTCCACCCAGCGCCACGAAGGCCTTGACCTTGCCCGCGATCATCGCCTCGCAGGCCCTTACCGTCGAGTAGCCCTCATGGCGCGGCGGCTCGAAATCATACAATTCCTCCAGCTTGTCGAGCGGCGCGAGTTCGGGCTTTTCCGTAATTCCGACAGTGCGCTGACCCTGCACGTTCGAATGACCGCGCACCGGACAGATGCCGGCGCCCGGTTTTCCGATATTGCCGCGCAAGAGTAGCAGGTTGACGAGCATCTGGACGCCTTCGACCCCCGCGACATGCTGTGTCAGGCCCATTCCGTAAATCGCCATGACCTTATCCGAGGTCATGTACGCCTCGGCCACGCTTTCGAGCACGCATCGCTCCAGCCCTGATACGCGCTCGATGTCGGGCCATCGGGCGGTGCGGCAATAATCGGCGAACGCATCGAAATCGTGCGTATGCTCGTCGATGAAATCGTGGTCGAGGACACGGCGGCTCGTGGCGTTCGCGGCTGCCGCCTTGACGGAGAAGCCGGCATCGTCCCCGGTGTTTTGCGCGATGCCGTCGCGGTCGGTCGGGCCGGAAGCGCCTTCTATCCGAAGCCGATCGTCTTCCTCGATCAAAGTCTTGCAGATGCCGGTCAGCGCGGCGATATCGCCGCCTGCGCGGACCTGATGGATAATCTCCGAGATTTTGGTCTCCTTGCCGAGCGCCATCTCGTTCGGCGCCTGCGGATTCGTGAACCGCTCCAGACCGCGCTCCCGCAGGGGGTTGAAGCTGATGACGCGCGCGCCACGCTTCACCGCATCCTGCAATTGATGGAGAATCCGGGGCGCCGACGTGCCGGGATTGTGCGCGAAGTAAAGCAGGAGATCGCTCTGCTCGAAATCCTGCAGCGTCACGGTGCCGACCGCTACGCCGATGCTTTCGGGCAGCGCCACGCTGGTCGACTCGTGACACATGTTCGAACTGTCGGGCAGGTTGTTGGTGCCGTACATGCGCGCCAGGAGTTGAAACATATAGCTTGTTTCCAAGCTCGCGCGGCCGCTGGCATAGAATACCGCTTGATCGGGATCGGCCTGAAGCGCCTTCAACTCGCGCCCGATCTCCTCGAATGCGCTCTCCCACGTCACGGTCACATAAGTGTCGGTCTCGGCGTCCCACCGCATGGGCTTCGTCAGCCTGCCGGCCTCTTCAAGGTCGTAGTCAAGCCCTTTCTCCAACTCCGCCAATTTGTGGTTTGCAAAGAATTTGGGCTCCACTCGCTTCGATGTGATTTCCCAGGCTGTCGCCTTGGCGCCGTTTTCACAATATTCGAAGGGATGGGTCTTGGCCGGCTTACCCCATGCACAGCTCACGCACATGTATCCGTCGGGCTTGTTCTGATGCAGCAGCGTTTCGGCGCCGCGGACTGCAATTCTCTCACGAAAGAGAATCTCGCCCACCGATCCGAGCGATCCGTAGCCGCCGGCCGGCCCCTTGTAGGGCTTGACATCGGGCAGTTTCCTGGGCCCGTTGGTCATGCGCCGACCGAACGGCGGCTTGCGGCCGTAGCAAGGAATTGAATTGCAAACGCCATCGCTTATTCCCCTGACGGAACCTGCGAACCTTCCGGCGCCCGCGTTGTTCCCGGACCTTGTCCCTTCGTCTCCGGATTAGACACTCCCGACGGCCTTCTCTCCATCGGCTGAATCAGGTGATGGGCATTTCACGCTGCTCGGCGTTCCGATGCCGCCTTCGATACCGTAGCGGAACGACTGCAAGGCGGATGGATTATCGATCGTCGAACGGACGAGGACCTCAATGAACGACAATTCGAACAGTGCCGCGGCCGGCCTCCCGCCGGAAGATGCAGCCCCGGAGAGCGAAAACCGGCGGGAGACGGGCGCGCGCAAATACCCCGTCAAGGACAGGCCTGATGCATCTGGCGACTTCTCGCAAGATGCGGCCGCGAACAAGGCCCCACCCCCGGGTATCGGCCTGACGGAAGTATCGTCCGATGACGACGAAAAGACGCGCCACTCCGACGGCCATAATTCTTCCGCCGGCGACAGGCGCGGCAATCGAACCTGACAGGATATCGCTGGACACTCCAAGGATGTTCCCACGCCGGATGTGGCGTACCGGAACAGCATGAGACAGGCGACCGTTGGAGCGGGCCACTTCTTCACACGGCCCTTTGTCGCATTGGCGCCGAACCAGGCAAGCGCCGCACCGACGGTTTGGTATTTCGCTAGCGCAGGCCGGTATCGCGCAGGTCGAACCGGAACGGCGCATCATCGACCACTGAGTCGATGATTGCGGAAGCGAGGGGGAAGCCCAGGCGTCGCATATCGTTTGGGGCAGACGCTGCGGGAATCATGGCGGACAGCGCGCGCGCCGTGCCGATTCCTTCCACCGTCTCGCCCGCCAGCTCCGCCGACATCGCCGCGCTGACTGTCCGTCCTTGTCCCAGGGCGTGACCGAGGCGGCTGTTGCGGCCGCCGCCGACGGTGACATGCAGGTCGCCGATACCCGCGAGATCGAAGGCGGTATCCCGCCGCCCGCCCAGCCGCTCGCAAAGCGTCGCCATCTCCCGCGCCGCCTGGTTGAAAGCGCCCGCGGTCGGATTCTTGGGTGCGCCGCCGCGCTGCGCATCGGCGAAACGGGTCTGCATGGCGCTGACGCCGATGGCAAAGAAATTTTTCAGCGCGGCGCAAGCTTCGACGCCGGTCACGTCGTCGGTGACCGCCAACCGGTAGTAGCTCGTCTGCATCAGCCGGGCAAAGGTTGTGGCGGCATGCGTATCGGGGCAGGCATAGACGCTGGCCGTGGGCAGGCGGTTTGCCAACTCGCGCGCGATGCATGGACCGCCGATGCCGATGAAGTTCTGCATGCGCCCGACCGCGGCGGGCGCCGATTGCGCGTAGGTCCTGAGACCCTCGCCGTCACTGGCGAGGCCCTTGGTCACGAAGGCTATCGGCTTTGGTGTTTGAAGCAGGTGGTTCAGCCGCTTCACCGCCCAGCCGATGCCGGGGCTGCTGACGCCGACGACGACGAACGCCGCTTCCTCGAAATGCGCGAGGCGCAATTCGGCGAAGTCGATTGGATCGACGCCAGCCGGCAACGGCGCGTCGAGCTTCGGGTGAATGCCGCCGGGACGGCGCATGGCCGCGATGGCCGCGCCGTCGAGATGCGTACCCACAAGCAGCACCTCGTTGCCGTTATCGGCAGCCGGCGTCGCAAGCGCGCTGCCCATGACTCCCGCGCCGAGGATGAGGATGCGCGCCATGCCGGGATCTCGTTTGCCTCAAAGCCGTCGTTCAGTCCCGGCGTCGAAGACATGGACCTTCGACGCGGGCACGTCGAACCGAACCTCGTCGCCCTCGCGGAAGGGCAGGGATCGATCGACGATCGCGAAGAACTCCCCGGCAGCGGCTCGGGTACAGAGTTGAACGTCATGGCCCAGGCGCTCCACGAGGACCGCCGTGGTGCGGATCGGACCCTGCGCCGAGACCACGACATCGGTCGGGCGCACGCCGCACACCACCTTCTGGCCTGGCTTGGCGGTTGTCGAGCTTGGCAGAAGCAGGCGGCCATTGGCCGTGTCGACGGCCGGCGCGCCGTCACCGGCCACGACCGTGCCGTCCATGAAATTGATGGCGGACGAGCCGATGAAATCGGCGACATACTTGCTCGATGGGGTATCGTAGACCTCGTCGGGCGATCCCATCTGTTCGATCTTGCCGGCCCGCATCACGACCACCTTGTCGGCCATCGTCATGGCTTCGATCTGGTCGTGGGTGACGTAGATCGTGGTCGTCGTCAGCCTGTTGTGGAGCTGGCGGATTTCCGTCCGCATGTGGGCGCGCAGCTTGGCGTCGAGGTTCGAGAGCGGCTCGTCGAACAGGAACACCGAGGGTTCGCGCACCATGGCGCGGCCCATCGCGACGCGTTGGCGCTGGCCGCCGGAAAGTTCCTTCGGATAGCGGCCGAGATAGGGAGTGAGGTTGAGAATTTCGGCTGCGCGCTCGACCTTGGCCTTGACCTCGGCTGCGGGAAGCTTCGCGACTTCCAGGCTGAAGGCGATGTTTTCGTAGACCTTCATCGTCGGATAAAGCGCATAGTTTTGGAAAACCATCGCGATGTCGCGCTCGCGCGGGTGCATGTCGTTGACGCGCTTCCCGCCGATCATGAGGTCGCCGGCGCTGACTGATTCCAGCCCGGCGGTCATGCGTAGGAGTGTCGTCTTGCCGCAACCGGACGGTCCGAGCAGCACGACGAACTGGTGATCCTCGATCGCGAACGACACGTCGCGCATGATCTGAACGGCGCCGAATGATTTGCCGATGCCCTTGTATTCGACCGTCGCCATGAACTGGCCTCCGCACTTCAGCTACCCGTTGCGCGCCGTATGCGGCGTCAATATTTCTGCCGCGTCGGCGTGATGACGATCTCCTGCACGATCGCCTTCTGCGGCAGTCGGTAGGCGTCCAGAACGAGCTTTGCGACGATGTCGGCCGAGATACCGCCTCCGATCGCCTGCTTGTTGGCCCGGTAGCTGGCAAGCGTGTTCGGGTCGTTCACATGGTCCAGAACCTCGGTCTCGATAATTCCCGGCGAAAGCACGATCACGCGCACGTCATACGGCGCGAGATATTCTCGGAAACTCTCCGAGACCGCGTGCACGAAGAACTTGGTGCCGCAATAGACGGTATGGTCGGGGTAGACCTTTCGTCCCGCGATCGAACTCATCATCATCAGCGTGCCGCGCTTGCGCGTGATCATGCCCGCCATCACCGCGTGGACGCTGTTCATGACGCCTTTCGTGTTGATGTCGATCATCTCGTCCCATTCTTCCGGCGGCTGGCTGGCGATGTCGCCCAGCCGCGCGATGCCGGCGTTGGCGAACATCATGTCGACCGGGCCGAACTTCGCTTCAGCATCGGACACCGCTGCCGCAATCGCCGCGCGATCGCGCACATCGACCTTGCGCAATACGGCGTCGGGCAGGCCGAGCGCTTCCAGCCGATCGAGCCTTCGCGCCATGAGCAGGACCGGATGGCCGGCCGCCGAGAAGGCGCGCGCCGCGGCTTCACCGATGCCGGAACTGGCCCCGGTGATGGCGATCAACGATCCTTGATCCATACGGCTTTTCCTGTCTTCCAACTTTCATCGATGAAACGGCTTCCTTCCGCACAACCTTGCGATGCGTCCAAACTGCGCGAGCGGAAAAGTGATTGCATCCTATGAAATGCCGGAGCGGTTTGCACCGCTCCGGCATCCTGTCGATCAGCCCTTCATGACGGCGTCGACCTGGGTCGCGATGTCGTCCATCGCTTCCTTGGCCGAACCGTAATTGCCGGCGAAGTACTTGCCGAGCGCGACCGGGATGGTGTCGCTGGAGAGCTGCGCCCATTCCGGCAGGTCCGGCTCCGAGCCCATATGGTTGGCGATCGTCTCGCGCACCACGGGCAAATGACGCGTCGTCCCGGCCCCGACCTTGGCGTTGGCCTTGACGCGCGGGTCGTCATACACGCTGGCGCGCGTCGGACCGGTGCCGCCGCCCAGCGTCGTGATCAGCGCCTGCGTATCGGCGCAGGTCGCCCACTGCATGAACACCCATGCCGCATCCGGGCTCTTGGAGTATTTCGAGACGGCCAGCGAGGAGCCGCCCTGATGGCCGACGCCGGGAATTTCGCCGAAGCCGGTCTGGTCCTTTGTCCGCAGCGAGATTGCCTTGGGCGGGACGGCCACATCGCAGAGGCCCGAGATCTTCGTCTGCGACGGATCGTCGAAATAGGGGAAGAACTCGCCCCAGGACAGCATCGACGCCGCGACGCCTTGGGCCACGGCTTGACCCTGACCGTCCCACGTCCAGCCGTCGACGCCGGCCGGCATGCTCTTCTTGAGGTTGGTCCAGTACTCCATGGCCGCCAGACCCTGCTCGTCGTTGCCGACGAACTTCTTATCCGGATTAAAGATGGAACCGCCATGGCCCCACAGCATCGAGGTCCATTCGCATTCGAGCGCGTAGTGTCCGGACTTCATCTGCCCGGATATGCCCGCCATCGTCGGCCCCTTGGCGTCCATGATCGCCTTGGAGTTGTTGGCGAGTTCCTCCATCGTGGTCGGCGCCTTCAGGCCCAATTCCTCGTAGATATCCTTGCGGTAGATCATGATGAAGATCGGGATGTCGTAAGGCACGCCGACCATCCGGTTCTCATACATCGCAATGCCGTCCACGAGCGCCGGCAGGAAGTCGTCGATGTTGTAGTTGGGCATGGCGAGATCGGCTTTCGCCTGGATCTGCTCGCGCGGGTCGAACACGTCCTGGCTGAACGAGGCGGCCCAGCTCTGGTCGATGTAGTAGAGGTCGTAGGTGCCCAGCGACGAGGCCACGTCGAGAGTAAGCTTCTGCAGCACCTGCTCCAGCGGCAGCACCTCGATCTCGACCTTGATGCCGCTCGCCTCCTCGAAATATTTCTTGAGTTGCGAATTCAAGGCGTTCGAGGGCGGGGTCGATTCGGTCGCGAGCTTCAGCGTCGTGCCGGCGAACGGCTTGCCGACATCGGCGACCCACTTCATGATTTCGGGCGAGGGCTGCAGCGCTTCCTGGGCCGCGGCCGATGGAACGAAATTGAACAGGCCGCGATTCATGCCCATCCCCAGGGCGCCGGCGCCCAAGCCGAGTTTCCCGGCGAGCCGCAGGAAATCGCGACGCCCCATCTCTCCTTTCACGAACCGGTCGGTGATCGATGCGAGATGCATCTTGCGGATATTGTCTCTCATTTCACTTCCTCCAAAGTGCGGACGACACCATTGCCGTCCGTAGTCCACTAGAACCTGTCCGTCATTTGCCTACTGCTTGAGCGACCCCATGGTGAGACCGCGTACGAGATGGCGCTGGACGAGAAGGATGACGATAAAGGCCGGCACGATGGACGCGGCGCCGAGCGCGGCCATGTTGCCCCAGGCGGTGCCGATCGATGTCACGAAGGTCGACGATACGACCGGCACGGTCTTGAGGCTGGTTTGCGTAAGCGTCAGGACAAAGAGGAACTCCGTCCATGAAAAGATGAAGCAGAGCACCGCGCTGGCGGCGATGCCGCCCTTGGCCATCGGCAGCACGATGCGCCGGAAGATGGTCCAGCGCGACGCGCCGTCGACCAGCGCGCTCTCGTCGATTTCGGTGGGAATGTCGTCGAAGAAACTCTTCAGCAGCAGCACGGCGAGCGGCAGGTTCATCAAACCGTGGATCAGAATCACGCCGGTATAGGTGTCGAGCAGGCTGAACTGCTTGAAGATGAAAAACATCGGGATGGCGACCGCGACCGGCGGCATCATCCGCGTCGACAGCACCCAGCTCACGAAATGATGCCGACCGCGGAAATTCATGCGCGACAGGGCGTAAGCCGCCAGCGTCGCCACCACGATCGCCAGGACCGTCGAGAAGGTCGCGACGATGATCGAATCGAGCAGTCGCGGCGCCATGTAGAAATTGCCGCCCCCGGGCGTGACCGTCTCCTGGCCGCCGAAGCCGAAACCCAGCGAGATGCCGAACACCTGCTCGAAATTGCGCACCGTCGGCTCGAACGCGAAGAGGATCGGCGGCCAGTTGAAGATGTCCTTGGCATTGCGGAAGGCGACCGATGTCCAGAAATAGATCGGGAAGAAGAAGAGCCCCACGACGACCCAGCCTGCGATCGTCCGAATGACGCGCTGGCCTGATGTCTGGTGCGGGAGCACGTCGGCCATCCTACCACCGCACCTTGAAGACCTTGATGAAGATATTGGCCATGACGATGACCATGAAGAGGCTGACCAGGCTCAGCGTCGCGCCGTAGCCCCATTTCGTGAAGCTGAAGGTCTGCTGCCAGGCGTAGTAGCTCAGCGAATAGGTCGCCGTGCCGGGACCGCCCGAGGTCATCGTGAACACGTAGTCGAAGACGCGGAACAGATCGATGCCGCGCAACAGCACCGCGACGGCGATGACGCGCGACATCATCGGCAAGGTGAGCCGCCGGAACGTTTGCCAGCCGCTCGCCCCGTCGATCATGGCCGCCTCGTAGGGCTCGGACGGCAGCGAACGCAGGCCCGCCATGAAGATGAGCACCATGAACGGCGTCCATTGCCAGATCTCGGCGAGCAGGACGCCGGCCAGCGCGGTGCTAGAACTGGCGAGGATCGGATGCGACCTGTCGAGCAAGCCCAGCGAATTGAGCGCATAGGTGACGACGCCGAACTGCGGATCCTGCAGCAGCAGGAACATCATGCCGGCGATTGCGGGCGGGATGACCAGCGTCATCGACAGGATGGCGCGCAGCGCGCCGAAGCCTGGCAGCTCAGCGTCGAGCAGCATCGCGATCGCCATCCCGAGCGTCAGTTCGATCGCAAGCGCGATGGCGAAGTAGACGAAGGTGACGCCGAGAGAACTCCAGAACCGTGTATCTGCCCAGAGTTGCTTCCAGTTCTGGACGCCGACAAATGCCAGCGCGCGTTTGCGCGGCATGAACTCGTGAAAGGAGAGCCAGATGTTGTAGATCAGCGGATAGACCGTGAAGACGAGCAGGAAGGCCACGAGCGGAAGCAGCCACGGAAGCGGCGAATCCGATATCGCGATGCGCTTGACCTGCGCGATGGCCATAATATCTCCTCCCAAGTTCCCGGTCGCGAACATCCATGAGGCGGGATGTGGTCCCCGCCCGCTCCTCCATCCCGCCTAGGCCGCCAGGCGCCGATCCGTTCCTGCTTCGCTTTTCGACCGGTTCCTCATGGGATGGTCGAGCGCCTCGATTTTCCGTCGTGTCATCGCGCCATCGGCGATCCTCGCGATGCAATGGTCCGTCTTCATGCAGCCGCCGGTCTTGCCTGGCGCGCCCGCAGAATGGCATTTGCAACTTCGACGAAGCCCTCGCCGCCCGGCCCGCGCGACACGAAGGCCGGCAAGGCATCGATCGTGTCGCGGAATGCAAGCACGTTGGAGACGCCGCAGGCGTTCGGGAAAAAACCGAACATCGGTGCGTCGTTAGGGCTGTCGCCGACGAAGACCGCCAGGTGGCGATCCCGGTCGATGTCGAACCGGAGAACGTCGGCGGCGAAGCGCCGCGCCGTCGACAGCTTGTCGTAGGCGCCGAACCACCCGTTGACATGGATGGAGGAGATCTTGGCGACCGCACCGTCCGCCTCGAACATCGCCTTGATGCGGCCGGCCGCTTCCAGAGGCAGCGGCGTCACGTCCTCGCGGAAATCGATCGCGAGATCGGCCTCGCGGTAAAGCTGGTCCGACGCGATGGCGCAGCCAGGCACCGCGCTGATGATGCGCTGACCAAGCGCCGCCAGCCTCACGCGGTCGGCGGCCCGCTGCCTGTCTTCGACGGCAAAGACGCGGCGCATGCGCCGAACGGATCGGTCGTACGCGAAGTAAAACGCCCCGTTTTCACCGACGACCCCATTGACCGGCCACATCCGGGCGATCATGTCGCACCAGCCGGCCGGCCGGCCGGTAATCGGAGCGACCGCGATGCCGGCCGCGGCGAGCGCTTCAAGAGCGCCGTAGGCGCAAGCGGGCAAGACGCCGTCGCGGGTCAGCGTGTCGTCGATGTCGCAGAACACGACCGCGATTCCTGCGGCGATTTCGTCGGGCATGTCGGCGAGCGGACGCATCGTTGCTACCACTCCCCGGCCGCGAAATCCTCGAGCGTGCCGCTGTCGGCGGCCAGGTCGAGGAAGGAATAGCGGTTGCGCATCTCGCGGCAGTGGATCACGGCCTCGCGATAGAAGTCGACGGGTAGACCGAGATCGGCAGCCGTCCGGGGCCCGCCGGCGGCGGCGAGGAGCCGGACCATCTCGGCGACCGGCAGCGTAAAGGCCAGAAGTTCCTGCCGCAACGTCGGCCAGAGCGAGGCAAGCGTCTTGTTGAGGGCCGCTGCGCCGGCCCCGTCGAGGATTTTCGGCGCGATTTCGGCATAGCACTGCGCGGCGATTTCGGCGCCCATGCGGCGCGCCATATCCTGCGGATCGATGCGTGTCGCCCGCACCACCGGCGGCGTTTCGCTGGCGAGCATGGCCTGCTGCAGGCGCGCCATCGTAAGCGTCGCGACACCGACCTGCTGTCCGTGCAGGGTTCCGGGATGCCTGTCGCCGGCAAAACAATCGATGTAGTGCGACACCTGATGCTCGCCCATGGAGCCGTGGTTCGACATGCCGGTGAACGAGACACCGAGGCCGCACAGGGTCAGCACGCGGTAGAGATAGCCGTGCGCGGCGAGGTCGCCCTCGGGCAAAAGGCCGGCGCGCGCATTGAGTTCGCCCTCGTCCTTGTGCTGGATGAGAAAGGGTAGCGTGGCGTAGAGAGTCCCGAACAGGCGATGCGAGAGCCACCAGTCGACCTGCGCGACGGATCGCACCAGGCAATCCGCGAAACCGGCGGCGGCGAGGCGCCCTGGAGCGGCCGCGGACACGCCGAGATCCGCGAAGAAGCCGGCCGGAGCGTGCGAGGGCAGAGACACTTTGAGCCCGCTCTCAATGGTCATCGAGGCGGTGGTCGAGGTGTAGCCGTTCATCGACGCCGCCGTTCCGAAGACGCAATAGCGCCGACCGTCGATGCCGGTGACGTATTTGCACAGATCGTTGATGGTGCCGGAGCCGACGGCGACGACGGCCTCTACGTCCCGGACGTCTTCGGCAAGGCGCTCGGCCGTCGCCATGTCGGCATGCGGATGGTCGAGAACTACCGTATCGACCGGACCGAGCACCGAGAGCGCCTTTGCGATTCGTCCGCCCATGGCATCGTAGGTTGCCGCGTCCGAGACCACCTTGAAGCTGGCGCCGAGCTTGAGCGCATGAACCAGATCGGCCTCGCGGCCTTCGAGACTGTCGGCGATCACCACGGACTCGTAGGGCACGGTCTCGACGAGCCCGGTTTCCGGATTGACCCAACGGCCGGCGACGATCTCTGCAATGAGATCGGACCAGTCGATGCGGGAGGTCGATGACGCGACGATGGGCGCTGCCATGTTCATGGGACTGCCTTGAAGGACCTTGTTCTACAAAAGATATCTTGTCGTGGCATATGTCAAGACATCTGCCAGTCACAATTGACATAAGTCCCCGGGTGGCCGATGAACGCTGGATGAGGAGCGAAGCGACCCCGACCAGCTTGCGGTCCGCGACCGCCGCCCCGACAGCGGGCGTGCCCACCGAATTCGACGACGCGATCGTCTGGGCTGCGTGGCTCTACTATGCCGACGAGATGACGCAGAACGAGATCGCCAAGGCGCTCGGGGTCTCGCGCGCGACGATTGTCAACTATCTCCAGGAAGCGCGCGCGCGCGGCATCGTAACTGTCAGCATCAGCAGCGAGGCCGGCGGGCGGACCATGCTCGCGCGTCGTCTGAAGCACCGTTTCGGCTTGGTGGGCGCGCTCGTCATCCCGACAGGCGACGATGCGGCCCTGGTCGAACGCCTCGGCGCGGCCGGCGCCAGAGTGCTGGCGGAAATGATCAGGCCGCGCGACACGATCGGCGTGGCTTGGGGGCGCACAGTGCTCGCGGTGGCGGATGCGGTGTCGCTCCCCGGCGCGCTGGAAGGCTTGACGGTCGTTCAGGTATCGGGGAGTTCGACGGGCAGTCCGGATTTCTCCCCGGAGCTTTGCACGTCGCTTCTGGCGCGCCGCATCGCGGCGCGTTGCGTGAACCTGTTGGCGCCCGCCGTTCTGTCCACGCCCTTGCTCAAGCGCCAGCTCCTTGCCGAGCCGGTGCTTTTGAAGCAGTTCGAGCTGATCCACTCGGCCAACCTCATCCTGTTCGGCGTCGGCGATATCGGACCGCGCAGCACTGTCCGCGCTTCCAATATTGCGACACAAACGGAGATGGACGCCTATGTCGCGCACGGCGCAGCCGCTGTCATCATCGGCAGGTTCATCGACCGGGACGGCAAGCCGATGTCGGGGGAGTTGGACGATCGAATGGTCGGCATCGAACTGGAGGAACTGGCCCAGGTGCCGAGCCGGGTATGCGTCGCTGGCGGGCGCCCGAAAATCTCTGCGATCCTCGCCGCCCTGAAAGGCGGGTACGCGACGCATTTCGTGACCGATGCCGCGACCGCCGAGGCGCTGACGGCCTGACCACCTTGAAAGCCTGGAGAAGGCGCCCATGGCGAAAGACTCACGCTATGTCGTTGGGATCGACTCATCCACGCAATCGGTGAAGGCGATTGCGTGGACCCGGGATGGCACGCCCGCAGCCGAAGGACGCGCGCCGCTCGCCATCAGCCAGCCCCGGCCTCTGCATGCCGAGCAGAACGCCGATGACTGGTGGGTGGCCACCCGTACGGCGCTGAAAGCCGTGACGGCGGCGATCGACCCGGGCAGCATCGCCGGCATTGCGATTTCGAACCAGCGCGAGACCATGGTCCTCGTGGACGACGATGGCCGTCCGCTCGCCCCCGCCACGCTTTGGCTCGACCGCCGGGCACAGGCGATGACGCAGGCGCTGAGCGAGGTGTTCGGCGCGCCGACCCTGCATGGCATTTCGGGCAAGCCGGTCGGCGTCATCCCATGCCTCTACCGGCTCGCCCATATGCGGAGGCATACGCCCGAACTTCTGGACAGGGCGCGCCTTATCCTCGACGTCAACGGCTTCCTCCTGCGGCATCTCACAGGAAAATCGTTCGCGACCTGGACCAGCGCCGACCCTTTCGGCATTTTCGATATCCGCGAAAAGTCCTGGTCGCGCACGCTGCTCGATCACTTGCGGATCCGCGAGGATCAACTTCCGGAGGTTCTCGCGCCGGGCAGGCCGGCGGGCGCGATCCAGGCTTCGGCCGCGGCCGAGACCGGCTTGAGGACCGGAACGCCGGTCTTCGCCGCCGGCGGCGACGGCCATTGCGCGTCGCTTGGCGTGAACGCGGTGCGGCCGGGGATCGTCTATCTCAATCTCGGCACCGCGGTCGTCAGCGGCGTGTGGTCCTCCCAGCCGGAGCTGAGCCGTTTCTGGCGCACGCTGATCTCCCCGACGGGCCAAGGCTACCTTCTCGAATCGTGCCAGCGCTCGGGGGCGTTTTTCCTCAATTGGTTCATCGATAATTTCGCGGGCGGGCGCGACGATCCGGGGGTGTTCGCAAAACTCGACGAGGCGGCCGCTTCGATCCCGGTCGGCTCCGACGGCGTCTCGGTCTGCTCCTACCTGGTCGGCTGCATGGACCCGCATTGGGACGAGGATGCGCGCGCCACCTTCACCGGAATGGCGCCCGAGCACACCACCGCCCATCTCTATCGCGCCTGCCTCGAGGCCATCACGCTGGAATTCGCCCGCTCGCTGATCGCGGTCCGCGACAAGGGGCTGACGACGGAGCGGATCCTGGCGATCGGCGGCGGCGCCGGCAATCCGGTCTGGCTCAAGATGATCGCCGATTCGACCTCCATTCCCGTGACCCTCAGCCTTTCCAACGAAGCGTCCGCACTGGGCGCCGGCATCTACGCGGCCGTCGGGTCGGGCTGGTACGGGGACTTGCAGGAGGCCGCGCAGGGCATGACGCGCACCGCCGGCGAGATCGAGCCCGATCTGTCGGCGGCCGGCCGCTGGGCGGCGCTTTCCGAACGGCAGGTGCGGATCTATGCGGCCAACCGGCTGCTCGGCTGACGCGACCGTGGACGGATGTGTTCAAATGAATCCAGTATCGGATCCGACCGACCGATCCGGTCCTTTTGCCGAGTCGTCGAAATCGGCTATCTTTGTCCAAAGGGATGTCCATGATGAAGGGCATCGCCATCCGGCCAAAGGCCGTTCCCAGATCAACTGTATGGAGTGAGATCATGCGGGCACTCGTTTTGGAAAGGCGGCACGAGCTGAGCTTGCGGGAGATCGACCTGCCGCTTCATGTGGGGCCGACCGACGTTCGGATCAGGATCGACACCGTGGGCGTATGCGGCAGCGACGTGCACTATTACACGCACGGCCGGATCGGCTCGTTCGTCGTCAACGCGCCGATGGTGCTCGGCCATGAGGCGGCCGGCACGGTGGTCGAGGTCGGCGGCGATGTGAATACGCTCAAGGTCGGCGATCGGGTCTGCATGGAGCCGGGCATCCCCGACCTCTCGTCACGAGCGTCCAAACTCGGGCTCTACAATGTCGACCAGAAGGTGGTCTTTTGGGCCACTCCGCCCGTCCATGGCGTTCTCACGCCTGAAGTCGTGCATCCCGCCGCCTTCACTTACAAGCTTCCCGACAATGTCTCCTTCGCGGAGGCGGCCATGGTCGAGCCTTTCGCGGTGGGATTGCAGGCGGCGGTCAAGGCGAAGATTCAGCCTGGCGATACAGCCGTTGTCATAGGGGCCGGGCCGATCGGCATCATGGCGGCGCTGGCGATGCTCGCCGGCGGCTGTTCCCGAGTCATCGTTTCCGACCTCGTTGACGAGAAACTTGCAATTGCCGCACGCTACGAGGGGGTGTCGACGGTCAACATCCGCAAGGAGCAACTCGCGGAAGTGGTCGCGAAGGCGACCGACGGGTGGGGCGCCGACGTCGTGATTGAGGCGAGCGGCGCGCCGAAGGCATATGACGGCGTTCAGCGCCTTCTCCGGCCGGGCGGATGCCTGGTATTGGTCGGCATGCCGGTCGAGCCGGTCGCCATCGACGTTTCGTCGATTGCGGCAAAGGAGATCCGCATTGAGACCGTGTTTCGCTATGCCAACGTCTTCGATCGCGCTCTGGGCATGATCGCTTCCGGCAAGGTGGACCTTAAGCCGCTGATCAGCGAGACATTCCCGTTCGAGCAGAGCATTGCCGCTTTCGGAAGAGCCGCCGAGGGGCGGCCGAGCGACGTCAAGCTGCAGATCAAGTTGTAGATTACTTCCGGGTGGGCGATCTGCGCCGAGAGGCGCCAAGGAAACCGCCCGAAAGGTTCTCGGGATGACCGGTTCCCTCCAATCATAAACCGCCCCGGAACTTCCGCCTTCAAATAAAACAAAATGCGGATAATGTTCGCGCCGGCGCGGATGGCAGAGCTGCTGATATCAAACTAACGCCGTAGGTCCATACACATTCAAACAATTTTCAACGATTACTTCAGAAGATACTGTTAATTTGACAATCGCAAATCCTGAATTTAAATCCATCGAAACTCTAGACTATTAGTAATAACATTTCCATGAAAAAGTTCTTTGAATTGAGAACTTTGTCCATATCAGTGCCGCCGTGCCAATCATCGCGTGCCTGAAGCGCAGCATTGCGAATAATTGTTGATATCGAACAGTATTTGTTGCACGCTTCCCCTGCGTCGCGGGAGCGACTGACCGGCACTTCGCGCGCGAGAAAGCGAGACGATGGGGGATATTGGCCGACTTCGCTGCCGGCGGCTGCAAAGCTCGACAGCGATTCCAGCGCGCACGACCGCAGGCCTGTCGAGATCTGAGCGCTCATTTGGGTTGGATCCATCCGGACCGCTCTACGTGGAGCCGATGGAGCCGCGTATCCTGCTTTCGGCCGATTTGACGCCAGGTCTCGAGAATGCGGTAACGACCGCGCTGGCGGATTTGAGCGCTTTCCTCAGTCGCATCGATGACGACTCGGCCTTTGTCGACAGGCTTCCGTTCGTCGACCGTTCGCTTGGCGACATGCTGGATTTGGGCGGACTGATCACGCGCGCCAAAAGCGCGGTCTCAAGCTATTTCAACGAAGCCGGCGTCGCCACGACGGACGGCCTGCGCATGACGCTCGATAGTCTTGCGGAAACGACCGGCGCGACGCTTTCAACGACCGGCACGGTCGAGCGTTTCGCGCTCGACTTCTCTCGATCGCTCGACGCAACCCCGCTCGTCCTTGATCTGACAAATGCTTCCGACGAACTGTCCATCCAAACCGATGGCGCGGCGAAAGTAACGCCGGGCGGCAATGTTTCGCTGAACCTCATCATGGATGTGGATGTCGCGGCCGCTTCGGTTGCGTTCAAGGGCGTTGCTTTCGGCGGCGCCGTGTCACTGGTCTCAAACGACGTTGATTTCAATGGTTCCCTCGGCGTTCTGGATGTTGCCGTTCGGAACGGCGCGGCTTCGTTGTCGGCCCAGATGTCAGGTATCCTTGTCGATCCGGACGCGGCCGGCGGCATTACGGGTGTGGAACTGGCTTCGGCGCCGGTCGAGGATATGGTCAATGCGAACCTGACCGCATCGGCGCATCTGACGCTGCCCGTCACTTCGCAGTTCTTCGGCGTCAACGAGACTCTCAACGTCGACTGGAGCGGCACGCTCGATCCGACCACGGTCGAGGTGACGCTGCCGGACACGTCGTATCTCGGAAAGCTGCTGTCGTTCGACCCCCAGTCCTTTTCCAGCCTGTTCCATCTCGGCCTTGACGGTCAGAAGGGCCTCTTCGATTCGCTTTCCCTCGATGGGTTCGGCCTCGATCTGCCCTTGTTTGATGACGGCATCGGCTCTCTGTCGAACCTCGGCGACAAACTCGCGGCCTTTCTGTCCACCGCCACCGATCTTTCAAGCCTCTCAAAACTGAAATCGGCGCTGGAAGGCGTTTTCGGAGGCAGCGTTTCGTTCGATCTCGGAACCGGCGGGACGCTCGAGGCGTCGATAGGGATCAAGTCCGCGATCAATCGCGATTTGCCGGTGCTGGTTGACACAAGGATTGCCGGCGCCGAACTCCATGTCGAAGGATCGGCCAATATCGTCGGCGAGATCCGTGGTTCGCTCGGCATGGGCATCGACCTCGGCTCCAACGTCGCCGACCTCGACCGGTTTTATCTTAAAGATGACGGCAGCTTCGTGGAACTGGCGGTAAGAGGCTTGTCGCCCGGTCTGCTCAACGCGCAGGCCTCGGTCGGCAGCGGCGTGGTGACGCTCGTCAACGGCGCGATCGGGCTCGGCGCGGCTCTGCCGAACGGCGGCGTTGACGTGACGCAATTTGCGACCGCGCGCACTGGCTTCCGCGACGATCGCCCGGGATCAGCCGCCGACGGGCGGATTACGCTGGCGGACTTGGTCGATGATCCTGGCGCGGCGCTTGGCCCGGTTGAATATTCTGGCGCGGCCTCGTTTTCAGGCGTGCTCAATGCGCAATACGCCAATGTGGATATCGGCTCACTGCCGATATCGATGAGCTGGACCTTCGCATCGTCGGCCTTGCCGACCGTTGCCGTGGATGAGGCCAAGCTCGCCCGGCTCAGCCCGAATCTGTCAAACCTGATCAACGGCGCCGGAGCGGTGGATGCCGCGGGGGCAGCCATCGCCGCGCGTCTCGACGGCTGGCTGGATGCGCTGGCCGACAAGCTTGCCGATGTCCATGCGTTGAACAAGAAACTCCCGCTTGTGGGCAAGAGCATGATCGAGCTGGTGGATGCACCCGCTTTGCTCGCCAAGCTCTCCGCCACGTTGAAAGCGGCAATCGGCCCCGCGGGGACGAGGCTCGCCGATTTCGCGACCCGCCTGCAGCCGGCGATCGCGCAGAATTTCGGCGCGGGAACGACCGGCGTCGGAACGCCGGTGGCGGGTGCTTTCGCACCGGCATCCAGCGCCGCGGCGAACGCGCTCGGCCTGCCGCGCGCCGGCAACTATCTTGTCTACAAGCTGGCGATCGAAAGCAACGCGACGCTGCTCTCGCAACAGTTGAACCTCGACCAGGCGACGCAGTTCGGTGAACTGGATGCCACAGGGCTGGCGGACATCAAGTCCAGGGTCAAGTTCAGCATGCTGGTCGGCATTGATCGCCGCGAAGGCGTCTCGCCTTCGCAGGCGCTGTTCATCAAGTTCGACGACATCAACATCGCACTCGACGGCAAGCTGTCGGCCAACGCCAACATCGCGCTCGCCGCCGGCATCGTCGGCCTGAAGACTTCCGCGGCCGACCTGACCTTTGGCGGCGAGGTCCGTGTCGGCATCGGCGGCTCCGGGGCCTCGGCCAAGCCCGTATCGCTTGACGACATCCTCGGCGCGGCGTCAGGCGATCTTCTCAATGTCGAGATCCTGCGCTCCGACATGGCTGGCAGCATCACGATCTCGGGCGCGAAGGCGGCGGCCGGCTTCCTCTCGGCGCAACTGAACATCAGGGCCGATCCGCTCAGGGGTGAAGCCGCCGAGATCGAGGTCACCGGCGCCAATGCCGACGATGTCGACCATCTCGCGTCGCTCGACCGATCTGATCTCGTCGCCCTCATTCACGAGATCGCGGGTTTCGCGGCCAAAGGCGCGCGCGCTACGCTCGACGCCTTCGGGCTGCCGTTCACGGGCGCGGACGTGCTGTCGTTGGCCGACATTACGACAACGTTCGAGGATTATCTCACGAGCGCGCTGCGGGATTCGAGCGGCGCCCTGAAATTCGCGACTCTCGACGATTTCGTCGATGATCTCGCAGCGACGGCTGGGGTCGATCCGGCTGCCCTTCAGATCGCTTACGATGCTGAGGCGAATCTCCTGTCGCTGAACCTCGACATAACGCGCCAGATCAGCAGCAGCGTGGCGCCTGTTTTCGATCTCAGGAAGGATCTGTATCCGAACCTGCCTTCGTTTGCCGACGTCGGACTAGAGGGGACGTTGAATGCCCTCGGGACGGCGAGGCTGCAATTCGGCGCGAATCTCTCCCTCGCTCAACTGGAGGCGAGCGTCTTTGGGATCGGCGCGCCACCTCCAGACGGCAGGCTGACCAGGAACGCGACCTTCGAATTGTTGATCGGACAGGTCCTGACGCCGGTCGTGGTCAAGGCGTCGAGCACGGCGGAAAATGGCTCCTACGCCGATCTCGTCGACGACATCAACCGGGCCTTGGCGACCGGCCTTCGCGGCCGCGGCTTCGCTTTCGACAGTGTTCAAGTCCGCCTTGGCGCACGGGCGGATGGTTCGGCGGCGCTGCAGTTTTATTCCACCTCGAATGTGAGCGGTCAGTTCGTCGTCGTGGCTGCGAAGGGCGATCCCGCCCTGATCCAGCTGGGACTTGCGACCGCCGAACAGCCCTCGACTCAACTGACCGCCACCGGAGGCCTGGTGCGCGCGGATGGCATCGTGCCGACGCCGGCGCGGTTCGCGCTCTATGCCGATGGCGTATCTCTCGGCAGCGTCTCCATCGCGGCAGTCAGTGCGGCCGGACGGACGGCAGCCTCAATCGTTCAGGAAATCGATGCCGCGCTCGAAATCATCAACAGAAACATCGCGGTAAGCGGACGCAGCGTCCAGGCGGTGCTCGACTCGGACGGCTATCTGCGGTTGACGGGGGCCGGTATCGCACGGCTTTCCGTCGTCGCAGGCAGCGATGCGTCGGCCAAAACATCTCTTGGCCTGGCGGTGCTCGAAATCTCGGCGCCCGACGTGACCTTACTTGGCGCGGATTCGCATTTCCTCGACCGCATCGAGCTCACGCGGCTCGCCTTCGAGGCGACGCTGAAGGTGCAAGGCGCCGTCACCGCGGCGGCGCGCCTCGGGTTTTTTAGCGTCGGCGTCTCGAACGGAACGGTCGACGTCAACGCGAACGTCGGCGTCAACTACACCGCGGGACCCGCGACGCTGACGACGCTGACCGACCCGTCGGCATTACTGAACGAGAAGTTCGCCGTCACGTCCATGAGCGACGCACTGATCACGCTGCCGATCACCGTCGATGCGACGACGCGGGCGATGTTTTCACTCCCGGCATCGGCGCCGGTCACGCTGCGCTCAACCGACATTTTCGACGCCTCGGCCTGGACGGCCGACACGTCCCAAGTCTCGAAGCTTGTGGATTTCGACGGGCTGGGCGGCGCGGCCTGGACCGATGTCTTGCGCCAGGTTGCCGAGTTCCTACGCAAACTCGACGGCGAATCCATTCCTGGCCTGAAACTGCCGCTGCTCGGCAAACGCTTCGACCAACTGCTCGATTTCGTCACCGATGTCGGCGAGATCGCGGATGCCTACGAGAAGAATCCCTCAGCCACGCTGCAGACGCTGGAGGCGCGGCTGAACGCCGCCATCGCCATTGCCTTCGGTGAGGCCGGGCAGGGGCGGGATTACATCGACATCGGCTACAATTCGGCCGAGCGGGATCTGCGCATCACCTTCAAATACACGGAAACGCGCCACGAAACGCTACCGTTGTCATTCGACCTCGGATCCATGGGACTAGACAAACTCGCTTCCTTTGGTGGGATCGACGGCCTCTTCGACGTGAGAGGCCAGGGCGACATCTCGGTCGACGCAAGCGCCGATCTGAAGATCGTCTTCGGGTTCGAGACTGCCGGCGATGGCAGCCTCCGCAGCTACCTTCACAGCGACACCCAGATCGTGCTTGGCCTTTGGGTCGCGGGCGCCAACCTCTCCATGTCGCTGGGCGGCGGCCCCCTGACGCTGGATGTCCGGGGCGGATCGATCGCCGTGCGATCGGCTCTGGACCAGACCAAGCAGGCCAGGATCACGCTGAAGGTCGCCGGGGACAACGAGAAATACTACTTCGCCGATCTGCTGCTGGGCGACTTCTCGGCGTCCGGCAATCCGGACTTCTTCGACTTCGACATCGATGGCCTTATCGACCTCGATTTCCCGCTCTATCTCGGCAACGACGCACTCGACGCCTTCTCGTTCCAAGTTCCGGACTTGTCGGGATTCCTCGATGGCCTGTTCCGAACCAGATCGACGTCGGGGTCGTATTCGCTCAGCCTGCCGGACTTCGCCACGTTATTCGATGGAATCAATCTTGCGCTCGATACGGACGCATGGATCGCCGGAATCGACCTCTTCCTTGGCAATCTCCAGAAACTGCTCAAGTCCCCGGATTTCCTGGGATTGCGCCTGCCGATCATCGGCGACGGGCTTGGCGATACCGCGGATTTCATCGGCGGACTGAGGCTGGCTTTCAAGGACTGGCTGTCGACGACGGGCGGCGACGCGATCAAATTTTTGAAGATCGGTCTCACGGAAGCGCTCCGCGACCTCCTGGTCGATCGCGGCGGCCCCGGCCCAGATTGGCGGACGAGTGCAGGCAACGGCGCCGATGGCGACGACATCCGCGTCTGGTACCGGCTGGCGAACGGGGTGCGCACCCTCTGGAGCGAAACTGGAACGCCGCTCAATCCGAGCCAGATCAAGGATCTGGAGTTCGAACTGGCAATCGGCGGAACCTGGCACTCGAGCGCGGATCTCGGGTTCGATGTCGGTCTGGCGGGTCTCGCGCTCGCGGTCAAGGACGACGCCACGGTCGACGGCGACCTCGGTTGGACGCTCGAATTGGGCTTCGGCATCGACCGCACGCAGGGCTTCTATCTCGTCGGAGACAAGCCGGACGACCTAAAGCTGAATTTTGGATTCCAGGTGTCGCCGAATTTCCAGGCGAAGGCGCAGTTCGGCCTTCTGCAACTGATCCTGACGGAAAACGCGGCGAACGGGGTGCGCACGGGCATCACAGGCTCCGCAGTGGTCGACTTCGCGGATCGTGATCCCAGCAACAACAAAGTTTACATCGGCGCATTTGGCGATTTCGCCTCGACGGCGAGTTTCACCATGGACCTCGACGCCGCGGTTCGCATGCGCGCTGCGTTCGGCATCGATTTCGAGAAGAACGGCGCCGGCATCTATACGGAGAGGACCGATTTTCCGTCACTCAACGGCGATTTCATCCTCGACTGGCACATCCTCGACGACCTTCGGACGGGCGGCGACATCCGGGTCGGCCTCGAGAACCTGACGCTCGATTTCGGGTCGTTGCTCGACAATGTCTTTGGCAGCGCGCTGAAGGACGCGGCCAAGATCGTCAAACCGCTGCAGCCCCTGCTCGATTTTCTGACGAAGCCGCTGCCGATCGTGAGGCTCTCGCCGGTCCAGATCGCCAGAGGTCTTGGCTATATTTCCCCGTCTGTCGAGAAATTCATCAATAGTGCGGCGCAGCTGGCGCGCTGGATTTCGTTCATCGACGGAAATGCCGGTTCAGGGCTGAAGCTTCGGCTGGGGTCGTTCTATTTCGGCGACTACGATTTGCGCCTGGCCCCCGGCAGTGGAGCGCTCTCTGTACCGAAGAACAACGACGCGTCCGGCATGGCGGCGCTCAACACCATCTTGGGCGACATCCGGCCCACCACCTCGGTTCACGACCAGGTCGACGGAACAGGATTCAACACGGTCGCCGGTTTCCGGGACGATGGCGGCTTCGAATTCACCATCCTCGAGCACCCCGGCTCCATCCTCGGGATGCTGTTCGGCCAGAACGTCACGCTCTTCCGATATCAGATGCCGACGTTCCACTTCGAGACGACCATACGCTCGCCGAAGATCCCCATATGGCCATTCCCACCAATCTACATCGCATTCGGCGGCGGGGTCAGCCTCGATATCAAGCTGGCATTCGGCTACGACACCTATGGCTGGACAAAGTATCAAGAGAGCAACGACCCGAGAGATTTCCTAGCCGGTTTTTACATCGAAGACCGGCCTCCTGGTGGCGCCAGGGACCCCGACGAGGCGACGCTTCGGGTCCAGGTTTACGCCGAAGGCGGCGCATCCATCGGCCTTCTGTCGGCTGGCGTACGTGCGGGAATCCAGGGAATTCTTCACGTCGACCTCAACGATGACAGTCCCTTTTCCGTCAAGGACGGCAAGGTGCGCGGCGAGGAGATGCTCACGCTCTTGGGGGCTGGTGGTATCCTATGCGTTGTCAATATCTCAGGCGAAATCGATTTCTTCTCTCGCATTTTCTTCAGCCTGGACATCCCTCTACTGGGTTCGAAAGAATGGTCGCAGGACATTTTTCCCCCGATCAAGCTCATGGACTTCAGTTTCCACAAATGCATGCAGCCGCCGGAATTGGCGCTGCTGCGCGCCGACGGGACGCTGGACCTCAATATCGGCGCGGCCGCCGCCCGGCGCGGCGCGGGCTACGGAGGCGAGGTGGAGAAGTTCAACGTACGATCCATGGGCTCGGGGCTCGTGCTCGTGCAATGGGGCGATTTCACCAAGGTTTACGGCGGCAACGGCATCGCCGTTAAGAAGATCACCGGCGATGCGGGGACCAAGGACGACGAGATCCGCTTTTCCGGCACTTTCCGCCGAACCGACGGATCGAGCATGGCGATCGATGTCGCCGGCGGCAGCGGCGACGATCTTCTGGCAGCGCCTAACAATGCCGTGCGCTTCCGTGGCGACAGCGGAAACGACCGGCTATTCGGTTCCGAATTGGCCGATATGCTGGAAGGCGGCGACGGGTTCGACAAAATCACAGCGCTCGGCGGCAACGACCTGATTTATACAGGAACGCCGACCTCGCAGGGCGTCGCAGCCGCTGGCGACAGCGAGATCGTCGACGCGGGTGCGGACAACGACCAGGTTTTCGGCAGCGCCAATGTCGACGTGATCAACAGCGGCGACGGCGACGACCTGGTTTTCGGCGGCGACGGTGCGGATGTCCTCAGCGGAGGAGCAGGCCGCGACCTGCTGTTTGGCAATTCCGGTGACGACCTGATTTTCGCAGGCGCCGGCGACGACCGTCTCTTCGGCGGCGGCGGGTCGGACAGCCTTGTGGGCGGCTCCGGATTGGACATCATCTGGGGCGACCTGGCGGGCGGGATCGCCAACGCGACCGCCACCATGCTCTATGGCGAACCTGACACCACGTCTCCGAACTTCTATGGCGACGACCTGATTTTCGGCGACACGCTCGCCGATGCTTCGGGCAGGGTCACCGCTGAGCTGATCGCACCGGAGGCCTACATCGTCAGCGACCGCGCCGGCCTGCCCGCCCCGATCGACCCCACACGGATTGCCGGGTTGGCCGCCGCCTCGATCGCGGCCGGATTTGATACGGGCGCCGACGACGCCGATACGATCGCAGGCGACGGTGGCATCGACACGATCTACGGCCAGGGCGGGCTCGACAAGATTTCAGGCGGGTCTGGCGCCGATGCCATTTCTGGCGGCGACGGCGCGGACGTGACAGCCGGCAATTCCGGCGCGGATCTCTTGATCGGCGGAGACGGCGACGACGCCATGACCGGTGGCGACGATGGTGACGCGGTCTTTGGGGACAGTGGCGGCGACACGATCGGCGCGGGTTCCGGCGACGACTACGTCGATGCCGGTTCCGGAGCGGATAGCGTCACCGGCGACATCGGCGACGACCTGATCTTTGCCGGCTCCGGCAACGATCATGTCGAGGGCGGAGACGGCGCGGACACAATCCACGGCCAGAACGACGACGATTATGTCGATGGCGGACTCGGCTCCGATACCTTGTTCGGCAACGATGGCGACGACATCCTTCTTGGCAACCGCGACAACGACATGATCCTCGGCGGTTTCGGAAGCGACACGATAAGGGGCGGGTTCGGCAATGATCAGATCGACGCTGGCGATGGCGACGACGATGCCGCGGGCGAGGCTGGCGACGACCGGATCGTTGGCGCGGGCGGCAACGATTTTCTGACGGGCGGAGCGGGCGCGGACGTGATCCTGGGCGACGAAGGCGACGACCGCATTCAGGCCGGAACTGGCGACGACAACGTCATGGGCGGTGAAGGCGACGACGTCGTCACGGCCGACGCGGGTCTCGACATCGTCGACGGCGGCGCTGGCAACGACAGCATCGACGGCGGTGACGATCGAGACTTACTCTTCGGCGGCGACGGTGACGATGTCATCGACGCGGGCAGGGGCATCGGCGACAAGCTCTTGGGCAATGCCGGCAACGATATCCTGCGCGGTTCGTCGGACGGTGCGACGACCGACGCGAACTTCACCGACACTTTCTTTTTCGGCGATGTCATCGATGGCGGCGCGGGCGAAGACACGATCTTCGGCTACGGCGGAGCGGATCTCATCACGGCCGGCGCCGGCGACGATAGGATCGACGCCGGCCAAGGGGACGACCGCATCCTAGGCGGCGACGGTCGCGACACGATCGCCGGGTTCGACGGGAACGACGTCATATATGGAAATCTGGAAGCAGCCGGCGGTGATTCGCTAGGCGACACGATCGATGGTGGAACCGGAAACGACACGATCTCGGGCAGCCGCGGCCACGATTCCATCCATGGCGGTTTCGGCGCGGACACGATCGACGGCCGTGAGGGGGACGATACGATCTTTGGCGACTACGGCGTCGGAGACATTCTGTCCGGAGGCGACGGGGACGACACGCTTTACGGCTCGGTCGACGGCGCGGACAAGATGTCCGGAGGCGAGGGACGCGATATCCTTTACGGTCTCGCCGGCAACGACGATCTCGACGGCGGCGCCGGCGACGACATTGCCGACGGCGGCGCCGGCGACGATGTCGTGACCGGCGGAAGCGGGGCCGACCTTCTGCTTGGCGCCGCGGGAAATGACCTGATCTATGGTCACAACGCCGCCGCGACGGGCGACACCGGGGACGCCGATATCCTTTTCGGCGACTTCGGCGCCACCACGGCGGTTGCCGGTTCCGGGTCGGACAAGCTTTACGGCGGCGCCGGTGCGGATCAGGTGTTCGGCGAGGCTGGCAACGACTATGTCAGCCCGGACGGCGGGCCGGGCGATGTCTTTGAGACCGCGGATGCGCCTGGGTCATCCCGCTATGTCACGCCGATCCGCACCGCGGACCCGGTGCGGATCGTCGAGGGGCGCTACACGACCGAGGATGGCACGGCCGTCCTCCCGCAAGGGGTCTTCCCGACCGGCATCTGGGAAACGCTCGCCGGCCCCGATGGAGCCTCTTTCACGCGCCCGGGCGGCGCCTCTACCGATGCGACGATCGCCTCCGGGACGTCAGGCGCATATCTTGCGTTCGCCGATTATCGCAGCGGGTCATATGAGATCCGCGTCGCCCGCTTCGTCAACGGATCCTGGACAAGCGTCGGCCAGGCATTGAGCGGCGGAGCGGTCGGAGTGACCCCGATCAACGCGCGCCGTCCGTCGATCGCAGTCGGCGCGGACGGTGTCCCGGTCGTGGCATGGACCGAGACGACGGATGCGGGCTCGGTGATCCGCGTGGCCAGGTATAGCGCCAGCTCCAACAGATGGACCGCCCTGGGCGCCTCGCTGGGGGCGAGCGGCATCTCAGGTCTCGGCAATGTCGACGATCCCCGCGTTGTCGTGGGCAGCGCGGGTCCGATCGTGTTCTGGCGCACCGGGAACGGGCAGGCCGCCACGCTTTCGGCGCTGCGTTTCGACGGCCAGGGCTGGGCGCCCGTGTCGACCGCCGCCGATGCGCAGGCAAAGGTCGCCGACGGCGTGAACACCGACTACCGTGTCGCCGTCTCCGGATATCGCCTTGCGGTCGCCTGGAGCGTGACCGCCGGAGGCGTGGACTCCGTCAAGGTGGCTTTCTTTGATCAGACCTGGAAAGTCCTCGCCTCGCCGATGGCCACGATCGCGCTGGGTCTCGGCCGCACCATCACCTCGCCGGCGATCGCCTTCACCGGCACCACGATATTCCTGGCCTGGGGGGAAGCGCTCGACGGCGCTGACAGCAGCGCGCAACTGCAGATCCGTAAATTCGCCAGCGGCGCATGGTTGACGATCGCCGACCCCTCCGTGCATCCGCCGAAGGGTGGCGCTATTGGCGTCGATCACGTGATGCTCGCGTCGGGCGGCGGCGGCGTGACCCTGGCCTGGGTGCGCGCATCGGCCAGCGGCAACGACGTGACCCGATCACTGCTCGCGGCATCGTGGAATGGCGCGGCGTTCGTACCGGAGGCCCTCGGTGACAATGATGGTGGAGTGGCAATCCTTCCAGACGACGCTTCGGGTTTGGCGCTCGCCCTGGACGGCGTGAAGAAGCCGTTCCTCGCCTATACAAGGACAGGCGAAAACGGCGCGCGGATCGGCGTCGTCGGCACGAGCACGTCGGCGACCGGGCGGTCCTTCCAAATCGCGAGCGGCGCGGCGTTGAGGACGCTACTCGCCAACACTGTGTTGACGACCGGCGACATCGTCTACGTGGCGCCCAACGCCGTCATCGACAGCATCGTCATCACCAGCGCCGACGCCGGGTTCCTGCTGCGCGGCGCGGCAGGCAGCACGGTGAGTGGCGGCGTGACGCTGATCGGAGTGACGGGTGTCACAATTCAGAACCTGACTGTCCTTGGCGCGACGTTGCTTTCCGGCACGACAAACGTGTCGGTCATCGAAAATCGCTTCCGCCAGGAGGTCCTCGTGGAACGCGGCAGCGGGCTTCTGCTCGCCGGCAACGACATTACCAGCAACGCGATTGGTCTCTCGCTGCAATCCAATGCCGCGAGGGTCGCGTATCGGGACGTCGTCCTGGCCAACAATCCGGCAGGCTACTGGCGGCTTGGCGAGGCAGCCGGCGCGCCGACAGCCAGGGACGACAGCGCGAACCGGCTGAACGGCTTCTATCGAGGCGCGGTCGGCTTGGGAGTGGCAGGGGCGCTGACGCGCGACGCCGACGGCGCCACCCGGTTCGACGGCAGCGATGGCCGTGTCCTCGTGGCCGATGCACCCGCACTCAACGCGTCTGGCGCGATGACACTGGAAGCCTGGATCAAGCCGGACCTCGCCATCCAGACCGGGGCAACGGCGATCGGAAAGACGTCTTCGGCGGCAAGATCTGATGGCTACAGCCTGTTCTACCGGGACGGTCAAATCGTGTTTCACTTGGGCGATGCGGCGCTCGCAAGCGTCGCGGCGGATATTGCGACCGACCGCTGGTCGCATGTCGCGGCGACCTACAACGGCTCGTTGCTGCGCGTCTACGTCAATGGTGTCCTGCGGGCGAGCCAGACGGCAATCGCCCAGACGGCGCCGGTGACGGCCGGCCTCGTCTTCGGCGGCGCGACGGCGCAGCGCGACGACGGTACGGCCTGGCTCGGCGAACTGGACGAGGTCGCCATCTACAAGGTGGCGTTGTCAGCGGCCGAAATCGCCGCGCACTTCGCGTCCGGGACCAACACAGGCGCGTCCGCGCAGGCCGGCCCGGCCAATGTCGTCATCCGCGACAACCGCATCGATGCAACCGCCGTTGCGCTGAACCTTCTGGCGAAGAGTTCGGGATCGGTCCGCGGAAACGCATTCGTCTCGCGCGGTGTCGGCATGTCGATCGAGGTCCAGCAGGACGTTGTGATCGCGGGCAACCGCATCAGCGGCATTGATATCGGCGTCCGATATCGCGCCGCGACCATACTGACGGGCAACGACATACAGGGCGCACGGATCGGTATCGAGATGTCGCCGGCCGCGTCCGGACTTCGCCTGGGCATGGTCGGCGTTGCCGGCAACACGATTCATGACAATCGTCTCGGCGTCGCGGCCAACGGGGCCGTCACGGGCCAGATGCTGCGCGGCAATGCAACCGGCATCTCGGGCGCCGGCCTCATCGGCGGCCCCGCATCCGGCGATGCCAATCAGTTTCGTCGCAATGGCGTGGCCGTCAGTGGCTTTTCCGGCGTCATTCAGGGCAATCGGTTCCAGGATGACGGCGTCGGGATCGAGGCGGCCTCCGGTCAGTCGATCCTCCGGAACATCTTTGTTTCGGAGAGTGTCGCAATCCAAGCTCGGCACGTCGATAAGATCGGTATTGCAAACAACACGACGGTCGCGCCTTCGGGAACCGGGATCTGGCTGCGCGATGGGACGAGCAATGTCGACGTCGTCGGCAACATCTTTCGGTTCGACACCGGCATCATGGTTCGCATCGAGAACGACAGCCAGTCCGGTTACAACAGCGATTACAACACCTTGCATGGCGGCGCTGGCGCGATTCTCGTATTTTGGGCGAAGCCGTATCGCGACATACTCGACTGGCGCGCCGACCTTGGCCGCTTCGACCTGCATTCGTTCGGCACGACCCCCGTCAATCCGGTCGGCGCAGAGCCGCGTTTCGCCGACCTCGCCGGCGGCGATTTGAGGCTCCTTGCACCACCAGCTTCGATTCGGGCGGCGAATCCGGCCTTTGCTTCGGGCGATCCCTCGGAGAGCATCGCGCAGGTGCGGACCGTCGCCAACCTGCTTCTGAACCCCGGCTTCGAATCCGGCGCGACGTCGTGGACGCTGTCGGATCAGTCGCTGATTTATCGACCCGGCTCGGGTGTGGCGCCGTTCGCCGGCAACCAGGCGTTCGGCGGAGGCATGGACCAGATCGCGTCTGCGACGCAGGTTCTGGACCTGATCGCGGCTGGGCGCACTGCCGCCGAGATCGACACCGGCAAGCTCGATGTCCTGATCGGTGGCCGCGTCTGGCTGGGCGACGCCGATATCGATCTCGAAGCGTCGATGACGGTGACGTTCCGCAACAGCGGTGGTGGGATCGTTGGCGACGCGGTCAAGATCGCCTTCTCCACCGAACGCAACGGGTGGGTGCTGGCCGGCAACCGCCGGCCGATCCCGGTGGGCGCGCGCACGGCCACCTGGCGGTTCGATGCCCGTGCGGACGGCTCCTCGGTCGCCAACGTGGCGCTCGACGTGGCATTCCTCGGCATCGCGGCGCATGGCGTCACGCAAAGCCAGGGCGCTATCCAGGCAATCGCCCAGCCGCGGCCGGCATCTGGCGGCCTCACGCTCCTTTCGCCCGACCTGTACACCGATTGGGAGGCGGGGACGCCGCATACGATCCGATGGATGTCGTCGGGCAACCTCGTCGGCTCGCCGGTCCGGATCGAACTCTGGCAGGATCTCGCAGCCGGGGCGCAACGCCTGACCGTCATCGCCGACAATGCGCAGGACACGGGCGCGTTCGAATGGTCTCCCGCAAGTTCGGGCATCGCCGCCGGCGCCCGCAACTTGCGGATCGTTGTCCGTTCTGTAGCAGCGCCGCAGGTATCGGATACGATGCTCGAGCGCTTCGCCGTGCCTGAAGCTGGAACCACGTATTATGTCGACGACGGAAGCGATGCGGGCGACCAATACACTCCCGGCGCCGTCGGCTCGAACCGCAACACCGGCAAGACCGCGGCCGCGCCGAAGCCCAGCCTCGTCAACCTGCTGCGCACCTACGACATCGCGCCGACTTCGACGATCTTCGTCGACACGGGCAAATACGCCCTGATCGATCCCGTGCGGCTCTCCGGTAGTTCCAATCTCGGTCTCGGCCTCGAGGAAGGCTTCCGTATCACTGGCCCAACGACGCCGGGTCGCGTGGCGGAGTTCATCAGCGCCAACCCGCTCGCGGAAGCCAGCGCGCAGTTGATGCTCGTCGACGCCGACCTGATGCGGATCGAGAACCTTATGTTCACGGGCGGCAAGCGAGCGATCTGGGTCTACGACGGCTCAGACGACCTGAACCTGACCAACATCACGGCGACGAGGCAGTCGATAGAGGGCCTGCGCGTCGCCACCCAGTCCCCGTCCGGCGTCCTGAAGAATATCACCGTGCAAAGGGCCGCCGGCGGGTCCGGGCTCGTGATCGAGGGGAGGCTCAAGTCGATCGAGGGACTGGTCTCACGCGACAACCGCGACTGGGGCCTTCTCGCCGTCGGCAGCGTCGGCGCGATCTCAAGCGCATCGATCTCGGGCAATCCCCTTGGCGGCATGTCGCTCGGCGGCGAGTTCACAAGCGTCATCGGCAATACGATCGGCGCGGGAGACTACGGTATCTGGCTCGACCCAACCGCCGCATCCGTGATCGCGAACAACACCGTCACCGGTGGCCGGTACGGCATCTATGTTTCGAACCGGACGGGTTCGTCCGTCGTGGTCGGCGACACCACCCTGACCGGCAAAGGCAACATCGTCTCCGGCCAATCGGAATTTGGCATCGAACTTTACGGCAATGGCGCGATCGCGGGCAATACGGTCAGGAGCGTCAAGGGACTGTCTAACGCAGCGGCCTGGGGCATTGACGCGGGCGCGGTCGGGGATGTGATAGGCAACGCCGTGGTGGACAGTGACAACGGCGTCCTTGCCGGCTCGTCCTATGGACAATCAGCCGTCGACCGCAACCTGGTCGCCGGCAATACCGGCGTCGGCATCCGTTTCACCGGCGCAGGAAGCATTTCCCGCAACACGGTGCATGGCAATCAGATCGGATTGCTAATCGGCGAGAGTTACGCCGACGGTGCGCTCGCTGTCACGAATAATCTTGTCTATGCCAATCGCCAAACGGGCGTCCAACTCGTCAACCGGCAGGACGCAGTCATTCGCAACAATACCATCTCCCAAAGCGTCGGAAATTCTATCGAATTATTAGAAAATTCGTCTCAAACTTTGTTTGAAAACAACATTATTGTCGCCGCAGGCGCCGCAGCTATCTCGATCTCTGGCCAGAGCCAGAACGGCTTCCAGTCGCGCTACAATCTCTTCTACACCGGCAGCAACACGGCGGTGGGAATTTGGCAGGGGGCCGCCCGCAAGACGCTGTCCGATTGGAAACTCGCAACCAGACAGGATGCTGGCAGCCTTTCCGGCGATGCAAGCTTCGTGAACGCCAAGGGCGCGGATGGCATCTATGGCGGCGGACAGGCCAACGCCTGGGGCCGTGACGACGATTTCCATCTCAAGAGCCGATACGGCAGCCAGAAGGGCGGTTCGCTGGCGGTCGTCCTGGATCCCGTGACCAATCGGGTCGCCGCCGTGGCCGGGACGCTCTCCAACGATGCGACCGACTCCACCGGCATCGACGCCGGCAACCCGACAAGCGCGATCGGCGCGGAACCCGATCCGAATGGTGGGTTCGTGGATCTGGGAGCCTATGGCGGCACGGCGCAATCATCTCGCAGCCCGAGCGTGTTCATCCGTGTAACGGCCCCGGACGGCGGCGAGACGTTGCTCCAGGATTCCACAGCCGTGATCTCCTGGCGGGCCGCTGGCCTTGGACCCAAGGTGAACATCGCGATCACCCAAGACGGCGTCAACTTCTTCGCCGTCGCGAACGGCGTCGGCAACGGCGGCGCGTACAACTGGACCATCGATCCGGCAAAGGTCGCGCCCGGCAGCGCTTATCGCATCCGCGTCTCCGACAGTGCGAATGCCAATCTTTCCGACCTGTCCAATGCCACCTTCGCGGTGCTGGCGCGGGTGTCGAGCTACTATCTCGACGACGGCTCGAATACCGGCGATGAATATACGCCGAATGCGATCGGCAGCGACCTGAACGATGGCCGCAGCGACCTGAGGCCGATGCGGACGCTGCAGGCGCTGCTTGACCGCTACCAGTTCCGCCCCGGCGACAAGATCCTCATCGATACCGGCACTTATCCCCTCTCGGCGACGGTCGTCATCGGCGTCGACGATAGTGGGACGGAATCCAAGCGGTTTGTGCTGCAAGGCCCGACGATGTCAGCCCACAGTGCGACGTTCGATCGCGGCAACGCGTCCGCGGACGGCTTGCGCATCGACGGCGCGGACTATGTGACGCTGCAGAACCTGAGCATCACGGGCGGCGCGACGGGTTTCAAGTTGGCGGACGGGGCAGGGGCGACCGGGATCAGCCTGAACAGTGTAGTTCTCTCCGGCAACGCCTCGAGCCAGGTGTCCATCGGCTCGGGCAACAACGGCTTCTCGATGACGGGCGGCGCAGTAGTCGGTACAGTCAGTGCGAGCGGCGTGGTGGTCCGTGGATCGACGATCCTGATCGACGGCGCGACGATCCGCAACGCCTATGAGGGCCTGCGGTCGTTCGAAGGTGCTTTCGTTACAATCCGCGGGGCCATCATTCAGGACAATATCATCGGCGTTGTGAGCAACGACGCGGAACTCCTTGTGAATGCTTCGACATTCTCCCGAAATTGGTTCGGCATCGATTGGACGGGCGATCAAAAGCTGACAGTGTCCAACAGCCGTTTCGTCGATCACGCCGAGACCGCAATAACCCAATATCGCGGCACGGGGCTCATCGAAGGCAACACGTTCGCCAGGGAAGGGCTGCGCGGCAAGGTCGCCATCGATGCGGGCGGCGTTCTCACGATTCGCGGCAACGCGATCACCGGCGCGGAGATCGGCGTCAGGAACGAAACTTCGTCTTCCGACACCGACATCGTCGACAACCGCATCTTCGGAAACACGGTCGCAGGCATATATACCGACAATTACACCACCACTCGCGTCAGCGGCAATGCGATCTACAACAACGGCGCCGGCGCATTGCTGAACGCCAGGACGACGGTCAAGAACAACTTGATCTATCTCAATACCACGGGCATCTCGACGACCTCCGAAATGGCGATTGAGATCGAAAACAATACGTTCTACCAAACGTCTGGGCGCGCCGTAAAAGTCGGCGGCGCGTTTGTCGACCTTCGCAACAATGCCTTCGTCCTGACCAACGCCGCCGCTTTCGCGGTCGATCTCGGCGTGCAACCAGCGTTCGTGTCGGACTACAATCTTTTCGAACTCAATGCCGGCGCAAGCATAGCCAATTGGGGTGGTCTTGCGATCGGCACCTTCCTCGACTGGTCGTTGCTCAGTGGCGTCGACCGGCACAGCATGGGCGCTCCGCTGCGGCTCGTCGATCTCGACGGAGCGGACAACAAGCTTGGGGTCGTCGCGGGCGTGGATTTCGGCGCCGACGACAGCAGGTTCATCCTTGCCGCCTCGGCGGCGATCGACGCCGGCGACCCGAATTCCCAGAGTTGGCGTGAGCCGGGGGGCAGCGGCCGCATCGACATCGGCGCGACCGGCAATACGAAGGACGCGGTGGTTGCGCCCGGCAAGCTGGTCCAGATAACGGGGCCATCGGGGATCGAGCGGTTGACCGCAGGGAACTCCACCACGATCACATGGCGCAGCGAGGAGATCCGCGCGCAGGACCGCGTCCTGAATGTCAACTTCGGCGGGCCTTCGGTCGTCGATCCGCTGCGCGGCATCTGGCAGCCCGACATGCTGATGCGCGGCGGCAGCTTCGGCGGCTATCCGAATTCGGTCACCGTCGCGGCCGGCAACAGCCTGCTTGGACCGAACGCCATCTACCAGGATTTTCTGTCGACGCAGGACACTGCGATCGGCGCGAAGATGAGTCTGGCGGCGGCGCTCGACGACGGGACTTACCGCGTGGTGCTGCATTTCGCCGAGTGGCTCGCCGCAGGCGGCAGGAAATTCGACATCAAACTGCAGGGAACGCGGGTCGCTACCGACCTCGACGTCGCGGTGGCAGCGGGCGGCGCCGATCGCGCCTATGCGCGTGCGTTCAACGTGACGATCGTGGGGGGGCAAGGCTTGTTGCTCGACCTCATCAATAAGACTGAAGGCATGCCGGCCAGCATTTCCGGCATTGAGATCTATCGAAGCAACCCGGCCGCCTCGACCTGGACCTCGGCTGTCGACGTTTCGCGCGACAACGGCCTGACCTGGAAGCGGATCGGGAACGCGATCGCATTCGACGCGAACGGAGGAGGACGCTTGAACTGGACGCCCACGAGCGTCGATGTCGGGTCGGCCCTGTTCCGCGTCACCGCGACGAACGGGACCGCAACGGTCTTTGACCAATCGGACCGCGCCCGCCTGATCGTGCCGGCGAGCAACAGCTACTACGTCGATGACGTCTCCAACACCGGCGATCAGTACACGCCGAACGCGATCGGCAACAACGCCAACAGCGGCAAGTCGGCGACCGCGCCGATGGCGAGTCTCACGGCGCTCCTCGCGGTCTATGACCTGCGGCCTGGCGATGTCGTTTATGTCGACAGCGGCCGCTACGTGCTCCCGGGCGATCTCGTGGTCGACAGCCGCCAATCCGGAACGGCCGCGCTGCCCGTGCGGATTGTCGGCCCAACGGTTCAGGGCGCAGCCGCCAACCTCGAACGACTGACGACGGTCACCGGAACCGCGACGATCAACGTGCGCGAAGCGAGCAACCTGCAGATTTCCGGATTCACGTTGAAGGGCGGCTACGACGGTGTGCTGGTGGATGGCGCAATCAACGTGACGCTGGACCGGCTGAACATTGGCGCCGTAGGCAACGCCGGCATAAAGCTCGACGGACGCTCGACCGGCGTGAAAATTACCAGTTCTGTCCTGGGCGGCGCGTCGCTGACCACCAGTAATTCGGCCGGCATCGTCGTGTCGTTCGAGACACAGGCGTCCGTCGCCGGCACAAGGATCTCGGGTTTCCTCAACGGTATATTCGCCAGCGGCGATGTGTCGGTCACCGGCTCGACCATCGAGGGCGCAGGCGAAAATGGCATCTTCGCCACGAACGGCGCCCTTTCGGTCAGCAACTCGGTGCTTCGCGACAATGCCCGGTACGGAATCTATTCGTCCACCTCCGTCGCCACGATCTCCGGCAATACGTTCACCCGAAATAAGGTCGGCATACGCGTTGAAGGGCTGGGCAGCGTCATCAAAGGCAACGACGTCTCCGGCTCAGACATCGGAATCAACGGATATTCGGCGAGCATTTCCGGCAATGTCATCCACGACAATCGGCTGGGCCTGGATTGGCTGGGCGGCGAAATTCTGGGTAATACGATCCGCGACAATACGGGCGGCGGCGCCCAGTTCGGAGACAGCCGTTTCGCCAACAACCTCGTCTTCGGCAACGGCCAGTTCGGCGGGTGGGTTTTCGGGCGCGGCGACGTGGTCAACAACACCATCATCGCGGCGTCGGGCGTGGCGCTTGGAGTCGCCGGGTCGACACAGTACCCGCAGCGTCTCGAGATCCGCAACAATGTGATCGCCGCGCGCGGCGCGTCTTCGATGGCTCTGCGGATCGAAGGCGCGATGCACCGCGACATTGTCGCCGACTACAATCTTTATTCGATCGAGAACGGTGCGCAGTTCCTCGATTGGGGTGGCGGCCGTCCAACCTATTCGGACTGGCAATATCAGATGGGCTTCGACCAGCACGGGCTTTCCGCGAAGGTCGCTTTGAGGTCCGAAGCATCGGGCGACTACCGACTGGCGAGCGGCGCGGCCGGGATCGACGCCGGCGATCCGCGCGACGACGCACAATTCGAAGCCAGGCCCAATGGCGGCCGCATCAATCTTGGCTTCGAGGGCAACACCGCCCAGGCGACGCCATCCAGCGCTGCGGCGTCGGTCCAGATCTTGTCGCCCAACGGTGGCGAGAAGCTCGAGCGTGGCGCCGCGACGACGGTCTCGTGGCGGAGCACCGGTCTGACCCGTCTTTCTCCGGTTCTGCTCTGGACGGCCGCGGACCATCAAATCCGAGGCCCTGAAAACTGGAGCAACTGGACATCCGGTTTTGTGGCAATCGAAAGGGATCAACTCGATCAGAGCTCCGCCCTTGATCCCGGGAACGTCACAGGCGTGCCGGCGGAGGTGCTGCGCAATTTCGCCGTTGGTGCGCAAGGAGCGAATGCGAAGACCAGTTTCAAGTTCGACGTTGCCGACGGCGCCTATCAGATCAGGCTCTATTTCGTCGAGCCGAGCGATGTCGCCATCGGGCAACGCGTGTTCGACATCGCCTTGAATGGCGCCACTGTTCAGAGCAACGTCGATATTCGCAAGCTGGCTGGAGCCAAGAACCGCGCGGTCGGGCTGCAATTCGACGTAAATGCCGCCGGCGGCGGGGGCCTGGTCCTGGATCTTATCAATAAGGTTGGCCAGTCCATCCTGGGCGCGGTCGAAATCGCCCGTGTCGACAAATCGATCGTCCAGGAGCCAACAGCCAAGGTCGAGGCCACGGGCGACAATGGCCAGACCTGGCAGACGGTGGCGGCCGGCATGAAAATGGACCGCTACGGTTACGGCCAGGCGCAATGGATTCCGGGCTTCCAGACGACTGGCGCAACGGCGCGCTTCAGGGTCACCACCGGAGCGTTCTCCGACCTGTCCGACAGGACATTCTCCATCGCCAATGCCGGTCGGGATTTCTATATCGACGATGCGTCCAATGTCGGCGACCGCTATACCGCCGGGGCGATCGGCAGCGACCTCAATGACGGCAAGTCGGCGGCGACCCCCATGGCGAGCCTCGCCGCGCTGCTGCGCGCTTATCGGCTGGAGGCGGGCGATGTCGTCCATGTCGACGTCGGGTCGTATCGCTTGTGGAGCGACATCGTGATCGGCGAGGATGATTCAGGATCGGGTCCGTCCGTTACGCAGCGCGTCGTCATCGAGGGGCCGGACCAGGGCAATGCCATATTCGCGCGTTTCGGCGCGCCGGGGGCCTCCGCCATCCGCTTTGAGGGGGCGGACTACGTCACGATCCGTGGGTTGACCCTGCAGGGTGGCGCCTACGGTGTGAATTTTGATCAGGCCGGTTCGGTCAGCGAGGGCATCCTGGTGACGGACACCGAGATTTCGGGCGCTTCGATCGCCGGCATTCAGGTGGCAAATGCCGCGGTCGATCTGACTGTGGACCGCGGCAGCATTCACGGCTCGTCAACGGGCGGCGCCACCGCCGACGGCATACGGTTCATGGACCAGGGCGGCGGCTCGCTGACGGTCCACGACGCCGACATCACCTCACTGGCCAATGGCATCAATATCAGCGCGGCGAAAAGCGTCGTGATCGACGGTAGTCGCATCTGGCACGTGTCGACCGATGGCATTGTGATCCGCTCGGCGCGCGATCAGCACCGCATCACGGGCAACGAGGTCTATGATTTCGGGGGCGATGGCATCCGAGTTGACAGTCTTGCCACCATGATTGATGGCAACCGCATTCACGATGGCCGGTCTGGAACTGGTATCGTCGGCGGCATGGCCAGCAACAACATGGTCTACGGAAACCGGATAGGCATCCATTCCGTCTCAGCGTTCGACAACCAGGTTTTCGCCAACGTCACCGGCGTGGTCCTCGACGATTCTGCAGACGGCGCCAGGGTTGAGCGCAACCGCGTCTATTCCAACGAGATCGGCATCGATGCGCTCAGCGCCGACGACGTGATGATGCGAGGCAATCTTATTTACGGTAACGCTGATTTCGGCGTCAGGATGACGAACTCGCTGCGTGCCACGGTTGTCGGCAACACGATTTCCCAGGCGGTCGGGACAGGCCTCGCGCTCGCGGGCGCGAGCGGAGGCGCCACGCTCCGGTCGAACATCCTAGCTTCCGACATCGGCAAGCTGATGAGCGTGTCGACAGACTCCTTGGCCGGCTTCACGGCCGAGCGCGATCTGTTCTGGCGGGGTACGGCCGGGCGGTCCGTCATTGCCGACTGGGGCGGAACGATCGCCACGACTCTGGCGAACTTCAGGACGGTCTCGGGTCAGGAAGCCAAAGGCATTGAGGCCGATCCCAAATTCATCGATCCGACGGGCGCGGACAACGTTCTCGGCGCCATCTCGGCTACCCCCGGCACGGGCGATGACGATAATTTCGGCCTGCAGGCGGGTTCGGCTGCAATCGACTCGGCGGACGGCTATCTGATGGACGTGAGGGATCTGCTGGGGCGCGCGAGGTCTGACGATCTCTCTACCGTCAATTCTGGAATCGGATACGGGCGCTTTGCTGAAACGGTCCAGTCGTCGAGCCTGTTCATGCGGACCGGAACGGCAATGGGCTGGTCGTCCGACACGCAGACTTGGGTGCTCGACCTCCCCTTCGCCTTCACCTTCTACGGCAAAACCTACAGTTCGGTCGCGGTATCGCCACACGGCGCCCTGACTTTCGATGGGTTCGACACTGGCGTCGGGGCGAAGCTCGATCGCTTCAAGGCGCTGCCGACGATCGCCGCGCTATGGTCGGACAGCATCGGCACCGGCACTGGCGATATCTTCGTATCAGCGCTCACGAACAGCGTCACGATTCGCTGGGCGGCGCGCGACGTGGTCACCGGCAACGCGGTCGACTTCGCGGTCATGCTCAACAGGGACGGCAGTTTCCGCTTCGACTACGGAGGCGGCGTCGTCACCGACCGGGCAATGGTTGGCGCATCGAGCGGCAACGGCCGCTCCTACATCCTTTCGGCCTCGACCAACCTGACGCAATATTCAGGCGTCAAGTCGACGATTTTGACCCCGCGGACACTGGAGAGCTATTTCGACCGCGGCGCGCTGGAATTCGGCGGCGATTCCTCCGACCGGGCGTCTCCCACCATCAACACGGTCAATCTACCTCCTCAGGGCGGTCGGACGGCACTGGCGTTCACGACCATCGATCTTCAGTTCAGCGAACCCCTCGATGCGATCGCTGCCCGCAGCACTGCGAATTACCGGCTGATGTATGCGGGCGCCGACGGCGCCTTCGGCACGTCGGACGATCGCGACATCACGCTCGCGGCCCGCTCCCAGGCTGGCTCGAAGCTCGTGTCGCTCGATCTCGGCATGCCGCTCGCTGATGGCAACTACCGGCTGTTCGTCTCGGGAAGTCGCGCGGTCATCGATGCCGCCAGCAACAAGCTCGACGGCAACGCGGACGGTGTCGGTGGCGATGACTTCGTCCGCGCCTTCACGGTCGACCGATCCGCGAACCATGCGCCGTCGCTTGCGACCGTGAACCTCGTGGCGAACGAAGACGGCGCCATCGCTTTCGCGCCAGCCGGCGCCGATCAGGACGGCGACACTGTCCGATACGCAGTCGCTCGCGATCCCGTGCATGGCCGCATCACGACCTTCGACCCTCTGACCGGAAAGGGAATCTACGTCCCCAACGCCGACTTCAACGGCGCGGATAGCTTCGCGCTGCTCGTCGATGACGGCAAGCTCGGACGCACGGCGGCCACGGCCAATGTTGCGGTGACTCCAGTCAACGACAAGCCGGTCGCCGACCAGCAGTCTCTCGCCGCCGTCGCTGGCGAGGCAACGCTGTTCGTGCTGACAGGGCGTGATGTCGAAACAAGCAGCCCCGCTCTCGTCCTCCGGATCGTTCGGGCGCCAACGCACGGCACGCTCACGGTTTCCGGGCAAAATGTCGTAACATACACTGCGTCATCGTCCTACGAAGGCGCGGACAGCTTCACCTTCGCGTGGGTCGATCGCGGCGATCCCGACGGGGCCGGAACGGCCGCCACCGGCGATGCGGCCACGGTCGACATAGCCGTGAGACGCAATCGCGCGCCTGTGCCTGCGGCGGATGTCGTCTCGACTGCAAAGAACCGGGTTGCCGTCATCTCCTTCGACGCGCTGCTGGCGAACGACTTCGATCCCGATGCCGATCTCGTGCGCATCGTCTCGTTGTCGTCGGCCAGCAACGGGATCGTAGCGATCGATCAGGCGAACCGAGTGGTCCGCTTCACGCCGAGCCAGGATTTCGTCGGCAACGCCGGCTTCATCTACACGGCGTCCGATGGCCGGCTGACAGCGACGGCTGCGGTCACGGTCAAGGTCGCCGCCGCGCAAGGCGCGCCAACGGCAGAACAAGTCTCGAAGATCGCCTCGGACACCGCGGCGACGGCGCCGGAGCTTCCCGAAATCGCAGAGACGCTGCCCAATGACGAGACCATAATTACGGCGTTTGAAGACTCCGCCGCTGTCGAGATCAGCCAGCCCCACTCGACTGCCCGGTCTCACCCGGTCTCGACACTTGCCTTCGGGCCGGCGGCCGCGGACGAGGCGGCAGGCCTCGCCCTGATGTTAGGTATGGTGAGCCTGCGATGCGAAACCACCAAGCGTCGCGCTTCTAAAACAAAGACCTGGTGGAAGCGCGCCTCGGAGCGTTCCGCCGTGCTGCTTTGCGATCCCTCGACCGGCTTCTTGAGCGAGATCGATTCGGAAGGTCGTGTCCGCCTCCATGTCGACTCCGATGTCCCCAGTCAGACTGATCCGTTCGACATCCCGCATGCCGGCGTCTTCGTTCTCGATCAACTTGCCTTGACACATCCGTGATCGCTGATGAGTGATAGTTGGAGGATGGGAGCAAAGACAATGGCGGGAGACACGAAGCTCAATGGAGAGCCGGAAGTCGACACGACACAGGCGCTAAAGGTCACGCGGGTGGAGTGGGATGATAGCCGGATGGCGTCGGTATTTGCGAACGTCATCAATGTTCTTCATACGCGCGAAGAATTCTCGATATTGTTCGGCACCAACGAGTCCTGGAACCTCACTGATCTCGAAGTCATCAAGGTCGCGTTGTCCAACCGGCTGATCCTTACGCCATTCGCGGCGAAACGTCTCCTGAGCCTGCTTGGCCAGCATGTCTCGGACTATGAAGCTCGTTTCGGCCAGCTTGCCATCGATCGATGAGCCAGCAGGCCGCCGGCATTGACCTGTGGGCCTGATGGACACCGAGTTCCATGAAGGCGGTCGGGCCCACGCGTTGGAAGGCGATGCCGGATTGTGGGGCGCGCTGTCCGACTCCGTGGAATTCGACGTCTTCATGTCCGCTTGGCTGGCTATCCTGTCGCGATCGGTCGCAGGAATCCGCTTTTCCGGAGTGATCGTGCAGTCCCTGGCGGGGGAGGCGGCGCCTGCTCCAGCGCTCTGGCCTCCGGACGCCGATCCGGAAAGCAGCAAGAAGTTTTCCGAGGTCGCATCGGCGGTTACCCCCATCGTGGCGTCGAAGCTCCAGCCTGCGGTCATGCCGGCGCCGAGCGGTTTCGAGACATTCGCGGGCGTCCCGGTATTGGTCGACGGCGAGCTTTTCGCAGTCGTGGTTGTGCGCGCGGTGGTCGATGGCATGGCCGGCGCGCAGCGCCTGGTGCGTCATCTGCAGTGGGGGGCGGCGTGGCTGGAAGTCTTTGTCAGGCGCAAATCAGGTGTCTCGGAACGCACCTTCGCCGACCGGGCGGAACGGCTCATCGATATCGTCCAGGCTGTCGTTGGCGAGGCCACGGCTCTTGCGGCCTCCCAGGCTTTGATGAGCCGACTGGTGGATGACCTCGAATTCAGTTGGGCGGCGATCGGTGTGCCGCAAAAAGGCTCCATCGCGGTCGATGCAGTCCTTCACGCCACGCGGATCGATCGAAAGGAGCCAACCTTGCGGGCATTATCGATGGCGATGCACGAGGCCGTCGATCAGCAAGCCGCGATTTCCATTCCTGCCCTGACATGTGAGAGCGGGCGGCTGGCCTATGAAGCAGCAGAATTGTCAAAAATCAACGGCAATGCATCGATCATCATCCTTCCGGTTTTCCGTGATGAGGATCTGGTTCTGGTGTTGGCGTTGATCGGCCCATCAAGCATCGAGATTACCGAGGAGAAGCTTCATTTCGCCGATGCGGTCGCTGCGACGGCCGGTCTCGTCATCGATGATAAGCGCAATTCCGAAATCGGCATCCTGCGACTGGCGTCCCGACGTACGCTGGCGGTGCTAGGCCGGTTCGTTTCGACGCGTCATCTCGGGTGGAAGACCTTGGCAATCGGTGCGCTCGCAGCGTTGGCCTGGTCGAGCTTGGCAACGGGTGAAATGAGGCTTACGGCGCGAGCGTCGATCCAGGGTGAGGTCCGCCGAGTGCTCGGCGCGCCGTTCGACGGTTTCGTCAAGTCGCAGTTCGTCGTTGCGGGACAAATCGTAACCGTTGGCACCGTGCTCGCCGAGCTTGAGGATTCCGAACTGGAACTCGACCTGCTGCGCCAGATTTCGCGCCGCCGCCAGACGCAGCTCGAGCGAGACAGGGCGCTTGGCGCGCGAGACTTGGCCGCTGCCAACATCGCTACCGCTCAATTGGCGCAGAGCGATGCTGAAATCGATCTGGCCCGCCAGAAACTGTCGCGCACCAAGGTGGTCGCCCCATTCGACGCCGTTGTCGTGAGCGGGGATCTTTCACAGGCGATCGGCAGGCCGGTGACAAGAGGCGAAACGCTATTCGAACTGGCTCCGCTCGACCGCTACCAGGTCACAGCCGTCGTGGCGGAAACCGACATCCGCTACGTGCATGAGGGCAGCACAGGGAAAATCCTGCTTCAAGCATTGCCGGATCGTCCCCTTGGCATCGTCATCACCACTGTAACGCCAGTCGCGCGCGTGTCGGATGGGGTTAACGGGTTCGAGGTTGTCGGCCGGATCGCCGACAACGACGCGCGTGTCCGCCCCGGCATGCAGGGGATCGCGCTCGTCGACGCCGGGCGGCGGCGATTGATCGTCATCTGGACGCGTAGCCTGATCGAATGGATCAATCTGAAGGCCTGGAGCTTCGTGCCGTGACAGCAGTGCGCGGCGCCACCGCGGCCTCATCGCGCCGCAGCTTCCGCAGCCCGGTCTGGCACCGTATGGCGCGGCAGCGGCCGCGTCTGCGCCCAGGCGTCGAGATGGACCGGCAGACGTTTCGTGGGCTGCTTTGGTATATCGTGCGCGATCCCCTGTCGAACCGGGTTCACCGCTTTTCCGCAGGCGCGCGTGAGGTCGCCATACGTATGGATGGCAACAGGACCCTAGATGAGATTTGGGAGATGGCGGTGGACGTCCTCGGGGACGCGGCGCCGACGCAAGATGAAACCCTTCGTCTTGTCGGCCAGCTCTATAGTTTCGATCTCGTTCTGATGCGGGGCAGTATCGATCTCTCGGAGTTTTCGGAGCGGGGCGCTTCCGCTCAGCGAACGGCCCTTGTCCAGAAATACCAGAACCCGCTTTTCCTCCGCGTGCCACTCGGCGATCCCGACCGCTTCCTGAATGCCACAGTCCATCTGGTCAGGCCATTTTTCGGCCCGCTCGGTCTGATCCTTTGGACAACGATCGTTGCTTGGTTCGTTCTACGCGTGATTTTTTATTGGAATCAATTGGTTGGCAACGCCAGCGACCGCATTCTGGCGCCAGACAATCTGATGCTGCTCATCGTCATCTTCCCATTCCTGAAGATCATTCACGAACTTGGCCACGGATTTGCGACCAAGGTTTTCGGCGAACCAGTGCGCGAATTCGGCGTCATGCTGCTCGTGTTCGTCCCAACGCTTTACGTCGACGCTTCCGCCTCGACGATGTTGCGCTCCAAATGGCGCCGCATCGTCGTCGGCGGGGCGGGCATGATGGTCGAACTGCTGATCGCCGCAATCGCGATGGAGGTCTGGGTCGCAAGCGAACCTGGCCTACTGAGGGCGGCCGCATTCAACATCATCGTTCTCGCAAGCATCTCGGCGCTCGTCTTCAATGGCAATCCTCTTCTACGTTTCGATGCCTATTATATGTTCTCGGACCTCATCGAGATTCCCAACCTCGGCACGCGCGCAAACCGCTTCTACATGGCGCTCATCCAGCGCCGGGCATTCGGCCTCGACCGTTCATCGCCATCCTCTGCAACTTTGGGGGAACGCATCTGGTTCGCGTTCTTTGCGCCTGCATCGCTCGCCTACCGGCTGGTGATGATGACCAGCATCGCGTTCTTCATCGCTACACACTATTTCGTCGTTGGCGTGCTCTTGGCGCTGTTGACGGTCGTACAGTCGGTCGTCTGGCCTTTACTCAAGGGTCTCAAATACCTTCTGACCTCGCCGCACCTCGGTCGAAACAGGCTTCGCGCGATGGCGAGTACGACCGGCTCCCTGGCTGTCGTCCTTGCAGTGTTATTCATCGTGCCGTTACCTTATGCGACCGTGGTGCATGGCGTGGTCTGGGTTCCGGATGCGGCCACGATCGTTGCCGAGGCTGACGGGCAGGTGATCGACTATGTCGGAGATTCGGACAGGACAGTCGCCCCCGGTGACACCTTGCTGCGTCTCGATGATCCGTTCGCGACCGATCTTTTGGCTTTGTCCAAAGGCAAGCTCGCCGAACTCCAGCAAAGGCTGCGGCAGGCCGAGATCAAGTCGGTGGCCGACGGGCAAATCCTGCATAAACAACTCGACCTCGCTAGGGACGAGGTGGCGGAGGCGACCGCCAGGGTCGACGCCCTGGACATGAAGGCGCGAACATCCGGTCGCTTCATCGTCACAGCGACTTACGATCTCATGGGGGCCCAACTGCGGAAAGGCGACCTGATCGGCGTCGTCATCGGCGGCGAAGCGCCGATCGTCAGGGCAGCCGTGCCGGAGGATTCGGTGTCCATCATACGCGAAAGGACGCGCACGATCGACATACGGCTTTCGCATGATGTCGTACAGCCAATCGGCGCCGTCGAGATTCTGCGCGAAATCCCCGGTGCGACGAGGCGACTTCCGAGTCCGGCATTGGCCGATGCAGCCGGCGGGCCGTTTGCAGTCGATCCAACCAAGAAAGATGCCGAGATGGTTCTGCCGGTATTCCTGATCGATCTGAAAGCGCCGCTGGGAGCGACGGCCGGACGTGTCGGCGAGCGCGCCTGGATAAGGTTCGGCTACGATGCGGAGCCCGTGGGCTTCAGACTGTGGCGAGCCGCGCGGCAGACGTTCCTCAGCCGGCTCCATGTCTGACGCGACCACGCTTCCAGGGGGCCCTGGCGCGCGCCGGTTCAGCCCAAAGCCGGCGGTGATCGACGTGGATTCTGCCGAGGCATGGATCTCCGTCATGCGGTCATCGCTTCGCGCGCACTTCCACCGAAGGCGTTTGTTGACGCTGGCTCGGAATGCAGACGGGCTAGCGCCGGCTTTTCGTGGTCTCGACGCCGCTGCGTTTGCCGCCAAGCGCCAGGAAATCGTCGCCGCGCTAAAAGTCTCTCCGCGCGATGCCGATGTCCGGGTGCGGGCCATGGCGCTGATCCGGGAGACATGCCGCCGCGCACTCGGTCTCGAGGCCTATCCTGTACAGATGGCTGGCGGCGTCGCGCTGACGATGGGCATGGCGGTCGAGATGGACACCGGGGAGGGCAAGACGTTGACCGCTCTGTTTCCGGCGGCGCTCTTCGCCCTGTCGGGACGGCGCGTCCATGTCGTAACGACCAATGATTATCTGGCCAAGCGGGACTCGGAAGTGCTTGCGCCCGCCTATCATGCGCTAGGCCTCCGCGTCGGACTGGTTCAGCATGAAGACGATGCCGTCAAGAAGCGACAGGCCTACCGCTGCGACGTCGTCTATGTCTGCAACAAGGAGGTCGCCTTCGACTATTTGCGTGACCGCATGACGGCCCCAGGCGGCGGCGGCTTGGCCGAGAAGGCCCGGCGCGCGCTCGGGCGCGATCCCGCAAGACGCTCGGACCGCGTGATCCCCTCGCTTGATGTCGCTGTCGTGGACGAGATCGACAGCGTGCTGATTGACGATGCCGGCATTCCGCTTGTCATTTCGGAGACTGTCGATACTGCACCGGTGCGTGAGCTTGCCAGCAACGCCCTCGCCGTTGCGAGCCAAATCGCCGAGACGCAGGATTTTCGCTTCAATGAGAACCGGACAAGCATCGCCATAACGGCGGCCGGATATGCTCGCATCGACGAGCTGGCCGCCACGCTGGTTGGCGACTGGAGAATCTCGGTCCGCCGCGCCGAACTCGTGCGCGAGGCGCTCACCGCCCTGCATCTTTTTCGTCGAGATCAGCAGTATCTGGTGCGGGACGGAAAGGTGGTCCTGATCGATCAGCAGACGGGACGCACCACGCCGGACCGGTTCTGGGGACGAGACCTCCAGGCGATGATCGAACTCAAGGAAGGTCTCGATCTTTCGCCGGGACGCCTCAATGTCATCAGCATCTCGTTCCAAAGATTTTTCAGGGGCTATCGCTCGCTTTCGGGGATGAGCGGCACGGTACGCGAGGTGCGCGGCGAGCTCGCGCGGGTATACGGCTTGGACAATGTGAGGCTTCCACGGCGAAGAAAACTCGACCGCGCGCGGCTGGGCCGGTTCGCGTTCCAGACCCGGGACCAGCTTTGGGATGCAGTCGCCGCGATGGCTGCGGATTTTCATGCGGTCGGCCGTCCGCTGCTGATCGGCGTGCGAACGGTGGGCGACGCGCGCATCGGGGCGGCGCGTTGCGCGGCGCACGGTCTTCCAGTCCGCTTGCTGACAGCCGAACACGAGAGCGAAGAGGCTGTCATCGTCAGCACGGCGGGCAGGCTAGGCGCGGTAACCTTGGCGACGCACCTGGCCGGCAGAGGCACCGACGTTGCCCTCCAGCAAGGTGTGCCCGAGATTGGCGGCCTGGTGGTGTTGCTTTGCGAGCACCACGAAACGCAGCGCGTCGACCGGCAATTCATCGGACGTTGCGCGCGCCAGGGCGATCCGGGCGCGGTTGCGCTATTCGCGTCGCTGGAGGACGAGATCATTTCGCAGTCCTCGCCTTGGGTACGCACGGTGGCGCGCGCGCTGTCCCGGTCGCCCGCGCTGGGGCTTCTGCTCTCATATCTTCAGCGGCGGCTAGAGCGGCAGGCGGCCGGCCGGCGCATCGATTTGATCCGCCACGATGCGCGACTGCACAAGATCCTTGCCTTTGGGGGAGGGCTCGACCGGTGAACGCCACGCGGATTGCCGTCCTTGTTGCGGTCCTTACCAGCGTTTCGCAGTCGTTCGCTCAGACGATCGACAGCGCGACAGCTGGCGATTCGTGCCTGGTCGAGGCCAACCGGATCGTCAAGGTTTCGGTCCACACGGCCGGTACGATCGAGGCGCTCAGGGTGGAGCGGGGTTCACGTGTCGGGACCGGCGATGTGATCGCGGAACTGGAATCATCGGCTGAGCGCAGCCTCTACGAAGCGGCGCGAATCCGGGCCGACAGCGATGTGATCGTGCGTTCGAAGAAGGCGGAATTCGAAGCGCTTGACCGGAAAATCGAATTTCAGCGGAAACTGGCGGAGCGCGAGGTGGTCTCGCGCCAGTCTCTTCAGGACACCGAGACCGAACTCGCGGTCGCATCCCTGGCGGTCGAACAGGCATCGCTTGAGAGCCAGCTAGCAGGTGCGGAGGCGCAGCGGCTTTCCGCCGCCCTGGCGCGTCGCACGGTGCGTGCGCCGGTCGAAGGCGTGGTCACTGCGGTCGAAACCAACGTTGGCGAATATGCCGATCCCACGCGGCCCATCGTGGTCATCCAAGAGGTGCAGCCACTCCGACTGGAAGTATATCTGCCGGTGGAGTATTTTCGACGCGTTGGGATCGGCATGACGGCGGCCGTCAAGTTGGAAACGCCTTTCGCCAACGATCCGCCTTTGCTGGCAGTGGTGCAAACAAAGGATCCATCGATCGACGCAACTTCCGGCACGTTTCAATTGGGCCTTCGTATGGATAACCCGCTCGGGCGTGTCCCAGCGGGCCTCAGATGCTCGGTCAGCATTGCTCTGCCAAGCGGACAATGACCAATCGAGCAGACATGCCGAGCGCCAAAAATCGTAAAATTGTTGATTTCACTGGTCGTGTGGCGGAGGGAGAGAACCTGCCACCCAACGTTCTCTGCCAAGAAAATGGTTGCATGATTTGAGGCGATGCAATCTCTGGTTTAGGAAGGGATATGGGATAGGAGCAGGTAGGTCCTGAGCATGGGTGTTTTCAGAGCCGACTTCGGGCGGCAAGCAGAGCACCTCGCTGTTGATGGCTTGAATGCTCCGATTGGCACCCAGGCACGACGTGACAGTTCATCTCTTCGGATCAGCATTCCAGATACCGCAATGCAGGACCTACGCATTCGATTGAAAGCGGCCCGCTGGCCAGCATCGATGGGTGCGGAGACCTGGGAAGACGGCCCTAGCCTGTCGTTCATGAAGCGCCTCGTGGATCATTGGCTTCACCACTTCAATTGGCGCGCCCGGAGGAGCGTCTGAATCGGTTGCCGAACAGGATGATGACCGTGGATGGTCAGGACATCCACTTCGTCCATCAGCAGGGCACAGGACCGTCGCTCTTACCACTTGTGCTAACGCACGGCTCACCGGAATGACCGTGCCCTTCGTCTACGACGGCGCCATGAACGGACCTGTCTTCTTGGCCTATGTCGATCAGGTCTTAGTCCCGACACTCGAGCCGACGACATCGTTATCATGGACAACCTGCCCGCACACAAGGCGGCTGGAGTTCGCAACACAATCGAGGTGGTCGGCGCAAGGCTGCTCTATCTGCCTCCCTACAGCCCCGATTTCAATCCGATAGAAAACGTCTTCTCCAAACTCAAGGCGCTGCTGCGCCAAGGCCGAGAGGACAATCGCTGCACTGTTGGAAACGGTCGGCGCGGTCATCACCCTTTTCACGCCGGCCGAATGCGCCAATCACTTCAAGGCCGCTGAATATGAACCAGATTAAATAGGAACGCTCTAGAAGTAGTTCTGCACCGTGGTGAAGGATGGAAGTCCTTCGGCAACATGCGCCACTGGCAGCCTGTCCTGCAGGATCTCTTTGTCCAGGGAGAGATCGGCAACCAGTTTTCTGAGCTTGCCGTTCTCGTCCTCGAGCCGTTTAAGCCGCTTCATCTCAGTCGGCAGCAGCCCGTCGTATTTCTTCTTCCAGTTGAAGTAGGTCGCCTGGCTGATCCCCGCCCGGCGACAGATCTCCGCGACGGGAAACCCGTCCGCTCCCTGCTTCGAGATGAACGCTTACTGCGCGTCCGAGAACTTCGATGCCTTCATCGTCTTCCGCTCCTCCGAGCCAAGGGAGGTTATCGCGGAAAACTCCACTTCGAGCGGTACAGTTTTCGGGGTTCAGAGCTCGTCACGATTTTTCGGCTCATCTCTTGCGCTGCTGAATTGCATGCGCTTTAAATTCACTTAAAATGCTGGATTAAGGTTCGTGCCTCGATTTTTTTCTAAAGAGGGTAAGCATGGCTAGTCGGCAGGCAGCTATTTCAAGGAAGAGAAGTGGGCAAGCATACTCCGATGCAAACTCTTCTCAGAACGCGGAAGAAATGCTCGGAAGTAAACCCGCAGCCTCGGAGGCGGCAAACGTTCCAGCCGATGCGGCGACGATCGCGACCAAGGCGCCCGGCAATCCGATACGGATCGGCAACAGAACATTCAGCGCTGGGACGACCGTGCTCGACAACCGGAATCTCGACATCCTGCCCGACCTGCCCGATATTCGGGACCGAATATATCAGCCGCGTCTGATGGCGTTGAGCCCGAGTATCTATCCTCGCATTTCGTTCGACGTGCGCAATCAGGGCGCGGCGTTGAGTTGCACAGGCCATGCCCTCGCGCATGTGGTGGACTGTCTGCGTCATCGCGAGAACCTGGCGACAAATCCCAAGCGCGTAAGCGCGCGCATGCTCTACGAGATGGCCAAGCGCAACGACGAGTGGGCCGGCACGACTTATAATGGCTCAAGCGTCCGCGGTGCGGTCAAGGGCTTGTTCCGCAACGGGATATGCAGCGAGGAACTTGCGCCGGACAACGTCGTGGGCGAGTGGTCGCTGACTTATGAGATGGCCAAGGAAGCTCGGGAAACACGTCTTGGCGCCTATTACCGCTTGCAACCCGACTTATCGGACTACCACGCGGCCTTAGAGGAGATCGGTGCGATATACGCCTCCGCCCAAGTTCATACCAACTGGGAAAATAGAAACCTTTTGCCAATGCAGCTCGATGGCGCGTCGAGTGAGCGTCAGATCAAGCCCGGAGGGGCGCCGGCCGGCGGACACGCCTTTGTGATCGTCGGTTATGACGCGGCAGGCTTCTGGCTTCTGAATTCGTGGGGGGAGACGTGGGGCCGCAACGGCATCGCCCACTGGCTCTACGAGGACTGGGCCGCCACCATGATGGACGGCTGGGTACTGCAACTCGGTGTGCGCGCCCCCGCCGCCTTCAGCGCCTTTCCACGGGCGGTGCCGTCCAGCGCCACGACGCCCAACGCCACCACCGGACCTAACCGCGGCGACATCGTCGGCCATTTCATCAATATCGACGACGGCCGCTACGTCACCGGCGGCCGTTACGCCTCGCCGACCGCGCTTGAAATGGAGGAGACGGTAAAGCGGATCACCGATCCGGACTCAAATAAAGACCCAGGCGAGGACAAGGGAAAAGGCTACGACCACCTCGTCATCTACGCTCATGGCGGGCTCAACACGCTCGACGACGAGGCAAACCGGATCGCCGCCTGGAAGCGCAACGACATCTTCGGCCGCAACCGGATCTATAACTTCCACCTCATGTGGGGCTCGGGATTCATCGATGAAGCGTTCGGGCCGCTTTCGCAGACCGACAATGGACGCGCCGCGGGAATTCTTGGAGATTTGCTCTTCGAAACGGTCGGCAAGCCGTTCGGCAGCGCCGCCTGGCGCAACATGAAGCAGGACGCTGGCGCGGCCTTCGCGGATGATAGCGAATATGGCGGCGGCTTCCTAGGTCTTTCGCCGCTGCTGAAGGGTGTCGATAAAGCCAAGCGGCGTCCCAAGCTGCATCTCGTTGGGCACAGCGCCGGCGCGATTATGATTGGCCGGTTCCTGGGCGCGTTGAAACGATTTGAACTCGTCAACATCGAACTGGCCAGCATCCACCTGATGGCGCCGGCCTGCACGGTCGATTTTTTCGCGACCTTTTATGGAAAATACCTTGCCGGCGAGGGCGCTCGGCCGCTCACTGATAAGATTTATCTCTATAACCTCGGTGGAAAGCTCGAACTGCAGGACAAGGTCGGCATTGGATCACTGCCGGGATACAGCCGATCTCTGCTTTACCTGGTCTCTCGAGCCTACGAGGAGAACGCCAACGCTCCGCTCGCCGGAATGGAGGTGTTCGCGAAGCTGATGCCCACATCGACGCGGCTGTCAGTCAGCTATTCAAAAAACAAGGATACGAAATCGACAAGTCACGGCGGCTTCGACAACGACCCCGCGACGCTGACGACGATCATGTCGCGCGTCCTCGGCGGGAAAGTCCCGCGACCTCCCACGGCCAGTGAGCTGACAGGGTATTGAAGTGTGCCGATCCCTTAGCGAGCGACCCCGCACCAGTCAAGCAGTCGGCGATGACTGACCAGAGTTCGTCGAGGGTCCTGGCGGCGGCCTTTCTGAGCAGGGCCTTGAGCTTCGAGAAGGCCATCTCGATGGGATTGAAAACGGGCGAATAGGGCGGCAGGAACATCAGTTTTGCGCAGGCCTTCTCGATCGCCTGGCGTGCCCCGCTGATCTTGTGGGCCGGCAAATTGTCCATGACGACGATGTCGCCGGGACGAAGCTCCGGCGCCAGCACCTGTTCGGCATAGGCAAGGAAGGCCGCGCCGTTCATCGGCCCGTCAAGCAGCATCGGCGCGGTCATTCCAGAGAGACGCAATCCCGCGGTGAAGGTGGTTGTCTTCCAATGGCCGTGTGGGATGGCTGCAAGGCAGCGTTCGCCGCGTTTGGCTCGTCCGCGCAGTCGCGCCATCTTGGTCGACGCTCCGGTCTCATCGATGAAGATCAGCTTCTCGGGGTCGAGATTGAGTTGGCCGTCGAACCAGGCGCGGCGGCGCACCTTGACGTTGGGACGCTGCTGTTCGGAGGCATGCGCCGTTTATGGAATGGCTCGCCCCTTTCTCTCGGCGCATGATTGCGTCGTCAATGAGGATAGCACGGAGGTGAGCCGATGAATGAGATCAGGGTTTTGGGAATCGATCTTGGTAAGGACGTTTGCAGCGTCGTCGGTCTGGACGAAGCCGGGAAAGTGCTTGTACGGCGCCGGATGCGTCGGGACAGCGTGCTGAAGCTGGCGTTTGGAATGCCGGCCTGCGTGATGGCGATGGAGGCCTGTTGCGGCGCTCATCATCTCGGCCGCCAGTTGCGTGAGCAGGGCCACGATGTACGGCTGATGTCGCCAGAATATGTTCGTCCGTACGTGAAGGCGCAAAAGAACGACGATCGGGATGCCGAGGCGATAGCGGAAGCCGCGACCCGCCCAACGATGCGCTTTGTCGATTTGAAGAGCGACGATCAGTTGGACATGCAGAGCCTGCACCGGGCTCGGGATCGGCTGGTTGGCGAGCGCACGACCCTGATCAACAGCTTCGGGCGATTTTGCTCGAGCGAGGAATCATGATTGCCAAGGGGCGGCGCAAGCTTGAACTTCGACTGGAGCAATTACTCGCCGGAGAGATGGCGATCGGCCGTCGGATCCGGGTTCTGATCGAGGACATGCGAGCCGAGTGGCGCGCCCTCGATGTTCGCATCGTTGCCTTCGACGCAGAGTTCGCGGAACTCGCTCGCACGGATGCATCGATGAAGCTGCTCTCAACGATCCCAGGGATCGGCCCATTGAATGCGACCGCGATCGTAGCGTCGGTCGGAAAGGCCGAGACGTTTGGTCGGGGCCGTGACCTTGCGGCCTGGCTTGGACTCGTGCCTCGACAAATGACGACCGGAGGTAAGCCTAAGCTTCTGGGGATAAGCAAGCGCGGCAACGGCTATCTTCGCAGGATGCTGATCCATGGAGCGCGAGCGGCGCTGCCGTCTCTGGCCAAGGGAAAGACGCTGTTGGGCGAATGGCTGCGAGGCCTGCTGTCGCGAACCCATATGAACACGGCCCTCGTCGCGCTGGCGGCGAAGATGGCCAGGATCATCTGGGCGGTGCTGAGAAGCGGGCGGCCCTTCGAGACGGTGGCGCTGCCGTCGGTCGGATAATCAGAGATCGGCCAGAAGGGAGACCTTCAGGCCAGCGTTATCTGTGAGTGGACTGAAAAGATGGCCTGACAGTCGAACGGTGTGCCGACATCCTGACCAAAAAAATGGCGTCAGACGCCGACGTGTTTATGAGGATCGGTACGCGCGTAAGCTCCATCTTGGCCGGGGACAATCACCGCCCCGAGACCGGATACGTTGGCGCAGACTGAGATGCCGTCAAGAAATCGCTTGCAGACGGGGCGAGCCATACGTTTTTTGAAAGCTTCCTGAGCTTGCGGATCGGACTTGGGATGCTGCGCACGCACC
>CAXTJQ010000017.1:0-79271 GCA_964244725.1 uncultured Rhizobiaceae bacterium
GTGCCGATCATGATCGGCGCGCCGGACATGGCCTTCCCGCGCATGAACAACATCTCGTTCTGGCTGCTGCCGCCGGCCTTCATCCTGCTGATCCTTTCGGCCTTCGTGCCGAGCGGGCCGGGCGCCTACGGCGTCGGCGGCGGCTGGACCATCTACCCGCCGCTCTCGACCTCCGGCCAGCCCGGGCCGGCGATGGACCTGGCGATCCTGTCGCTCCACATCGCCGGCGCGTCGTCGATCCTGGGCGCGATCAACTTCATCACCACCATCTTCAACATGCGCGCGCCGGGCATGACGCTGCACAAGATGCCGCTGTTCGCCTGGTCGGTGCTCATCACCGCCTTCCTGCTGCTGCTGTCGCTCCCGGTCCTGGCGGGCGGCATCACGATGCTGCTCACCGACCGCAATTTCGGCACGACCTTCTTCGATCCGGCCGGCGGCGGCGATCCGATCCTGTTCCAGCACCTGTTCTGGTTCTTCGGCCACCCGGAGGTGTACATCCTGATCCTGCCGGGCTTCGGCATCGTCAGCCACATCGTCTCGACCTTCTCGCGCAAGCCGATCTTCGGCTATCTCGGCATGGCCTATGCGATGGTGGCGATCGGCGTCGTCGGCTTCGTCGTCTGGGCGCATCACATGTACACGACCGGCCTGTCGCTCGACACGCAGCGCTATTTCGTCTTCGCGACCATGGTCATCGCGGTGCCCACGGGCGTCAAGATCTTCTCCTGGATCGCCACCATGTGGGGCGGGTCGATTTCGATGCGCACGCCGATGCTGTGGGCGATCGGCTTCATCTTCCTGTTCACCGTCGGCGGCGTCACCGGCGTCCAATTGGCCAATGCCGGCCTCGACCGGTCGATGCACGACACCTACTATGTCGTCGCCCACTTCCACTACGTGCTGTCGCTCGGCGCGGTCTTCGCCATATTCGCCGCCTGGTACTACTGGTTTCCCAAGATGTCCGGCTACATGTACTCGCCGCTGATCGCGCGGACGCATTTCTGGGTCACCTTCGTCGGCGTCAATCTGGTGTTCTTCCCGCAGCATTTCCTCGGCCTCGCCGGCATGCCGCGCCGCTACATCGACTATCCCGACGCTTTCGCCGGCTGGAACATGGTGTCGTCCTATGGCTCCTATCTCTCGGCTTTCGGCGTGCTGGTGTTTCTCTACGGCGTGTTCGAGGCCTTTTCCAAGAAGCGGCTCGCCGGCGCCAACCCGTGGGGCGAGGGCGCGACGACGCTCGAATGGCAGCTTTCCTCGCCGCCGCCCTACCATCAGTGGGAAGAACTCCCACGCATCAAGTAGCGGCTCGACAAACGGAAAGGTAAGGCGCCGCGCATGGCCTTCGTCGACAAGAACGGTCTGAAAGACGGCTTCGCGCCGATGTCGGAGGCGACGGCGGGCGACTACGTCGCGCTGCTCAAGCTGCGCGTCATGTCGCTCGTGGTTTTCACCGCCTTCGTCGGGCTCGTTGCCGCGCCCGCGCCGCTCAATCCCTTCATGGGCATGATCGCGATCCTCTGCATCGGGGTCGGGGCGGGCGCCGCCGGCGCGCTCAACATGTGGTACGACGCCGACATCGACGCGATGATGGGCCGGACCGCCAGGCGGCCGATCCCCTCCGGCCGGGTCAAGCCGGGCGAGGCGCTCGCCTTCGGCCTCATCCTGTCGCTGCTGTCGGTGTTCGCGCTCGGCGCCCTCGTCGACTGGCTGGCGGCGTCGCTGCTCGCCTTCACGATCTTCTTCTACGCCATCGTCTACACCATGTGGCTGAAGCGCCTGACGCCGCAGAACATCGTCATCGGCGGCGCGGCCGGCGCCTTCCCGCCGATCATCGGCTATGCGGCGGCGACCGGGACCATCGGCTTCGAGAGCGTGCTCCTGTTCCTCATCGTCTTTCTCTGGACGCCGCCGCATTTCTGGGCGCTGGCGCTGTTCAAGGCCGATGATTACGGCCGCGCGGGCGTCCCCATGCTGCCCAACGTCGCCGGCGTCGCCTCGACGCGCCGTCATATCCTCGCCTACACCCTGCTGATCGCCCCCGTCGGCGTGCTGCCGACCGTCTTCGGCTATGCGGGCTTGGGCTACGGCGTCGTCGCCGGCGGGCTTGGCGCGGCCTTCGTCTGGTATGCGTGGAAGGTCTTCCGCATGCGCGACCACGATGTCGTCATGCGCCCGGCCAAGGCGCTGTTCGGCTACTCGCTGCTTTATCTGTTCGCGATCTTCGCCGCCTATCTTGCCGACGCCGTCGTCGGCAGCCTTCTCGTTTTGCCCGGAGTCTGAGACGAATGGGCGTCGAAACCGTCAAGCCGACGGACGCGCAGATGCGGGCGCGCCGCAACCGCTCGATCGCCATCGGCTTTGCGCTGGCGGCCTTCGTCATCGTCGTCTACGTCGCCAGCGTCGTGCGCATGCAGCCCGCAGCCGTCGTCCGGACTTTCTGAGTCGAGGCCATGGCAGCCGACCCCCGTCTCGATCCCGCCGGCCAGCGCTCCAATAGGAGGGTCGCGGCGCTGTGCGTCGCGTTTCTCGGCGCCATGGTCGGCATGGCCTATGCGTCCGCGCCGCTCTATACGATGTTCTGCAAGGCCACCGGCTATGGCGGCACCACGCAGCGCGTCGAGCAATATTCGGATACGGTGATCGACCGGAAGGTCACGGTTCGCTTCGATGCCAACTCAGCCGGCGTGCCCTGGCGGTTCGAACCCGAGCAGCGCGATATCACGATGAAGATGGGCGAGACCGTCAGGATCGCCTACCGCGCCACCAACCTCGCCGGCGCGCCGACCGCCGGCCGCGCGACCTTCAACGTGACGCCTGAACTCGCCGGCGCCTATTTCAACAAGATCGAGTGCTTCTGCTTCACCGACACCACGCTCAAGGCCGGCGAAACCCTCGACATGCCGGTCGTGTTCTTCGTCGACCCGGCCATCGACGACGTGCCTGAACTCAAGAGCATGACGACGATCACGCTGTCCTATACCCTGTTCCCGACGGACGCCGCCAAGCCGGTCGCGGCGGCCGCGCCTGCGGGCGGGAAGATTGAACCGACTGCCGACACTACACTCGGGGGCTGACATGGCTGACGCGCACGCAAAACCGAATCACGACTACCACATCATCGCCCCGAGCCCTTGGCCGTTCTTCGGTTCCATCGGCGCGCTGCTGATGGCGGTGGGCGGGGTCGCCTGGATGCAGTCGATGAAGGGCGGCAGCCTGCCCCTGTTCGGGCTCGAACTGGCGAGCGCGCGCTACTTCATCTTCGCGATCGGCCTGCTCTTCGTTCTCTACACCATGTTCTCCTGGTGGTCGGACACGATCAGGGAAGCGCATGAGGGCCACCACACGCGCGTCGTGTCGCTGCATCTCCGCTATGGCATGATCATGTTCATCGCCTCCGAGGTGATGTTCTTCGTCGCCTGGTTCTGGGCGTTCTTCGACGCCAGCCTGTTCCCCAACGAGGTCCATCAGGTCGCGCGCACGGAGTTCACCGGCGGCGTGTGGCCGCCGAAGGGCATCGAGGTCCTCGATCCCTTCCACCTGCCGTTCTACAACACGGTCATCCTGCTGCTCTCGGGCACGACGGTGACCTGGGCGCACCATGCGCTGATCCACGGCGACAGGCGCGGCCTCATCAACGGGCTGGTGCTGACAGTCGGCCTCGGCGTGCTGTTCTCCTTCGTGCAGGGCTACGAGTACATGCACGCGCCGTTCGGCTTCCGCGATTCGATCTACGGCGCGACCTTCTTCATGGCGACGGGCTTCCACGGCTTCCACGTCATCATCGGCACGATCTTCCTGGCTGTCTGCCTGATCCGCGCCATGCGCGGCGACTTCACGCCAAAGCAGCATTTCGGCTTCGAGGCCGCGGCCTGGTATTGGCACTTCGTCGACGTGGTCTGGCTGTTCCTGTTCGCCAGCATCTATGTCTGGGCTTCGGTCGGCGCGGCGATTGAAAGTCACTGACGCGCGGTGGCCGCCTGACCGCGCTTCGACATCGCAGCAACGCGGCTCCAGGTCCGCGATGAGCGTTGCCGATTCCGATCGCGCGCCGGCGCGAAAACGGCGCGTCCCCTGGATGCTGCTGACGTCCGCGACGATCGCCTTTGTCATCCTCCTTGGTCTCGGCACATGGCAGGTCCAGCGCCTGTTCTGGAAGGAGGCGCTGCTCGCCACGATCGCCGAACGCGTGTCCGCGCCGCCGGCGCCGCTGGCCGACATCGAGGCGCGGGCCGCGCGCGGCGAGGACATCGACTACTGGCCGGTGGAACTGCGTGGGACCTTCGTCAACGCCGGAGAGCGGCATTTCTTCGCGACCTATGACGGCCAGTCCGGCTTCTACGTCTATGCACCGCTGCGGCTCGCCGACGGCCGGGCCATCTTCGTCAATCGCGGCTTCGTGCCCTATGACCAGAAGGAGTTGCCCAAGCGGCCCGGCTCCGTGATCGAAGGCGAGACGGCGGTGCGCGGCCTGACGCGAAACCGCCTGCCCGCAAAGCCTTCGATGATCGTGCCGGACAACGACCTTTCCAGGAACATCTTCTACTGGAAGGACCTCGACGCCATGGCGCGGACCGCCGGCCTTCCGGCAGGCATGGCCGTCCTCCCGTTCTTCGTCGACGCCGACGCGACGCCCAATCCCGGCGGCCTGCCGATCGGCGGCGTGACCATCGTCGACTTGCCGAACAGCCACCTGCAATATGCGGTGACATGGTATGGGCTCGCGGCGGCGCTGGTCGGTGTACTCGGTGTATGGATGGCAGGCCGACGAAACACAAAGATGAGGCCTTCAAGTCGGATAACAGATTAATGCAACTCCCGGCTTAAGTCTCATTGTGATATTCGGGGACGTTGACCCTGGCCGAAGGATATGACGAGATGCTCGAACCCCCAGTATTCGACGGCGGCAGATTGGAGGCAAAGGTCTTCCTGAGCGAGATTGGCGGTCAGCATTATGTATACGTGCTTTGTAGGCCTGATGGTCGACCGTTCTATGTAGGCAAAGGATTGGGCCGTCGCGCACTGGAACATGAATCCGAGGCGCGCCGCCATCATCCCCTCGGGGAGTCGAATCCTTTCAAATGCAATGTTATCCGGAAGCTTATTCGAGAGGGGGGCCAAGTCAGGTATCAAATTGCAGCTCTGTTTGATCCCGACCGCCAGCAGGATTGCCTTGCGAGAGAGGCTGATCTGATTCTGAAATTCAGGCGGCTTCACGAGGGTGGGCCACTCACAAACTTGGCAGGCGGTATTGGCAATCTTTCTGGCGCCGCCCCATTCAGCCTCGAACGCCATGCAGCCACTCTATCGGGAGAGCCAGAGAATAATCCTGACAGATCCACGCTAAACAGGTTCCTGCGAAGCATTGGGCCTGTTGATAGCGTCCCAATAAAACCCATCAGGCAGATCACGAAGATACTTCCTACAACTCCGCACCCCAAACCTCGGCAACCGACTCTAAGAAGCGCATACGCACTTATGGCATGTGCATCGGCATCAAGACTTCAGTTCTCCAGCGGCGTTCGGCTACCCCGCGCGTTTGAGTACGAGGGGGTCACGGCAATAATTGAAAATGGTGTTTCGCGCGATCTGGTAAAGGCCGGTATGGCCGAACTGATCGCTTCCACAGACCCTCAGCTCGAGTTTTTTCGCCTAGCCGCTTCCCACGGATCGATTATCGAAAGGCTAGTGGGACGGCATCGTTTAATTGACCTTGGACTGGTTTGACCTGGGATAAGTACTAGCGCGCTGAGAATTCCTTAATCGCTCAGGGTCACCTTTCAAAGAACTACATCCTCTTGACAGGGTGCGGCGTCAAACGCCAAGTCGACGCCATGCTTCACACGACTATCAAACCACCCCTGACGATCCGCCTCTGCCAGCCGCGCGGCTTCTGCGCCGGCGTCGATCGCGCGATCCAGATCGTCGTGCTGGCGTTGAAGAAATACGGCGCGCCGGTCTATGTCCGCCATGAGATCGTCCACAATCGCTACGTCGTCGAAGGTCTTGAAAATCTCGGCGCGGTCTTCATCGAGGAACTGAGCGAAATCCCACTGGAGCATCGCGCGTCGCCGGTGGTGTTCTCGGCCCACGGCGTGCCGAAATCCGTCCCCGCCGACGCGGTCGCGCGCAACCTCTTCTACCTCGACGCGACGTGCCCGCTGGTGTCGAAGGTCCACAAGCAGGCGATGCGCCACCAGCGCCTCGGCCGCCATGTCCTGCTGATCGGCCATGCCGGGCATCCGGAGGTGATCGGCACCATGGGGCAGTTGCCGGAGGGCGCGGTCACGCTGATCGAGACCGAGGACGACGTCGCCCGCTTCGCGCCGCTGGATGCGTTGGCGCTGGGCTTCGTCACGCAGACGACCTTATCGGTGGAGGACACGGCGGGGCTGATCCGCGCGCTCTCTGATCGTTTTCCGGCGATCCAGGCGCCCGCCGCCGAATCGATCTGCTACGCCACCACCAACCGGCAGGATGCCGTTAAGGCGACCGCGCCGGGCGCCGATCTGTTCCTCGTGGTCGGCGCGCCGAATTCGTCCAATTCCCGGCGTCTGGTCGAGGTGGCGGAGCGGGCGGGGGCGGCGCGCTCCCTGCTGGTGCAGCGCGCATCGGAGATTCCGTGGGACGAAATCGGCGGCATCGGCACGCTCGGCCTGTCGGCCGGCGCGTCGGCGCCAGAGATCATCGTCGACGAGATCGTCGACGCGTTCCGCGCCCGTTTCGACGTGACGCTCGACCTCGCGGTCACCGCGACCGAACTCGAGAATTTTCCGGTCATGCGCGTCCTGCGCGACGTGGAGCTGACCGCCGCCGACATGGCCTTCGTGAACGGGAACGGCTGATGGCGGTCTATACGGACGTGTCGGAAAGCGAGCTCGAAGCCTTTGTCGGGAATTACCATATCGGCGAATTGCGCGCCTACAAGGGCATCGCCGAGGGCTCGGAGAACTCCAACTACCTGCTGCGGACGACGCAAGGCTCCTTCATCCTGACGCTTTACGAAAAGCGCGTCGAGAGGGAGGACCTGCCGTTTTTCCTCGGCCTCATGGAGCATCTCGCCGGCAAGGGCATCAACTGCCCGCTGCCCGTGCGCCGCCGCGACGGCGCGGTCATCGGGACGCTCGCCGGCCGCGCCGCGGCAATCGTCACCTTTCTCGAAGGCATGTGGATGCGCGAGCCGACGGCCGGGCAGTGCCGCGAGGTCGGCAAGGCGCTGGCCGCACTGCATCTGGCGGGCGCCGATTTTCCGATGAGGCGGCCCAACGCGCTGCGCATCGACGGCTGGCGCACGCTCTGGGCCGGCGCGCGCGATGGCGCCGATGCGGTCGAGCCGGGCCTCGTGGCGGAAGTCGACCGCGATTTCGAGCGATTGGCCGCGCTCTGGCCGCATGCCCTGCCGTCCGGAATCATCCATGCCGACCTGTTCCCAGACAACGTCTTCTTCCTCGGGCCGAATGTGTCGGGCCTGATCGACTTCTACTTCGCCTGCAACGATTTCTACGCCTACGATCTCGCCACCTGCCTGAACGCCTGGTGCTTCGAGAAGGACGACGCCTACAATGTCGCCAAGGGCGCGGCGCTCCTGTCCGGCTACGCCTCGGTGCGCCCGCTCGATGACGCCGAGGTCGATGCGCTGCCGGTGCTGGCGCGCGGTTCGGCGCTGCGCTTCATGCTGACGCGGCTCTATGACTGGCTGACCATCCCCGACGGCGCGCTGGTGCAGAAGCGCGACCCGCACGAGTACATCCGCCGCCTGCGCTTCCACCGCGCCATCGGATCGGCCGCGGACTATGGGTTGCAGCGATGAAGAGCGTCGCGATGTTCACGGACGGCGCGTGTTCGGGCAATCCGGGGCCTGGCGGCTGGGGCGCGATCCTGCGCTTCGGCGACACCACGCGCGAATTGTCCGGCGGCGAGGCCGACACCACCAACAACCGCATGGAGCTGATGGCCGCCATCGCCGGGCTGAACGCGCTCAAGCGGCCATGCACCGTCGACCTCTACACCGACAGCAACTATGTCCGCGACGGCATTTCGAGCTGGATCCATGGCTGGAAGCGCAACGGCTGGAAGACGGCCGCGAAACAACCGGTCAAGAACGCCGAGCTCTGGCAGCAGCTCGACGCGGCCGCCCGCGACCACAAGATCACCTGGCACTGGGTCAAGGGCCACGCCGGCCATGCCGAGAACGAGCGCGCGGACGAACTGGCGCGATTGGGCATGGCGCCGTTCAAGCCGACCCGGCGTTCGCCCGATCCCGCAACGCGGCCGCAAGCTGCGCCCATCAAGAAAGTCGCGGCCCGCAGGACACGCCGCTCGACCCAGAGCTACTGATCGCGAGCATCCCTCAGCGGATCAGCAGAGCCGTCGCGTACATGCCGATCGCGAAGACGGTGTGCGCGAGGAGATTGAGCGCGCGCGACTTCGTCGGATTGGGCGTCTTCGACGCCGCCCAGCCCGCTCCCATGCCCGGCGCCAGCAGGAACCAGCCCGCGCCGACCGTCGCGATGCCGAGGATCAACGCCGGCGGGAAGGTCGGCGCGGCGAGCCATCCCGGACCCGCGAGCGCGACCAGAAGCACGCCGTAGACGGCGCCGACCAGGTAGTGGAACGCCCAGCCGAGCGCGACCTCGTTGGCATGCGGCGCCGCATCGCCGATCGCGTCGTGAAAAACCTTGCCGCTTCGCAGATGCCAGGTCCACCGGCCGACCAGGCCCCAGTTCGGCAGGCCGAGCCCGAACGCCTTGTTGAGCGCGATCGCCCAGATGTCCATCAGGATCGTGCCGCCGATGCCGACCATGGCGGCGCGCCAGAAAACATCGAGCATCCTGGCTCAGAGCTGCTCGAGCAGCTTGGCCGCGCCGGATTCGACCGCCTGGCCGGGCGAGTCCTCGATGTTGAGCGCGGTCACCTTGCCGTCGTCGACGATCATCGAGAACCGCTTCGAGCGGATGCCGAGTCCGCCGGCGCTGAGGTCCATGTCGAGCCCGATGGCGCGGATGAAATCGCCATTGCCGTCGGCGAGGAACATCAGCTTGCCTTCTCCCCCGGTGAAATTCGCCCATGCCTTCATCACATGCTGGTCGTTGACCGCGATCACCGCGATCGTGTCGACGCCGCGCGCCATGATCGCGTCGCGATTCTCCAGATAGCCGGGCAGGTGGTTGTTGCTGCAGGTCGGCGTGAACGCGCCCGGAACGCCGAACAGCACGACCTTCTTGCCCGCGAAAAGCTCGGCGGTGGACAGCGTCGTCGCGCCATCGGCCGCGACCGCTTTGAAGCTCGCCTCTGGAAGGGCCTCGCCCACGGAGATTGTCATCTTGTGCCTCGTTGCAGCGGTCGGAATGATCCGCTTCGCTTACGCGCTGCGCCCGCATCTGTTCAAGGGAAATCAGACGCTCCCGCGAAACGGGCGGCTGCCATGCTCAGAAATACGGGATCGCGCCGCTGACCGCGCCCGTGTCGCCGACCAGCGTATAGTGCAGCGCCCCGCCCGCCGGCTTCGCCTCCGGCCGCGTCGCCCCGACCTCGAAGAGGGTCTTGCCGTCCGTCTCGACCTGCCTCGGCGTCCGGAACGCGTAACCCTCGTCGCCGGCGATGAACAAATCCACCGCCTTCATGCCGACAGGCAATTCGATCTCGAAACGCGCGACATCGCCTTTCAGGCTGGTCTTGGCGACCCGGAACCCGGGTCCGGCCCGCGCCGGCAATGCCGCGAAGGCGGCTGCGACGGCCGCGCGGTCGGCCTCCTCGTCGGCGTCCCGCGACGGGTCGACGACCAAGGTCGCCTGCACCGGCACGCAGATGTCCTCGCAGACGCCGAGAAAGACATCGGCGCTGATGACCGGGGCCGCAACGGCCGCATCCCGGGTCTGGAACCGGATCGGCAGCGCCACCGAGCTGCTATACCCCGCCCAGGTGAAATCGCCTTCGTCATGGCGCCGCGGCGCGGGAAACTCAAGCGTCGCCCCGGTCAGGCCCGGGCTCTTCGACACGTCGACGCTCGGCGGGACCCCGGCGTCGCCGGGATCGCGCCAGTAGGTCTTCCACCCGGGCTTCAATTCTATGTCCAGCATGCCCGAAAGCGATCCCCCTGCGTCCGGTCGGCTGTCCGTCACCAGCCGGACGCGCCCGCCCGCCGCCTCGATCCAGGCGCTCGACGCGGCATGGCCGGTCGCGCTCGCCGCCGCGAGGACGATCAGGCTTGCGGCAATCGTCCGGCAAAGGGTCATCGCTGGGTCACGCTGGTTGTACGGTCGACCTGCTTTGCCAGGCGATTGCGGCGTTTTGCAACGTCGCACCGGCCCGTCTCCGTCATTTTTGCGTGAGGCGCGGTCTTTCGTGACCGTCCGAAAGAAGTTAGCTTCGGCCTATGGACCCATTGCGGCACAAGGCGCGAACCGGCAAGCGCGGCTTTCTCGACGGGCAATTCCTGCTCGCAATGCCGGGCATGAAGGACGATCGCTTCACGCGCACCGTCGTCTACATCTGCTCCCACAGCGAGGAGGGGGCGATGGGCCTCGTCATCAACCAGGTTCAGCAGATGGATTTTCCCGGCCTGTTGGTTCAGCTCGGCATCGTCGAGGAAAAGGAGGCGATCCGTCTGCCGGAGTCGGCCCGCAATATCGTCGTGCGCAATGGCGGGCCGGTCGAGCGCAGCCGCGGTTTCGTCCTGCACAGCGGCGACTACCGGGTCGAGTCGTCGCTTGCCGTGTCGAGCGACATCTGCCTGACCGCCACCATCGACATCCTGCGCGCCATCTCGAAGGGCCGCGGGCCGCGCAAGGCGCTGATGGCGCTGGGCTATGCCGGCTGGGGCGCCGGCCAGCTCGAACGCGAGATCGTCGACAATGGCTGGCTGACCTGTCCGGGGATGCCGGACCTGCTGTTCGACGCCGACATCGATCGCAAATACGATCGCGTCCTGGCCACGATCGGGATCGATCTCGCCCGCCTCAGCGCCGTCGCCGGTCACGCCTGAGCGAGCGGATACTGGTCCTTTAGCAGCCTGAGCGCCGATTGCGCGTTCATCGGCTGGCCGAACATGAAGCTCTGCACGAATTCGCAGCCCATCTGCCGCAATTCGAGCGCATCGCGCTCGTCGGAAATGCCCTCGGCCACGACCGACATGCCGAGGTCATGCGCCATGCTGACCATCGACTTGAGCAGCACGCTGCGCTTCGACGAGGTGTCGTCCAGGAAGCTCTTGTCGATCTTGATCGTGTCGAAGGGAAAGCGCGTGAGATAGGACAGCGACGAATAGCCGGTCCCGAAATCGTCGATCGACAGGCCGATGCCGAGCTTGCGCAGCTTGCCGAGCACATGAGCGCTCTGCTCCGGATTGTCCATCACCAGCGATTCGGTCAGTTCGAGGCGAAAGCAGCGCGGCTTGATGCCGGCCCGCGCGACGACGGATTTCACGTCGCTGACGAGGTCGCGCCGCAATAGCTGGCGGCTGGACAGGTTGACCGAAATCGACAGCGGCGTGTCGTTGATCTGCTTCTGCCACGCCGCGAGGTCGTCGGCGGCCTGCTGCATCGAAAACAGCCCGAACTGGACGATCAGCCCGGTCGTCTCGGCCACGGGAATGAAATCGGAGGGCGGGATCGAGCCGCGGCGCGGATGCTCCCAGCGCAGCAGCGCCTCGAATCCGGCGATGGACCGGTCCTCGAGCCGGATGATCGGCTGATAGGCCAGCGTCAGTTCCTTGCGTTCGATCGCCCGGTGCAGGTCGGACTCGATCTGCAGCCGATCCGTGCCGATCGACCGGAACGCCGGCCGGAACGGCTCGATCCGGTCGCCGCCGAAACGCTTTGCCTGCTGCATGGCGAGTTCGGCGTCCTTGACCATCTCGGCGGCCGTGCCCTGCACCGAGATCCAGGTGACGAGGCCGACGGAAGCGGTGAGCACGATCTCGCGCTTGGCGAAGTTGATCGGCGCGCGGATCGCGGCCTTGATCGCGTCGCAGAACGCCGCGATCTTGGCGGGGTCCTGTTCCGACAGCACCATGAAGGCGAACTGGTCGCCCGAGAAGCGCGACAGCGCGTCCTGCGGCTTGAGCAAGCGGTGCAGGCGGCGCGCGACGGTCAGCAGGATCGTGTCGCCGGCCGAGATGCCGAGGCCCTGGTTGACCTGCTTGAAGCGGTCGATGTCGATGACCAGCACCGAGGGACGGATCTTCTCCTCGGTCCGCGCGATCGACACGACCGCCTCCAGCCGCGTCATGAACAGTTCGCGGTTGGGCAGGCCGGTCAAATTGTCGTGGACGGCGTCGTGCAGCAGCCGCTCCTCGGATTTCTTCTGTTCGGTCACGTCGATCAGCGTGCCGACGCAGCGGATGACTTCGCCGTCCGAGCCCACGACCGGCCGCGCCCTCAGCGAGAACCAGTGGTAGTGCCCGTCGGCTCCGCGCAGCCGGAAGCTTTGCGAGACGCGCCCGCGCCGATGCTCCAGCACCACGTCGAGCGTCGTCCTGAACGAGTCGCGGTCGTCGGCATGCAGGATCGGCAGCCAGTTGCGCGCCGGTCCGCCCAGGCTGTTGGACGCCAGGCCGAGCTGGACGCTGACGTCGGGCCGCGTCGTGACGCGGTCGCGCAGCACGTCCCAGTCCCAGACCGTGTCGCCCGAACCCGCGACCGCCAGCGCCTGGCGTTCGAGATCGCTGAACATGCCCTGGTGCAGCGCGCCGCCGGCGAACGCGTGCTGGATGACGGTGAAGCCGATCAGCAGCACGATCAGGATCAGCCCGCCGCCGAGCGCCGGCTGGATGATGTCGTTGTTGAGGATGCCGGTGATCGCCATCCACGACGCGGTCAGCCAGGCCAGCACCATCACCCAGCTCGGCACCAGCATGATCGCCCGGTCGTAGCTGCGCCAGCCGAGGAACACGATCAGGCAGAGCCCGACCACGGCCGTCGCCGCGAACGACATCCGCGCGGTGCCGGCCGCGACCGCCGGATCGACCACGGCCACGCCGGCCATGGCGCCCAGCGCGACGATCCACACCAGCACGCCATAGCTGAAATGCCCGTGCCAGCGGTTCAGGTTGAGGTAGGCGAACAGGAACACCACGAGCGTCGCCGCCAGCGCCACCTCGGTCCCGGCGCGCCAGATCTGCTGGTTGACCGGCGTGATCTCGATCACCTCGTTGAGGAATCCGAAATCGACGCAGATATAGGCGAGCACCGCCCAAGACAGCGCCGCCGTCGCCGGGAACATCGACGTCCCCTTGACCACGAACAGGATGGTCATGAACAGCGCCAGCAGGCCGGCGATGCCGATCACGATGCCGCGGAACAGCGTGTAGGAATTGACCGAATCCTTGTAGGCCCCCGGCGCCCACAGATAGACCTGCGGCAGCCGCGGCGAGGACAGCTCGGCGATGAAGGTGACGACGGCGCCCGGGTCGAGCGTCACCTGGAAGACGTCGGCGTCGCTGCTCGGCGCGCGGTCGAGGGCGAAGCCTTCGCTGGGCGTGATCGCCGCGATCCGGCTCGACCCGAGATCGGGCCAGAATAGCCCGGAATTCACCAGCCGGAAATGCGGGGCGACGATCAGCCGGTCGATCTGCTCGTCGGTCGTGTTGGCGAGCGCGAACACCGCCCAGTCGCCGCTCGAGGTCTTGTCGTTGGCCTCGACCTCGATCCGGCGCACGATCCCGTCGGGGCCGGGCGCCGTGGAAACCTGGAAGTTCTCGCCCTGGTTTCGCGATATCTGGACCGCGCCTGACAGATCCAGCGCCACGTCGTCGCGCGAGATCTTGATCGGCTCGATGGCGAGGCCGGGTGTGGCGCCGAACGCGCTGAGCGCGAGCGCGAGCACAAGGGCGAAGAAGGAACCTGTGCGCCGGGGCAGGGTCAACTCTCTATCGATCCTTCGCGCTGGCGGCGCCCGGATCGTCGGCGATCTGGGCGTAGAGGAAATGGTCGTGCCAGACCCCGTTGATCCTGAGGTAGGAGCGAAGCAGTCCTTCGCGCTGGAATCCGGCTTTTTCAAGCACCCCGATCGACCGTTCGTTGCCCGGGATACAGGCCGCTTCCAGCCGGTGCAAGCGCAGCGTCTGGAACGCATGTCGCGCGGTCAGGCGGAGCGCCTCGTACATATAACCCTTGCCTGCGTGGCGTTGTCCGATCCAGTACCCGATCTGCCCGGTCTGCGCGACGCCGTATCGGATGTTTCCCACCGTGATTCCGCCGATCAGCCGGCCGGTCGGAGCCTCGAAGATGAAGAACGACGCGCCGCTGCCGTGCGCATGGTCTTCGCGGTAGCGGGCGAGCCGCTGGCGCCAGGCGGGCCAGTCGAGCTCGTCGGATGTCCAGCGCGGCTCCCACGGTTCGAGAAAGGCGCGGCTTTCGGCGCGCAGCGCCGCCCATTCGTGGTAGTCGCCGCTGAGCGGCATGCGCAGGAAGACGCGTTCGCTTCTGAGCGCCGGAGACTCGCGGCGGAAGAACGGCAGCGCGATCATCCGTCGCGGAACGTCAGACCGCGCGCTTGCGCTTGGCCGGGACCGTGACGTCGGCGAGCGCGTCCGAGATCGCCTCGTAGGATGCCAATACGTCGACCGGACCGACGCCGGTGACCGTCGCCCGGCTCGCGAACATCCGGCCCGAAAGGTCGGTCAGCCTTTCGATGGTCAGAGCCGAGAGCCTGCCCATCAGCTCGTCCTTGTCGATCGGACGCCCGAACAGCAGCAATTGCCGCGCGACCTGCGAGGCGCGGCTCGACGCGCTTTCGCTCGACATGATGAGCCCGGCGCGATACTGCGCGCGGGCGCGGTCCAGTTCGGACTGTTCGATCGCCTCGCCGGCGCGGCGCAGCTCCTCGATGATGACCGGCACCAGTTCTGCGATGTCGCTCTGTCCTGTCGCGGCGTGGACGCCGAAGATGCCGGTGTCCGAAAAGCCCCAGTGGAACGCGTAGACCGAGTAGCAGAGCCCGCGCTTCTCGCGGATTTCCTGGAACAGACGCGACGACATGCCGCCGCCGAGAATCATCGACAGCACCTGCGAGGCGTAGAAGTCGCGGACGTGGTAGGCTCTGCCCTCGAAGCCGAGGATGATCTGCGCGTCCATCAGGTCGCGCACCTCGCGGTAATCGCCGCCGGCATAGATCGCCTGCTGCGGCGTCACGCCGCTGGCCTTGGTCCGGAACGCGCCGAGCTTGTCTTCCACTTCGCGCACGAAGGCGTCGTGGTCGACCTCGCCGGCCGCCACCACAACCATGTCCTCGGCGCCGTATTGCCGCTCCATGAAGTCGTGCAGTTGCCGCGAGGTGAAGGATTTGACCGTCTCCGGCGTGCCGAGGATCGAGCGGCCGATCGTCTGGTTGCTGTAGGCGGTCTCGGTGAAGCGGTCGAAGACGACGTCGTCCGGCGTGTCGTGCGCCGCGCCGATCTCCTGCAGGATGACGTGCTGCTCGCGTTCGAGTTCGTCGGGATCGAAGGTCGAGTCCTGCAGGATGTCCGCCAGGATGTCCACGGCCAGCGGAACGTCCGCGGACAGCACGCGGGCATAGAAGGAGGTGGTCTCGACGCTCGTGGCCGCGTTGATCTCGCCGCCGACATTCTCGATCTCGGAGGCGATCTGGAAGGCGCTGCGGCCGCCCGTGCCCTTGAAGGCCATGTGCTCGAGCAGGTGCGCCATGCCGTGCTCTTCGTCGCGCTCGTTGCGCGCGCCCGACTTGACCCAGACCCCGAGGGCCGTCGTCTCGATGCTGGGGAGATTTTCGGTAGCCACCGTCAAGCCGTTCGACAAACGGCTCACTTCAACACCCATGTAGGTTACACTCCCTGGCGCGCGGCGCGAGCGTGCCGGCTCAGATGATATTCCACCATTTTGATGTCGGATGGAAGTACCGTGAATTTCTCCTCCGCCCGCATCAGCCCGGCCAGCCGCGGCGGAAGCTCAGGCCTCACCCCGCATGCGGCGTGAACGGCGTCCGGAAACTTCGCCGGATGGGCGGTGGCGAGCACGACCATCGGGCTGCGGCCGGGATGCGCAGCCGCCACATGCGCCGCCGTCGCGCTGTGCGGATCGAGCAGGGCGCCGTTGCGTTCGAGCATCGTCCTGATCGTGCGGTCGGTTTCCTCCATGGCGCAGCGCCCGGCGTCGAAAGTGGCGCGGATGTTTGCCAGCGTCGGCGCTTCGATCGTGAAGCCGCCGGACTGCGCGAGGCCGTTCATGGCGCGGATCACCGCGCCGCTGTCGCGCCCCGAGGCCTCGAACAGCAGCCGCTCGAAGTTCGACGAAACCTGGATGTCCATCGACGGCGAGGTCGTCTCGACCACGCCGCGCATGCGGTATTCTCCGGTCTCGAGCGTGCGGGCCAGAATGTCGTTGTCGTTGGTCGCCACGACCAGCCGGTCGACCGGAAGGCCCATCCGCATCGCCGCGTAGGCCGCGAAGATATCGCCAAAATTGCCGGTCGGCACGGTGAACGAGACCGGCCGGTCGGGCGATCCGAGCGCCAGCGCGGCGGTGAAATAATAGACGATCTGGGCCATGATCCGCGCCCAGTTGATCGAGTTGACCCCCGACAGCGCGACCGAATCGCGGAACGTGTGGTGGTTGAACATCGCCTTCACCAGCGCCTGGCAGTCGTCGAAATTGCCCTCGATGGCGAGCGCGTGGACGTTGGCGGCCGTCGAGGCGGTCATCTGGCGCTGCTGAACGGCTGACACCTTGCCGCGTGGAAACAGCACGAAGATGTCGGTGCGTTCGCGGCCGGCGAAGGCGTCGACCGCCGCGCCTCCGGTGTCGCCGGATGTCGCTGCGACGATCGTCGCGCGCTCGCCGCGCGCCTCCAGGATATGGTCCATCAGCCGCCCGATGAGCTGCATCGCCACATCCTTGAACGCGAGCGTCGGGCCGTGGAAAAGCTCGAGGATGAAGGTGTTCTGGTTGGCCTGCGCCAGCGGACAGACCGCGTCGTGCCGGAAGGTGGCGTAGGCGGCGCGCACGATCGCCTCGAAGCTTTTCCGCTCGATCTCGCCGCCGAGGAACGGCGTCAGCAGCGCGATCGCCACATCGGCATAGGGCAGGCCGCGCAGCGCGCAGATCTCGGCATGCGAAAATTGCGGCCAGGTTTCGGGAACGTAGAGCCCGCCGTCGCGCGCGAGGCCCGAAAGCACCGCCTCGGAGAAGCCGAGGCGCGGCGCGCTGCCGCGCGTGCTGATATAGTTCATCGGCTATGGCTCCTCGCGCCGGGGCGGCGGCGCCTTGCTTTGTGCATATCGCCATCCGCCCGGTCGCATTTCGGACGCGCGGTTGCTATAGGGCAACTGCTTTGCCAAAGGAAAGCGCGACAGAGGGAATGACGCGTGACGTACAGCCGCTTTTTGCATCGATTGACCGTGTCCGGCTTTATCCTGGCCGCAGCCGGCTGTCAGTCCGACGACGCCGCCGGCGTTCTCGGTCCTGACAAGGCCAAGGACCAGCTCAAGCCGCCGACCGAAAAGGTCAAGGAAAGCGACCTGATCGGCTTCTGTCCGCGCGTCAGCCTGCGCGAGGGGACAGCCTACTTCAACAGCTACGCCAAGGGCGGCCAGGACGATCCCGCGAAGCTTCTCTACCAGGCGGCGATCACCGACGTGACCCGCAGCTGCAAGCGCGACAACGGAACCCTTTCGATCACCGTGGCGGTCGCGGGCAAGGTCGTGCCCGGGCCGGCGGGCGCGCCCGGCAACATCACCATGCCGATCCGCATCGTCATGATCCAGGGTTCGACCGTGCTTTACTCGGAGCTGCACAAATACCAGCTCGCCGTCGGCGATTCGGCGCAGGCGAGCCAGTTCGTCTTCAACGATCCCAACATCAGCATCCCCGACCCGACCCAGCGCGACATCCAGATCTTCGCCGGCTACGACGACTCGCCGGACAAGAAGGGCAAGAAGGACAAGAAGACCGCCGCCGCCGAGTGATGGCGGCGCTGACCCTCAGGCGTCGGACCATTCCATCAGCGCGTCGAGCACGGCGGGGAAATCGGCCCAGCGATGGATGACGGTCTCGGCGCCGGCGTCGCTCAGCGCATCGGAATGGCCTGGATAGGAATGGGCCGCGCCGGTGAAGCCGATCACGCGCATCCCGGCCGCCTTCGCTCCGTGGACCCCGTGCACCGAATCCTCGATGACGAAGGTCTTGGCTGGATCGGCCTTGAAATGTTCGGCGGCCTGCAGGAACACGTCCGGCGCGGGCTTGGGCTTGCCGCTCGGCGTCGACAGGGCCGAGAATATGCTGTCCTTGCCGAAGAACCCGTCGAGCCCTGTCGTCTCCAGCATGAAACCGATGCGCTCGCTGCGCGAGTTCGAGCAGATGCATTTCTGCGATTTGACCGAGGCGACCGCGCCCCGCGCGCCCTCGATCGGCTGCGCCTGCGCCCGCAGCGCGCGGTCGACCAGCGTCTCGGCCTCGCCGATCAGCGTGGCCTGCAGCGGAACCTGATAGTCTTTTTCCACGCGCAGCAGGATGTCCTTGAAGGTCAGGCCGGCATAGCGCTCGCTGAGGTCCTCCTTGGTAATCGGGCAGCCGGCCTTGATCAGCAGGTCCGCCTCGATGCGGGCGGCGATGATCTCTGAATCGACGAGCGTGCCGTCGAAATCGAAGATGACGAGGTCCGGATCTGGCATGACGTTCCGATCAAGGCTGTGGGGAGGGTTTCGACGCGCATACACCGGCCGGGCCGCATCGGCAAATTCCGGCCCGCGCTTCATTAAAAATTTACGTGAAAAGGTAACCATAACCGACAGTAAACAGTCAGGCGTATCGGGGTATGAGCATGCATGCGTTGCAGACGGCGTCGGCGGAAATCGTCGCGGCGAACACGCCGTCCTGGCTCGACACGGTCATGAAGGGCGACTGCGTCGCCGCGCTCGAGCGCCTGCCAGAAAAGTCGGTCGACGCGATCTTCGCCGATCCGCCCTACAATCTCCAGCTCAACGGCGACCTGCGCCGGCCCGACCAGTCGAAGGTCGACGCCGTCGACGACCACTGGGACCAGTTCGACAGCTTTGCCGCCTACGACGCCTTCACCCGCGCCTGGCTGCTCGCCGCGCGCCGGGTGTTGAAGCCCAACGGCACCATCTGGGTGATCGGATCCTACCACAACATCTTCCGCGTCGGCTCGACCATGCAGGACCTGGGCTTCTGGATCCTCAACGACGTGGTCTGGCGCAAGACCAACCCGATGCCGAATTTCCGCGGCCGCCGCTTCCAGAACGCGCACGAGACCCTGATCTGGGCCACGCGCGACGCGGGCGCCAAGGGCTACACCTTCAACTACGACGCTCTGAAGGCGGCCAACGACGACATCCAGATGCGCTCCGACTGGCTGTTCCCGATCTGCACCGGCAACGAAAGGCTGAAGGACGAGGCCGGCAACAAGCTCCACCCGACGCAGAAGCCGGAGGCGCTGCTCGCTCGCATCATGCTCGCCTCCACCAAGCCCGGCGACATCGTCGTCGATCCGTTCTTCGGGTCGGGCACCACGGGCGCGGTCGCCAAGCGGCTTGGCCGGCATTTCGTCGGCGTCGAGCGCGAGCAGGCCTACATCGACGCCGCTATGGAGCGCATCGACGCCGTCGTTCCGCTCGACCACGCCGATCTTTCGGCGCTGACCAACAAGCGTTCGGAGCCGCGCGTCGCTTTCGTCAGCCTGCTCGACGCGGGCATCCTCAGGCCCGGCGCCTATCTCTACGATTCGCGCCGGCGCTGGGTGGCCAAGGTGCGCGCCGACGGCACGGTGGCGGCCGGCGACCGCGTCGGCTCGATCCACCGCATCGGCGCGGAGGTGCAGGGGCTCGACGCCTGCAATGGCTGGACCTTCTGGCACTACGAGCGCAATGGCGGCCTCACCGCGATCGACGAACTGCGCCGCATCGCAAGGCTCGGCATGGAGCGGGCGGGGGCCTGATTGGCCGACCGCCGCGCCCGCTTGCCAAAGGCCGGAAACCTCAGCCCTCGACGTCGACCCTGACGATCTTGCCCTCCGCATCGACCGTGATCGTCTCGGCGCCATGGCGCTCGCGCCATTGCCCGGTCCTCGTGCTGGTCCTTTCCAACCGCCAGACCGAGCGCGCGGAGACGGGCGATAGCGCATCGAGCGAAATGTCTTCCGCGACCTGGTCCGGATATTCCTCGAAATAGGCGCGGAACGCGGCCATGATCGCCTCGCGTCCCTCGACCGCGCCGCCAACGCCCGCGGACGTATAGACGGCGTCCGGCGCGAACATGTCCTCGAGTGCGGCGTAGTCGAGCGCGTTCGTCGCCTCGTGGAAACGCCGCAGGATGAAGACGGGGTCGGGGCCGATAGCCATTTCCAGGCGCCTTTCATCGAAGCCGTTTCCGGGTAGCGCCCGGAATGGCGGCTTCGATAGCCTTTTTCATGACCGTCGGCAAAGCCTGGTCGGGAACAGCGTCGGCCGCTACCCAGCGATGGCCGGGCGGGGCGGGCTCATCGCCGACCTTTGCGCGCATCACCGTGAGGGCCAGCATGAAATGCGTGAAGACATGCGCGATGGCGCCGCAATCCTCCCAGGCGGCCGGGAAGGGCGGCGCGTCGGCTTCGGTCGCGCCCGCCCGGCTGGCCCAGCCGGTCGTCGGCGCCTCCGTCATGCCGCCGAGCAGGCCTCTGTCGGGCCGCGTCCGCATCAGCATCGCGCCGTCGCCACGCACCGCCACGTAGGCGATTCCCGTCCGCTTGGGCCTGTCGGCCTTGCGCGCGCGCACCGGCAGCGCTTCGGGGTCGCCGGAGCGAAACCCCAGGCAATCCGCGCGCAGCGGGCAGAGCATGCAGCGCGGCCGCCTGGGCGTGCAGATGGTCGCGCCGAGGTCCATCATCGCCTGCGCGAAATCGCCCGGGCGTGACGCCGGCGCCAACGAAGCCACCTGCCTCCGGATCTCGGGCCTGGCCTGCGCCAGGGGCGTGCGGATATCGAACAGACGCGCCGCGACCCGTTCGACATTGCCGTCGACGACGGTGGCCGGCCGGTCGAACGCGATGGCCGCGATCGCCGCAGCCGTGTAGGCGCCGATCCCGGGCAGCGCGCGCAATTCCTCCTCGGCGTCCGGGAAACCGCCGGGCAGGACGGCGACCGCGTCGGCGCACGCCTTGAGGTTTCGCGCCCGCGAATAATAGCCGAGTCCGGCCCAGGCCCGCATCACGTCGTCGGGCGTGGCCGCCGCCAGCGCGCCGACATCCGGCCATTTGTCGAGGAAGGCGTGAAAGAACGGCTTGACCGCCTCCACCGTGGTCTGCTGCAGCATGACTTCCGACAGCCAGACGCGGTAGGGATCGGGCCGGACGCCGCGCGCGAGATCGGCCGGCCGGACCCGCCACGGCAGGTCGCGATGATGGGCATCGTACCATCGCAACAACCCGGCCGCGATCGGGGAGGGCGATTTGGGCTGGCATGTGCTAGAGGGGCGCGCATCGCTGGCGCTGGCTTTGGCTGGCATGCCGGCAGGATATGGAGCATTCCCATGGCGGCGAAAAGGTCGTTCGGCAATCCGGTGCCCGTGAGCGATCTCGCGGCGGCTTTGCTCGATCCGATGCTGCGCAAGCGCACCGGCATCTCGATCGGCCTCATCCAGTCCTGGGAGGAGATCGTCGGGCCGCGCCTGGCCCGGAGTTCGCGCCCTGAGAAACTGCAATGGCCGCGGCGGCTGAGCGAGGACGACCCGTTCAAGCCGGCGACGCTGGTTATCGCCTGCGAGGGCGCGGCGGCGCTCCATCTCCAGCACGAGACCGGCGCGGTGATCGGGCGCGTCAACGGCTTCCTCGGCTTCAATGCGGTCGAGCGCATCAGGATCGTCCAGAAGCCGATGGCTCTCATCGAAAAGCCGGTCCGCGTCGCGCCGCGCACGCTGTCCGGTCCGGAAAGGGATGCGCTGGCCGGCAGGCTGCGTCCCATCGAGGACGAGGGGCTGCGCGCGTCGCTCGAAAGGCTGGGCGCTTCGGTCATGGGTTCGCGAAAAAGCTGAACGATCCCACGATCGTGAAGCGTTGTCGCAAGCCGGCGCTTGGCAGCCACGCGCCGATGCCTTAATTCGCGCCAAGTCTGGCGATTGGTGACTTCGCGTCCCAATCTCGTTCCTCCTCGCAGGTGATTCGAATGATTCGTCTTTTGTCGCGCCGATCGGCTCTTTCCCTGATGGCGGCAGCGCCGGTCGGGCTGGCTCTCGCCGCCTGCAGCGATAGCGACGCGCAGACCGCGGCCGATGCGGCCAAGCCCGCGACGCCGGCCGCATCCGTCGGCGCGGCGGCGGCGAAAGTCCCGGAGGCCAGCGGCGCGGTCGACATGGCGGAACTGCTCAAGCCCGGCGCGCTCCCCGACATGAGCCTGGGCAAGGCCGACGCGCCGGTGACCATCGTCGAATACGCCTCGATGACGTGCCCGCACTGCGCGCATTTCCATGCCACCACGCTGCCCGAGTTGAAGACGAAGTATATCGATGCCGGCAAGGCGCGGATGATCTTCCGCGAGTTTCCCTTCGATCCGCGCGCCGAGGCAGGCTTCATGCTGGCGCGCTGCTCGAAGGATAATTATTTTCCGATGGTCGACGTGCTGTTCAAGCAGCAGCAGGTCTGGGCGGCTGTCGACAACGCCAAGGACGCGCTTCTGCAGATCTCCAGGCTCGCCGGTTTTACACAGGAGCAGTTCGAGTCCTGCTTGACCGACCAGAAGCTTCTGGATGACATCAGGGCGGTGCGCGCGCGCGGCACCGATGAGTTCAAGGTCGATTCCACGCCGACCTTCTTCATCAACGGCAAGCAGTACAAGGGGGCGCTGACGATTGCGGAAATGTCGGCGATCATCGACCCGATGCTCTGATCGATCCCGCTGGCCGGCGCTACTGCGCCGGGGCCTGGCTGCGCGTCGAGTTCGTCGCGCATGAAATTCAACCGCCTCCGCCTCCTCGGCTTCAAATCCTTCGTCGAATCCGGCGAGTTCGTCATCGAGCGCGGCCTGACCGGCATCGTCGGGCCGAACGGCTGCGGCAAGTCCAACCTCGTCGAGGCGCTGCGCTGGGTGATGGGCGAAAGCTCCTACCGGAACATGCGCGCGTCCGGCATGGACGATGTCATCTTCTCGGGCTCCGGCACGCGGCCGGCGCGCAACACAGCCGAGGTCACGCTCTTCCTCGACAATGCCGATCGCACCGCGCCGCCGCCCTTCAACGATTCCGACGAATTGCAGGTGTCGCGCCGCATCGAGCGCGAGGCGGGGTCCGTCTATCGCATCAACGGCAGGGAGGCGCGCGCCAAGGACGTGCAGCTCCTGTTCGCCGACCAGTCGACCGGCGCTCGCTCGCCTTCGATGGTCGGCCAGGGTCGTATCGGCGAGCTGATCCAGGCGAAGCCGCAGGCGCGCCGCGCTCTGCTCGAGGAAGCGGCGGGCATTTCGGGCCTGCACGCGCGCCGCCACGAGGCCGATTTGCGCCTCAAGGCGACGGAACAGAATCTGGAGCGCCTCGACGATGTCGTCGCCGAACTCGCCAGCCAGATCGAGAGCCTGAAGCGCCAGGCGCGCCACGCGATGCGCTTCAAGGCGCTGTCGGCCGATATCCGCAAGGCCGAGGCGACGCTTCTGCATTTACGCTGGAGCGCGGCCAAGGCGCAGGAGGGCCAGGCGCAATCGGCGCTGTCGGCGGCGACGATGCGAGTGGCCGAACGCGCAGCGAGCCAGCTTCAGGCTGCAAGGGATCAGGCGGTCGGCGCCCATCATCTGCCGGCCCTGCGCGACGCGTCCGCGGCCGCCGGCGCGGTGCTCCAGCGGCTCTCGATCGCCAGGTCGCAACTCGAGAACGAGGCGGCGCGGCTGCAGGCCCGCCAGGGCGAACTGTCCCGCCGCCTGCAGCAATTCGGCGCCGACATGGCGCGCGAACGGCAGTTGATGCTCGACGACGCCGATAGCCTCGCCCGGCTGGCCGACGAGGAGATGGCGTTGACCGCCGAGGAGACAGGCGCGCCCGGCCGCGAGGCGGACCTGCTGGCCGATTACGACGCCGCCGCTACGCGTCTTGCATCGAGCGAGGGCGCCCTCGGCGACTGGACCGCGCGCCGCGCCGAAGCCGCCGCGGCGATCGGCCAGTCCCGGCGCGCCGTCCGCGACGCGGCCGAGCGGCGCGAGAAGCTCGCCCGCCAGATGGCGGCGGTCGAGCGCGACCTTGCCGACATCGCGGCGCGGGTTGGCGCACTGCCCGACCCGGCCGAAAAGCAGGCGCTGGTCGAAGCCGCCCTTGCCGCCGCGCAGGATGCCGAGCAAGCGGCCGTCGAGGCGGAGACGGCCATCGCGCGGGCGCGTCAGCGCGAGGCAGCGGCGCGGCGGCCGGTGCAGGCGGCGCGGGCGGAATTGACGCGCATCGACGTCGAGGCGCGCACGCTGGGCAGGATGCTCGCCGCCGGCGGCAGCGGCCAGTTCGCCGCCGTGCTCGAACAGGTCGCGGTCGAGCCGGGCTACGAGGTGGCGCTCGGCGCGGCGCTGGGCGGCGATCTCGACGCCCCGCTCGACCCGCGCGCGCCGGCGCATTGGGGCATGACTGGCGCGGCCGAGGGCGATTCCCTCCTGCCGGACGGCGTCCCGAGCCTCGCCTCGGTCGTCCGCGCGCCGGCCGAGCTTGCCCGCCGCCTGGCGCAGGTCGGCCTCGTCGAGGATCGCGAGGGCGCGGCCATGCAGGCGCGTCTCGCGCCCGGTCAGCGGCTCGTCACCCGCTCTGGCGCGCTCTGGCGCTGGGACGGCTTCGTCGCCGGCGCGGATGCGCCGACGGCCGCCGCGCTTCGCCTGGCGCAGAAGAACCGCATGGCGGTGCTTGAAGGCGAGGCGCGCGCCGCCGCCGCCGCCGCCGGGCAGGCAGAGGACGCGCTCGCCGCGGCCGAAGCCGCCGTGCGCGCCGGGGCCGATGCGGAGCGCCTGGCGCGCGATGCCTGGCGCAAGGCGCAATCGGCTGTCGGCGACGCGCGCGATGCCCTGGCGCGGGCGGAGCGCGCCGCCGGCGACCTGTCGGCCCAGCGCGCTGCGCGTCTCGACGCGCGGGCGCGTCTCGGCGCGGACCTCGTCGAAGCCGAGGCGACGCTGCAGGCCACGCGCGATGCCGAAGCCGCCGCGCCCGATCCGGCTTCGCTGCAAGCCGGCCTCGACGAAGCCGCGCGCCTCGTCGCGGGCAGCCGGGCTGCCGCGGCCGACGCCCGCGCGATCCACGAGGGTCTGAAGCGCGAGGCCGCTGCCCGTCGTCGCCGGCTCGAGGCCATCGCCGCCGAGCGCGGGTCCTGGTCGCGGCGCGCCGCGGATGCGGCCGCCCAGATCGCGTCGCTTGCCGCCCGCCAGGCCGAGACCGAAGCCGAACGCGCGGCCATCGCCGATGCGCCGGACGACATCGAGGCGCGCCGCCGCGCCCTGCTTTCCGAGCTTTCGAAAGCGGACGACGCGCGCAGCCGAGCCTCCGACGCGCTCCAGTCCGCTGAAAACCGCCAGCGTGAATTCGACCGGCAGGCGGCAGCCGCGCTCCAGGCGCTCGCGGCCTCGCGCGAGGAGCGCGGCCGCGCCGAGGAGCGCCTGACGGCCGCCGAGGAGCGCCGCCGCGAGATCGAGGCGCGCATCCAGGAGACGCTGGCCACGCCGCCGCATCTCGTTCTGAAGCTGACCGGCCTCGCCGCCGATGCGGCCCTTCCCGACATCGCCGACATCGAGCGGGCGCTCGACCGCCTGCGCATCGACCGCGAGCGCCTGGGCGCGGTCAATTTGCGCGCCGAGGCGGAGCAGAAGGAACTTTCGGACCGCCTGGAATCGATCGTCTCGGAGCGCGAGGACATCGTCGAGGCGATCCGCAAGCTGCGCCAGGCGATCCACGGGCTCAACCGCGAGGGCCGCGAGCGGCTGCTCGCCGCCTTCGAGGCGGTCAACGAGCATTTCCGCCGCCTGTTCGGCCATCTCTTCGGCGGCGGCACGGCCGAGCTTCAGCTGATCGAATCGGACGATCCGCTCGAGGCCGGCCTCGAAATCCTCGCCCGCCCGCCCGGCAAGAAGCCGCAGACCATGACGCTGCTGTCGGGCGGGGAGCAGGCGCTCACCGCGATGGCGCTGATCTTCGCCGTCTTCCTCACCAACCCCGCGCCCATCTGCGTGCTCGACGAGGTCGACGCGCCGCTCGACGACCACAATGTCGAGCGCTTCTGCAACCTGATGGACGAGATGGCCCGCGCCACCGAGACGCGCTTCGTCATCATCACCCACAATCCCATCACCATGGCGCGCATGAACCGCCTCTTCGGCGTCACCATGGCCGAGCAGGGCGTCAGCCAGTTGGTGTCCGTCGACCTTCAGGCGGCGGAGGGGATGCGCGAGGCAAGTTGAACTTTTCTCCAGGTTGAGTCGTTTTTCGCCCGACGCCCGCGTCGGCGGCGAACACAGGAGGAGGCATTAATGGCCAGCGAGAACATGCAGTCCGCCGCCGATCTGGCCGCCAAAAGCCGGACGCCCTTTCCAGGCGAAAGCGCGGACTACCGCGACGCCCGTCGGGCGCTTTTGCAAGCCGAAATCGACTTCCGGCGCCAGATGACGCGGCTGACCGCGCAGCGCCGGGCCTTGCCGCCCGGTCCGGTCGTCGCCAAAAACTATCGATTCAGGGACGAGAACGGGACCGATCTCGGCCTGGCCGACCTGTTCGGCGACAAGTCGACCCTCGTCGCCTATTTCTGGATGTACGGCCCGCAGCGCGCCCGCCCGTGCCCGATGTGCGCCAATTGGCTCGGCGCTGTGAACGGCAACGCCGCCGACATCAAGCAGCGGGTCGCGCTGAAAATTCTCGGCCGCAGTTCCGTCGAGCGCCAGCGCGCCTTCGCAACCGAGCGGGGCTGGCGCGACCTGGATTTCGTCCAGACCGTCGGCGACGACTACGCCGCCGACCTCGGCCTCATCAACGAGGACGGCAGCGAAAATCCCTCGCTCATCGTCTTCAAGCGCGCTGGCGGCGAGGTCCGGCTGTTCTGGTCGAGCGGGATGACGCGCGAGATGGCCGATCCCGGCCAGGACCCCCGCGACGCACCTGACATCGCCTCGCTCTGGTCGATCCTGGACCTGACCCCGGATGGGCGGGGGGCGGACTGGTATCCGAAGTTGAGGTATTGAGGGGATTCAACCCCTTGTCTCAATCGCCCCCGGTCTTGGAAGGCCTGTCCGCATCCTGTGCGGGGAATCGGATGCAAGGAGTACGCGGAGCGCGGCGTGAGGAAGGGACGAATGACTGAATAGCCCGGGTTTCGCGGACGCCTCAGAAGACGCGTCCAGGATAACCGGGAGGTTGAGTCGAGCGCGCGAAGGCTCATCGCTCGGCCGCGATCGCTTCGAAGTTTGGCAGGTCGTCAGCCCGATCTCTCGCAAGCATGAAAATCTCCTCGTGGCTTGGGCCGATGTCGGCTTCCGACTGTCCGGCCTCGCGGGCAACAACAAGGCGCGCCTGGCTGAGGTGACTATATTCTAAACCAGCAACTGCAGTGGGCGTTCAATATATTCTCTGAACGTGGATAGAAGTTTCGCGGCCAGTGCGCCGTCGATCGCTCGATGATCGACCGACAAGGTGACCGACAAGATTGTCGCTGCCAACAAAACGCCATTTCGCACGATCGCCCGCGGTTCGCCGGCGCCGACGGCGAGTATCGTCGCCTGCGGCGGGTTGATGATGGCGGTAAAATCGCGGATGCCGAACATTCCGAGGTTCGACACTGAGGTCGTGCCGCCCTGGTATTCCGCGACCTTCAACTTGCTGCCCCTGGCGCGGGCGGCGAGATCGTGCATCTCGCTCGAGATACTCGAGAGCGTCTTGTTCTCGGCCTCGCGAATGATCGGCGTGATCAGGCCACCGGGGACGGACACCGCGACGCCGACATCGACGTGACGATGCCTGACGAGATTTGCCTCGCTCCAGGAAACATTGGCCTCCGGCACGTCGCGCAGCGCCAGTGCCAGCGCCTTGATGACAATGTCGTTGACTGAAAGTTTGAAGATCGGCTGGCCGTTCCGGATCGAAGCCGACCGGTTGAGCTCGGTCCTGAGCGACATCAGGGCATCGATCTCGCAGTCAAGCGACAGACAGAAGTGGGGGATCGTACTTTTGGCCTCGACGAGCCGACGCGCGATCGTGCGCCGCATCGTGTTGTGCGGTACGAGGTCGTAAGAGCCCGGCGCGAAGAGCTTGAGCGTCCGGCCTTCAGGTTCTTCGGAGGCTTTCGGAATAGAGGTCACGGGCGCGACCGTCGTCTCCGTGTCCTCCTCCACCGGAGTTGCCGAGGACGCCGGCAGGGCGGCGGGCGGTGCATTGACCAGGGCCTCGACGTCCGCCCTCGTGACGCGTCGGTTCGGGCCGGAACCGCTGACGCCCGCTATGTCGATGCCGGCTTGCCGGGCCATCCGGCGCGCGAGCGGCGTGGCGCGGACCGCGCCGTCCGGCGCGTCTTGGCGAGCGGCGGACATGTCGGCGGCAAGGCCGCTTACGCCGCCGCGGCCGGCTGACCCGGCAGGCGGATTGACGTGCGGGGGGGCTCCGTCAGTCCGATTTGCGGCGTCGCCTGTGTCATTCGGGGCGATGACTGCGGTATTCCTTGCCTGGGGCGCAATATCCGCCTCGCCGACATCGTAGATCCACGCAACCGCCTGTCCGACCGGGATGTCAACTCGTTCCTTGCCCGTGATGTCGCGGATGATCCCGCTCGCCGGAGCGTCGATTTCCATCGCGGCCTTATCGGTCTCGATCTCGAACAGCGTGTCGCCTTTTCTGACCGTCGCGCCTTCGGCGACGAACCATCGCGAAATCTGTCCCGTGGCCATATCCATGTCGACCTTGGGAAGGATGACCTCCGTCGGCATCGGCTAGCGTATCCCTCGCACGAGGTCGCGTGCGGCGGCAATGATGTCGGGAACCTGCGGCACGGTGGCCTTCTCAAGCTCGGGATTGTAGGGAATCGGCGTTTCGGCGCCGCCCAGACGCACGATCGGCGCGTCGAGATAGTCGAACGCCTCGCTCTCGGCGATCATCGCGCTCACCTCGGCTCCGATGCCGAGCGTCTTGACCGCCTCGTAGACGCAGAGCAGGCGCGAGGTCTTCGTGACGCTGTCGATGACCGTCCGCTTGTCCATCGGACGGATGGTGCGAAGGTCGATGACCTCGATATCGATGCCTTCGCCTTGGAGCAAAGCGGCGGCCTCAAGCGCCTTGTGCACCATGATCGAGGTTGCGACGATGGTCAGATCCTTGCCCGTGCGACGCACATCCGCCTTGCCGATCGGGACCGTGTAGTGGCCCTCCGGCACAGGGCCTTTCATCTTGTAGAGCAGCTTGTGCTCGAAAATCATGATCGGGTCGGGATCGTCGATCGCGGCAAGCAGCATGCCTTTGGCATCATAGGGCGTCGCCGGCTGGATCACCTTCAGGCCGGGAACATGGCCGAACCACGCTTCCAAACTCTGGCTGTGCTGCGCCGCCGCGCCTGTCCCGGATCCGGCGGGGAAGCGCATGACGACAGGCACCGAAACCTCGCCCCCAAGCATGAAGCGCATCTTGGCCGCCTGGTTGACGATCTGCTCCATGGCGAGCGTTGCGAAATCCGAGAACTGAAACTCGAAGATCGGCCGCAGACCGGTCATGGCGGCGCCCACCGCCACGCCGGCCCCGCCAAGCTCGGATATCGGCGTATCGATCACCCGGTGCGCGCCGAAGCGGTCCACAAGATCGCCCGTGACTTGGAACGCGCCGCCATATACCCCGATGTCCTCGCCCATCAGGAATACGCGTTCGTCGGCCTCCATGGCGATCGCCATGGCCTCCTGTATCGCTTGGGCATAGCTCAGTTCGCGTGGCATCCCATCCATCAGGCGACATCCGTGTAGACGAACTTACCGACCTCTCCGACGCCGGGCGACGGACTTGCCTTGGCGTACTCGATGCCTTCGGCGATCTCGGCTGCGACGGCATCGTGGACGGCCTTGATGCCGTCGCGATCGATCACGCCGAACTCTTGCAGTTCGTTTTCGAACAGCGTGATCGGATCGCGGTTTACCGTCCAGTCCTCGATCTCTTCCCTGGTGCGATAGCGGTTGCGGTCGCTCTTGGAATGGCCGCGATGACGGTAGGTCTTGGACTCGATCAGTGTCGGACCGTCGCCGGCCCGCGCCCGCGCGATGGCCGCATGCGCGGCCTCGGCAACCTCGGAGAGGATGTTGCCGTTGACGATCAGGCCCGGCATCGAATAAGCCGCCGCCCGGTCGGCGATGTTTTTGACCGCGGTGGAGCGCGCCGTCGAGGTCGACATGCCATAGCCGTTGTTCTCGCAGACGAAGACGACCGGAAGCTTCCAAACGGAAGCCATGTTGAGCGCCTCGTGGAATCCGCCTTCGTTGTTGGCGCCGTCGCCGAAGAAAGAGATCACGACCTTTCCGGTCTTCAGCATCCTGGCCGAAAGCGCCGCGCCGACGGCGATCGGGATGCCGCCGGCGACGATGCCGTTGGCGCCGAGATTGCCTTTTGCCACATCGGCAATGTGCATCGAGCCGCCCCGGCCCTTGCAGTATCCAGTCGTCTTGCCGAAGAACTCGGCGAACATGCGCCGAACTTCCGCGCCCTTGGCGATGCAGTGACCGTGGCCTCTGTGCGTGGATGTGATCTGGTCGTCGTCTGCGAGCGGCATGCAGGCGCCGACGGCGCTCGCTTCCTGACCGATCGACAGGTGCATCGTGCCGTGGATCAGGCCGCGCATGTAGCTGTCTTCGGCGCCCTCCTCGAACCGTCGGATCAGGCACATCTTGTGCAGCGCCTGTCGCAGCTGCTCGGGCGTGTACTCGCGGTAGATGAAGGGCAGGTTGGCGCGCTCGGGCGCCCTGGATTGCATGCCGGAAGTCCGTGCCATGTCAGGCGTCCTCCATCGCATGGACCAGCCGGTCCTGGCGAGCGCGCAACTCGGCGATCCGCGATCCCAGCGCGGGCGAAGCGTTCAGGGCGGTGATGAGGTCGCCCTTGCGGATCGGAGCAGTGACCGTTCCACCCTGCAGCAGCCCGCAGGGCAGGGCTTTGACGGCGCGCGCCTCGGCTGCCGTCATGATCCAGGCGCGGTAGCAGTACTCGCCGATCGAATCGAGCTTCTCGCCCGACTTCATGTCCTTCTTGGCGACCGCGCAGACCTCGGCGACCGGTGTCGGCAACGGCACCATGTCGGCCTTGCCATAAAGCACGACGCGCGCGCAGGTCAGCGGCACTTCGAGCGAGGTCAGGTGATAGGGGCGGTGGAACGTGAAGTATGGCCCCTTGCCCATCTTCAGGTCCTCCATGCGCTCGGAGACGCGTGGATGCGACATGTCGGCCACCACGAAAACGCCGGGCGCGACGCCCTTGCCGATCGTGTAGTCGACCACGCCGACGCGGGAGAGGACTCCGCCATCCCTTTCGGGCACCAGCACCGTGGACAGTTCGCCAAGCGTGGCTGTCGGACCGTGCATTCCAGGCTTGTCCGGGACAAGACCCGTCGCGTTGGCGATCGCGGCCATCTCGACCATGGTCTTGGAGCCGTCCACGAACTCGACCAGCATGCGCACGTTCATATGCCGGCGCGCGGCTTCCTCCTCGTAGTCGTGCGGCGCCGCCTCGATGTTGAGCGGGTTGTTCTTGCCCTTGCCGGCGGCCACGATCGGGTGGCCCATGGCCGAAACGAACTCGATGAGTTCCATGCAGGACGACGGTTCGTCGCCGGCGCCAAGCGAATAAGTCACGCCGAGCCGATCGGCCTCGCTCTTGAGATAGGCGCCGATCGTGACGTCGGCTTCGACGTTCATCATGACTAGGTGCTTGCCGTGTTCCATGGCGCGCAGCCCGATCTCGGCGCCGACGGAGGGCACGCCGGTGGCGTCGATGACCACTTCGATAAGACCGCTTTGCAGGATCAGGTCCGCATCGTTCGTCAGCGCGATCCTGCCGGCCTCGATGGCCGCGTTCATCGCCGCGGCGCCCGAGACTTCGCGGGAGTGGCCCTTTTCCTGATAGGCGATGTCGACGGCGCGGGCCGCCGCCGGAATGTTGAGCTCGCAGATCGCGCCGATCTCGATTCCAGCCATGTGCGCGACACGCGTGACGATGTCGGTGCCCATCTCGCCTGACCCGATCAGCCCGATCCGGATCGGCCGGCCGGATTTCGCTCGCTCCGAAAGATCTCGGGCAAGCCCGGTCGGTGCGACATTGGTCGTCATGCTGGACTCCTCTGCGGAGCTATTTCCCGCCCGTCCGACAATTACTGAACATCTGTATTTTTATCAAGACGAATGTTCCGGATTTGTGACCGTCGGGTTGACTTCGGCCAAGTGATGCCGATCCGACGGGCAAGGCGGAGAAGCATTCCGGGCGCCGCCGCCGTTCAGGCGATGCGCAGCTTTTCGGGATTATTCCCGGACAGCACCTTCTTGATCGCCGATCGTTCCCGCGCGAGCGTCGGGAATTGCCAGTTGGGCTTGAGTCCGAGGAAATGGTCGAAGAAGGCGATAGTGCTGTTGGGGTCCTCGACGGCATTCTCGCGGAACGACCACCATGTCCGGAGATCGGACGCCACCCTGTCGAGATCGCGGGACACGCCGAACTCCTGCTCGTGAACGGCGGCGACCGCGCAAACGCAGAAATTGGTATAGAGAAAGCCTTCCGGCCAGAAACGCACGATTTCGAGCGTCTCTTCGTCGGCGACATCGTCAAAGCCGCCGTCCGCAACGAAGGTCGCAGGCTTGAAGCGCACGAGTTCGCGAAGAGCGAGTCCGGCGACATAGGCGATGTAGTCCTCGCGGTCTGCCATGGCCGCCTTGTCCTGCGCGGATACCGCGCCGATCCAGTCGAAGAAAACCTGGTTCAGAAGCTTGTCGTCGATTCGATAGGAAATACCGAAACGGGACCTGATCAACTCGGCATTGTTCTTGAAGGCGGTCGTGAACCAGCGCAACTGGCGCAGCCGGTGGCGCAGGTCCGGTATGGACGCCAGGTCGTCCTTTGCTGTCAAATCCATTGTTCGGTTCCCTCTGCGCCAACCCGAACGCCAACCGATGCGGGCACGCATCGTCATGTACATATGTCCTAAAGGAAGAGCAAAGGTTCTCCCGCTGAGCTTCCGACAAAGCCCGGTCCCGCTCAGGGCAGGTGAGCGATGAGTTCGGCGAACGCACGCGCGAGGTGCTCCGGCTGTTCCTGCTCGGACATCGCTTTTTCCAGTGCGGCGTAGCGGGCGTCCACCGCCGCGCACACGCCCGCATAGACCGTGTCGTCCGGCGAAAGAGTATCGCGGTGATAGGTGGCGACGGCGGTGGCGAGTCCGACCGCCGAGGCGACGTAGGTCACGGCGTTGAGCGGCCTGCCATCCGCCTCGGCATCGATGTGCCGCGGCGCCAGAACCGGATGCGTACGGGCTAAGGCGCGCGCCATGGCAGCGCAATCCCGGGCCACCGCTTCGAGCGATGGAATGTTGGAATGATCCGCGCCGGCGCGCGATAAACTCCATTCCTTTGCTGCAAGACGGTAGGCGGCGGCGAAGAGTTGCTCGCTTACGCGCGGATTTGAGCTGCCCTTCGCACGCAGAATCTGTTTGGCGGCGAAGTAGCTTTCGCGCGCGAACAGCGCCTGGCCCGACCGGGATGCCGCGCCCGTGTACCGGTCGAGCGGATAGGCGCGCGCCTCGTTGAAATGCGCCTGCGGATCGGAGGACAGGAAGCCGATCGCGACGGTTTCCAGCGTCTGCAAAGCGTTGTCGGAAAAGTCCGCGATCTTGCGGCCGAGCCCGGATACGGTGGGCGGAAGATCGCCGCCACGCGGCCCTGCCGCCCCGCTGACGCGGGTTGTTTGCGAGCGCATTTCGCGCGCGACGAAACGCGCGTCGCGCAGGCGCTCCTTCACTTTAACCTTGAATTCCCGAGGCAGAAAGGACGTCATGGGCGCACCGTTCGATGGTCCAGAGCTTGCCGTGTCATGATAGACAAATCTCCGTCGCAAAGCTATGGCACCGGCGCCGCCCCATCCACAATCTCGTCCGCGTCTGATGATGCGATCGAGGGAGTCCAGACGAATATGCGTCAGCGCAAGAGGGTTTCCAGAGATCCCGAGATGCTGTTCGGGGAAGCCGTCAGGGGCTCGAGCCAGGCGGACCGCGTGCGCGTGCGGGCGGCCTGGATGTACTATGTCGAGCAACTGACGCAGAACGAAATCGCGACGATACTGGACATCGGCCGCGTCACCGTTGTCAGGCTGCTTGCCGACGCGCGAGCCCGCAAGGAAGTCAACATCACGATCAACGGCAAGGTCTCCGAGACCATCGAGGTCGAACGCGCGCTGGAGGAGACGTTCGGCGTCGGCAAGGCGATCGTCGCGCCGCTGTCGTCGCCGAACGCCGATCCGGTCCCCGTCATCGCCGCGGCCGCCGGCGACTACATTTCCCAGATCGCCACGTCGAACATGCGTCTCGGTGTCGGCTGGGGCAGAACGCTTTACAGCACATTGCCCTTCATAAGGGGACAGTCGCTGACCGGATTTCGCGTCTACTCGCTGCTTGGCGGCATCATCCAGGCGCGGCGCTTCAACCCGGCGGAATTCGCCTGGCAGCTGGCCGAATTGTTCCAGGGCGAAGGGTTCCTGGTGCCGGCGCCGGCGATCGTCGACAGCGTCGAGACCAAGCGCGCGCTTATCGAGAGATGCGGGCTGAACAGCATCTTCGAAATGGCCGAGGACCTCGACGCCGTGCTGCTCAGCGTCGGCGGGCACACCGCGGCGGCGACTTCCTATCGTGTCGGATATCTCACCGACGAGCAGCACGATACGTTGGTGGCCGCCGGCGCCATCGGCGATCTGCTGTTCCACTTCTTCAACGTCGAGGGCAAGCTGGTCGATCATGAGATCAACGAGAGGGTGATGTCGGTTGGAATCGACCGGCTGCGCAAAGCCCCCATCCGACTGCTTGCATCCGGCGGACCGGAAAAAGTCAGCGCGCTGATCGGGGCGATGAGACTGGTCGACCCTACGGTTCTCATCACCGACGAGATGACGGCGACCAGCATGATGGCGACGGTAGCCGAGCTCCAGGCCGGCGGAAAGAAGAGGCCCTCCAAGACGCTCAAACTCGCCTCTTGAAAGTCCAAGCGGCAGCAAGCCCCAGGAGGAAAGTCGAAATTTCTGGCGCCGCGCGTCGGCCGCACGCAATCTACGCGGCGCTCGCGGTGCTTTTCCTTCGGGTTTTGCCTGCAAATTCCGCCGTATGGTCAAACGACGTGACGCCGGCCTGGCTGCCGAGGCCGGTTGCGTTCAGCGCCGAGGTCGCCTGCGCGAAAGTCACCGCGCTGTGGGGATCGAAGCCGCGGTTGTGCGCAGCGGCGAAGCCCGCGTTGAATGCGTCGCCGCAGCCGCATGTGCATACGACGTCGACCTCGAAGGCCGGAATGTGGAACTCCGTCCCGTCCTGGCTTCTGTAATAGGCGCCGTTCTCGCCGAGCGTCAGGATGCAGCAGCCGAGCCCTTTGTCCAGCAGGAAGCGAGCCACGCTCCGCATGTCCGTCAATCCCGAGAGCAGGCGCGCTTCTTCGATCGACGGGAGGAAATAGTCGACATGCGGCAGGAGGCGCGCGATCATCGGCATGTCCTCGCTACGGGCCGATGCGACATCGAGCGTGGTCGTGCAGCCACGGGCCTTGGCGCGCGTCAACAAATCGATCGTGGGTTCGCCGTCCATGCGGTCCATCAGGCCGGCGCCGCCGATGTGGACGATCGAAGCGTCAAGGATCGTGTCGAACTGGTCCGGCTCGACGTAGAAGGCGCCTGTCGCGCCGCGCATGTGCATGGCCGGACGCTGGCCGTTGTCCTGCACGGCAACGATACTTGACGAGGTGCCGACGCCTTCGATCCGTTGCATCATGCCGGTGTCGACGCCGTGCTTGGCGAGCTTGGCCTGAACCCAGTCGCCCATCTCGTCGGCGCCAAGACCGCCGACCGCCAGCACCTTCATGCCGTATTTGGCGGCGACGATTGCCGCCGCGCCGGCCGCGCCGGATACCGCGATGGCAATCTCCTCCAGGAAGTCGAATTCGGTCGGACCGGGAATGCGGCGGACCGGCCGGCCGAGGCAGTCGAAAGTGAAGAAACCGATGGAAGCGTAATCGTAGCGCACGGGACTGATCCGTCAGTTGGCGTGTATGCGTTGACCGGAAGCGGCGTCGAACAGATAGAGGCGGGCAAGATCGAATTGCACCGAAATCGGCGTGTCAAGCGCTTGGCGGAAATCGCGATCGGCCTTCACCTCGACGATTGCGGTATCGGTTCGGATTGACAGGAACGTCTGGTCTCCAGTCGGCTCGAGACCGTAAAGCAAACCCTTCACATGTCCCGACTTCTCGTCGCAGACGGTCGCGTCCTCGGGCCGGATGCCGAGAACGACTCCTTGCGAGTCCAGGTCCCGAGGCGCCGCCACCTGCACGCCCGGCGCGTGGAAGACGCCGCCGCGCACGTCGCCCTTGATGAGGTTCATCGGCGGCGAGCCGATGAACCCGGCAACGAAGGTGTTTGCGGGGTTCGAGTAAATGTCGTCCGGCGTGCCGAGCTGCTGGATACGGCCCTTGTCCATGATGACGATGCGGTCGGCGAGCGTCATGGCCTCGACCTGATCGTGGGTGACGTAGACCGTGGTGATCTTGAGCTGGCGCTGCACATGCTTCAACTGGACGCGCATCGTGTTGCGCAGCTTGGCGTCGAGGTTGGAGAGCGGCTCGTCCATCAGGAATACGCGCGGCTGGCGCACGATGGCGCGCGCCAGCGCTGCTCGCTGCCGCTGTCCACCAGAGAGAGCGCCGGGCTTGCGGTCGAGATATGCGCCGAGGTCGACCATCTCGGCCGCCTTGCGCACGCGGGCGTCATGCTCGTTTCCTGGAATGCCGCGCATTCTCAGCGGAAACCGGATGTTCTCGTAGACGGTCATGTTCGGATAGAGAGCGTAGCTTTGGAACACCATCGCCACGTCGCGGTCGCGCGGGTCCAGGTCGTTGACCAGCTCGCCGTCGATCCAGATCTCGCCGGACGTCATGTCGTTCAGCCCCGCGATCATGCGCATCGTGGTGGTCTTGCCGCAGCCCGACGGGCCGAGAAACACCATGAACTCCTCATCGCGGATGTCGAGGTCGACATTGTCGACGCCGAGGATGGAGCCCCAGCCCTTGGTGACGTTCTTCAACTGAATGCGGGCCATATGCTTCTTTCCATGGATGCGGAGCGAACGCAGCTCAGCCCTTGACCGCGCCCATCGTCAGGCCGCGCGACAGGTGCTTCTGGATCAGGATGACCACGAGAAGGATAGGCGCGAAGGCGATGAACGATACGAGGGCGATGGCGTTGTAGATAATGCCGTCCGATCCGCCTGTGAAATTCGCCAGGGCCACGGACATGGTGTAGGCATTCGCGGTCGACGCGATCAGCAGGGTGAACAGGAATTCGTTGATCGCGAAGATCGCGGCGATCACGGATGCTGTTATGATCCCCGGCATGCATGCGGGCACGATGATCTCGCGCAAGATGGTCAGGTCGCTCGCGCCGTCCGTGCGGGCGGCATCCTCGAGTTCCTTGGGAATATCGAGCATGTAGCTGCGGATGATCCATGTCACGAGCGACAGGTTGATCGCTGCGTAGATCAGCATCAGCGCCCAGATCGAATCGAGCAGCCCGAGCGTCTTGAACAGGAAGAAGATGGGCACGGCGACGATAGCCGGGGCCATCATGCGGGTCGAGAGGATGTAGAAGCCGATGTCTTCCCGGCCCCGGAACTCGTAGCGCGACAGCGCGAACGCCGCGGGGATTGCGAGGATCAGGTCGATGACGACCGATCCTGCCACCGCGAGGACCGAGTTGCGCAGGTAGCGTGCGACGGGCCAATCGCTGACCAGGAGATGCCACGCATCCAGCGAGAGCGTCGGCCAGTAGATCGGCTGCGGCGTGATGACCTCGGTACGGGGGCGGAAGCCGATCGACAGGAACCATAGGATCGGCAGCAGGCAGACGGCGGCCCAGCCGCCGAGCACGAGATAGCGCAACAGCAGGCTTTCGCCGCGGCGTTTTTTCAGTTTGGCCATCCTAGTCCTTTCCCGACTTGAAGGCGCGCTTCACCACGGTCTGCGCGACCAGCACCGTCAGGGCGAGCATCAGCACGGAAGCCGCCGAGGCATATCCGAAGCTGAACATGCGGAATCCCTGGCGGTAGATGAAGTAACTCATCGTCTCGGTCGCCCCGCCGGGCGACCCCTGCGTCATGACGAAGACGTTGGTGAACATGGTGGTGATGTCGATGCCGCGCAGGGTGACGGCGACCGCCATGATCGGGCGCATCATCGGCAACGATATGTTCCAGAAGATTGCCGGCCAGCTGGCTCCATCGAGGCGAGCGGCCTCTTCCATCTCCTGATCCTGGCCCTGCAGGCCGGCTACGAAGATGATGAACAGGAACGGCGTCCACTGCCAGACATCGGCGACGATCAGCGTCAGGCGGGCGAGCCAGACCGACCCGATCCAGTCCACATTGCCATGCACGAGCCCAAGCGACATCATCAGGTCGGAAATCACCCGGCCGTCGTTGAACGCCAGCTTCCAGATGAAGGCCACCGCCGACGGCATGAACAGCATCGGCATCAGGAAGACGATGCGCCAGCCGCGAACCAGCGGGTCGCGATAGGCGAAATAGGCGAGCGTCAGCGCGATGGCGGTCTGCAGGCTGAGCGAAATGCCGCCGATGATCGCGGTGTTGCCGAGGGCCGCCCAGAATTCGCGGTCCTGAAGGATGGCGCGGTAGTTGTCGAAGCCCGCCCAGTTCCAATTCAGGAACCGGACGACGAAAAAGCTCTGGTAGATTGCGAAGAGACCGGGATAGAGCGTGATCGCCAGAAGATACAGCATCGCCGGGGCGAGCAGCAGATAGGGAAAGGCCGCGCGCCGCGCCGGGCTGCGGCGTCGTCGCGCCATCCCATAACGGACGGAGGCGGCTGACGCCGCCTCCATTGTGCGAGCCGAGGGAGTGTCGCTCGCCATAAAGTCAGAACGGCATCGGCTTGCCGGCTCCGACGTAGAGACCCGGCGCGACATCGGCATAGTTAATCGGCTGTGCGCCGTCCTTGAAGCCGTTCTTCTCCATGATCGTCTTCCAGGCGGTCTGGCCGTTGTCCAGCGCTTCCTTGGCCGAGATCTGGCCGGTGATCGCCCGGTTGATCTCGTTGCCGAGGGCCTGTTCCATTTCGAACATGCCAGGCAGACGCGGCGAGCACCAGGCGTGGTCCAAGCTGTCGGCCCAGACCTTCATCGGCTGCGAGACGGCGCGGAGCTTTTCGTTGGCCAGCACCGAGCGGTAGCCCGGCGCTACGCCATTGGCGTTGGCTTCGTTCATCGCCATGATCGAGGCCGTCGTCAGGAAGGCGAGCATCAGGAACGCGCCTTCCGGATTCTTTGACGTCGCGGTCACGACCGATGTCGAACCGGCTATGTTCGGCGGCGCGAAGTTCCCGCCCTTGACCCGCGGCTCGTAAATGGTAACGAAATCGCCGACGATTTTCGACTGGTCGGGGCGCATCGCCTGCGTGCCCGAATCCTGCCAGCTGATATTGGCCGCCACCTGTCCGCCTAGCCAGGCGGCGCGATTTTCGCCCCAGCCGGCGCCGGACACGCCTTCGATGGCGTTTTTGGACAACGCCAGGACATCTTCCAGGCCCTTCACGCCGGCGTCGCTGTTCAAGGTCGGGTTCCACTTGTCGTCGAACAGCATCATCCCGTGCTGCGCCGCGACATGCTCCCAGGTATAGGTCGACCAGAAGCCGCGCGCGCCAAGCATGCCGATGCCTGCCACACCGCCGCCCAGCTTGTTGGCCTCGGCGGTGACCCGGATCAGTTCCTCGTAGCTCGGGACCGACTTTGAAAGGTCGATCGGACCCCCCAGAATCTTTTCCATGACCGTTTTGCGCAGATGGACCATCTGGATGTCGCAGTCGAAGGGAATGCCGACCAGCTTGCCGTTCACATAGCCATAGTTGAGCCGATAAGTGTCGTAGAAGTCGTCCAGCGGGAGCTTCCACTTGGCGGCGTACTCGTCGAGCGGCGCCAGAAATCCGGGGGCCGCGAAGTCGCCGAGCCAGGCCGAGAAGAACTGCAGCGCGTCGAAGGACGCGTTGCCGGAAATGAACTCGGAAATGGCCTTGTCGTAAATGCTGTCGTCCGGGATCGGAACCAGCTCCACCTTGATGCCAGAGAGCTGCTCGAAAGGCTTCAGGCCCTCGGCCGCCGATTCTTGGTCGGCGGCGCCGATGGCGAAGCGAACGGTCGTGCCGGCGAATTCGCCCCGCACCTTCTCCCAGTCGACGGTGCGGATCCAGTCCTTGGCCGGATCCCACAGTTCGTCGGCATCGCCGAGCTTGTAGAGGTCGCGGTATTCCTTCTTGACGTAGCCGCCGACATTGATTTTGGCCAGCACGTCGGCAGGATTCATGGCCGCCTGCGCGAAACTACGACGGACGTTGAAGAGCGATACGCCGCCTGCGGCGACAGCCGTTGCGCCGACGGCCGTGGTCGTCATGAGGAACGAGCGGCGCGATACCTTCTGAATTCCACTTTGCATTGCAGATCCTCCCAAACCCGCCCAGAAACACCGTGCGTCGCTTGCGGGCCGGCGACGAGGTCCTGTTCAATCGCGGTTCCCCAAGGGAGCGCGATTTATCGATCTTCCGCGGCCCGCGCGCGAGCCCGGCCGCTTGTACATCTTCCGTATATTGAACCCTATCAGATCCTCCGGTTCACCAGTGTCGTTTGTAAAAAATATGAACATCGTTATTTATCAAGAGCCAAATGTTCACATCAAAATTGCCTTGTCAATACGACTCGATACGTAATTGCCGGCTTCGATCCGACCGCACGCCAGTTGTAACGAGATGCGGTGCTGATGTTCTGCGCCATGCCCGAAGCATGGGGGAGGGGTAATGGCATGGGAGTACGTCGGAACCGCGTTCAGTCGATCGCTTTCTTGATCGCCGACTTGCCAACCTTGGCTGGCTTCGAGCGAATCCGCATCGCGCCGCCCTTCGCGCGTTCGATCTCGAAAGCGCCCGTCTTCTCCACGAGCGCGCCCAACTGCCTGAACCCGTAGGTGCGCGCATCGAAGTCGGGGATGATGTTGTAGATCTGCTGTCCGACGCTACCCAGGGAAACCCAGCCGTCCTCGCTCTCGACCTGGGCGAGGGCTCTCTTGATGATAGGGGCTGCCCGGCTCGACGGTTCCAGCGCCTTCGTCGTTGCTGCGACGGGCTCTTGGTCGTTTGCCGGAGCGCTTGGCAGGAGGTTCTCGGTATAGATGAACCTTCGGCACGCCTGACGAAAGCTCTCAGGTGTCTTCTGTTCGCCGAACCCGTAGACATCGATCCCCTGCTCGCGAATGCGTGCCGCCAGGCGCGTGAAATCGCTGTCGGACGAAACAAGGCAGAAGCCGTCGAATCGTCCGGAATGCAGAAGGTCCATGGCATCGATGACCAGCGTGATGTCGGAGGCGTTCTTTCCTGTCGTGTAAGCGAATTGTTGCTGGGGCAGTATGGCATGCTTGGCGAGTATCTCCGCCCAAGCTTTCGAGTGCGGCTTGGAGAAATCGCCATATATCCGGCGAACGCTTGCTTCCCCGAAACGCGCGATTTCTTCAAACAGGCCGTCGGCGATCCTGGCTGACGCATTGTCGGCGTCGATGAGTACGGCAAGTCGTGGCGAACGTGTCTCTGACGGCATTGACGCTCCTCGCGAAAAGGACGTACCCGAAATTATCTGGCTGGGGCGGGAGGGTTCGAACCTCCGAATGGCGGTACCAAAAACCGCTGCCTTACCACTTGGCTACGCCCCAACGACGGCGCCCGGCCGCAATCGGCGTCTTATAGGCAGACTGCGGATCGAGCGCAATCGCGATCGCGGTCGGCATTGTGATACGCCGGCGACCCCTCTCGTGGGGAGTAAGGGGTGGGGCGCGGCAAGCCGATTGTCGCGGTGAGTTCGTTTGCGGCGCGCCGATCAGGCTCGGCGCGCCGCAATCCGCTCTCTGACCCTGCCCACAACGAGGAGAGATCGCGCGCTTTGCCGACGCCCGCTTTTTTGCCACGGTGGCGCAACCGGGCGTCCAGGCAAGGCGGTCCCGGGTTGGTCCTGCAACGGTGGCAGGATTTGGGTGACGAGCCCTGAAACCCGGTCCCCGAACCAAGGCGCCCCGGTAATAGGGGGCGCGGCGGTTTGGGGGAAGCAGACCACGGCGGCGCATGGCGACGCGTCATTACCAAATTACCAAGGCGCGAAGCCATGCGCCGTTTCCCGGCTCGCCTCCCGCGAGGGAGCTCTCTTTGACAACAGCCAGGGCCGCAAGGCAGCGTGGCGCCGGTCGATCCTGTCCGCTATTCGCCCCAGACCGCCAGTTCGTTGCCGGCCGGGTCGGTGAAGTGGAACCGCCGCCCGCCGGGAAACGCATAGATCGGCCGCACGATCGTCCCGCCGGCCGCTTCGACAGCCGCCAGCGCGTCCTCGATCGCCTCCGAATAGATCACCGGCAGCGGTTTTGCCGGCGCCTCCGCCGCATCGGCCTGGAAACCGCCGTCGAGGCCTTCGCCGAACGCTGCATAGGTCGGCCCGTAATCGGTAAACGACCATGAGAACGCGCTGCTGTAGAACGACTTGACGGCGTCGAGCGTGCCGCCGGCAGCCGCCAGTTCGAGATAGTCGAGCTTGCCGGTCTGTTTCATGGAGCTTTCCTTTGTTCTTGTATTGTTCTATTCGTGGTCGATGCGGAAATCAAGGCGGCAAAGGCGGAAAAAGTTCAATCGATTGTAGGGCTTGCGGACGGCTGGCGGCGTCTTGCCTTGTGCTGTGCGTCGACCTAACGCTAGCCCGGAACGCGTCGACGGTCGCGGCGGATGGGGATCAGGCATGGCGAAATGGGTCTATGGGTTCGGCGACGGCGCGGCTGAAGGGCGGGCGGGGGACCGCGACCTGCTCGGGGGCAAGGGCGCCAACCTCGCCGAGATGTGCAGCCTGGGTCTGCCCGTCCCGCCCGGATTCACCATCACCACGGAGGCCTGCAACTGGTTCTACGCAAACGGAAAAGCCTATCCTGATGACTTGAAGCCGCAAGTCGAGGCGGCGCTTGCCGAAATCGGCCGCATTGCCGGCCATGCCTTCGGCGACCCGTCCAACCTGCTGCTCGTCTCGGTCCGCTCCGGCGCGCGCGCGTCGATGCCGGGCATGATGGACACGGTGCTCAATCTTGGCCTCAACGACGAGACGGTCGAGGCCTTGGCGCGCGACGCGGGCGATGCGCGCTTCGCCTACGACAGCTACCGCCGCTTCATCCAGATGTATTCGGATGTCGTCATGGGCGTCGACCATGACGTCTTCGAGGAGATCCTGGAGGACGAGAAGGCGCGCGGCGGACACGAGGCCGACACGGATTTTTCGGCCGCCGACTGGCGCAAGGTCGTGGCGCTCTTCAAGGATAAGGTCGAAGAAGAGATCGGCCAGCCTTTTCCCCAGGACCCTCACCAGCAACTCTGGGGCGCGATCGGCGCGGTGTTCTCGAGCTGGATGAACGCACGCGCCATCACCTACCGCCGCCTGCACGACATTCCCGAAGCCTGGGGCACGGCCGCGAATATTCAGGCGATGGTCTTCGGCAACATGGGCGAGACCTCGGCCACCGGCGTCGCCTTCACGCGCAATCCCTCGACCGGCGAGAAGGCGCTTTATGGCGAGTTCCTGGTCAACGCGCAGGGCGAGGATGTGGTCGCGGGCATCCGCACGCCGCAGAACATCACCGAGAAGGCGCGCATCGAGGCGGGCTCCGACAAGCCCTCGCTGCAGAAGCTAATGCCGGCCGCCTTCGCCGATTTCCAGGCGATCTGCGACACGCTCGAAAAGCACTACCGCGACACGCAGGACCTCGAATTCACCATCGAGCGCGGCAAGCTCTGGATGCTCCAGACCCGTTCGGGCAAGCGCACCGCCAAGGCCGCGCTAAAGATGGCCGTCGACATGGCCCACGAAGGTCTGATCGCCCATGACGAGGCGGTGATGCGCATCGACCCGGCCTCGCTCGACCAGCTTCTGCATCCGACGATCGATCCGAACGCTGAGCGCAACGTCATCGGCGCGGGCCTTCCGGCCTCGCCGGGGGCGGCGACCGGCGAGATCGTCTTCAACTCCCACGACGCGGAGGAACTGAAGCAGGCCGGCCGTCGCGCGATCCTCGTGCGCATCGAGACCAGCCCCGAGGACATCCACGGAATGCACGCCGCGGAAGGCATTTTGACCACCCGCGGCGGTATGACCAGCCATGCGGCGGTGGTAGCGCGCGGCATGGGCAAGCCCTGCGTGTCCGGCGCGGGCGCGCTCCGCGTCGACTACAAGGCCGGCACGCTGGTGGCGATGGGCGTGACGCTGAGGAAGGGCGACATCGTCACCATCGACGGCGGCGCCGGCCAGATCCTCAAGGGCAGGGTGGCGATGCTGCAGCCCGAATTGTCCGGCGACTTCGCCGCGATCATGGAATGGGCCGACAAGACGCGGCGCATGAAGGTGCGCGCCAACGCCGAAACGCCGCTCGACGCGCGCATGGCGCGCTCCTTCGGCGCGGAAGGCATCGGCCTCTGCCGCACCGAGCACATGTTCTTCGAGGAGACTCGCATCGTCGCCATGCGCGAGATGATCCTGGCCGACAAGGAGGAAGGCCGGCGCGCCGCGCTCGCCAAGCTCCTGCCGATGCAGCGCTCGGATTTCGTCGAGCTGTTCGAGATCATGGCGGGCCTGCCCGTCACCATCCGCCTGCTAGACCCGCCGCTGCACGAGTTCCTGCCGAAATCCGACAAGGAATTGCAGGAAGTTGCGTCCGTCCTCGGCGTCTCGGCCGACCTGATCCGCCACCGGACCGAGGCGCTGCACGAGTTCAACCCGATGCTCGGCCATCGCGGCTGCCGGCTCGCCGTCTCCTATCCCGAGATCGCCGAGATGCAGGCGCGCGCCATCTTCGAGGCCGCGGTCGAGGCCGGCGCAAAAACCGGCAAGCCGGTGGCGCCGGAAATCATGGTGCCGCTGGTGGGGCTGAAGGCCGAACTCGATTTCGTCAAGGCGCGCATCGACCAGGTGGCGAAGGACGTGAAGGCCGAGACCGGCGCGACGATCGACTACCTGACCGGCACGATGATCGAACTGCCGCGCGCCGCGCTCCAGGCGCATGTGATCGCGCAAAGCGCGGAGTTCTTCTCCTTCGGCACCAACGATCTGACCCAGACAACCTTCGGCATCTCGCGCGACGACGCGGCGTCCTTCCTCGAGACCTACCGCCGGAAGGGCATCATCGACCAGGACCCGTTCGTGTCGATCGATGTCGACGGCGTCGGCGAATTGGTCAAGCTCGCGGCCGAAAAGGGTCGGGTCACGCGGCCCGCCATCAAGCTCGGCATCTGCGGCGAACATGGCGGCGACCCGGCCTCGATCCATTTCTGCGAGAGCGTCGGGCTGGATTACGTGTCGTGCTCGCCATTCCGGGTGCCGATCGCAAGGCTGGCTGCGGCGCAGGCGGCATTGAGGAAGGGGTAAGGGCTTCCGACGCAAACTGCCGAAGTCGCGAGGCAGACCGTTCAGAACGCTTTTGGCAGGCCGGCCTGGCGCAGGATGGCGTTCGCCGTGTGACGGCTCGGGATGCCCACCGGTACGGGAAAATTCTGCCCGGTCATGGGACTGTGCCAGATTTCGTGGCTTCCCTTCCCCTGTCGGACGAGCGTGCAATTGGCGGGACGAAGCAATTCTCTAAGCGGCCGATCGAATTGGGAAGCCATTCAAGCCGCCGCAGGTTCGGCTTCGCGCAATGCGGTGATCTGAATGAACACGGAAGCGGGGTCAACACCTGGATGATTGTCAGGCAGAAGGTCCAGTGCCATCGCGGATATTTTGGCGAGCAGATCGTCCAGTGTCGAGGCGTCGGCGGCGGCGGGAATGTCGTCGCAATGCCCGCTCCATACTGAGGCTTCGTCGTCCCAGGCGGCGGAAACGGTGAAGATGATGGGCCGCGACATACTCGTTTCCTCAAAGTTTACGTCTGATAGCGCTTTGCCGCGATTATGGGAGATTGTCTGGTCCAGACGAACAATGTGGGTATGAGTTATCCCTGTCGAATGGGTTCGCGCGACCGTCGGCTCCCGGCGGCTCTACTCCTGTTCCGAGGACCACGGAAAATTCACATACCGGTCCCGCGTGTCGTAGCAGATGTTGCCGTACATCTTGAGATAGGCGTCCCTTCGGGTTCGATCGGCATAGACGGCCGCTGGATCGGCGAGGTCGGCTTCGTACTGGGCGATGTTCGCGCCGGTAAGCGCGATGGGAAGGATATCCATGGCCTGCGGAATGCTTTTTCCTTCCAGCCAGTCGGCCGCGAACTGACCCATGGCATAGCCGAAGACCGGTGATGACAAGGCGATGCTGGCCTTGTAGGGGCTGTCGGCGTTCTTGATTTCCGACACCGCTTGGGGTTCGCCGTCGATGCCGCCGAGGAATTGGTCCGGCCGGTCCTTGCCCGCCGCCCGCAGCGCTTGCAGGGCGCCGAGCACGACGGCATCGCCGCCGAGCACGACATCCACAATCGGGCTGGCGAGAAGAATCGTATTCATGGTCTTGAAGCCGCCGTCGTTGGTTACCGGATTCGGTGCGATGTCGGCGACGATGGTGACGCCGGGAAGTTCGCTCAGCCCGTCCCGCATGGCCTGGAATCGAGGAGTCAGGAATTCCATCGTATCTTGGGTCAGCAGAACGACGTTGGCCTTGCCGCCGAGTTTGAACTTGATATGCGCGATCGCCGCTTCCGTCAGCGCCTTGCCCGTTGCGTACTGCGGCGCGTTGAGCAGCAATGTCGCCGGCGGCGGAACGATCGTCCCGACGAACCCGCCCGACCAGATGACCTTCTGGATCGGGCCGGCAAGGACTGCCGGATTCGAAGAGGTGGCGACGAGTGCGCCTGTTTTTGCTGCGAGAAACACGTCGATCTGTTTGGCCGCGCCAGCCGCATCGTTGTCGGCAAGCACTCTGCGATAGTCCAGACCGCGATTCCTTGCCGCCATGGACAGTCCATGATCGACTCCTTGAAGGAATTGGCGGTCGTTTTCCTGAACGAAAGCAAGGGCCTTGCTCAAACCGGGCGGCGCGCCGCACACGGCGGCATTCGGATCGTAGGCGGGAAGGACGGTCCGCTGGGTGATACCGGGCGGACCCTCTTGCGTCACCCCTGGAACTACGCCCGTCGACAAGACGCAAGGCAAGAGAAGGCCACGCGACAAGGCATGCCAGAACGCTTTGACCGTCCCTCGGTTTGACGGCATCTGACGTTTCCTCGACGGCCACCCTGGCGTCGCCAATATTGCGGGGGAATATGACGCGCCGATCCTGTTTGTGATCTACTATGGTCGACGTTGCAATGCCATCGCCTCGTGATCGCCCGTGAGTTTAGCTCGACCCAGGCGACCGAACCGGCCGGCGCGGCCTGGTTGCCGCGTAAAAGCGCCCGAGCGCTCAATCACGACGCCGCCGCGCCACGCGATGTCGACGAGAAGACGAGTTGGACAGCGGTCCCGGGATGCCGCTGACGATAGTCGATCCGGGCCCCGAGGCTCATGCACATCGCGTTGACGATGCGGGTGCCGACGCCGGTCCCCCTTGCGGGCGCGCCGTCTGGCCGCCCCACCCCATCGTCCTCGACAGCGAGTTCCGCCTTTTCGGCGGACAGCTTTCGCAGCCGGACGCGGATTTCCCCGCCGCCGCCGGGATAGGCGTATTTGAACGCATTCGTGACGAGTTCGGTCACGACGACGCCGAGATTGATGCTGGCGTCCGTCGCCAGGTCCATCGGCTCGATGTCGACCGACAAGGTCACTCCCTGACTTTGGCTGGTCATGGAGTGACGGAGATGATCGAGGAGCCCGGTGAGATACGCGTCGAGCGCGACCGTACGCACGTCCTTGGAACCATAGAGCCGCTTGTGAACGAGGGCGATCGCGAGAATGCGATCCTGCGTTTCAGCCAAGGCTTCCTTGGCTGCGCGATCGACAAGCGCCTTCGATTGTATGGTCACGAGCGACGAGACAAGAGCGAGACTGTTGGCGACGCGATGATTGACCTCTGAAAGAAGCACTTCGGCCCGGTCGCGCGCCTGCGCCAAGTCGGCCGTGCGCGTGGCGACGCGTTGCTCGAGTTCGCTGTTCAGCGCGTTGATTTCGTTCTGTGTGCCGCGCAACTCCTTCGTGTAGCGAGCGATGCCATAAGCCGCGCCTCCGACCACGGCGACGATGACGAGCGCGCCGAAACCTGAGACGAGTCGGAGCGATGCGGTATTGCTTCGTTGTTCGACGACCCCGGCCGTCAGCCGGCTGTCGGCCTGACCGATAATCCCAGCAAAAAACACGTTTGCTTCGTCAGTCAGGGCCTTCCCGGTGTTCGTACGGATGATCACCAGTATGTCCGCATCCTGTTGGTTGCGCTTGAGCGCGATGGTCCGGTCGAATTCTTCAAACTTGCTTGCGAGGATCGCTGCAAGACGATCCAGCACCGCCGCCACGTTGGGATCGTTTTTCAGAAGTGCCTGCAACGCCGCAAGATGCCGCCGGCCATCGGTCTTGGCCGATTGATAGGGCGCCAAATAGATCTCGTTGCCGGTGATGATGAAACCGCGCTGACTGGACTCGGCCGTCTGCAGCGTATTTCTCAGCTCGACCGCCGCGGTCCGCGTGTCGCGGGCCGCCATTGCTTGTTCGAAATAGAATTGCGCGCGTTCGCTTAACCGAAAATTCATGACCACGATCGTCATCAAGGCCACGAATCCGACAAGCAGGAACACGGAGGTCGAACGGATAAGATATCGCTGCGAGATAGGCATGAGATCATTCCTGCCCTATCCCGGCTCGGGACGCCATGCCGTTGTCCGCTCCAACACAGCTTCCCGGCTGGACGCGCCGTGTTGTCAACCTCGCTCCGCGTTATCCGGTTCAGTCGATCCCGGCGTCGATCTTGACCCGATCCTTATAGAACGCGCCGTGGTCGCGGATCGCGCCCATTTCGTCGTAAGGCGCCTCGTAAGCCCACATCGCGTCTTGGACCGCCTCGCCCGCGGCGGTCACGCGCCAATAGCTGGCGTTGCCCTTGTAGGGGCAATGGCTGCGCGAGGCGGTCTTCTGCATATGCTCGAAATAGATGTCCTCAAACGGGATGTAGTAGACCGCGGGGTAGTCGCCCTCGCGTAGAACCTTGGCGTTCTTCGAGGAAGCGACAATCACGTCGGCGTGCTTGACGGTGACTGTGCCGGGATAGGGCTCGACGGTGATGCGGTGGTTGGGGTTGCGGGCAAATCCCGGCGATGCGTTCGTCTCGGCCATTTCAAATCCTCTTGAAGCGATGGTATGGAGATGGCCCTCGCGGTCCGCCGGTCAAGCGCCCTGCCTTGACGGTTGGCGGTCAGGCGGCTGCGGCGAAGGCTTCCGCCAGGTCGACATAGGCGGTTGCTATGCCCGCGACCGGGTTGCCGCTCGCTCCCGCCGCCTCGACATGCAGCGGCCCGCCGCCGGTCGCCAGCGTGAGCAGCAGGATCTGTCGCTCCGAAGGCTTGCCGACAGCCGCAGCGGCGACGTGCTCGGCATGAACGCCATGGCCGCTCTGCATCTTGAACAGCATGGTTCCGCCGATCTCGGCAAGCGTGGCGCGGACCACTTGCTCGAAGCGGCCCTCGCTGACGATCTCCCCGTCGGGCGCGATGCTTGGCGGGACGGCTTGCTGGGCCATTCTTTCGTCCGCGTTCGAAACAGTCATTGAGAGGGCCTCGCTTTTGTCGTCCGCCGATCGTCTTCCGATTCGGCTGGCGCGAGCTTCTCGGTCGACCGTGACCGCAATGTGGCGCGGCGACCGCCGGACGTTCCGATCGGTCGGCGCTGGACAATCCCCCGTTGCCCGGCACAATGGCCCGAAACGGTCTCGGGAGGACTGCGATGCTGGGCTTGATGCAGACGTGGCCGCTGCTCTGCCACAAGATCCTCGATCACGCTGCCCGGCAATCCGGGACCCGAGAGATCGTGTCGCGTTCGCTAGAAGGGCCGATCGAGCGAACCACCTATGCGCAGATTCACCGACGGTCGCGTCAGGTCGCGCAGCGTCTGGAGCGCGAGGGCTATGGCCTCGGCGACCGCGTCGCGACGCTCGCGTGGAACACCGCGCGGCATATCGAGGTCTGGTACGGCGCAATGGGCATCGGCGCGGTCTACCATACGCTCAATCCGCGCCTGTTTTTCGAACAGATTGCCTGGATCATGAACCACGCGCGGGACAAGGTGCTGTTCGTCGACCCGACGTTCCTGCCGCTCGCCGAAAAACTCGTTCCGGCCGTGGGGTCGGTCGAGCGCGTCATCGTGCTGACCGACGCCGCCAACCTGCCGAAAACCATGCTGACCAACGCTGTCGACTACGAGACCTGGCTTGCGGAAGCCGACGGCGACTTCGCCTGGAAGAGCCTGGACGAAGGGACGGCGGCTGGCATGTGCTACACCTCGGGCACGACCGGCGAACCGAAGGGCGTCGTCTACAGCCACCGCTCGAATGTCCTGCACGCCATGATCGCCTGCATGCCCGACGCGATGGGCATTTCGGGCCGCGATACGATCATGCCGGTGGTGCCGATGTTCCACGCCAACGCGTGGGGACTTGCGCAGAGCGCGCCGATGATCGGCGCCAAGCTTGTGCTGCCCGGCGGCAAGATGGATGGCGCCTCGATCTACGAGTTGCTGGATGCCGAAAAGGTGACCTTCACGGCGGCCGTGCCGACCGTCTGGCTGATGCTGCTGCAATTTCTCGAACAGACGGGCAACAAGCTGCCACATTTGCAAAAGGTCGTCGTCGGCGGCGCTGCGTGCCCGCCCGCGATCATCCGGAAATTCCAGGACGATTACGACGTCGAGGTTATCCACGCCTGGGGCATGACGGAGATGTCGCCGCTGGGCTCGCTGTGCACGCTGAAGCCCGAATTCGCCGAGCTGGAGCACGACGAAAGGTTGGCGCTTCAAAACAAGCAGGGCTTCGCTCCCTTCGGGGTGGAGATGAAGATCACCGACGACGACGACGCCGAACAACCCTGGGACGGTAGGACGTTTGGCCGTCTGAAGGTGCGCGGTCCGGCCGTTGCGGGCGGATATTTCGGCGGCGCCGGCGCGGAGCAGTTTGGCGCTGGGGGCTGGTTCGACACCGGCGACGTGGCGCATATCGATCCGCATGGCTACATGCAGATCACCGACCGGTCCAAAGACGTGATCAAATCCGGCGGCGAATGGATCTCGACCATCGAATTGGAAAACCTCGCGGTCGGCCATCCCGAGGTCGCGGAGGCGGCGGTGATCGGCGTCGCGCACGCGAAATGGGCCGAGCGCCCGCTGCTGGTCATCGTCCGCAAGCCAGGCAGGGAGCCGGAAAAATCAGAGATACTGGATTTTCTTCGCGGCAAGGTCGCCAAATGGTGGCTGCCCGACGACGTGGCCTTCGTCGACGAGATACCCCACACCGCCACTGGCAAGATCCAGAAGATGGCGCTTCGAAAACAGTTCGAGGACTATCGTCTGCCGACCGATGTCTGACGGTCAGCCCGGGCGGAAGTCGCCGTCGATCGCAGGCGGGCCGTCCGTCAGGACGAGGCCGCGGGCGGTCATGTCCTCGAGATGCGCAAGGACCGAAAGCCCGGCCGCGCCATGCAGACGCGGATCGGTCTCCCTATAGATCGCCGGCACCATTTGCGCGATGCTCCGGTCTCCCTGCACGATCCGCCGAAGGATGGCGCGCTCGCGCATGCGGCGATGGGTCCGCAAGCCGCGGACGAATGCGGCCGGGTTGGTGACCGGTCCGCCATGCCCTGGCAGATACAGCCGGTCGTCTCGCGGCAGCAGCCTGTCGAGCGACGCCATGTAGTCGGCCATCGACCCGTCCGGCGGCGCGACCACGGTCGTCGCCCAGGCCATCACGTGATCGCCCGAGAACAGGATGCCCGTCCCTTCGAGGGCGAACGCGGCATGGTTCGCTGCGTGTCCCGGCGTCAGGACGGTCCGCAGCGTCCAGCCGTCGCCTTCAACCGGTTCGCCGTCCGCGAGCGCCCGATCTGGCGCGAAGTCGTGGTCGGCGCTCGCGTCGAGCGGGTTGATCTCGCCGATCCGCAGCGGCCTGGCCGCCCTGTGCGGGCCTTCGGCGAGCGCGATGGCGCCCGTCGCCTCGACCAGCGGCCGGGCGAGCGGCGAGTGGTCGCGGTGCGTGTGGGTCACCAGGACATGTGAGACCGGGCGACCGTCGATGGCGCGCAGCAGGGCCGCGAAATGCGCCTCGTCCAGAGGGCCGGGATCGATCACGGCGAGCGTCGTGGCGCCGACGATGTAGCTGTTCGTCCCATGGAAGGTGAAGGGACCTGGATTGTTGACGGTCAGGCGTTGCACGCCTCGCGCGACCTCGATGGCCTGTCCATGATGCGGCTCGAAGCCGGTCTCGAAGGCGAGGGCCATGAACGGATATCTCTTGGCGCGAGAAGGTGAAAAACGGTTTGCCGCGTATCTCGGAAGCCAATATACGGAAACCCGAACGGCGGACGAAGACTCCGGACCTGAATTGGGGATCACCTATGGCAACTGCAATAACCGCTCGTCCGCTCGCTTTTTTGGCGCTGCCTCAGGTCGGCGCGACGCGCATCGCCGCGCAGATGGCGCTCGTCCTTCTGGGATCGCTCGCTTTGGCGGTCGCCTCGAAGATCACGGTGCCGTTCTGGCCGGTCCCGATGACGCTGCAGACACTGGCGGTGTTTCTGATCGGCGCCGGATATGGCCGCAATCTTGCGGTCGCCACCGTGCTGGTCTATCTCGCGGAGGGCGCGCTCGGCTTGCCTGTCTTCGCGACCGGTGCTGGATTGGCGTATATGGCAGGGCCGACAGGCGGTTATCTCCTGGGCTTCCTGGTGGCGGCGGCCGTCGTCGGCGCCGTGGCCGACCGCGGCTACGACCGCAACCCCTTCGTCCTGTTTGCCGCCATGTCGATTGGCGAGGTCGCCATCCTGGGGCTGGGGGTCGCTTGGCTTGCAGTCCTGTTCGGGGTTGAAAAGGCGTTCGCCGGCGGCTTCGGACCTTTCATCGTCACCGATCTCGTGAAGATGGCCCTTGCGTCCGCGATCGTGCCCGCCATTTGGTCGCTGCTTTCTCGGAAAGGCTGAGCGAGGAATAATTTTCCAGACTGTCCTCGTTTGGCAGGCGGGGAGCCTGCCAAACGAGCCTGAATTGACAGGACTGATCTTTGAGTCTTGCGAGCAGTCTGCAAGAATCCTGCGGTTCTCGACTAGGCCAGGCGGCATCCTCGTTCGAGGCTGCCGTTTTCTTCGTTTCCGGATTCCAATTCATGCTTGCTCAGCTTTCTCACCTCGACCGGCTCGAAGCCGAGTCGATCCATATCTTTCGCGAGGTCGCCGCAAGTTTTGCCAAGCCGGTCATGCTCTATTCCGTGGGCAAGGATTCCTCGGTGCTGATGCATCTTGCGATGAAAGCCTTTTTCCCCGCCAAGCCGCCCTTTCCGTTCCTCCATGTCGATACGACCTGGAAGTTCAAGGAGATGATCGCCTTCCGCGACATGATGGCGAAGAAGCTGGGTTTCGACCTGATCGTCCACATCAACAAGGATGGCGTGCGCGATGGGATCAGTCCGTTCATTCACGGTTCCAATACTCATACCCACGTCATGAAGACAGTCGGGCTTCGTCAGGCCTTGGACAAATACGGTTTCGACGCTGCCTTCGGCGGCGCGCGGCGCGACGAGGAAAAGACCCGGGCCAAGGAGCGCATCTTTTCGTTCCGCAATGCGCAGCATGGCTGGGACCCGAAAAACCAGCGGCCGGAAATGTGGAACATCTACAACTCCCGCGTCGCGCCGGGCGAATCGATTCGCGTGTTTCCGCTGTCGAACTGGACCGAGGCCGACATCTGGCAGTACATCCAGCGCGAGGACATCCCGATCGTCCCGCTCTATTTTGCCAAGGAACGGCCGGTCGTCGAACGCGACGGCATGCTGATCCTCAAGGACGACGACCGCATGGTCTTGCGGCCGGGTGAGGCCGTCGAAAGCCGCATGGTCCGCTTTCGCACGCTGGGCTGTTACCCGCTGACCGGCGCGATCGAATCGGCGGCCGCAGACCTGCCGGGCATCGTCGAGGAAATGCTGATGTCGAAGACATCGGAGCGGCAGGGCCGGATGATCGACCGCGACGAATCCGGATCCATGGAAAAAAAGAAGCGCGAAGGGTATTTCTGATATGCGCCACATCAATTCGCTGGCGCTGGTCGGCGCGGCCGTCGATCCTGCCGTCCATCCCAAGACTCTGCTGCGCTTCCTGACCTGCGGATCGGTGGACGACGGCAAGTCGACCCTGATCGGCCGGCTGCTCTCGGACACGCGGCAGATCTTCGAGGACCAGTTCGCCGCCCTTCAGCGCGATTCGCGCCGGCACGGCACCACTGGCGAGGATGTCGACCTGGCGCTCCTGGTCGACGGCCTGGAGGCCGAGCGAGAACAGGGCATCACGATCGATGTCGCTTATCGTTTCTTCTCGACGCCGAAGCGCAAATTCATCGTCGCCGATACACCCGGACACGAGCAATACACCCGCAACATGGCGACCGGCGCCTCGACCGCCGACCTGGCCATCGTGCTGGTCGACGCGCGGCAAGGCATCCTGCGCCAGACGCGGCGTCACTCGATCATCGCCTCGCTGCTCGGAATTCGCCATATCGCGCTCGCCGTCAACAAGATCGATCTCGTTGGGTTCGACCGCGACATTTTCGACCGCATCGTGGCGGACTTTGCCGCGTTCTCCACGACGCTCGGGTTCGTCTCGGTGACGCCGATCCCGATCTCGGCCCGCTTCGGCGACAACGTTTCGGCCCGGTCGCGTTCGCTGCCATGGTACAAGGGACCGACGCTGCTCGATCATCTGGAAACGGTCGACATCGACGCCGACACCGCCGAGCGGCCGCTGCGCTTTCCGGTGCAGTATGTGAATCGCCCGAACCAGGATTTTCGCGGTTTCGCGGGGACGATCGCATCCGGATCGGTCGCGGCAGGCGACGCCATTGTCGTGGCGAAGTCGGGTCAGGCCTCGCGCGTAAGGCGGATCGTGACCATGGACGGCGACCTCGATCGCGCCGTCCAGGGGCAGTCGGTCACGATCGTGCTGGAGGACGAAATCGAGGTGTCGCGGGGCAACATGCTGGTCGCTCCAGACGCTCGTCCGGAGGTTGCCGACCAGTTCGCCGCGACCGTGGTGTGGTTCGACGAGCAGGCGCTGCTGCCGGGACGATCCTACATCCTGCGTACGGCGACCGACCAGGCGAACGGCACGGTGACCGAACTCAAGCATAAGGTCGACGTCAATTCGCTCGCCCACGAACCGGCGAAGTCGCTCGCCATGAACGAGGTCGGCGAAATCAAGATCGCATTGCAGACGCCGATGGCCTTCGATGCCTTCGCTACGAACCCGGCGACCGGCGCGTTCATCCTGGTGGACCGCATGACCAATGCGACGGCAGGCGCGGGCATGGTCCTCCATCCGCTGCAGCGGGCCAACAACATCCACTGGCAATCCCTCGAAGTCGGCAAGAAATCAAGGGCTGCCGCCAAGAACCAGACCCCGTCCATCTTTTGGCTTACCGGGCTTTCCGGGTCGGGCAAGTCGACGATCGCCAATCTTCTCGAAAAGAAGCTCCACGCATCGGGTCGCCACACCTATCTGCTCGATGGCGACAACATTCGCCACGGCCTGAACCGCGATCTCGGATTCAGCGATGCCGACCGCGTCGAGAACATTCGCCGAGTGGCCGAGGTGGCGCGTCTCATGGTCGACGCCGGCCTCGTGGTGATCGTCTCCTTCATCTCCCCGTTCCGCGCCGAACGCGCCATGGCGCGCGACTTCTTCGAGAAGGGCGAATTCATCGAGGTCTTCGTCGACACACCGTTCGAGGAATGTGCGCGGCGCGATCCAAAAGGCCTCTACGCCAAGGCGTTGGCGGGCGAACTCAAGAACTTTACGGGCATCGACTCGGCGTATGAAGCACCGGCGCGCGCCGAGATCCACCTGCGCACGGAGGGCCGTTCTGCCGAGGACATGGTGGCTGAAATCGATTCATGGATGTCCAGACGCGACGAGGCTGACCAGTTCGACGAGGGTGGCGGGATTTAGTCGACAGCCGCGATGCCGGTTCAAGCCAGCTCCCTGCGCCATGGCGGGTTGGCGCCGGCGCGCGACACGGTGATCGCGGCGGCCTTGCCGCTGAAGGTCAGGACCTGACGGATCTGTTGCTCCGAAAGCTCGGCGATCGCGGTTTTGGCCAAGACGCCCTGATCGCGCAGCGAGGCGAGAATGCCTGCATTCACCGTATCGCCGGCGCCGACCGTATCGACTACCGTCACCCGCTCCGCTGGAATTTCGAGCCGATGTCCGCGTGAAAAGGCGGTTAGACCATCGCCGCCGCGGGTCACCACCATGAGCTTCGGGCCGAGCGCCAGCCACCGGGCGGCGATCGCCTCGACGGGTCCCGCCTCCTCGAACCAGTCCAGATCCTCGTCTGATAGCTTGACGATGTCGGCCATCGCCAGCATCCGGCGCATGCGCGCCAGATGCGACGGCTTGTCCGTAATGAAGTTCTTGCGGATGTTGGGGTCGAACATCATCACGCGCCGCCCGCGCTCGCGCGCCATCAGCGCCTCGTAGGTCGAGCCGCAAGGCTCGGGGATCAGGCTGATGCAACTGAAATGCATCGCCTCGACATCGTCGCCTATCGCCGGCAGATCGGCTTGCGCGAGCATCCGACCGGCGGTGTTTTCGTCGTAGAAGAGATAGGTTGCATGGCCTTCGACCAAGCGCACATAGGCCATCGTCGTGGGCCTGTCGGACACATGCACGTAGCGCTTGTCGACGTGACTGGCGGCCAGGGCCTCGCTCAGCATGCCGCCGAAAAAGTCGGTCGAGATGCCAGTGAAGAATCCGACCGGGATGTCGAGCCGGCCAAGCGCGACCGCCGTGTTGAAGACGGCGCCGCCGACATAGGGCGCGAAAGCCTGCTCGTGGAGACTCGTTCGCCGAGGCAACATGTCGATCAGGGCTTCACCGCAGCAGACGATCATGGATGGCTCCGGCCTTGGGGATGGATGACGCCCTTGCAGACGATGACGTTGCCATAGCGGCGCGGTGCGCCGGTCGCAACGACGGCGCGCGGGGCAAAGCGATGGTAAAACGAGGGGCAGGTTGGCATGTCAGATCTCTCTCGACAAAACGGTCGAACCGACGAGGAAGCGCTCCGACAGCGGCAGGCTCGCGCCGCCGAGCGCGCGCGCGTGGATGCCGACGGTTCCTTTGCGGATGGCGGGAACGGTCAGGCCCTCGACGTCGATCGTCGCCACTTTCGACTCGACCGCGGCCACCAGGCGCTCGCCCACGGTGTCCGGCATCCAGCCGTCGATGACCGCCGCCTCGAAATCGATCACGGCGGAGGCCGAGACGATGGCATAGGCGAGCGCGGCCGCCGAAAGCTCGATCCAGCGATCGAGTTCGCCGCCGATGTCGCCCCAGTCTTCCGGAGAGGTCCACAGGAAGGTCGCATCGATGGCGCGCGCGGCGAGCGCCTTTTCCAGGATGGCGATCGAAGCGACGTCAATCAGCTGGATCGGCTTGCCTCGCGGGCCGGGCACCGGCATTGAACCGAGCGCCCCGGCGTTTCCGGTCGGCCCGCCATAGAGCTTGCCGTCCAACACGATGCCGCCGCCAGCGAAGGCGCCGATGTAAAAGTAGATGAAATCGCGCAGGCCGTTGTTGCCGAAAACCAGTTCGGCCCCGCAGGCAGCGGTCGCGTCGTTCTGGGCGTAAACCGGAAAACCAAGGTCGCGCCCGATCGCGGCGGCGATATCGAAGCTGCGCCACTGGTCCATGATCGCGCGCGGCGCGCCGACCGTGTCGGCCCAATTCCACAACTCGTATGGCATGGCGATGCCGAGGCCGGCCAGCCTGCGGTCCTGTTCCCGCGTCAGGCTGGATCGAAGCGTTTCGATCCCCGACCGGACGAAGTCGACCGTCTCCTGGGGAGCGGGATAGAGATACGATCTGCGCAGCATCGCGCGGACCGTTCCGATGAAGTCGATAAGGACCAGTTCGGCGCTGCGGCGGCCGAGCTTCAACCCGAGAAAGAAGGCGCCCTCGGGATCGAGCGCCATCGGGATCGACGGCTGGCCGATGCGGCCGCGCACCGGCTCCTTGCGCAGAAGCAGACCCTCGACCTCGAGCGCCCGCATGATGACCGATACGGTCTGCGCCGAAAGCCGCGTCATCCGCGCGATGTCGGATTTGGCTAGGCTTACATTCTGACGGACGAGGGACAGGACGAGCCGTTCGTTGTGGTCGCGCATGCCGCTCTGGTTGGTGCCCAGGGTCAGCCGGTCGCCGCCCGGATCGGGAGCACCGTGCTTGTAGCCGGTCTCCAATGACATCCCCCCAATCCATGGCAATCGATATCCGAAAGAATGAGCGGCTGATGCAACCAATGTCAATAATAAATAAGAGTGATTTAATTATTGACATTGGTTGCCCGGTGTTGTCTGGTATCTGTGGGTGCGGGCGGAAGCCCGGACCGAACGGCGCGGTGCCGTTGATGGCATCGTTCGGATTTCACTGGGAGGACTACCGATGACCAAAGGGAATTTGTTGCTGACGACTTTTCTGGCCGCCGCGACCGCGGGCCTGCTCGGCTTCGGCTCGGCCGCATCCGCCCAGGATGCGGTCAGCGCCTGTCTGATCACCAAGACCGACACCAATCCCTTCTTCGTCAAGATGAAGGAGGGCGCCACCGCCAAGGCCAAGGAACTCGGCGTCACGCTCAAATCCTATGCCGGCAAGGTCGACGGCGACCATGACAGCCAGGTGGCGGCGATCGAATCCTGCATAGCGGATGGCGCCAAGGGCATCCTGATCGCGGCGTCCGACACCAAGGCTATCGTCGACCAAGTCAAGAAAGCGCAGGCCGCTGGCCTGCTGGTCATCGCGCTGGATACGCCGCTCGATCCCGCCGACGCCGCCGACGCGACGTTTGCGACAGACAATCTCGAGGCAGGCAAGCTTATCGGCGCCTGGGCCGCGGCGACGATGGGCGACAAGGCCAAGGACGCCAAGATCGGCTTCCTCGACCTGACGCCGTCCCAGCCGACGGTCGACGTGCTGCGCGACCAGGGTTTCATGATGGGTTTCGGGATCGACACGAAGGATCCCAACAAGATCGGCGACGAGGATGACGCCCGCATCGTCGGCCACGACGTGACCAACGGCAACGAGGAAGGCGGCCGCAAGGCGATGGAAAACCTTCTTCAGAAGGATCCAAGCATCAACGTCATCCACACCATCAACGAGCCCGCTGCGGTCGGCGCGTATCAGGCGCTGAAGGCTGTCGGCATGGAAGGCAACGTGCTGATCGTCTCCGTCGACGGCGGCTGCCCTGGCGTTAAGTCGGTCGCGGAAGGCGTGATCGGCGCCACGTCGCAGCAGTACCCGCTGCAGATGGCCGCGTTGGGTATCGAGGCCATCGCCAACTTCGCGAAGGATGGCACGAAGCCGAAGCCCACCGAAGGCAAGATGTTCTTCGACACCGGCGTCAACCTGGTGACGGACAAGCCGGCGGATGGCGTGAAATCGATCGATACCAAGGAAGGCACCGCCAAGTGCTGGGGCTAAGAGGACGGTCCGGCGCAGGTGAATAGAGGTACAGCCGCCTTTTTAAGTCTTCGAACGCCCTCAGTCTGACGAAGGGCGGCATAGTGTTCATTTGAGAACACGGTCAGGCCGGGGCTTGATCCCCGGCCTGATTGAGCCGACCATCTGGCGCTGCCGCGACACGAGATCGCAAGACTACAGGCGACGGCGCCGGCAAGCGTTTTTTGGCGCGACGGCCATCCGGGAGGAAAACCATGTCGACCGCTCAGGAATTCGAAAAGGGTCTCGACCAAAGCGATCGCAGCGTCGCTTCGTTCGAAAAGGAAAGCGTTCCGTTTCTGAGGCGCGCGCAACATTTTCTCCATTCGACTCCGGCCGCCGTGCCGCTTATCGTCCTGATCGTCGCCATCATCGTTTTCGGTCTGTCGATCGGAGGAAGGTTCTTTTCTTCGTACACTCTGACGCTGATCCTGCAGCAGATCGCCATCGTCGGCATTCTGGGCGCGGCTCAGACGCTCGTCATCCTGACCGCCGGCATCGACCTGTCGATTGGCGTCATCATGGTGATATCCGCGGTCGTGATGGGCAATTGCGCCGTGACCTACGGCTTGCCGGCGCCGCTGGCCATCGTGATCGGTCTTGCCGCCGGAACGCTTTGCGGCCTGCTTAACGGTTTCCTGGTCGCTTTCATGAAGCTGCCGCCTTTCATCGTGACGCTCGGCACATGGAATATCGTCATGGCGACGAACTTCATCTATTCCGCAAACGAAACCATTCGAGATACGGACGTGGATGCAGTGGCTCCGCTGCTGCATCTCTTCGGCACGACTTTCAAGCTCGGATCCGCCGTCCTGACACTCGGGGTGGTTGCGATGGTGCTTCTGGTCGCGCTTCTCTGGTATGTCCTCAATCACACCGCGTGGGGACGCCACGTCTATGCCGTCGGCGACGATGCCGAAGCGGCGAAGCTCTCGGGCATCCAGACCAAGAAGGTCCTGCTCGCTGTCTATGGCATCTCGGGGCTGATCGCAGCCTTCGCAGCCTGGGTCTCGATCGGCCGGAACGGCTCGGTTTCACCCTCCTCGGCCGTCACCGACTACAATTTGCAGGCCATTACCGCGACCGTGATCGGCGGCATCTCGCTGTTCGGCGGGCGCGGGTCGATCCTCGGCACCTTGTTCGGCGCCATGATAGTCGGCGTCGTCTCGATGGGACTGAACATGCTCGGCGCCGATCCGCAGTGGAAGGTCCTTCTCACCGGCGTGCTGATCATCGGCGCCGTCGCGATCGATCAGTGGATCAGAAAGGTTGCAGGATAATGACTCGCCAACCTCTTCTCACGGCGCGCGGACTGGTCAAGCGCTACGGTCGCGTGACCGCTCTCGACAATGCAGATTTCGATCTCTACCCGGGTGAAATCCTCGCCGTCATCGGCGACAATGGCGCCGGCAAGTCGTCGCTTATCAAGGCCATCTCCGGCGCGGTGACGCCGGATGAAGGCGAGATCAGACTGGAAGGGAAGTCGGTCAACTTCAAATCGCCGATGGAAGCGCGGGAAGCCGGCATCGAAACCGTCTACCAGAATCTCGCCCTGTCGCCCGCGCTGTCGATCGCCGACAATATGTTTCTCGGACGCGAAATCAGGAGGCCAGGCGTCCTGGGCTCCGTGTTCCGCATGCTTGACCGTCCTGCGATGGAGAAGCGGGCCCGCGACAAGCTGACGGAACTCGGCCTCATGACCATCCAGAACATCGGCCAGGCTGTCGAAACCCTGTCCGGCGGCCAACGCCAAGGCGTTGCGGTGGCGCGCGCTGCGGCCTTCGGGTCGAAGGTCGTCATCATGGACGAACCGACCGCCGCGCTTGGCGTCAAGGAATCGCGCCGCGTGCTCGAACTGATCCTTGACGTGAAGAAGCGCGGCCTGCCGATCGTTCTGATTTCGCACAACATGCCGCATGTTTTCGAAGTCGCGGACCGCATCCACATCCACCGTCTCGGACGGCGCCTGTGTACGGTGGACCCGGCGCAAATCTCGATGTCCGACGCCGTCGCGTTGATGACCGGGGCGATGAAGCCTCCCGAAGAAGCGCTGGCGGCTTAGACCTGTCACGCGACCGAAAGGCCACATGGCTTTAATCGATTGAACATCCTGCCCGATCGGCTAGCATGGCTTGGGGAGGAGACCGGGCAGGCGCTATCGCCGTCCGGAGCTGAATTTCGTTACAGGACACATCATGTTGAGCGCCATGGCATCGGAAATGACAGACGCGAACCGCCCCTCCGACCCCAAATCCCTCGCACGCGAAATCCTGACCGTGCTTCGCTACCGCGTTGGCAAGGATCCGACCGTGGCGACCCCGCATGACTGGCTGACCGCCTCGATCAAGGTCGTCGGCGACCGCATCATCGACAGCTGGATCGGCTCGACCAAGCAATCCTATGATGGGCACAAGAAGCGCGTCTATTATCTGTCGCTCGAGTTCCTGATCGGCCGCCTCATGCGCGACGCCTTCTCGAACATGGGCATGATGGACGAAATGCGCGAGGCGCTTACAACCCTCGGCGTCGATCTTGATCTAATCTCGGCGCTCGAGCCGGACGCAGCGCTCGGCAATGGCGGCCTGGGTCGTCTCGCGGCCTGCTTCATGGAGAGCATGGCGACCGTCGGCGTTCCCGCGCATGGCTATGGCATCCGCTACGTCAACGGCATGTTCCGCCAGGAAATTCGCGACGGCTATCAGGTGGAGTTGCCTGAGACGTGGCTCGACCATGGCAATCCCTGGGAGTTCGAGCGCCGCGAGCGGGCCTTCGAAGTCGGCTTCGGCGGCAGCGTCGAATCGGTGACCGACAGGACAGGCCGCCTCGAGCGCCACGTCTGGAAGCCGCAGGAGCGAGTCCTGGCCGTCGCCTACGACACGCCGGTCGTCGGCTGGCGGGGCGAGCACGTCAATACGCTCCGACTGTGGTCCGGCTTCCCGATCGACCCGATCCTACTCGCCGCCTTCAATGCGGGCGACCACATCGGCGCGTTGAGCGAAAGCAACAAGGCGGATGCTCTTTCGCGCGTGCTCTATCCCGCCGATTCGAGCGTCGCCGGCCAAGAACTGCGGCTGCGCCAGGAATTCTTTTTCACCACGGCCTCTCTTCAGGACATCCTGCAGCGCCACACCAGCGTCTTCCACGATCTTTCCACGCTGCCCGACCAGGCGGCGATTCATTTGAACGACACCCATCCCGCGGTGGCCATCGCCGAGATGATGCGCCTGCTTATGGATGTTCACGGCGTGGATTTCGACGAGGCCTGGCGCATCACCAAGGGCACCTTCGCCTACACTAACCACACGCTCCTGCCGGAAGCGCTGGAAAGCTGGCCGGTGCCGCTTTTCGAGCGCCTGCTGCCGCGTCACATGCAGATCGTTTATGCCATAAATGCGCAGATCCTGATAGAAGCGCGCGCATCTGGCCATTTCGACGAAGATCAGATCCGTCATATCTCGCTGATCCAGGAAGACGGCGACCGCCGGGTGCGCATGGGCAACCTCGCCTTCGTCGGCTCGCACTCCATCAACGGCGTGTCCGCGCTGCACACGGACCTGATGAAGCAGACCGTGTTCGCCGACCTGCACAGGCTCTATCCTGATCGCATCAACAACAAGACCAACGGCATCACGCAGCGGCGCTGGCTTTTTCAGAGCAATCCGGGCCTATCCTCGCTGATCGGAGAGGCGATCGGCCAAGGCTACCGCGACGACATCGATCTTTTGAAGAATCTGGATGCTTTCGCCGACGACGCCGCCTTCCGCGAAAAGTTCGCCGCGGTCAAACGCGACAACAAGGAAAAATTGGCGTCGATGGTGGCCGAACGGCTCGGCGTCCGCATCGATCCGTCTGCCTTGTTCGATATCCAGATCAAGCGAATTCACGAATACAAGCGGCAACTCCTCAACATCGTCGAGGCGGTGGCGCTCTACGATCAGATCCGGTCGCATCCGGAACGCGAATGGATGCCGCGCGTCAAGTTCTTCGGCGGCAAGGCCGCGCCAAGCTACCACAATGCCAAGCTGATTATCAAACTCGCCAATGATGTAGCCCGCGTGGTCAACCACGATCCCGCCGTGCGTGGCCTGCTCAAGGTCGTCTTCATGCCGAATTACAATGTCTCGATGGCGGAGGTCATGATGCCGGCCGCCGACCTCTCGGAACAGATCTCGACGGCAGGCATGGAGGCGTCTGGCACCGGGAACATGAAGTTCGCGTTGAACGGCGCGTTGACGATCGGCACGCTGGACGGCGCCAACGTCGAAATCAAGGAATGCGTCGGAGACCAAAACATCTTCATCTTCGGCCTGACCGCCGAAGAGGTCGCCAAGCGCCGCGCCGACGGCTATCAGCCGCGCGCCGCGATCGAGAACTCGCCTGAACTGTCCCAGGCCCTTTCGGCGATTTCGTCGGGCGTCTTTTCTCCGGACGATCCGGGCCGCTACCGCGACCTGATTGACGGTCTCTACCGCCACGATTGGTTCCTTGTCGCGGGCGACTTCGACGCCTATGCCGACATGCAACGGCAGGTGGACAACGTCTGGAAAAACAGTCCGGACTGGTATGCCCGCGCGATCCGAAACGTGGCGCGAGTCGGATGGTTCTCGTCGGACCGCACGATCCGTCAGTATGCGAAAGAAATTTGGGACATACCCCTGTGATTTGATTGCAAGAATGCCGTCATAAGAGCAGCTTGGAATCAGGGAGGAAATGTCCGGGAATGAAAAAGGCGCGACCGTCCGCCGCGATCGACAAATCGCCGCCTGTCGTTTCTGAAGGAGACGTGGCGGCAATCGCGTCAGGCGCGCACGGCGATCCGTTCGCCGTACTCGGGATTCAGGCCGCTGGGTCAGGATTTGTTGCGCGTGGGTTCATTCCTCATGCCGAAACGGTCGCGGCCCATACGCTGCAGGGAAAATTCGTCGGAGACCTGGCCCGGCGCGCCGGCACGGATTTTTTCGAAGGCGCGGTCGATGTCCTGAAACGGCAGCCGCTGAAATATCATGCGCGCAATGCGGGCGGCGAGTGGTGGATCACCGATCCTTATTCTTTCGGTCCGGTACTCGGGCCGATGGACGATTATTTCATGGCCGAGGGGTCGCACCTGCGGCTGTTCGACAAGCTCGGCGCCCACCGGATGGACCACGAAGGGGCAAAGGGCGTACATTTCGCGGTCTGGGCGCCCAATGCGCGGCGCGTCTCGGTCGTCGGCGACTTCAACGAATGGGATGGCCGCCGCAATCCAATGCGGCTGCGCCAGGATGCCGGCATCTGGGAGATATTCCTCCCCGATCTCGGCGCGGGCCATGCCTACAAATACGAGATCGTCGGCCCGCATGGCGATACCCTTCCGTTGAAGGCGGACCCCTTTGCCTTCAGGTCGGAACTGCGCCCGGCGACCGCGTCTGTCGTGTCGGATCCGATCGATCATGTCTGGGGCGACGCGGCGCACCGCGCGCACTGGAGCAAGGCCAATGTCCGGCGCGAGCCGATGTCGATCTACGAGGTGCATGCCGGCTCCTGGCAGCGCAGCGACGATGGCGCCTTCCTGTCCTGGGACGAGATGGCCGACCGCCTGATCCCGTATGTGGTCGATACCGGCTTTACCCATATCGAGTTGATGCCGATCACCGAACATCCCTACGACCCCTCCTGGGGCTACCAGACGACAGGCCTCTACGCGCCGACCGCGCGGTTCGGGGACCCCGAAAGCTTCGCCCGTTTCGTCGACGGGGCGCACCGGGCCGGCATTGGCGTCATTCTCGACTGGGTTCCGGCCCATTTTCCGGTCGACGAGCATGGCCTGATCTGGTTCGACGGCACGGCGCTCTACGAGCATGCCGACCCGCGCAAGGGCTTCCACCCCGACTGGAACACGGCGATCTACAATTTCGGCCGGCTGGAGGTCGTTAGCTTCCTGGTCAACAACGCCCTGTTCTGGGCGGAAAAATATCACCTCGACGGGCTGCGCGTCGATGCAGTAGCTTCGATGCTCTACCTCGACTATTCGCGTAAGGAAGGCGAATGGATCCCCAACGAGTTCGGCGGCCGCGAGAATCTCGAGGCGGTCAAATTCCTGCAAAAGATGAATGTCGCGGTCTACGGCGCCTACCCGGGTGTCGTGACCATCGCCGAGGAGTCCACTTCATGGCCCAAGGTCTCGCAGCCCGTCTACGAAGGCGGGCTCGGCTTCGGCTTCAAGTGGAACATGGGGTTCATGCACGACACGCTGGAATATTTCGCCAAGGAAGCCGTGCATCGCAAATTCCACCACGATCAGATCACCTTCGGCCTGGTTTATGCGTTTAACGAAAACTTCGTTTTGCCGCTGAGCCATGACGAGGTCGTGCACGGCAAGGGAACCTTGCTGACGAAAATGGCGGGCGACGAGTGGCAAAAATTCGCAACGCTGCGCGCCTACTATGCGTTCATGTGGGGTTATCCGGGCAAAAAGCTTCTGTTCATGGGCCAGGAATTCGCGCAGCGGAATGAATGGAGCGAGGCGCACGGTCTCGACTGGTATCTTCTCGACCAGGCGCCGCATCGCGCGGTTCGGGCCGTCATACGGGATCTGAACTACCTCTACAGGTCACGTCCCGCCCTTCACGAGCGCGATTGCGAGCCAGAAGGTTTCCAGTGGCTCATCGCCGACGACCGCGAGAACTCCGTCTTCGCTTGGTCGCGCAGCGCCCCCAATCACACGCCGATCGTGGTCATATGCAATTTCACGCCCGTTGCGCGCCGAGACTATCGCGTGCCGATGCCGATGGCGGGAGGATGGCGCGAAATCATCAACACCGATGCGGCCGAGTATGGCGGGTCCGGGCACGGCAACGGTGGACACGTTCAAGCGGTTTCGGAAGGGGAAGGCGACGCGCGGGCAACGATGCTTCTGCCGCCGTTGAGTACTGTGATGCTGGAATTCGCCGGCGAATAGAGATCGTACTTTGTACCGGTTTGGGAGGATGACGCTATGGAGCCGAAAAGGAACCAGCCGCTGGCGCGCGACGCGATGGCGTATGTGCTCGCGGGCGGCCGCGGCAGTCGCCTCAAGGAACTGACGGACCGGCGCGCTAAGCCCGCTGTTTATTTTGGCGGCAAGACGCGCATCATCGACTTCGCGCTGTCGAACGCGTTGAACTCGGGCATCAGGCGTCTCGCCGTGGCGACCCAGTACAAGGCGCATTCGCTGATCCGCCATTTGCAGCGCGGCTGGAACTTTCTTCGCCCCGAACGCAACGAGAGCTTCGACATCCTGCCGGCCAGCCAGCGCGTCTCGGAGACGCAATGGTACGAAGGTACGGCCGACGCCGTGTACCAGAACATCGACATCATCGAGGCCTATGGACCGGAATACATGGTCATCCTGGCCGGGGACCACATCTACAAGATGGACTACGAACTCATGCTGCGCCAGCACGTCGATGCCGGAGCGGACGTGACCGTCGGATGCCTGGAAGTTCCGCGCATGGAAGCGACGGGTTTTGGCGTGATGCATGTCGACGAACAGGATCAGATCATCTCGTTCATCGAGAAGCCGGCCGATCCCCCCGGTATTCCCGGCAGTCCGGAGCTTGCGCTCGCCTCGATGGGTATCTACGTCTTCAGGACGAAATTCCTGATGGACCAGCTTCGCCGCGACGCTGCGGACGCAGGCTCCAGCAGGGACTTCGGCAAGGACATCATTCCTTACATTGTCGAACACGGAAAGGCGGTCGCGCACCGCTTCGCCAAATCCTGCGTCCGCTCGACCATGGAGAATGAGGCATATTGGCGCGACGTGGGAACGATCGACGCCTATTGGGAGGCCAATATCGACCTGACCGACATTACGCCGGAACTCGACCTCTACGACCGCGACTGGCCGATCTGGACCTATGCCGAATTGAAGCCGCCGGCAAAGTTCGTGCACGACGAGGATGGGCGGCGCGGCATGGCGGTGTCGTCTCTGGTGGCGGGCGACTGCATCATCTCAGGCGCATCGCTGCGCCGCAGCCTGGTGTTCACCGGCGCACGCATCAATTCCTATTCGTCGTTGAATGAAGTGGTCATGCTGCCCGATTGCATTGTCGGCCGGAACGTGAGGCTGAGGCGCGCGGTGCTCGACCACAGCGTCGTCATCCCGGAAGGACTGGTCGTCGGCGAAGACCCGGTGCTGGACGCCAAACGGTTTCGGGTCTCCGAAAAGGGAATCTGCCTGATCACCCAGCCGATGATCGACCGTCTGGAGTGACGGCGATGCAGGTTCTGGCCGTCGCGCCCGAAATCTTTCCGCTGATCAAGACGGGTGGCCTTGCCGACGTCACCGGCGCCTTGCCGATCGCCCTGGCAGGTCTAGGCGTCACGACCCGCACGTTGATGCCCGGTTATCCGGCTGTGATGAAAGCCTTCAAGAAGAAGAAGGCCATGCACAGCTATTCGGTCTTGCAGAGCGGCAAGGCGACCGTTTATTCAACGCGCATCGGTGCGCTGGATTTGCTCGTCCTGGATGCGCCGCATTTATATGACCGCTACGGCGGCCCGTATGGCGACGCCAGCGGCAATGATTGGGCGGACAACTGGAAACGTTTCGCCGCGCTCAGCCAAGTGGGGGCCGACATCGCGGCCGGCGCGATCAGGGGCTACTCGCCGGATCTCGTGCACGTCCACGACTGGCAATCGGCCTTGACCCTCGCCTATATGCGCTTCGGTCCCGCCGTGACCGTTCCATCGATCCTCACCGTGCATAACCTCGCGTTTCAGGGACAGTTCGGCGCCGCGATCTTTCCCCAGTTGGGCCTGCCGCCCCGGGCGATGGCGCTAGACGGCGTCGAGTATTATGGCGGCGTCGGCTATCTCAAGGCGGGCATCCAGTCGGCCTGGGCGATCACCACCGTGAGCCCGACCTACGCGCAGGAAATCCGGCTGCCGCAATTCGGCATGGGCCTCGATGGCCTGATCAACAGCCGGGCCGTCGATCTCTTCGGCATCGTCAATGGAATCGATCCCGCGATCTGGAATCCGGAGACCGATCCGCATCTGGTGGCGAACTACACAGCCTCGACGCTCGAGGCGCGTGAAGCCAACCGGCTGGCCGTGGAGACCCGTTTCGATCTCGCGCACGACGATCGCCCGATCGTCTGCGTCATCAGCCGGCTGACCTGGCAGAAGGGCATGGACGTGCTGGTCGGCGTTCTCGACGCCATCATCGCGGCAGGCGCCAAGCTCGCGGTGCTCGGTTCGGGCGATTCCGGACTCGAAGGTGCGCTCCTGGCGGCGGCGGCGCGCCATCGCGGAAGCGTTGGCGTCGTCGTCAGCTATGACGAATCGCTGTCGCACATCATGCAGGGCGGCTGCGACGCTATCGCCATTCCCTCGCGTTTCGAACCGTGCGGGCTTACTCAATTGTACGGTCTTCGCTATGGCTGCGTGCCGCTGGTGGCGCGCACAGGCGGGCTGGCCGACACCATCGTCGATGCCAACGAGGCAGCTGTCGCGGCGGGTGTCGCGACGGGGATCGAGTTCGCGCCGGAAAGCGGGCCAGCGCTTCTGCATGCGGTGTCACGCGTGATCGAACTCCACCGCGACAAGGCGGCCTGGGCCGGAATACAGAAACAGGGAATGAAGGCCGAAGTCTCCTGGGACCGCAGCGCGGCGAAATATGCGAGGCTCTACCAGGCGCTCCTGGCGCGAAAGGCAGCCTGACACATGAGCAAGACCGTCGAAACGAAACCTTATGCCGATCAAAAGCCCGGCACCTCCGGCCTGCGCAAGAAGGTGCCGGTCTTCCAGCAGCCGAACTATGTGGAAAACTTCATCCAGTCGGTGTTCGATTCGCTGGAGGATTTCGTCGGCAAGACCCTGGTGATCGGCGGCGACGGCCGCTTCTTCAACCGGGATGTCATTCAGAAGGCTGTCGCGATGGCCGCGGCCAACGGTTTCGCCAAGGTGATCGTCGGCAAGGGCGGCATCCTGTCGACACCCGCCGCGTCCAACCTGATCCGCAAATACAAGGCGTTCGGCGGGCTGATCCTGTCGGCCAGCCACAATCCTGGCGGCCCGACCGAGGATTTCGGCATCAAGTACAACACCGGCAATGGCGGGCCCGCGCCCGAAAAAATCACCAACGCGATCTTCGAAAAGACGAAGTCGATCGGCCGCTATCTGATCGAGGACATCGGAGTGGTGGACCTCGACACGATTGGCGCGACCACGGCAGGCGGCCTGACGATCGAGATCGTCGATCCGGTTAGCGACTATGCCGAACTGATGGAAACCCTGTTCGATTTTCCTGCGATCAAAGCCATGTTCGCCGGCGGTTTTCGAATGGCGTTTGACTCGATGCATGCGGTCACCGGTCCGTACGGCAAGGAAATCCTGGAAAATAGACTTGGCGCGCCAGCGGGAACGGCGCGAAATTTTGTGCCGCTGCCGGACTTCGGGGGACACCATCCGGACCCAAATCTGGTTTATGCCAAGGACCTCTATGACGAGATGATGGGTCCGGATGCGCCGGACTTCGGCGCGGCGTCCGACGGCGACGGCGACCGCAACCTGATTATCGGCCGCGGCATCTTCATCGCGCCGTCGGATTCTCTGGCCATGCTCGCCGCCAACGCGCATCTCGCGCCCGGCTATGCACGAGGGCTTAAGGGCATCGCGCGCTCGATGCCGACCAGCGGCGCCGCCGACCGCGTTGCCGAAAAGCTCGGGATCGGCATGTTCGAGACGCCGACGGGCTGGAAGTTCTTCGGCAATCTACTGGATGCCGGCATGGCGACGATCTGTGGCGAGGAGAGTGCGGGCACCGGCTCTGACCATGTTCGCGAGAAGGACGGGCTTTGGGCCGTTCTCCTCTGGCTGAACATCCTGGCCGTGCGCAAGGAAAGCGCCAAGGAGATCGCCACGAGACACTGGGCGCAATACGGCCGCAACTATTACTCGCGCCACGACTATGAGGAGGTCGAATCAGACGCCGCCGGCAAACTGATCGACGATCTGCGCGCCAGGCTGCCGATCATGCCTGGCGCGAGCGTGAGGGGGCTGAAGGTGGTGAAAGCCGATGACTTCGCCTATCACGATCCCGTCGACGGCTCGATCAGCGGGCAACAGGGCATCCGCATCCTGTTCGAAGGCGGATCGCGCGTCGTTCTTCGCCTGTCCGGCACTGGCACCTCCGGCGCGACCCTGCGGCTTTACGTCGAGCGTTACGAGAACGACCCCACGCGGCTCGATCTGGACACGCAGGAGGCGCTCTCCGATCTCATCGGCGCGGCGGACGATTTGGCGGAGATCCGCAACCGGACGGGACGGGACGGGCCGAGCGTGATTACGTGAGCCTGTCAACGCCCGCGCTGCTTTGACAGGCCATCCGTCTTGGGCGACCTCTGGACGATGAGCACGGAAACGCTGCGGCTTGGTGCGACGCCGAGACTGGACGGAGTGTCGTTCGGCGTCTGGTCCGGCTCGGCGGAGCGCATGTGGGTGTGCCTCTTTGGACAGGACGGCGCGCGCGAAAGCGATCGCATCGAAATGATGCGCGACGCGTCAGGCGTCTTTACGTCGCACGTTGCTGGCGGCAGCGCGGGGATGCGCTACGGGTTCCGCGCGGACGGTCCTTACGACCCGGATCGCGGTTTCTGGTTCGATCCGGACAAGCAACTGGTCGACCCGTACGCCATCGCGATCGACCGGCCCTACCTATACGATTCGAGGCTCGCGGCGCCGCGCGGACGGGGCGGCGACACCGCGTCGCTGATGCCGAAGGCGATCGCGACCGCGCTACCGGAGCCGGTTGCGGCCGCGCCGCCGCTGTTCAAGCCGGGTGGCCTGATCTACGAAGTGCAGGTCAAGGGGTTCTCCGTGCTCCATCCGCAGGTCCCCGCGGCGCTGCGGGGCACGGTCGCCGCTCTCGCGCATCCGGCGATCATCGATTATCTGCTCAGCCTCAAGGTCTCCGCGATCGAACTGATGCCGGTAACGGCCTGGATCGACGAACGGCATCTGGGTCCTCTGGGGCTAACCAATGCGTGGGGCTACAACCCGGTCACCTTCATGACGCTCGATCCGCGCATTGTTCCCGGCGGGCTGGCTGAGCTGCGCGCGACCGTGAAGGCGCTGCGGCAGGCCGGCATCGGCGTCATTCTCGATCTTGTCTTCAACCACACCGGCGAAAGCGATGCGCGGGGCCCGACGCTTTCCTTGCGCGGGCTCGACAACCGGGCTTACTACCGCCACGACCGCGACGAACGGCTTGTCAACGACACCGGCACCGGCAATACGATCGCCTGCGATCACCCGGCCGTGCGCAGGCTGATCGTCGATTCCTTGCAGCATTTCGTGTTGAACGCAGGCGTCGACGGTTTTCGCTTTGATCTCGCGCCGATCCTCGGCCGGACCGATGCCGGCTTCGACCCCAGCGCCGAAACGCTGGGTGCAATTCGCGAGGACCCCGTCCTCAAGGACCGCATCCTCATCGCCGAGCCTTGGGACATTGGCCCGGGAGGCTATCAGCTCGGCAAATTTCCGCCCCCGTTCCTCGAATGGAACGACCGCTACCGGGACGACATGCGGCGCTTCTGGCGTGGCGATCGAGGGCTCGTCGGCGCACTGGCGACCGGTCTTGCGGGATCGTTCAACGTGTTTTCACCGCAATCGCCGACGCGAACGGTCAATTGCCTCTCCGCCCATGACGGCTTCGCGCTGGCCGACGTCGTCGCCTTTGAGCGCAAGCACAATGAAGCCAATGGCGAGATGAACCGCGATGGCCACAACGAGAATTATTCGTGGAACAACGGAATTGAGGGCCTCGCGGACGATCCGCCAATCGCGGCGGCGCGCATCCGCGACCTGAGGGCGATGCTGTCCACGCTTTTCTTCTCCCGTGGAACGATCATGCTGACCGCGGGCGATGAATTTGGCCGGACCCAGCAGGGTAACAACAACGCCTATGCCCAGGACAACCCGATCGGCTGGCTCGACTGGGCGGCGCGGGACCGCGACCTCGAAGCCTTCGTCGTCGGATTGACCGGCATTCGCGCCAGCCTTCCCGCTCTGTCGGCGACCGAACCGCTGACGGGGGAAACCGACGACGATCTCGCGGTGGCGGACGTGGAATGGCTCGGCGAAGACGGCGTCCGAATGGGCGGGCCGGATTGGAACGACCCGGCCCGCCAGCGTCTGACGATGGTGCTCGCCTGTCAGGATGGCGCGCGCGCCGCCATCACGATCAATGGCGACCGCCGCGCCTCGGTCTTCGAGATACCGCGACGCGACGGTTGGCGCTGGCAAGCCATGGCGGCCTCCGTCATGACGGCGAGCGGAGCTCCGCTCCTGGCGGGCCGTAGCTGCGGCTGTTTCTTCGAGGTCATGGTGTGAAGGCCGCCGATCCGCATCCTGAGGCGGGAAACTCCGTGCGTCGAACGCGCGGTTGAAATAGCGGACGCGAATGCTAGTCTGGCGCCATGCAAGAGCCTGATCGCGACCGTCAACCTGACAACGCGCGGGCGGGCATGCCTCCAAACCGACAACAAGGAGATCGAAATGCTGCGCAATCTTCTCAAGGCTACCGTCTTCGCAACCTGCGCGGCGCTTGCGAGCAGCGCGCTCGCGAGCGCCGCCCTGGCGGAAATCGTCTACAACCGCGGCAATTCCGCCGATCCGGAATCTCTCGATCCGCACAAGACCTCGACGGTCTACGAGGCGCATATCCTTCGCGACCTGTTTCAGGGTCTCGTGATGCAGGACGAAAACGCGGAACTCATCCCCGGCGCCGCCGAAAGCTGGACGGTCTCGGATGACGGGCTGGTCTACACCTTCAAGTTGCGCAAGGACGCCGTCTGGTCGGACGGCAGCCCGGTGACGGCGGACGATTTCGTCTACTCCTTCCGCCGCCTCGAAACGCCGGAGACCGGCGCCGAATATGCTTCGATGCTCTACGTCATCAAGAATGGCGAAGAGGTCAACACCGCGAAGGCCAAGCCTGAAGAACTGGGAGTCAAGGCGATCGACGCGGCCACCCTTGAAGTCACGCTGAAATCGCCCACACCGTATTTTCTTGAGATGCTGACTCATCAGGCGGCCTATCCGGTCAACAAGGCCGCGATCGACAGGCTCGGCGCGGACTGGATCAAGCCGGGCAATCTGGTTTCGAACGGCGCCTTCACGCTCGCCGAGTTCGTACCGAACGATCACATCAAGCTGGTCAAGAATCTGAAATTCTTCGATGCGGCGTCCGTCAGGCTCGATACCGTCAACTACGTGCCGACCGAAGACCGCTCGACCGCGATCAAGCGCTTCGAGGCAGGGGAACTCGACAGCAACGACGACATCCCAACCGAACAGATGGCCGACCTGAAGGCCAAGTTCGGCGATCAACTTCGTATTGGCCCCTATCTTGGCACCTACTACTACGCCATCAAGACCGACAAGGAACCCTGGACCAATCCTGAGCTGCGCAATGCGATTTCCATGGCGATCGACCGCGACTTCCTTGCCGAGAAAGTCTGGCAGAACTCCATGCTGCCCGGCTATTCGATGGTGCCCCCGGGCATCGCGGGCTACACGCCGGCCATCGCCAAATTTGCCGAGACGTCGCAAATCGACCGCGAGGACGAGGCTAAGAAAATCCTCGAAAAGCTCGGTTATACGCCAGAGAAGCCGTTGAAGCTGGAAATCCGCTACAACACCTCGGAAAACCACAAGAACACCGCCGTCGCCATCCAGGAGCAGCTGAAGCCGCTCGGCGTCGAGGTTACCTTGCTCAATACCGACACCAAGACCCACTATGGCTTCCTCGAACAGAAGGGTGACTACGATCTCGCCCGCGCCGGCTGGATTGCCGACTACAAGGATCCGGAGAGCTTCCTCGGAATCTCGGTCAAGGCGAGCGGCAACAACTATTCGAATTTCAATGATCCCACCTTCGAGGACGCGATGAAGAAGGCTGCGGCGGACGGCGGCAAGCCTGACGAGCGGCTCAAGGATCTAGCGGTCGCCGAGCGCGAGCTCGTGGATCAGGTCGGCAACATCCCGCTGCTCTATTACAGCTACAAGAACCTTGTTTCACCGAAGGTTCACGGCTACGTCGAGAACGTGATGGACATTCATCCCTCGCGGTTCATCAGCAAGGATTAGCGCTCTTGAGGCTGCCGTCACGCGTGTGGCGTCAGCCTCCTCGCTGAAGGGCAATCGATGTTCGTGTATGTGCTCAGGCGTCTGCTGACCGCCGTTCCCACACTTTTTGTCATCGTGACCCTGGCGTTTTTCCTGATCCGTATCGCGCCGGGCGGGCCGTTCAACCAGGAACGCGGCCTCAGCCCCGAGATCAAGGCCAATCTCGAAGCCCAGTTCGGCCTCAACGACCCGATCTGGCTGCAATATGTCCACTATCTGAACAGCCTGCTCCATGGCAATTTCGGCCCCAGCTACAACCTGCCCGATTTCACCGTGACCGAACTGTTCGCCAGCGGCCTACCGATCTCGGTGCAACTCGGTCTGTCGGCTCTGGTCCTCGCGCTGATTGTCGGATCGGCCCTGGGCGTGGCGGCGGCGCTGAACCAGAACCGCGCCGCCGACTACGCGGTGATCGCGACCGCGACCGCCGGCAGCACGATCCCGACCTTCGTCGTCGCCCCCGTGATCCAGCTCGTCTTCGGACTGACATGGAGTCTCCTTCCGATTGGCGGCTGGAGCAATGGCGCTTTCGTCAACCAGATCGGCCCCATCGTCACGTTGGCGCTGCCGCAGATCGCCATCGTCGCCAGATTGATGCGCGGATCGATGATCGAATCGCTGCGCTCGCACCATATCCGCACAGCGCGCGCGCTCGGATTGTCGCAGTGGTCGATCGTGGTGCGGCATGCGCTGCGCGGCGCGCTCCTGCCGATCGTCTCCTATTCCGGCCCGGCCGCGGCGGCGCTGCTGACCGGCTCGATCATCGTCGAGACGATCTTCTCAATCCCGGGGGTCGGCCGCTACTTCGTCGACGCGGCGCTGAACCGCGATTATACGCTGGTGATGGGCACGGTCGTGGTGATCGCAATCTTCACCATCGTTTTCAATCTCATCGTCGACGTGCTTTACGCCGTCGTCGACCCGCGCGTCCGCTATGACTGAGCCCGTCGCGATCACGCATCCCTTGGTGGCCGGCCGCTCCTTCTGGGGCGACGCCTGGGGCCGGCTCAAGGCCAACCGAGCGGCGATGGTCAGCCTCGTCTATCTCGGACTGATGATCGTGGTTTGCATCGCCGGCCCGTTCTTCGTTCCGCACCTCTACACGACCATCTATGGCGACTACGTTCGCACGCCGCCGAGCCTCTCCTCCTACCCCAAAGCCGACATGATCGAGACCGCGCTTGCCGAGGCCGTCAAACGCATGCGCGTCGATGTCAAGGAATGGCGCCAGGAGGGCGACCGGATCTTCGTGACGCTCATCTCGGCCAAAAAGATCGACGCGCGCAACATCCGCTATCTCGACCGCTCGGATACGTTCGACGATTCGAAGGTCGAGAGTACGTCGGACGACGGACTGGGCATGGTCCTCAGCGCTTCGATCAAGCGTCAGTATTTCCTGTTCGGAACCGACAATACGGGCCGCGACCTGCTGTCGCGCACGCTGATGGCGGGGCGTGTATCCCTGGCGATCGGGCTGCTCGCCGGCATCGTGGCGGTGGTTATCGGCGTGGTCTATGGCGCGACCGCGGGTTTTCTCGGCGGCAAGACCGACGAGGTTATGATGCGCATCGTCGATGTGCTCTATTCGTTGCCTTTCATCTTCTTCGTCATCATGCTCGTCGTCTTCTTCGGGCGGAATTTCGTCCTGATGTTCCTGGCGGTGGGGGCGGTGCTTTGGCTCGACATGGCGCGCATCGTGCGCGGACAGGCGTTGTCGATCCGCCGTCAGGAATATGTTCAGGCCGCCGAGGCGCTCGGCGTCTCGAACGCCGGCATCTTGTCGCGCCATATCGTGCCGAACCTGCTGGGCGTCGTGGTGATTTACATGACGCTGCTGGTGCCGCAGGTCATCATCCTGGAAAGCTTCCTGTCGTTCCTCGGCCTCGGCGTACAGGAACCGATGACCAGCTGGGGCGTGCTGATCTCGACCGGCGCCAAGAATATCGGTTCGGCCAACTGGCTGCTGCTGTTTCCTGCTTTCTTTCTGGTTTCGACGCTGTTTGCGCTGAATTTCATCGGTGACGGCCTGCGCGATGCGCTTGACCCGAAAGATCGTTGACGATGTCCGACGAGGCTCCGATCCTCTCGATCACCAATTTGCACGTGCGCTTCCGAACGCTGGACGGCGTGGTCGAGGCTGTCAAGGGCATCGAGCTTAAGGTCAACGCCGGAGAAACGGTCGCCATCGTCGGTGAATCCGGGTCGGGCAAGAGCCAGACCATGATGGCGGCGATGCGGCTGCTCGCATCGAACGGTCTGGCAGCCGGGCATGTCGATTATCGCGGCCGCAATCTGCTGGAACTCTCCAAGCGCGACCTGAACAAGGTGCGTGGCAGCCGGATCAGCATGATCTTTCAGGAGCCGATGACCTCGCTCGATCCGCTGTATTCGATTGGCAGCCAACTCGTGGAGCCGATCCGCCGCCATCGCGGGCTCTCCGGCAAGGCAGCGCGAGCCGAGGCGATCCGGCTGCTCGACCTCGTCAGCATTCCCGATCCCGAACGGCGTTTCAAGGCGTATCCTTACGAACTGTCCGGCGGGCAGCGTCAGCGCGTCATGATCGCCATGGCGCTCTCCAACGACCCCGACATCCTGATTGCCGACGAGCCGACGACCGCGCTCGACGTCACAGTTCAGGCGCAGATTCTGGCGCTTCTCGTCGATCTGCAGCGCCGGCTCGGCATGGCTATCATCTTCATCACTCACGATCTCGGCATTGTCCGGCGTCTTGCGGATCGCGTCTATGTCATGCGTTACGGCGAGGTCGTCGAACACGGTCCGACAGCGCGAATTTTCGATAGGCCGGCTCATGCGTACACGAAGATGCTGCTTGCGGCCGAGCCTTCGGGCCGGAAGGCGCCAACGTCGCCGCAAGCGCCCATCGTCCTGGAAGGCCGCGACGTCGAAGTCGCCTTCCAGATCGGCGGCGGATTTATGCAAGGACCGCCGATGATGCTGCGCGCGGTCGACCATATATCGGTCGCGCTTCGCCAAGGGCAGACAATCGGCATTGTTGGCGAGTCGGGATCGGGAAAATCGACGCTCGGCCGCGCCCTGCTGCGTCTGCTGCCAAGTAGGGGCGCGATCCGATTCGAAGCGAACGATATTACCCACGCTGACCGCGAAACGATGCGCCCCTTGCGCCGCCAGCTTCAGCTCGTTTTCCAGGATCCGTTCGGATCGCTGTCGCCGCGCATGACGGTCGGCCAAATCGTGACAGAAGGCCTGCGCGTGCATGAACCATCGCTCTCACGGAGCGCGCGCGACGGCCGCGCGATCGAAGCCTTGGCCGAAGTCGGGATCGATCCCGGGATGCGCAACCGCTATCCGCACGAATTTTCGGGCGGTCAGCGTCAACGGGTGGCGATCGCGCGCGCAATCATCCTGAAGCCGAAGGTCGTGGTCCTTGACGAGCCGACCTCCGCGCTCGATCGGTCGGTGCAGAAGCAGATCGTCGACCTGCTCCGCGAACTCCAGCAGGCCCACCATCTCTCCTATCTGTTCATAAGCCACGATCTAGCGGTCGTCCGCGCGATGGCCGATTATATCGTCGTCATGAAGCAGGGTCGCATCGTCGAGGAAGGAGCAACCGAGCAAATCTTCGATCGTCCGAACGATGACTATACCCGCACCCTGATGGCGTCGGCCCTGGACACATCGCCATTGCGTGGATTGGACGATTGATGGGTCGGCGCAAGCCTTGCGATAGCGGGTAAACTCGCGATAAGAATAAGCATTGCCGGCCAAGCGGAACATTTGCTGCTAAGCTACGTTTGGCATGGCATCATAGTCCAAGGAGGGATTCCAATGAGAAAAATTCTGTTCGTTTTGGCGGTGGCGGGTGTCGCCGCTGGATGCACGAATACCGAGAAAGGCGCGGCGATCGGTGGCCTTGGAGGCGCAGCGCTCGGGACGGCGATATCGGGGGATGCAGGCGGCGCGGTTATCGGCGGCATCGCCGGCGCGACGGCTGGCGCCCTGATCGGTAACGCGACCGAGCCCGGCAAATGCTATTATCGCGGCCGTAACGGACGCCGTTACATCGCAAGCTGCTGAACCGCCCGAATAGGTTAAGCGCACCAACGCACTGAAAGGCATCTGCTTTAATAGAGCGGGTGCCTTTTGTTTTTTCGTCCTGTCACAGCCGGCTGGTCGATTGGAGCCGGTCGACAATACGTCTTGCGGGCCGCGCAACCCCCCGCTATAAGCCCGCCTTCTGGTCACGGAGTGTAGCGCAGTCTGGTAGCGCACGTCGTTCGGGACGACGG
>CAXTJQ010000018.1:0-72711 GCA_964244725.1 uncultured Rhizobiaceae bacterium
CATGGATGATCTGCGCGAACACAAGAAGATCGAACTCAGAAAAGCCGCATGACCAGCAGCGTGGCCGCCCAAATTTGCAGAACTTGACGCACACAACCGCAGCGAGAGGATTATGCGCGAGTTGGACGGGAGGGGGATGGATTTGGCCGCCGAGCGAGCTGGAACACCCTCATCCGACCTCGCTCCGCTCGGCCACCTTCTCCCACAAGTGGAGAAGATGGAGCGAAATCATTGGCTTGCGCGAATCGGTAGCGTCCTCAGACTATCCGAGCCAACTTGAAGATCGTCGAAAAACGAGAAGATGTGGCTCCATCTTCTTCCCTTGCGGGAGAAGGCGGTCTTGCGGAGCGAGGTCGGATGAGGGTTGTGAGCCGCCCCCTCAGGCCGACTTATCCTTGGCCTCCTCCGCCGCTTCCTTCGCCTCGGCGGCGCGCTTTTCCTTGTCGCGGCTCTTCTCGACCATGCGCGCGGCGATGATCGATACTTCGTAGAGCAGGATGGTCGGGATCGCGAGCCCGATCTGGCTGGCCGGGTCCGGCGGCGTCAGCACGGCGGCGGCGATGAAGGCGATGACGATCGCCCATTTGCGCTTGTCCTTGAGGCCGGCCGAACTCAGCAGGCCCACGCGAGTCATCAGCGTCGTCACGACCGGAAGCTGGAACACCAGCCCGAATGAAAAGATCAGCGTCATGATCAGGCTGAGATATTCCGACACCTTCGGCAACAGCGAGATCTGGATGTCTTCGTTCGGCCCGACCTGCTGCATCGACAGGAAGAACCACATCACCATCGGCGTGAAGAAGAAATAGACCAGCGCGGCGCCCATCAGGAACAGGATCGGCGAGGCGATGAGAAAGGGCAGGAACGCGTTGCGCTCGTTCTTGTAGAGGCCGGGCGCGATGAATTTGTAGATCTGCGTCGCGATCACCGGGAAGGCGATGACCAAACCGCCGAACATGGCGAGCTTGACCTGGGTGAAGAAGAACTCCTGCGGCGCGGTGTAGATCAGCTCGACCTTGTCGGTCGGCAGCCCGGCCCAATGCACCGCCCATTTGAACGGCTGGACAAGCAGGTCGAACAGCCTCTTGGCGAAGAAGAAGCAGACGAGGAAGGCGACGAAGAAGCCGCCGATCGACCAGATCAGGCGCGTGCGCAGCTCGATCAGATGCTCGATCAGAGGCGCCGACGACGCCTCGATCTCGTCGTCCCTCGTAGCGCTCACTGCGTTTTCCTTGGCGATCTCTTGGGCGCGGCGGCGGGCAAGGCCGCCTTCGGCTTCGCGGCGGCTTTCGCCTTGACAGGCTTGGCGGCGGCCGCCCCCGCAACGGTCGGCATAGCCGGCGGCGCGACCTTGGCGGAAGCGCGGGGCTTCTTCGCCATGGCCGGCGCAGGCGCCAGAACGGGCTCGGCCGGCTGCTCGCTCGGACCGGCGACCGGGATCATCGTCGCGGACGCAACCGGGTCGGCGATCATCAGGCCCGGCGGTGGGGTCGACGGGATGGCGGGCGGTTCGGCCGTCCCCGGCATGTCGGCAGCGCCGGTCTTCAGCGGCTCGGCCTCATGAACGACCGGCGAAGCCGGTTCCGAAGCCACCGACGGCTTGGGCTTCATCGCGGTTTCGAGCCCGGCGCGCACGTCGGCGGCGGCCTTTTCGAACGGGTTGAGCTGCTTCTTGATTTCGGCGGCCGGGTTGAGACCACGCAGCGCGTCGACGGACTTCTTCACGTCGTCGAGCTCTGCTTCCTTCAGCGCGTCGTTGAACTGCTTCTGGAAATCGCCCGCCATGCCGCGGACCTTCGTGGTCATCTTGCCGAAGGTGCGCAGCATGCGCGGCAGATCCTTCGGCCCGACGACCACGATCATGACGACCGCGATCACGAGCATTTCGGTCCAGCCGATGTCGAACATGGTCCGTCAATCCCGCCCTTGGTGCGTGGCGGTCAGCGCTTGGTGACTTTGTCCCGCGGCATGGTCACCGGCGCTTCCGGCAGATGCTCGACGGTGCGTCCGTCCGCAGTTTTCACCTCGTCGGCGTCCTCCTCGGACATGCCCCGCTTGAAGCTCTTGATGCCCTTGGCCATGTCGCCCATCAGCTCCGGGATCTTGCCGCGGCCGAACAGCAGCAGCACCACGACGAGCACGATGAGCCAGTGCCAGATTGAAAACGAACCCATAACAGATCTCTCTCGAACGATTTCCTGCGACTGATCTATGCGCTTTCGCGCCGGGATTCAAACGGAACTACGTTCGCGCAGCCCTCGCGCAGCGATATCGCGGGGTTTGGTTGACGGCGGCGGCCCGGGGTCGCGCGTCAATCGTCCTCGATGCGCGGCGTCAGCAGTCCGAGTTCCTCGAGATCGATGTCGGTCAGCGCATCCTCGTCCTCGGCCAGAGCGTGGGGATCGGCCGGCGGCAGGGGGACCGAGAAATTCGGCGGCAGCCGCGCCGCGAGCAGCCCGGCGCCGCGCAGTTCCTCGACGCCCGGAAGGTCGCGGATCGCCTCCAGTCCGAAATGGTCGAGGAAGCCGTCGGTCGTTCCGAACGTGACCGGCCGGCCGGGCGTTCGGCGGCGGCCGCGCAGCCTGATCCAGTCGGTTTCGAGCAGCACGTCGAGCGTGCCCCTGGAGGTTTCGACGCCGCGAATGTCCTCGATCTCGGCGCGGGTCACAGGTTGGTGATAAGCGATGATCGCGAGCACTTCCAACGCCGCGCGCGACAACTTCTTCGGCTGCGCGGCGTTGCGCGTCATCATGAAGGCGAGGTCCGGCGCGGTGCGGAACGCCCAATTGCCGGCGACGCGCACCAAGTGGACGCCGCGCCGTTCGTAGAGTGTCGCGAGCCGCGCCATCACGGCCTTGACCGGCACGCCTTTCGGCAAACGCTCGGCGAGCATGCGTTCACTGACCGGCTCGGCGCTGGCGAACACGATCGCCTCGGCCATCCGCATCGATTCGGCGAGCTTGAGGTGGTCGCCGGGGTTGAGTGCGTCCGCTTCCTCGCCGAACAGCGGCAGCACCCTGGCGCCGAGCGGATCGCTCATGACGCCACCGCCGCGACGGCGGCCCTCGGCGCGCATCCGCGCAAATAAAGCGGCGCGAAGGCCCGATCCTGGCGGACCTCGATACGGCCCTCGCGCACGAGTTCGAGAGCCGCCGCGAACGAGCTTGCAATCGCGGTGGCGCGGTCGCGCGGCGTGGTCAGATAGGCGACGAGATAGCGGTCGAGCGCGGTCCATTCGCTCACCGCGCCGATCAGGCGCAGCAGGATGGCGCGCGCCTCCTTGAGCGACCAGACGCCGCGCTGGGCGATCCGCACGGTGTCGGTCGCGCGCTGCTGGCGCTGGATCGCATAGGCCGTGAGAAGATCGTACAGCGTGGCGGCGTAGCGGTTGCTCGTCTCGACGATGACAACCTCGGGCATCCCGCGCGCGAACACGTCGCGCCCCAGCCGGTCGCGGTTGACCAGCCGCCCCGCCGCGTCGCGCATCGCTTCCAGCCGCTCCAGCCGGAACTGCAGAACCGAGGCCAGTTCCTCGCCGGTCTCGCCATCATCGCCGGCCTGCTTGGGAATAAGCAGCTTCGATTTGAGGTAGGCGAGCCACGCCGCCATGACCAGGTAATCCGCCGCGAGTTCGAGCCTGATCGCGCGCGCCTGCTCCACGAAGGTCAGGTATTGCTCGACCAGCGCCAGGATCGAGATGCGCGAGAGGTCGACACGCTGGTTGCGCGCCAGATGCAGCAACAGGTCGAGCGGGCCTTCGAAGCCGGCCACGTCGACGACCAGTTCGGGATCGCCGAGCGTCCGCGCATCCGCCTTGTCCTCCCAGAGGCTGTCCATCGGGAGGCCTCCTTTCGCGGTCGGCTCAAGCGTGTCGGCCAATGGCGTCTCCTTCAGCCGCTCACGCGACCGCCTCGAAATGCCGCGCGAATTCCGCACGCGCGTCAGCCTCCAGGACGCCGTCGCGTTGCCGGATCATGCCGAGCGCCCGCTCGGCGCGTTCCAGCGCCCTGCCCCGCAACGCGGTCGTGCGCGAGGCGATGCCGGCCATCTCTTCCATGACGCCGTTGCAGTGAAGTACGATGTCGACTCCCGCGGCGAGGATGGCGGCGGCCTTCTCCGCGAAATCCCCGGAAAGCGCCTTCATCGACGTGTCGTCGCTGATCAGCAGGCCGTCGAAACCGATGTCGCCGCGGATGATCTCGTCGACGACGATCTTCGAGGTGGTCGCCGGCGCGGACGGGTCGATGGCGGCATAGACGACATGCGCGGTCATGCCCATCGGCAGGTCTCTCAGGGCCTTAAACGGCGCGAAATCGTGGACGCGCAGGTCGGCGCGCGATGTGTCGACGATCGGAAGTTCGAAATGCGTGTCGGAGACGGCGCGGCCGTGGCCGGGCATGTGCTTCATCACCGGCAGCACGCCGCCCGCCATCAGGCCCTCGGCGGCGGCGCGGCCCATCGCTGTCACGCGCGCCGGGGTCTTGCCGTAGGCGCGCGCGCCGATGACGTCGCTCGCCCCCTCGATCGGCACGTCGAGCACCGGCAGGCAGTCGGCGGTGATGTTAAGACGGGCGAGGTCGAAGGCATGCAGCCGCGAGAGGAGCCAGGCCGCGCGCAGGCCCGCCTGGGCATTCTCCCTGAAGAGTGCGCCGAGCGCGGCGCCGGACGGATAGTTCGGCGCGATCGGCGGCCGCAGCCTCTGCACCCGCCCGCCTTCCTGGTCGATGAACACGGGGGCTTCCGGCCTGTCCACAGATTCGCGCATTGAAGCAACCAAATCAATGACTTGCGCTGAATCAAGAATATTCCGCGCGAACAAGATGAACCCCCAGGGCCGCTCGTCCTTGTAGAACCCAATTTCATCGGGCGTGAGCGACTTGCCCAGGCAACCCAGAATCATCGCTTTCGATTCGGTCATAATCGATTTCTACCAGTTTGCCGCCGTCCCAAAACATGAAAAGCGGCGCGAATGACCGCGCCGCTTCGAAATTCGGCTGCCCGCCGCTATTTGGAGACGAAGCAGCTTCCGCCAGCCGCCTTGTAGCGCTCGCAAAGCTGGATCGCGTCGCTGCGGCCGCCGGCCGGCACGCGAACACGCCAAAACGTGCCCTTGCCGGTGATCTCGGCCTTGACGATGCTGGCCTGGTGGCCGTCGAGAACCGTCCCGTAGCGCCGCACCAGATCCTGGTAGGACGATTTGGCCGCCGCTTCGCTCGGCTGCGATGCGATCTGCATCGCCCAGGCTCCCCCGGTCGCCGCGGGGGCCAGCGAGGCGACCTGCTCGGGCTTGGTCGCGCCGACGATGTCGACGGGCTGGTCCGACGGACGCGAGGGCGCGATCGGGATCGACTTCGGCGTCTCCGACGCTTTCACGGCCTCTGCCTGGCTCTTGGCGGCGGTCGGCGCCGCGGTCTCGGCAGGCGCGATATCCCCCGAGATCGCATCCTGCGCGACGCTCGGCGCGCTGTGATCGACGATGCTTTCGGAAGCAGAGGCGGCTTTCCGCGCCGCGACCGGCGCTTCGGTCTCCTCGCGGGCGACGAGCGTGCCGTCCGCCTTGACGATCATCGTGCGGACCTTGCGCGGCGGAACGGCGGAGACCTCGACCGTATCGTCGACGCCGGCATTGTCCGCTTCGGTCTGCGCGACGCGGTCCTCGCTCTTGGCCGTGGTTGGAGCAGCCGCGACGCGTCCCGCGGTGCCCGCCGCGGGCGAGGCGTCGGACGCATCCTCCGCCCCGTCCTGCATCAAGCCCGGCATCGTGTCGTCCGCGGAATCGGCCATCTCGGCCTCTTCCTCGATCGGGATGTCGACCGGCTCTTCGGCGCTCGAAAGCAATTTTTCCTGCTTCGGCTGAACCGGCTGCGTCCCGCCGCCGACCGTGTCGTAGACCTTATTGTCCTGATTGGCGATCGCGACGCCGCCCGGGTTCTCGGGCTTGACCTTGACCGGGGCGGGATCGGCCTTGACCAGCGCGATTTCGCCGTTGCCGCCCTGGCCGTTCGACGCGAGCGCATAGGCGCCGACAGCCCCGATCAACGCCACGCCGCCCACCACCGCCGCTACAAGCAGCCCGCGCCGTTGCCGCGGCTGCTCCGCCGAGGCGATGTAGGCCGACGGAATTACGTCGTCCTCGAAATCGGGATCGTAGTCCAGATCGGGATCGGCTTGAGCGGCGCCCGTTGGCGACGCCTCGAAATCGTCGTCGTCGAAAGCCAGCGACTGCCGCAATTCGGTCGTCCTGAGCGTCACCGCGCCGGCAGCGGCTGCCCCCCGCCTGTCGGTATCGTCGTGGCGCGGTGCGGCGGCCGACTCGACCTCCGGCTCGGGCGACTTCATATCGTTGAGGAGAGTAGCGAATTCCGCTTCGAAATCGTCGCGGGTCAGGTTCGGCGCTTCGTCCTCGTAGGCGAATTCGGGCAGATCGAGATCGTCGGCGAGCGCGACGACGTACTCCGGCACGTCGACGGTTTCGATCTCGGGCGCCTCCGGGCGTTCGTAAACGGCCCGGACGGGAGCGGCGGCGCCATGCTGAGGTTCGATCGGCGCGGTGGCCCGTTCCGGCCAGGACGGGGCCTTCTTGAGATTCGCCGAGAGCGCGGCGAGCGCGGCATAAGGGTCGTTACCATCCCTGGACATCGACTCTGGTTCCTTGGCTGTCGAGGCGGCATTCACGTCGGTCGGTTCGGGCGCATAGGTCGGTTCAGGCTGACGCTCGTCGCCGAGATCGCCGGCGATCGCGTTCGACAGGGCTGCGTCGAACCCATGATCGTCGAGATCGAGATCGAAATCATCATGCCCGCCGGCGTCGAGCGGCTCCTCGATCGCGGCGGACACGGCGACGGCTTCCAACGCATTCTGATCGACATCGGCGCGCTGCTGGTCGAGCCATGCCTGGGCGTCGGAAAGATCGGCGATGGTCTCGCCGGACGATGCCGCCTCGTAAGACCCAACGTCGGGCTCTCGCGCCTGGAACACATGCTCGTGTGCGGGCGCGTCGAACGGATCGACGGGCGACGCCGACGCAGGCTCAGCCCGGACTTCGCTCGTCGGCGGCGCGGGCGCGAAAGAGTTCGCCTCGCTGCCGAGAAGCGCATTGAGCTCTTCCTCGAGGCCCTCGACAAGCGAAGCGTCTTGCGGCACGGCGACGAAGCCGCTCAACGCGGTCGCGGCAGGCGCCCATTCTGCAGCAACCTCGTCGGGTTCATCATCATCGGCGCCCGCAGCCATATCCAACTCCGCCGCATCGCCCTGCGCGACGGCATGGCGCATTTCGTCGTAGGAGGGCAGGATTTCAGGCGTCGGATCGAAGCCTTCGAGGCCCGTCGACTCGGCTGTCCGGGAGACTTCGGAAGCGAGGTCATCGGCGATCAGGGTCGCGATCGGCTCGCTTTCGATCGGCTCGGCCCGCCCGGCTTCGCTTTGCGCCTCGGATGCCAGTTCGCCGTCAAGCGCGAGGAAGAATTCATCTTCCATGTCCAATTCCGCGGACTGCCGCGCCGGGTGTGCATCGGTCCCGGGCGCATCATCGGACGCGCGGACCTCGACATCGTCGTGGACCTCGCCTTGATCCGCGCCTGGGGCCGCCGAGAGCGGCAGGCGCCGATCCGGCTTGTCGGAAGCCGCGATTTCGTCGGAAACCAGCGGCGCGGCAACGGCGATCTCCGCTCGCGGCTCCGGTAGGACGGCGCTCGCGGCTATCGGTTCATCCAGGGCATACACGTCATTTCCCCCGAACTCGCCCATGAGTTCGCGTTCGAGGTCGATGCTGAAATCAGGTTCCACGGCCGGTGCCAATGGAGGGACGAGAACCGGCTCCGCCTGCCGGGTGGGCGTGGGGGCCATCGCCGCCGGCGCCGCGGTCCTGGCGGGTTCGCGGGGATCGAAGCCCATGATCCGCGTCAGTTCGGCGAACGGATCGTCGTCCGCGATCGCCGGCCGCACGTCGGATCCTGGATTATTTCTGTCAGCCATTGCACTTTCCGAGCTTGGACACAGAGAGGCGCCGAAACGCCGCCGGAGGCTGGCCGGTACCAGTCTAATGTGGGTAAAAGGTGACCGGCGCTCTCCCCAAGACTAGCGCATTTCCGTTGGCGCAGCCGCTCCGATCAATCCCAGTCCCGACGTCACGACATCAAGCACCGCCTGGACCAGTCCAAGCCTTGCCAGAGTCAACTGTGGATCGTTTACCTTAACAAACCGTAAGTCCGTATTGTCGTTGCCGCGATTCCAATGTCCATGGAACACGCTCGCGAGATCGTACAGATAAAAGGCGAGCCGATGCGGCTCGAGCGCCAGCGCGGCCGACTCCACCAGACGCGGATACTCCGCAAGCTTGCGGATCAGGGCAATTTCGCTCTCGTCGACCAGCAAACCCGCGCCGTGCGACAGCGTCGCACGCTCGAACTCGAAATCCGCGAACTGCTCGCGCGCCTGGCGGAAAACAGAGTGGCTCCGGGCCGAGGCGTATTGTACATAGAACACCGGATTGTCCTTCGACTGCTCCGTCACCTTCGCGAAATCGAAATCGAGCGGCGCGTCGTTCTTGCGGTACAGCATCATGAAGCGGATCGGGTCGCGCCCGACCTCCTCGACAACCTCGCGCAGCGTGACGAAATCGCCCGACCGCTTGGACATGCGCACCGGCTCGCCGTTACGGTAGAGCTTGACCAGTTGGCACAGGAGCACCGTGAGCTTCAGCCGGTCGCCGCCGACGGCGCGGGCCAGGGCCTCCATGCGCTTGACGTAGCCGCCATGGTCGGCCCCGAGGATGAAGATCGTGTGCTCGAAACCGCGCGCCAGCTTGTCCTTCAGATAGGCGACATCGGCCGCGAAATAGGTGAACTGGCCGTCCGACTTGACCAGCGGCCGATCGATATCGTCGCCGACCGCGGTCGAGCGGAACAGCGTCTGCTCGCGGTCCTCCCAATCGTCCGGCTTCTCGCCCTTCGGCGGCGGCAGCTTGCCCTTGTAGATGTGGCCCTTGATCGTCAAGTCGGCGATCGCCGAGCGGATCGCCTTGGCGTTGTTGGCATGCAGCGACCGCTCGGAGAAAAAGACCTCGTGACGGATGTCGAGCAGGGCCAGATCCTCGCGGATCATGACCATCATGGCGTCGACGGCGCGGTCCTTGACGATGGCCAGCATCTCGTCGTCGGGCATCTGGAGCAGGCCGCGGCCGTATTGCGCGGCGAGCGCTTGCCCGAGCGGAACGAGATAGTCGCCGGGGTAAAGCCCAGACGGCATCTCGCCGATGTCGTCGCCGAGCGCCTCGCGGTAGCGCAGGATGACCGACCGCGCCAGCACGTCGATCTGCGCGCCGGCGTCGTTGATCAGATATTCCTTGGTGACAACATGGCCGGTGAAGGTGAGGAGATTGGCGAGCGCGTCGCCGACGACCGCGCCACGGCAATGGCCGACATGCATCGGGCCGGTCGGATTGGCCGAGACATACTCGACATTGACCTTCCTGCCCCGACCGAGGTCAGAGCGGCCGAACGCGCCGTCCTGCGCGAGGAGGGCCGCGAGATAGGCATGCCAGTAGCTGTCTTTGAGCCGCAGATTGATGAAGCCGGGGCCAGCGACTGAGGCTTCAGCCACGTCGGCTTCGTCGCGCAGCGCGGCGGCGATCGTTTCGGCCAGTTCGCGCGGATTCTGCCCGACCGCCTTGGCCAGCACCATCGCGACGTTCGTCGCGAGGTCGCCATGGCTCGGATCGCGCGGCGGCTCGACGGCGATGCGCGCCAGGTTCAGCGCCGCGCCGTTTAATGCTTGTAGATCAAGGGCCTCGACAGCCTCGATGATCCGGCTTGTAAAGTCGGCAAACACGTTCATTCGGTGCAATCCTGGAAAAAAACGCCGACGGCGACCGTCAAACCGGCCCGAAAACGCGTCCGCACCTAACGCAGATCGGGCTTTCGGTCAAACAGGCGCGCATATTCCTTGAGCGCGTAGGGGTCGGTCATGCCGGCCAGGAAATCGGCGACGTGCCGCGCCTTGATCGCGTCCCCCGCGCGGTCGAGGCCCTCGCGCCAGCCCTCGGGCATCTTGCGCGGATCGTCGAGATAGGCGTCGAACAGGTCGCGCACCACCCGGTCGGCCTCGATGCGGACGCGCACCACGCTCTCGTGACGATAGATGGTCCTGAACAGAAACGCCTTGAGCTCCTTCTCGGCGATCCCAAGAGTTTCCGAGAAGGTCACGATCGTCTCGCCGGCGCCGCGCACCGCATCGGCGCTGCCGGGCGCCAGGCGGGCGAGATTGGCGCCGGCCGTGGTTATCGCGTCCTCCACCATGACGGTGATCTGCCGCCGCATCAATTCGTGACCCGTCCGCACGTCGTCGAGGCCGGGATAGCGGCCGCGAACCTGCGCGAGCAGCCCGCCGGGCAGCGCGACGCCGCTCAGCATATCGAGCGAGATCAGACCCGCGCGCAGACCGTCGTCGATGTCATGGGTGTTATAGGCGATATCGTCGGCGATCGCCGCGCATTGGGCCTCGAGGCCGGCGCGCCGGTCGAGTTCGAGATCGTGCAGTTGCGAGTAGTTCAGGATCGTCTGCGGCACGGGGCCGTCCAGCCCCTGCCCGCGCGCATCCGTCAGCGGGCCGTTGTGCTTGACTAGGCCCTCCAGGGTCTCCCAGGTCAGGTTGAGCCCGTCGAACTCGGCGTAGCGCCGCTCCAGCCGGGTGACGATGCGCAGCGACTGCGCGTTGTGGTCGAACCCGCCCCAGGCCTCCATCTTGGCGTCGAGCGCATCCTCGCCGGTGTGGCCGAACGGCGTGTGGCCGAAATCGTGGACCAGCGCGAGGGCCTCGGCCAGGTCCTCGTCGCAGCGCAGGGCGCGGGCCAGCGCGCGGGCGATCTGGGCAACCTCGATCGTGTGCGTGAGGCGGGTGCGGAAATGATCGCCTTCGTGCGCCACGAACACTTGGGTCTTGTGCTTGAGGCGGCGAAAGGCGGTCGAATGGATGATGCGGTCGCGGTCGCGCTGGAACGGCGTGCGTGTCGGGCTTTCGGGTTCGGAAAGCAGCCGGCCCCGCGATTGCGCCGGATCGCAGGCGTAGACCGCGCGCGGCCGGTAGCCGAAGCCGATGTCGCCCAGTCCGCTCGTACGATCCATGGCGCCCGTTGACTTGCCCTGAAGGGCTTCATACCTATTGAGCGAACTCGAACGCAAGGTCACGTCGCATGGGCGCCGATGCCAAGACGACCATGAAAGTGGAGATGACCGACGCCGCGGCGAGGCGCATCGCCGCCATCGTGGCCAGGGACCCGTCGAAATCGGCGTTGCGGGTGGCCGTCGAGGGCGGCGGCTGCTCCGGTTTTTCCTACAAGTTCGACCTGACCGAGGCTCGCAACGACGATGACGTCGCCATCGAGCGCAACGGCGCGACGGTGCTGATCGACGACATGTCGCTGATTTACATGGGCGGTTCGGTGATCGATTTCGTCGATGACCTGATGGGCCAGTCGTTCCAGATCAAAAATCCGAACGCCGTCGCCTCCTGCGGCTGCGGCACGAGTTTTTCCGTCTAAATTCCTTCAGGCAGGCTCGCTGAACGAAGAACGGCCATGAAGATCGCGACCTGGAACATCAACGGCGTCAAGGCGCGGCTCGAGAACCTTCTGGTCTGGCTGAAGGAAAGCGCGCCGGACATCGCCTGCCTGCAGGAGATCAAATCCGTCGACGAGCAGTTTCCGCGCTCCGCGATCGAAGCGCTCGGCTACCACGTCGAGACGCATGGCCAGAAGGGTTTCAACGGCGTCGCGATCCTGTCGAAAATTCGTTTCGACGAGGTCAACCGCCGCCTGCCCGGCGACGACGAGGACGAGCAGGCGCGCTTCATCGAGGGCGTTTTCTCGACCGAACGCGGCGTGTTGCGGGTCGTTTCGCTCTATCTGCCGAACGGCAACCCGGTCGAGGAAGAGCGCAAGTTCGGGTTCAAGCTGAAATGGATGGACCGGCTGGAGCGCTGGGCGCAGGCGCGTCTGGCGCTCGAGGAGCCGCTGATCCTGGCCGGCGACTATAACGTGATCCCCGAGCGGGCCGACGCCCGCTTTCCGGACAACTGGCTCGGCGATGCGCTTTTCCAGCCGCAAACGCGCCAAGCGTTTCGCCGGCTTGCCGATCTCGGTTTCGTCGAGGCCACGCGGGCCGTCACCGACGCCAGGGATGTCTATTCCTTCTGGGACTACCAGGCCGGCGCCTGGCAGAAGAACAACGGCATCCGCATCGACTTCCAGCTTCTGTCGCCGGAAGCGGCCGACCTGCTGCGCTCCGCCGGAGCCGAGAAGCATGTGCGCGCCTGGGAAAAGCCGTCCGACCATGTCCCCGTCGTGGTCGATCTCGCAGCCTGAGTCTTCCGCCCTCCAAGCGACGCGCGCTACCGCCCGCCCTTGACCAGAATATCCTCGGCGAGCGCGATCGCCGTGCGGCGGTCGGTCTCCGGCGCGAGCGCGAACGCTTCCTCCTGCATGCCGCGGATCCAGCTCTTGTCGGCGGGGTCCGCCCGTTCGAGCGCCGCCGTCATCATCGCTAGCCCGCGCACCACCTTGCCGCTCTGGAACAGCAGGTTGCCGAGCGTCGCCTGCGCGCCGGCATGGCCCTTTTCGGCCGCGAGTTGCAGCCAGCGCCCGGCCTGACGCACGCTCCTCTTCACGCCGTCTCCGCGCAGGAACATCTTGCCCATCTCGAACTGCGCATTCGGATTGCGGTAGTTGGCAGCGGCCCGCATGTAATATTGCTGCGCCGTCGCAGGATCGGGCTGGACCGGGCTGTTGGGAATGCCCTCCTGCCAGTAGCTGCCGAGCGCCACCAGCGCGTCGGACATGTAGCTCTCCTCGGGCGTGCCGGGCTCGACGTCCTGGTCGGCGATCTCGCTGAAGAACTTGAACGCCTCGTAGTCGTTGCGGTCGACGCCGTCGCCTTGCGCATACATGCGCGCGAGCTTCCACGTCGCGCCGATCTGGCCTTTTTCGGCGGCATATTTATAGGCCTCGACCGCCTGGTCCTTGTGGCCGCTCTTGTAGGCGCTGAAGCCGAACTGGAACACCGCCCAGGGGTTGGACTGCTCCTTGACCGCGCCCTTGTCGTCGAAGATGCGCTCGTCGAACGCCAAGGTGCCGTCCGTCGCCGTCAACAGCGAGGCGAAGGCCAAGGCCGACAGCGCCGCCGATTTCAGGGCGGACGTTCGACGTATCGCGCGCTTTTTCCGAGCCGCGACTCGCGGCGCGACGGTCGCCGCCGGACGGCCGATGAACACCGCCGCATCGATCGACGCGAAGGATCCGGACACTGCAAACAAGGGACGCGGGCTGTGCATCATCTTTCCTGCCGCGTGGCCGCGGCTGTCGGGTTCGTCAGTTGGCCCCCGCCAAAGACACCTTCCGGGTGCGCCGGGTTTATGGCGGGAAGTGGGCATCTGACAGGCCACGACCCGGACCCGATCGCTTGTTTTGACTCTGTTGCGCAAACGTCACAAATCGTTTGCCGACGCCGGCGCGCGCGTTCCCCAACGCCGGCCTCGCGACAACAAAAAACCCCGCCGGCGAGGCGGGGTTCAAGTCGATCGGGGCGTTGAGCGCTCGAAGCGCCCGGCGTGCAATCAGTTCACGGCGTCCTTGAGGCCCTTGCCGGCGCTGAACTTCGGAACGGTGCGGGCGGGAATCTTGACCTCGGCGCCGGTCTGGGGATTGCGGCCGGTGGTCGCCGCGCGCTTGGAGACGGTGAAATTGCCGAAGCCGACGAGGCGCACGTCGCCGCCCTTCTTGAGCTCGTCCATGATCACCGAGAAAACCTGCTCGACTGCCGCCTGGGCCTTGTTCTTTTCGAGGCCCGCGCCTTCGGCAACGGCAGTCACCAGTTCGTTTTTGTTCATCGCTGTTTCCTTCCGTGAAAATGATCCGGGTAAGGCGCAACCACCGAAGTCCGGACGGGGGACTTGATCTCAACTTAACGCGGCCGGGCTTCACGCACAGGTCAAAACCCGAGAGTTCCGCCGTTTGTCACATGAAAAAGCCGGGCGCAAGGCCCGGCTTCAGCTTTTGGAGGATTCCGCCGGCCCAATCGTCAGTGGGCGAGCGCCTTGGCGACTTCGTCGGCCGCCCCCGCCTTGGCGGCGACCGGCTCGACAGGTTCGGTCCATTCGATCGGGTCCGGCATCCGCACCAGCGCGTGGCGCAGCACCTCGCCGACCCTGCCGACCGGCACGATTTCCATGCCGCTCTTCACATTGTCCGGAATCTCGGCCAGATCCTTGGCGTTCTCCTCCGGAATGAGCACCTTCTTGATGCCGCCGCGCAGCGCCGCGAGCAATTTCTCCTTGAGGCCGCCGATCGGCAGCACCCGTCCGCGCAACGTGATCTCGCCGGTCATCGCGATATCCGCGCGCACCGGGATCCCGGTCAGCACAGACACAATGGCCGTCGCCATCGCCACGCCCGCCGACGGCCCGTCCTTGGGGGTCGCGCCCTCCGGGACGTGGACGTGGATGTCGCGCTTGTCGAACAGCGGCGGCTCGATGCCGAAATCGATCGCCCTCGAACGGACGTAGGACGCCGCCGCCGAGATCGATTCCTTCATCACCTCCTTGAGGTTGCCGGTGACGGTCATCTTGCCCTTGCCGGGCATCATCACGCCTTCGATCGTCAGCAACTCGCCGCCGACCTCGGTCCACGCCAGACCGGTCACGACGCCGACCTGATCGTCGTCCTCGGCCCGGCCGAAGCGGAACTTCTCGACGCCGAGATAGGTGTTCAGGTTCTCGCCGCTGACCGTGATCGTCTCCTTGCTCTTCGATTTGATGATCTCGGTCACCGCCTTGCGCCCGAGCTTCATCAACTCGCGTTCGAGGCTGCGCACGCCGGCCTCGCGGGTGTAGACCTGGATGATGCCGCGGATGGCGTCCTCGGTCACCGCGAACTCCTTGGGCTGCAGCGCATGGTCGCGCATCACCTTCGGCAGCAGATGCCGCTTGGCGATCTCGATCTTCTCGTCCTCGGTGTAGCCCGCGATCCGGATGATCTCCATGCGGTCCATCAACGGCGCGGGGATATTCAGCGTGTTGGCCGTGGTGACGAACATCACGCTCGACAGGTCGTATTCGACCTCGAGATAATGATCCATGAACGTGGCGTTCTGTTCCGGATCGAGCACTTCGAGAAGCGCCGACGAGGGGTCGCCGCGGAAGTCCTGGCCCATCTTGTCGATCTCGTCGAGCAGGAAGAGCGGGTTGGATTTCTTGGCCTTCTTCATCGACTGCACGACCTTGCCGGGCATCGAACCGATATAGGTCCGGCGGTGGCCGCGGATTTCGGCCTCGTCGCGCACGCCGCCCAGCGCCATGCGCACGAACTCGCGGCCGGTCGCCTTGGCGATCGATTTGCCGAGCGACGTCTTGCCGACGCCGGGAGGGCCGACGAGACACAGGATCGGCCCCTTGATCTTCTTCTGGCGGCTTTGCACGGCCAGATACTCGACGATCCGGTCCTTGACCTTGTCGAGGCCGAAATGATCGGCGTCGAGCACGTCCTGCGAGAAGCTCAGGTCGGTCTTGACCTTGGAATTCCTGCCCCACGGGATCGACAGCAGCCAGTCAAGATAATTGCGCACCACGGTCGATTCCGCCGACATCGGCGACATCGTCCGCAACTTCTTCAGCTCTGCATCCGCCTTTTCGCGCGCTTCTTTGGAGAGCTTGGTCTTCTTGATGCGGGCTTCCAGCTCGGCGACCTCGTCGCGGCCGTCCTCGCCCTCGCCCAGCTCCTTCTGGATCGCCTTCATCTGCTCGTTGAGGTAATATTCGCGCTGCGTCTTCTCCATCTGGCGCTTGACGCGCGAGCGGATGCGCTTCTCGACCTGCAGGACCGAGATTTCCGACTCCATGAAGCCCATGGCCTTCTCCAGCCGCTCCTTGACCGACAGCGTGCCCAGCATCTCCTGCTTTTCCGCAATCTTGATCGCCAGATGCGAGGCGACGGTGTCGGCGAGCTTGGAGAAATCGTCGATCTGGCTGGCGGCGCCCACCACCTCGGGCGAGATCTTCTTGTTCAGCTTCACGTAGTTCTCGAAATCGGAGACCACGGAGCGGGCGAGCGCTTCGATCTCGACCTCTTCTTCTTCCGGCTCGAGCAGCACCACCGCATGGGCTTCGTGAAAATCGGTCCGGGCCGTGAACGCCGTGATGTTGGCGCGCGCGGTGCCCTCGACCAGAACCTTAACGGTGCCGTCGGGGAGCTTCAGCAATTGCAAGACGTTGGCCAGCGTGCCGATGTCAAAGATCGCGTCGGAGGCCGGATCGTCGTCGGAGGCGTTCATTTGGGTCGCGAGCAGGATCTGTTTCTCGGCGCCCATCACCTCTTCCAGCGCCTTGATCGACTTTTCGCGCCCGACGAAGAGCGGCACGATCATGTGCGGGAACACGACGATGTCGCGCAGTGGGAGGACTGCGAACACGCCGTGGCCGAGCGGAACGGGAGTTTTGGCCATTTCGGTACCTTTCTGTCGCGGCCGCTTTCGAGCCGACCGCGAATCCATCCTATCGGGCACAAGCCCTTCCGCCTATCGCCGTCAAGTGCGGCACATTCGAGCACGGAAGGAAGCCCCTGACTACCAGTGATAATTGTGGGCGAAGGACCCAAAGATCAAGGGCTTCGGCTTTTCGCAGCCCATCTGCGACCGAACCGCCTTCTGTTCGCGGATTGACCTTGATCCACTATTCATCTTCCACAACACTCGATGGATGCATCGTCCCCGTGACGCAGGCCTCGACCGCGGCCTGGACGGTCACGCGGGAAGCTTGAACTGGAGGTATGTCATGACGATCGATCGGCGCAGCCTTCTGACGGGCGGTGCGCTGCTGGGTCTCGCCGCCGTTGCGGCCGAGCCTGCGGCGGCGGCGAAGCCCGACGCGGAGCGGGCGCTCAAGGACGCCGCCGTCTACGTACCGGGCTACTATCCCGAAAGCGCATTTGCCAACGGCAGGCCAATCTCGGCCAACCGTCGCTTCAACCGAGCGCTGTCCGACAAAAACGGCCTGCAGAAGATGCTGACCCGGATCGGGTTCGACGGCTCGGTGAGGCAGACGCTGCTTCCCGTCGCCGCCCACGACGTTGAGGTGGCGCCGGACCGCTCGGCCGGCGTGCTTTGCTCGATGGACGGCCGCGACCACTCCGCCTTCGACCCCGAGACGCTGGAAATGGCGGCGCTCGCGCCGTCCTTCAAGGAGGGCTGGAACGGCGGCGGACACGCGGTCTATCTCGACGGCGGCAGGACGGTCGTGATGTCCGAGCGGGCGCCGACGGCAGCCTACGATGGTGACCCCGAAAAGCATTTCGGCAGGCTGACGATCCGCGATCCCAAGACGCTCAAGATCGTCGACAGCCACTCGACGCACGGCATCGACCCGCACGACATCCGGCTGACCTCGGACGGCAAATACATCGTCGCCGCCAACTACGGCTCGACGGTGTCGGAAAAGACCGGCGCGCACACCGTGCCGCGCAATGTCGTCGAGGCGTCGATCACGGTGGTCGAACTGTCGAGCGGCAAGCTGGTCGACAAGCGCATGACCGGGCGCGGCCATGTCGAACTGCGCCATCTCGCCGCCGGCCGGCTCGACCGCATCTTCGCGATCCAGGCGTTATATGGCGACGACCCACAGGAATCAGGCGAGCGGGCAGGCGATGCCGTCGCCTACGAAGCCGACATCACAACCGACCCGGGGCTGAACTATCTGCCCGTCGCCACGCTGAAATACGACGCCTCGACCCGCATGCTCGGCAAAATGGGCGACCGCGCTGCCAATCGCGTGATGCGCCACGGACTCTCGATCCGCTACGACGAGAAGTTCGACCAGGCGATCGCCAGCTACCCGAGCGCGCACCAGTTGATGGTGTTCGACGGCGAGACGGGCAGGATCGAGAAACGGTTCGACACGCGCACGGTCGGGCTGCGCTATCCGTGCGGCATCACGCTTCTGCCCGACGGCATCCACTATGCCGTGACCGGACACTGGGAGAACCTGTTCGTGTTCGAGCGCGGCGCGCACCGTCTGGTGCGGGAGCTGTGCCTGTATCCGGTGTTCTTCGGGCATAGCCACATCGCTTCGGCTTGACGGATTTTCGGTTTCCAGCTTGGAACCTATACAGAGTTTTGTATATCTAGCGCGTGGGTAAGCCGGTGATCTTCTGCGAGACTTCGCGCGGCGACCTGCGGGCGTTTCCGGCGTTCGGGAAATACGGGTCCGCGATGAGGCCGGTGCGTTTCGGGTGATCTACATCGCCAAGTTCGCGGACGCCGTTTACATCCTCCACTGTTTTCAGAAGAAAACGCAATGGACGGCGACCGTCGATGTGAACTTGGCTCGCAAGCGGTATCATGACATGCAAAAGGAGCGGTGAAATGACGGATGGCCGGTTCGAAAGCGTTTGGGACGCCATCGAGGATGATCCCGCACAGGCCGAAAATCTGAAGATGCGATCGGGCCTGATGATCGCCCTAAAAAACACATCACACGACGCGAGTTGAGTCAGTCGCAGGCCGCCACATTGCTCGGCGTGACTCAGCCCCGGATCTCGGACCTTCTCCGCGGCAAGATCGATCTGTTCGGTCTCGACACGCTGGTCAACATGGTTGCAGCGGCGGGAATGCATGTAGATTTGACAATTCGCGACGCGGCGTAGCCGCCAGCGACGAAAACAGCGCCGGAAGGCGCTGTTAGAAAATTCAGTTCGAGACGCTCAGGCGCTCACGCCCTTCTTCTCTTTCTGCTCCGAATAGATGTACAGCGGCCGTGCGCTGCCTGTCACCACGTCTTCCGAAATCACGACCTCTTGGACGCCTTCCAGCGCCGGAAGCTCGAACATCGTGTCGAGCAGGATCGATTCCATGATCGAGCGCAGGCCGCGCGCGCCGGTCTTGCGCTCGATGGCGCGCTTGGCGATGCCAGACAGCGCATTCTCATGGAAGGTCAGCTCGACGTTCTCCATCTCGAACAGCCGCTGGTACTGCTTGACCAGTGCGTTCTTCGGTTCGGTCAGGATCTGGATCAGCGCCGGCTCGTCGAGGTCTTCCAGCGTCGCCAGCACCGGCAGGCGGCCGACGAATTCCGGGATCAGACCGAACTTCAGCAGATCTTCCGGCTCGACCTGGCGGAAAAGGTCGCCGGTGCGCCGATCCTCGGGCGAGGCGACCTGCGCGCTGAAGCCGATCGAGGTCTTGCGGCCGCGGTCCGAGATGATCTTGTCGAGGCCGGCGAACGCGCCGCCACAGATGAAAAGGATGTTGGCCGTGTCGACCTGCAAAAATTCCTGCTGCGGGTGTTTGCGGCCGCCCTGCGGCGGCACGGAAGCGACCGTGCCCTCCATGATCTTCAAGAGCGCCTGCTGCACGCCCTCGCCCGACACGTCGCGGGTAATCGACGGGTTGTCGGACTTGCGCGAAATCTTATCGATCTCGTCGATGTAGACGATGCCGCGCTGCGCCCGCTCGACATTGTAGTCGGCCGACTGAAGGAGTTTCAGGATGATGTTCTCGACATCCTCGCCGACATAGCCGGCCTCGGTCAGCGTGGTCGCGTCCGCCATGGTGAAGGGCACGTCGATGATGCGCGCCAGCGTCTGGGCCAGCAGCGTCTTGCCGCAGCCGGTCGGGCCGATCAGCAGGATGTTGGACTTCGCCAGCTCGACGTCGTTGTTCTTGGAGGCGTGCGCCAGCCGCTTGTAGTGGTTGTGGACGGCGACCGACAGCACGCGCTTGGCGTAGGGCTGACCGATCACATAGTCGTCGAGGACCTTCAGGATTTCCTGCGGGGTGGGCACGCCCTCGCGCGACTTCACCATCGAGGTCTTGTTCTCCTCGCGGATGATGTCCATGCAGAGTTCGACGCATTCGTCGCAGATGAAGACCGTCGGACCGGCGATCAGCTTGCGGACCTCGTGCTGGCTCTTGCCGCAGAAGGAGCAGTAGAGCGTGTTCTTGGAGTCGCCGCCGCCGGTGCTGACCTTGCTCATTGTCCAAGTCCTTTCAGTGCGGCCTCCCCGGCGAACCGGCGAAGCGTCGGCATGGAGTCATAGACACGGTTACGCTGCGATGCCAGCATTTCGGAGATCGGACGCTTTCCGCACGAGAGACGACCGGAATTTTCAGCGCCGAATCGCCAGCCGCCCTCGAAGCTAAGCCGTCGAAACTCAACATCGGCTTAACGTAGGTCGCGCGGGCGTCGCTGTGAACAGCAAACTGTGATCGAATTGCCGCAGCCGGTCGGAAACCGCGCTACCTCGCGATCACTTGATCGCCAGCGTCGGCGCGATCGCCTCGATCGTCTCGCGCGCCGAGATGACCTTGTCGATCAGACCGAAATCCTTGGCCTCGTCGGCGGTCAGGAAATGGTCGCGGTCGAGCGTCTTCTCGATCGTCTCGTAGTCCTTGCCGGTGTGCTTGACGTAGACCTCGTTGAGGCGGCGCTTCAGCTTGATGATGTCCTGGGCGTGGCGCTCGATATCGGAGGCCTGGCCCGAGAAACCGCCGGACGGCTGATGCACCATGATGCGGGCGTTCGGCGTCGCGAAGCGCATGCCTGGAGCGCCGGCGCAAAGCAGCAGCGAGCCCATCGATGCCGCCTGCCCGATGCACAGCGTCGAGACGGCCGGCTTGATGAACTGCATGGTGTCGTAGATCGCCATGCCGCTCGTCACCACGCCACCGGGCGAATTGATGTAGAGCGAGATTTCTTTCTTCGGATTCTCGGCCTCCAGAAACAGCAGCTGCGCGCAGACCAGCGTCGCCATGCCATCCTCGACCGGACCGGTGATGAAAATGATGCGCTCCTTCAGGAGCCGCGAGAAAATGTCGTAAGCCCGCTCGCCGCGGTTGGTCTGCTCGACCACCATCGGGACGAGATTCATATATGTTTCGACGGGGTTCTTCATCGACTGTCCCTTGGATCTGAATTGAGGCATCCGGCGACGAACGGCCGGAATCGCGGAATTGACTGCTGAGCGTAGATAGGATGCCCCCTCTACACTATGCAAGGCCGACCCATCGCCGGCGAACGCAGCCAGGAGCGATGGCGCGGCCAAGCGGGTCACCACCTTGGCGACCGCCAAGCGAAGTGTAAACGCTGTGTCCGAGCAATATTGCGCGGCGCTGCAAAGCCGGGCAAATTCCATCTCCGCGCCGCAGCGGCGCGACCTTCCAAGGACGATTCATTTCACGATGCGATGGAGAGACCAATGGGCATGCTGAGCGGCTTTCCATATGCAACGGAATGGATTTACAAGACCTCAAAGGATACCTCGGTTTCCTTCTTCGCGACGATCTCCAGCGGGACCGTCGTGCTCCGCAGCACCCTGGCCCCCAAGGAGGCGACCATTTCGTACCGCTGCGTTTCGCTCGGGCTGTCGAAGGGGCTGCCATTCGGATATTCGGAGTCCGATTTCACCGACAACAGCACCGGCTACGGCGCGATGGTCTCGGACAAATACATCAGTTCGTTCGATTTCACCTGCGCCGGCTATATCCTCGGTCTAGGCGGAACGCTCGGAGCCTTTTCGGAGGGCGACAAGACGAACGGGTCGAGTATGACGATCCTGTTGTTCGGCACCAACCCCTATGCGGGCCTTCGCTGCTCTGGCGATTTTCGAGGATCGACGCCGGGCGGCGGCGTTTCGGCCGGGCTCGCCCATTTCAAGCTGGAATCCTATGTCGACGTCCCGAAAGACGCCTGAACCCAGGTTCATTCGGCGCGGAGCCACGTGAGCAAGGCGTCGAAATCGTCGTCGTCAATCGCCTTAGCGACGCGCCTCCCGACCGCCGCGCCGAACTTGTAGCCGTGACCCGAACAGGCCGACACGATCAGCACCCGGCCGTCTTGCTCTGCGTAAAAGCGTTCGTCCGCGGTGAAGGTATAGGCGCAGGTCACGACTTCGGTGATCGCGTATTCGGCGATCCGGGCGATCGGCGGGGAGAACACGTCGCGGATCGCCTCCCCCTCGCCGTCGACCGGCTCGCGGTTCCAGTCGGCGTCGCTGGTCTCGACCTTATGCAGCCCGGTGCCGAATTTCATGCCTGCGCCGCCGGATGGCGGGATCATGTAGCCGTCCGTCCTGCCGCCGACATCGAGGACCACCGGCGCGGCGTCCCACGCCTCGCGCAGGTCGGCGGGCGGGTCGACATAGGCGAGCGCGGTGCGAAACGTCTTTAACGTCGAGCCAAGGCCCGGGAACAGTTTCGCGACCCAGGCGCCAGCAGCGACGATGACGCGGTCGGCCCGCACCTCCTGGCCGCCCTCGATATGGACGATGCCCTCCTCGGCGTCGATCGACGCGACCTTGCTGTTCTCATAGACGTTTGCGCCATTGGCGCGCAGCCAGCCGGCGATGCCCGTCGCGATCTTCCGGCAATGCAGCGCCCCGCCTTCCGGCGAAAAATAGGCGAAGCGGAACGCGCCGGCTTGGAGGAAGGGCCAGCGCGCGACGGCGTCCGCCGGCTCGATGCGCTCGCACGGATAGCCGCCCTCGATCAGCCCGTCATACATGATCTCGGCTTCGTCGCCCTCCTCGCGGGAGACGCACATGAAGCCGCGCGGATCGAGATGGCTCGCGCCGAGATCGGTCCACAATTCGTCCCAAGCCGCGTAGGCCTCCGTGATGAGCCGGCCATAGCCTGAGGCCTTGCCATAGGCGCGGCGGATGATGCGGTGATGGTCGCCCGAGGCCGCCAGCGGGTTGGGAATCGGCCCTTGCTCCAGGATCGTCACGGAATGGCCCGCCTTCGTCAGCGCCCAGGCGCTTGATAAACCAGCGATTCCCGCTCCCACGATGGCAATGTTCACGCTCGCACCTCCCGGGCTTCACCGTCTAGGCGCAAATCGCTAAAGGAAGCCGATGACGCCAGCGCCCTCCTACCTGCATTTCGACCCGTCCTCCAGACATCTTCGTCTCGATCCCCATGCGCCGGCATTCGTGCAGGATCCTCACGCGGCCTATGGCTGGCTGCACGCCAACGCCAAGGCCCTGTATTGGGAGGCCTTCGGCCTCTGGTGCTTCATCGGCTTCGACGACGTGAACGCGCTCTTGCGCGACCGCCGGCTCGGCCGGGAACGGCCGGGCGGCTACCGAGCAAGCGTCCAGGCAGACGAAGCCCGCCGCGACCTGGCGGCATTCGACGGGCTCGAAGCCAATTCGCTGCTCGAACTGGAGGCCCCCGCCCATACGCGGCTGCGCGGCCTGGTCAACCGCGCCTTCGTCTCGCGCCAGATCGAGCGGCTGCGGCCGAAAATCGAAACGGTCGCGCATCGGCTGATCGACGGGCTGGCCGCAAAAGGCGGCGGCGATCTGATCGCCGATTTCGCGACCCCACTCGCCGCGACCATCATCGCCGAAATGCTCGGCCTGCCCTTTGATTGCGGGCCGCGGCTCGTCGCATGGTCCAACCTCATGGTACGCATGTACCTGTTGCAGCCGACGCGCGACGACCAGCTTCGCGCGAACGCCGCCGCCGTGGACTTCGACGCCTTCATCCGGCGCCATGCGGCGCTGAAACGCGCCAACCCGGCGGACGATCTCCTGTCGACGCTGGTATCGGCCAACGCGCAAGGTGAGCGGCTGTCCGAGGACGAACTCGTGTCGTCGGCGATCCTGCTTCTCAACGCCGGCCACGAGGCGACAGTGCACCAGACCGGAAACGCGGTCCGCATCATTCTCGGGCAAGGCGGCGATCCGCAGCGCTTTTTCACGACGCGGTCCCACACGGCCGCCACGGTCGAGGAATGCCTGCGCTTCGCTCCGCCGCTGCACATGTTCCGGCGTTATGTCTACGAACCGGTCGTTCTGCCGGGCGGCGTCGCCCTCGAAGCCGGCGAGCAGATCGGACTGCTGCTCGGCGCGGCCAACCGCGATCCGGACGCCTTCGCGGCGCCCGATGTCTTCGATCCTTCCCGCAGCGACCAGAGGAACGTCTCCTTCGGCGCCGGCATTCATTTCTGCATCGGCGCGCCGCTCGCCCGACTCGAACTGCAGGTCGCGCTGTCGGCGCTTTTTCATCGATTGCCGTCGCTGCGCCTTGCGCGGCCGCCCCGCTTTCGCGACAACTATCACTTTCATGGACTGGATGGCCTGAACGTCGCGTTCTGAGCCGCCCCGGCAATGGACGGCCACGTGCTGCGACAACTCATGTGCATCCTGGCGCTGATGGCGCCGCTCCTGGCCACCCCACCTCTGTGGGCGCAGCAGGCCGACCCTATCAAGCCGCAGAACTGGGACCGCATCGGCACCGCGGTGGTCCGCTTCAAGGCAGAGCGGATGGCTGACGGCGCGCCACGCCGGTCCGCGCTCTACGGGTCGCTGAGCGACCTGAACGTCGACGGCGCGCCCGAATTCTTCGCTTTCACCGATCCCGCCAACTGCGTGCCCGAAGAATGCGGAACCACGGTCTTCGGCCTGATCGGCGATCGCTATGTCGACCTGATCGACGCGCCCGATGCGGTCAAGCATACATCGGTGATGGACGTGCGCATCCTTGGCGATACGCGCGACAAATATTACGATGTGGCGCTCGGAAACACGGTCTTGTCCTGGAACGGCTCGCGCTATGTCGACGCTTCGTTGCTGAAACGCGGCGATTTCGACGCCGCGGGTTTCCAAGGTCCCTGCGCCGCCCTGACCGACAGCGATTACGCGCTGCAGGCCAACGGCGTCGACCTCGCGCAAGGCAGGGCCAAGATTTGCGGGTGCATGGCGGAGCGCCTCGCCGTCCTGGGCTACGGCAAGGCCGACACGACTCTCGTGGTCGACAAATACGTCCGCCAGGCCGACGACAATTACGACAACGATTTCGATCCGGCCGACGAGACCCACAAGGTCATCGATCAAGCCGACCAGACGCGCAAGGCGTGTCTGGTGCAGAACGGCTGGGAGCAGTGGCCTTTCATGCTCGGCGAGGACGACGAGAAGCAGCCGCAGGCGCCGCTGGAGTTCGGGACCTTCATTCCGACCTGCGCCGGCCAGGACTGGATGGCGTCCGACGCCTCGGTCGGATCGCCCGACCGTGCGCTCGCCATGTGCGCCTGCGTCGCGCGCAAGCTCGCGGGGCGCGGCTACGATCAGGCCGCGCTCGACGGGGTAACGAAACTCTTCGCCTGGGAGATCACCGACGAGGAACTGACAGCGACCCACCCCACCGCCGCCGCCGATTCAGACGCTGACCTGCAATCGTGCGTGCAGGCGCTCCCCGCGCGGTGACGATCACAGTTTCACCACATACGCTTTTTGCGTCGTCTCGATCACTTCCCACGTTCCCCTGAAACCGGGTCGCAGGATGAAGCTGTCGCCGGATTGCACGCGTCGCGCGTCGCCGCCCTCCTCCGTGACCACCGACACGCCGGACAGGATATGGCAGAACTCCCATTCGTCATAGGCGATGCGCCAGGTGCCGGGCGTCGCTTCCCAGAGGCCGGCGTAGAGGCCGCCCGGCTGTTCCTCGACGTTCCATGTCCGGAACGTCGGATCGCCGGAAAGGACGCGGTCGGCCGGCGGAGCGCTTTCTTCCGCCGACACCGATTCAGCCGAGACATTTAGATAGCGGTCGCTCATGGCGTGGCTCCGCGCGTTGGTCAGACCTTGGCCAGCGCCTGCTCCAGGTCGGCGATGATGTCGGCGACGTCCTCGATGCCGATCGACAGCCGCACCACGTCCGGCCCTGCGCCCGCCGCGATCTTCTGTTCGTCCGAAAGCTGGCGATGCGTCGTCGAGGCCGGGTGGATGACCAGCGATTTCGTGTCGCCGATATTGGCGAGGTGAGAGAACAGTTCGAGGCCCTCGACGAAAGTCACGCCGGCTTCGTAGCCGCCCTTGAGACCGAAGGTGAACACGGCTCCCGCCCCGGCCGGCGAGTAGCGCTTTTGCAGCGCATTGTTGGGGTCGTTCGGCAAACCGGGATAAGCGACCCAGTCGACCTTGTCATGCGTCGACAGCGCTTCGGCGACCTTCTGGGCGTTGTCGCAATGGCGCTGCATGCGCAGCGGCAGCGTCTCCAGCCCGGTCAGGATCAGGAAGGCGTTGAACGGCGAGATCGACGGGCCGAGGTCGCGCAAGCCGAGCACGCGCGCGGCGATGGCGAAGGCGAAATTGCCGAAGGTCTCATGCAGCACGATGCCGCCGTATTCGGGACGCGGCTCCGACAGCATCGGATAGTTGCCCGATTTCGACCAGTCGAACGTGCCGCCGTCGACGATGACCCCCCCGATCGAATTGCCATGCCCGCCCATGAATTTCGTCAGCGAGTGGATGACGATGTCCGCGCCATGGTCGATCGGCCGGATCAGGTAGGGCGACGCCATCGTGTTGTCGACGATCAGCGGGATGCCCCGCGCGCGTGCGATCTCCGCGATCGCCTCGATGTCGACGAACTCGCCGCCAGGGTTGGCGAGGCTCTCGATGAAGATGGCGCGGGTGCGATCGTCGATGCTGGCGGCGAAGCTTGGGACATCGCGCGTATCGGCCCAGCGCACGTCCCAGCCGTAATTCTTGAACGCGTGCCCGAACTGGTTGATCGAGCCGCCGTAAAGCCGCCGCGCCGCAACGAAATTGTCGCCGGGCCGCATGATGGTGTGGAACACCAGCATCTGCGCGGCGTGGCCGGACGCCACCGCGAGCGCGGCGGTGCCGCCCTCCAGCGCCGCGACGCGCTCCTCGAGCACGGCCTGCGTCGGGTTCATGATGCGCGTATAGATGTTGCCGAACGCCTTCAGGCCGAACAGCGAGGCGGCGTGGTCGGCATCGTCGAAGACGTAGGAGGTGGTCTGGTAGATCGGCGTGGCGCGCGCGCCGGTCGCCGGATCGGGCTTGGCCCCTGCATGCACGGCCAGCGTATTGAAACCCGGTGCGCGGTTCGACATCGTTCCCTCCCTCTAACTAAATGGTGAATGGTGAATGGTGAATGGCAGTTTCTTGAGCGCCGCGACGTTTGCAAGCAATTCCATTTTCGCCGGAATGGTTAATCGGAGGAAACTTTTACCATTCGCCATTTACCGCGGCCGCACGCCGAAGCTCTGGAAGCCGCCGCGCATGATCGGCTTCTTCGACGACAGCACGCCGGAATTGATGCCGTTCCAGCCAATCTCGCCCGACAGCCGCGCATATTCGATTTTCGGGCAGCGGTTCATCACGACCTTGATGCCTGCGGCTTCGGCGCGCGCCGCCGCGGCGTCGTTGCGGACCGTGAGTTGCATCCACACCACCTTGGGCAAGGGGTCGAGCGCCAGCGCCTCTTCGACGATCGCGGGCACGGCGTCCGACGCGCGGAAAATATCGACCATGTCGATCGGCTCGGCAATATCGGCGAGCCTGGCATAGGTCATGCGGCCGAGGATAAGCTTGCCGGCCTGGCCCGGATTGACCGGAAAGACCGAAAACCCCTTGTCGATCATGTATTTGGTGACGAAAAAGCTCGGCCGCACATCATTCGCCGACGCCCCGACGATGGCGATCGACTTCACGCCGGTGAGGATGCTTGAGATATAATCGTTGGAGTAGGATTCATGGGTCATTGCAGTCGCCGAATGGCTTCCTCCGCCGATAATGTGCTCCGCCGATCGCGTGGAGAACCATTTCGTGATCTGGATTGCGCAAAAGCTAGGTGTCGTCGATCCGGCGCTCTATGGCAATGCGATCGCCGGCTTGTTCGGTTTTTTCGGGTCCTGATCACCGGGTCGATCGCCATCGTGACCTGGTATTCGAACCAGCGGGCGCTGAGGCAGGAAAAACTTACAGTCCGAAACGAGAAGTCCAGGGACCTAAGCCTTGCGATCTGTCGGAAATCAATGCGATCTGGCTACAGGGCCCTTATACCAATCAGTTCAAGATTTCGTCCGAACAAGTAAAAAACCGTTTCGACGAGGCGGAAAAGAAGGGGAGGACTACACGCCACTGGTGTCCGCGCCGCCGAAAAGCTTGATTTTCGAAAGCCCTGAAAGGCGAAAGCCTACTGTTGATGCCGTCAGATGAAGTGGCGGACATCGCGCGCTTCTACCGACATCTTTATGCCATGGCGGATTTCGCGGCAGACCTTCGCAACGAAACGTATGCGTTGCTCGCGACAGAGCGAAAACAATCGATGCAGACCCACGACCTCAATATGGGCGATATCCTCGACCTATACGCGGAGGATTGTCTGACGATCCTAGAACCCAAGCTGCCGATCCCGGCGGAACGGACGATGAACCACCTACGCGCGGAATGGCAGAGGTCGCAGACCCAAAACGCGACGGTTCAGTAAAACAGGTCTGGACCATACTGGCCCGGCTTATTAGCGGGCGTGGGACGTGAAGACTCATTCATCTTAATTCGGGATCGTTGCTTGCGTCGCAAATAGGCATTCGTGGCGTTTTTGCAATCTTTGAAGGGATAGGTGGTGATCTCCGGAACCGGGGCTCCGGCAAACCGAAATGCCTGACTTCGGCATCGTCAGGAATCCATCCATTTCGGGTCTCGCTTTTCGAGGAACGCGCCGATGCCCTCTTCCGCGTCGCGAGCAAGCATGTTCTCGACCATGACCTGCGCCGTGAAGTCGTAGGCTTCGGCCAGGGTCATCTCGGCCTGTCGGTAGAAGGCCTCCTTGCCGGTCTTCAGCGTCATGGCGGATTTGGAGGCGATGGTCTGCGCGTATTTGGTCGCCACCTGGTTCAGGTATTCGCGCGGGACGACGCGGTTGACGAGGCCGAACTCGCGCGCGGTCGGCGCGTCGATCGTCTCGCCGGTGAGCAGCATTTCCATCGCCTGTTTACGCGAGGCGTTGCGCGACAGCGCGACCATCGGCGTCGAGCAGAACAGGCCGATGTTGACGCCCGGCGTGCAGAACGTCGCATGCTGCGAGGCGATGGCGAGATCGCAGCTCGCGACGAGCTGAAGCCCTGCCGCCGTGGCGAGGCCGTCGACCTCGGCGATGACAGGCTTGGGGCAAAGCACGATCGACTGCATGAGGGTAGCGCACGCCGCCATGGTCGTTTCGAAGAACGCTCTGCCCCTGTCGGAATCAGAGCGATGGCTGGCCATCTCCTTGAGATCGTGCCCGGCGCAAAAGACCTTGCCGGTCGCGGCGAGCACGACGACGCGCACGACGGCATCGTCGCGCGCACGGTCGAGCTGGTCCTGCAGCGCCGCCATGACGGCGAGGGACAGCGCATTGGCGGGCGGGCTCGCCAGCGTCAAACGCAAGATGCCCCTGTCTAGCCCGACAATCAGCGGCCCTTCAGGGTCGGCTTTCTTCAGGGCGACGATTTCGGCCATGGCTGGGGGCTCTTCCGGCGGTCACATCGCCGTCTAGTTCGGCGCATGCCGTCAAAATAGCACCGGCGCGGTTGAATGTCAGGGGTGAGGCGTGTTTTCTGAAGGCCCGACATGTCCGAAGGAACGCGCGATGCCGGAGCAATCCGGACTGACGCCGCTGATGACCGCGGCCGAAGTCGACGCCTTGATGAACGCCGAATACCCGCAACTCAACGGCGGCGGCCGCGCCTACGAGACGATCGATGTCTTTGCGGGCGGCTGCACCGTGCGGCTCGACGCCGGTCATTCGCATCTGCGGCCGGGCGGAACCGTATCGGGGCCATCCCTGTTCACGCTCGCCGATATCGGCGGCTATGCTTGCGTGCTGTCGCATGCCGGACCGGATGCCCTTTCGGTCACGATCAATCTGACGATCAATTTCATGCGCCGGGCGACGGCCGGTCCCATTCTGGGCCATTGCCGGATTCTCAAGCTTGGACGCAACCTGATGGTGTTCGACATCGACATCGTCGGAGCGGACGGCGAGACGGTCGCCCACGCGACCGGCACATTTTCCATTCCGCCGAAGCGCTGAAGACCGGAGGCGCGATGTTCTCCCTCAAGCCCCTGTTCTCGCCCGCCTGCGATTTGGTGGGTTGGATCCAACCCAGGAGATTCGTGTTCGATGCCGACATAGCCTATGTCGCGTTCATCGCGAACGGGCACGCCTGGTCGGCCCGCACCGGCATCTGGATCGGCCCGGCCGCGGGCTCACACATTTTCGATATCGACGGCCGGCCGGTCGCTTGGAGTCCGGGCGAAGTGCTTCGCGGCCAGGCGCGACCGCTCCGTCCGGTCAACGTGGTTCGCGCCGTCAGCCCGGTGCGGCCCGCCAAGCCCCTTGCGTCGGCGACGCCGGTTGGCGCGCCCCGCGCGCAAGGCGGGTGGTCGCGACACAGCTTCCGCGAATGGCTGGTGGCGAACGACCCGCCGCAAACAGTCCTCGATCAGCCGGACACGCCCTCAAGTCTCGATGAGGTAAAATAGTACCGTAACCTTAAGGCGTTGTATTTGCACGACTCCTTGGGGTCTAGGCGGCAAGCGATGTCTTGACCGGCACAGTCTCTCCATCTATAAGACCGTCGAATGCATAGCTTCGGCAGCGCACTCAAGGTCGATGCCGCCAACGGCGCCGATCGCAAGCAACAAGAAACGCCTTCGCCTTGCGCGAAGGATCAACGAAAGCCGACATCTCCATGAAAACCTTTTCGCAGAAGCCAGCGGAAGTGGTGAAGAAGTGGGTGCTGATCGACGCCGAGGGTCTCGTCGTCGGCCGTCTCGCCACCATCGTCGCCAGCATCCTTCGCGGCAAAAACAAGCCGACCTTCACCCCCCATGTCGACGATGGCGACAACGTCGTCATCATCAACGCCGACAAGGTCGCCTTCACCGGCAAGAAATTCACCGACAAGGTCTATTATTGGCACACCGGCCATCCCGGCGGCGTCAAGGAACGCACCGCTAAGCAGTTGCTCGAGGGCCGCTTTCCCGAGCGGGTGCTGGAAAAGGCCGTCGAACGCATGATCCCGCGTGGTCCGCTCGGCCGCCGCCAGATGAAGAACCTGCGCGTCTACGCCGGTGCCGAGCATCCGCATGTCGCCCAGCAGCCACAGACCCTCGATGTTGGGGCGCTGAACACCAAGAACAAGAAGGCTGCATAATATGGCTGACCTCTCCTCGCTCGCCGAACTCGGCGCCGCTACCGGCAATCTGAATACGCAGGCCGCGTCGCCGGTCTACGTCCAGAAGCTCGACAAGCAGGGCCGCGCCTATGCGACCGGCAAGCGCAAGAACGCGATCGCCCGCGTGTGGGTCAAGCCGGGCTCCGGCAAGATCATCGTCAACGAGCGCGAGTTCGTCACCTACTTCGCGCGCCCGGTCCTGCAGATGATCCTGCAGCAGCCGATCGTCGCGGCGAACCGGGGCGGACAGTTCGACGTGATCGCGACCGTCACCGGCGGTGGGCTTTCGGGCCAGGCCGGCGCGGTGCGCCACGGCATCTCCAAGGCGCTGACCTATTACGAGCCGGGCCTGCGCCCGGTGCTCAAGAAGGGCGGCTTCCTGACCCGCGATTCGCGCGTCGTCGAGCGCAAGAAATACGGCAAGGCGAAAGCCCGACGGTCGTTCCAGTTCTCGAAGCGCTAGGCGCTACGAGAGCCTGTCGAAAAGGGCCGCCTCGCGCGGCCCCTTTTTCGTTTCCAAGGTTGCGTCGGGCATGCGCCTGGCCAGCCCGCGCGCCAGGGCGATGCCCGGCTGCTCGATCCAGCGCCAGGTGACGATGCTGACGGAGACGGTGACGAGGACCATCAGCGCCACCAGCAGATCGCCGGCATAGAGGTTTCCCGGATCGATCCCGACGCCATACCGCGCGCTGCCGTCGACCTGCACTACGGAGTGCGTGTCGAACAGCCGGTCGCAGAGCCGGGCCAGATTGGTCGTCCGCAACTGGACGAACATATGCGTCATGTAGATCGAGTAGGAAATCGCGCCGAGGAACACCCAGGGGCGCAGCTTCATCAAGCGGCTGACGATGCCGTGCTCCACCGAGAAGATCGCCACCTGCCCGCAGAAGACCAGCGGCGTCAGATAGGCGTAGCCCGTCTCGCGGGCGTGAACGATGGTCCAGGCGGCCAAAAGCACGATCGCGATTTCCAGCAGCGTCCAGTTGCGCACCGACAGACGCCGCGCCCGCTCGCGCCGCTTCATCCCGTGCGTCTCCAGGATGCGCTCGCCCGCGATGCAGAAGAGCAGCGCGCCGGCGGCGAAGCTGTAGAGCGCCCGGATCGCGCCGAGGTCGGTCGTCGTCTCCATGCCAGCCGGCGCGAGGACGAAGACCACCAGCGGCGCGGCGAGAACGGTCGCGGCGAGGATCGTCGCGAGGCGCCGCCGCCATGCCACCACGGCGAGGCCGAACAGGATGTAGCAGATCCATTCGGCCGAAATGCTCCAGGACGGCGTGTTCCAGCTCAGCACGTCGTCGAACCGGAGAGAATGCAGAAGCAGCAGGTTCGAGACGATGGTCCAGGGCGCGTTGCTGCCCGAGAACGCGGGATCGGCCGGATTGGTCAACCCCGGCACATCCGCCTTGCCCAGCTCGAACACGAAAAACAGCGCGAACATGAAAAGATGCAATGGATAGAGACGACCGAGCCGCGCGACGAGGAAGCGCGCCAGGCTTTCGGACCTGTCCAGCCGGTCGCGATAGGCATGCGCGATCACGAACCCGGACAGCACGAAAAAGAAGTCGACGAGCGATTCGCCCGCCCGCACCAAGTCCCAGCCCTGGACATGGCTGGCGATTTGGGCGTGGAACAGGACGACCAGGATCGCGGCCACGCCGCGCCAGCTGTCGAGGGCCTCGAAGCGGACCGGCCTGCGCGACGCCGCCTTGTTGCCGTTCGGCTTCCGGCAGGGATTGACATGCATATTCAAGATGACGCGCCTTTTCGAACCGGATGAGCCGCACCTGTCCCAGGTGCGGCCATTCAGGTCCGAGGCAGCAAGGACCAAACCACCACGGCCGTTTTCGACGCCGCGACGGCAGTTCATTGGCAGGGCGGTAAACGATTGGCTAACGCCGACGGGACGGTTCGATGATCCTGCCGTCGATGTGGGTCAGTTCATCAGGTCGTAGGGCTGGCGATAGCCGTTCTTCTCCAGCCATTCGATCGCGGCCTTCGGCTCGTCCGTCTGGATGATCGTCGCGCCATGTTCGGCCCAGTACCCGTAGACCTCGGCCGGCAGGTTGGCCTGCACGGCGAGTTCGTCGCCGCGGCCCTCCGCCAGGAAGCCCGCCGGCTTGTTGACGATCGGGTAGGTGTTGACCCAGAGGTGCCAGTTGCCGCGCACGGCGGCGGCGCGCGTCCGAGACCCGAACAGCGCGCCGGCTTCGCTGGCCAGTTGCGGCCGGTCGCCCCGCCACACCACCATCTCGACCGCATTGGCGGTGAAGGCCTGTGTCGTCCGTTCCACGAAACGGGGATCGCCGACCGCGTCGTCGGCGATGATCGGAAAGAAGCGGACCGATGGCCCGGCCGCGCCGACGGTCGCGCGCATTGCCGCCAGGCGATCGGCGTTCCAGATGTTCTCCTTGACGATGACCTGCCGCTCGACCCCCATCTCGCGGGCGAGCGCAAGCAGCGGGCCAATGAAGTCCGGCCCCATCTTGTTGTCGATGTTGACCAGCACCCGGCCGCGCGCGAACTCGAGCATGTCGCGGAGCGTCGGCACGGTCTCGGCGGTCGCCTTTCCGCTTCCCTCGACGATCAGCCGGCAGGATGCGAGTTCGGCGGCGGCATAGTCGGCCACCCTGCCCTTGCAGGTCGTCGTGCGGTCGAGCCACGAATCGTGCATGACGACGAACACGCCGTCCTTGGACGCCTGCACATCCAGCTCGACGATCTCGACGCCGAGCGCGATGGAGCTCTCGACCCCGGCCCGCGAATTCTCCGGCGTGACCTTGACGCCCTTCTCCTTCCAGCCGCCGCGATGCGCCACGATCATCACATGGTCGCGCCAGCGGTTGGCGTTTTCGAGCCGCTCGATGATCTGTCCCGCCCGGTTCGCCTCGGCGAGCGCCGGCGCCGACAGCGCGACGAGGACTGGAAATAAAGCGAGAAAAGACATCGACCGGCGCATGGGAATCGCTCCGAAGCAGACCATCCGCGCCAGCCGATAGGCCCGGCCCATGACAGCGCGATGAACGCCGCCCGAGCCCGCGCCGCGAACCCGATTCGGTTTTTTCAGTTGCGCGCCCGGCGCATTGCGCCAATACCTTGCCGCGACCAAAGAGGGACACCATCCATGCCGGCGACCGAAATCGATCATGCCTTCACCGCCCGCTCGAACACCGGCCGCTCCGGCGACCCGACCTATGCCGGCGCGCTGTCGTTCATGCGGCGGCGCTATTCGAAGTCCGTCAAGGGCGCGGAGGTCGTGGTCTGGGGCATCCCCTTCGACGCCGCGGTCACCAACCGTCCGGGCGCGCGCTTCGGCCCGCAGGCGATCCGCCGCGCTTCGGCGATCTTCGACAGCGACCCGCAATATCCGTTCCACGCCGAGCTGTTCGACGATCTCGCCGTAGTCGATTACGGCGACTGCCTTCTCGACAGCGGCAACCACCAGAAGACGCCCGGAACGATCGAGCGCGAGGCGCGCAGGATCCTGTCCTCGGGAGCTTTCCTGCTGTCGCTCGGCGGCGATCATTTCGTCACCTGGCCGCTGCTCAAGGCGCATTCCGAGATCCACGGCCCACTGGCGCTGGTGCAGTTCGATGCGCATCAGGACACCTGGGCGGACGACGGCAAGCGCATCGACCATGGCTCGTTCGTCACCCGCGCGGTCAAGGAAGGCATCGTCGATCCCGAGCGCTCGATCCAGATCGGCATCCGGACCCACGCGCCGGCCGATTTCGGCATCAAGGTCATCCACGGCTACGAGGTCGAGGAAATGCGCGCCTCCGACATCGCCTATGCGATCGTCGAGCGGACGGGCGGCCACAAGGCCTATGTCACCTTCGACATCGATTGCCTCGATCCGGCCTATGCGCCCGGCACCGGAACGCCGGTCGCGGGCGGGCCCTCGTCGGCCAAGATGCTATCGGTGCTGCGCCAGTTGAACCAGCTCGATATGGTCGGCGCCGACATCGTCGAGATTGCGCCGCCCTACGACCACGCCGATATAACCGCGATCGCCGGCGCGACGGTCGCGATGCAGTATATCGGGCTGATTGCCGAGCGGAAGAAGCGCGACAAAACCTGACGAGCGAAAGCACAACCCGTTGCGGGAAACCTTGGCATCAGGCATGACACCGAAAATCTTCATCGACGGCGAGCACGGCACCACCGGCCTGCAGATCAGGGCCCGGCTCGCGGGCCGCGGCGATATCGAGATCGTCTCGATCCCGCTCGACCGCCGCAAGGACCCGGCGGCGCGGGCGGATTTTCTCAACGAGGCGGATGTCGCGATCCTGTGCCTGCCCGACGACGCCGCGAAGGAAAGCGTCGCGCTGATCGTCAACGATCGCACGAAGGTCATCGACGCCTCGACGGCGCATCGCACGGCCGAGGGCTGGACCTACGGCTTCGCCGAGATGGACAAGGGTCAGCAGAAGAAGATCGCGCGATCGAAACGCGTCGCCAACCCCGGCTGCTGGCCGCAGGGACCGATCGCCACGCTCCGTCCCCTGGTCGAGGCCGGCCTGCTCCCGGCGGACTATCCAGTCACCATGAACGGCATTTCCGGCTATTCCGGCGGCGGCCGCCCGATGATCGAGGATTACGAGGCCAAGGGAGAAGCCGCGCCTGAGTTTTTCCCGTATGCTCTCGCCTTCAATCACAAGCACGTGCCGGAATTGAAGCTCTATGCCGGGCTGTCGCGCGATCCGCTGATGCAGCCGGCCGTCGGCAATTTCGCGCAAGGCATGATCACCTGCGCGCCGCTGCAACTCGGGACACTTGAAAAGGTGCCGACCGGCCGCGACCTGCATGCCGCGATCGCCGACCATTTCGCAGCGCTTTCTGTCAGCGATGTCGAGGTTGCGCCCTATGCCGAGGTCGACCGCGCGCCCGATCTCGACCCGGAACGCTATAACGACACCAACCGGATGATGCTTTACGTCTTCGCCAACGACAGGCGGGCGCAGGCGATGCTGGTCGCCGTCTACGACAATCTCGGCAAGGGCGCGTCGGGGGCAGCGGTGCAGAATCTGGATCTCATGCTGGAACTGGAATGACGGAACCGGACAGCCGGCTGTCCGCGTTTGCCGACGACCGATCTCAACGTGTCGTCTTCGAATATGCTTCGCGCCGGTACGCCCCCTTCGTACCGCGCCAGTGGGCGGCGGCGAAGCCCAGCACGATCAGAGCCATGGCTTGATGCGTCAGCGCCGCGTCCAGCGGGACCTGCATGACAAGGGTCATGATGCCGACCAGGGCTTGCGCGCAGACGAGTCCGGCGAAAATGATGGCGCGTCTGGCATGCCTCGTACCCGGCATAACGCGAACGGTCCGCGACATCTGCCACAGCGCGGCGGCGAGGACGATGTAGGCGCCGAGCCGATGGATGAACTGCACGGTCTTCGGGTTCTCGAACAGGTTGCGCCAGGCCGGGTCGATGACGAACAGGTCGCCTGGGATCAGGCTGCCGTCCATCAGAGGCCAGGTGTTGTAGCTCATTCCGGCGTCGAGGCCGGCGACAAGTCCTCCGAGATAGATCTGGAACAGCACGAGCAGCACCATGATGCCGGCGAGGCGCTGGATCCCATGGCCCGCCGGGGCTTCGTCGTAATTCGCCAATCCCCGCGCGACGGTCATCGTCGCGGCGATGATCGCGGCGGCGAGCGTCAGGTGGGTCGCCAGCCGGTACTGGCTGACATCGACGCGGTCGACCAGGCCGGACGCGACCATCCACCAGCCGATCGCGCCCTGGAGGCCGCCGAGGAACAGAATGCCCAAGACCTTCGGCAAGACGGCTTTCTCGATCCGCCGCGTGGCCCAGAAGAACGCGAGCGGCAGGGCAAAGAGGATGCCGACGCCGCGCGCCAGGAACCGGTGCGCCCACTCCCACCAGAAAATGCCCTTGAAGGCTTCGAGGGTCATGCCCTTGTTGATCGTCTCATATTCGGGAATCTGCTGATATTTCGAGAACTCTTCCTGCCAAGCCTCGTCGTTAAGCGGCGGCACGACGCCGTGGATCGGCTTCCATTCGGTGATCGACAGGCCCGAATCCGTGAGCCGCGTCGCGCCGCCGACCAGCACCAAGGCGAACAATGCCAGTAAAACCAGGTAGAGCCACGCCCGGACGGCCGCGCGATTGCGCGCGACGCGATCCGGCAGGATCACCGTGCTTCGTGTTTCGGTCAGGACTGCCACAGGTTTATCCAACGCCGTCATTGCGGCGTGGTGGTGGACCTGCTTGGCTATGCTTGCAAGCGCGGCGCGCGCGACACGCCGTCGCGTCATATCGCGACGGCGCGCAGGCAGTTGCATGCCGGCCCGCTTGCGCCTATGCGCGCTGCATGAGGACATGGCCATGCCGATCCGCCTGAAGAAGCTCATCGGAACGGTGCTGCTCATCGTTCTCGTCGTGGTCTACGCCATGCTGGCGACCTTGATCGCGGTCGCGCAGCTTTCGCAATCCGGCCCGCTCGTCCACCTCGCCTTCTTCCTGGTCAGCGGATTGCTGTGGATCCTGCCGGCGATGGCGATCATCAAGTGGATGGTGTCGGAGCCGCGTTCGACGCGGACCTAGACGGTCACGATCATCTTGCCGGCGTTGGCGAGCGGCGTCGTGACGCCCGACAGCATCGTGCGGATATGCGCGACGCGCTGGTAGCGGCCGTTGATCGAAATGCGCGGCAGCGCATGGACGTGCGGCCGATGTCCCGCCTGCAGCACGCCGTGCCGCGTGGTCACCGCCGAGGCGAAGCCCTCTTCCCTGGCGATCTCGACCTCGCGGCAGCCGACCGCCCGCGCCGAGCCATAGGGATAAGCGAGATGGCGCGGCCTCATGCCGAGCTTTCGCTCGATGATGTCGGCCGCGTCGGCGATCTCGCGGCGTGCGTCCTCAGCCTCCAGCCGCCGCAGCACGAAATGGTTGACCGTATGCGCGCCGATGGTGACCAGCGGATTTTCCGCCATCCGCGCGATCTCGTCCCAGTCCATCAGCGTATCGCGGCGCGGTCCGTCGGGGTCGACGCCATGCGCGGCGGCGAGCGCCGAAAGCACCGCGTGGCGGTCCTGTTCGGACACGGTCCGCGCGAAATAGTCGTGCAGCCAGGCATTGGCGGCGAACTTGCGCGGCGCGGTCGAGCAGTCGAGCACGATCCCGCCGGTCGGCGTCGCCACCTCGACCTTGGCGTTGCGCGCGACGATCTGCTCGACGACATGCCACCAGAGATAGGCGGCGCCCTCGACCAGCGCCGGCGCGACGTAGACGGCGATCGGCGCGCGATGCCTGTCGAGCACCGGCAGCGCCTCGGTCAGGTTGTCGCGATAGCCGTCGTCGGCGGTGATCGCCGCGAACCGTTGGCCGGCGCCCGGGGTCTGCAGGCGTGAAACGGCTTCGTCCATGCTGACGAAGCGATAGCCATCCGCCTTCATCCCTGAAATCAGCCGGTCGAGGAAATGCGGCGTTATCGCCAGATGGCGGTTGACGCCGTTGGCGGGACAAGGGCTGGCGGTGACGCGGTGCAGCATCAGGATCGCGCCGACGCCGCCGACGAGCGGCCGCGCCAACGGCGCAAGCCCCGTGAACCTGGCAAGATTGAGGGCCAGCTTGCGGATGGCCTCTCCCCCGTCGAGCATTCATTCACCTTTTTCGGCTAGGCTTGCTTCGTTCCGAACGTCGCGACGCGGAGCCTAGATCGCCATGCTTACGCGCGAAGGATTGAAGGATGGTTGACGCAACGGCCGCCAACGACGCCGTCCGACCCATCGAGCGGAAGGCCGGTCGACGCGAGGCGACGCCGTTCGAGTTGCGCGTCGAGCGAGCGACCCCGCATTCGCTGACCGTTTACGATGCAACCGCCCGCGACGGCCTCCATGCGCCGGCTCAAGGTGCCGCATGGGTCGGCGCCTGGCTCGACGCCGTCCGGCCGGATGCCCTTTTCGCCACGATCCTCAGCGGCGGTCAGCCCGTCTTCGCACTGGCGCTCGAGGTTTCCCGCGAGGGGCCGTTCAAGGTCGCGCGCCTGCCCGGCGGGACCCATGCCAACGGCAATTTCCCGCCGAGCGACCCCGCATGGCTCGCCGGCGCCCCCGAGGCTTCGATCGTCGCGCTGATCGGCGCAATCCGCCGCGCCCGGCCCGACATCGACGTGCTGGCGCTCGAACGGCTGATGCCGGCGCTCGCCGGCGCCCGCAATCCGCTGCTCGCGCTTCCCTCGTCGCCCAGCCCCAACCCGTCGCTCGCGGTCGACCTCGCCGGCGGGTTCGAGGCGCTGATGGCGCGATCGAGTGGCAAGCGCAAGCGCAAGAAGCACCGGTCGCAGACGCGCAAGTTCGAGGCGGCCGGCGGCTTTCGCCGCATCGAAGCCTGCTCGCCGCAAGAGGTGGACCGGGTCCTCGACGCATTCTTCGCCATGAAGGCCGTGCGCTTCGAGCAGGCCGGCATCGCCAACGTCTTCGGAGACGCGAAGGTCCAGGCGTTCTTCCGCAGGCTTTTCACCGACGCCTTGCCGCTTTCGCCGAAACCCTTCGTGCTGCATGCGCTCGAGGTCGGTGGCACGCTGCGCGCCATCACCGGGTCGAGCCGCCTGCCCGACCGCCTCGTCTGCGAGTTCGGCGCGATCGTCGAGGACGAGCTTTCGCATGCGAGCCCCGGCGACTTCCTGTTCTTCGACAACATCATGGAGGCAAGTGCCCAAAACCTCGCGGTCTACGATTTCAGCGTCGGCGACGAGCTCTACAAGCGCCTGTGGTGCGATATCGAGACGCGCCACGCCGATGTCCTCGTGCCGCTGTCGCGCCAGGGGCGGCTCCTCGTGGCCGGACTGCGCGCGCTTGCCGGCGTCAAGACCTGGGTCAAGCGCAACCGGCGGCTCTGGGCCGCCGTCAAGGCCGTGCGCAAGCGCGCCGCCGGCAAGCCCGCCACCGCCATCTCCGAAGCCGCCGATGACTGACGGCGTCGTCGGCCTGCGCCGACCCTCCCGCCATGGCTGTCAGGCGGCCGTCCGATCCTGGACCGTCGAATAGGTATTGTCGTTCGGCGTCACCAGCGTCAGCCCCTCGTAGCCGTTCGACGCCAGATCGTCGCGCGCCGCAATCACGTCGGCGCTCGGCTCGATCACGCTGACCAGCACCTCCGTACCGATGGCGACCAGCTGCCGGATGCCATCGGCGGTCGCGGGCCCGCATTCGATGATCAGAACGTCGTAGGCGGTGCTTAGCGTATCGATGATGATCGGCAGCCGGTCGACGGCGCTCATCGCCTTGACCGGATCGGCCGAACCCACCGGGATCACATGGCAATCCGAGTAGCGGTCGACGTGGATCACGTCCGTGAAATCGGCCTCGGAAGCGAGCAGGTCGGTGATGCCGGGCGCCGTTTCGCCGTCGAGCATCGGCGTCGAGGCCGCGCCCATCGCCGTCAGGTCGATCAGCAGCACCCGCAGACCGGAATCGGCGACTTCGCGCGCCACCATCACGGCGCTGGCGGCCGCCTCGTCGCCCTCGGGCGAGACGAAAAGCGCCCGCGAGGCGCCCCCCGACATCAGCATGCGCGCGGCTTCCTGCGCGCCGATCTCGCCGAAGCGGGAGGGCGACCTTCTTTCCGCCGCCGCGGCCGGCGCAAGCGGCGCGATTTCTGGCATGCGGACCTGCTCGACCGGCTCGAACCGTGCGCCGTACGCCGCCCGCATCGCGCGGCCGGAGAACAGTTCGCGCATCAGCGTCGCGATTCCCATGACCAGCAGCGACGCCGCCAACGCCGCGCCGACGATCGGGAAAACCTTCGGGAAATACGGCTCCAGCGGCGTCACCGCGCGGGAAAATACGCGCGCGTCGGCCGGCAGGTAATTGCCGTCGCGGCGCGAGGCGGCTTCGCGGTAGCGGGTCATGTAGGATTCGAGCAGGTCGCGCTGCGCGGCGGCTTCGCGATCGAGCGCCCGCAACTCGACTTCCTTCTCGCCGACGCGCGACGATTCGGCCTTGAGCCGGTTCAGGTCCGAGACCAGCTGCTGCTCGCGCAGATTGGCTGATTTGGACGCGTTGCCAAGCCCTTGCAGCACTTTCTGCGCCTCGGCGGCGACCTGGCGGTCGAGATCGACCAACTGCGATTTCATCGCGCGGATGCGCGGGTGGTTGTCGAGCAGCGTGGTCGACAGATCGGCGAGGTCGGCCCTGAGCTGGACCTGGCGCTCGCGCAGCCGCTGGATGAGTTGCGAGGAGATCACATCCGGAAACGAGTCGAGCGAGCCGCCGTTCCTCAGCGCGAGCCGCACGCTTTCGGCATTCGCCTCAGCCGCCGCGCGGTTGGCGCGCACCCGCGACAGTTCGGTCGAAAGCTCGGAAAGCTGCTGCGTCGAAAGCGCCGAATTGTTCTGGCCGAGCGGCAGGTCCGACTGCGACCGGAACGCCGCGACCTTCTCTTCCGCGGCCTTCACCTTGTCGGCGAGTCCCTTGATCTCCGGCTCCAACCAGTCGGTCGCGTCGGCGTTGGACGACTGCTTGGCGTCGCGGCTGACCGCGAGATAGGCATCGGCAATGGCGTTCGGAACGTCGGCCGCGAGTTTCGGATCCTCGGACTTGAAGTTGATGACGATGACGCGCGACTTTTCCACCCGAAAGACGTTCAGCTTTTGGCGGAACGCCGTCAGGATGCGCTCCTCGGCGGGGACCTCGGCGGGGTCGGCCTTGAGGCCGCCGAGCACGAGAAAGCGCCCGAAGGCCGAAAGGCCGGCCGCCTCGTCGAACTCCGGCAGGCTCGCGAGGTCAAACTTGCGGGCGACCTGCTTGAGAATGTCGGTCGAGGTGATGATCTCGACCTGGCTGGTCACGCCTTCCTCGTCGAGCAACGCGCGGTCGCTATCGGCGTCGCCCTGCGCGCGGGTAAAGACGGATTCGCGCGTCTCGATCAGCAGTCGCGTCTCGGCCTCGTATTTGCGCGTCGCCAGCGACGCCAGGATAAAGGCGAGCGCGGCAACGCCCACCGCGACGAGGGCGATGCGTTTCCAGTCCCGCGCGAGACTGCCGAACAGCTTGCCAAGATCGACATCGACATCGCGGGCCGTGTTGTTCACGAAAGACATACGCCTACTCCGACTCTACGTGAGCCAGAGCGTAAACAACTATGGTAACTCAGCCGTTAATACGGGCGACGGTTGGTGCCTGCGAACGGGATTGCCAGCGGCGGAATGTTGGCCAGGCATTCTGGACCTCGACGACTCCCCAGGACGGGTCGACCGCGGCCTTTACGCGAAATTAACCCTAACCATTCGATAAGGATGCTCGTTCGAACACGCCAGTCCACCGGCGATCATCGAGGGCTTTCGGCTTCATGAAGACCTGGTCACCACTCCTGCCCGCGCTCGCGATGGCGCTCGCCGTCGGCGGGTGCTCCGGCTACCGGCCCGCGCCCGCCGCGTTCCATGCGGCCCTCAACCAGCCCTATCAGCTCGGCGCGGGGGACAAGGTCCGCGTCACCGTGTTCGAGCAGGAGAGCCTGACCAACACCTACAGCGTCGATCCCTCCGGCTACATCGCCTTCCCGCTGATCGGCGCGGTCCCTGCCCGCGGCCACACCGCCCAGCAGCTGGAGGCCGAGCTCGCCACCAGGCTCCGCGCGGGCTATCTTCGCGATCCCGACGTGTCGGTCGAGATCGACACGTATCGTCCGATCTTCGTCATGGGCGAGGTCGGCGCCGCCGGGCAGTACGCCTATGTCCCGGGCCTCACCATCCAGAAGGCGGTGGCGATGGCGGGCGGCTTCTCGCCGCGCGCCAACCAGGACAGCGTCGACATCACGCGCGACATCGCCGGCAAGGTCATGACCGGCCGCGTGGTGACCTCCGATCCGCTCCTGCCGGGCGACACGATCTACATCCGCGAACGCCTGTTCTGATCTCGGCGCGGTTCGGCGGTGACCAGACGCTTGCGGATCGTGCATTGTTTTCGCTCGCCCGTCGGCGGCATCTTCCGCCACGTGCGCGATCTCACGGCCGCGCAGGTCGCGTCGGGCCACCAGGTCGGCATCGTCTGCGATTCGGAAACCGGCGGCGCATTCGAGGAGAAGCTCTTCGCCGCGCTTGCCGACAAACTGGCGCTCGGCATCCATCGCACGCCGATGCAGCGCCATATCGGCCCGGGCGACATCGCCGCCGCGTGGCGCACCTTCGGCATCATCAAGGGATTGCAGCCGGACATTCTGCACGGGCACGGCGCCAAGGGTGGCGTCTACGCCCGTTTGTTCGGCTCGCTGTTGCGGGTCTTCAGGTATCGCGTAGCCCGCCTCTATTCGCCGCATGGCGGCAGCCTGCACTATGACGAAAACACGCCGACCGGAAAAATCTTCTTCCTGCTCGAGCGCGTCATGGGCGCCTTCACCGACCATCTCCTGTTCGTGTCGGACTACGAGCGCATCACCTACCGCCGCAAGGTGGGCGATCCGCCGGCGCCCAACAGCCTGGTCTACAACGGCCTGAATGCAGCTGAATTCGAACCCGTGGCTTTGGCCGACGCCGCAGCCGACTTTCTCTATATCGGCATGATGCGCGACCTGAAAGGACCCGATCTCTTCATCGACGCGCTGGCGCGGATAGAATCGAAACTTGGCCGCAAGGTCTCGGCAGTCATGGTCGGCGCCGGCGACGACCTGCCCAAATATCGCGCCCAGGCGGCGCGCCTCGGCCTGTCCGACCACATGACCTTTCTCGCGCCGCTACCGGCGCGCGAGGCGTTCGCGCTCGGCCGCATCATCGTCGTTCCGTCGCGCGCCGAGGCCATGCCCTATATCGTGCTGGAGGCGCTGGCGGCAGGCAAGCCGATGGTGGCGACATCGGTCGGCGGCATTCCCGAAATTCTCGGACCCGATTCTCCGGCCCTCGTCGCGCCCGACAGCGGCGCATTGGCGGAGACGATGCTGTTCGCCTTCTCAGAGCCGGGCGCCTTCCAGGCGTCGATGCCCTCGGCCGCCGATCTCAAGGCGAGATTCGGCGCGGACGTCATGGCGCGTAGGATCGAGGACGCCTACCACGCGGCGCTCGCCAGTTGACGCAAAATTGCGCGCGCGCGAGCCGCCATCACTCAATGTCGCGCCTGCATCGCAAGGGAATGTTAGCTCTGAAGGCCTAGGCTCGTTGCGATCCTGGGGTAGCCGCATGTCCAATCACGATCCCGCGGAGCGCTTCTCCCTCGAAGCGGTCCGCAATTTCAGCGCCGACGACGAAGCCAAGGCGCCAAGGACGGCGCTGGGCAAGATCGCGCTGCAGGTCGCGTCGCAATATCGTCGCGACACCATGTCGCCGGTGATGGTCGCCGGGGTCATGCGGCTGGTCGAATTCGGCCTGCTGCTGGCGTCCGGCCTCATCATGCTGGGCATCCAGCTCGGCTTGGGCTTCAACCTTTTCTGGCACTATCCGCTGGTGATGCTGGGCGGTTCCCTTCTCGCCGTGATCGGCATGGAGATCGGCGACTGCTACCAGGTCCCGGCGCTGCTGCGTCCGACCCGCTACCTCCCGCGGATCGTCCTCGTCTGGACGGCCGTCTTCGCGCTGTTCGCCGGCGCGGGTTTCGCCTTCAAGGTTTCGGGCGACTTCTCGCGACTGCTGTTCGGATACTGGTTCGTCGCCGGCGCGCTGTCGATCGCGATCCTTCGGCTCGCCTCGGCGCGGCTGTTTCGCCGCTGGGCCCGCAACGGTCGCATGGAGCGCCGCGCGCTGATCGTCGGCGGCGGCAAGACGGCGGAGGGCCTGATCCGGTCGATCGAGCAGCAGCCCTACAACGACATCCGCATCTGCGGGATCTTCGACGACCGCGACGACAAGCGCTCGCCGCCGATCGTGGCGGGCTACCCCAAGCTCGGCAACATCGTCGAACTGATCGAATTCGCCCGCATCGCCCGCATCGACATGCTGATCGTGTCGCTGCCGATCTCGGCCGAAAGCCGGGTCCTGTCCCTGCTCAAGAAATTGTGGGTGCTCCCGGTCGACATCCGGCTTTCAGCCCATTCCAACCAGCTGCAGTTCCGGCCGCGTTCCTATTCCTTCATCGGCTCGGTGCCGATGCTCGACATTTTCGACAAGCCGATCAACGATTGGGACTCGGTCGCAAAGCGGGCCTTCGACGTCGTCTTCAGCCTGATCGGCATCGTCGCCTTCTCGCCCGTGATGCTGGCGACAGCCATCGCCATCAAGCTCGACAGCAAGGGTCCGATCCTGTTCCGGCAGAAGCGCCACGGCTTCAACAACGAGGTGATCGACGTCTACAAATTCCGCTCGATGTACGCCGAGCAGTCCGACCCGACCGCGAAAAAGACGGTGACCAGGAACGATCCGCGAGTGACGCGCGTCGGCCGCGTCATCCGCAAGACCTCGATCGACGAACTGCCGCAGTTCTTCAACGCGCTGTTCGGCAGCCTTTCGCTGGTCGGCCCGCGTCCGCACGCCGTCGCGGCGCAGTCGCACAATCTGCTCTACAACGAAGTCGTCGATGGCTATTTCGCCCGCCACCGCGTCAAGCCCGGGGTCACCGGCTGGGCGCAGATCAACGGCTGGCGCGGCGAGATGGACACCGACGAGAAGATCAGGATGCGCACCGAATACGACCTGTTCTACATCGAGAACTGGTCGCTGTGGTTCGACCTGAAGATCCTGATGCTGACGCCCCTGCGCCTGCTCGACACCGAGAACGCGTATTGAGCGCCATCGCGCACGCGCTGCCGCGGCGCGCCATCGACGCGAAGGCGGTCGCGCTGATCGGCGCCGGCGCGGTGGCGACCGGCGTCCTCCTGTCGGGTTTCGTCATTCGCGAGCCGGCGCCCTACGAAATCTACATGGCCGGCCTCATCGCGGTCTGGGCGGTGATCGGCCTGCGCATCTCGCGCACTGTCGCCCCGCTCCTGCTGCTCCTTGTGACGTTCAACATCGGCGGCATGATCGCGATGGCGCAGATGGCCGACCTGATGTCGACGCCGCTCTATCTCGCCGTCTCCTTGTTCCTGGCCTTCACGGCCGTGTTCTTCGCGGCGATCGTCGAGGCGCGGCCCGGACTTTACAAGGTCGTCTTCGATTTCTACGTCGCCGCCGCCGTTCTGACGTCGATCCTCGGCGTGCTCGGCTATTTCCATGCCTTTCCGGGCGCGGAAATCTTCACCAAATACGACCGCGCCGCCGGCGCCTTCCAGGACCCCAACGTCTTCGGACCGTTCCTGACGTTGCCCGGCATCTATCTCGTCCACCGCATGATGACCGGCCGCGTGTCGGCCATGCCGCTCTACGCCGTCCCGCTGCTCGCCATCGCCGCCGGCGTCTTCTTCTCGTTTTCGCGCGGCGCCTGGGGGCTGTTCGCCGTCTCGGCCGTCCTGCTCGTCGGCGCGCTCTTCCTGCAAACGGGAAGCGACCGGTTCCGGTTGCGGATCGTCGTCATGACGATCGCCGTGCTGGCGCTGCTGGTCGTCTCGATCCTGGTCATGCTGCAGATACCCTCGGTCGCCGAACTCTTCACCACGCGCGCGCAGCTCGTGCAGGACTACGATGCCTCGCGCCTCGGCCGCTTCGCGCGCTACGGCATCGGCTTCCAGATAGCGATGGAGCATCCGCTCGGCGTCGGGCCGCTGGCGTTCGGCGTCATGATCGGCGAGGACACCCACGACATCTGGCTGAAATCGCTGCTCGATTACGGCTGGCTCGGCTTCGCCTCTTATCTCACGATGATCGCCTGGACGGTCTGCGGCGGCTTCCGCATCCTGTTCCGCGACCGGCCGTGGCAACCTTATCTGCTCTGCGCCTATGTCGTGTTTCTCGGCCATATCGGGCTCGGAACCGTCATCGACACCGACCACTGGCGTCACTTTTACCTCCTGTTGGGCCTCATCTGGGGCGCCATGGCGCTCGAGGCGCGCCATCAACGCCGGCTCGGATCGATCGTGAATGCCTCTCCGCCGGTAGAAGCGAGCCGTTTCGAAGCGTCACGCGGTCTTCGGGCATCCTGAGGCGCATCGCATTTTAGCCTTGCGCTCGACCGCCGCTGACGATAGGCCATTGCTTGGTCCGGAGTGTAGCGCAGCCCGGTAGCGCACTTGACTGGGGGTCAAGGGGTCGTCGGTTCGAATCCGGCCACTCCGACCAATGACATCAACGACTTGAACCCGTTTTTCAATCTCCTTAGAAAGACTGGATGCGGGCGTCGCCGGCCAAGGCGTCGCAGGCGTCAGCAATGCGAACGTCGATGGCGGTTTTTCGTCAAGGCGACAGCTGATCGGCCCGCGAGCCTCGTTCCAAGACCGCAAGCGATAGGGCCGCCCCTGTCTTGCCGACTCCTCGAACTACGCGATTTCGTCCCGCCAACTCAGCCGGACCTCGAAGCCGTCATGCCTGCCGGTGGCGGGCGAGGCGAATGTCAGCGCCGCGCCCATCTGTCGCGCAAGCGCCTCGGCGATCGAAAGCCCGAGCCCCGACCCGGGCTCCGGCGATCCGCCGCGCTTGAACCGCAGCTTGAGGTCGCGCATTTGCGCCTCGGGGACGATCGCACCCGCATTTCCGATCGTGACCGTTCCCGCTCCGTCGACAATGATCGTCACGGGCGCGTCGCGTGCGCCGTGCAGGAGCGCGTTCTCGATCAGGTTGCGCAGGACGATGCCGAGCGCGTCGACATCGATGCGTCGGCGCGAAGCAGCGGATTTACCCGCGTCCAGGCGAATCCGCTGCGCATGATCGGTCTTGCGCGCGAACTCCTCGGCCACCAGCCGGACCACCGCCACGATGTCCGCCTCGCTTGCCGACGCGCCAAGACCGGAATCGGCGCGCGCCAGTTGCAACAGCTTCTCCGTCAGACGCCCGAGCGACGTAAGCGACGCCTCGATCCGCGAGGCGCGGTCGCGCGCCGGTCCGGGAGGCAATTCCGCCACCAGCCGCTGCGTCTGGACAAGCGCTCCGGCGACAGGCGTGCGCAGTTCGTGCGCGCTGTTGGCCGCGAATTCGCGTTCGGCGTCGAGCGCGGTGCGCAGCCGGTCGAGCAAGCGGTTCACCGAGCCCGCGATGGCCGCGAGTTCGGCGGGGAGCGCAGCCACCGTCATCGGCTGAAGGTTGACGCCGTCGCGCGCGCCGATTTGCGCGCGAAGGGCGCGCAGCGGCGAGAGCGAGCGACGCACCAGCGTCCAGATTGCGATCATGCTGAGCGGGGCGACGAGGGCGAGTGGCAACAGCAGGGAAGTGACCGCCTCGATCACGGCCTCGCGGCGATGGTCGAACCGGTCGGCCACCTGGAGGAACAGCGTGCCGCTGACCGCAGGCTGCGTGAAGATGCGATAGCGCGCAGTGTCGGAGTATCCACTCGCCAGCGGCGCGTCGAATGGTTGGGTCTGCGCGTCGTGGGAATGCATCACCACCGCGCCCTTCGCATCGCGCAGCTGGTAGGTCAGATATTCCTCTCCGCCTCCGCCGTCGACCCGCCCCGCCGTCGAAGGGTCCTCGCGCTGGAAGAGTTCGTTGACCGTCAGCGGCAGCAGCCGCTGCGCCGTCTCTTCGAGTGCGCTGTCGAACATTTCGTCGAACTCCTCGCGCATCACGAACGCGCTCAATCCGCAGGCGACGAGCCAGAACAAGACGGTCGCGCCGGTGAGCGACCACATCAACCGGCGGGTGATGCTCACGGCCGCGCCCTCACTTTTCGAACCTGTAGCCCAGGCTTCGGACCGTCGAGATCCGCTCGTTGCCGAGCTTCTTTCGAAGACGGCTGACGTAGACCTCGACGGCGTTGCTCCCGATCTCCGCGCCGAAGGCGTAGAGCGCCTCCTCGATCTGCGGCTTGGAGACGATCGTCCCGGGCCGGCGCAAAAGGCTGTCGAGCACCGCCCATTCGCGGCTCGTCAGGTCGATTGGCGCGCCGTCGCGGCTGATCCGCCGCTCGGCCGCCGCGATATCGAGCGCGCCCGCGCGCATCACCGGAACGGAGGGTTGGCCGTGGCGGCGCAGCACTGCATAGGCGCGCGCCGACAATTCTCCGAGGTCGAAAGGTTTCACGAGATAATCGTCCGCGCCGGTATTCAGGCCGTCGATCCGATCCGAAATCTGGTCGCGGGCAGTCAGGATGATGACCGGCGTCGTATCCTTGCGGCCGCGCATTGCGCGCAGATAGGCGAGCCCGCCGCCATCGGGGAGATTGAGATCGAGCAGCACGAGGCCGTAGGACGCCACGCCGGCGAACTCCCGCGCGACGGCGAGGTCGCGCGCCCAGTCTACGGCGTGGCCTTCGGCGATGGCGTGGTCGCGCACCGCGCCGCCGATCGCCGTATCGTCCTCGACGAGAAGAATGCGCATGCCGTGTGCCGCTCCGTCCGAAACGAGCCGCTTATAGCGCGCCGCCGCGAAAATCGAGCGTCGTCGGGCGACCGGCAGCTTTCAGCTTGCCGTCAGCTTCGCTTGCCAGACAGCGCGGACTCGAACGGGGCCGAGATGAAGGTCATTCTCCGCGCGGCATTGGTTCTCGACATTCTGGCTGCCTCCGCCGCGGCGGGAGATCGCTGCGACGTTCCGGTCACCGACTGGCAGCCGCGCGAGGCGCTGTGGCGCAGACTGGAGGCGGCAGGGTGGCGTATTCGGGCGATCAGGGCGCGAGACGGCTGCTACGTGGTCGACGGAACCGACCCATCGGGACACGTGGTTCAGAGCCCGTTCGATCCCGGCACGCTGGCGCCGGTCGCCGCCGTCGAGGCGACCGATCATGGCTGATCCCGAACGGCCGCGGCGCGGGTCGCACCGAAGGGATGAAGGCCCGGGCCTGACCAACGTTTTCCGCTTCGCCCGGCTGTTGCTGATCGTCGGTCCGATCATCCTGGCGGTCGTTCTGCTGATCGTCACGCTCGACCTGTCGCGCGCGCATGCCGAAACCGCAACGACCCGTCGGCAGCGCGGCTACGCGCCCACCGTGAAATCCGCGTTCGTCAGGCCGAGATTGAGGCCCACGACCGCGAACTTGATCGCCCCGACGCCGCCCGCCAGGGCGCCGTCGGCATCGTAATAGAGCGCGCCGCTGTCGGTGTCGTAGATGATGCGGTCGCTGGCGTCGTGCGCGACGCCGGCCGTGCTCTTCCAGAACGCGTCGGACGACAGGTTGCCGAGATTGAGAGCAGCGAAGATCGACTTGGCGAGCTTCATCGTATCGTCCACGACGTTGAAGTCGGTGATCGTATCGACATTGCTTGCGCTGTTGAGCGCGGTATTGAACTGGAACGTATCCTTGCCCGCGCCGCCCGCCAGCGTGTCGTTGCCGCCCAGCCCGAAGAGCAGATCGTCGCCGCCCAGGCCGCTGATCTTGTTAACGCCGTTGTTGCCGACGATCCCCTGGCCGATATTGTTGCCGGTGAGGTTGATGGCGGCGGTTCCGGAAGCAGAAGTCGTCTGCAGCAATTCGACCCAATTGCTCGAGGCCAGGGTGAAGGACACGGTAACATCGACCGTGTCCGTCCCTTCGTTGGCAAACTCGACGATTTTATCGCCGACATTGTCGACGATGAAGGTGTCGTTGCCTCTATTCCCGATCATGGCGTCGGCGCCGGTCTTGCCGTCGATGACGTTGGCGTTGTCGTTTCCGGTGACCGTGTTGGCAAGCCCGTTGCCCGTGGCGTTGATCGCCGCCGTTCCGGTCAGCGTCAGGTTCTCGATGTACTGACCGGCCATCGGGCCTGAAAGGGAATAGGTGACCGAACTTTTGACGATGTCGACGCCGGCGACATCGGCCTCGTAGACGCGGTCGGCGGCATCCTGGACGATGTAGGTGTCGCCGCCGCCGCCGCCGCGCATGTCATCGATCAGATGGTCTCCGGTGATCGTGTCGTCCGCCCCATCGCCCACCGATTTGCGCACGATGTCGAGGACCTCGCCCTCCGCATCGCCGTTCGTGACGTTGGTATGAAAGACCGCGAGATGACCGGCGCCCAGTTCGGCCACCGCCGAATCCCTCACCTGCAGGCGCGGGTCCTTGCCGACATCGATGAACGTCGCCGCCGACACGACGGCGCGCGCCGGGTCGTAGAGCCGCACGACCGTATCGTCGTCCTCGTAGCCGATAGGCGGCGTCGGCGGCGCGATGCCGCGCGCGTCGGTGCGCGTCATGCCGACATAGTCGCGCGTGTAGCTGACGGCGAGAAGGCCGCTCGACATCTTGGTGACATACGGATTGAGTTCGTTGTAGTCGATGTCGGCGCCGTCCGGGTTGGACAGGTCGACCCGAACGGCCACCGTTCCTGCGGCCGAAAAGGTCACCAGCTTGATGTCGGTCGTCGCGCCGACCGGCGCCTTGTCCTCGTAGGCGATGGCGAACCCGCCGCCGGACGCCGCCGAGACGCTGACCTTATGATAGGTGGCGCCGGTGCTGGCCAGCAATGCCGGGGCCAGACGTGTCCCGCCGCTGTTTTCGTAAACGGCGTACCAGACCTCGGTCTGGTTGCCGCGCGTCGCGCTCCAGGCGACCGCGTAGCCGCCGCCATCAAGACCCGCGATGCTCGGCCTCTCGTCCGTCGCCCCTGACGATGGATGAAAGACGGAGAAGACGCCCCGGTTCTGCGGAATAGCAACGTCAAGTTTGCCATTCGCGACGCTGGCATAGACGAGATTGCCATTCGACAGAGCAGTGACATCCGGATCGGAGGCATGCAGGTTGAAGAAATAGTCGTCGACGACCGACCCGTCGCTTTTGCGGATCGCGTAGTCCAACTCCCCATCCGCTTTTTGCGTCCCGATGACGATGTCGCCGTTATCGAGCTGGTCCACAGCCGACATCGTTCCTTGGATGTTCAGCGAACCGCCATTGTTCTTGCCGTTGGACGTGAAGATATCGAGATCGGTAAAGCCGCCGCTCGTGCTCGTCACGGCGAGCCCGCCATTGGCGAGCGATACGATGTCGACTTCGCCCTGCCCCGGCCCCTGAATAAGGTCCAGGTAGGTTTCCGAAGGCGTCATGATGTAGGTTGTCGTGACTGCCAAGGCATCCTCCCGCCGCTGAACGCCCGCTCCGGGCTGTTTTATTGTCGCATGAAGCAGTTGCGCATGCCGGCACGGCATGAACTGCGATCAGTATTGGCAGCTAAACATCAATTGGCGCAAAAATCAAAGTCGTCGACTACGATATGCCGAGGCGGAGACCGATGATCACTTCGCGACGGCGGCGCTACGCTATCCGCGTCGAGATCGACCGGGTGCGACGCCTAGCCGAAGGCGCGGATCGAACCGAGACAGGCCTGGCGCGCTTCCTCGACGGCGATTTCGTCATGCCGATCGGCGATCTTGCGTTCCAGTTCGGCAAGCGCGCTGACAATCTGCCCGGCCGCCGCCTCGCCGCGACATATCCGCAGCTTGAAAAGCAGACGATGGATGACGAGCCCGCCGTCCGGGTCCAGCGCCACGAAATTGCTGATCCGCTGGCCCAGTTCGCGCAGGATGTCCGCTCTCGGCGTATAGGCGTTGGGCTCGGGAAACTGCAGGCTCATCGAGGGGCGCTCGTTGGGAAGACAACAGTTTACTTACCCGGCGGCAGGTTGGAGACAAGGCCAATTGCGGAATCTTTTTGGATTGGGCGCCTCGTTGTCCGCGGCGTTTGACGATGGTAGCCATTGCCTTTGCGTCGTCTTTCCCCCGTGCTACGCCCTGCCTCGGGCATCGCGCCCGGGGATGATCGGGTTGCGCACGCAAAAGCCACGCGAAATTTTCCACTTCGCCTCGTCGGGCGCACCCGACGCCGACGAGGCCGTGACGGTGTTGACCGCCGCCTACGGCCAGAACGCGGTCACGGACGCGGACGTCGTCGTGGCTCTGGGCGGCGATGGCTTCCTGCTGCAGACACTGCGCGAGACGATGGGCAGCGGCCGGCAAGTCTACGGGATGAACCGCGGCACGGTCGGCTTCCTGATGAACGAATACCGCGTCGAGGGCCTGTCGCAGCGCATCGCATCCGCCGCTGCCGAGACGATCCGCCCCCTAGTCATGGAGACGGTCTCGACCGACGGAACGACCGCCAAGGCCCTCGCCATCAACGAGGTGTCGCTGTTTCGTCAGACTTACCAGGCCGCCAAGATCCGCATTACAGTCGACGGCAACGTCAGGCTGGAGGAACTGATCTGCGACGGCGCGATGGTCGCGACGCCGGCCGGCTCGACCGCCTACAATCTGTCGGCGCACGGTCCGATCCTGCCGCTCGATGCGCCGCTGCTCGCGCTCACCGCCGTCAGCCCGTACCGGCCCCGCCGCTGGCGCGGGGCGCTGCTGTCCAACAAATCGACGGTGCGTTTCGATATCATCGAGGACGGCAAGCGCCCGGTCAACGCGGTGGCGGACTATACCGAGATCAAGTCGGTCGTCAGCGTCACGGTCTGCGAGTCCGGCTCGCTGACCGCCACGCTGCTGTTCGATGCCGGACACTCCTGGGACGAGCGCATCCTGGCCGAACAGTTCCGCTATTGACGGGCGCTGTTGATTTGGCGGCTCAGGGCCTCTATTTGCGGCTTAAGCATGAAAAGGTTAAATCCGGCTGAAAAGATTGACAAAACCGGATTCAACCCGTAACGCGATGCCGAGGTCCGCACGAGCGTGACCCTTGCGGCGGTCGAGAAGACCGCGCCCCCTGAACAGCTGAAGCAGTCAGAACCCTTTGTCCTCAGACATCATCGACGCGCAAGACGCGATTACTTTTGCCGATCTTGGCCTGTCGCCGAAGGTCCTTTCCGCCGTCACCGACGCGGGCTACACGATCCCGACACCGATCCAGGCGGGCGCCATACCGCACGCCCTGGCCGGCAGGGACGTGCTCGGCATCGCCCAGACCGGCACCGGCAAGACGGCGGCGTTCGTGCTGCCGATGATCACGCGGCTCGAAAAAGGTCGGGCCCGCGCCCGCATGCCGCGTACGCTCATTCTCGAGCCGACGCGCGAGCTCGCCGCGCAGGTGGAAGAGAATTTCATCCGCTACGGCAAGAACCACAAGCTCAATATCGCGCTGCTGATCGGCGGCGTGTCTTTCGATGAACAGGAAAGGAAGCTCGAGCGCGGCGCGGACGTCCTGATCGCCACCCCGGGCCGCCTGCTCGACCACCGCGAGCGCGGCAAGCTGCTGCTGACCGGGGTCGAGATCCTCGTCATCGACGAGGCCGACCGGATGCTCGACATGGGCTTCATCCCCGACATCGAGCGGATCTGCGAGATGATCCCGTTCACGCGCCAGACCCTCTTCTTCTCCGCGACCATGCCGCCGGAAATCACCAAGCTGACCGAAAAGTTTCTGCAGGCCCCGGTTCGGGTCGAGGTTTCCCGCGCGGCCTCGACCGGCGTCAACGTAACCCAGCGTCTGGTCAAGGCGGCCTCGAAAGGCTGGGACAAGCGCGAGGTCCTGCGCAACCTGATCCGCGCCGAGGACGAGGGCCTCAAGAACGCGATCATCTTCTGCAACCGCAAGGTCGAGGTCGCGGAACTCTTCCGCTCTCTCATCAAGCATGATTTCGAGGCCGGCGCGCTGCACGGCGACATGGAGCAGAGCGCCCGCATGGCGATGCTCAAAAGCTTCCGGGACGGCAAGCTCAAGCTTCTGGTCGCTTCCGATGTCGCCGCGCGCGGCCTCGACATTCCTGATGTCAGCCACGTGTTCAACTTCGACGTTCCGATTCACGCCGAGGACTACGTCCACCGCATCGGCCGCACCGCCAGGGCGGGGCGGTCCGGCAAGGCATTCACGATCGCCACGAAATCCGACGTGAAATACATCGACGCCATCGAAAAGCTGATCGGCCAGTCGATCGAATGGCATGACGGCGACCTGTCGACCGTCGCCGCATCAGACGCGCCGGACGAGGCGCCGCGGCGCGGACGGAACGGCGGCGAACGCGATCGCAAGCCGCGCGAGGACCGCAATCGTCGCCCGCGCGAGGATCGCGAGAGACCGAGGCTCTCGCAGCCCCGGGTCGAGGCGGTGGCGGACGCCGCGCCCGCGCCCGGCGCGGATGTGCTGGTCCAAGAGCGTCCACGGCATCGCGAACCGTCGCGCAACGACAATGCCGTCCGCAAGCCGCGCACCGCGGAGCGTCATCAGGACGAGCGCCAACCCCGCCATCGCACTGACCAGAATCCGGACGACAATTCCGTGGTCGGCTTCGGCTCCGACCTCCCGGCCTTCATGCTGGTCGCCGGCAAGGTCTGAGGATCACGCGGCCTCGCGACTGGTCCGTTCTCGCGACCTTATCCATTGGTCAGCGGCGAGAGCTGAATCTCGACGCGGCGATTCTCCGCGCGGCCGTCGTCACTGGCGTTCGATGCGATCGGCCGCGTTTCGCCGAACCCGGTCACCGAGAAGCGACGCTGGTCGACGCCTTGCGCGTTGAGGTAGTTCGCGACCGACAGCGCGCGGCGCTGCGACAGGTCGAAATTGTGGCTGTCGCTGCCGCTCGAATCGGTATGGCCGTAGACGTCGACGAGCGTCTGTTTGTAGCGCTTGAGCACCAAGGCCACGGAATTTAGCGTCTGGTAGAAACCCGGCTTCACCGCATCCTGGTCGACGGCGAAGGTGATGTCGGAGGGCATGTTGAGGATGATCCGGTCGCCGGTCCGCGTCACGCTGACGCCGGTGCCCTGCAGTTGCGCGCGCAGATCGGCCTCGTTCTTGTCCATCGTCGCGCCGATCGCGCCGCCCGCCAGCGCGCCCACGCCGGCGCCAATCAGCACCGCGTTGCGCTGCGCGACCTTGCTGCCGCCGACCGCCAGTCCAGCGAGCGCGCCAAGGCCCGCTCCGAGCACCGCCCCGCCGGCCGTGTTGGATACTTTCTGCTCACCCGTGTAGGGGTCTGTCGAACAGGCCGACACGAACGCGATGCCGACAAAGGCGACGACGATTCTTGTTTTCATGTGTTGTCCCTCTAGGACCATCGGCGTTGCGCCGACGGTGCGAATCCCTGCCGGCTTGAGGCTTTGCGTAAAAAATGTGGCAAATTCCGGAACGGAATCCGGATGGTCCGTCACCGCCGGGCGGGCATGGTTAACAGGCCGTCAATCGATGTCGGCGACCTGCGTGACGCCGCCGTCGATCCGGTGCGACAGCGAGGCCTCCATGAACTCGTCGAGGTCGCCGTCCAGCACGTCCTGCGGCGCGCTGCTCTCCATGCCAGTCCGCAGATCCTTGACCATCTGGTAGGGCTGCAGGACGTAGGACCGGATCTGATGGCCCCAGCCGATCTCGGTCTTGGCGGCCTCCGTGGCATTGGCCTCCGCCTCCCGCTTCTTCAGCTCTTCCTCATAAAGCCGCGAGCGCAGCATCTCCCAGGCCTTGGCCTTGTTCTTGTGCTGAGAGCGCTCCGCCTGGCAGGCGACCGCGATGCCTGTCGCCAGATGGGTGATGCGGACCGCCGAGTCGGTCGTGTTGACATGCTGGCCGCCGGAGCCCGACGAGCGGTAGGTATCGATGCGGACATCGGCCTCCGAGACGTCGATCTCGATCGAATCGTCGATCACCGGATAGACCCAGATGCTCGAGAACGAGGTATGGCGGCGCGCGTTGGAATCGTAGGGCGAGATGCGCACCAGGCGATGCACGCCGGACTCCGTCTTGAGCCAGCCATAGGCGTTGTGCCCCTTGATCATGACGGTCGCCGACTTGATGCCCGCCTCTTCCCCGTCATGGACTTCAAGCACCTCGACCTTGAAGCGGCGGCGCTCGGCCCAGCGCGTGTACATGCGCAAAAGCATGTTCGCCCAATCCTGGCTTTCCGTGCCACCCGCGCCGGCATGAACTTCGAGATAAGTGTCGTTGCCGTCCGCCTCGCCCGAAAGCATGGTCTCGATCTGGCGCGCCTTGGTCTCGCCGGAAAGCGAGCGGACCGCCGCCTCCGCTTCGGCCACGACGCTCGCGTCGCCCTCTTCCTCGCCGAGTTCGATCAGGCCGATATTGTCCTCGAGCGCCTGGCTGAGCTTGCGGATCGAGACGATGCCGTCGTCGAGCTGCTGGCGCTCGCGCATCAGGCTCTGGGCTTCCTTCGGATCGTTCCAGAGCGTGGCGTCCTCGGCGCGGACGTTCAGGTAGTCGAGGCGCTTGTGCGCGGCATCCCAGTCAAAGATGCCTCCTCAGCAGGCCGATGGCCTGCTTGATCTCGTCGACGAGCTTTTCGGTCTCTGCGCGCATGGCAGTTTTTTTATCCTTGGAATGTCTGGATTTGCGTTCGGCGCGACCATAGGTGCGCGCCTTCGGGGTGTAAAGCGGGCCGGCCTAACAAGAATTTAATAGAGACCGCCGCCCGTACCGGTCTCGATCGCCTTGCTCGCCTGCGGCGAGAGCTGGCCGGTCGCCGATGTCTCGCTGTTGTCCCCGATCACCCAATAGCTGTCGGCCGGGCCAGTGCCGGGCTTGAAGGCTTCCATGATCGAGCCGCCGTCGCCCTCGCGCGCCTGCATGCCGGTCTTGCGGTTGATGGCGATGAGCTTCATGCCGTCCGGGACCTGGAAGTCGACGATCGGCGTGCCTTCGAGCGCCTCGCGCATGAAATCCTTGAAGATCGGCGCGGCCAGCCCGCCGCCGGTGGCGCCGTGGCCGAGGCCCTGCGGCTTGTCGAAACCGAGATAGAGCCCGACCACCATGTTGGGCGTATAGCCTATGAACCAGGCGTCCTTCTCGTCGTTAGTCGTCCCGGTCTTGCCGGCGATCGGACGGCCGAGCTCGGACACGGTGATCGCGGTGCCGCGCGTCACCACGCCCTCCATCATCGACGTGATCTGATAGGCTGTCATCGGGTCGAGCACCTGTTCGGAATTGTCGACCAGTTCCGGCTCGGTCTGGTTTTCCCAATCCTTGGCGATGCAGGTCTCGCAGCCGCGCTCGTCATGCTTGAACACGGTCTTGCCGTAGCGGTCCTGGATGCGGTCGATCAGCGACGGCTTGATCTGGCGTCCGCCATTGGCCATCACGGCATAGGCCGAAACCATGCGCATCACCGTCGTCTCGCCGGACCCGAGCGCCATCGCGATATGCGGCGGCATCTTGTCGTAGACGCCGAACCGCTCGGCGTATTCGGCGACCAGCTTCATGCCCATGTCGTTGGCGAGCCGCACCGTCATCAGGTTGCGCGAGCGCTCGATGCCGGTGCGCAAGGTCGAGGGACCGCCGCCCTTGCCGTCGTAGTTCTTCGGCGTCCAGACCTCGTTGCCGATCCGGATGGTGATCGGCCCGTCCATGATGACGGAGGCCGGCGTATAGCCGTTGTCGAGCGCGGCGGCGTAGACGACCGGCTTGAACGACGAACCCGGCTGGCGGTAGGCCTGCGTGGCGCGGTTGAACTCGGATTCGGCGTAGGAGAAGCCGCCGACCATCGCCAGCACGCGGCCGGTATGCGGGTCCATGGCGACGAGGCCGCCCGACACGGCCGGCACCTGGCGCAGCCAATAGCCGTCCTTGTCGGGCTTCTGCTCGACGAACACCACGTCGCCGGTCTTCAGCACGTCGGCCGGAGAGTTCGACTTCAGCAGCTTTCCGTCGACCATGTGGCGCATCGCGAAGCTCATGTCGGCCTTGGCCACGGCGCCGGTGTCGCGCTCCGGACCGACAGCGCCGGAGGCCTCGCGAGCCGGCTGCAGGCCGATCGTCAGCCCGGAGGCCGAAGCGTCGAGCACCACCGCCAGACGCCACTCCGGAACGTCGTCGAGGGTCTTCACGTCGCCGAGCGGCTTGCCCCAGTCGCCGCCGGACATGTCGATGGTCGTCATCGGCCCGCGATAGCCGCGCAGCGTATCGTATTTCAGGAAGCCGTTCTGCATCGCCTTGCGGGCCTGCACCTGGAGCTTCGGATCAAGAGTGGTGCGCACCGACAGCCCGCCCTCGTAGAGAGCATTCTCGCCGTAGCGCGCGATAATCTCGCGGCGCACCTCCTCGGTGAAATACTCGCCGGCGAACAGATAATTGCCCTTGCGCCGCAGCGTAACGCCGAGCGGCTCGGCCTTGGCCTTGACGCCTTCCTCGACTGAGACGTAGCCGTTCTCGACCATCTGGCCGATCACCCAGTTGCGCCGTTCCAGCGCCCGCTCGGTATTCTTGAAAGGGTTATAGTTCGACGGACCCTTCGGCAGCGCCGCGAGGTAGGCGGCTTCCGCCACCGTCAGCTCGTTGACGGACTTGTCGAAATAGGTCAGCGCGGCGCCGGCTATGCCGTAGGCGCCGAGGCCGAAGAAGATCTCGTTCAGATAGAGTTCGAGGATGCGGTCCTTGGAATAGGCCTGCTCGATGCGGAACGAGAGGATAGCCTCCTTCACCTTTCGCTCGACCGAGCGCTCGTTGGTGAGCAGGAAGTTCTTGGCGACCTGCTGCGTGATGGTCGAGCCGCCCTGCATCGGCCCGCCCTTGGCATAGACCAGCGCGGCACGAATCACGCCCTGGAAATCGACGCCGGAATGCTGATAGAAATTCTTGTCCTCGGCCGACAGGAACGCCGCCTTGACGCGGTCGGGCACTGCCTGGATCGGCAGATAGAGCCGTCGCTCGCGGGCGAATTCCCCCATCAGCGACCCGTCGACGGCATGCACGCGGGTCGTCACCGGCGGCTCGTAGCGGGCGAGCACCTCGTAGTCCGGCAGGTCCTTGGCCAGATGGCTCACATAGATCGCCACGCCGCCCGCCACCAAAAGGGCGAGCATCGTTCCGATCCCGAAGAAATAGCCGATCAGACGAATCATTCCCGCTCCCGTGCAGGTCGGTGTTCCAGCCGTTCGAGCGACGCGGTCGAGTCGCCATCGAGCCGGACTTGAGGTCGAAGCCTTCCCTCGCCCGTATGGACAAAATACGGCAGGTCCGGGCCGATCGGTTCGACCGCCGTTTCGAATGTTCAGACCTGTGGCAGCATTGCAACGCGCCACGACACATCGAAGCGGATGTATATCATCCGCCGGCGGCGCGCGCAGCGGCGAATTGGGCCACCGCGCTGGAAATCGAACCCACCGCCCGCTTTCGCCATTCCGGATCGTTCAACTGCTCCTCGTCCTCGGCGTTGGACAAATAGCCGAGTTCGACCAGCACCGACGGGACGTCCGGCGCCTTCAGGACCTTGAACCCGGCGAAACGGTGCGGGTTGTTGATCAGCCCGACCGAATTCGACAATTCGCCTACGAGCGTCTTGGCAAACCGGATCGAGAAGGCGTGCGTCTCGCGCCGGATCAGGTCGACCAGGATATCGGCGACTTGGTGATCCTGGTCCCTGACCTCGATCCCGGCCAGCTGGTCGGAAAGATTTTCGCGGTCGGCGACCGCCTGCGATTCGGCATCCGACGCATGATCCGAGACGGTGTACACGGTGGCGCCGCGAAGGCCCTTGACGCTGATCGTATCGGCGTGGATCGAGATGAACAGGTCGGCGCCCGCCTGCCGGGCGATCCGGACCCGGTCGTCGAGACGGAGGAACTCGTCGCGGTCGCGCGTCATCGACACCGCGTAGCGCTGGTCGGCGGCCAGCGCGTCGCGCAGCTGCAGCGCGAAAGCCAGCGTCACGTCCTTCTCGATGGTTCCGCCGACCCCCTCCGCGCCCCCGTCGACGCCGCCATGGCCGGCGTCGACCACGATCGTGAACGGCTTGGCCGGGCGGTCGACCAAAGGGCCGACGCGTCCGCTCTTGGCGGCCGCGATCGTAGAGGCGGTCGTGATCGCCTGGTCGGCCAGCGCAGCCTCGAAAGCCGCGGCGCTCGCCGCGACGATGTCGACCGCCAGCCGGTAGCCGTCGCCATCGCCATTCGGCAAGACCTCGGCGCCGGCGATCGTGAAGGGCCCCTTGGTCGACAGGATGATTCGCGAATTGTCCGGGCCCGACGCGCCGTACTGGACGCTCTTGATCAGACCGCGCGCCTTGACCGCGCCGGGCTCGAAGGCAAATTTCGTCGCCGGCATCTCGATCACCAGGCGGTGCGGCGCGCGCACCAGGAACCAGTGCAGGTCGGGTTCGATATTGAAGGTGACGACCAACCGCATATGCGTGGCGTCGCCCGCCATCCTGTAGTCCCTGGCCTGGAGCCCGTCCCCGGCAGCCGCGCCGGCGCAGGCGGCGATCGAAAACCCGAATACAATCAGAAGGCAACGCAACGCGGCGGCGGTTAGGTAAGCCGCGCCGACCCCGTCTTTCGCAAACAACCTGGAACGCATCGCAAAACCCGTCGTCGAACAGACGCACCCTCAACGGCGCGTCCCGAACCCACCGGACCGCGCTTAACGAAACGTATCCAGACAAGGTTAACCGACGGTTCCCGGTTCGCGCATCGTTTGGAAACCAATTTATCGGCAACCTGAATGAAGGGTTGCCTAAAAGGCGGTCAAATCATAAAAGCAGTATCGGCACACTGCAATGCCCGGGCGTCTGATGAGGCTGACACAGCTTTCCAGGCGTGGAGTGGAAACGGACCTTCCGCATAAATTCGACCGGGCAGGCTTGGCCAAGGGATTTCGTTCCGTGGCGCAATCGATTGCGCGTCTCGGGACGTTTGAAAACGGCGCGAGTGTTTTCAGGTCGCGCCGGCTCATTGTGAGCAAACAGCTGGTCCGGGCTACCCGGACCCTGGTTCAGAGGATCCGCGGCGCACGCCATGACCAAAAGCGCAATGTCGGAAAGGTCCGCACTATACCGCGCCGAACAGGCAGCGGGCGGCACCACCACGGCGCGAAGGCGGCCGCACGCGGACATCAACAGATCAGAGACGCCCCAAGCGGCCCTATCGGCATGGCGCACAGCGCCGTCGTCGAACCGCCGCCGCGCGCTCGACAGGAAAAAATCGCATGCCCAACAAGATGCTTATCGATGCCTCCCACCCGGAGGAAACGCGGGTCGTGGTCGTCCACGGTAATCGGATCGAAGAATTCGATTTCGAATCGCAGGACAAAAAACAGCTCAAGGGAAACATCTACCTCGCCCGGGTAACCCGGGTCGAACCGTCGCTGCAGGCGGCGTTCATCGAATATGGCGGCAATCGCCACGGCTTTCTGGCCTTCAGCGAAATCCATCCCGACTACTACCAGATTCCGGTCGCCGACCGGCAGGCGCTTTTGCGCGCCGAGGCCGAGGAAGCCCTGGCCGAAAGCGACGACGACAATGACGGCGAGGAACGCCAGGGCCGCAATGGCGGCGGCAAGCGCCGGCGCCGTTCGGGCCGCAATCGCGGGCAAAACCCCGAGGAAGCCAATGCCGCGCCGCGTGACGCCGAAGACGGGGACGCACCCTCCGCCGCCGAAGACGCTCCGGCATCGCCAGCCGACGCGGCGCATGACGATCTGGTCGAGGCGCATCATGACGATGCCGACCACGACCACGCTGAAGACGACGCGGGCCAGGCGGACGGAGCCGCCGATCCGGAAGCGTTCCGTGCCATGGAGGCCTCGATTGGGTCCGATAACGTCTCGGAGGACCGCGAACAGCCGCAAGCCGACCCCGTCGAGGCCGGCGAAGGCGACACCGACGGCCCGCGCGGCGAGATCGAGGAAGTTCAGGAGCCGAACGGCGATGAGGGCGAGATCGAATCGGTCGGCGCGGGCGACGCGCTCGAAGAGGTCCGCAACCGCCGCAAGCCGCCGCGCCGGCAGTACAAGATCCAGGAAGTCATCAAGCGCCGCCAGATCCTGCTCGTCCAGGTCGTCAAGGAAGAGCGCGGCAACAAGGGCGCGGCGCTGACGACCTACCTGTCGCTGGCCGGCCGCTATTCCGTGCTGATGCCCAACACCGCGCGCGGCGGCGGCATCTCGCGCAAGATCACCAACATCCAGGACCGCAAGCGCCTCAAGGAAGTAGTGCAGGACCTCGATGTGCCGCAGGGCATGGGCGTCATCCTGCGCACCGCCGGCGAAAGCCGCACCAAGGCGGAGATCAAGCGCGACTACGAATATCTGATGCGCCTGTGGGAGACGGTTCGGACGCTGACCCTGGAATCGACCGCCCCTGCCCTGGTCTACGAGGAAGGCAGCCTGATCAAGCGTTCGGTGCGCGACCTCTACAACAAGGACATCGAGGAAATCATGGTTTCGGGCGAGGACGCCTACCGCGAGGCCAAGGATTTCATGCGCATGCTCATGCCGAGCCACGCCAAGATGGTCCAGCCGTTCCGCGACACCGTGCCGATCTTCGTGCGCCATGGCGTCGAGGCGCAACTCGACCGCATGCTGCAGCCGCAGGTCACGCTGAAATCCGGCGGCTACCTGGTCATCAACCAGACCGAGGCGCTGGTCGCCATCGACGTGAACTCGGGCCGCTCGACGCGCGAGCATTCGATCGAGGAAACCGCGCTTCATACCAATCTCGAAGCCGCCGAGGAGGTCGCCCGCCAGTTGCGCCTGCGCGACCTCGCCGGCCTGATCGTCATCGACTTCATCGACATGGAGGAGAACCGCAACAACCGCGCGGTCGAGAAGCGGCTGAAGGACCACCTCAAGAACGACCGCGCCCGCATACAGCTCGGCCGCATCTCGCATTTCGGCCTGATGGAAATGTCGCGCCAGCGCATCCGAGCCAGCGTGCTGGAATCCACGACCAAGCCTTGTCCGCACTGCGGCGGGACGGGTCATGTCCGGTCGGACTCGTCGATCGCCCTGCTGGTGGTCCGCGCGATCGAGGAATTTCTGCTCAAGGATTCGCGCAGCCACATCGTGGTCAAGACGCCGACCGCGACCGCGATGTACGTCCTCAACCACAAGCGCGGCACGCTGTCCGAATTCGAGCGCCGTTTCGCGGTCACGATCACCATCGAGGCCGACGAGATGGTGGGCGCGCAGCACCACGCCATCTTCCGCGGCGCAATCGCCGAGAAGCCGCTGGTTACGGTCGAATTGCCCGCGCCGGTCTACGAAGAAGAGCCCGAGGACGAGGTCTTCGCCGAGGACGAAGAGATCGAGACGGAAGCCGAGACCGACGAGGCGGACGACGCGGCCGCCGCGCCCGCCCGGCCGGCCGGCGCGCCCGATCAGGGACAGCACGATCGAAAGCGCCGCAAGCGCCGCCGCCGTCGCGGCGGCCGCGACCGCGACGCTGTCGCAGGTGGCCCCGGCGAGATGGCGCCGGCCGGCGCCGAAGGCGAGCGCGGCCATATCGAGGACGGTGACGAGGGCGAGGACGGCGACGCCGATGCGTCGGTGGACGCGGGCGAGGCGGCGGCCCTGACCGACGATGGCGCCGATCGCAAGAAGCGCCGCCGCGGCAAGCGCGGCGGCCGCCGCAATCGTGGCGAAGGCGAAGGCGACATCACGGGGTCCGACGATGCCGGCGAAGCGCCGGCGGCGATGGACGGCGTCGAGGACGTGGCGGTCATCGCCGCCGCGGTCGCGCCGATCGCACCCGACGAGCCGAAGGCGGACATCGGCGAGGACGCGGCCGACGACGACGCGCCGAAGATCCGCCGCCGCGCGACGACCCGTCGCAAGCCAGTCAAGGCCGCGACCGACGAGGCGACCGCCGAAGCCGTCGAACCCAAGAAACCGGCCAAGCGCGCCCCGCGCCGCAAGACGGCTTCGCAGCCGGCGGACTCGCCGGAGGCGATCGCCGCACTGCCGGAGCCGGAGCCGGGGCTCGCCGCCAATGCCGATGAGGCCGAGCCGGCGCCGGATTTGAGCGAGCCGGCGAATGCACCCCTGGAAGTTGCTTCCGAACCGCTGGCCGAAAAGGCCGTCGAGCCGGAGCCGGTCGCAGCCCCCATAAGGGCGGCCGAGCCGGCGCTTGCCGCGCCCAAGCCGGTCGACCCCGATAGGCCGAAGAAGGCCGGCTGGTGGCAGCGCAAGGGCTTTTTCTAAGCCGGGGCCTATCGGCGAAGGCGGCGCAACGCGATCGCTGCGATGCGCAAACCAAAACGGGCGACCCTGGGGCCGCCCGTTTTGCGTTGCCGCCGACCGGACGGATCAGCCGTGCAGCTTGATGGTGATCTCGGCCACGCGCTTGCCCTGGAACTTGGCCCCTTCGAGTTCCTGCGCCGACGGCTGGCGCGACCCGTCGCCGTCCGAGGTCGTGGTCATGCCGTACGGCGCGCCGCCGCGCACCACGTCGTTGCCCATCTGCGCCTGGTAGGCATAGGATAGCGGCACGATGATCATGCCCTGGTGCTGCATGAAGACCTGGGTCGCGATGAGCGCGATCTCGGCGCCGCCATGCTGGGTTGCGGTCGAGACCATCGCCGAGCCGATCTTGTTGACCAGCGCGCCCTTCATCCACAGCGGGCCGGTCTGGTCGACGAAATTCTTCATCTGCGCCGACATCGCGCCGTAGCGCGTCGAGACGCCCATGATGATGCCGTCATAGTCGCCGAGTTCCAGCGGGTCGGCGATCGGCGCGTCCTGGTCGAGCTTGTAGTAGGCCGCCTTGGCGACCGCCTTGGGCACCAGTTCCGGCGCGCGCTTGATCGTGACCTGGGCGCCGGCCTCCTTCGCTCCTTCCGCCGCGGCCTTGGCCATCTGCTCCATGTGGCCCCAGCTCGAATAATAGAGCACCAGTATCTTCGCCATCGTCGTTCTCCGTTGCGATTGGAAGCGGTCCGCGATCCTTCGCGTCACGGCGACAATGCCCTGCTTCGACGACCATGAGAAGTCTCGGACCGCCGACAGATCGTTCACCGGATTTTTTGTCCGATGCCGTTGGCATTGCCGCCCGCGCGCCAAGGCGCTATTCGATCAGGCTCAACGCAGGAACGCCGATGACCGATATCGTCACAGCAGCCATGATCGTCATAGGCGACGAGATTCTGTCTGGCCGCACCAAGGACCGCAACATCGGCCATTTGGCCGACATGATGACGGCGATCGGCATCGACCTGAGGGAAGTCCGCGTCGTTGCCGACGAGCAGTCCGACATCGTCGCCGCCGTCAGCGCGCTTCGCGCGCGCTATACGTACGTGTTCACCACCGGCGGCATCGGGCCGACGCATGACGACATCACCGCCGACGCCATTGCGGTGGCCTTCGGCGTGCCCTGCGAGCATGACGCCAAGGCGATGGAACTGCTCGGCGCGCACTACCGGCGCCGCGAGATGGAATTTACCGATTCGCGCAAGCGCATGGCGCGCATGCCGCGCGGAGCGACCCACATCGACAACCCGGTCTCGATGGCGCCGGGCTTCAGCATCGGCAACGTCCACGTCATGGCCGGCGTGCCCTCGATCTTCCAGGCGATGCTCGACAATGTCGTGCCCCAGCTCAGGACGGGGACCAAGATGCTCTCCGTTACGGTCCCCTGCCCGCTCGGCGAAGGCGTGATCGGCGGCCCGCTATCGGAGATCCAGCGCGCCTTTCCCGATACAATCATCGGGTCCTACCCGAAATACCAGGATGGCGCATTCTGGACGGAACTCGTCGTGCGCGCGCGCTCGGCCGAGGCGCTCGAGCCCGCACGGCAGGCGGTGGCGGCCATGGTCGAACAGCTTTCGGTTCCATTGAAGGCCTAGCCGATGGATACGGTTGGTGGAGACATAGCGCCGCGCGTCATCCGGACCGAATGCTGCGTCGTCGGCGGCGGACCTGCCGGCATGATGGCCGGACTGCTCTTCGCCCGCGCCGGCGTCTCTACCATCGTGATCGAGAAACATGGCGATTTCCTGCGTGATTTCCGCGGCGATACCGTCCACCCGTCAACCATGCAGATCATGCATGAGCTGGGTTTTCTGGATGCTTTTCTGGAACGGCCCCACCAGAAACTGACCCATCTTTCAGGCGCGTTCGGCGCCGAGCGCGTGGAGGTCGTTACGTTCGAGCGGCTGGACGACCTGCGGTGCCCCTATATCGCGCTGATGCCACAATGGGAGTTTCTCGATTTCATCGCCGGCCAGGCTCGCCGGCTGACGGCGTTCTCGCTGGCGATGAACACCGAGGGCGCCGGTCTCCTCACGGAGTCCGACCGCGTCGTCGGCGTCCGCGCGACGGATCCGAACGGCCCTGTCGAGATTCGCGCCCGCCTTACAATCGCGGCCGACGGGCGCAGGTCCGTGTTGCGCGGTCTCGCCGGTCTCTCGGTCGCCGATCTGGGCGCGCCGATCGACGTACTCTGGTTCCGCGTCGCCAAGGACCCGTCGATCCTCGACGCCACGCTGCTTCACGCCGGGCCCGGCCGCATCGTCATCACCATCGATCGCGGCGATTATTGGCAATGCGCCTGCGTCATCCCGAAGGGCGCGGCCGAAACCGTGCGCAAGGCCGGCATCGACTCCTTCCGCGCCAGCGTCGCCAAGATCGTTCCCGGCCTCGCCGCCGCCATCGGCGACCTTGGCGGCTGGGACGATGTCAAGCTGCTGACCGTGACGGTCGACAGGCTGAACCGCTGGCACCGGCCGGGCCTGCTCTGCATCGGCGACGCCGCGCATGCCATGTCGCCGATCGGCGGGGTCGGCATCAACCTTGCGATCCAGGACGCGGTGGCGGCGGCGAACATGCTCGCCGGCCCGCTGGCCGATGGTCGCTACGCGGACCGCATGCTCGGCGCCGTGGCCAGGCGGCGGCTCTTTCCGACGCGCGTCATCCAGTTCGTCCAGATCCAGATGCAGAACCGGCTGCTGGCGCCGATCGTCGCCGATCCGGACCGGCAGCCGAGACCGCCCTTGCCGATGCGGCTGATTTCCGGCTTGCCGGTCCTCCAGCGCATGATCGCCAGGATCCTGGGCATGGGGGTGCGGCCCGAACACGTTCGATCGCCTCAGGTCGCCGTCAATCGCTAGCCGCGCGATCCGCCCGGCGCCCCGGCCATCGGGGAACCAACTTCCGCCACCCGGAATTTCCCGACATGTTTCAGGGCATCGAGGAGAAATCGACATGGCCTTCAAAACGATCGCCGTCATCCTGCAGAACGCAGACAATGCGCGTCGCGCGCTGGACTGCGCGATCCCCGTGGCCGAGGCCTGGGACGCGCATGTGATCGGCATCCACGCCGCGCCGATTCCGGTCGCCTACACCGATGCCGTCGGTTTTCCCGATGTCGGCGTCATCGAAGCCGCGGCCGCGGCGGTCGACGAGCGCGGCCGCGAGGTCGAGGCGCTGTTTGCCGAGCGCATGGCCGGCAGCCGCCTGTCGCACGACTGGCATCGCCTGCGCAACGTCGCGGGCGACAACGCCTTCTTCGGGGCCGAGATCGCGCGCACGGCCGATGTCGTCCTGGTCGCCCAGCGCAATCCCGAAGCGACCGACGAGGCCGCCGGCATCGACGGCGCGATCCACGAATCGGGGCGGCCAGTTCTTGTGGCGCCATACGCGGGACCCGTCCCATCGTCCTTCCAGCGCATCCTGATCGCCTGGAACGGCAGCCGCGAGGCTGCGCGCGCCGCCTTCGACGCGCTGCCGCTGATTGAGAAGGCGGAGACGACCGAGATCCTGGTGGTCGATCCGCCCGAGGAAGGCGGCGAGATGGGCATGGGCGCCTCGTCGCTGGCGGCCGCCCTGTCGCGCCACGGCGCCCATGTCGCGGTCACGACGCAGGCTTCAGGCAAGCAGGCGGTGGATGAAGTCCTGCGCGACAGGATCGCCGCCACCGGCGCCGACCTCCTGGTGATCGGCGCCAACAGCCACTCTTGGCTGCGCGACCTGGTCTTTGGCGGCGTCACCAAGACCGTGCTGAAGTCGGTGGAAATCCCGACTTTGCTGTCGCGGTGACTCTCGGCCCGTCAGCGGACTTGCCATGCCGCCGGACGCCCACTATGGCCAAGCGCATCCCAACAGGCTGCTTTTTGCCGATGGAGCGCCGCATATGTCCCTGCCGGAAAAAGCCTTTCCCGTTTCGTGGGACCAGTTTCATCGCGATGCCCGCGCCTTAGCCTGGCGTCTTGCCGGCGCCAACACGAAATGGCGCGCCATCGTCTGCATCACCCGCGGCGGCCTGGTGCCGGCCGCGATCATCTCGCGCGAACTCGACATCCGCGTCATCGAGACCGTCTCGGTGGCGTCCTACCACGACTACGCCAAGCAGGGCGAACTGGCGATCCTCAAGGAAATCACGCCGTCGCTGCTCGAAAACGGCGGCGTCGACGTGCTCATCGTCGACGATCTCACCGATACGGGCAAGACGGCAGAGGTGGTGCGGGCGATGATGCCGAAGGCGCATTTCGCGACGGTTTACGCCAAGCCCAAGGGCCGCCCGCTCGTCGACACCTTCGTGACCGAAGTCTCGCAGGACACCTGGATCTATTTTCCCTGGGACATGGGCTTCACCTACCAGAAACCCATCGCGGCCGATCCGGCCGGCTAGGCCTTCAGGATGACCGCGCCCACAGGCTGTCCACAGGCGACTTTGTCTTCGTTCAGGGAAATTTAACTTTCACTACAGAGCATTAACCCTATCGTCGGATCGACGACGAATCGTGGGGCGAGACGGGTGGGGATCGAGCGGAGGCAAGAAGCGAGTCTCGCCGACAGGGCGAGAACCGCGCTCGGCGGCAAGCCGTCCCGAATCCAGGTCGCCGCCCTGCCCTGGCGGATCGGCGCGCAGGGCGTCGAGATCATGCTCGTCACCAGCCGCGCCACCGGGCGCTGGGTGCTGCCGAAGGGCTGGCCGGAACGCGGCGAGCGGCTGTGCGACGCCGCGGCGCGCGAAGCCGGCGAAGAGGCCGGAATCAGCGGGGCGGTCGCCATGCCCGAGATCGGGATGTACCGCTACGTCAAACGCAGGACAGCCGGCGCGACGACACCGTGTCAGGTGCATGTGTTCGCGATGGAGATCGACCGGGTCAGGGAGAAATGGCCCGAGCGCAAGCAGAGGGTCCGCGCCTGGTTCACGGTCGAGGATGCCGCGCTCAGCGTCCGCGAGCCTGAACTCGAAACGCTGATTCGCGGGTTCGGGGGCCGTCCGCGCACGTTTGCGACGCCCCTGGTCCGCTGGCCCGAGCGGCAGACGGAACTAGCTGCAAACCTGACCTCGCACGGCGAGTCTCAAGTCCAGGCGGTCGTTTCGGACTCTCACCCAGTGTAAATCCCGCCGCCTCGCGGCGCGCCGGATGGCAAGGGTGCGCCGGTCACCTGGCCGGAAATTGCGGCGCCGTCCCCGCTATCCACATGCCGGCCCCACCACATGTTGGGGGTCGCGAAAGTTTCGCAACGAATCGTTGACGGCCAAAAACGAGTCGCCTCATATGACTTGGCGTTTGCGTGTTAAGCGCGGAAGCCGGTCCGCCGGCGTCCTGAATTCCCCGATCGAACAGCGTTGGACCCGGTGTCGCCGCAAGCTGCGACGGCGCGCAGGCAGATATTCGCGCGGATTTTCGCGTTCGAAATTCGCGGAAGAAGGTCGCAAATCGCCTGTGGTTAAGCTATATTTGGTGTTTCGGGCCGAAGTTGATCACTAGATAAGGGAACATTCGCAGGATGCTGCGGTTTGGTCAGGCTGGCGAACGATGTCATGGTCGGTGGTCCTTCAACGGGGCGACGGCATCCTGGAGCCTCGACGAGACACGAAACGAGTGGGAATCTCGCGGCCATGATCGCCGCGACGCGGAACGAGAAAGCGCGTGCCGATGGGACTGGCCGAGGCCAGCGGGCACGCGCTACATTTAGAGATCAAGGGACTGAGCCTATGCACATCGAGCGCCGCTTCACCAAGCCTGGACAGAGCCCCTATGCGGAAATCGAGTTCCGTAAGGCCCTGTCGGAAATCAGGAATCCTGACGGCTCGGTCGTCTTCCGGCTGGCCGATATCGACGTGCCGGCGCAGTTCAGCCAGGTGGCGGCCGACATCCTTGCACAGAAATATTTTCGCAAGGCCGGGATTCCCGCTAAACTGAAGAAGGTCGAGGAGAATGCGGTCCCGTCCTTCCTCTGGCGCTCGGTCGCCGACGAGGCGGCGCTGGCCTTGCTGCCCGACGGCGAGCGCTACGGCTCGGAGACGGACGCCCGCCAGGTCTTCGACCGGCTCGCCGGCACCTGGACCTATTGGGGCTGGAAGGGCGGTTACTTCAAGGCCGAGGACGATGCGCGCGCCTTCATGGACGAGCTGTCGTACATGCTCGCCACCCAGCGCGTCGCGCCCAACAGCCCGCAATGGTTCAACACCGGCCTGCACTGGGCCTACGGCATCGACGGTCCCGGCCAGGGCCATTTCTACGTCGACCCCTTCACCGGCAAGCTCACCAAGTCGAAGTCGGCCTACGAGCACCCGCAGCCGCATGCCTGCTTCATCCAAGGCGTCGCCGACGACCTCGTCAACGAAGGCGGCATCATGGATCTGTGGGTGCGCGAGGCGCGGCTCTTCAAATACGGCTCGGGCACCGGCTCCAACTTCTCCTACCTGCGCGGCGAGGGCGAAAAGCTCTCGGGCGGCGGGCGTTCGTCCGGCCTCATGTCCTTCCTTAAGATCGGCGACCGCGCCGCCGGCGCCATCAAGTCCGGCGGCACGACGCGCCGCGCCGCCAAGATGGTCGTGGTCGACATCGACCATCCCGACATCGAAACCTATATCGACTGGAAGGTGAAGGAGGAGCAGAAGGTCGCCTCGCTCGTCACCGGCTCCAAGATCGTCAAGAAGCACATGACCGCCGTCATGAAGGCCTGCGTCAACTGCGAAGGTCCGGACGGCGATTGCTACGACCCGCTCAAGAACCCGGCGCTGAAGCGCGCTATCCGCGAGGGCAAGCGCGACGGCGTGCCGGAGAACTACATCAAGCGCGTCATCCAGTTCGCGAAACAGGGCTACACGAAGATCGATTTCGCCACCTACGACACGGACTGGGATTCGGAAGCCTACCTCACCGTGTCGGGCCAGAACTCAAACAACTCCGTCTCGCTCAAGGACGATTTTTTGCGCGCGGTGGAGACCGATGGCGACTGGAACCTCACCGCCCGCAAGGATGGCAAGGTGATGAAGACGCTGAAGGCGCGCGATCTCTGGGAGCAGATCGGCCACGCCGCCTGGGCATCCGCCGACCCCGGCCTGCACTTTAACACGACGATGAACGACTGGCACACCTGCGCGGCAGCAGGCGCAATCCGGGCCTCGAACCCGTGTTCGGAATACATGTTCCTGGACGACACGGCCTGCAACCTGGCGTCGATCAACCTGCTTCCTTATCGGCAGTCGGCAGTCGGCAGTCGGCAGTCGGATATTGCCGAAAGTAATTTGCCGAGCGCACCGACTAGCTCGAACCCGAATCATACCCGACTGCCGACTGCCGACTGCCGACCTGCCGCCTTCTCCATCGACATTGCCGCCTACGAGCACACCGTCCGCCTGTGGACCATCGTGCTGGAAATTTCGGTGATGATGGCGCAGTTCCCGTCCAAGGAGATCGCAAAACTCTCCTACGAATACCGCACGCTCGGCCTCGGCTACGCCAATATCGGCGGCCTCTTGATGACCTCCGGCATCCCCTACGATTCCGACGCGGGCCGCGCGATCGCCGGCGCGCTGACCGCGATCATGACGGGCGTCGCCTACGCCACCTCGGCCGAAATGGCCGGCGAACTCGGCGCGTTCCCGGACTATGACCGGAACGCCGGGAACATGCTGCGCGTCATGCGCAACCACCGCCGCGCGGCTTATGGCGTCTCCGGTGGAGAGCCTGCTCTTGCAGGCTCGGAAGATGCGTCAAGAAAATTTGACGGCTACGAGAAGCTCGCCGTCCATCCGGTGCCTCTGGTCGCTTCCGACCTGACGCAGCCCGAACTCGCGACCCACGCCAAAGCCGCCTGGGACCGCGCGATCGAGTTCGGCGAGGCGCACGGCTATCGCAACGCGCAGGCCACCGTCATCGCGCCGACCGGCACGATCGGCCTCGTCATGGATTGCGACACCACCGGCATCGAGCC
>CAXTJQ010000019.1:0-71917 GCA_964244725.1 uncultured Rhizobiaceae bacterium
ACTGTCAACACAACAAAATACCCTTTTTGAAGTTTTTGCGACAGCGCCGGGCGCGCCCCCTGGGGACCTTGCGTCAGCCTTTTCAGGGCCGCGACCCCATTCTGACGCCGCAATCGAGGTGCATCGCGCTTCCAATGCGGACCGCGATTCGGGACGGCGCGCCGCCGCTTTTCATTTGCCGGGGATTGCGGTCCCGCCCGGCGCGATGTGCCGGAGGCTTCGTTGACTTCACGCGGCGCGGCGGGCAATGGTCGGCACATCGCAGGATGATCGTTTCGGATCGGGAAGATATGCCGTCGCCATGCACGACAGCGAGCTGACGATAGCGGAACTCGGCAACGAGCCGCCATTGATCGCGGACGGCCGCGGCGGCCCACCCGATCGGCGCGACGTCTCCGCGCGCTGGCTCACCGGAACCTTCCTGACCGGCGTGACCTCGACGGTGCTGATGGGCGTCGCGCTTGTCGTCGCGCTCGACGGGCGCGAGCAACTCGCAACCCCCCCCGAAGTCGCCGACATCGCCTCGGTTTTGGTCGGCGAGGGCGGCGGCGAGCAGGGCAAGACGATCCGCCTCGTGCCGCCGCGCCAGATCGCGCGCGCCAAGAACAGGCGCCGCATGGAAGTTTCGATGATGACCAAGGTCGGCGACCGCGACGTCGTCAGGACGATGCCGTTCGTCCAGATCAAGATGCCGCTCGCGGCCGGCTACAAGACCACCCGCTCATACCCGCCCTTCGATCCCCTTCAGGTCTTCGCGGAGGAAGGCGCGCCCGACCTCGCGGCGGCGCCGGCCCAGACCGCGCAGATCTACGGCTCCAAGGTGGAAAGCGAGATGAGCCTGAAGACGGTCGATTTTCCGATCGCCACCGCGAGTTTCGACGAGAGAAGCGACCTGTCGGCCGACGAGGTCGAAAAGGTGGTCCGCACCACCAGCGCGGGCCTGACGGACGGGGCCGTCCAGGTCGCGGCGCTGCATTACGTCGACCCGGAGCGATTTGGCGATTCGCTCGCCGCCCAGGGCCTCGCCGCGGCCTACGACGTCAGGATCGTCCCCGAGAACGTCTCGGTCGCCAGGCGCGACCTATCGGCCGACAGCGAACCTGCCTATGCCGAGGAGATCATTCCCTTCAACACGGATCGCGACATCGAGGGCGCTTTGGAGGAATCGGGCTACACCGGCGAAAACGCGCAGGCTTTCGCACGCGCCGCCGCGGCGACGTTGAATGGCGCCACGCTCAAGGCCGGCGCGGTGCTGTGCGTCGAACTCGAAATCAGCGGCGACGTGGCGAAGATCGTCCGGCTCGGCGTCTACGACCGGATGCAGCATCTGGTGACGCTCGCCTTGAGCGACGACGCCAGGATCGTCGCGGTGGCCGAGCCCGAACCCAATCCCGCGCTCGCCACTGCCTTCGACGACACGCCGGCGATCCCCTCGCGCGGGGCCCTGCCGACCGTCTACGATGGAATATTTCAGGCGGCTTATTCCTACGGCATGTCGCGCGGCGTCACCAACAAGCTCATTCGCCTGCTGGCGTCCGATGTCGATTTTCAATCACGGCTGACGCCGACGGACCAGATCCAGATGTTCTTCTCGCAGCCTGACGACGACGACCAGATGTCCGACGATTCGGAACTGCTTTATGTCTCCGCCAGTTTCGGCGGTTTGACGCGCAATTTCTATCGCTTCGCCTTCGCCGACGGCAGCGTCGACTATTTCGACGAGGAGGGGCGCAGCTCCAGGCAGTTCCTGCTGCGCAAGCCGGTGCCCAACGCGGTGTTCCGCTCGGGCTTCGGCGGGCGAAATCATCCGATCCTCGGCCTCTTCAAGATCCACACCGGCGTCGACTGGGCGGCCCCGAGCGGCACGCCGATCATCGCGGCGGGCAACGGCGTGGTGGAAAAATCCGGATGGGCCGGCGGCTACGGCCGCCAGACGATCATCCGCCACGCCAACGGCTACGAGACCTCGTACAATCACCAGAGCGCCTTTGCCAAGGGCATCGCCGAGGGCGTGCGCGTGCGCCAGGGCCAGGTGATCGGATTCGTCGGCACGACCGGGCTTTCGACCGGGCCGCATGTGCATTTCGAGTTGATCGTCAACGGGACCAAGGTCGACCCGATGCGCGTCCGGTTGCCGGTCGGCAGGGTTCTGGCCGGACAGGACCGTCAACGCTTCGACGCCGAGCGGGCGCGCATCGACGATTTGCTCAAGGACGAATCGAACGGTCCGTTCAAGGTCGCCAGCGCCAGGATCGGCGGTTAGCCGTCGTTCGGCGCCGGCTCGAAAGGCTATTCCAGGAACTCGACCGTCGTGCCCGGCGAGACGATCTTGGCCAGTTCCTGCGCATCCCAATTGGTCAGGCGCACGCAGCCATGGCTCTCGGTCTTGCCGATCTTGGAGGGATCGGGCGTCCCGTGAACGCCGTAGGTCGGCTTGTCGAGCGCGATCCAGATCGAGCCGACCGGACCGTTGGGGCCGGGCGGAATCGTCAGCACCTTGTCGTTTTCGCCCTGTTTGAAATTGATCTTCGGATTGTAGGTGTAGTTCGGATCGAAGGCGACGCGCGAGACCGCGTGCGTACCGGTCGGCGAAGGCGTGTCGGCCGAGCCGATCGTCGCCGGATAGGCCGCCACGAGCTTGTCGTAGGCGTCGTAGGCCAGAACCTGCTTCTGCGCCTTGTCGGCCGTGATTCGCGCGACCTTGGCCGAAACGGGCGCGCCGATGCCCGCAACCTTTACGATCGTGCCGGGCCGCGAAAAATTCGCCTCGGGATTCAGTGCGCGCAGGTAGCCCTCGTCCATGTGGAACCGCTCGCCCAGCATCTCCGGCACGGAGGTGTAGCTCATCCGCTCGAGTTTGGCCTTCTCGCTGTAGTCGGTCGGCACGGAGGCGACATAGGGACCGGCGGCGTCTTCCGGCGTGATCGTATAATCGACGAACGGATCGCCGCCGCTGGCCGCGAGCGCCGCCTTGATCCCGGCGGTGTCGGTCGATTTGAGGTTTTGTCCGGTCAGGATGTTGTAGGCGGCGAGCGCCTTGTCGACGTTCGACCCGAACTTGCCGTCGATGACGCCCGGCGAGGCGCCGGCCCGGTCCATCAGGACCTGAATCGAGGCGACATCCTCGCGCGCGGTGAATTTCAGGATTGCCGGCGCGGCGGACGCCGGCTCCTCGATGATCGTCTCGATGGTCGGGGGGCTCGGCGTCTTGGCCGCGGGATCGGCCGCGGTCGCCTGCTGGTCCGGCAAGGGCGCGCGTTCGACCTCCCGCCGGCGCGTCCGGGGCTGCGGCGCGGTCTCGACCGCATCCGGGTCGCGCGGCGGCTCTGGAAACGCATTGCGATTGCGGCGCGGCGGGGTGTAGCCGTCGTCCGGCGCAACCGGATCGACATAGCCGTAGTCGTCGGCCTCCGCCTCGTCGTGCCGAAGGAATCCCCCGCGACGCTCGCGTCGCAGCCGCGCCATGTCGTCCGGATCGTCGAGATGATACCGGTCGCGCCGCTGGCGGCGCTCCCGCCGGCCTTCCGCCTCGCGGCCGTAGCGCGGCTGGACGGCGATGACTTCGCCAGTGTTGGAATCGACGATGACCCGGCTGCCGTTCTCGTCGTAATAGACATCGGCGTCGCGATACTGAACGGGAACGACATCCCCGGTCGCCGCGAGCGGAGCCCCGACCCGCGGCGGGCCAAGCGGGCCGGCGTCGGCCAGGCCCGTTGCGAGCGCGACGGCTGTCATCGATAAAAGCAACGGCGTGCGCAGCATCGGTCTCTCTTTGCCTTCCGGCCGGCTTCCCGCCGGCCGCGAATCGGGTTCCGCGACTATCGACGGAAAGCGTAAACCATCTTCGATGTTCCACTATGAACCGGGCATGAAGATGGCGGCTCTCCGCGCCAGCCTGGCGCCCTCTGCATCCAAATAACGCGACGCGCTTTGGGAGCGCCGCGCGCGCGTCAGGCTGCCTGCTCGGTGGTCGCGACGATGCCGAGCTTCGGCCGGAAGTTGAGCCGGTCCGAGCCCGCCGTCACCTTGACCGCCGCGCCGTCCCCGATGTCGCCTGTCAGGATCCGCTCGGCGAGCGGATCCTGCAGCTCCTTCTGGATGATGCGCTTGAGCGGGCGCGCGCCATAGGCCGGGTCGTACCCCTTGGCCGCCAGCCACTCGATCGCGTCGCCGTCGAGATCCAGTGCGATCTTGCGATCGGCAAGCAGGCTTTCGAGCCGCTTGAGCTGGATCCGCACGATCTGGCCCATATCCCGCCGCCGCAGACGGTGAAAGAGAATGACTTCGTCGACGCGGTTCAAGAATTCCGGCCGGAACGAGGCGCGCACGACCGCCATGACCTCGTTGCGCACCTGGTCGACATCCTCGCCCTCGCCCAGCGCCACCAGATAATCGGCGCCGAGGTTGGAGGTCATGATAATCAGCGTGTTTCGGAAGTCGACGGTGCGGCCCTGGCCGTCCGTCAGGCGCCCGTCGTCGAGCACCTGCAGGAGGACGTTGAACACGTCCGGATGGGCCTTCTCGATCTCGTCGAACAGTACGATCTGATAGGGCCTGCGGCGCACGGCCTCCGTGAGGGCGCCCCCTTCCTCATAGCCGACATAGCCCGGAGGCGCGCCGATCAGCCGCGCGACCGAGTGCTTCTCCATGTATTCGGACATGTCGAGCCGCACCATCGCGCTCTCGTCGTCGAAAAGGAAGTCGGCGAGCGACTTGGTCAACTCCGTCTTGCCGACGCCGGTCGGGCCGAGGAAGATGAACGAGCCGATCGGCCGGTTGGGGTCCTGCAGACCTGCGCGCGCCCGCCGCACCGCCTTCGAGACCGCTTGCACCGCCTCGCCCTGCCCGACCACACGCACGCCGATTTCGTCTTCCATGCGCATCAGCTTGTCGCGCTCGCCTTCGAGCATCCTGTCGACGGGAATGCCGGTCCAGCGCGAGACGATGTGCGCGACATGGTCCGGCGTCACGGTTTCCTCGACCATGCCGCCCTTGCCGTCCTGCGATTCGGCGTCCTTCAGCCGGCGTTCGAGTTCAGGAATGCGTCCATAGGCAAGCTCGCCCGCGCGCTGGAATTCGCCGCGCCGCTGCGCGATCGCCAGATCGTTGCGCGCCTCGTCGATCTCCTTCTTCAGGTCGGCCGCCAGGCCCAGCTTCTGCTTTTCGGCCTGCCACTTCGCGGTCATCCCGGCGGACTCCTCTTCGAGATCCACGAGTTCCTTTTCGATGCGGCCGAGACGGTCCTTCGACGCGTCGTCCTTTTCGAGTTTCAGCGCCTCGCGCTCGATCTTGAGCTGCATGATTCGCCGGTCGGCCTCGTCGAGAGCCTCCGGCTTGGAATCGACCTGCATGCGCAGCCGCGCGGAGGCCTCGTCCATCAGGTCGATTGCCTTGTCCGGCAGGAAGCGGTCGGTGATGTAGCGGTTCGACAGCGTCGCCGCGGCGACGAGCGCCGAATCCGAAATGCGCACCTTGTGATGCTGTTCGTATTTTTCCTTCAGGCCGCGCAGGATCGAGATCGTATCCTCGACGCTCGGCTCGTTGACGAAAACCGGCTGAAACCGCCGCGCGAGCGCGGGGTCCTTCTCGACATGCTTGCGATATTCGTCGAGCGTGGTGGCGCCGACGCAATGCAGTTCGCCGCGCGCCAGCGCTGGTTTGAGCAGGTTCGACGCGTCCATCGCGCCGTCGCCCTTGCCCGCGCCGACCAGCGTGTGCATCTCGTCGATGAACAGGATGATGCCGCCGGCGGCCGACGTCACCTCGGACAGAACGGCCTTCAAACGCTCCTCGAACTCGCCGCGATATTTCGCGCCGGCGATCAGCGCGCCCATGTCGAGCGCCATGAGCTTCTTGTCCTTCAGCGTCTCGGGCACGTCGCCATTGACGATGCGTGCGGCGAGCCCTTCGGCGATCGCCGTCTTGCCGACTCCCGGCTCGCCGATTAGCACGGGATTGTTCTTTGTCCGGCGCGACAACACCTGGATCGTGCGCCGGATCTCGTCGTCTCGGCCGATCACCGGGTCGAGCTTGCCGGCGCGGGCATCCGCGGTCAGATCGCGCGCGTATTTCTTCAGTGCGTCGTAGCCTTGCTCGGCTGAGGCCGAGTCGGCCGTGCGGCCCTTGCGCATGTCGTTGATCGCCGCGTTCAGGGCTTGCGGCTTGAGGCCCGCCTTGGCGAGGATATCGGCCGACTTGGCCGACTTCTCCATGGCTAGCGCCTGCAACAGGCGTTCGACAGTCACGAAGCTGTCGCCGGCTTTCTTGGCGAGGTCTTCGGCGGTCGCGAAAACCTTGGCGACCGGCTGCGAAAGATAAAGCTGCCCGTTGCCTTCGACCTTGGGCAAGGATTCGATCGCCGCCTCGACGCCGATAAGCGCGTCGCGCGGACGTCCGCCGGCGCGTTCGATCAGAGAAGCGGCGAGGCCCTCTTCGTCGTCGATCAGCACCTTCAGCAAGTGTTCGGGCGTGAACTGCTGGTGGCCGCGCGACAGGGCCATGGTCTGCGCCGACTGGACGAAGCCGCGCACCCGTTCGGAATATTTTTCGATGTTCATTTCGGTCTCCAATCCGTCCCGGCCCGCTTTGCGGCGCCGATGGGTTTTGAATGACGAACCCCCTCCGCACGAGGCAGGTTCCGGTGGAACCGAATATGGGGAGGGCCTGCTGGCCGCTCAAGACGGCAGCCGACAAACAGACACGGCGGGAGCATTGCTGCTCCCGCCGTGTCGTCATCGTAGCGACCGGTCTCGGTGTCCGCTCCAAAAAGGAGGGGAATGGTTTCAGCGGGTTGTGATTCCGTCGGATTGCCGAGAGTCGGCGGATATCACGATGCCCGGGACCGAAATCACGCGTCCGCGCCATGAGCGGCGCTCCGCCCGCTATGCAAGCGATCTGACCGATGCCCAATGGGCGCTGATTGGGCCGAATTGGGACGATGCCAGGGCGAGGCGGCTTGGCCGACCGCGCGGGACGGACCTTCGCGAAGTCGTGAACGCGCCCCTGCACATGGCCTCGTCGGGCGGCGCGTGGCGGCCGTTGCAGAAGGATTTTTCGCCGTTCTCGACGGCGAATTTACTTCTGGCGCTGGCGCGACGAGGGCCGGCGGCGCGCAATCGAAACGAACTGGTCACGGCGGCGCGCGAAGGGGACGGCCGGGAGAAAAGCCAGTCGGCCGGCGTCATGGACAGCCAGTCGGTCAAGACCATCGAAAGTCGCGAAAATCGCAGGTTTGACGCCGGCAAGAAGGTCAAGGGCCGGAAGCGTCGCATCGTGGTCGATACGCTCGGCCTGCTGCTCGGTCTCGTCGTCTATGCAGCCGATATCCAGGCCCGCCCTCGGGGCTTGACACGAGGGACCGCGACGGCGCGCCAGCGGTTCTGAAAACGATCCTCAAGCGCTGGCCGTGGCTGCGGCATATCTTCGCCGACGGCGGCTATGCCGGGCCGAAACTGCGGGACGCCTCGCAAAAGGTCGGCGCGTTCACGCTGCAGATCGTCAAGCGAACCGACCGCGCCAGGGCTTTGAAGTTCCGCGCCGCTGCGTGGTGGAGTGCGCCTTCACACGGCTGGGCGGATGCCGCAGGCTGGCAAGGACTGGGAGAAATCGATCGCATCCGCCGAAGCATGGGTCTTCATCGCCCATTTCCGGCTGCTCGCCCACAGGTTCGCGAGGACCCTGAAAACATACCGCTCATACTGATTCAGACACTCAGATCCGTACCGTCTCCATGACTGGCTTCTCGCCGCTCGCATCCGCACTGTCGGAAGCGGGCTGCGGTGAAGCGGAAGACGATTGCCGGCCGTCGTCGGCCGTCGCATCCGGCGTCTGATCGTTGCGGTCGCGGCGCGGACGCCGGCCGCGACGCGGAGCCGGACGCTCGTCGCCATCCGCCGTGTTCGGCCCTTCGACTGGTGCGAGGTCGACCGAAGGAAACGGGAGTTCCGCGGTCTGGGCATCCGCCGCCGGCGGAGCGTTCGCAGGCGCATCGGCCGCGATGGGCTGGCGATGCGGGCGGCGCTCGCGATTGGGCCTGCCGCCGGAAGGCTGGCTCGGCGCCGCGGTGTTGAGCGCGACCTCGGCCGGCATCCCGTCGATCACGGGCTGCGGCCCGGAGCCGTTGATCGCATGCATCTGCGGCGCGGGCGCGTAGGCCTGTGGGGGCTGCTGTTGCTGCGGCGGCTCGGCGGGAGTGTTGCCGCCATCGAACGAATAGGACCCTTCGTCCATGTCGTCATCCATGTCGTCGCGGACCGGATGGACCTGCTGCACCGCGAACTGCGCCTGCGCCGCGGCGATGATGCGATTGTAATGTTCCGCATGCTGGAGATAGTTTTCCGCCATGACCCGGTCGCCGGAACTCGTCGCATCGCGCGCGAGGGTCGTGTATTTCTCGGCAATCTGCTGCGCCGATCCCCGGATCTTGACGTCCGGACCGTTGCTTTCGTAGTTGCGCGTCAGCGGGTTAGGGCCTTTGCGATTGTTGTTGTTATTATTATTGTTATTATTATTATTGCTGTTGTTATTGTTGCCGCCGCCACCGCCGTTGTTACGGCCGCGCATGCGCCTATTCTGCTGTTGTGGCCTCATTAGACTCTCTTCGATTTGAAATAAGCTTGCGAGCGGGCAAGGCTCGCGGGCCAGCCGTCTCGATCTTCTAAGACGATGGTCGCCCACACCGTTTGCGTTGGCGTCACAAGCCATCCTGTTCGGTTCGCAGCACGAACCGGACGATCCCCATACGAAGCTCAGCGTTTCCGACGCAAAAGGCAGTTATTTCAGGGAACCGAATCTCTGACAGCACTGCCTGCTTCGTTTCATCCGGTGGATTGACCCTATCCGCATTCCGCATTGTTGCCAAGAGGTATTTAGTTTTCATGAAAAGACGGCTGATTATGCGCGTCCGAAGATCAGAACCCGATCATGGCCGCTCAGATCCCGGTGAGCCGACATGAAGTCGAAGCCATTGCGGGCGAAGATGTCCGAAACGTCGTTTCTCTGATCGAACCCGATCTCCAGCCCGACCAGACCGGCGTCTTCCAGCACGAGCATCGCCCCTGCGGCGATGCGGCGGTAGGCATCCAGCCCGTCATTCCCGCCATCGAGCGCCAGCAGCGGATCGTGATCGCGGACTTCGGCGTCGAGGTCGTCGATCTCGGAGCGCCTTATGTAAGGAGGGTTGGAGACGATCACATCCCACGAGCCCGAAACACGCTCGAACCAATCCGACCGCAGGGCGGAGAACCGATCCCCCATGCCGAGCCGAATGGCGTTTTCCCGCGCCGTATCGAGCGCCGCCTGCGAGCGATCGACACCTGTGGCGGTCGCTGCCGGCGCCTGGTGGAGCAGCGCCAGCGCGATCGCCCCTGTGCCGGTTCCAAGGTCAAGGATGCGGCATTTCCCTTTTTGCGCGACGATCGCGCGCACCGGCGGAAGCATCGCGTCGACCACTGTCTCCGTGTCCGGCCTGGGCTCGAGCGTGGCCGGCGAAAGCATCAGATCGAGGCCGTAGAAAGGTCGAAACCCCAGAATGCGGTAGAGCGGTTCGCCGGCGGCCCGCCTGGCGACCGCCCGCCGGATCCGGTCCCCGATCGCGCCCGAAACCGGCGACGCCGGCTCGGTCAGCATCTGCGTGCGGCTCGCGCCGGTCAACTGCTCGACCAGCAGGCGCGCATCCAGACCAGGGTCCGCGCCCCCGGCATCGCGCAGCCGCCGGATGCTTTCCCGCAGGATCGCTTCCAGCGATGTTTCGTTTCCGTCAACCATCCAGGCCGATATCGGCGAGCAATTTCGACTGATGGTCCGAGACCAGGGCCGAGACGATCTCGTCGAGGTCGCCCATCATCACCCTGTCGAGCTTGTAGAGGGTAAGGTTGATGCGGTGGTCGGTCACTCGCCCCTGCGGAAAATTGTAGGTGCGGATGCGTTCCGACCGGTCGCCGGACCCGACCTGCGACCGGCGCGATTCGGAACGCTCCTCGTCCGCCTTGCTGCGCTCCATGTCGTAGAGACGCGCGCGCAGGATCTGCATCGCCCGGGCGCGGTTCTGGTGTTGCGACTTCTCGGCCTGCACGACCATGACGCCGGTCGGCAGATGGGTGATGCGGACGGCCGAATCGGTGGTGTTGACGTGCTGGCCCCCCGCTCCCGATGCGCGCATCGTGTCGATTCGAATATCTTCCGGCCGGATGTCGATGTCGACGTCCTCGGCTTCCGGCAGCACGGCCACCGTCGCCGCCGACGTATGGATGCGGCCGCTGCCCTCGGTTTCGGGCACGCGCTGAACGCGATGGACCCCCGACTCGAATTTGAGATCGGCGAAGACCCCCCGGCCCGACACGGTCGCGATGATCTCCTTGAAGCCGCCCATCTCGCCGTCGCTCGCCGAAGCGACCTCGACCTTCCAGCCCTTGGCGACCGCGTAGCGCTCGTACATCCGGAAGAGATCGCCGGCAAACAGCGCCGCCTCGTCGCCCCCGGTGCCGGCGCGGATTTCGAGGATGGCGTTCTTGGTATCGGCCGAATCCTTGGGCAGGAGCAAAATCTGGATGTCTTTCTCGAGCCCGTCGATCCGCGCCTCGACCTCGGGACGCTCGATCTCGGCCAGTTCGCGCATGTCGCCGTCGGTCGATCTGTCGGCAAGCAGGCCCGAGAGGTCCGCAAGCTCGCGCTCGGCGTCGCGCAGGCCCCTGATCTTGCCGACCATGTCCTGAAGCTCGGAATATTCCGACGCCATGCGGACATAGGCCTCCGGCTCGACCCCGGCCGACATCTGCGCCTCGAGCATCTCGAAGCGCTTGACCATCTGGTCCATCCGGTCTTGCGGCAGGCGGCTCATGGAAAAGCCGTCACAGAGGCACGCCGTGATCGTGCGCGAAGGTTTGCAGCAACGCGCGCATCGGCAGGCGCGCGCTGTGGCCGGCGAGGTTTTCGTCCAGGAACGCAGTCAGGTTGTTGACCGAAACCTCGGTCAGCATCGCCTTGACCGGCCCGATCGAGGCCGCGGACATCGAGATCGAACGGTAACCGATGCCGATCAGCGCCATCGCCGAGATCGGCCGCCCGGCCAGTTCGCCGCACAGCGTCACGGGCGTGCCGCTGCGCAGCCCGGCGTCGGCGATCTGCTTCAGGACCCGCAGGAACGGCACAGACAGCGTATCGAAGCGATCTGACAGGCGCGAGTTGCCGCGGTCCGTCGCCATCACGAACTGGAACAGATCGTTCGACCCGACCGAGACGAAATCGACCGTCTTCATCAGTTCGTCGAGCTGCCACAGCAGGGACGGGACTTCGAGCATCGCCCCGATCTTGAGGCTGGTCGGCAGATGGTGACCGAAGCGCGAGAGATGCCGCACCTCGCGATCGATGATTTCGCGTGCTTGCGCGATCTCGCCGAGTTCTGTGACCATCGGCAGCATCAGCTTGAGCTCGCGTCCGCCCGCCGCCCGCAGCAGCGCGCGGATTTGCGTGCGCATCAGGCCCGGGCGGTCGAGCGTCAGCCGGATCGCGCGCCAGCCCAGCGCCGGGTTCTCCTCGGCCATCGCCTCCTTGAAATACGGCAGCACCTTGTCGCCGCCGATGTCCAATGTACGAAACGTCACCGCCTTCCCCCGCGCCGCGTCCAGCACGTCGCGGTAGAGGCGCTCCTGCGCCTCGGCGCGCGGAAACGTCGAGGCGACCATGAACTGAAGCTCGGTGCGGAACAGGCCGATGCCTCCTGCCCCAGCCTCTCCGAGCTGCGGCAAGTCGACCGCGAGGCCCGCATTCATCATCAGCTCGACCGCGACGCCATCCTTCGAAACCGAAGGCATCTTGCGCAATTCGCGGTAGAGTTGCTGCCGCTTCGCGCGGAACCGCACTTTTTCGGCATAAGCGGACTCGATGTCCTGCTGCGGCCGCAGATGCAGAGAGCCGTTCTCACCGTCGACGATGATCGCATCGCCGTTTTCCGACATCGAGACCACGCCCTTGAGCTGGCCGACCACCGGAATGCCCATCGCGCGCGCCACGATCACCACATGGCTGGTCGCCGCGCCGTCCTCGAGCACCAGCCCGCGCAGCTTTTCGCGCGGATAGTCGAGGAGTTCCGCAGCCCCCATCGAGCGCGCGACGATGATCGCATCCTTTGGCAATGACGCCGCGACATCGTCTGCCGAACGGCCCATCAACTGCCGCAGCAGCCGGTTGGCGAGATCGTCGAAATCGCTCATGCGCTCGCGCATGTACGGGTCGGTCATATGCACCAGGCGCGCCCGCATGTCGCTCTGCACCTTTTCGACCGCGGCCTCCGCCGTCAGGCCGTTGCGGATCGCCTCCTCGAGCCGGCGCACCCAGCCGCGATCGTTGGCGAACATCCGGTAGGCCTCGAGCACATCGCGATGCTCGCCCTCGAACGCCACCTCGCGCCGCGACAGCATGCTGTCGATCGACAGCCGCAGCGAGCCCAGCGACCCGTCGAGACGCTGAATTTCCGCGTCCGAATCCTCGTTGAACAGGTTGGTCACGACGATGCGCGGCTCGTGCAGCACGATGTGCCCAAGCCCGACGCCGTCGTTGAATGACAGGCCGGTGAAGGTCACCGGCCGGCGCAGGTCGAGTTCCATTCCCGGCCGAGAAAGCCGCGCGAGGTCGCCCGTCGCGATCACTTCGGCGATGACCATGGCGGTGGTTTCGAGCGCCTCGATCTCGTCGTCGCGGTAGGTTCGCATCGTGCGGTTCTGCACCACGAGCACGCCGAGCGTCCTGCCCGCCCGCAGCACGGGCACGCCGAGGAACGAGCGATAAATCTCCTCGCCCGTCTCCGGCAGATAGGCGAAGGCCGGATGCTCCTGCGCGTTCGAAAGGTTGAGAGCGCGCGCGCTGGCGGCGATGGTGCCGACCAGGCCCTGGCCGAGACGCAACTGGGCGTGGTGCACGGCGTTGGGGTTGAGGCCCTCGGTTGCGTAGAGTTCGAGGACGGAATCCGCGCGTAGCACGTAAAGCGAGCAGACCTCGGCCACCATATTTCGCGCGATGTCGCGCACGATCTGGTCAAGCCGTTCCTGCGGCTCGAGCGCTTCGGCCATGAGTTCGCGCAGCCGCCGCAGAAGGACGCGTGGGCCGACGACCGAATCCCGCATGTTCCTCGTCTCCAGACCGGCCGCGATCAACGCCCCAACTGCAAATCCCGCTGCAGGTTGCTTCCGCTCTCATGCTTATCGAGGCCGTAGACGGAATGCAAAGTTCGAACGGCGAGTTCCGTGTAGGCGCCGTCGATCAGGATCGAGATTTTGATTTCCGAAGTCGTAATGGCGCGGATGTTGATGCTCTTGTCAGCCAGCGCCTTGAAGGCGGTCGCGGCGACGCCCGCATGGCTGCGCATTCCGATGCCGATCACCGAAATCTTCGACATGCCGTCGTCGTGCTGCAACACGTCGAACCCCACGGTGGCTTTGATTTCCTCCAGAACCACAAGTGCTTTGCCGACATCGCCGGACGGGACGGTGAAGGTCATGTCGGTGAGCTTGCCGTCCTCCGAAATGTTCTGGACGATCATGTCGACGTTGATGTTGGCGGCGGCCAGCGGGCCGAAGATCCCTGCCGCCACGCCGGGACGGTCTGACACCCGTCTCAGAGAAACCTGCGCCTCGTCCTTGGCATAGGCGATACCGGTGACGACTTCGTGTTCCACGATCTCTTCCTCGTCGCAAATGAGCGTTCCGGGCGGATTTTCGAAATCCTCCATCCCGGGGGTGTCCGGGTCGTCGAAGGATGACCGCACGAAGGTGCGCACCCGGTGCACCATCGCAAGCTCGACGGAGCGAACTTGCAGCACCTTGGCGCCGAGCGAGGCCATTTCGAGCATTTCCTCGAACGAGATTTTGGCTAGCCTGCGCGCCTTGGGCTCGATGCGCGGATCGGTCGTATAGACCCCGTCGACGTCGGTATAGATGTCGCAGCGGTCGGCATGGACGGCGGCGGCGATAGCCACCGCGCTCGTATCCGATCCGCCGCGCCCGAGCGTCGAGATGCGGTTGTCCGGCGCGATGCCCTGGAAGCCGGCGATGACCGCGACCTGCCCTTCGCCGAAACGTTTGATCAGAAACGCGCCGTCGATCTCGGCAATGCGCGCCGCGCCGTGCGCGTTGTCGGTGCGGATCGGGATCTGCCAGCCCTGCCACGAGCGCGCGTGCACGCCGATATGCTGCAGCGCGATGGCGAGAAGGCCCGCCGTTACCTGCTCGCCCGAGGCGACGACGGCGTCGTATTCGCGCGCGTCGTGCATCGGCGAGGCTTCGCGCGTCCAGGCGACGAGTTCGTTCGTTTTACCCGACATCGCCGAAACGACGACTGCGACCTCATGGCCCGCATCGACCTCGCGTTTGACATGGCGCGCGACGTTTCGGATGCGACCGATGTCGGCGACGGACGTTCCGCCGAATTTCATCACGATACGCGACATGGAAAAGCGTTCGACCCGCCGGATTGTCTGGGCTCGCTGGAAGCCGTGAAAAGGTCGGCGGCGCGCTGACCATCCGCCCCGAGTGCGCGCCTCCATAGCCAAGTCTCGAAAGCCACGCAAGACGACGCGGATCGGCGTTCGCATTTGCACTGATCGCCCGATGTCTATCCCCGGTCAGAAATCCGGTTGGCGAAAACGTCGCGACCCTTTATGTCTCTCCAGGTCGGTCCCGTAGCTCAGTAGGATAGAGCGCAAGATTCCTAATCTTGAGGCCACTGGTTCGAATCCAGTCGGGATCGCCAGCGTTTCCGCAGGTTGCTGCGGAACGACGCGTGAACGGATTGTGTTGTGCGGAAAAACGTGCGGATCGTTTATCCGCACGGCTTGCTCGCGGGCGCGTTGGCGCGCAGGATCGGGACATGCAACTTGGCTACCAGATCATCGTGCTTGTGTGGATGTTTGGTGGTTTTTTTCAAATCATCCGATCACGCGTTAAGGGCCGCGCGAAGGACGTAGCAGTGTGGGTCTGGATCGGCGTGTTGGTAGTCGCGGCTATCGTTCACGGCGTCATTTTCGACACGCTCGCCGATTGATCATATGCCAAATTCCGCGTCGCCGTCGCCTTCGTAGAACGCGATCATCTTGGCGATGCCCGAGTCGGCCATTTCCGGATGCGTCGCCAGGTAGTGCTTCAGGATGTTGGTGGCCGACTGCGGTCGTATCGCATTTCGCAACGAGATCATCCGGTTTTACCGGCTTGGACGTTCCATCGGACTGATCCTCAAAACATGCAATGATCAATGGAATTTTCGTACCTGACGCAACCGAGAGCTCAAGTTTTCCCCGCTCCAAGATCACACGATCAATTCGAGAACCGAACGGTCTCTTCTCCCGAACATCTCGGTCGCCTTGCCCCTTGTTACCGCGCTTACTGCCTGCCCCTTCGTTGGCATCATCACCGGACGCATCTCGCTGATCTAGAAAGTCACGCATCAGATCGCGAAATGCCTTAAGAGCCTTTCGCGCGCGCTCTTGTTCTTGAGGGGCGGTTTCGGTCGCTTGAGCCTGTTGGATCTTGATGGCTAGGTCTTTGACTTGATCAACGACCCAAGCTTCGAGGGCACGAACAAGCGGGGTGTCAGCTAGATAATTGCGATCCGCTCCCAATAGATGTTCATCGATCAGCGCGGGACAATCGAGCCTGCCTCCTATGAAATAGACCGCCGGCATAGCCAAGCCGAGCGCCGGAAGCGGCCAATTCGCGACATTGTTCCTCGAGTTCCACAAACGCAGGACGTTCCTGGCTTTCAAATCCTCTGAAAGCGACAGATTGCTCTTCGTTGTTTCCAGCCTCAGCTTCCCACTCGACTGCGTTGGCAGGCTGATGGTTACACTTTCCTTTGTGCTCGGATCGGTCAGAATATCGGGAATGGCAATTTCAAGGGGCTGCTCAAAGCCGGGATACGGATCAAGCCCCGAAATTTGCAGCGGGCCACCCTTGATGGGGCTCCCATCAACAATCAGCCAGACATCGCATGTCTCAAGCGTCAGAGCAGTTTGCCCATGATCCATGATCAAGTCGGCAAGGCGACTGACGCGTGTATCCATGCCGTCTATACGCGCCTTGATCCATTCGGCGACTTGGTCAACTGTGATTGCGGTAAAGGCTTTGCGTTTTAGGAATGCAGCCTGCACGGCAGATGGCAGGCCACCTACGGCAAGGTTGAAATTGTGCAAGAATTGGTCGAGCCGGTTGGTTGGACTTGATTCGGCGATATTGTCGAGCCGTACCCCATTCTCGACGCCAAAACCCGGCTTGTATCGAACGGCACTATCATCGTTCTGATAACCCATTCGTGTGTATTTTCCGTCGCAGCACGACTCCATCGTTGCGGTCTTGGATGCGCCGCGGACCATAAAGGCTTTGCCGCCGTTGCCATGGCCGGCTTCAATCTGATCAGCAAGCGATTGGCGCGCTCCCTGCTTGCCTGACCATATCTTCCAGTGTTCGAAATCTTCTGCCTTGGCGCCTGCGAAATCGAGGACTCCGAGCTTTCTGTTCTTGGTGTCAATCAAAATAGCGATTTGTCGATCGCTATGATCATCAATACCGAGGCGGAGATACTGATCTTTTGAGTTCTTAACTAGCTCTGGGAGCCCATCTCGCACTTGAGCGAAACGGCCAAGTAGTTGATCGAGTGTGTGCTCAATATCAATGGGAACATCATTGGAAAATTCGAACATGCCAGCCCCATCATGTTTGATTTTCATGAGCGCACTCATCATAAAACCTCTCAAAACTTAAAGCGAGAACCCGCTCGCGCTTTAGGTGATTCAAACCGGCTTTCGATCTCGCTCACTGCATCCCTGAGCGCTTTGAGAAGCTTGCGAATTTCTCCGTCCTCCCATTCGTAAAGTTGACGATTCGACAATTTGCCAATGCGGGAAATTGCATCAATAGCGCGGTTCGTGCGCCCCTCCGCGATTTCCCTGAATTTCGCGTGTTTCGATGGCGCGACCGTAGCAGCAGCTTCCTTGCTCAAAAACGCCTCCAATACTCTCATCGCCGATTGTTCAAAACCAGTATGGGTACGGTGACGTGGAGAGTCAATATGCGGTGCAAATTTTCGCTTAATACTGTCGCCATAAGTGCTGACGGCTCTCGGATTCCGCTATGATTCCCTACGTTCCACGGTTTAAAATCGCGCGGGGATGCGACCGACTGCGATGGTCGAAAGATGTAAAATCCGCATCGCTACTAGGATAAAAATCTAATGGGCAACGCTGAAGCAGGGCAACGCCGAGACGATATCGCTACATGGCGGGCATTCTCGACGGCCTACGCGCAATGGGCGGGAGATCTAAACAGGCATGTTCCGATCGAGGCGCTCGGCGAGGCTTGCTCGATCGTAGCTATCCAAGCGTGCAACGACGCCCTATCGGCCTATGATATCGAGCAAAAAATTCTTTCCAATTTGCAATGCATAGGACTTCGGGCGAGCGCTTTTCGTGCCCTGAGGACGTAGTTCTGTTGTCATGGAAGAACTATTCCACCCTCGACCCAATCCGCTAAGACCTTGGCCTCGCCCCTTCATCGCGAGTAAAAAGGCGAGGCCAAGAATATGTGCGGACCGGTTGGAAAGATATCGCCGTGTTCAGCGTCCGTCAGGGAGTGCAGGCCGATCGCCTCTTTTTTCTTCCCGGCACCTGCTCCCCACGCGCCCGCATACGGCTCGCGTACCACCTGACGGACTTCGCTGTCGCCCGAGCACCATTGAGCCGACGGTTGATCTCCGCGGCGATCTCGGCGTGAGACCAATCCGGCCGTTCGACGATAAGTTGCTCGGCGAGCCGACCTACGCCGAGTCCACGGCTCGATACGGAGCTCCGTGGTGACCTCGGAGGCTTAGGCCCTGGCGTCGGCTCATTCCCGGCGACCGAAGGCTTCTGCGGCCACCGGAACGCGCCTGGGTCGAATCGGTATTTGGCGACAAGCTCCTCGGCCTTCTCGAAGGCAGCCGTGGCCTCGCCTTTCGTGCACCCGTTGGCCACCGTCTTCCCCAGCAGAGCCTCAATCCGCCGCTTGACCAGCGGCAGCTCCTTCTTCGCATCTTTCATCACGTTTCTCCCACCGGCCCGATGCCGGCAGGAATACGCTGTCGTGAAAGGGGAGTGCCGCGAGCCGGGCCGGAGAGAAAAACTTCAGTGCTCAATCGCCCGCCGGCGGTCGTCTTCCCCGATGACGCCCGCTTGGAGTTCGACCACGACCCGCTTCAGGAATTGCCGGTGCCGGCCGTCCGGCGCGAACGATGCGGCGAGCATATGGTCGCCGATCACGTCCAGCGCCCGCTGGCCGTACCATTGGCGATAGCGGTCGGCCGCTTGCCGAACGTCGGCTTCCGACGGCGCCTCGCGGCTGGACAAGCGCTCGGCAATGAGGATCAGAACGCCGCCGACTATTGCGGCCACATACCAGGTGGCGATCGCCGTATAGATCCAGGTGAGTGCGGTTCTGAGAAGGTCCACAATCGCAAGCCGGTTAGGAATGTTCCTGTAGATTATCGTCTACATCAGCGCTTGCGAATACCAATTGTGACGATGAGTCCGTGGACGATCAGTCCACATTCCGACGCCATGCGGTCATGGCGGACTACCGGAGAGTCTTGGCGGAGAACATGAAGGCGGCGCGGAAAGCTCTCGACCTATCGCAGGAGGCGCTTGCGCTGGAAACGGAGATAGACCGGACCTACATTTCAGGTATTGAAAGGGGGAAACGCAACCCTTCCCTGACCTTGATCGTCAAGCTTGCCGATCGGCTGGAGACAACGCCGGCAGCGCTGCTCACTCCGGCCAAGCGTTAACCTCAATCTTTCAGCACCCTCGCGCCCCGAACACTCGCAAGCCCGTCCATGACGGCTATCCGCACGAAATCGGACGGCGCCTGCTTGGAGTGGCCGTCGTTGAGCGGCCCGATGTAGGGCAGGTTGTTGGTGATGTGGATCGATCCGTTCTTCTCGATGTCGAACGTCTCGATGACCTGCTCGGCTGTCTCGATCGCTGCAACGGCATTGGCCTCGCCGGTCGATCCCTTCTCGCCGGGAACCCGCGCCGGAAAAAATCCCTCGAAGGCAGCATCCATCTGAGCGGTCCAGTTGCTTCTTGCCCTGCCGGTATCGACCGGCGTGTTGGAGATGACGCTGCGGGCAACCGCACCCGCGCAGTCTTTCACGGCCCGCTCGACATTGCCCTCGACCTGCATGGCGATCCGGTTCATGCGCTTGGCAAAGTCATCAAGCCCCGCCATGGCCGCTCTCCTCTGCGATTGTGCCCGCCAGTTCCATCTCCCGCTGGGCGCGGCCGACGAGCAACGCCATCAGCGGGTCCCCGGCTTGGAGGTACGGCAGCAGGCGCGGGTGTACCGCGCCGGCGCGCCCGTCCACCGGCCACGGCCCCCGAACCAAGAGCAGGACGCCGAGCGCGCCCGACATCGCCGGGACCACGACCGCCCGGTAGCCGATGTCGAGCAGCCTCTCGGCATGATGGGCCTCCATGTAGATGTGGCCAGCGTAGCGGTCGGCGCCGAGCCCGGCCTCTGCCCACAAGTCCTTGACCTGGATCACGGGCCTGCCGGCGAGGTGGCGTGCGAGCCGCACCCGGTAGGCCTTGTTGAGGCGCGCAAGTTCCGCCCGTGCGGGGTCGCCATGTCGCGCCATGATCAGGTCCCTCGCATCGGATCGCCGCCGCGACCGAGCGTCGGCCAGACAGCCTGCGCCTTCGCTCCGACCGGGAGGCCGCCGACGAAGGCGGCAGGCGCCGAGGTCAGATCGACCGAAGCCCAGCCGACGAGCGCATTGGGCTCACCGAGAAGCGTCTCGGCGACGACGCGCGCGGCCGAGGCGGTCGCGCCGACCGCGACAGCGAAGTTCAACTGATCCGTGCGGCGCTGTTCCTCGCGGGCCGGATAGAAGGCAAAGGTTGCCATGGCTCAGGTCTCCTCTTCTGCAAGATTGTCGATGGCGTCGGGATCGACGCCGAGGGCGGCGCGGTCGCGGGCGCGCAGCGCCAGACCGATCGTGCGCTCGACGGAATTGCGGCCGGTCTCGAAGGCGCGGTCCTCGATCATCGCCCGCTCGGCGATATCCTCGATCTCACCGACGGCGGACCGCACGGCGCGGAACTCGTCGCCGACTATCAGGTCGGCGAGTTCCTGCGGCGAGAACGGCCGTTCGGCGTGCGGCATCCGGTTGACGCGGGAGACGAGGACGGCGGCAAGCTCGCGATCCTTGGCAGAGACGGCGAGCGCGGCGAGGCTCGCGAGCTCGACCCTGCCGGAATGCTCAAGCTGCAGGATGAGCCGCGAGCGGCGCTCGCTGCCGAGCCCTTCGCGCACGATCATCTGAATGCTGGAATTGTAGTGGGTCTTTGCGTCATCGACCCTGCGCCGCAACGCGTCGAGATCGCGCAGGCACGCCGTGCGGCCGTCGAGGCTGGTGCGCTTCAGGTCGGATCGCAGACCGCCGAGCGCGCGCGAAACGATGTGGATGCGCTGCCCGGGCGGCAGGTCGGACAGCGTGGCGTCCAGCTCTTTTCGGCGGCTTTCCACGCGCCCGTTCAATTCGCCAATCTGGCGCGCATGCTGCACGCCGAACTCGCGTGCCCGTGAGAGCGAGTCCCGGATGTCGGTCACCGACACCCACGGCTTCGTCAAGGTGGGCGGAGACTTCTTCATCGCCATGACGGTCGTCCTTTCTCCAGGCGTCACGCCTGGAAGGGGGACGGGTCACGGCACGGCCGCAGGCCGCGTCGAGGCGTCCACCGCCAGCGCGGTGATCGGATCGGCCCATCGGTCGATCCGCAGACAGGATCAGGATGCGGCGTTCGCAGAGGTCGCGGAGCCAGCAGATGCAAACGTTGGTCGTCTCGAATTCGGAGAGATGCGAGGTGGGAAGCTGCCGACACGTTCCCGCGCAAATGATGATGCCGTCCGATGCGAGGGAGGTATTGGCTGGGCCTGTCATCCAACAAAAGGAGATCGAGATGACCATGTTCGACATCGCAACAACCGACCTGGCGCCCCGCTGGACGCCGACTCGCATCGTACGCAGCCGAAAGAAGAAGGAGAACGCCGAGTTGGTGGAGTTCGGCCAGACCATTCTCAACATCGAGCTCAGCGACATCAGTGCGTCGCCGCTCGTGAAGGAGACCGGAATGTGGATGAGGTCGTCGTTCGCGCGCGACCGCAACATCATGACGTTCAAGAACGACATGCTGGACCGCTACAGGCACCTGGGCGACACGTTGAGCGGCGGCGGCACGCCTGCTTTGCGGGTCTTCGGGGGCGAGCACGCGGACGGCTTCTCTGGAATTGACATGCACATTCGGTTTAAGCGGCACGATGGCAGCTTGGCACTCTCGGCGGCCTGCTGGCGTTCCTCCCGCTCGACACCGACGACGCGGAGGAGTGCTTTCAGCTCTTCAGCTACAACCCGATCGAGCCGAAGACCCTCGTGCACGTCAATGCCGACGACTTCGCGCAGCATGTGATCGAGGCGTGTGCGCGTGAGGCGACGATGTAGTTGCATTCATGAAGCAGAACTGGCGGCTGATGATCGCGTCAGCCGCCAGCCTCTCAATCGCCTCCGACATTCGTCCGGTGCGACGCCTGATGCTCTTCTGCCATGCGTTCCCACAAGGCCGCCGGCACCGGCGCGATCGACCAGAACCAAGCGCCGGTTCGGCGGCCGCGCTCGGACACAAGGGCATGTGCCCCTCCCGCTGCGGCGACAGCCAAAGGCGCGGTGGCGGCAAGCGTGCCGGTCAAAGCCTCAGCCTCGACCAGATCGCGCAGCATGGTTGTGACGACGTCAGTTGATCGGGACGAGCGCGCCATCCGTGGCAGCCTCCGTCTCGGCGGCCAGATACCTGCCAAGGAGGCCGATCAGTGCGGCGCGGTCGGCCGGCTCCATCCTGGCGATGATCCTCGGATCGAGACCGGCAGGCGCCGCAGCGACTGATCCGCCCTCGGCGGTGAACGCGAGGAACCCGTTCAGACGCTCGGGCCAGCGGAACTTCAGCAGCACCTCGATCAAGCGGTCAGAGGGCTCCTCGTCGGCCATGGACCGCTCGAAGGCCTTGCTCAGAACCTGGTGAAACGCCGTGTCCATGGCGGCACCGTACCGCGCGCCGAAGTCAGCGTCGCGCCTGCGGTGGTCGTGGATGGTGGCGACGGACACGCCCACTGCCTCGGACGCCATCTTCGGCGAGCCGGTCCTGGCAACGATATCCAGCACCCTCGCCTCGATGGTCGGCGACCACCGCCTGTCCATGCTCGGGCGGCGCGCCGCCCGCGTCTCCGTCGACCTGTCCGACATGACGGCCACTCCTCGCTTCATCTGCTGCCATCCTGCGACGTGCGGAGCTTGCGGGGAGCCATCAAACCGACCTCGCATGAATTTTGGAGATCAGCCCACCGGCCTACTTCCCATGGAAAAGGGGCCGTTGTGCCGATGGAGACCCCAGGGCGCCGGCCTGTTCTCCGCGGGGAGTGGGTTGTTTGCACGAGAAGCGTCGCCGGTGCCTGGCCCGGTGCTTTCGGCGGCGCCGTCATCCATGCCCTTGCATCGGCTCGCCTTTCCGGCCCAGAGCGCCCGATCCTGTGTTCAATGCTCTGGCGCTGTGCCGCCACCGTTGCCGTCACGACCACCGCCGACGCCTTCGGTGCTTCGACGCCTCGTTCGCCACAGCCACCGTCCTCTGTGCGCCGCCGTGGCCGTGCCCATCGTGGCCTCATTCGACCACCCGACTGCCTCGCACGCGCGAGGACTGCGTGGTCTGCGAGGCGAGCGCCACCTTCGGCCACGTCATCGTGCCCGCCATGGGGAGGCGACCGGCATCAAGGCACCGATCCGACCGACCTCAGGTCGGACGTAGCACCACGCCCCAGCTGGTCCATGCCTGACGGTAGACAAGGCAGACGGCGATTTCGACGTTTCCGAAGTCGTATAGCGCTGTCGGCTCAACGCCTACCCCCTTCAGTGGCAGGTGCCTCATGTCCTGCCGGACAGAATGGCTATCTACCTTGTCTACCTTGTCTACCGAGGCTTAAGCCTCTGATTTCGTTACGACGACCGGTGGACGACATTGCCGCCCACCGGCTGTTTGCCCTGTCTACCGCCAGCCAATCAATCAACGAGTCAGGTCGATGGCGTAGTGAGCCACATAGGCGTCGATCCTGCCGGTCGCGCCGATGTTCTCCCAGATGTCATGATTGCGCAGCGACCAGAGCTGCCATGCCGGCCTGTTCGCGTGCTGCTTGGTGTGACGGGTGAGAGCCACCGCGCCGAGTTCCTCCTTCAGGAACTTCGCCAGCCTCGACCGCAGGCTCGACCTGCCGGAGAGCTTCGCAGGCACCGCCTGGACAAGATCGTCCACGCGCACCAGGTCGAAGTCGAACGGCGCTTCCCTGGCCTCGTAGAGGTCGAGCAGGAACGACTCGGCGTCGCCCATCGACATCCGCCGCATCGTCTCCTTGCCGGACGTCGCAGGCGCCACGCCATGACCGTTGAGCACGATCTGACGCTGCGACAGGAAGTGCTTCACGAATGCAGCACCGCCGTTCTCCAGGTAGCCGAACAGGCGCTCGTAGTAGGCCGCCTCCTTCTTGACCGCAGGCGAGAAGACCACCATCCAGCGCCTGTCGCCGTGCTCGATCTTCAGCGCATCCTCATGATTGGTGAAACAGATGAAGTTGAGGTGATTGGGGATCGAATAGAGAGAGCAGTTCTTCTCCTCGATCCTGATCATCGGATCGGTGATGACAGGCTTCAGGCGGTTCGCCACCTCAAGCCTGCCGAGCGTCATCAGCTCCTCGACGATCGCCAGCTGCGCACCTTCCATCCAGTGAGTCCAACGAGACACGACCTCATCGTTCGAGGGCCGCACCACGTTCGGCCTGCCGATGATGCGTTCCATCAGGTTGCCGATCCAACTCTTGCCGGTCCCCTGCGATCCGCGCACCAGCAGGGCAAAATGGATCTTCTGGGCGGGCTTCTGGGTCAGCAGCGCCAGATAGTCGAGCACCAGTTCACGGTCTGCCTCGTTCGGAAACAGAAAGGCCATGTGATCCAGGAAAGGCTTCACGTCGCCGAGCCTTGCCTCGACGCCAGACTTCCGCCAGATGTTGTAGAGGCCAGTCGTTCCGCCATTCGGAAATTCAGGCGCTTCCGGCAGGTAGATCAGCCTCTCGAACTTCCTGATGGGAATGCGCGACTTCCAGACGGCATTGAGGATTTCACCGTCAGGGTAGAGCCCGCCGTAGAGCGCCTTCCACTGGTCGGTGCGGTACTTCCTGCCGTCCTTGCGCCTGATGAACTGCATAGCCTCGGCGACGAAGACCCACTCGTCCCAAGTGCCTGAAGTGGCCGAGTCGGCAGGCGTTACCTCGGCATCATCGGGAAAGTCGTCCTCGGCAGCGACACGACCGAGCGCCTCGATCGCCTCCCGCCGCTTCTCCGCAGGCAAGGCGGCGATCAGGGTCCTGACCGTGATCGCGCCAGGCTTCTCGGCAAGCGACTGCCACCGACGCCTGATCCTCTCCTCGTCACCGGCGTAGGCGGGGTCGGACGTAGACCATGCGACGAAGACGTCCATGCCGCTTCCGCCGGTCGCATGGTGGCAAGACATCATCAGCTCCCGCCACTTCGTTTCGTCCTTGAAGGACGACACGTCGATCGTGTCCAGCCATTCCGCCAGCTTCTCGGGACCGACGAGCGCCGCTTCGCTGCTCGGTGGCGATGCAGAAGGCTTCGCAAGCGCGTTTAGGAGAGCCGTAGGCGCGTCGGGCGCCTCGGAAAGCGACAAAGCAAGCGCGTCGTCATCGAGGCGGTACGGCTTGCCGGTGTCGGGATGAATCGAGCCTGCCGCCACGACCTGGAAGCCGGCCGACTTGAACTCGATCCCCTCAAAGAGATCGAGCTTGCCCCGCACCGCCATATCGCCAGGCTTGCGCATGTAGATGTGCAGGCCGCCGCCGCCCGTCCTGACGAATGGCGCCTCGGGCAGACCGAAATCCGTCTTAAGCCGCGTCAATGGGTCATCGCCTGCGGCGAAGTGCCGGGGATCGACATCGATTACGAGGTCGATGTCGCGCAGGCGAACGCCGACATTGCCGCCCCTCGCTATGCGAACCTTGGCGTCGTCGAGCGAAAGGGGTGCGATCCGCCGCCAACCGCTTGCCACCGGCTTCTTGCCGTCGATCGCGATCAGTTCGTGACCGGCAAATGCGTGGCCGTCAAGCACGTCGGGGTCGTGCTTCGACGGCGTCTCGGACACCACAAGGGCGGCATCCTCAACGTTGTCGAAGTCGAACTCGACGGTCTTCTCCCAAGCTCCTGCGGGCGCGCCGATTCCCTCGGCGCGCCCTTCCTCATTTCCTATGAGCTCGCTCATCGACCGTCCTCCCCGCGCACGAAAGCGTTGAGGTCGTCGATGTGATAGCGAATCGACTTCCCGTGGATGACGTGATAGCGAGGCCCGTCACCGCGAGCGCGCCACGAGCGCAAGGTTCCGGCCGTGCAGGCGAGGTAGGCGGCCGCGGTTTCGGTATTGAGCCAAGGCGAATTGGCGTCCTTCAAGACGCGCGTGAACGTCTCTCCAAAGGTTTCGGTCTTCAGGTTCTCTGGCATGGAATAGACCTCCGATCGGCCGTACGGCAGCGCCGCCGGCGAATTGCAGACAGGTTTCTGTCTGAGGAGGACCGGGATCACCCCGGTCACGCGCCTGCCGAAACCGGCTCCTCGTGGCGCGCGTCGTCTAATGATCACCGATCGGCGTCGAGCGGCATCATTACTTCTCGTCGCCCTCACGATGGGGCTTGACAAAGTTCGGCGCGCACGCGCCGGCCCGCACATAGGCGTCGAGGTCGTCCACATGGTAGCGGACGAACTTGTCATTCACGACATGGAAGAGCGGCCCTTCGGCCTTCGACCGCCAACCTCGCAAGGTGCCGGGCTCCTTCCTGAGATAGCGTGCGGCCTCCTCAGTGTCGAACCACGGGCTGTATCGCTGGGTCTCCAGCATCCGCCGAACAATGTCCTCGACCTCGGAAATCGGCACGCGGCCGGTCCTGGTCGCAGGCTTTTCGACGAGGCGGGAGGTCGGCACGACCAACTTCTTCGATCCAGCAGATCGGGCGGGCTTACGCGGCATCGCGAGCCTCTTCGATTTGCGCAACCGGCGCGGGGAGCTTGCGGGCGCCAACAATCCTGTCTTCCAGCGCCTGCGCATGAGGCCGAAGGTGTTCGACGAGATGTTCGGCGTGGACGTATCCGCCGGACGCGCCGGGAAGCCGCTGGCCGAGAAGCAGGGCGCTTTCGGCATAGGGCACGCCCGACGCGATGAAGAGCGTGCGGGCATGGTGACGATATTCATGCGGGCTCGGCAGGTCGGCGCCCTGCTTCGGCTCGGTGACGTGTCCGCATTCGCTGGTGGGCGATGGCCACAGCCACGGATTGTTCAAGGGCATGTCGTGGGCAAGCCGTGCCTTGATCATGCCCGCGAGCCACGTGCCCATGGGGAACAGCATCCGGCCGCCGGTCTTCATGTGGTTGAAGACGAGTACACCCTTCTCGAAGTCGACATCGGCACGGCGGACCTGAAGGATGGACGACCTGCGGGCGCCGGTCAGGAGCATGGCGCGGTGGACATCCCGCCGGATCGGCGACAATTCTTCCGTTGCTTCCCACCAGGCCGGAAGGTCGAGCCCGTCGACCTCGCGCCGCTTCGGCATGGGGATACGGATGGTTGTGACCGGGTTCGAAGCGATCGTCTCGTCCATACGCATCGCCGTGTTGATCACGGCCCGCAAGGTGCGCATCACGCCGGAGGCGGTGGTCTGGCCGCTCCTCTCGCGAAGCCGGTCGTAGATGTCCCGCACCTCGGATCGGCTGAGGTCGGTCACGGCCCGGTTCCTGTAGCGGGCGAGATAGTGGTCGACGTGGTAGCGGTAGCTCTCCGACGTAGCCTCGCGAAAGGTCTTTTCGCCGAGATGGGCATCGAGGGCGGCGGCGACGGTGATGCCGCTCTCCTCCGGCTTGGCAGTGGGATCGATGCCGGACTGGATTTGCGACATGATCGCCTTGGCCCGGTTGCGGGCCTCGCGAAGGCCGATGCGATCCACACGGTCGATTTTCACCCGCACCGTCCGGACGTGCCGGCCGTTGCGTCGGACATCGCCTTGGACGGCGTAGGTCTTGGTGGTGGCATGGCAAACGACCATCAGGCCCTTCACCTGTTCGTCGCGCCAGATGCCGGAGCCGAGTGCGAGGTCGCGGATGCGGGCCTCGGTGAGGTTCAGGACAGCCATTTTCGTCTTCTCCGGAGCACTGTTCAGAGCACCGTACGGAGACCTTTACGGATCAGCGTACATCGACGATGATGTCGCGTAAGAGCATGTCCGCGAACCAATAATCAGCGGTTTCTTGTTATCTATCAGCAGCTTCGCGCGCGTTTCCTAAATCTTGAGGCCACTGGTTCGAATCCAGTCGGGATCGCCAGTATCGGCATAGAAGGCTTGGGTTTCCGCTCAAGCGCTTCCGACGGCGGTCTCGATGTCCGAGATCGAGTGTCCGGCCAGATCCTTTGCGATTTCGCCTCGCAACACGGCCGTGAGTTTCTGGTGATAGTGCTTTCGCATCTCGCCGAGGGTTCGTGGCGCGGCGATAACGACGAGATCCGCGACCTTGCCCTCCAGGACCTGCTTGTTGAGCAGACCGGAAACCCCGGCGGCAAATCCGTCCTCCGCGAGCTGGCTGTCGTCCGGGTTTGCCGAACTGCTTTGATGCCGCGCTCCCGACCCCTTGTTGTCGTTGCTCACCTCGCCGGCCGAGAACGGGACGAGCGACAAACTCGCCTCGTCGCCCGTGTTGTGAAAGAGCTTCATTTTCTCGCCGTCCGCGACGGCGACGAGCGCGCCTTTGGGAAGATTCACGTGGTTCTCCAGAATAGGCCGCGAAAATAAAGAGCGTGCGGCGCCAGGGGCGCGAAAGCCGCCCGTCGTCCCCTAACTCTCGTGCGCGCATTTGGATGCGCCCCATCTTGCTCACGCCGGCTTGAAGGCAAGCGCGACGCCGTTGATGCAGTAACGCAGATGCGTCGGCGGTGGACCGTCATCGAAAACATGGCCGAGATGGCTGCCACAGGTTGCGCAATGCACTTCGGTGCGCGTCATGCCGAAGCTTCTGTCGGTCGTCGTTTCAACCGCGCCATCGATGGGCGTGTTGAAGCTTGGCCAGCCGGTTCCGCTTTCGAACTTGACCTTCGTCTCGAACAGCGGACTGTCGCAGCCGACGCACGAGAACGTGCCCGCCCGCTTTTCGCTGAGCAGCGCGCAGCTGCCGGCCCGTTCCGTGCCATGACCGCGCATGACGGCATATTGCTCCGGCGTCAGCATCGTGCGCCAATCAGCGTCAGAATGCGTGACCGGGTAGACCTTCATCGTGTCCATGCTGTTTCTCCGCTCGAATGGTGAATGGCGCTAAGATAGGCGCGCGCCACGCTCGATCAATCGCATCGCGTCGGCCTGACGATCACTCCACGCCCATGACCAAGCCCTCGATGTCGTGCTTCTGCGTCACCGGCGCGAGTTCGTCGACGACCCGGCACACGAGGTGGTCGCGCACGATGGCGGGCAGCGCGTCGATATAGTCTTGCGTAACCATCAAATCGTGAAGCTTGTCGTGCCCCGCCCCAGGCGCGTCGACGCCGAGCACCATCACCGGCCGCGCGATCGGCGAGGGATGCGCCGTCCCGCGATGCACCGTCAGCGCCGAGCGGCAGGAGATGTCGCCCATTTGCGGGTATTTCTTCACGCCGCGCGAGGCGAACCGGTCCCAGCTATCCTTCTCTGGAAACATTTCGTGCTTCCAGCCGCGGCCATCGTCATAAAGCGTGCCGGGCGCGATCTCGAACGGCCCCATATCCTCGGTCACGTCGACCCCCGTCAGATTAAAGGCCAGCGAGGTGATCTGCCGGCCGTCGTAGGTCTGCGGCGGCGACGGGAAATCGCGGTGCCACGGCTGGTTCTTGGCGCCTTGGAATGGCGTGTCGAAACCGATTTCGACGATCTGATAATGCGGTCCGAGGGCAGCCGTGCACATCGCGATCACCCACGGATGCGAAGCGAGTTCCACGAAGCCGCCAAATTCCTGCGGATGGATCTCGACATACCATCGCCGGGGTCCCCGCCCGACCGCGCCGCCCGGGCGCTGGATCGCCTTCCAGAAAGCGGTCATCATGTCTTCGCGCATCGCTTCCGTGAAGCCGCGCGAGAAAGCGCCCTTCTTGCCCACGATGCCATCGGTGCGCAGCGTTTCGACATCGGCGGCGACATCTGTCGATACAGCCGCCATTCCGTGGATCGTCATGCTCGTCTCCATCCCCTGGGGAGGCCGTCCTGAAGCCGGCCCTGCGCATCATTTTAGGTATTGGCTGGCGCTCGGCAAGCCGCAACGCTCAACCCGTCCCCGTGAATGCCGAACCAGCCACCAGCAGCCATCCGGCGATCATCAGCAGGCCGCCGCCCGGCGCCGAATAGGCAAACAGCCCGCCGCCGAGCAGGTCGCGGGCGCAAAGGTCGCCACAAAACAGGACCAGTCCCGCCAGTAGGACGAACCCGCCGATCTTGGCGAGCGGCTGCGGCAGGAGCGCTGTTGCGATCAGGGCCGGCGCATGCGTCGCGAGGAAGCTCGCCGCGATGCCGAGATTCGCCCCGCCCCGATGCGCGGCGACCGCCGAGACGCCGACGCCGAGCGCGCCGACAATGCCGCCGCAAAGGAGTATCGCGCGATCCGCTCCGGTCATCATGAGTCTGCCCTTGCGCCAGTCACCCTATCCCGCGCTATGCGCTCAACGCGATGGCGTTGCGGCAAAATTTCTCGCCAAGCGCGGTCGTACGGCATACAACGCGAGAGGATTTCCGAGGAGACATATCCATGGCGCCCACGACACGCCGGCCGAAGGACCCGATGGCGGCGGCGGAGGCCATGTTCGGCCGAAAGGCGGCGCCTGCTCCGACGACCGCCATGGCGCCAGCCGTTCCGGCAGCCCGCGAATCGGTGACGCTCAGGATCGACAGCGACGTGTTGGAGAGATTTCAGGCCGACGGCCCGGGCTGGCAGGATCGGATGAACGCGGCCTTGCGCGTAGCTGCGGCTGTCGAGGCGCCGGACGAGAGCGGCAAGCGTCCGGAAGACTTGAACGCAACCAACGACGACTGAACGGCAAAAAGGCTTGCGGAATTCCGGCGGGCCTCGCTGCGGCTGAATTGCGGTGACGGTGAGGGCGGCCGCGGCGTGGCCCGTTTACGAGCGGCCGCGTGTGGCGACGGCCGAGATTTCCGAGCGCGTGATGCCGAGATCGGTCAGCTCGCGGTTCGAAAGGCGGCTCAGTTCATTGACGGTGTCGCGGTAACGGCGCCAGGTGCGATAATTGCGGAGGAGGTTCATGGCAATTCTCTTTCTTGTTCTTACGAGTGCAATTTTCTTATCCGGCTTACATAAGCAGGCGACAGCTCAAACGGAATTGGCGCGATTGCATACCGGAAATGCACAAATGCCGGGCCATTTGCCCGCCAAATGACGGGGAATTGCAAATTTATTAATCTTTTGCGGAATGTTCCGTGGATGTGACGCCGTCGCAGAACCTCTCGACGATAAAGGTGATTTGCGCGGCGATCTGGTCTTCGGAGACGGCCGTGAATCGACCGTTCTGTCCGAGCATGACGATGCCGTGGACCGCCGAGAACAGGCCGCGCGCGATCAGCAGCCGGCTTTCGTCGCCCGAGTCAGGCATCAATGTGTGGAGCGGAGCCACGACGTGGGCCATCAGCCGCGCATTCTCGGCATGCTGCCGTTCGCTAAGTGCTTCGTCGGCCGACCGCAATTCGAAGATCGCGGACCAGAGAAGATTGTTTTCCGTGACGAATGCCAGATAGGTCAGGCCAAGCAGCACCAATTGACGCTTCGGATCGCTGGCGGCCTGGTCTCCAGCGAACGCGTCCGCGACCGCTGCCTCAAGCCGTACCGCGGTGCGCGAGTTCACGGCTGCGGCGAGCGCATCCATATCCCTGAAACTATTGTAGATGGCGCCGACTGCGCAGCCGGCTTCGGCGGCGACCTCGCGCGCCGTCAGGCCCTTGATGCCGTTGGCCTCCATTTTGCGCTCGGCAACGTCGATCAGCAATGCCCGCAAAACCTCGCGCCGCTTCTCTGTCGCTCTGGCCAATCCACCCTTCTCCAAATATGAACATTGTTCAAATATCGCTTGACTTGGCTGTCCGAAGGCCACAAATATCTTGAACAACGTTCAAGTCAAGTCGGGGAACCGTCCGATACTACTTGACGGTGTGAACCGCGGCGAACGTCGTCGGCTACAATTTGCTCTCGATCGGTATGCCCGAGAATTACTTGCCGATCACGATGCTTGTGTTGGTCGCGCCGAACGTTTCGACCAGGGCGTAGAAGTCGGCCGCATTGTCTGGTGCAAGCCGAACGCAGCCATGCGAGGCGGGCCGGCCAAGATGGCTGACGGCTTGCGTGCCGTGAACTGCATAGCCGCCGCTGAAAAACACGGCATGCGGCATCGGCGCGTTGTCGTAATGGCGCGAATGCCACATCTCGTTCATGCTCGTCGGCTTGTAGGAGCCGGTGGGCGTCACGTAGCCCTTGCGCGCCGTCGAAACCTTCCAGGTGAAGGCGGTCCGGCCGTTGACGCTGACCTCCATCGTCTGCGCCGAGAGCGACACATGCGCCTCAAGTCGGCCGCCGGAAGCACGCGCCGGGCCCGCGCCCGATCCCAGGAGCAGCATGCAACCGGCAAGCGCGGCGGCCGCGACGTTGATCGGTCTGGTGGAGGGGATGGCGTTCATCGAATGGCTTCCCAGTTTGGTTGCGGCCGGTTCGGCTCGTTGTCGATGACGTGGTTTTTAACGAACCGTGTTTCGATTTGATCTCGATCGCTAAGCGTTTCGTTTCGAGATTATTGCCGATTTTGACTGCTTACGCATGTTTGCCGAAAGACAAGCAAGGAAATCTCAGCCGAAACGATCAACGTTTGTCCAAAAATGGAGTGCCTGCCTCTCGCATGTTTCGGGATTGCTGAATTTTCACCGATGTCCGCGAAACGCATTGCAACAGACTCCCTCGCCCAGCGGCATCGTCTGGAAACCGACGCAAGCGAAAACGGGTCCATGCAACTGCCAGGATCAGCCGGGAAAGCGGAGCCTTCGGCTGATTGTTGCTGGCCCATCAATTCGCTTCGAACCAGAATCGACAACCAAAATGAAAAATAACATCGCCAACGCCGTTCTCACGGTCTTCATTTACGCCCAGGGGCTGCTTTGCGTCGCGGCGGTCGCTACGGTGATGCTGCGCGACCGTCCGAACGATACGCAGATGTCGAGCCGGGCCGAGATCGCCGCTGCCTCGACGACGGTCGCCGCCGTCCGTCTTTGATCCGTCGCGACGGCTAGTCGGGCCAACCCGATGGCGGATCGAAACGGTAGCCGGCGCCTCTCACCGTGACGATCGTCTCCGTGTCGAGCTTGCGCCGCAGCCTTACGATGCGCGAATCGATGGACCGGTCGAACGCGTCGGCGTTTTCCGCAGGCGCGCCGGCGATCAGTGCATCGCGCGTCAGAACCTTGCGCGGATTGTTGAGGAACAGGCGCAGCAGCGCGATCTGCCCAGGCGCGAGTTGCTCCTCGTTGCCGGACCGATGCATCAGCAACGCTGACTTCAGGTCGACCGTGCAGTTTTCCAGCACGATGAGGTGGCCAGGCGTCTTGCCGCGACGGGCGAGAAGGCCGGCTATGCGCGCCGCAAGTTCGCGCTCCGAAAATGGCGCATGAACGACATCGGCGGCGCCCAGTTCGAGCGCCAGAACGGTCTCGATCAGATCCGGGCGGGTGCGCAGGAGGATGACGCTCGGATTGCCGTGCGCCTGGAAGCGTCGCATCAGGTCGACCGCATCGGTCGGCGCGAGCGTGTCGCCGAGGACGAGTACATCGGCGCCGGGCGAAGCCAGCAGCGCTTGAACTTCGAAGTCTTCCGAGGCGCGCCGCACCTCGTAGCCGCGCCGGTCGAGATGGGTTTCGAGGGTCTCGGCGAAATCAGGCGGCAAGCAGGCCAGTGCGATGAGCGGTCGTTTTGCCATTTCGCTGTTTCCGGTCGATTCGCGACAATCAAGCGGTGGACATCATGTTCGTTCCTAACCTACTTTCCGGCGGTTTCGGAGGCCCGATCACGCTGCGCGCCAGGATAGCCATCGTCGACGACGAACCGGATCTGCGCGATGCTGTCGCGGAGTATCTGGAGGCCAACGGCTATGATGTGACCGCCGTCGGCAGCGCCGCCGAAATGCGCGCGCTCGTGTCGTCGAGATCGATCGACATCGCAATTCTCGACATCGCCATGCCCGGCGAGGACGGCTTGTCGCTGGGCCGCTGGCTGCGGTCGAAAATGCCGCTCGGCATCATCTTCGCCACCGCCGCGGGCGCCGCCATCGACCGGATCGTGGGCCTGGAACTCGGCGCCGACGACTACGTGGTCAAACCCTATGAACTGCGCGAAATGCTGGCCCGCGTCCGCAGCGTCCTGCGCCGCCTCCCGCCGGCCGGCGCCCCGGACGCGGTCCGCTTGGCGGCAAGGCAGGAACCGGCGCGCCGCGCCATTGCGTTCGGGCCTTATTTGGCCGATCTCGACAGCCGAAGCCTTTCGGGCCCGAACGGCTCGGCGATCGACTTGGCGAAAAGCGAATTCGATGTCCTCGAAGTGTTCCTGACGCGCCCCAACCGCCTGCTGACGCGCACCGCGCTTTCGGAGGCGATCGGCCTCGGGGAGGATCCGGAGACTTCGCGCGCCGTCGACATCCGCGTCATGCGCCTGCGCAAGAAGATCGAAGCCGATCCCGCCAACCCGCGCTTCTTGCGCACGGTGCGCGGCGAAGGCTATATTTTTTCCCTGTCCGACAAGGCGCGATGAGGGGACGATGACCGACGCGAGCGAGGCCGGCGCTGCGATGTCGCCCGATGGCGCTTCGGTCGGCCTGACCGTCACCGTTTCGAAGATCACGCGCATGCTGCGCCAGGCGTCCGACTGGCAACACTGCATCCATGAGATTCTCGAAGCCTTCACGATCACGCTCGATGGCCATCGCGGCATCTTGTTCCGGCTGCGCGAACTTCCGGGCCAGGGCTTCTCGCAGTCCATTGCTGCCTACTGGGTCGACAACCGCATTGCCGGCATCGCCACGCCGCCGACCACGATCAACCAGACTCTCGTCCATTCCGACCCTTTGCTCGAACATCTCGCTACGGAAGTTCGGCGCGGCCGCATTTTTTCGGGTTTGACCCGCGACATCCAGGGCTTCCTGCGCAAGGATTTCGAGGATCAGCGCATCAAGTCGTTCTTGTCGGTGTCGGTCTTCGCGCACGGCCACCTTTGGGGGACGCTCGCCGTGAATGACTGCTTGCGCGAGCGCGAATGGACCAGGGACGAGATGGCTGCGCTCGAAATCGTGGCGATGGCGATCGGCGACGCCATCGAGCGATCGTTCTCGGAGGCGCATGTCAGCGAGATCATCCGCCGCACCATGCTGCAGGCCTCGCTCGACGCGATCATTGTCATCGACGAGACCGGCAGCATCATCGAGTTCAATCCGGCCGCAGAGCGGATGTTCGGTTTCGCGCGCAACGAAATCCTCGGCCGTGATCTCTTGGAGATGGTCGTCCCGACCTTCTACCGGAAGGGCTACGCCAACGGCGCCGATTATATGTCGGGCCGCGGCGCGCCGATGGTCGGCCAGCGCATGGAGACGGTGACGCAGAACGCCGCCGGCGAGATCTTCCCGATCGAACTCACCGCCACCGAGATGCGCGTCGCCGACCGTTGCCTCATCTTCGGGTCGATTCGCGACCTGCGCGACAAGCATCGCGCCGAGGAGGAGATCAACCGCCAGCGCGACCGGCTCCACCAGAACGAGAAGATGGCCGCGATGGGCTCGCTGCTGGCCGGGGTATCGCACGAACTCAACAATCCGCTCGCCGTGGTCGTCGCTCAGTCCACGCTCCTGCACGAGTTCGCGCCCGATCCCGCGACCAAGCTGCGCGCCGAAAAGGTGCGGGCGGCGGCCGAACGCTGCGGCCGCATCGTCAAGAGTTTCTTGGGCATGGTGCGCCTGCATCCGGCGACGCAGAACGAAATGGACCTCAACGCGGTGGTTCGCGCCGCACTCGAAGTCACCGCCTACGGCGCGCGCAGCAGCGGCATTGCCATCGAGACCGACCTGCTGCCGGCAGGCCTGCCGGTGATGGCGGATGCCGACCACATCACACAGGTGGTGGCCAATCTGCTCGTCAACAGCCAGCATGCACTGGCCGGAATCGGCGGCGAGAGGCGGGTAAAGGTGAAAACCTTCCGCCTCGGAAACGGAAATTGCGGCTTTTCCGTCGAGGACAATGGTCCCGGCGTTCCCGAGCATTTGCGGGAACGGATCTTCGAATCCTATTTCACCACCAAACCTGTCGGCGTCGGCACCGGCATCGGACTTTCGATCTCGAAATCGATCGTCGAGCGTCACAAGGGCAAGCTCTGGCATGAGGCCGTCGACCCGAGCGGCGCCCGTTTCGTGGTCGAACTTCCGGGAATCACAGGCGCCGCCGAGAGTTTCGCTATCGGGCCGGGCCCCTCGTCGGGCATCAGCCGCGCCCTGATCGTCGACGACGAGCCGGATGTCGCCGGTTCTCTCTCCGATATCCTCGAACTGATGGGTGTCAAGTCGCAGATCGTGACTGCCTGGACGTCGCCTGAAGCCGCGTTTGGCGTCCACGAGCCCGACATCGTCTTCAGCGATTTGCGCATGCCAGGCGCAAACGGCATAGCGATTTTCAAGCAATTGCTGGAACGGCGACCGAACATGGCCTCGCGTTTCGTCCTGGTGACCGGCGACTTGCTAGGAGCACGGGCGGAAATTGCCGCGCTGCCGATCGCGCTCAAGCCGCAAATCCTGGAGAAACCGTTTAGCACGCTGGACGTGCGCGGCGTGCTTGCGGTGATCAACGAGCAGGTCGCCTTCAACGCATAACCGCAACCCGGGTGCTCCGTCATGCCGCAGCGACTTCGTCTCTGCTTTGGAAGAGGGGTGTCCAGTATCAGAAGATGTTGGGTGTCGTGGTCATAGGCTCGGCGCTGGCCAGCCTGCGGATCGTCACGCGATCACCCTTGCCCGCAGACTGGGCGATCGTTGCAAGGCAGTCCTCATCTTCGTCGCCCCAAGCTTGGCCGCGGCAGGCGACATTCGCCGCGTCGACCGGAAGTTCCGGAACCTTTGCCGCAACTCTTGCATTCTCGCCGATTTTCGCAGGCGCGCCGAAAGAGGCGAAACTCGGTCCGGTCGTGGGCGCGAACGCCATGGTCAAAAAGGCGATGCCGGTAACGATCGCGAACATCGCCATCGGGTGCTCGGACGAGCGTTTGCGAAGGTTGAAATTTACGCGCGACGGAAGTGCTGTCCTAGACGAGGATTGATGCTTTGCGCTGAAGGTTTTCATGGCGGCTCGTCCGTTCGTTTCTTTGCTCTGTTCCCTGATAATTTTTCTTAACCGGAGAGTGTTTCAGTCCGAAGTTGTCAGTTTGACGCTTTGTAACAACGTGAAACAACAAACTTAGTCCTCTCAGCCACCGGCGCTACGCTTGATCGTTACACCCTGCCTGTCCGAAGCAATGAACGACGAAGTCGAATCTTGGTTGCCGGCCAGCGAAAAAAATGCGCCGATTGTGCCGCGAGCCGGACACAAGGCCGCCATAAAATCAGCTCGACTGCGCGCCGGGTCAGCGCATTGAAATCAGGACGTAAATGCCAAAAATCTTGTAAGCTATTGCAATCGTGTTGCAAATGATGCTATTCTGAATGAACGTTCAATAAATTCAGAGTCCGTTATGACTGTGCATGTGCGCGATGTGTCCGTGCCTGCCGATTGGGATCGCCGTGGGTTGCCCGGCTGGAGTTACCACAGCGATGCGCTCCTCGATCTCGAAAGGGAACACGTTTTCCGCAATCACTGGCAGGTAATCGGCCATGTTTCTGATGTTCCGGACGCAGGCGACTATCTGGCGATGGACTTGGTCGGCGAGCGCGCGCTAGTCGTGCGCGGCAGGGACGGCGTGGTCCGCGCCTTTCACAATATGTGCCGCCATCGCGGCTCGCGCGTCGTGGCGGACGACAAGGGCGCGTGCCGCAACGCGCTCGTCTGCCCGTTCCACGGATGGGTCTATAATCTCGACGGCGCCCTGCGCGGCGCGGCGCGTCCGGACTCGTTTCCGAACCTGGACAAGTCGCAGTTCGGACTGACGCCGCTCGAATTGGAAATCTGGATGGGGTTCGTCTTCGTGCGCTTCCGCGCGGGGCCGCAGCCGTCCGTCGCCGAACTCATGCGGCCGATCGAAGCAGAGATCGCGTCCTACGACATCGCGTCCATGGTCCCGGCCGGCGGTTTCAATATCCAGGAGACGCCGGTGAACTGGAAGTCGGTGCGCGACGTCGACAACGAGGGCTACCATGTGGCGATGGCCCATCCGGCGTTGCAGGACCTTTACGGCGCAACTTACTACGATGAGCCCTTCGTCAACGGGGTCTCGCGGTCCTTCGCAACCTACCATCCCGGCGGCAGGCGCTGGAGCGTGCGCCACTATGCCGCGATCGCCGAGGACAATGGCCGTCTTCCCCGAGCCATGCAGAAGGCCTGGGTCTATTATGGCGTGTTTCCCAATGTCGTCTTCGCACTGACGCCGGAAACGGCGCAGTTCTATCAGGAGTTTCCGCTGTCCACCGGCCGGACCCTGCTGCGCGGCGGCATCTACCGCTATGCCGACGAAACGCGCCGCCAGCGCGCCGCCCGCTATCTCGCCCGCCGCATCGACCGCGAAACGACCTCCGAGGACGTCCAGCTGACCGTCTGGTCGAACGAGTCCATGCTTTCGCAGGCCTTCGAAGGCTTCTATCTGTCCGATCTGGAATACGGCGTGCGCAGCCACCACGACCACCTCCGCAAACGCCTGCCGGTGCTCAACCTGCAAACGGCCCCGGAAGAGAAGGACATGGCAGCGCTCAACGAGGCGCTGATGTCGAGAGCTTAGGCAGTCGGCGGTAGCCGGTGAACTTGCCCCGAGTTAGCGCTATCGACAAACCTCAATTTCGATTCATATCCCGACTGCCGACTGCCGTCCTCGTTCCACACCCCCTCTTTCCTCAAATCGTCCATCGTCCGCGAAATGCCTTCGCGCAGGATGCCGACCATGGCGTCGATTTGATCGCGCGTGATGATCAGCGGCGGTGACATCACGCACATGTGGATCAGCGGCCGCACCAGCAACCCGAGTTCATGGCAATGCGCGTCGATTCGCTTGCCGACTTCATGGTCGAGCATGAGCGCATCCTTGCTAGCCTTGTCGGCCACGCATTCGACGCAGGCCATCAGCCCGACGCCGCGCACTTCGCCGACCAGCGGCAGGTCTTCCAGCGTTTTTAGTTGCGCCTGAAAATACGGTGCGATGTCGCGAGCATGGGCGAGCAGCCCGCCCTCGAGAATATCGAGATTGGCGAGAGCGACCGCGCAGCCGACCGGGTGGCTCGTGTAGGTCAGCCCGTGGGCGAACATGGCGTCGGGATGATTTGATTTTCGAAGGTCAGCCAGCAGCCGCCCCGACACGATCATGCCGCCGAGGGGAAAGTAGCCGGAGGTGACGCCCTTCGCGAAGGTAATGATGTCCGGCTCGATGCCGAACACGTCCTGCGAGGCGAACACCTCGCCGACCCGCCCGAACCCCGTCACCACCTCGTCGGAGACGTAGAGGATGTCATGGGTGCGACAGATGTCGCGGATGCGGGGGAGATAGCCTGCCGGGGGGATGACGACGCCACCCGAGGCCTGAACCGGCTCGCCGACGAAGACGCCGATCCTGTCGGCCCCGACCTGCTCGATCGTCTCCTCGAGTTCGGCGATGAGCTTGTCGCGGAACGCCTCGACGTTCATCCCGGCCGGACGGCGGAACGGGTCGGGCGACGATAGCTTGACGACGAGATCGTCCGCGCCGTCCATCCAGTCGCGGTCGCGCGGGCGGCCGTTCAGCGACGCGGAAAGATAGGTCGAGCCGTGATAGGCGCCGCCGCGCGACAGGATCAGTTTCTTCTCCGGCCGGCCGCGAACGTTGTTATAGAACTGCATGAAGCGCAGCGCGCTTTCGACCGCCGACGATCCTCCGGTCGTGAAGAAAACATGCGACAGATCGCCCGGAGCATGCCCTGCGATACGCTCCGCCAACACGGCCGAGGGCTCGTTCATCGTATACCACGGCGTGTTGTAGGAGAGGCGCATCGCCTGCTCGTACATCACCCGCGCCAGTTCCTCGCGGCGATGCCCGGCATTGACGCACCACATGCCGGCCGGGCCGTCGATCAGCCGCTTGCCATCGCCGTCGGTGATGTAGACGCCTTCGCCGCCGCCGATGAAGCTGCGCGCTTCCGCGCCGATCTGGCCCGCATAGGGCCACGGCTGCACCAGATGCTTCTTGGCGAGCGCCGCCGCCGCCGGGTCGGACGGCGAGACTCGCGCCTCGTCCCTCTTTGAAAAATCCTTGACAGCGGCCATGGCGAGCTCCCGATCGAAAAAAATTTGAGCCTGAACCGTTCCGCTAAGACGCGGAAAAGACGTTGCAAAAAGCCTCAATATTGAATGTCCGTTCAGTCAATATTGCAGAATTGCCGCTTGATTTCAATCCCTTGTTCGGCGCATGATCGAAATGCCGGGAGCAAGCCCGGATCGTTTGGAAGCGGTCATGCAAGCCACGCCCCGACCCGCGCCGTCAGGTGAACCGCTGCGATGACGGAGGCCGCGGAGGGGTCCTTGTCGTTCCGGCAGGAACGCCCGCGAAGTAAATCCCCTCTGCAATCCGAAGCCGCGCAGGGTTTCGCCCTCGTCAGCCCGACCTTGATCTACGCGCTGATCCTCCTGGTCATCCCGATCGCCGTCGTCATCGCGCACAGCTTCTGGACGCAGAACTATTTGACGATCGACCGCACCTTCACCCTGGAGAATTACCGCATCGCGCTGACCGAGCCGATCTATCGCGACCTGCTGGTGCGGTCGCTTTTCATCTCGCTGTCGGTCAGCGTCTGCACCGTCGTGCTGGCCTATCCGATCGCCTACTACATCTCGTTCCACGGCGGACGTCACAAGCACACCTGGCTGTTCCTGATCACCATCCCGTTCTGGACCAGCTACCTTCTGCGCGTCATGTCGTGGAAGGTCATTCTCGGCTACAATGGCGTGCTCAACACGGCCCTGCTCAAGCTCGGCGTCATCAGCGAGCCGTCCACCGCCCTGCTCTATAATTCGACCGCCGTGATCATCACGCTGACCCATGCCTGGGCGGCCTTCGCGATCCTGCCGATCTTCGTGTCCCTGGAGAAAGTCGACCGTACGCTCATCGAGGCCGCGACCGATCTCGGCGATGGCCGGTTGCGCAGCTTCCTTCGCGTCACGCTCCCCTTGACCGTGCCGGGGGTGATCTCGGCGCTGCTCATCGTCATGATCCCGACGGTCGGCGATTTCGTCACACCGCGCCTCGTCGGCGGCAAGGATGGGGTGATGATCGCCAACGCCATCCAGGCGCAATTCGGCAAGGCGTCCAACTGGCCGCTCGGCGCGGCGCTGTCTGTGACCACCATGGTGATCGTCACGGCGCTGGCGGCGGTCGCGGTCGTCGTCCTGCGGTTCGCTGCAAGGCGCGTGCGATGAGGCGTATGCTTGGCAAATGGCTGACCGCCTACGCGGTCCTCTACATCGTGTTCCTCTATCTGCCGATCGTCTTCCTGCCGATCTTTTCGGTCAACACATCGCCGGTTCCGACCTTTCCGCTTAACGGGGTCACGCTGAAATGGTACGAGGACCTGCCCAACACGCCGACGCTGCTCGATGCGGCCTGGAACAGCCTGCTGGTCGGCGTTGCCGCGTCTATCTTTTCGACGGTCCTCGGCATTTGCGCCGCGCGCGCCATCACGCGCTACCGCTTTCCCGGCCGCCGCGCCGTCAACGGCCTGATCATGGCGCCGCTTGTCCTTCCGGAGATCATCGTCGCCGTCTCGATGCTCATCGTCCTTCTGCAGACCGGCATGAGCCTGTCGCTGTTCACCGTCGTGCTCGGCCATATCCTGATCTGCGTTCCCTATTCGCTCAGCGTGCTCACCTCCGGCTTCGAAGGTTTCGACCGCAGCCTGGAGGAAGCCTCCGCCGATCTCGGCGAAAGCGCGTTCGGCACCTTTCGGCGTATCACCCTGCCGATGGTCGCGCCGGCGATCATCTCCAGCCTGCTCGTCTCCTTCACAATCTCGCTCGACGAGTTCATCATGGCGTTCTTCCTCGCCGGGACCGAGACGACGCTGCCGGTCTACATCTGGGGCCAATTGCGCTTCGCCGCCAAGCTCCCGAGCGTGCTGGCGCTCGGCACGCTGTTGCTCGCCGGCTCCTTCGTGCTGCTCACCGTCGCCGAAATGCTCCGCCGCCGCGCCGCGCGCCGGACGCAGGATACGGGAGTCGCCTTTGCCTGATCGCCCGATGATCGAGATCATGAATGTCACCCGCAGTTACGGGACTTTCAAGGCGCTCGACGACGCTAACCTCACGATCCGCGAAGGTGAGTTCTTTTCGTTGCTCGGGCCGTCGGGCTGCGGCAAGACCACGCTCCTGCGCATGATCGCCGGCTTCGACACCCCGACAAGCGGCGTCATCTCCATCGACGGCCGGCCGATGGACGGCATCCCGGCCAATCGCCGCCCGACCAACATGGTGTTCCAGAGCTACGCGATCTTCCCGCATCTGAATGTCGAGCAGAACGTCGCCTACGGCCTGAAGCGGCTGCGCCTCGACGGCGCCGAAGAAAAGCGGCGCGTCGAGGAGGCGCTGGCGCAGGTCTCGCTCGTGGGTCTGGGCAAACGCGGCGCGACCGAATTGTCGGGCGGCCAGCGCCAGCGCGTCGCGCTCGCCCGCGCGCTCGTCATGCGGCCGAAGGTTCTGCTGCTCGACGAACCGCTCTCCGCCCTCGACAAGAAGCTGCGCGAGCAGATGCAGGTCGAGCTTCGCCGCCTGCAGAAGGCGGTCGGCATCACCTTCGTCCTCGTCACCCACGACCAGTACGAAGCGCTCGGCATGTCCGACCGCATCGCGGTGATGTTCGGCGGCAGGATTGCGCAGGTCGCCGCGCCCAAGGAAATCTACCAGCGCCCGGTCAATCGCCAGGTCGCCGATTTCCTCGGCGGCATGAATTTCGTGAAGGCGGAAATCGTCGAGGACGAGGGCAACTCGATCACCGTCGAAACGCTCGGGTTCGGCCGCGTGAAGACCGACAAGCCGCGCCCTTTCGCACCGACCGGATCGAGCGCCACGATCGGCATCCGGCCGGAGCGATTGCGCGTGCTGTGGGACGACGCAAAGGCAAAACACGAAGTTGCCGGCACCGTCGTCGAGCGCCATTACTTCGGCGAGATTACGCATCTCGTCGTGGAGATACCAGGGCTGGAAAAGCCGTTGTCGGTCACCGAGACCAACGATTTCGGCGCCGACGACCTGCCGCTCGGCGCAACGATCAGGCTGGGTTACGACCCCGACGCTCTGGTCGCCATGGCGGAATAATTTGAACTCCGAGTTCGATTACTCGCCGGCCTGTGGATGACGAGGCTTGCCGTCGGTCCGCGTGATGTAAATTATAAACGCAGTAATCACTAGCCCACTGATGGGGCCAAACAGGAATACCGAAAAAAACTCCAGATTTGTCCTTGATCGAGCCTCCGCAGAACCCGTCTTCCGAACAGGAGTAGGCAACCGGATATCACAACGCAAGCCAAAGCGCCCACGAGAACCCGACCCGAGGCCGGCCGATCCGAGCCGTAGAGTACCGAGAATACCGGAGCCAGCGCGCCTACCGCGAAGAGTGCAATCGCAATCCCGTTCACATAGGTCGCGGTGCGCTTCGTCCGTTCGATCTGGCCCTGCGTCATCGCGACAGCTTTTCAAGCGCGCGAATAACTTGCGTCGCTCCCGCCCTTCCCGCCACGATCGCGCCCTCGACATAGCCCGGAAACGACGGCGACAGTTCCGAACTCGCGAATGTCACGCGCGGCAGGCCTGCCCGCAGCACGGCCTCCGCGTCAGTGGCCGCGAAGTCGAGCACCGTGTCGGCGTAACCGCCGCCGCTCCACGGATCGCCTGTCCAGTTGCGGATCGTCACGTCGAGCGGATCGGCGGCCGCCGCGCCGAAAGCGCCGGTCAGCTGCGTCAGGATCGCCGATCGGACTGCATTTGCGCCAAGTGCGGTCCATTCGACCGCGAGTGATCCGCCGACGAACACGACAAGCGCGGGCCGGTCTTTATCGTGGCTGGCGTCGCAGACGTAGAATCCGGGCGGATCGAGGACGAACACGCTGCCGCTCAGACCGGCGTCGCGCCAGAACGCCCGTTCATAGCGCGTCAGCGCCTTGATCACCTTGCCGCTGTTCCACGCCGAAAACGCATGCGAGAGATCGGCGGAGAGCGGAGGGTCGAAGACGACGCGGTGGGCCATGACCGGCGGCGCCGCCACGATCACATGTCTGGCGCGGTACGCTGCATGCTCGGTTTCGACGGCGACCCCATCCGGGCCATGCCGCAGGCGCTTTGCCGGTTCGGACAGATGCAGCCGCGACCCCGCTTCGCGCGCCAGATCCTCGGCCAGCGCGTGCATGGTCCCGTCGAGAAAATACTGTAGTTCCGGCATTTCGTTAGTGATGCGACGATCGTTGGAAACGAGATACCACATCGGCAATCGTTCGGTCGGCTGGCACCACAGACCCTCGATCTGCGACAGGAATCCCGCCTTCGCGTCGTCGGCATCCGGCTGAGCATCCGTCCAGGCCATGACGGAAAGCTTCGCGATCGAAGGATCGTCCGGCCGATATGCGTTGGCGCGGTCGCGGATGGCGGACGCGCGCCTGGAAACGTCATCCGCGCTGCGCGGCGACGCCGGCTGCATCAACCCACGTCCTTGATGCAATCCTTCCACCCATCGTCGCCCGAAGCGACGCGACAGCGCGATGACCTCGGGCATGTCGTCGCAGAAATATTGCCCGCCCGTGTCGATCCTCTCGCCGAGACCGTTGATTTGAGATTCGACCCGCCCGCCGACCCGGTCGCGCGCTTCGAGCAGGACGAAGTCGGCGCCGGCGTCCGTCAGCGCGTCGGCGGCCGAGAGTCCAGTGAATCCGGCGCCGACGATAATGACGTCGGTGCGAAGGACCTCGGCGCTCAATAGCCCGCCTTGATCTTCTCGAATTCGTCAATCATCCGCGTCTTGAGGTCGGGCGGAACGGGCTGCTGGAACAGCGTCTTGTCGACGAATTTGTCGATGTCGTCGAAGCCGCCGGCCTTCAGCACCGCCGGATCGACCGCGGCCATACCCGCGCCGTTCCCATGCCCGTAGCCATAGGTCGTCACCATGTAGTTGGAGACATCCTTGGCATTGACCGCCGACAGGAAATCATACGCCTTGTCCACATTGCCCGGCGCATCCTTCATCAGCACGTAGCCGCAAACCCAGGTCGAAATGCCTTCCTTGGTATCGCGGTTCATGGCGATCGGCACGCCGTCTTTCCTCAGCGAGATATATGTCTCGTTCCAGCCCCAGGCGAGATCGACTTCGTTGCCGGCAAACGCCTGGTTGATGTCGGTGGAATCCGTCCAGTAGAGCCGGACGTTCTTGTGCACTTGCCGCAGGAAATCGGATGCCTGCGCGAACTGCGCGTCCGTCATCTTCGTCCAGTCCTTCTGCCCGATGACCAGGCTCGCCAGCGCATAGGCGTCGTCGACATTGTCGCCGATCGTCACCCGGTTCCTGAACTTCGGATCGGCGAAGCTGCGCAACGTCTGCGCCTCGTCCGGCGTCACGCTGTCGGTGCGGTAGAGCATGGCCGAATTGCCCCAGTCGAACGGCAGGAACCAGGCCTTGCCGTCGTCGGTGGTCATCAGGTTCTTCATCGACCGGATGCCGGGGAGAATGTCGTCCCAGCCCTCGATGCGGCTGGTGTCGAGCGGCTGCAGCAAGCCTGCCTCGCGCCACTTGACGACATTTTGCGAACACGGATGCGCGATATCGACTTTGAAACCGGAGCGCATCTTCTGCAGCGCCTCGTCCTCGTCTCCGAAGAACGCGAAGCTCGGCCCCTCGCCATGCTTGTCGATATACGCCTGATGGAAGGGCGGCTCCTCGTAGCCCGACCAATCGAAGACGATGAGGTCCTTGTCCTCGGCGACCGCCGCGTTCACGACCAGCGAAGCTGCCACGACCGCTCCGAACCCGAGGCGTTTCAACATCGTCATGACCACCGGTCCCCTATCCGAGGCGCGACCTTACGATGGGAAACCGGAAGCGTCGACAGGTCGGCGCGGGCAAAGAAGACAGCTCTGCGCGAAATTGACTGGCCGTATGCGCCGACCAAAGATCGGCCGCTCAATACCCCGATTTGATCTTCTCGAATTCCGCGATCATCCTGAGCTTCCTGTCGGAGGGCAGCGGCGACTGGAACAACGTCTTGTCGACGAACTTGCCGACATCGCCATAACCCTTTTCCGCCAGCACCTTGGGATCGACGGCCGCCATCGCCTTGGCGTTACCCTGGCCGTAGCCCCATTCGCGCACGATGTAGTCGGCGACACGCGGATCGTCGTTGACGGCCGAGAGGAAATCGTAGGCCTTGTCGGAATTGCCGGGCGCCTCTTTCAGCTTGACGTAGCCGCAGACCCAGGTCGACAGGCCCTCGGCCGTGTCGCGCTTGATCCTGATCGGCTGGCCCTGGTTGGCGAGTTGCGTCGCCGCGTCGTTCCAGGCCCAGGCGAGGTCGACCTCACCGCCGCCCATCGCCTGCACGATCTCGGTGTTGTCGGACCAGTAGAGCCGGACGTTCTTGTGGACCGCGCGTAGGAAGGCGGAAGCCTCGGCGAACTGCGCATCGGTGGCGGTGGTCCAGTCCTTGATGCCGAGCGCCAGGTAGGCGAGCGCATAGGCGTCGTCGACATTGTCGCCGATCGAAACGCGATCCTTGAATTTCGGATCGGCGAAGGCCTTCAGCGATTGCACGTCCTCCTCGTCGACCTTGGTCGTGTTGTAGGTCAGCGCCGTGTTGCCCCAGTCCCACGGCATGAACCACGCCTTTCCGTCGGGGGTGGTCGCGAGATCCTTCATCGCCATCAGGCCGGGATTGAGGTCGTTCCAGCCCCTGATCTTCGACGTGTCGAGCGGTTCGAGCAGGCCCGCCTCGCGCCATTTCACAACGCTTTGCGAACACGGATGGGCGAGGTCGGTCTTGAAGCCGGAGCGCATCTTCTCGAATGCCTCGTCCTCGTCGCCGAAGAAGGTGAAGGTCGGCTCCTCGTTGTATTTTTCGGTGTATTCCGGGTGGAACTGCGGCGCCTCGTACCCCGACCAGTCGAACACCGTCAGGCTGTCATCCTGCGCCGACGATGGCAGGCACGTCGAAGTCGAGAGCAGTCCGGCGAGCATCAGCGCGCATGTGGTCCGGCGCGTTCCATATGTCATCATCATCATGTCCCCCGTTTCAATGGCTTCAAGCGATTTTGCGCATACGCGGCGCCGTGCGCGGATAATGCTTCGGGAACACCGAGGCGAGGAAATCGGCGGACGCATGCAGCGCGCTCTCGCGCGTCGCGTCCTCTGTTCCCATCATCAGCCGCAGCCAGAGCCCCTCGAGCATCGCGCTCAGGCCCAGCGCAGTCGACTGCGGGTCGAAATCATAGCCGCCATCGGCTTTCAGCTTCCGGCAAAGCGCGATGAAGACGTTTTGGTAAGCCTCGTCGCGCGCGCCGCACAGCGACTGGTAAGTCGGCCTCGACTTCGCCTCGCCCCAGAAGGCGCACCATGCGGCGAGCTTGCGCTTGCTGCAGATCGCCCTGTCGAAATCTGCGGCGACAAGTGTCGCAAGCTGCCGCGCCGGATCGCCGCCGGCCCTCAGCAGCGCCGCGCGCCAATGCGCCGAATATTCGTCCGCCATGAACTGCAGCGTCGCGACGAGCAGCTTTTCCTTGCTCTCGAAATGGAAGTTGACGATGCCGCGCGACAGCCCCGCTCCTTCCGCGACATCGGCCATCGTCGTTTCGGAATAGCCGCGCCTGGCGAGCGAATCGATCGTCGCGTCGATCAGTTGCTGCCGCCGCGTCTCCTTCGAGGCCTTGCGGCCGCGCCTTTCCTTGTCCTCAGCCGCCTCCAGGGGCGCCGCCGTCCTGGTCACCGTTTGGATGCTCCACATTGCCGGTCAACTCTTTTCCGGCCTTCTCGCCCGCAGATGAGTGGGACGGTGCTCGCCGCTGTCAAGCACCTTCTGCATGGCTTCCCAGGTCCGGATATTCCTGTCGACATAGGCGGCGCCGACCGCATCGGCCGCCTTTTCGTAGGACGAACCCTTGAGCCGCTCCAACTCGCCGCGCGCGACCCCGCGATACCAGGCGTTCCGGTCGGTGAGCGTCACGTTGACGAACCCGGCCGCTTCCATCGCCTGGGCGTAGCGTTCAGGGGAAGCCATCGCGAAACTCAGGCCCTCGGCGGCGACGTAGGCCTTCATGGCTGCGGACGGCTCGCCGTCATGCGACGTCAGCCAGTCGCTCGCCGCGAAGACGCCACCCGGCTTCAGCACACGGAAAATGTCGGCGAAAAGCGCTTCCTTGTCCGGCACATGCAGCAGCGCATCCTTCGAGAACACCAAATCGAACGATGCATCGGAGAAGGGCAATGCGCCCGGCGCGGCATGGACAAAGATCGCGCGGCCCGACAGTTGCTGGTCGGCGGCGCGCTTGCGGGCGCGCGCGATGACCGGCTCCTCGACGTCGAAGCCGGTCACATGGCTCGCGCCGTGCGCCCGGATCAAGTGCAGCGCGATGCCACCCGAGCCGCAGCCGACGTCGAGAACGCTCTTTCCGGCGAGCGACAGGCCGGCGAGCATGCGGTCGACCTCTTCAGGTCCGCCCGGCGAGAGATATCCCTCACCCCACAGCGCCTCGAGAAAGCGGATCGCGGACTCGTCATATTCGGGTTCAGCCTGAAGGCTGGCGCTCATCCGACACAGGTCCCACCAGCCGATACCGCCGTAAGCCTAGTCCTGAAAACGGAAAATGCAAGATCGTTTGTTGAACATTCATTCAATATAGCTGGACAGATTTGTTGCCCGCGTGGCAAATTGGGGGTGAAAGGGTTTCGGCGTCAGCGATGAGGACATGGGACGCGATCGTCGTCGGAGCGGGCCACAATGGCCTGGTCAACGCCTGCTATCTGCAGCGCGCCGGCCTGAATGTCCTTGTTTTGGAGAAGAACGATTGGGTCGGCGGCGCGGCGACCAGCCGTGAATTGACGCCTGGCTTTCTGTATTCGAACTGCTCCTACGTCTGCTCGCTGTTCCGGCCCGAAATCATGCGCGACCTCGAACTGCCGCGCTTCGGGCTGCAAGTCATCGCCTACGAAGGCGGCGCGGTGCTGACGCGGGACGGCGACTACCTGGCCAACTACCGCGACCATCACGCCCACCGGCGCGAATTCGCACGCTTCTCCAGGAAGGATGCCGAAGCCTACGACCGCTACGCCCGCGACGTGACGCGCCAGTGCCGCTTCGTTCAGCCGCTGCTGATGCGCACCGCGCCGGATCCGACGAGCTTCAGGCCCCGCGACATCTCGGAACTCGTCTACCTCGCCAGGAAATTCTCCGGCCTCGGCGCGCGCGCGATGGCCGAAACCCTGCGCTTCTGGACCATGTCGATCTCCGATTTCCTCGACGAATATTTCGAGACCGACGTAATTAAGGCGAATTTTTCAATCTCGGGCATCATCGGGACGGCGCTCGGACCGATGTCGCCCGGCACGGCCTACGTGCTGTTGCATCACTACATGGGCGAGGTCGACGGCTCGGTCGGCGCCTGGGGCTACGCGCGCGGCGGCATGGGCGCCATCACCCGGGCGCTGGCCGATTCCTTCCGCGCCTCCGGCGGGACGATCCGCACCGGCGCCGAGGTCGAGCACGTGCTGGTGACCCTCGGCAAGGCGCGCGGCGTCGTGCTGGCCGGCGGCGAAGTCGTTCACGCCAGGACGGTGGTGTCCAACGCCGACGTCAAGCGCACTTTCCTCAAGCTCGTCGAGCCGAAGGAACTGCCCGACATTTTCCTGCGCCGCGTGCGGAATTTCCGCATGCGCGGCTCGTCCGGCAAGGTCAACATCGCGCTGGATTCGATGCCGGAATTCCCGGCCCTGCCGAAGGATTCGCCCAGCCTGCGCGGCGACCTGCACTTCACCGATTCCGTCGAGCGCATGGAGCGCGCCTACGACGACTGGAAGGAAGGCCGCTGGTCGGCCGACCCCTTCCTCGACGCCATGATCCCGACGACGCTCGATCCGACCATGGCCGCGCCTGGCAAGCATTTCATGAGCTGCTTCGTGCAATATTGCCCGCCCAAGGTCCAGGGTCGCGACTGGACGGACGCCGACCGCGACGCGTTCGCCGAGACGGTCATCGCGCAGGTCGCCGACTATTCGCCGGGCTTTCGCGACCGCATCGTCCACATGGAAGTCCGCACGCCGCGCGAACTGGAAGCCGAGGTCGGCCTGACCGAGGGCAACATCTTCCAGGGCGAACTGACCTTCGACCAGTTGCTCTTCAACCGGCCGGTGCCGGGCTACGCGCAATACCGCTCGCCGGTCGACGGTTTGTACATCTGCGGCTCCTCGACCCATCCCGGCGGCGGCGTCATGGGCGCGCCCGGCCGCAACGCGGCCGTCGAAATCCTGCGCGACCTGAAGCAGGGCGCGAAGCATGTAAGCCCGGCGCATGACGTCATCTGACACGACGAGGTGGGACGCGATCGTCATCGGCGGCGGCCACAACGGCCTCGTCTGCGCCGCGATGCTCGCCAAAGGCGGGCGTAAGGTGCTGGTGCTCGAAGCCGCGAGCCAAACCGGCGGCGCGGGCGCGACGCATGAATTCAGCCCAGGCTTCAGGGTTTCGTCACTGGCCCACACGGTCAACCGTCTGCATCCCGAAGTCGTCAGGGCGCTCGATCTCGAAGGCCATGGCCTGAAACTGAGTGCGGCGCGGCAAATCCCGAGCGTATCGCTATCGCCCCACGGCGCGCCACTGATCCTGATCGGCGCGTATGGCGAGGCGCTGGTTGGCGCAAGGCCGTCCGAGCAGGCGGCGTGGCGCGAGGTCCGCGCCCAGCTTTTCCGCTACGCGGGCGTCCTGAAGCCGATGCTCGCCCGTCGCCCGCCGGCGCTCGGCGGCGGCATGGGTATCGCCGAGATTTCCGCGCACGCCATGACCGGCCTGGCGCTGAAAAAACTCGGCAAGGAGGACATGCGCGACTTCCTGCGCGTGTTGCTCATGAACGTCGCCGATTTCTGCGATGAACGGTTGGCCAACGACCGGCTGAAAGGGCTGCTCGCCTTCGACGCGGTTCTCGGCAGCCATCTCGGGCCGCGTTCGCCGACCTCGCTGCTCGGGCTCTACTACAGGCTGACCGGCGAGACGGACGGCAGGCCCGGCGGACAGATGGTTCCGCTCGGCGGTATGGGCGCTGTCACCGCAGCGATCCGCGCGGCGGCGGAGAAGGCCGGCGTGACGATCGGCACGGACGCCCCGGTTGCCGGCATCGCCGTCGAAAACGGCCGCGCGACGGGGATCACGCTTGAAAACGGGGAGCGGATCGCCGCTTCGACGATCGTCTCCGCCATCAACCCGCGCACCACCTTCATCGACCTCGTCGGTCCGATGCATCTCGACACGGGCTTCGTGCGCCGGGTGCAAAACATCCGCATGAAGGGCGACGCCGCAAAGCTGCATCTGGCGCTCGACCGCGCGCCTGAGTTTTTAGGCCTACCGCTCGAGCACCGCAATGCGCGGCTCGTTATCGCGCCGTCGACCGATCATGTCGAACGCGCTTTCAACCCGGCGAAATATGGCGATTTCTCCCCGGAACCGGCGATGGAAATCACGCTGCCGAGCATCGACGATCCGTCGCTCGCGCCGGCCGGCGGCTGCGTCCTGTCGGCGATCGTGCAATATGCTCCCTATGCGCTGAAGGAAGGCTGGGGCGCGGGCAAGCCGAAATTCCTCGACGCGATCCTGCGGGTGCTCGAAGCTTACGCGCCCGGCCTCGCCAAATCGGTCGTGCATGCCGAATTGCTGACGCCGCTCGACATCGAGCAGCAGTTCCGCATGCCGGGCGGTCATTGGCATCATGGCGAATTGCAGGCCGACCAGATGCTGATGTCGCGGCCGGTGTTCGGCGCGGAAGGCTATGATACACCCATCGACGGTCTTTTCCTGGCGAGCGCCGGCTCGCATCCCGGCGGCGGCATCTCCGGCGTTCCGGGGATGAACGCGGCAAGGCGGGTGATGGGAATGCGGGGATGAGAATGAACATTGCCGTTGTGGTGCTTCGCCCCCTCCACCGCCTTTGGCGGTCCCCCACCCCCGCTTCGCAAGGGAGGAACCGGCCTCGCGAGTTTGCAAGTGAACGACAGGCGGGGACGCCGCTGATCCTCCCCCGTTTACGGACGGGGGGAACCGCCGAAGGCGATGGAGGAGGCTCAGGTCAACCTGTCGGTCGCCGGATCGAGCGAATATGAACGCGTTGTCCAACCGCCTCGCCCTCCAGCCGCACTTCCGCAAGCCGCGCCTCGGCACGCCGTTTCAGCCTCGGCTCGAAGCGCTGAACCTGCAGGAATCCTGGTACGACTGGGCCGGCTACAAGGCCCCGACGGCGCTTTGGGACGAGGAACTCGAATATTTCGCGATCCGCAGTCAGGCGGCCGTGTTCGACATATCGCCGATGGTCAAATACCGCATCGACGGTTTTGGCGCGGAATCCTTCCTCGACCGCCTGACCCTGCGCGACGTGAGCAAACTCAGGGCCGGCCGCGTTCATTACACCGCCTGGTGCGATGACGAAGGCCACGTCCTCGACGACGGCACGCTGTTTCGCCTGGCCGGGACGCGCTTCCGCCTTTGCTGCCAGGAGCGGCATCTGCCATGGCTGCTCGACAGCGCGGTCGGCTTCGAGGTCGAGATCGAGGAGGAAACGGAAAGCATCGCGGGACTTGCCCTGCAGGGTCCAACGTCCTGGTCCGTCCTCGACGCGGCGGGATTTGCCGGCGTCGACACCCTGAAACTGTTCGATATCGCCTCGTTTCCGCATGACGCGGGCGAGGTCACGATTTCGCGAACCGGCTTCACCGGCGACCTCGGCTACGAGCTTTTCGTGAACGCGCCCGCGGCGCTGTCATTGTGGGATCGGCTGTTCGAGGCGGGAAAGCCGTTCGGCATCCGCGCGATCGGCTACGCCGCGCTGAACCGCGCCCGCATCGAGGCCGGCCTGATCGTCGCCAATACCGATTTCACCACCGCCGAACACGCGATCCGGCAAGACCGGGTGCGGATGCCGGACGAAATCGGCCTTTCGTTCATGATCGATTCAAAGAAGACGGCGCACTACAATGGCCGCCCGGCGATCGCGAAATCGCGCGCAGGCGCTGGACCGGCGCACATCCTGGTCGGGCTGGAAATCGAGGGCAACATACCGGCCGAGCACGCGATTGTTTACCATCGCGGCAAGCGCGAGGTCGGATTGGTCAGCGCGGCGATCTGGTCGCCGACCGGCAAGCGCAACATCGCCCTAGCCAGCCTGGAACGGCCATACGGCGACACGATCGTCGACGACCTCTGGGTCGAAATCTATGCGATGCGCGAACTTCGATATTCGAGGATCATGAAGCGCGCCAGGATCGCGCCGCGCCCCTTCGTCAAGCTCGACCGACGCACCGCCAATCCGCCCGGCCGCTTCTGATGGTCCTCGATGCGACGGCTCTGCCGCCCGGTATCCCAGCCGACCCCGAAACCCGGGAGCAATGGACGTTGCTCAACACGCCGCTCGGCGAGCCGTGGTCGGGGCGCACCCGCTATGCCGCCGCCGTCCATTTCCACCGGATCGGCGCGATGGACGCGGACACGCTCGAAGTCTACCGCATCTGCTCGCGACTCGACGACGAGGATTCGAAGGACGTGATGCGGGATCGCGGAGTCGGCGCGCATTGGCTCAAACAAATAGCGCCCGGCGAATAGGCCGAGCGCTCAACTTTAACCCGTTATCTGAAGTTCGTCTTTACGCCGCCGGCTGCGCCTCGATGGTGCGCAGCGACTGCACCTGCTTGCGTGCGGCCGCCTTGACCGCGTCCTGAACCTTCTCGAAGGCGCGCACCTCGATCTGGCGCACGCGCTCGCGGCTTATGCCGAACTCGGACGACAGGTCCTCCAGCGTCAGCGGGTCCTCCGATAGGCGGCGCGCCTCGAAGATGCGCCGCTCGCGCTCGTTGAGCACCGCGAGCGCGCCCGACAGCATGCCGCGCCGGTTGTCGAGTTCGTCCTGCTCGATCAGCACCGCCTCCGCGCTCTCGTGGTCGTCGACCAGCCAGTCCTGCCACTCGCCGGACTCGCCCTCGCTGGCGCGGATCGGCGCATTGAGCGACGCGTCGCCCGACAAGCGGCGGTTCATCGATACGACTTCCGCTGCCGAAACGTTCAACCGCGTCGCGATCTCGGCGATCTGGTCCGGCTTGAGGTCGCCTTCCTCGAGCGCCTGGATCTTGCCTTTGACCTTGCGCAAGTTGAAGAACAGGCGCTTCTGGTTGGCGGTCGTGCCCATCTTGACCAGGCTCCACGAGCGCAGGATGTATTCCTGGATCGAAGCCTTGATCCACCACATAGCGTAGGTCGCGAGGCGGAATCCGCGCTCCGGCTCGAACTTCTTGACGGCCTGCATCAGGCCGACATTGCCCTCGGAGACCACCTCGCCGATCGGCAGGCCATAGCCGCGATAACCCATCGCGATCTTGGCGACGAGGCGCAGATGACTGGTGACGAGTTTGTGGGCGGCGCCGGTGTCCTCATGCTCCGCATACCGCTTGGCGAGCATGTACTCTTCCTGCGGCTGCAACATCGGAAAACGGCGAATTTCTTCCAAGTAGCGGGAAAGGCCGCCCTCTCCTGAAACGATACTGGGTAGTGACTGGGCCATAAAGCACCCTCCTTCTCGAATTTGCCCCCGGATCAAGGCGGGCATGAGGCGCGATCGCGCTTTCGCCGCGTCGAGCCAAACCGTCGTATACAGGAACAAAGCGCGAAAAGACAGCCCTTGTTGCGCCCCGAACACACTGTCACATCAAAGTGAACAATGGGGCGTCGGTTACCGATCGAAACCAGGACGCCACCGAACGGCGTCGCCGCCGGGCGCTTGGCGCTCGGGCGTCACAGGGTGCGAAATCCGTCGATCAGCGTCCGCATGTCATCCGGCAACGGGGCCGCGAAGCGCATGACCTGGCCTGTTGCCGGATGGCGGAACGACAGCAGCCGGGCATGCAGCGCCTGGCGCGGAAACCCGTTGACCAGATCGCGCAAGTCCTCCGGCAACTTGTTGACCTTGGTGCGGAACGCCATGCCATAGTCGCGGTCGCCGATCAGCGGATGGCCGATATGCGCCATGTGGACGCGGATCTGGTGCGTGCGGCCCGTCTTGAGCCGGCATTCGACCAGCGCCGCCGCAACGGCTTCCGCCGCGCCGAAACGGTCGAGCACGGTCCAGTGCGTCACGGCCTGGCGCGCATCGTCGCGGCTCTGCGGGACCACGGCGCGCTTGACCCGGTCCGACGCGCGCCCGAGCGGGGCATCGACCGTGCCCATCATCCGCGACGGGATGTTCCAGACGAGCGCCAGATAGGCGCGCTCGAGGTCGCCGCTGCGGCCGTGGTCGGCAAACGCCTCCGACAGGCTCCTGTGCGCCCGGTCGGTCTTGGCGGCGACCAGGACGCCGCTCGTATCCTTGTCGAGACGATGCACGATTCCCGGCCGCCGCACGCCGCCGACGCCGGAAAGACTGTCGCCGCAGTGGTGGATCAGCGCATTGACCAGCGTGCCGCTCCAGTTGCCCGCGCCCGGATGAACGACGAGGCCCGGCGGCTTGTTGATGACGATCAACTCGTCGTCTTCGTGGAGCACGTCCAAGGTGATGTCCTCCCCGGCGGGCTCGGCCGGTTCGGGGTCGGGCAAAGCGATTTCGACGGTATCCCCCGCCGCCACCTTGCGCTTCGCCTCGATCACGACCCTGTCGCCGACCTTCACCGCGCCCTGGCGGATCAGCATCTGGAGCCGGCTGCGTGAAAAATCGCCGCCGAGGCTTTGCGCAAGCCACTGGTCGAGTCGCAGGCCCGCGGCCTCCGGCCCGGCGACCAGCCCTTTCCATGCGCTGTCGGCTTCGGTATCAGGGTCGCGCATCGCGCCCTCCGGAATAGTCATGGCCAAACCTGCTCTCGATGACGAAGCCGAAAAGCCGCTCGACCCCGCGGTCGAAAACGTGCGCCGCAAGCTCGTCCGCTTCGCGCTGGTCAATCTTGGGCTGCTTTTCCTCGCCCTTATGGCGGTCGTGGCCGCGATTGTCTACAAATCCCGCGTTCCGGCCGCCGTCGCCACCGCGCCGGGGGCCGAGCTTCCAGCCCCGGCGGCCGGAGCGATGATCGAAGGCGACATCCTCCTGCCCCTCGGCGCGAGGATCGTGTCCCAGTCGCTAGCCGGCAGCCGCGTCGCGCTCGACGTGGAACTGGCCGAAGGCGGGCGCATCCTCTATCTCTACGATCTTGCGGAGCGCCGGCTGATTGGCCGCTTCAAGGTTGTCGCGCAATGAACGGACCTAACCGCCGCATCGCGACCGTAACGCTCGTCGTCGCCGATTATGACGAGGCGATCGACTGGTATGTCGATCGCCTCGGCTTCGCGCTGGTCGACGATATCGATCTGGGCGACGGCAAACGCTGGGTCGTCGTCTCTCCCGGAGAAAGCGGCGCGCGCCTGCTGCTTGCGCAGGCCGCCGGCGACGTCGAACGCGCCGCCATCGGCAACCAGGCCGGCGGACGCGTCGCCTACTTCCTGGAAACAGACGATTTCGCCCGCGATCACGCGGCCATGCTCGCCAGGGGCGTTCGCTTCAACGAGCAGCCGCGACACGAGGCCTATGGCGTGGTGGCCGTCTTCGCCGACCTGCACGGCAATCTCTGGGACCTGATCGAGCCGGCGCGGTAGCTCCGCCGCTTCGCGAATCGCGGTTGCTTTTTGGCCAAACCCCGCCTAATTACCGCTCACGCTAAGCGCCCATCGTCTAGCGGTTAGGACGGCGCCCTCTCACGGCGCAAACAGGGGTTCGATTCCCCTTGGGCGTACCAGCGATTTCACGCGGCCGGCGCACATCACGGTCGGGCTGCGGCGATCCGGCCGCCCCCATTCGATCGATCCGCATCCATATTGATGCAACGCATGACACAAGCGCACGATGCCATTGGTCTTTTTACCAAAGATACATGAAAGTTGCTCTAAAGCAACAGTTATTCGCATAGTTGTGGGCGTTCGCACTCAAGAATCTTCGCCATTGCCTCCAAATTAACCGCTGATTAATAATTCCGACCGCGCGCCCCGGCAATTTCCGCTGGGCGGCGACTTTGGGGGATTCTACAATGCCGACTGCCGATCCGATTCTGTCACCGACTTCGTCAAATCCATTGATCAGGGGCATCACCTGGGGCGACCGCTGGTCGAGCGGTACAGCCCAGACGCAACTGAAAATCTATATCGCCAGCGACGAGACGGTTGTGTTCGAGCAAAAGGATGCCATAGCCTTGGTGGCGCTCGAGGCGGAACGTGAGGCTGTCGCCGCTACGCTTTCGGCTTACGAGAAATTGCTGAACGTCCACTTCACCATGACCGACAGCCTGGAAGATTCGGACATCTATTTCGCCTTCGCCGCCGGCTCGGATCCGACGCTGGCGGAGGTTCCCGGTACCCTCGGCATCGCCATGGCGCCAGACCGCACGATCGCCAACTTCCAGGGCGGCGTGCTCGTCAATCGCGACGCATATCAGTCGGGCGCGACCGGCCTCGCAGTCGGCGGCTACGATTATGTGACGCTCTTGCACGAATTTGGCCACGCCATGGGGCTGGCCCACCCGCATGATACGGGAGGCGCCTCGACGGTTTATCCCGGCGTCACGGAAAACCAGTCCACGGGCGACCTGGGGGATTTCGATCTCAACCAGGCCGTCTACACGATGATGTCCTACAATGACGGATGGCAAACCGCTCCGCAGGGACCGCTGGACAGCAATACTGTTTGGACGCGCGGTTTCACCGGCACGCCGATGGCGCTCGACATCGCCGCGTTGCAGGCGCTCTATGGAGCGAACGCGACGACCAACATTGGGAACAATGTCTATAATTTGCCGACGGTCAATCAGACTGGAAGCTTCTACGGCGCCATCTGGGACAAGGGCGGCCTCGACGAAATCGCCAACAACTCCGGCGCCGGCAGCGTCATCGACCTGCGTCCGGCGACGCTTCAAGTCGCGCAGGGCGGCGGAGGCTTCATTTCGCACGTCGCCGGGATCGATGGCGGCTTCACGATCGCCAATGGCGTCCTGATCGAGAATGCGACCGGCGGATCGGCAGCCGACACGATCATCGGCAATGTCGGCAACAACGTGCTCAACGGCCGAGGCGGCGCCGACGCGATGACGGGCGGCCTCGGCAACGACACCTTCATCGTCGACAATGCCGGCGACAAGGTGATCGAATTCAGCGGCGGTGGCAGCGATACGGTCAGCGCTTCCGTGTCCTTTGCCTTGGCGTCGAGCAACTGGGTCGAGATCCTGCAGACGACTTCGGCCTCCGGATCCGCCGGAATCGATCTGACCGGCAACAACATCGCGCAGGGCATCATCGGCAACAGCGGCGCGAACAAGCTCGGCGGGCTCGGCGGCGACGACCTGCTTTTCGGGCTCGGCGGCAACGACACGTTGACTGGCGGGACGGGCAAGGATACGTTCCAGTTCAACACCGCGCTCAGCAGCGCCGGCAACGTCGATGCGATCACCGATTTCAACGTCGTGGACGACACGATCAAGCTCGCCAAGTCGATCTTCGCCGCCCTCAACGTCGGCGCGCTGTCGTCCGACGCGTTCTGGAAGAGCACGGCCGGCGTCGCGCACGACACAAGCGACCGCATCATCTACGACAGCGACGGCGGCGCGCTCACCTATGACGCGGACGGCGCTCTGGCGGGCGGCGTGGGGGCGATCAAGTTCGCGGTCGTCGGCCTCAATCTCGGCCTGACGAACGCGGATTTCACGATCGCCTGAGCGAACCGGCCCGCGGCGGCGCGCCGGCGGTTTCCGCCGGCGCGTAGGCTTTCCAGCCGCCCCTGCCGTTCCGCTTGGCGCGATAAAGCGCGCCATCGGCATTTCGCAGCAGACCCTCGGCTTCGGATGGATCGCGCGGAAAGGCCGTATAGCCGATCGTCGCGCTCGGGGTCATCATCACATCGCCGATCGCGAACGGCATGGCGATAGCCTTGCTGATCCGACGCGCCATCGAGATTTCGGCGATATCGTCCCGCAAATCCTTCATCACGATCACGAATTCGTCGCCGCCGAGGCGCGCCACCAGATCGCCCGGCCGGACGCTGGCTTCTAGCCGGCGCGAGACTTCCACCAGCAGCGCGTCGCCGGCGGCATGGCCCAGGCTGTCGTTGACGGGCTTGAAATGATCGAGATCGAGCATCATGACCGTCAGCGCGCCGCCCTTTGACCGTGCGACCTCCAGCCATGCGCTCAGTTGCCGATTGAACAACGAGCGGTTCGCCAGACCCGTCAACGGATCGTGCTGGGCCTGGTACTCCAGATGGCGCTCGAAACTCAGCCGCGCTGTGACATCCGCGATCATGCGCAGGCAATGGCCATTGGCAAGGATTTTGGTGCGCACGGCGAATGTCCGGCCGTCGGCGATCTCGATCAGGGTCTCCCCACTTTCACGCAGCCCGGCGACTTTGCGCGAGATATGCGCTTCGATCGTATCGCCCTCTTCTACCACCTCCTCGCCGCAGGCCACCGAACACCGCAAGATCTCGGCGAACGGGGTGCCGGAGACGCGCAGATGCGCGGTCATCGGAAAGAGCTCGCGGTAGCGATCGTTGCAGAACACGATGACTCCGGCCGCGTCGAGCATGACCAATCCGTCGTTCATGTTGTCGAGCGCTTGGTCCAGATAGGATTGGGTTTCCTCCAGCCGCGCCTGCAATGTCTTTGCCGACGAGATGTCGCGATTGTGGGTGATCAGGCCGACCACCGACCCGTCGTCGCCGCGGATCGGAACCTTGAGCGTCGACAGCCAGCCATGCGAGCCGTCGCCGCGCACGCACTGTTGCTCGATCGAGGTGATTTCGCCGGTCGCGAAAATCGCAAGTTCATCCTGGCGGAACCGCGCCGCGACCTCCAGCGGATAGAAGTCGAAATCGGTCCGCCCGATCAGCGCCTCGGCCGACCCCGCTTGCATCAGATCGGCGGTCGCCGGGTTGGCGGCCAGGAAGCGGCCTTCGATATCCTTGATGTTGAGGCAGTCGGGCAGGATATCGACCATCGAGCGGTAAAGGCGGTTGACGCTCAGAATCTCGCGATGGCGACGGTCGCGCAAAAGCAGCATCCCAAGAAGCAGCGTGCAGATGAACGACAGAGCGAAAGGCGCCCACATCAGGGGCAGAAGCCTGTCGCGCACGGCGGCCGGCAACGTGAAGACGATCAGCGATCCGCTGACGGCCACTAGCATCGACAGGACGAACACGTCCGAATTGCGGATGGCGCGCTTGCGGCGCGATGCATGACCGATAAGGCCGATGATGGTCGTGACCGCAATGCCGAGAAGGCCTGTCCCCACCGAGCCGCCCAGGTAGACCCGGTAGGCCGCGGCCGCGCCGGCCACCACGAAGCCCGCGACCGGCCCGCCGAAAAAGCACGATACGGCAATCAGCGGCCCGCGCAGATCGTAGAAGACGCCGGGAGCAGCCTCGAACGCCATCATCATCGAGCCGACGGCGCCGATCGCCATGGCGCCGCCGAAGGCGAGGCGCTGGCGTCCCGGCGAAAGCCTCGTGACCAGATCGCTGAACGCACCCCAACTGACCAAGGCAATGGCCGTGAAGGCTAGATTCGCGAAAAGCGGTTCCCACATACGCGTGACATCGATTCCAGAAACGAATTCCGATCCACCTTGTCGCCACCGGCGTTGCAGGAGGGTTACTGAATTTGTGAAGACTGGAACATGCTTACCGAAATGCTGACATCGATCGTCGAATGCGACCCAGTCCGGCGTAGGCGTCCTTGCGCGCCGCGCTGATCGCGACGCTTGCGATGGACGAGCGCGCCTTCGCTGTGCTCGAGGGCCTGCGCCGCCGCCATTTTCCGGTCGAGCGCAATCTCGTTCCCGCACACGTCACGCTTTTTCACAAGCTGCCCGGCGATCATGAGGACCGCATTCGCGAGCAGCTCGCGGTCGTGTGCGCGGCCACGGCGCGCTTCGATCTGGCGGTCGGCGGCATCCGCCGCCTCGGCGGCGGCGTCGCGATCAATGTCGAGGGCGAAGGACTCTTGAAAATTCGCGACGCGCTGCGGCGGCTCTGGGTGGACTGGCTTGGCCCACAGGACCGGCAAGGCTATCGCCCCCATGTCACCGTCCAAAACAAGGCCGACCCCAGCGCCGCCGAGACGCTCGCTCTATCGCTTGAGAAGGACTTCACCGGCATTTCTGTCGAGGCTCGCGGCCTGATCCTGTGGCGTTATCTCGGCGGACCATGGGAGCATATCGAAACCTTCGCTTTTGGGACCGGCCTCTCGCCCCAGGAAATCGAGGGGGTTATCTAACGAGGATATCCGCTTCCTCGGCGGCGTTTTCGAACGCCAGCCGCGCCGATCTTGCTTCCTTCAGCCCGTCCAGCACGGCCATGCAAGCTTTGCGCGCCGCGAGATGCCGTCGCCCGCCGTCGGTCGGCCAGCTGTACAGCAGGCATTCGGCCGCCTCGCGTGTGGTGGTGACGGTGCGGATTTTGCCCGGTCCGCCCATCTCGACGCGCACGGGCCGATCGAAACGCTTTTCGTCCATGACTCACACCCACACGCAACACACGAACGCGGTTCAATCGAGAACGAACGATTCAGTTCCTTGCCGGAGCGCATCCGCCGCGCCTTGACAACCGGTCGGCCCCGACCGACTTCCTTACGCTGAGGGAGAAGAGCATGGCCGAAGCCAAACGTTCCACAATCGACGTCAGGGAGGTCGAGCGGTTTTCCGCCCTGGCGGCCGAATGGTGGAACCCGGAGGGAAAATTCCGGCCGCTGCACAAGTTCAATCCCGTGCGCCTGTCCTATATTCGCGACCAGCTCGCCGCGCGTTTCGGCCGCGATCCGCTCGCTGCGCGACCCTTCGAGGGTCTGCGCATCCTCGACATTGGCTGCGGCGGCGGACTGCTCTGCGAACCCATGGCGCGCCTGGGCGCCGAAGTGGTCGGCGCAGACGCCTCGGAGATCAATATCGAGGTCGCGAGGCTGCACGCCCGGCAGGCCGGCGTCGCGATCGACTACCGTGCGACGACAGCCGAAGACCTCGCTGACGCGGGCGAGAAGTTCGACGTGATCCTGAACATGGAAGTCGTCGAGCACGTCGCCGACGTCGGGCTGTTCGTCGGCAAATGCGCCGACATGGTGCGGCCGGGCGGCCTGATGGTTGTGGCGACGATCAACCGGACGCTGAAGGCGCTCGGCCTGGCGATCATCGGCGCCGAATACGTCCTGCGCTGGCTGCCGCGTGGAACCCACCAATACGGCAAGCTCGTCCGCCCCGAAGAGCTGGAGAAGGCCCTGACCGATGCCGGCATGGGCGTCGTCGACAGGCAAGGCGTCGTCTACCACCCGCTCGCCGACCGCTGGCAGCGTTCGACGGATATGGATGTCAATTACATGATCCTGGCCGAGAAATTCGGAGCCGCCTGACCTGGCGATCGTCCTCGGCGTTAGTTGCGGTCGTCGGGAAAGACCGGGATCGGCATGAAGGCCACCCCATCCTCGGCCAGCGTTCTGGCCTCGTCGGGCGTCGCCTCGCCATGGATGCCGCGCGGTTCAACCTCGCCGAAATGGATTTTTCGCGCCTCTTCTGCGAATTTCGCGCCGACATAGTCGGTGTTCGCGCGCATCTTGTCCGACAGCGACTTGAGCTGCGTCATCGCGTCCTTTTGCGCCTCGTTCATCGCCAACGCGATCGTGTCGCGTTTGCGGCCGGTCGAAACTGCGGGCGCCATCAACGCCTTGTCGATTTTCGGCGACCCGCACGAAGGACATTCCAGAAACCCGCGCTTGCGCTGGGTGTCGAAATCGTCGCTGCCGCGGAACCAGGCTTCGAAGTCATGCGCGTGCTCGCAACGCAGCGAAAATCGGATCAAGACGCCGCCCCGCGCAGCGTGAAATCTCGGCCCTCGGCCGAACCGAGAACGAACTCGCGCGCGTTCCTCAGGTTGGGGATTTTCCTGCGCGCCTGGACCGACAGACCCGTATCGATCTCCGCGAGAATGACGCCAGACGTATCGTTTTCGGCTTCCGCCAGGATGCGGCCCCACGGATCCACGATCATCGAGTGGCCGTAGGTCTCCCGCCCGTCCTCGTGCGATCCGCCCTGCGCGGCCGCGATCAGGAACGCGCCGTTCTCGATAGCGCGGGCGCGAAGCAGGACATGCCAGTGCGCCTCGCCGGTCTGGCGCGTGAAGGCGGCAGGCGCCGTCAGCACGTTCGCCCCTGCCATCGCCTCGGCTCGAAACAATTGCGGAAAGCGCAAATCGTAGCAGATGGCGAAGCCGAGGCGCGCGAACGGCAGGTCGGCCACCATGGCGGTCGACCCCGCCTCGTAGGCGGCCGATTCGCGCCAGCTCTCGCCTTTGTCGAGGTCGACGTCGAACATATGGATCTTGTCGTAGGACGCGACGACCGCGCCGTCCGGGCCGAACAGCAGGGCGCGATTGGCGAGCTTGCCGTCGGTGCGCAGGATGGCGGTCGATCCGATATGCAGGTGGATGCCGAACCTGCACGCGAGTTTCGACGCCGACGCCACGACGAGGTCCTTGTCCTCCGTCGCGAAGGTCGAGGCGTGGGATTGTTTGTCGCGGACCAGCGCGCCGGTCATTTCGGGCGTCTGGACGTAATCGGCGCCCATCCCGGCCGCCAGGGCGACCAGCCGTTCGAGGTCGGCGACGTTGCGCCGCACATCCTCGCCGGACCGCATCTGGATCGCCGCCGCGTTGAAACTCGCCATCGGTTCGTCCTTCAATTCGGCGCGTCGGCCGAAAGCATGCCGTCGAGCCGGCCGGAATCGTCCAACGCATGCAGGTCGTCCGACCCGCCCACATGGATCCGACCGATGAAAATCTGCGGGAATGTCGTCCGGCCGTTGGACCGGGCGATCATGTCCGCCTTCACTTCCGGCGAAAAGCTGGCGTCGTGTTCGGTATAGGCGACGCCCTTGCTGTCGAGAAGCCGCTTGGCGGCGGCGCAATAGCCGCACATCATCCGCGTATAGATCGTAACATCCGCCATGTCGTCGTCCTGTCTTGCCTCCCATATAGTCGCTCAATCTTCCGGCCGAAAGTCCCCCGGCAAGACGCGCGCGAAGGTCAGCACGTCGACCGCCGACGCCTTGACCTTGCGCAGCGCGCGCGCCACGGCCGCGACTGTGGCTCCAGTCGTGTAGACGTCGTCCACCACCAGCACCCGCCGTCCCACGACCCTTTCGGCCATGGCTTTGGGCACGGCGAACGCCGCGCGGACGTTGTCCTCGCGTTGCCTCTGCCCAAGCCCGACCTGTTGCCGCGTCATTTTCACGCGCGTCACGAGCCCCGGCTCGAACGGCAAGCCGGTATGGGCGCAGACGGAGCGCGCCAACTCGGCCGACTGGTTGAACCGGCGCTTGAAAAAACGCCTCGGGTGAAGCGGAACGGGCATGACGACATCGGCCTCGGGCAGCAGTTCGAAAGCCGCGCGCATCATCCACTTCGCCATCCACGGCGCCAGGTCGGTGCGGTCGTGATACTTCAAGCCCTGCACCATCCGGCTCGCGATTCCCGAATAGACCACCGCCGCGCGGGCGCGGGCGAACGGTGGCGGATGGGCGATGGCTTCCGCCGATAGAAACCCCTCGCCCATGTCGTGCGCGAACGGCGTCCCCATGACGGGGCACCATGGCGGCTCCAGGAAGCGCAGTTTCGGCCAGCATGCCCCGCACAGCGCTCCGGGTTCCCGCACCAGCCGCCGGCAACCGGCGCAGATCGGCGGAAACAGCAGCGTGGCGGGACTGCGGACGGCGATGGCCGCCGCATGCTTGAACTGCCTTCCCCAATCGGTCATGACAGGGCTCCGTCGCCAAGGCGGACACGCCGTCGAACGTTCGGCGTCATCACAATGCGGGACCGCTCGTGCAGCCGATCATCGACACCGGGCTCTCGCTGTCAAGGAAGCGCCGCGCATTCGCCGCCGCTGTCCCGGGCGCCGATTTTCTGATGGCGTGCGCCGCCGACGATCTTCGCGACCGGCTGGCGACCGTCGAGCGCCGGTTCGCCGCCGCCGCGGCGCTGTTCTGCCTGACGCCCGCCGCGCGCGACGCGATGGTCGAAAGCGGCAAGATGGGCGATGTCGTCAGGGTCGAGAGCGACGCGGCGTTGGCGGGCTCCGGCGGAATCGTCGCCGCGCCCGAGACCGTTCCTCTCGCGCCCGCAAGCGTCGATCTGGTCGTCTCGATGCTGACCTTGCACGAAGCCAACGACATTCCGGGCGTCCTGGTGCAAATTCGCCGCGCCTTGCGCCCCGACGGGCTTTTCCTGGGCGCGATGGCGGGCGGCGCGACGCTGACCGAACTGCGCGAGAGCCTGCTTGCGGCCGAGACGGCGCTTTATGGCGGCGTCAGCCCCCGGGTGCTCCCTTTCGCCGATGTCCGCGATGTCGGCGCGCTCCTGCAGCGAGCCGGGTTCGCCCTGCCCGTCGCCGATGTCGAGACGGTCACCGTGCGCTACGACGACCTGTTCGCGTTGATGCGCGACCTCCGCGCCATGGGGGCCACGAACGCGCTGGTTGCGCGCAACCGCCGGCCGGCCACGCGGATGCTGTTCGCCAAGGCGGCGGAAATCTACGCCGGGCGCTTCGCCGATCCGGACGGCCGCGTCAGGGCGACCTTCTCGATCGTCTGGATGTCGGGATGGGCGCCGGATGCCTCGCAGCCCAGGGCCCTGAAACCGGGCTCGGCGCGAATGTCGCTCGCGCAGGCTCTCGCCAGTCCCGCGAAGGACTCGTGACCGCCGGCGGCGGCCTTTTCGCTATTTCAGGCCTTGCACGAGGCGGCTGTTATTGTCGCCCCACAGATAGGCGATCTGGTTGCCGGCCGTGCCGACGCCCACCACGATCGCCAGTGAGAGCAACGCCACGATCAGCCCATATTCGATCGCGGTCGCGCCGGCGTCGTCCTTTAGAAATCGGCGTATCAGCCTGCCCATTGCCATATCCCTTCGCGGATACCCTAGCGGCAACACCTTAACGAAGGTTAACGCCAAAGCCTTAACGGGTGGTGAAAAGGCGGCTTCAGCAATCGCCGCTGCGCGTTCCGTTGTCGCGAATGATGCAGATCGAGTTCGGCGATGTCTGCAGGACGCTCTTGCGGATCGTGTAGGTCCCCTTATACCCGATCGCGCCGGTGGCGGTGCTGTCGATGCCGACCCCGTCGTCCGACATCGCGATGTAGTCGCCATACCGGTTGTCGAGCACATGCGTGGCGATCAGCGCGATGGCGACCGCGACCGACCCGAACAGCATCACGACGCGCAGCAAGCCGCTGCCGGTCACGTCGCCGCGCGGCGCGCCGCGATACAAATCGTTGTGGCTTTCGAAGGACATCCGTTTCCCTTCCCGACAGGAGAATCGAAACGGCTGAAGTCGATCCCCACAAGCATCCTTGCCGGGTTTCGATAAACTTTTCCTTAAAAGGGAATCGTTCGGACTGCCGAAATCACAACAGGTCGATAAGGAAGGGGATCAGCGGCGCGTCGGCGGGCGGCATCGGATAGTCGCGCATCGCCCGCGGCCGCACCCATTTCAGCGTCTGGCCCTCCCTGGCAGTCGGCGCGCCGGTGAAGCGGCGGCAGATATAGAGCGGCATCAAGAGGTGGAAGCGCTCATAGGCGTGGCTGGCGAAGGTGAGCGGCGCGAGGCAGGCTTCCTGCGTCTCGACGCCGATCTCCTCCCGCAGTTCGCGGATCAGCGTCTGCTCGGGCGTTTCGCCGGGCTCGACCTTTCCGCCGGGAAATTCCCAGAGGCCGGCAAGCGGCTTGCCGGGCGGTCGCCGCGACAGCAGCACGCGGCCGTCTGCATCGACGAGCGCGCAGGCGCAGACCAGCAGGATCGGCTTTGCCGGCTCCATCGCTCATGCCTCCGGCGGCTGCCGGTAGTGATAGCGATATTGTTCGCGGAAGCCGAGGCGGTCATAGAGCGCCCGCGCCGCGCCGTTTTCGGCCTCGACCTGCAGCCAGGCGACATGCGCGCCGCGCAGCCGCGCCCATCTCAGCGCCGACCGGACGATCCGCGTCCCGAGACCCTTGCGCCGTTCCGCCACACCGACCGCGACCTCGAACAGGCCCGCGAGGTCGCCGTCGTGAACGCAGACCGCCGCCGCTAGCGGACGCACCCTCTGCTGCAGCACGAACAGGCCGGCTTCAGCCTCGATCGACCGGATGATCTCGGCCAGCCCGGTCTCGATCGCCGACCCCTTGCCGTCGAGCGAAGCGGCGGCCTTTACGAAACGGCCGACATCCTTGAGCGGGATGTGGTCGAGCGCGTCCGCCACGGCCGCCTCTGTCAGATCGAGGCGAAGGACCAGGGAGTCGGAAAGCCGCGGCCATCCGAGCGCGTCGAGATGATCGGAAAGCGCGTGCGGGGCGAGCGGCGAGATGCGCAGCGTCAGCGTGCGCCCCGCCGCGGCGAACCTCCGCCCCGCCCGCTGCAGCCGAGCCTCGATTTCGGAGACGTCGCCCGGATCGAGCGGATTGACCGAATTGAGCCGCTTCGCCGGATTGCCGGGGGTGAGCCGTATCGCCCACGCCCCGTCGTAATGGACCGACGCCGCGGGCCACGCCCGAAATCCGGCGGCTTCGAAGCGCCGGACCGTTGTCAGTTCCGGTATCGCGACAGTCTCTCGCACGGGAATACTCAGCTTCGGTAGTCGCCGTTGATCGCGACATACTCCTTGGTCAGGTCGCAGGTCCACACCGTCGCCCTGCCCTCGCCTAGGCCGAGGTCGACGCGGATCGCGATCTCGTCCTGTTTCATGTAGGCCGATGTCGCCTGTTCCGAGTAGCCCTCGTCGCGTTCGCCCTCGAATGCCAGGCGGATGTCGCCGAACCAGATCGCTAGGCGGTCGCGGTCGGCCGGTTCGCCCGCTTTGCCGACCGCCATCACCACGCGGCCCCAATTGGCGTCCTCGCCGGCGACCGCCGTCTTGACCAGCGGCGAATTTGCGATCGACAGCGCGATGCGTTTGGCGGAATGCGCCGTCTCCGCTCCGGTCACGGTGACCTCGACCTGCTTGCGCGCGCCCTCGCCATCGCGCACCACCTGCAGCGCCAGGCGCATCAGCACCCGGTCGAGCGCCACGCGGAAGTCCGCGAGCAAAGGATCGGCGATCGCGGTCACGGCTGGAGCCCCGCGCCGCGCCGCCTTGCCGGTCGCAAACAGCAGCAGCGTGTCGCTGGTCGAGGTGTCGCTGTCGACCGTGACCGCGTTGAAGCTCAGGCCGACCCCATCCGACAGAAGCCGTTGCAGCACGTCGGAGGCGATCGGCGCGTCTGTCGCGACGAAGGACAGCATCGTCGCCATGTCCGGCGCGATCATGCCGGCGCCCTTGGCGATGCCGTTGATGGTCACCTCCGTGCCGCCAAGCATGGCCGAGGCGGTCGCGACCTTCGGATAGGTGTCGGTGGTCATGATCGCTCGGGCGGCGTCGAGCCAGCGGTTCGGCGCGGCGTCCGCCGCCAGCCCGGCCAGCAGATGGGAGAAGCGGCCCGCATCGAGCGGTTCTCCGATAACGCCGGTCGAGGCGAGGAAAACCTCGTTCGCAAGGCAGCCTGCGGCTGCCGACGCGGCCTTCGCAGTCATCGCGGCACTCTCGCGACCGCGCCTGCCGGTAAAGGCGTTGGCATTGCCGGAGTTGACGACCAGCATCCTCGCTGTTCCGCCCGGCAGGTTCCGCCGGCAGAAATCGACCGGAGCCGAGGGACATTTTGACCGCGTGAAGACGCCGGCGACCGTGGTCGCCTCGTCGAACACCATGGCCAACAGGTCGGTGCGGTCCTTGTACTTGATGCCGGCTTGCGCCGTGGCGATCCGCACCCCGTCGATCGCCGGCATGTCCGGGTACGATTTCGGAGCGAGCGGGGAGATGGTGGTCGACATCGGATCTCTGTCCCGCGGGAGTTTGTTCCGACCGCTTGCCTCAAGACCCCGCCGCGCGCAAGGGCTCAATCCATTTCGGACAGATCATAAGGAAACTCAAATCCGAGCCTGAGATCAAGAGAGTGAAGACATCGCTCTCCGGATCCAGATCGAGCAACTCGTACGCCCCACCGGTCGAGAAATGCTGCAGTTGTCCGATCAGAAAGTTCATCTGTTCCAGCCATGGGACGATACCGTCCTCGCCCGAATGATTGGGGAGCATCGCCGCGCAGTCGAGGTCGGCAACAATTTTTCGGACGCTCTCGACAACCTGACGCCCCTCTTTCCAGTCGCAGTCGATCAGCATGTTGCCCCGCGCACTGAGGTCCATCAAAACCTCCGGGTCGAGCAACCCGTCCGGTATCGAAGGACATCTGAAGATTTTTCGACCGGCAGACACCTTCGAGCTCACAAGCCTACTGCGACTTGTCGATCTGGTCGACGCCGGCCTTGAGCGCCGGATCCATGATGTCGACCTTGGCGGCCGCGCGGAGCGACTTGACCATGGCGAAATATTTGTCGCGCAGCAGCAGCGAGCGGAACTGGTCCTTGACCTGCTCGAAAGCCGGCGGCTGCTTGGCGCGCTTGTCCTCGACCTTGATCACGTGCCAGCCGAACTGCGACTGGACCGGTTCCTTGGTGTAGGCGCCCACGTCGAGCGCGAACGCCGCCTTCTCGAATTCGGGCACCATCTGGCCCGGGCCGAACCAGCCGAGATCTCCGCCGCTGGTCTTGCCGGACGGATCGGTGGTCTTTTCGGCGGCGATATCCTCGAACTTGGCGCCGCCATCGAGCTGTTTGACAATGGCGTCGGCCTCTTCCTTTGTCTTCACCAGGATATGGCGCGCATGCACCTCGTTGACGGGCGGGGTGCCGGCGATTTCCGTGTCGTAGCGCTTGCGGACCTCCTCGTCGGTGATCGTGGCGGCAACCTCCTTCTCGATCACCTCGGCATGCAGCGCGCGCTGTTGCAGGAAGGCCAGGCGGCGCTGGAACGCGGCGTCCTTGTCGAAGCCTTTCGCCTTGGCTTCGCCCGCCAGCAGCTTGATCTCGATCACCGCCGACAGCGCGGCGGCGCGGCGCTGGTCCTCGGGAAGCCGGGCGAACTGCTGGTCGAGGTCGGCCAGCGCCTGCGCGAGGTCGGCTTCCGTCACCTGTTCGGCGCCGACGGTCGCGATGACCTTGTCCTCTTGCGCCCGAACGCTGCAAACGCCTCCGCCGAGCAAGGTCGCCGCGAGCAGGAGGCCGGCCATGGATGCGCGGCGCGAATTCGATTTCATGGGGAGGCTCCGGAGGGGAAGACGAAGGCGGCTGATCGACGGGAATGTGGCCGGATTGGCCGTCACTTCAAGGGTGGCCGCGGCGTTGACATCGAAACTGGCCCCTCTTATCTGTCCTTCGTCTTGGCGTCCAGAAGCGATTTCCGGGCGTTATCTTCGGCTGAACTCCGCCCAGCGCTGATCTCGCGGACCCTGCCGACAGATATCGGCACCTATGTGAAAGGGCCATTTGATGGTCAGTCTCGGCGGCATCGCCCGTAAGATTTTCGGCTCCTCCAACGACCGTCGCATCAAGTCCACACGCCCCCGGGTCGACGCGATCAATGCGCTCGAAGACGAGATGCGCGCGCTGTCAGACGAAGCGCTGCGCGCCCGGACCGCGATGTTTCGCGAGCAGATCGCCGGTGGCCTCGAACTCGACGACCTGCTCGTCCCGGCCTTCGCCACGGCGCGCGAGGCGGCGCGGCGCGCGCTCGGCATGCGGCCCTTCGATGTCCAGCTCGTCGGCGGCATGGTGCTGCACAATGGCGGCATCGCCGAGATGCGCACCGGCGAGGGCAAGACGCTCGTCGCGACCTTGCCGGTCTACCTCAATGCGCTGGCGGGCAAGGGCGTCCATGTCGTCACCGTCAACGACTATCTCGCCACGCGCGACTCCGAATGGATGGGCCGCATCTACGATTTCCTCGGGCTGACCACGGGCGTCATCGTCCACGGCCTGTCCGACCAGGAACGGCGCGCTGCCTATGCCTGCGACGTGACCTACGCCACCAACAACGAACTCGGCTTCGACTACCTCCGCGACAACATGAAATACGAGCTTTCGCAGATGGTTCAGCGCGGCCACAACTACGCAATCGTCGACGAGGTCGACTCCATCCTGGTCGACGAGGCCCGCACGCCGCTTATCATCTCCGGTCCGCTCGAGGATCGGTCCGAGATGTACGTCACCGTCGACGCCTTCATGCTGCAGCTTATTCCGGAAGACTACGAGGTCGACGAAAAGCAGCGTACGGCGATCTTCACCGAGATCGGCACCGAGAAGCTTGAGAACCTTCTGCGCGACGCCGGCCATCTCAAGGGCGAGTCGCTCTACGACATCGAGAACGTGGCCGTCGTCCATCACGTCAACAACGCACTCAAGGCGCACCGGCTTTTCCAGAAGGACAAGGACTACATCGTCCGCAACGGCGAGATCGTCATCATTGACGAATTCACCGGCCGCATGATGCCCGGCCGCCGCTATTCCGAAGGGCTGCACCAGTCGCTCGAGGCCAAGGAGCACGTGGCCATCCAGCCGGAAAATCAAACGCTGGCGTCGGTGACCTTCCAGAACTATTTCCGCATGTACAAGAAGCTCGCCGGCATGACCGGCACGGCGCAGACCGAGGCCGAGGAATTCGGCAATATCTACGGCCTCGACGTGACCGAGGTGCCGACCAACAGGCCCGTCAGCCGCATCGACGAGGACGACGAGGTCTACCGGACGGTCGAGGAGAAGTACAAGGCGATCATCGCCGAGATCCGCGACGCCGCCGCCAAGGGCCAGCCGATCCTCGTCGGCACGACCTCGATCGAGAAGTCCGAACTACTCGCCGAGCGCCTGCGCAAGGACGGCTTGAAGGATTTCGAGGTCCTCAATGCGCGTCACCATGAGCGCGAGGCGGCGATCGTGGCGCAGGCCGGCAAGCCTGGCGCGGTCACCATCGCCACCAACATGGCGGGCCGCGGCACCGACATCCAGCTCGGCGGCAATGCCGACATGCGTATCGATGACGAATTGGGCGACATGGCCGAGGGTCCGGAACGCGAAGCCGCCGAAAAGGCGATCCGCGATGACATCGAGAAGCTAAAGGAAAAGGCCATCGCCGCCGGCGGCCTCTACGTGCTCGCCACCGAGCGCCACGAATCGCGCCGCATCGACAACCAGCTGCGCGGCCGCTCGGGCCGTCAGGGCGATCCGGGCCGCTCCAAGTTCTATCTGTCGCTCCAGGACGACCTGATGCGCATCTTCGGCTCCGAGCGCATGGACGGGATGCTGCAGAAGCTCGGCCTCAAGGAGGACGAGGCGATCATCCATCCGTGGATCAACAAGGCGCTGGAGAAGGCGCAGAAGAAGGTCGAGGCGCGCAACTTCG
>CAXTJQ010000020.1:0-61019 GCA_964244725.1 uncultured Rhizobiaceae bacterium
AGGAGCTCGCGATCCGGCGGCGCGTCTCCAAATCGGCGATCGTCGATGCCGCCGTGGCATCGTTCCTGTCGCCAGACGGCGCTGATCGGCGCGAAGCGGCCTACACCCGCCGCCTCGATCGGCTGACTCGGCAGGTCGAACGGCTCGAGCGGGATCAGACCATCGCGCTGGAGGCTCTTGGCCTCTTCATCCGCGCCTGGCTTACGGCGACGCCGCCGCTCGCCGACAGCGCGCAGGCGTCCGCCCAGGCCAAAGGCCGCGAACGATACGAAAGCTTCATCGAGACCCTGGGGCGCCGCGTGCAACAAGGTCGCAGCCTGGCGAAGGAAGTGCTGGAGGACATCGACACGACGCAGTCGCCTGACCCCGCCTCGGACGAAGCCGGCGAGGACTGAACCGCCGTTCTCCTGTCTTTCTACGCCGTAGCACTACGACCAGACATCGCTTGTTGAACTCTATCGATCCCGACGCTTCTTGATCGACCCCGTTGAACGGCCGCTCGCGCGAGCGGGCGGCGAGAACGGGATTCACATCGTGACGACAGCGCCTTCGAGGTCTGAGAGCTACGCCCGCGGCGCGCGGATGCTGCGCACCGCGCTGGGGCCAGCGATCGCCGGCTTCCTCGACGACGCCACCGTTGTCGAGGTGATGCTCAACCCCGATGGTCGTCTCTGGATCGACCGCCTGACCGGCGGTCTGGAGGACACCGGCGCCCGACTGAGCGCGGCAGACGGGGAGCGAATCGTTCGCCTCGTCGCCCACCATGTCGGTGCCGAGGTCCATGCCGATGCCCCCCGCGTCTCGGCGGAGCTGCCCGAGACGGGTGAACGGTTCGAGGGGCTGTTGCCGCCTGTCGTGACGGCGCCCAGCTTCGCGATCCGCAAACCGGCCGTCGCCGTGTTCTCGCTCGCCGACTATGTGGCGGCCGGGATCATGACCGAGCCGCAGGCCGTGATCCTGCGCGCCGCCGTTCACGAGCGCCGCAACGTCCTGGTCGCGGGCGGCACCTCGACCGGCAAGACCACGCTCGTCAACGCCCTGCTGGCCGAGGTCGCGCTCACCGGCGACCGCGTGGTGCTGATCGAGGACACGCGCGAACTGCAATGTGCCGCGCCGAACCTGGTGGCGCTGCGCACCAAGGACGGCGCCGCCAGCCTGACCGACCTCGTCCGCTCCGCCCTTCGCCTGCGGCCCGACCGCATCCCGATCGGCGAGGTGCGGGGCGGCGAAGCGCTCGACCTGATCAAGGCGTGGGGGACCGGCCACCCCGGCGGCGTCGGCACGCTCCACGCTGGCTCGGCGCTCGGCGCGCTCCGCCGGCTCGAGCAACTCGTCCAGGAATCGGTGATCACCGTCCCACGCGCGCTCATCGCCGAGACGATCGACGTCGTCGCCGTGCTGTCGGGCCGGGGCGCCGCGCGCCGTCTGTCCGAGCTCGCAACCGTCGAAGGGCTCGGCCCCGACGGCGACTACCGCCTGACCCCTGCAACCCTGCCCCCAGAAGGAGACCCCGCATGACCTCGCTCCGCCGCCGGCTGACCGGCGCCGTCACGTTCACCGCCCTGATGGTGCTGACCGCACCGGCCTATGCCGCCGGCTCGTCCATGCCGTGGGAAGCCCCGCTGCAATCGATCCTCGACTCGATCCAGGGCCCGGTCGCCAAGATCATCGCGGTCATGGTCATCATCATGACCGGCCTGACCCTCGCGTTCGGCGACACCTCGGGCGGCTTCCGTCGGCTTGTCCAGATCGTGTTCGGCCTGTCGATTGCGTTCGCCGCCAGCTCCTTCTTCCTGAGCTTCTTCTCCTTCTCGGGCGGAGCGCTCGTCTGATGGCGCCTGAAGAACCGATCGCCGGCTTCTACGCACCGGTCCGCCGGTCGCTCACCGAGCCGATCCTGCTCGGCGGCGCACCGCGATCGGTCGCGATCCTCAACGGCACGCTCGCCGCCGCGCTCGGTCTCGGCCTGCGGCTGTGGCTCGTCGGTGCCGCGCTCTGGCTGATCGGCCACATGGCCGCCGTCTGGGCCGCGCGGCGCGATCCCGCCTTCGTCGAAACCGGCCGGCGGCACCTGCGCTACCCGGCGCATCTCGGGTGAGCCAGCCATGCTGAACCTCACCGAATATCGCGCCAAGCCGCAGCTGCTCTCGGACTTCCTGCCGTGGGCGGCGCTGGTCGCGCCCGGCGTCGTCCTCAACAAGGACGGTAGCTTCCAGCGCACGGCCCGGTTCCGCGGGCCCGATCTCGACTCGGCGACGCCGGCCGAGCTGGTGGCGACCATAGCGCGGCTGAACAATGCGCTGCGGCGGCTCGGGTCGGGCTGGGCGATCTTCGTCGAGGCGCAGCGCCATCCCGCCGGCGGCTATCCCGTCAGTCGGTTCCCAGACGTTGCATCCGCGCTGGTCGATGCCGAGCGCCGCGCACAGTTCGACGAGGCCGGCGCGCATCACGAGTCGAGCTATTATCTGACCCTCGTCTGGCTTCCGCCGGCCGAAGACGCCGCGCGCGCCGAGTCCTGGCTCTACGAGGGCCGCAGCGATCGCACCGCCTCCGGCCAGGAGGCGCTCGCCGGATTCGTCGACCGCGCCGAACGCGTGCTGGCGATGGTCGAAGGGTTCATGCCCGAGACCGCCTGGCTCGACGACGCCGAGACGCTGACCTACCTCCATTCGACCGTCTCGACGCGCCGCCACGGGGTCAGCGTCCCCGAGACCCCGATGCACCTCGACGCGATCGTCGCCGACGAGGTGCTGAGCGGCGGGCTCGAGCCGCGTCTCGGCGAGGCGCACCTCCGCACGCTGACCGTCATGGGCTTCCCGAGCCAGACCTGGCCGGGCCTGCTCGACGATCTGAACCGGCTCGCTTTCCCGTATCGCTGGGTCACGCGCGCGATCTGCCTCGATAAGACCGACGCCACCAAAGTGCTCGGCCGAATTCGCCGACAGTGGTTCTCCAAGCGCAAGTCGATCGCGGCGATCCTCAAGGAGGTGATGACCAACGAGGCCTCGGCCTTGATGGACTCCGACGCCGCCAACAAGGCGCTCGACGCCGACCTTGCGCTCCAGGAACTCGGCACCGACCTGGTCGGCGCAGCATACGTCACCGCGACCGTCACGGTCTGGGACGCCGATCCGCGCGTCGCCGACGAGCGGCTTCGCCTGGTCGAGAAGACCGTCCAGGGCCGCGACTTCACCGCCATGCGCGAGACCATCAATTCGGTCGAGGCATGGATGGGGAGCCTTCCCGGACACGTCTACGCCAACGTCCGCCAACCGCCGATCTCGACGCTCAACCTTGCGCACATGATGCCGTTCTCGGCGGTCTGGGCGGGTCCCCAGACCGACGCGCATCTGGACGCACCGCCCTTGTTCTTCGGACGCACCGAAGGCTCGACGCCGTTCCGGCTGTCGCTGCATGTCGGCGACGTCGGCCATACTTTGGTCGTCGGCCCGACCGGCTCGGGTAAGTCGGTGCTGCTCGCGCTCATGGCGCTGCAGTTCCGCCGCTACGCGGGCTCTCAGGTGTTCGCGTTCGACTTCGGCGGCTCGATCCGCGCCGCCGCGCTCGCCATGGGCGGCGAACGGCACGATCTCGGCGGCTCGCTCGGCGACGACGTCGCCGAACCCGTCGCGCTCCAGCCGCTGGCGCGGATCGACGATTCCGCCGAGCGCGCGTGGGCGGCCGAGTGGGTCGCCTCCATCCTTGGCCGGGAACGGGTCGAGGTCACGCCAGAGGTGAAGGATCACCTGTGGTCGGCCTTGACGTCGCTCGCGTCGGCGCCGCCGTCCGAACGGACGCTCACCGGCTTGTCGGTCCTCCTCCAGGCGCAGCCGCTGAAACGCGCGCTGCAGCCCTATTGCGTCGAAGGGCCCTGGGGTCGGCTGCTCGACGCCGAGGCCGAGCGCCTCGGCGAGGCGTCCGTACAGGCGTTCGAAACCGAGGGGCTGATCGGGACATCGGCCGCGGCGGCCGTGCTCGCCTACCTCTTCCACCGGATCGAAGGCCGTCTCGACGGTCGCCCGACCCTGCTCATCGTCGACGAGGGCTGGCTCGCGCTCGACGATCCGGGGTTCGCCGCGCAGCTCCGCGAATGGCTGAAGACGCTGCGCAAGAAGAATGCGAGCGTGATCTTCGCGACGCAGAGCCTCGCCGACATCGACGGCTCGACCATCGCGCCGGCGATCATCGAGAGCTGCCCGACCCGTATCCTGCTCGCCAACGAGCGCGCGCTCGAACCCCAGATCGCGGCGATCTATCGCCGGTTCGGGCTCAACGACCGGCAGATCGAGATCCTCAGCCGGGCAACGCCCAAGCGCGACTATTACTGCCAGTCGCGGCGCGGCAACCGCCTGTTCGAACTGGGCCTCGGCGAAGTCGCGCTCGCCTTCACCGCCGCCTCGGCCAAGACCGACCAGACCCTGATCGCCGAATTGCTGGCCGAGCATGGCCGCGAAGGCTTCGCCCGCGCCTGGCTAGCCGCGCGCGGGGCTGGCTGGGCGATCGACCTCATCCCCACCCTCGACCTGGAGACCATGTCATGAAGACCGTTCGTAAAATGCTCGCCGTCGGCGTCGCCGCGCTGACCCTGATGACCGCGACCGCGCCGGCGCACGCGCAACTCACGGTGTTCGACCCGTCGAACTATGCGCAGAACGTCCTCACCGCCGCGCGCTCGCTGCAGCAGATCAACAACCAGATCACCTCGCTGCAGAACCAGGCGCAGTCGCTGATCAACCAGACGCGCAACCTCACCAGTCTGCCATTCTCCTCGCTGCAACAACTTCAGCAATCGATCGCCCGGACCCAGGCGCTCCTCCGGCAAGCGCAGGGGATCGCCTATGACGTCCAGAACATCGATCAGGCGTTCCGGACCACCTACGGCACCGCCACCGCGTCGATGTCGAGCCAGCAACTGGTTTCGGGCGCGCAAGCGCGCTGGCAGCAATCGGTCCAGTCGCTTCAGGACGCCATGCGGGTGCAGGCGACCGTGGTCGGCAACCTCGACACCAACCGCAGCCAGATGTCGGCGCTCGTCTCCTCGAGCCAGGGTGCGACCGGTGCGCTGCAGGCCGCTCAAGCCGGCAACCAATTGCTCGCGCTCCAGGCGCAGCAGCTCGCCGATCTAACCGCGGCGGTCGCCGCCCAGGGTCGCGCCCAGAGCCTCGAGGCCGCGCAGCGCGCCGTTGCGCAGGACCAGGCGCGCGAGCAGCTCCGCCGCTTCCTGACGCCCGGGACCGGCTACCAGCCGACGACCGTCACGATGTTCCACAACTGACGGGACGCAGGCGATGCGACGATTGCGTGGACTCCGCACGATGGAAGGTCCGACCGCCAAGAAGCTGATCGCGCTGATCCTGATCGGCGTCATCCTCGCCGGCGCCGCCGCGTGGATGGTCACGGCGGACCAACCGACGTCGCCCGAACGCCGGAGTGCGGCCAGCCTCGTAGCAGCCGACCCGCTGCGCGCAGAGTTCGCGCGGTGCCAGGGGCTCGGCGAGGCGGGCGCACACGACCCAGCCTGTCTCTCAGCTTGGGCCGAGAACCGTCGCCGCTTCCTCGCACCCGACCGGCGTACCGCCACACCCACTCCCGGCGCTGCGTCCGCAGTGCCGACCGAGCGCTGACCATGGGCGGCACTGGCGTCGTCGATCGCTTCCTCGAGGTCTTCACCCGCTACATCGATAGCGGGTTTGGCCTCCTGCAAGGTGAGGTGAAGTGGCTGGCGGCCACGCTCATCGTCATCGATCTCGTGCTCGCCGCCCTCTTCTGGGCATGGGCGCCCGACGAGAACGTGCCCGCGCGCCTCGTGAAGAAGGTGCTGTTCGTCGGCGCCTTCGCCTTCATCATCAACAATTGGGTCAACCTCGCCCGTATCGTGTTCGAGAGTTTCGCCGGCCTAGGTTTGAAGGCGTCCGGCACCAGCCTCGCCACTGCCGACTTCCTGCGGCCCGGCCGCGTCGCCCAAGTCGGGCTCGACGCCGGAAAGCCGATCCTCGATTCGATCTCCGGCCTTATGGGCTACGTCTCGTTCTTCGAAAATTTCATCCAGATCGCAGTGCTGCTGTTCGCCTGGGTGGTCGTGCTGCTGTCATTCTTCATCCTTGCGATCCAGCTCTTCGTCACCCTGGTCGAGTTCAAGCTGACGACGCTCGCGGGCTTTGTGCTGATCCCGTTCGGCTTGTTCAACAAGACTGCGTTTGCCGCCGAGCGCGTGCTCGGCAACGTCATGTCGTCGGGCATCAAGGTGCTCGTGCTCGCGGTCATCATCGGTATCGGCTCGACCCTGTTCGACGAGTTCAAGACCGGCTTTCCGGTCACGCCGACAATCGAAGACGCGATGGGCATCATGCTCGCGTCACTCACGCTGCTCGGCCTCGGCATCTTCGGACCCGGCATCGCCAACGGCATCGTCTCGGGCGGTCCCCAGCTCGGCGCGGGCGCTGCGATCGGCACCGGCCTGGCCGCAGGTGGCGTACTGGCCGGCGGCGCTGCGTTGGCGACGGGCGGCGCATCACTCGCCGGCGGCGCGGTCGCCGGCCTCGCCAGTGGCGGGGCCTCGGTCGCGGGCGCCGCCTCGACCGCCTACGGCATGGGCGCCGCCGGACAGACCGGCGCGGCCTCGGTCGCCGGCGGTCTCGGCAACGTCGCCAAGACGGGTGCTGAGGCCGCCGCTAGTCCGCTGCGCCGTGCTGCGGACGGCCTCAAGGAAAGCTTCGCGCGGGGTGCCGAGTTTGCGTCCGGGGGCGGAGCACCCGCCGCCAACGACGCCGGCGCGACAGGCGGCGGCTCGGGTGAGCCCGCTTGGGCCGCCAACATGCGTCGCCGCCAAGCCGCCGCCCATGCCGTGCAGACGACCGCGCACGCCGTGAAGTCCGGAGACGGTGGCGGCTCGGGTTCTTCCGTCAGCGTCTCCGAGGACTGACCATGATGTTCAAACGACCTTCCGTCAGCTATGGACGAACTCCCGAACCCGAAACGCCGTACCAGCGCGCCGCGCAGGCGTGGGACGACCGCATCGGCTCGGCGCGAGTCCAGGCGCGCAACTGGCGGCTGATAGCCTTCGGCAACCTTGTCTTGTCGGCCGGCCTCGGCGCAGGGCTCATCTGGCAGTCGGCCTCGGGCACCATCGTCCCTTGGGTCGTGCAGGTCGACAAGCTCGGGCAAGCCCAAGCGGTCGCGCCGGCGGACCCCAACTTCCGCCCGAACGATCCCCAAATCGCCTGGCACCTTGCGCGCTTCGTCGAAGAGGTCCGCTCGATCCCGGCCGACCCGATCGTGCTGCGCCAGAACTGGCTGAAGGCCTACGACTTCACGACAGACAAGGGCGCCGCCGCGCTCAACGACTATGCGCGCGTCAACGACCCGTTCGCCCGCGTAGGCAAGGAGCAGGTCGCGGTAGAGGTCTCGTCGGTGATCCGCGCCTCGGCCGACAGCTTCCGCATCGCCTGGGTCGAGCGGCGCTACGTCGACGGCGCGCTCGCAGCGACGGAGCGCTGGTCGGCGATAGTCACGTTGGTGATCCAGACACCCCACGATGCCGAGCGGCTGAAGAAGAATCCGCTCGGCATTTACGTCCACGCCCTCAACTGGTCCAAGGAGCTCGGCTGATGCGCCTCGTCCAGCTCGGGAGCGCGCTCGCTGCCACGACCGCGCTCGCCGCCTGCGCCCACAAATACACTCCACCGACCATCAGCTACGATGCGCCGCCGACACCGGCCGTCCTGGCCCCCGAACCGCCCCGGCCGGTGCAAATCGTCACCGTCCCGCAGCCGCTGCCCCTGCCGGGCCAGTTGATGCCGCTCCCCGGCGCGATCCCTGCGCCGCCGAGCGAACCCACCGACCCGCGAGCACGGGTCGAGGCCGCCAACGGCGCTGCGCGGGTCCAGCCCTCGCGCAGCGGCTACGTCAACGCCGTGCAGGTCTATCCCTTCGCCGACGGCGCGCTCTATCAGCTCTACGCGGCGCCCGGTCAGATCACCGACATCGCGCTGGAGCCCGGCGAACAGCTCGTCGGCACCGGCCCGGTCGCGGCCGGCGACACGGTGCGCTGGATCATCGGCGATACCGAGAGTGGAACCGGCCCGACCCGTCGCGTCCATATCCTGGTCAAACCCTCCCGTGCCGATCTCGTCACCAACCTCGTCATCAACACCGATCGCCGGACCTATCACCTCGAGATGCGCTCCGCCGAGCGCACCTACATGGCGTCGGTTTCCTGGTCCTACGCCGCCGATCAACTCATAGCGCTGCGCCGCCAGAATGCTGCGGCTGAGGCAGCGCAGCCCGTCGGCGAAAGCAGCGCCGCGGCCATCGAGAACCTCCAGTTCCGCTACCGCATCGAAGGCGATGCGGCGCCCTGGCGGCCGGTCCGCGCCTTCGACGACGGCCGCCAGGTGTTCATCGAGTTCCCGGCTGGGATCGGACAGGGCGAGATGCCGCCGCTCTGGATCATTGGCGCAGAGGGTCGCGCCGAGCTGGTCAACTACCGCGTCCGCGGCCACCACATGATCGTCGACCGGCTGTTCGCCGCCGCCGAGCTGCGCTTGGGCGGCTCGCGTCAGCAGCGCGTGCGGATCGTGCGAACCGACGGGAGGCCCGCGTCGTGACCGACGACCGCGACGAAGTCCGGGAGGCGAGCTCGCCCTCGGCCCGAACGGACCTTCCCGAGCCGCCGCGCGATGCGTCCGCGGCGTTTCGGCTGCGTCCGGAGCGGCCCCGCGTCATGCGGCTGTCGCGGCGCGCGCTCGCGACGCTGGCGGGCGTATCGGCGGTCGCGCTGGGCGGCGCGCTCGTGTTCGCACTCCAGGGCTCGCATCCCAAGGCCCCGAGCGAAGAGCTCTACGCCACCGATCACCGGACGACCGCCGACGGCCTCGCACGCCTTCCGGGAGACTATGGCGGTCTGCCCCGCTCGGTGCCGCAGCTCGGGCCGCCGCTTCCCGGCGATCTCGGTCGCCCGATGCTCAACGCGGGAACGCCGCCGCCGGCGATGGCGACGGGCGCCGGCTCACCTCCCGATCCGGCCCGGCAACAGGCCGAGCAGCGACGACAGCGTGTCGCGCAGGAGTTGGACGCGGCGAGGACCAGCCGGCTCTTCGCCAGCGAGGCGCGAACTGCGCAACCGGGTGTGGGGCCGGGAGCACCCGCGCTCGGACTCGCTGGGACCGGGACGCCAGGGGGCGACGGGTCTCAACCAGCCCGGCCGACCGGCTCCGATCGCAAGCTCGCCTTTTTGAACGGCCCGGTCGATCGCAATACCGTCAGCGGCGAGCGCCTGGCTGCTCCGGCCAGCTCCTACGCACTGCAAGCCGGGGCGGTGATCGCGGCTGCGATGATCACTGGGCTGCGATCCGATCTGCCCGGCCAGATCGCCGCGCAGGTCACCGAGAACGTCTATGACGGCCCGACCGGTCGCACTTTGCTTATCCCGCAAGGGTCGCGTCTGGTCGGCCAATACGATGCGCAGGTGTCGTTCGGACAAAGCCGGGCGCTCCTGGTCTGGACCCGGCTGATCCTGCCCAACGGGCGCTCGATCGTTCTGGAGCGTCAGCCGGGCGCCGACCCGGAAGGCTATGCCGGCATCCAAGACCGCGTGGACAATCACTGGGGCCAGCTCTTCAGAGCGGCGGTGCTTTCGACCCTGCTGAGCGTCGGATCCGAAGCGGGCACGTCCTCCGACGAAAACGACTTGTCTCAAGCGCTTCGCCGCGGTGCGTCTGACAGCATCAGCCAAACGGGCCGCCAAGTCGTCGGCCGGTCGCTGGACATCCAGCCGACGATCACGGTGCGGCCGGGCTTTCCCGTTCGCGTGATCGTCACCCGCGACCTGATCCTCGAGCCCTACCGGGGGTAAGCCATGACGAAGCTAAAGCTGGGTGCGATCGCTGACGAACGCCCGGTGCGGCTGACGATCGAGTTGCCAGCGGGTGCCCATCGCGATCTGGTAGCCTATGCGGAGGTGCTCGCAGCCGAAACCGGCACGCGGATCGAACCCGCCAAGTTAATCGCGCCGATGCTGGTGCGCTTCATCGCGTCTGACCGCGCCTTCGCCAAGGCCAGGCGGGCAGCGCCAGCCTCTCAGCCGCCCTCCGAATAGCGGCTCCTCAACATCGACCAGAAGCGGCGTAGGGGCGGATTGTCGTTCCCGGAGTCGCGGTAGGCGGTCAGCCGCTCGCGCGTCAAGCCCTCGGCGCCGCACAGCGGGATTGCGACAACGTCTGACGAGAGTTGGCCGAGGTCGGACTCGATCATCAGCGCTAGGCCGTGCCCGAGCGCCACCAACGCACGGAGCGTCTCGCGGCTTGCCGAATGCAGGCGACGGTTCGGCCAGCGTCCAGGACCACCAACATGGGCCACCAGCGCTGACTCGGCCTCCGGTCCCGCATCCCGCGTAGAAAAGAGGAACGGCTCGCCGACGATCTCTGTCCAAGCGAGGTGTGACCGATCGGCGAAGAAATGGTTCTTCGGGATGATGGCATGAACTTGCTCGCGCCAGAGCGGAAGCGCCTCTCCGACATGCGGATCCGACGGGCCCACCATCACTGTTAAATCAATGGTTCGCGACCGAAGTCCTTCGATCATTTGCGAGCGGCCACCTTCGACAATCTGAATTTCAATGTGAGGATGCTCGCGCGCAAATTCAGCGAGGCTGTCTCGTAAGCGTCCCTTCGACAGCGATGTGTAGAGTCCAACTGTCAGTCGCCCCGCGATGCCTTGGCTAGTCGCAGCGGCGCTTGCCATGGCGAAATCCAGCACACGCAGGGCTTCGCGAGAATGGCCGAAGAATGCCAGCCCGGCGTGGGTCGGCTCGACACCTTCGGATGAGCGATGAAACAATGCAACGGTAAGCGCTTCCTCTAAAGCTCGAAGCCGATGGCTAAGCGCGGACTCGCTGATGCCGACCGCTGCCGCGGCCCGACGCAGGCTTCCATATTCTGCTATTGTAAGTGCGAGGCGGATCGAAGCGAGGTCTAGGCCAAGGCGTCGGATAGGCCGTATTTGGCGCATCATAGCGCGAAAGAAGCATTGATTACTGCTCCAGCCGGGTCGAGGATATTACTGTGTTCAAACAACATGGCGTTCCTCGGGAACCGGGTTTCGGCAATTTTGCCGTAGTTAAATTCATCGTCGCTCCGGGTCCGCAGAAGCGAAGTCGCTCTCGAAGGGCGGCGCGCGGCGCCTCAAGACGGTCGTCCAGCGGTCAATCCAGCCAAGCTGGCGACTTCGGCATCGCGGTGAAGATGTCGGCGGAGTGCTGGATGATAACCCGCGCGTGAAAGTGGGCCGCTAATCCTTTGATCCGGGCGATCGAGGCGATCGTCTCGGCCCGACTGGCATTGCCGAGTGGTACCAGATTGCGGTCATAATTGACCTTGAAGTGGGCGACGTCGCCGCTGAGGATTACCCAACCGGATTTACGCAGTTTCACCATCAGCGAATGGTGGCCGACCGTGTGGCCCGGCGTGGCGATCATCCTGACCGTGCCATCGCCAAACACGTCCTTCTCCGAAACGACCGGCTCGACCCTGCTGCTCACCACCGCCGCGACCCGATCGGCGGCCACGCCTTCAGGCGTCGGCATGCCGCGTGCCCAGGCCACGTCGAGCGGCGAGACGAGGAAGGTGGCGTGCGGGAACAGCGCGACGTTGCCGCTGTGATCGGCATGAAGGTGCGACAGGGCGACGTAGCGAATGTCGTCAGGCTTGAGTTTCAACTCGTCAAGCTGCGAAGCGAGCGTGCGCGGCACCCGAAAGTGCAGTCCGGCAATGATGCGCCCAGCGGCGCTGGCGGCGATTTCGTCTCCGAGACCGGCATCCCACAGCATCCAGTCGCCGCCATGACGGATCAGGAAGCAGGGCACCGGCATCGCGCCCCGTTCGCCGTCGTGGTCGCCGGTGTCGGAGAAGTTGCTCATGTCGGTGAAATCGATGCGGCCGCAGTCGAGCGTGTAGAGCCGCAATTCCGGAATGGATCGGGCCTCCGGCGCGGCCGGCTTTGTCGATGCGGCCGGCGTGGCCAACGCTGCTGCCGACAGCATCAGCGTCGCTATCAGGGCAAGCGGAAGTTTGCTCATGCAGATCTCTCCTTGATCGTGATCGTCCGGCGCTCGTCAGAAGAGCGCAGCGCGGTCTCGATCAGCCCCGTCAGCCAGACGGCGTGGTCGAACCCCAGCGCGGTGCGGCTTCCCGCCCGAATGTCGTCGCGCAGTTCGGCATAGACGCCGGCGACGTTGACCGCCTCATCAGGCATCCCCGCCAACTCGCCTTCGTCGATCTCGACCCGCGTACCGTTGTTGATCAGTCCGATCCGCCCCGACTGCAATCCGCGTGGTGCGCCACCATCAAGCCGGAGACTCCCCGTTTCCCCGACGATGTCGAGGAAGAACGGGGTCTCGCCCTTGCGGCCGCCGGCCACCTCCAGCGCGAACGTCGCCGCACCGGCGAGACGACCCTGCACGAGCAGGTGATCGAACGTCTTGCGAGGCTGCGGAGTGGCGTCGTCGCCAATGACGATGTGTGGAAACTGGCGTGAGGCAAGCGCCGCCAAGGTCGCCGGGTCGCCGCCGAGCGCTGCCACCAGATCGAAGGTGTGTGCGCCCTGGATGGTGATCAGGTTTGCAAACGCGGCGGGGTCTTCGAGATAGGCAAACGGGGTCGCGACGGTCGGGCCGAAGCCCGCCGATGACGAGAAGGCGCTGAGGCTCAGTAGCCGGCCAATGCCGCCAGCGGCTAGACGCGCGCGCGCAGCCCGGACAGCGGGGCTGGCGCGCAGTTGCAGGCCGATGACGTGATGGACACCAGCCGCCTCGGCGGCGCTCGCTAATTCGATGGCTTCAAGGCTGCCGCACCCCAGCGGCCACTCGCTATATACGTGCTTGCCCGCCGCCAGCGCAGCCAGCACAAGATCGCGATGGTCAGGCACGCGCGTGGCGACGGTGACGATGTCGATGTCCGGGTCGGCGATCAGTGCCGCCCCGCTGTCGTAAGCCTTGCCGACGCCGAACATTTGCGCAGCCTCGTCCGCGGTCTTCTGGGCGTTGGTCGCTACCGCGGCGAGTGCGAGGCCGTCCAAGCCCTGTACGGCCGGGACGTGCGCGATCCCCGCCCATCCGCCGCGGGCATTCGCTCCGATGATTCCGACGCGCAGGGGTTCGGCCATAACAATGTTCCTTCGGACTCGATTTGGGGGCGACGCCGCCACCACATCAACGTATTGCAACTTTGTTCGATAACAATCTTAGATATAGGCACAGGACTTGAAAGTTATGGTCGCTAATGCTTGACCGCTTGACGAGCATGGCGGTGTTCGTGAAAGCCGCGGATCTCGGCTCGTTTACCGCAGCCGCGACGGCGCTCGGACTAACCTCGCAGATGGTCGGCAAGCACGTCGCAGCGCTCGAAGCGCGACTGGGCGCCGTGCTGCTTCAGCGCACGACGCGACGGATGCGACTGACCGAGACCGGCCAGCGCTACTATGAGCGCTGCCGTCTCGTGTTGCACGAAGCGGCGGCGGCGGACGCGCTGATGGAAGACGTCGGTCCGCAGCCGCACGGACGGTTGCGCGTGAGCGCGCCAATCGGGTTCGGCGCCTGTCGACTCGCGCCAGTCGTCACCGACCTGCTCGATCGCCATTCAGGGCTGGAAATTGAGCTGGTCCTGACCGACCGTTTCGTCGACGTGATCGACGAGAGCTACGACGCGGTGCTCCGGCTCGGCCCGCTCGGTGAGACCAGCCTTGTCGTCCACGCTCTCGCCGACCATGACCAGATTGCATGCGCGTCCCCCGCCTATCTTGCACGGCGCGGCGTTCCCAGGAGCCCGACTGACCTGGCCGATCACGCCTGCCTCGGCTTCGTCAACTCGTCCGGATTGCCCTTCGCCGAATGGCGGTTCGGCCGCGACGGAATCATCCACACGACGCAGATTCGCAGCCGCTTCCAGGTCAACGACGGCCGCGTGCTGGTTGCAGCTGCGGTCGCCGGGCATGGCATCATTCTGCAGCCCGCCGCGGTGGTGGCTGGCGCGATCGCTGATGGCGGACTGGTGCCGATCCTCACCGACTATGCCGCGCCGTCGCGCCCGCTGTGCCTGTTGCATCCGGCGCGCCAGCCGTTACCCGCCAAGCTGTGCCGGTTCGTCGAGCATGTCGTGGCGGCGTTTCCGCCGCGCTAAACGGCTTGATCTCACTTGCGAACGAACAGAACCCGCGCGCCTCACGTCGCAGCCTTCCGCCAGATGTTCGAAGTCGTTGTTGAAGGCGCAGTGGATGACGCCCGCCGCAGCGGCCGCGCCGCTGCGCAGGCTCTCGAGATCCTCGATGCTGCCTTCGTGCACGTGACAGCCGGCGGCAAAGAGGGCCCGTGCGTCCTCCTCAGAGCGCGATAGCGCGGTGACCAGATGGCCAGCGCCGATCAGCTCAGGAACAAGCCTTGCAACGATGAAGCCGGTGCCGCCGGTGAGAAAAACACGCATGATGGTCTCCTGGATCAATCAGTTGAAGCTGGCGTTCGGACGGGGGCTTTCGCCGTCCTCACCTTCCGGGAGGTCGCCGCTCTCCAGACGGGTCGCCTCCAGTTAACTGCTGCGGCGATGACGGGCGGTCGCCGTGATCGACGACCCGGAAGAGTTGGGCATCGGAACCGTCCGTCATGACCCAGAGCACATGCCCGCCGAGACCTGCCCGGACGTCGCGTATCCTCGCCCCTAACTGCAGGAACGGCCGCTGCGCGACGGACCGGTCACCGGTCAACGTGAGTTCGATGACGCCAGCGCCCTTCAAGGTGCCGACGTAGAGCCGACCACGCCATTCAGTCATGCTCGAGGGCGCGATCGCGGGACTCCATGTCACCACGGGATCGACGGCGTCCGGACGGGTCGCGAGGAAGGACCGGTGATACTTGTCATCGGGTTGTCCAGTGCTCACGCCGGACCACCCGTAGTCGCCGCCGGGTCGGATGAGGTTGAGTTCGTCTCCACCGCGTGGGCCGTGCTCGACCTCCCATAGCTTGCCGGATCTCAGCACAATGCCGCCCGGATTGCGGTGGCCGGTGCTGACGACCTGCGGCGGATGGGACGCGGATAGGGAGATGCGCATGATCCGGCCGGACGCGGAGGCGCGGCTGTTCGCGCCCATGGCGACGACGACGTCGGCACCGTCGACAAGCATCCGGCAGCCGGAGAAGGGAGGAGGCGACGTTCTCATCCAGGACTGCGGTTCTGATCGCCAAACGATCTCGTTCGTCATCGTCGGAGTGCCGCGACCGTCGACGTTCAGTCGCATTCTGCCGACCGCCCATTTGACGGCCCGCTCGCTCCCAGTCGTCATGCACCAGAGGAAGGCTTCGGGCCGGCCGGGGACTGCGATCAGGTCCTTCAGCCCCTCGGTGAATGGAGTCCCGGGCACGTAGAACACGGTTTCGCCAGGGACCTCGACGAGGCCGAGGTCGGAACGTCCGCGACCGTCGATCCTCAGGACGCGCCCGGACCGTTCGGCCACCAGCACCGCGTCGTCGGCGAGCGGCACGACGGCTTGGGGCCGGTCCAGGTCGGCCGCGAACAGCTGACTGGAATGGTCGGCGTCGCTGGCGACCGCCGCGCCCGACGCGAGAGCGGTCAGAAGCACCAGCCCGGACGAACGGATCACCCGGTCGGCAGTACCCGCCAGGGTTGATGGGCGAGAGGTCATCGGTCGTCCTCGAGTTTGTCGTGGGCGTCGGCCTCGCCACGCACCCAGTATCCGCCTGCCTTGGTCCACTCGCGCGGATGGCGCCGATCATCGAGGACATGGTTTCGCACGGAGCGGGCCACGTTCGCTTCGGCGGCGATCCACACGAAGCCGTCTCCTGGCGGGGTGCGCCATTTGGCCAGTGCGACCTTCAACGGCAGGGCGACGTCTTCGCCGGCGGCGTCGTCAGTCGTCGCCCAGATCGACGTCCACGCGGCGCTCGTCGAGATATCCTGCCGGTCGTTCTCGTCCGCGACCATCACCATGGTCGTGATCGGTAGGCCGCTCTTCGCTTCCTCCAGCCAACGGCCGATCGCCGGCAATGCGGTCTCGTCGCCGATCAGCAGATACCAGTCGAAGTCGGCAGGGACGACCGCCGACCCACGCGGCCCGCCCATCTCCAGCGTGTCTCCGGCCCGGGCGTCGATCGCCCAACGCGTCGCGACTCCTCCTTCATGCAGTGCGAAGTCGATGGCTACCTTACCGGAGACCGTGTCGAAGCGCCGTGGCGTGTAGTCCCGCATGCATCCACGTCCGCCGTCGGGAGTGAAGAAGAGCTTCACGTGGTCGTCGGGCGAAAGGCTGACGAATTCCTGCATTGCTTCGGCCACGAAGCCGATCCGCAGCATGTGCGGGGTCAGCCTCGTGATCGTTTCCACGGTGAGGGTGCGGCGCCGGGTTTCGTGGCGTATCCGCTCGATCTGGTGCCGCGCCATCTCTTCAGGCCTTCTCGTGCGCCATCGCGGCGATGTCGGCGAGCAACGTCGGGCCGGTCGGATCCCATCCCAGGCGCTTCCTGGTCAGTTCGCTCGATGCGGACATGTCCTTACCCACGAACGCGGTCAGCCAGGTGAAGTGGGCCTGTGCATCGTCCTGGGAGACCGACCTGACCGGCACGTCCAGTCTGCTGCCGACCGCCTCGGCGATCTCGCGGAACGGGATCGCGGCTTCGGCGGTGGCATGGTAGCGCGCACCGGCATCGTGACGCTCGAGCACGAGCCTGTACAGATGCGCCGCGTCTGAGACGTGCGTCGCGGACCATCTGTTCTCGCCCTCACCGACGTACGCCGACACCTGCGACTTGCCGGCGAGTTCGATGACGTCCGTAACGAGGCCTTGCTTCCTGGTGTCGTGGATCTGGGAGAGTCGAACGACGGCGACATTCACGCCGCGCTCCGAAAGTGCGCGGCCGGCCAGCTCCGACGCGACACGGGGGTTCGGGTGCTCGGGATTGAAGTAGTCCTCCATCGCGAGGTCGCCGGGCTTCCCCGAACCCATCGCGGTGCTCGACGTGATGACGATCGGTCGCTCCGAGCCTGCCAGCGCCGAGCCCAACGCCGCGATGGCGCGGCCGTCCTTCTGACAGTTGGCGACGAAGTTCGTGAAGTTGTGGTCGAAAGCTGTGTGGATCACCGCGTCGCAGACGGCTGCCCCGTCTGCGAGGCTTTCGAAATCCTCGATGTCGCCCCGATGGGCCTCGGCGCCGGCTGCGGTGAGGGCCGCCGCGCCAGCGTCGGATCGGATGAGGCCGAGAACCTGGTGTCCGGCCGCGATCAGTTCGGGGACGATGTGGGATCCGATGAAGCCGGTGGCCCCGGTTAGGAAGACGCGCATTTCATGCTCCTTGCTCGCCGACCCAGATCGCCCTACTTCTGATCGTGTTAAAGTAGTGACTTTATCCTAGTATTCAGACTAACAGGATCAGCATGGCGACCACCCTCGACAACCCGCTCGGCGCCTATCTTCGGGACCGCCGGAGTCGCCTCGATCCGGCGGCGTTCGGCCTGTCCGGTCAACGCCGCCGTACGCCGGGGCTGCGCCGGGAGGAGGTGGCGCAGCGGGCCAACATCAGCCCGACGTGGTACACCTGGCTCGAGCAGGGCCGCGGTGGCGCGCCTTCCCCCGATGTCCTCAATCGCCTCGCCAACGGCCTGATGCTGACGGAGACGGAGCGCGAACATCTGTTCATGATCGGCCTCGGGCGGCCGCCGGAGGTCAAGTACAAGGCCGCCGACAGCGTGACCCCGCGGTTGCAGCGGCTGCTCGACGCGTTCGAGGTCAGCCCTGCGATCATCAAGACCGCGACATGGGACGTCGTCGCCTGGAACCGCGCTGCGGCGTTCATCCTCACGGACTATGGGAAGCTTCTTCCGAAGGAACGCAACATTCTCCGGCTGGTGTTCGGCAACTCCAAGATCCGGGCGGCGCAGGATGGCTGGGAGAGCGTCGCACGCTTCGTGGTCGGGGCGTTCAGGGCCGATGTCGCTCGGGCCGGGGCGGTGTCGGAGGTCACGCAGCTCGTCACCGAACTGTGCGCGATGAGCCCCGAGTTCGAAGCGATGTGGCGTGATAACGACGTGCGCGTCCATGGCGAAGGCACGAAGCGTCTCCATCACCCCATCTTGGGACCGCTCGAGCTAGAATACTCCGGCTTCGCGGTCGACGGCAGGCCGGACTTGGGAATGATCGTCTACAACCCGGTGGATCCGGCAGACGCTGATCGCATCAGATCGTCCCTGCCATCTTAGTTTAATCAGTCTCGGCGCAGAAATGCGAGGCTGTAAAGATGTAGACCCACGAACAGCTCCGTTTTTTGAGACAACGATGCGCGGCGATCAGTCCTCGTTCAAAGTTACCAGCCGAGAATGTTAGCATAAGCTTGCCCCTGCGGCGTGATCGGCATCAGTTTAATGTGCGGCAAGACGCCTCCATTAAAAATATGGAGCATGCTCGAAGCAGGTAATACCTATACCATGATAATATTTCTGATAGTGAAGCGCAGTTTAATCCAGTAAGAATAGCTTCCCACAGGATGCTCGCTAGGCGGAATTGCGCAATCCCGCCGCACCGCGCAGCTTGTCCGTCTCCTTACGCCTTCCCCTGCGAACTCCCATCGGGACGCGACACATGAGCCAAGAAGCCATCCGTCCGCGATCAAGTCGGTCAGATCCCGGTCTGACCGCGCAGGCGCGACTCGAAGCCGGAACACGTTCCCTGCGCGCGATCGGCGGACCCGACTACGACGGGCCGCTCAAGAAGGTCGCGCAGGTCTCTCCCGACATGGCGGACCTGCTGCTGCAGTTTCCCTACGGCGATGTAATGTCCCGGCCAGGTCTTGATCTCCGCATGCGACAGATCTGCACGATCGCCATGCTGCTCGCGCATCGCTCGGCGCAGGCCCAGCTGCGTTTCCACATGCTCGGCCTATTGAACGTCGGGGGAACAGTCGACGAACTCGTCGACCTGCTCGCGATGGCCGCGGGGTTGCTTGGTTTCCCGCCAGCCATCGCAGGCGTTCCGATCGTCCGCGACCTGATCGCCGTAGGGGCTGTCGAGTATTCCCCGGTCGAACAACCCGCGGCGACCGCCGAGCAGCGCTTCTCGCTTGGCGTCGAGGCAATACGCACACTGGTCCACGTCGAGCCGGCAGAGTATGTCGCCGCGTTCGCCGAGATCTCGCCGATCCTCGCGCAATGGACCGTCGAGTTCGAGTTCGGCGAAAGCCTGAACCGGCCCGGACTGGATCGCGTCTCGAGGCACCTGGCCAGCCTGATGATGCTCGCGATGCGCGGCAACAGCGAGGAATGGCTCGTGCTCCACCTCGCCGGCGCCGTCGCGGACGGCGTTCCCCGCGACGCCATCATCGAGGCGCTCATCCAACTCTCCGTCTATGGCGGCTTTCCGACGGCGCTCAACGCGTTCACCGCGGCTGGCAAAGCGTTCCCACCTGCAGAGATCGAGCGGAACGACGGCTCAGCAGTCCCCGCATTGCGGCCGGGCCGAGAGTTCAATCGTCACGCACTGGGGAAGTCCACCCTGGACGCCACCTCGGGCGGATCGGGCGACAGCGTCGTGAAGAGCTTCGCGGGCGTCGCCCCGGAAATCGGCGAGATGATCGTCAGCCACGCCTATGGTGACATCTTCGCGCGTCGCGAACTCGAGCCCAAGTTGCGCGAACTGACCGCCTGTGCGGCCCTCGCGGCGATGGGCGCGGTCGACGAGGGCCCGCTCGGCGTCCACGTCGCAGCTGCTCTCGCGGTCGGTGCTACAGAACCGGAGATATTGGAGACGATCCTGAACGTCGCTCCCTACGCCGGCTATCCGGCCGTGCAGCGGGCGATCTTAGTGGCGCAGGCGGCAATCCGCTCCGCCGCCGATCGGGGCTTGGTAAGGCACGCACGACCCCCGGTTCCCGAGGGAACCTCGGCACAAGGTCCGGATCTCGGCAAAGGAATTTACTCATGATCTCCGGGCAATGGATCGAGAAGGAGGAGGCGGTCACGCTGACGATCGACGTCAACGGCCATCCGCGACTCATGGTCCTGGACAAGCGGACGTCGCTGCTCGACGCGCTGCGCGAACACCTGGGGCTGACCGGTAGCAAGAAGGGCTGCGATCACGGGCAGTGTGGCGCATGCACGGTGCTGATCGACGGCCAGCGGATCAACAGCTGCCTGACCCTGGCCGTCATGCACGAGGGCGACCGGGTCGAGACGATCGAGAGTTTCGGGACGCCGGAGAACCTGCATCCGCTCCAGGCCGCGTTCCTGAGGCACGACGGCTACCAGTGCGGCTACTGCACCCCGGGTCAGATCTGCTCCGCGATGGCGATGCTCGACGAGGTCGCTCGCGGATGGCCGAGCCACGTCAGCAAAGATGTCGTTGGCCCGATCGAGTTCACCGACGAGGAGTTGCGCGAGCGCATGAGCGGCAACCTCTGCCGCTGCTCTGCCTATCCGAACATCGTCGCGGCCATCCGTGAATATGCCGATGCACGGAGGGTCGTGACATGAGGAGCTTTGCCTATTTTCGCGCGGACACGCCCGAGAACGCCGTCGCCGCCGGAAGCGCGGAGCCGGCGACGCGCTTCATCGCCGGGGGCACAAACCTGCTCGATCTGATGAAACTGCAGGTCGAAAGACCCGAGCGGATCGTGGACATCAGTCGTCTTGACCTCAAGGGGATCGAGCAGCGGTCCGACGGTGGGGTTCGTATCGGAGCGCTGGTTACGAACGCCGATCTGGCGGCAAGTCCGCTCGTGCGCCGCGACTACCCGGTACTCGCGAAGGCCGTTCTGGCCGGGGCCTCACCGCAGCTGCGCAACAAGGCGACGACCGGGGGAAACCTGCTCCAGCGGACCCGCTGCTTCTACTTCTACGACACGGCGACCGCCTGCAACAAACGCGAGCCCGGTAGCGGCTGCGCGGCGATCGGCGGTGCCAACAGGATCATGGCGATCGTCGGGACATCCGAGCACTGCATCGCCAGCCATCCATCCGACATGGCGGTGGCGATGCGGGCTCTGGACGCGGAAGTCGTGACGCTCGGTCGGGACGGCGCCAACCGGCGAATCCCGCTTGCCGACTTCTATCGCCTGCCAGGATCCACTCCGCATCTGGAGACCGTGCTCAGCCCGGGAGAGATCATAACCTCAGTCGAGCTGCCCCCACCGGTTCGAGCGCCGCAACTGTACCGCAAGGTCCGCGACCGCGCCTCCTACGCGTTCGCGCTGGTATCCGTAGCAGGGGTCGTCTCGCTCGTCGAAGGCCGTCTCGGGCATGTCGCGCTTGCGTTCGGCGGCATCGGCACGATGCCGTGGCGTGACGCGGGGGTCGAGCGAGCGCTGATGGGCGAGGTGCCGAGCGACGCGCTGTTCGCGAGCGCCGGGGACCTGCTGCTCCGCGATGCGCACGGATCGGGCGACAACGACTTCAAGATGGCGCTGCTGCGTCGAACGCTCGTCGCCAGCCTGCGCGAGCTGACCGGAGACCGGCCATGACTGAGATCCATTCACTGAAGATGGACAAGCCCGTCGAGCACAGCCTGCTCGACGACGGCGTGCAGGGCGTGATCGGGAAGCCGATCGATCGCGTCGAAGGTCCGCTCAAGGTGACGGGGACGGCGCCGTACTCGGCCGAGTTCCCCTTTCCGAACCTCGCGTACGGCGTCCTCGTCCAGGCGCCCTTCGGATGCGGGAGGGTCACGAGCCTGGATCACAGCCAAGCGCGCCTGATCCCCGGCGTGCTGGACGTGATCGCCGATCCCCTGTTCATCCAGCATGCCGGCCTGTTCGCTGGCACGGACGCGCCGGCGCAGGGAGTGGAGCAGGTCATCCATTTCCGGCAGCCGATCGCGCTCGTCGTCGCAGACACGTTCGAGGCGGCCCGGGCGGGGGCGGAAGCCGTTGTCGTCCACTACGATACCGACGACGGCAGGTTCGACTTCGAAGGTCTGCTCGACTCGGCCCACGAGCCGCCAGACGCGGGCATATTCCCCAAGATCGAACCGCGGGGAGACCTCGAAGAGAGTCTTCGCTCGGCAGTCCACGTCGTCGACGCCGTCTGGACCACCCCGAGCCAGGCCCACGCGGCAATGGAACCCCATGCGTCGATTGCCGAATGGAGCGGCGAGCGGGTGACCATCTACGGGTCATACCAGATCCCCTCGACCGATCGCGGCCAGTTGGCGTCTACGCTCGGGATCGACCCGAAAAACGTCCGCTTCGTGTCACGCTTCATCGGCGGTGGCTTCGGCGGCAAGCTCGGGATCACACCCGAGTGCGTCGCCGCGGCGATCGCGTCGCGCAAGCTCGGACGGCCGGTGAAGGTCGTCCTGTCGAGGCAACAGGTTTTCGACATGACCAGCAGGCGCACCAGCACCCGGCAACGGCTGCGCCTCGGCGCCGGCGAGGACGGCGTCCTCACCTCGATCGGCCACGCGACGGTCTCGAGCAATATCGCCGGCCATCCCTTTTACGAGCCCGCCGGCCTTCAGACGATGTTCCTGTACAAGGGCGAGAACCGCCTGATCGAACACGAGACGGTGGACGTGAACCTCGTCCTCTCCTCGTCGATGCGCGCGCCAGGCGAGGCGGTCGGGATGCTGACGCTCGAGGCCGCGATGGACGAACTGGCGATCGCGGCCGGCATCGACCCGGTCGAGCTGCGGCGTATCAACGAGCCGGCTCGCGACCCCTACGCGGACAAGCCGTTCTCGACGCGGGCGCTGATGCCCTGCATCGACGAGGCGGCCAGCCGGTTCGGTTGGGCGGACCGGAACCGGACCCCCGGCGGCCAGCGCGACGGCGAATGGCTCATCGGCCAGGGCATGGCCGCGGCGGTGCGCAGCTACCCCTTGCTGCCCTCGAACGCCGAGGTCAGCATCCACGGGGACGGATCGGCCGCGATCAGGACGTCGATGACCGACATCGGAACAGGCAGCTACACCATCCTCGCCCAGATCGCCGCCGAACTGCTCGGGCTCGATCCCGTGCAGATCGACGTGCAGCTAGGCGATTCTGATTTCGCCGAAAGTTCTGGCTCTGGTGGTTCCTGGGGCGCGGGCAGCAGCGGCTCGGCCGTCTACCTCGCGTGCGAGGCGCTGCGCGTCAAGCTGGCCAAGATCATAGGCTGTGCCGTCGAAGACCTCGTCCTGAAGGACGGCATCGCAAGCGCCGGCGGCGAGAGCCGTCCTGTCAGGAGCCTAGCCGGCAACGGCCTCTCCGCAGTAGGCCGCATCGAGCCAGGCGAGGACACCGAGAAGTCCACCCAGGCGTCCTACGGCGCCCACTTCTGCGAGGTGCGCGTGAACGCCGTCACCGGAGAGACGCGAGTGTCCCGGTGGACCAGTTGCTTCGCGGCCGGGCGGATCCTCAACGAGAAGACCGCGCGTTCGCAGTGTATCGGCGGGATCATCTTCGGCATCGGTGCCGCGCTCGGGGAGGACCTCATCATCGACGGCCGGTCTGGGAAGGTCGTCAACCGCGATCTCGGCGAGTACCACGTCCCCGTCCATGCCGACGTGCCCGACATCGACGTGACGTTCCTCGCCGAGCGCGACGTGCATGCGAATCCGCTGCTCTCGAAGGGGGTCGGCGAGCTCGGCATCTGCGGCGCAGGAGCCGCGGTCGCGAACGCCATCTTCAACGCGACGGGGATCAGGATCCGGGACTATCCGATCACCCTCGACAAGCTGCTCCCAGGCTTGCCGATCGTGTGACGCCGTCATCGATCGAAACTCTCGCTGACGTCCGGCGACAGCAGTTAATGAAGGGGGGTTGGTTGGATGGCTTCGGCATTACTCGATCACGACCTCCTCCTCGGCAACGATCCGTCCGTAGAAGGACAGGTCCATGAAGTTGGCGCCCTGATTGGATGCGAACCGGTTGCCTCTCCGTTCGGAGAGTAAAATCCGATTTGGTGCGGGCGGTCGGGCTCGAACCGACACTCCTCTCGGAACGGGATCTTGAAACGAGCGCGTCTACGCTGCGATAACCCGGCAAGGCACCCTTAGTACGATGATTTGGCGCTCGAAGCGCTCGGGCGTGCGCCTATACGGCACCTACGAACCGCCGCTAAGTATCGGATATCCCGGCACCTATCGCCCAGTGAAATCCACCGCTCCGCACCCAACCCGCACTTCATCTGTAACCGGGCATTGGCGCACCCAACTGGGTTCGAACCAGTGGCCTCTGCCTTAGAAGGGCGAAGGGCGACCGCCCATGACGGGAACGCGCCGACCCCGACCTCAACCCTCCGATTTCTACGCCAGAGCACGCTATCGCCGCACGCCATTCTTAGAGGACTTCCAGCGCCAGCACCTATCGTTCTCAATCGCCAGCAGCACCAGCGAAGGAGATTAGGTATGAGCCAGAGCGACCCCTTGGAGATCAGGAGGACCATCCGGCGGCACCAACTGCGGGAGATGGTGCCGCTGGCCGACAGCACGATTTACGAGATGGAGCAGCGCGGCGAATTTCCGCTGCGTTTCGCACTATCCCCGCGCTGCATCGTCTGGGATCTCGCGGAGGTCCAAGCCTGGTTGCTTGCGCGGCGCGCGAAGCCGATCCATCGCGCACAGCATCCTGATGTCACCAAACGAAAGTTCCGGCCGGTCAAAGGGCGGGGTCGAGCGCAACCAGCGGCATAGCGGGGGGCAGCAGCGTCGGCACATGCTTCCGACCCTCGACCCAGGCATCCACGATGTCGGCCCATTCCTGCATCATGTGCCGACGTTGAGCTTCATACTCCGCTTTGTTGTAGACGCCGCGCGAGGAGCGCCCGTCCTCGTGCGCCAAGCACTTTTCGATCCAGTCGCGGTTGAAGCCGAGCTCATTGAGCAGCGTCGATCCCGTGCGCCGTAGATCGTGGACGGTGAACGGCTCCAACGGCAGCCCTTCCGTCTTCGCCCGTTCGACCACGGAATAGGTGACCCGGTTGAAGGTCGCGCGCGACATCGGGGCATCAGCATCATACCGGGAAGGCAGCAGATACCGAGAGTTGCCTGCGCAGGTCTTGAGCGCGATCATGATATCGAGGGTCTGTCGGCACAGGTAGACATTGTGCGGCTTCGACCGCTTCATTCGTTCCTTCGGGATCGTCCAGACCGCATTGTCGAAATCGACCTCGTCCCAAACAGCGTCCTGCAACTCGCTCTTCCGGACCATGGTGAGGAGGTAGAGCTTCATGCCAAGGCGGATCGTCGGCAGCGTCGCCACATGCTCCAGTTGCTTGAGCATGATGCGGATTTCGGTCGGTGAGAGCGAGCGGTCCTTGGGCGTGAAGGTGGCGATCGAGGCCGGCCCGACGTCATCGGCGGGGTTCGCGACCTTCTCGCCATGGAGAATGGCAAAGCCGTAAATCTGCTTCAGGATATCGCGCACATGGATCGCCGTCGCCGGCGCGCCCCGTTCCACGATCTTCGCACAGTGAGCGCGCAGGTCATCCGGCACGATCTCCGTCAGCAAGCGGTTCCGCCAAACCGGCAGCAGTTCCCGTTCAAATATCGAGCGGCGCATTGCGCGCGTGCTGTCGGCCATCGGCGCGTTGACCAGCCACTTTTCGCCGAACTCGCCGAAGCTCTTAGCCTCCTTGATCCGACGCTTGTCCCGCTGCTTCTCGATTGCGGGGGACCGCCCCTCCGTGATCGCCCGGCGTGCGTCCAGACATAGTTCGCGGGCCCGGGCGAGCGAGATCCCGTCTCGCGCGTACTTGCCAAGATAGACGGTCTCCCGCCTTCCATTCAGCCGATAATCGAGCCTGAAAGAGATGGCGCCCGACGGCGCGACACGCACGTACATGCCATCCCGATCGGTGACCTTGTACATTTTGTCTCTAGGTTTGAGAGCCTTAAGTGCTGCGTCCGTCAACATGCTAAGCTACCTCGCGAAAAGTACCGTCACGCGTTTTTCGGAGGCTAGCGGCGTAAAGTCTCTTTCTTTCCAGCGTCTTAGTTCTGAGAAAGTACCGTCACGAGCCTCAATGCCGGTGACGGTACTTTCGATTTTCCGGTTGATCAATGGGGCGAGGTCCGTCAGCGGGGCCGCCATACGCGATCCATGCCCACCGATAGCTGCCGATAGCTACCGACGGAAATCTTCATTTATTTCAGAGGGTTAAATAGTAGCGTGGCGTAGTTTCGGATACCCCCGGACAGGCGAAAATCATTCCCACTCGATTGTGCCCGGCGGCTTGCTGGTCACGTCGTAGACGACGCGGTTGATGCCGCGGACTTCGTTGATGATGCGGGTGGCGGCGGTGGCGAGGAAGTTCATATCGTAGTGGTAGAAGTCGGCGGTCATGCCGTCGACCGAGGTCACGGCGCGCAAGGCGCAGACGAATTCGTAGGTCCGGCCGTCGCCCATCACGCCGACGGTTCGCACCGGCAGCAGAACCGCGAAAGCCTGCCAAATGGCGTCGTACAGACCGGCTTTGCGGATTTCATCGAGGTAGATCGCGTCGGCCTCGCGCAGGATCGCAAGCTTTTCACGCGTCACGCCGCCGGGGCAGCGGATCGCCAGGCCCGGACCGGGAGACGGGTGACGGCCGATGAAGGGCTCGGGAAGGCCGAGTTCGCGGCCGAGCGCGCGGACCTCGTCCTTGAAGAGCTCGCGCAGCGGCTCGACCAACTTCATGTTCATGCGCGCAGGCAGACCGCCGACATTGTGGTGCGATTTGATGGTGACCGAGGATCCGCCGGTGAACGACACGCTCTCGATCACGTCGGGATAAAGCGTACCCTGAGCCAGGAAATCCGCACCGCCGAGCTTTTTGGCTTCCTGCTCGAACACCTCGATGAAAAGCCGGCCGATGGTCTTGCGCTTGGTTTCCGGGTCGGCCTCGCCCTCGAGCGCGTCGATGAACAAGTCCGCCGCGTCGACATGGACCAGCGGGATGTTGTAGTGGCCCCGGAACATCGCGACGACCTCGGCGGCCTCGTTCTTGCGCAGCAGGCCATGGTCGACGAAGATGCAGGTAAGCTGGTCGCCGATCGCCTCGTGAATGAGGATCGCCGCAACGGAGGAATCGACGCCGCCCGACAGGCCGCAGATGACCCTGCCCTCGCCGACCTGGGCGCGGATCGTCTCGACGGCATGGTCGCGATAGGCGCGCATGGTCCAGTCGCCCGCTATGCCCGCGACGCCATGCACGAAGTTGCGCAACAGCTTTGCGCCGTCCGGGGTGTGCACGACTTCCGGATGGAACATGATGCCGTACATCCTGCGTTCGATGTCGCCGAACGCCGCGAACGGCGAATTGTCGGAGCGGCCGAACACCTCGAAGCCTTCCGGCAGCGCTATGACGCGGTCGCCGTGGCTCATCCAAACCTGGTGGCGCTGGCCGACCGCCCACATTCCATCGAACAGCGGACATTCCTTCTCGACCTCGACGAAAGCGCGGCCGAATTCGCGGTGGTTGGAGCTTTCAGCGATGCCGCCCATCTGGACGCAGAGCGCCATCTGGCCGTAGCAGATGCCGAGGACCGGTACGCCAGCGTCGAAGACGATCCCCGGCGCACGCGGGCTGCCGGTTTCGGCGGTGGATGCAGGCCCGCCCGACAGGATAACCGCCTTCGGCCGAATGCGCCTGAAGGCGTCCTCGGCAAGCTGGAAGGGAACGATCTCCGAAAAAACGCCGGCTTCGCGGACGCGCCGGGCGATCAGTTGGGTGAACTGGCTGCCGAAGTCGATGATCAGGACGGTGTCGGAGGCGGGTCTGTTCGTCATGGCGAGCCTCTAGAGAAAACTCCGAGTCGGCGCAATGGGTTACGCCGGAGGCCGAAGACGCCGATGCAAGCGCTTCAGGCATTGATTCAAGTCCGGAGATCTACAGCTCGAGGGCGCCGCTCTCGATCGCTTCGCCGAGCGCCTCCACCGCGACGGCAAGTTTCTCGTCGATGACGTGGAGATATTCCTCCCAGTCGTGAATGCCGCCGACATCGGTGTCGCCATCGGAAATTCCGCGCAGGCCGATCAGCGGAACCCCGAAGGTCTGGCAGACGCGCAGGCAGGCGAAGGTCTCCATCTCGACCATGTCCTGCGGGATCGTGTCGAAGACCGGCCCTGCGACGATGCGCGCGCCGGTCGACGTGCTGGCCTCGGCGATGCCTGGGATGCGCAGCGGCAATTCCATCGTCGCGGGAAGGTCGAGATAGGGCGTGGTGTGCGGCTCGAACCCGAAAGGCGACGCGTCGATATCGCGATAGAGCACCGACGAGACCTGGAATATCTCGGTGCGCTTCAGCCGGCGGCTACCGGCCGAGCCGAGCGAGACCACCAGATCCGGCAAGGTGGCGGTCAGCTTCAACTCGGCGAGGGCGACCGACAGGCCGATCGCGGCCTCGACCGGGCCGACGCCGGTGGTCAAGGGGGTGAACAGCCGCGCCAGATGCGGGCCGTATTCCTGGGTCGTCGCCATGACGAAGAGGACGGACTTGCCGCCGAGGCTCGCGAGTTCCACGCCTCAGCCCTCCAGCCCACCGCGGCCGGTCACGATCATCATCGTGCCGGTCATCGTGGCGATCAGCTTGGCCTCGCCATCCGGCGCGAAAGCGTAGGCCTGTCCGTCGGCGACGATGATGGTGCGGCCAGGCTTGGTCACCGAGCCGCGAAACAGGAAGCGATCGCCGCGTCCGGGCGCAAGCAGGTTGACCTTGAACTCGATGGTCAGGATCGCCGCATTCTCCGGCACAAGCGAGAAGGCCGCGTATCCGCAAGCCGAATCCAAAGCCGTCGAAATGACGCCGGCGTGGAGGAAACCATGCTGCTGCGTCAGGGTCTGCGAAAACGGCATCTCGATCTCGATGATGCCCGGCGTGACCAGGGTCAATTCCGCGCCGATCGTCGTCATGACGGCCTGCCGCGCGAAGGAAGAGCGGACACGCTCGTCAAAATCGGCGTTCGGAATGATCTTGGCGGCCATGGGCTCGGGCTTTCGCGACAATGCGGCGGTTATCGCAAAGGGTTTTGAGAGGCGCAATCCCAATTGCTGCGTTGCAGCAATCGGAGCCATCAGTTTAAAACCAGGATAGCGGCATTCAGCAGCGAGGCGAAAGCGACCCAGGCCGCATAGGGGACGAACAGCCTGGCGGCGATGCGATCTCGCCGCCAGGCGGCGCCGATGAACGCGACCACCAGGACGAGCAACGACAAGACCACCACCAGCGCCAAGTCGGTTCGCTGCGCGCGGAAAAAAACCGGCGTCCAGCTGAAATTGACGACGAGTTGCAGGACCCAGAGGATTTTCAGCGATAACGCGCGGGCGCGGTCCCAGACGCGCCAGCCGGCGATCCCGATCAGCACGTAAAGCACCGTCCAGGCGGGGGCGAAAACCCAGTTCGGCAGATTGAACCAGGGCTTGTTCAGAGCGTCGTACCATGGTCCAGGCAGGGTCAGGCTGCCGATCAACATGCCGCAGGCCAGAATCACGACGACGAAGACGACAAGGCGGGCGCGGCTCGACATTCGACACTACCTCCGACGACGAAGCGCGGCGAAGAAAAATCCGTCCGTGGACGAGCGCAATGGGGACAGCCCAATGCCCAGATCCGTGATCGTGACCATGTCCGAGCGGCCCGGGAAACGGCTCTCGAAAAGCGCCGCGTGGTCGAGCGGCTCGAAGGCGCCGTTTTCCTGGAGAAAAGCGGCAATGCGGTCGCCATTCTCCTGCCGGAAGACCGAACAGGTCACGTAGGCCAGCATGCCGCCCGGCCGGACGTAGGCCGCGGCCTCGGCCAGGATTCGCGCCTGGTCGCTTTTGCGCACATCGAGTTGTCTGACCGTCAGCCGCCATTTCGCGTCCGGCCGACGCCGCCATGTGCCGCTGCCGGTACACGGCGCGTCGACGAGCACGAGGTCCATCGTGTCGCGCAAGCGCACAAGTTCCGATGCTTTCGAACAGACCAGGATGTTGCGCGCGCAGGCGCGGCGGATGCGGTCGAAGATCGGGGCCAGCCGAGCCTTGTCGCTGTCGTAGGCGAAGATCTGCCCCTTGTTGTCCATCGACGCGGACAGCGCCAAGGATTTGCCGCCGGCGCCGGCGCAATAGTCCAGCACCTGCATCGCCGGTCCGGCGTTGGCGAGTTCGGCCACGACCTGGGACCCCTCGTCCTGAACCTCGAACCAGCCCTTCTGGAAGGACGGCTCGACCTGGACGTTGGGGTGGCGACCGTTCACCTGGATCGGCGCGATCCGCAGCCCGGCATGCGCCAATTTCGTGTCGACCGCGCCGGTGTCGGCAAGGTCGATGCGAACCTTTTCGCGCGTCGACGCGATCGTGTTGACGCGCAGGTCAAGCGGAGGCCGCGCCGCGAGCGCATGCGCTTCGCCGATCCAGGCGTCGCCGAAGGTTTCTTCGAGCAGTGGAGCGCACCAATCCGGGCAGTCGGCTCGAATGGCGTCCGGCGCGTCGTCCAGTTTGCGCGCGGCGAACGTCTCCATCTCGTCTGCCGTCAACGGCTCGGGCGCGAAACGGTCGCCTTCGAGCGCGACATTGAGGCTTTCGGGCGTTTCGCCGGATTCCAGGATCAGCGCGCCGAAACCGATCGCGCGGGGCGTCTCGGCATCGAAAAGCCAACCAGCCGAACGCCTGCGCCGTAGCGCGTCGTAAACGATGTTGCCGATCGCGGCGCGGTCGCCGGAGCCGGCGAAGCGATGCGACAGACCCCAGTCCTTCAGCGCATCAGCGACAGGCCGGTGGCGGCGGCCGATATCGTCCAGCACCGCGACGGCCGCAGCCAATCGTCCGCCAAGTCTCATGCTCGGTTGCCCGTTTCGGTTGACCCGGTCGCGATCCTGCTAGCATGGCCCCGCGCGCGAGGGCAAATGCGACGCGCGGAATGGAGGCCTGCTACCAGCAGACGTAGCCGCCATCGACGAGAAGATCGGCGCCGGTGACGAAGCTCGACGCGCGGGCGGCGAGGAATACGGCCGGACCGACCATTTCCTCGGGCATCGCCAGGCGACCCATCGGCGTGTCGCGCTCGAAGATTTTCACCTGGTTGGCGACTTCCGGCCGCCGGTTCATAGGCGTGAGCGTGTAGCCGGGGCTGACCGAATTCACGCGAACACCGCGATCCGACCATTCCATCGCAAGGCTCTTCGACAGGTGGATGACCGCCGCCTTGGAGGAATTGTAGTGCGCCTGGGCGAGGTCGCGGTTGGCGATCGATCCGGACATCGACGCGATGTTGACGATCGAGCCTTTTCGGCGCGGCAGCATGACGCCGGCCTGGGCCTTGCAGCACAGGAACACACCGGCGACGTTCACGTCGTAGAGGTGCTTCCAGGTGGCCAGTTCGAGAGTCTCGGCCGCGCCGGCGCCGCCTATGCCGGCGTTGTTGACTGCGACGGTCAATGCGCCGAGCCGCGCCTCGGTTTCAGCAACCGCCGCGCTGATTTCGGCCTCGGAGGTTACCGAGCCAAGGCAGGCCAACGCCTTACGGCCGAGCGCCTCGATGCGCCGGGCGGTTTCGGTCAGACCGCCCTTGCTGTCATGACCGAAACAGGCGACGTCGGCGCCGGCTTCGGCGAGCCCGATAGCGATCGCCTGCCCGATGCCGCTGCCCGCGCCGGTGACGAAAGCGACCTCGCCCTTCAAAGAAAACAAATCCACTGATTCCTCCCCTTCGCCGATCTTCGGTCGATCGTTCTCCTTAAAACGGCATCGCAATTTGAGGGTGGCCGCGCAAGGGCGACAAACGAAGACGGCCGGGATCGATCAGGCCGTATACGTCTGACCGCGCCTACGACAGTTTTTACACGAGGTCGAACCGGTCGGCGTTCATCACCTTGGTCCATGCGGCGACGAAGTCCATCGCGAACTTGCCCCTGGCGTCGGCGCAGCCGTACACTTCGGCGAAGGCGCGCAATTGCGAGTGCGAACCGAAGATCAGGTCGACGCGCGTGCCGGTCCATTTGAGCTGGTTCGTGCTACGGTCGCGCCCTTCGTACAGTCCGTCCGCGCCGGCCATGGGCTGCCATACAGTGGCCATGTCGAGAAGATTGACGAAGAAATCGTTCGTCAAGGTCCCCGGCTCGTGGGTGAAGACGCCGTGGTTGGCGTTGGCGGCGTTGGCGCCCAGCACGCGCAAGCCGCCGATCAGGACCGTCATCTCCGGGGCGGTCAGCGTCAGCAACTGCGCGCGATCGACCATCGCTTCCTCGGGCATCATGAACTGCTTGCCGCTTAGATAATTGCGGAACGCGTCGGCTCGCGGCTCCAACGGCGCAAAGGAGGTCGCATCGGTCTCCTCCTGCGAGGCGTCCATCCGTCCCGGCGTGAACGGAACCGTCACGTAAACGTCAGCGTCGCGCGCGGCCTTCTCGATCGCGGCGCCGCCGCCGAGAACGATCAGATCGGCCAGCGCGACCTTCTTGTCGCCGGTCTGCATCGCATGGAACTCGCTTTGGATCGCCTCGAGTTTCCGCAGAACGGTCGCAAGCTGCTCCGGCTGGTTGATTTTCCAATCCTTCTGCGGCGCGAGGCGGATGCGCGCGCCGTTGGCGCCGCCGCGCTTGTCGGAGCGGCGGAACGTCGAGGCAGACGACCATGCCGTCGAGACCAGTTCCTGAACCGAAAGTCCGGATGCGAGGATTTTCGCCTTCAGCGCGGCGATGTCCTGCTCGTCAATCAGCGGGTGGTCGACGGCCGGGATCGGGTCCTGCCAGATCAGCGTCTCTTGCGGAACGAGCGGCCCGCGGTAGCGCACCTTCGGCCCCATGTCACGATGGGTAAGCTTGAACCAGGCGCGGGCAAAGGCATCCGCGAACTGATCCGGGTTCGCATGGAAGCGCCGCGATATGGTTTCGTAGGCCGGATCGACCCGCAACGCCAGGTCGGAGGTCAGCATCGTCGGCAGATGCTTCTTTTCCGGGTCGTGAGCGTCGGGGATCGAGGGCTCCACGCCCTTGGCCCGCCATTGCTGGACGCCGGCGGGGCTTCGGGTCAGCTCCCAGTCGTGACCGAACAGGTTGTCGAAATAAAGGTTGCTCCACTGCGTCGGCTTCTGCGTCCAGGTGACTTCCGGACCGCCGGTGATCGTGTCGCCGCCAAAGCCCGTGCCATGCTTGCTCTTCCAGCCGAGGCCCTGGTCCTCGACGCCGCCGCCTTCCGGGTCGACGCCAACGAAAGAGGGATCGCCCGCGCCATGGGTCTTGCCGAACGTATGGCCGCCGGCGATCAGCGCGACGGTTTCCTCGTCGTTCATCGCCATGCGCGAGAAGGTTTCGCGGATATCGCGCGCCGAGCCCATCGGGTCCGGGTTGCCGTTCGGCCCTTCCGGGTTGACGTAGATCAGTCCCATCTGCACCGCGCCGAGCGGCTCGGCGAGCTGACGCTCGCCGCTGTAGCGCTCGTCGCCCAACCAGCTTCCCTCGGGACCCCAGAACAGTTCCTCGGGCTCCCAGACATCGGCGCGGCCGCCGGCGAAGCCGAAGGTCCTGAAGCCCATCGATTCGAGCGCCACGTTGCCGGTGAGGATCATCAGATCGGCCCAGGAAAGCTTGCGGCCATATTTCTGCTTGATCGGCCAGAGCAGCCGGCGCGCCTTGTCGAGGTTGGCATTGTCGGGCCAGGAATTGAGCGGGGCGAAGCGCTGCTGGCCGGCCCCCGCGCCGCCTCGGCCGTCGGTGGTGCGATAGGTGCCCGCGCTGTGCCACGCCATGCGGATGAACAGGCCGCCGTAGTGCCCGAAATCGGCCGGCCACCAAGCTTGGGACTCGGTCATCAGCGCATGCAGGTCCTTGATCACCGCGTTGAGGTCGAGGCTCTCGAACTCTTTCACGTAGTTGAACGTCTCGCCCATCGGATCCGACAGCGGCGAGTTGCGGTGGAGCATCTGCAGGTCGAGTCGCTCCGGCCACCAGTCGCGGTTCGATCGGGCGCGCATACCGCCCGCCACGGGGCACTTGCCGCCGATCTTGTCGTCAACTTTCGCGTCCATGGTGTTCTCCGTCGATTGTCGTTTCCGTAGTGTCAATATCGTTGATAGCGGGACGCCAGGGTGGCGACCAATGGTTTCGAGCGAGCTGCAATACTCAGGTCTATCGCCCTCGTTCCATAATGGCAAATTGCCTTTCGTGATTTCTTTGATAGCTTCCGGTTATGACAAATATCACCGTCCGCCAGATGACCTATTTCGACGCCTTGGCGCACACGCTGCATTTCGGCCGCGCCGCCTCCCTGACCGGCGTCACCCAACCTGCCCTTTCCGCGCAAATCGGCGAAATGGAAGAGCGGCTCCGCTGCAAGCTGTTCGAGCGCGGGGGACGCGGTGTGCGACTGACCGAGGAGGCGGAAGCGCTTCGACCGCGCATCGAAAAGATTCTCGATCAGATCCGCGAGATCGAACTGTTGGCGCGGCGCGGCAGGCCGGCGATGCAGGGCCGGCTGCGCATCGGCATGATTCCGACGGTCGCGCCCTATCTGCTGCCGCAGGTGCTGCCCGACCTGAAGTTGCGCTATCCCGGCCTGCAACTCGAACTGCGCGAGGCCGTGACCATGACGCTGATGACCGAAGCGACCGCAGGCCGCATCGACTGTTTCGTGGCCGCGCTGCCGCTCGACTTTCCAGGCCTCGTCCACGAAACCTTGTTCGAGGATCGCTTTTTCCTGGCCGTGCCGGCCGGCGACGCCGATTTCGTTTCGCCGCCGGTGGCGCCTGAAAGCCCGGTTTTGGAACGGCTGATGCTGCTCGAGGAGGGCCACTGCCTGCGCGACCAGGCGCTGAAGCTGTGCGGCAGCGTCAAGCCCTCGACGCTGACCAATTATGGCGCGACGAGCCTGACGACACTCCTGCAAATGGTCGGCCACGGGCTGGGCATCACGCTGATCCCCGAAATGGCGACCGGCCCGAACCAATCGGTTTCCGACCTCCAGATCGTGTCCTTCGCCGAACCAGCGCCCTCGCGCACGATCGCGCTGGCCTGGCGCAGGAACAGCGCAAGACAGGAGGAATGCCGGGAACTGGGGACGATCATCCGGGGACTGCGTTTGAAATTGCAGCCGTGATTTCGGCGATCGTCGCCGTATCCGCCCCGCCACGCGTCTTACGAGACGCCACGAGACAGGCTTGCGACTCCAGGATCACGCCGTCGGACAGCACCTTCAGATGGTTAGCCCGCAAGGTCGAGCCGGTGGTGGTGATGTCGACGATGACGTCGGCGGAACCGGCGGCCGGGGCGCCCTCGGTGGCGCCCAGACTCTCGACGATGCGGTAGACCTGGATGCCGTGCTTGGCCGAAAAGAACTGCTGCGTCAGCCGCCAGTATTTCGTCGCGATGCGCAGGCGGCGGCCGTGCGCCAGGCGAAAATCGGCTGCGACATCGTCGAGGTCGGTCATGGTCTCGACGTCGAGCCAGACCTCCGGAACCGCCACGACCACGTCCGCACGACCGAAACCCAAGCGGGCGGCGATTTCGGTGCGCTCCGCCCAGTCCGCGCGGCTCTCGTGCAGCAGGTCCTCGCCGGTGATGCCGAGATCGACGCCGCCGACGCCAAGTTCGCCGGCGATCTCGGAGGCCGACAGGAAGGCGATCTCGATGTCGTCGCGGCCCTCGATGCGGGCGCGGTACTTGCGCTCTTCGCCCGGCAGCGTGACCTTGAGACCAGCGGCAAGCATGACCTCCAGCGCCTGTTCGCGCAGCCGGCCCTTGGAGGGGATGGCGATGGTGACGGTCATGGGCTAACCCGATCTTGGTTCCTCGCCCCCTCCACAATGCTTCGCATGGTCCCCCTCCCCCGTGAACGGGGGAAGATCAAGGTCGCGCCAACGTTGCCGCTGATCCTCCCCCGCGAAGCGGGGGGTCCGAAGGACGGGCGAGACAAGCGGCTCGCCCCGGCAAGGGACCATGCGAAGCATGGTGGAGGGGGCATGCGGCAGTATCCACAAAGGCGATCTTGCAAGATCACGCTCCGCCCCGCGCCTTCTCGATGCGGTCGAGCCAGACGGAGAAGCCGACGCCGGGGATCGCCTCCCTTGCGCCGAGCAGCGTCAGCAGGCGGTCATAGCGGCCGCCGCCGGCAAGCGGCTGGGCGGCGCCGGGCGCGGCGATCTCGAACACCATGCCGGTATAGTAATCCAGCGGACGGCCGAAGGCCGCATCATAGACGACGGCGCCGCGGGGACCTTGAGCGGCGACGATCGCAGCGCGTCGGCGGAAAAGATCGAGGGCGGCGTCGAGATGCAGTTCCGCCTCACCGGCGAAGCGCGCCAGCGTGTCGGCGGCCGTTTCGAGCGGCGCCCGAATCGCCAGGAATTGCCTCAACGCGGCGAAGGCCTCGTCGGCGAGCCGCACGGCGCCGAGTTCGGCCTTCTCGATCAGGCGCCGCGCGATCTCGTCGGGCGTGCGGCCGATGACCGGCGAGAGACCTTCCACCTCCATCTGCTTTTCCAGATGCGCAGCCAGCGCCGGGCGGTCGCGCGAAGCAACGAGGCGCGAGGCCGACTGGTCGAGATTGCGCTTTTTGGGCGGATTGGCGAGATCGTCGAGGGCGGCCGCCAGCATGTCCGGAGCGCCGAAGGCGCGGGCAAGGCGTTTCTGCCAGCCGCGCGGGAGGCCAAGCGCCTCGAGCACCGCCTCGAAGACCGCCTGGTCGCCGAGCGTCACGGTGAGGCCAATGTCCGGCAAGGCGAGATCGAGCAGCGCCCGCGCATCGGCGACGATCCGCGCATCGGCGGTCGCGGTGTCGGCATCGCCAAGGTCCTCGATCCCGGCCTGGAAAAACTCCGCACGGCCCTCGCGGCGCTGGCGGAAGACCTCGCCGAGATAGCCATAGCGGCGCGGCGCGCCGGATTGCGCGGCAATATGGTCGATGCAGACGGGAATGGTGAATTCAGGCCGCAGGCATAGCGTCTGCCCGGTCTCGCTTTCGGTCAGGAAGATGCGACGGCGCAAATCCTCGCCCGCCATGTCGAGGAACGGATCGGCCGGCTGGAGGATCGCCACCTCGACGAGGCCGGCGTGGCGGTCGGCGAAGAGGGCGAGGATGGCGGGGGCAAGCGAGGGAATCATGTGACATGGACGGAGAACATGGGAAGGAAGTATGTCCTGCCTCGGGCTCGCCGATCCGATCCCGCACGGACGACAGCGCCACGCGCAATCTGCCCAGCCGGGATGGAGTCGATCGGCAAACCCGATCGGCGCGGAGCCGGCGCGGCAACACCCGACGCGATCCGAGACGCTACATCGTCAATGTTCGGCGCTGCAAGGCGTGACCCGAGGACGATGTCGCGCGCTGCCGCACGCACCCCGCCCGGTCGCTGCGCGACCACCCTCCCCCAGCGGGGGAGGGATCGCGTCGAGACCGTCACTTGGCGCGCTCCGCCGCTTGCGCGGCGAGCACTTTGCGCACTGCCTCGACCAGTTCGCTCTCCGACACCGAGAACTGCGCCGGGCGGCCCTCGCGCCAGGCGGCGTTGTCGGCGATGTCCTTCGAAAGCTCGGCGCCGAGCGCCATGTCCTTGATCTGGACCTCGCCCCTCGCCCGTTCATCGCCGCCCTGGATCACGACGCAAGGCGCGCCGCGCCGGTCGGCGTATTTCATCTGCGGCTTCATGCCGGAGCCGCCGAGATACATTTCGGCGCGAATCTTCGCGCCGCGCAGTTCGGCAACCATCTTCTGATAGCGGCCGAGGCTTTCCGTACCGCGGTCCATGACCAGTACGACGACCGGGCCGACCACATCCGACGCATCCAATTTGCCGAGATTCTTCAGCGCCGTCAGTAGGCGCGAGACGCCGATCGAGAAGCCGGTCGAGGGCACGGGCTGGCCGGTGAAGCGCGAGACGAGGCCGTCGTAGCGCCCACCCCCGCCGACCGATCCGAAGCGCACGACGACGCCATCCTCGTTCGGGATTTCGGCCAGCAATTCGGCTTCGTACACCGGGCCGGTGTAGTATTCGAGACCACGGACGACCGTGCCATCTATTATGATCCGATCGGGACCATAGCCGGCTGCATCGACCAGTTCAGCAATGCCTAACAGTTCATCAATGCCGTCCGTGCGCGCACCACGCTCCACTGCGAATGTGTGCATGTCTCTGCAAAGCTGCATGTTCGAATAGTATTGAGACGTGCCGGGAACGACCCCGGCGGAGATCTCGGCAGGAGTCGCCCAACCCTTATCAGCAAGAATCGCAGCCCCGCCACTCGAAATCAGCAATCCGCGCAGGCGATCAATTTGCTCGGGCCTCAGGCGAGCACCCCTCGTAAAGTCCCCTTCCCCTTCTTTGCCTCCGTCCCACCGTCCTGGGCCAAGCAAAAGGTCCACACCTTCACGACCAAGCTTGTCGGATTTGTCCAAAGCCCGCAGCACCGTCAACCTTCTCCCGGCGTTCTCGTCGCCGCCAAGCCCGATGGCTTCCAGCACGCCGTCCAGGACCTTCCGGTTGTTGACCCGGATGACGTACTCGCCCTTCGCAAAACCCAGCGCCTCCATGACATCCGCCATCATCATGCACATCTCGGCGTCGGCGGCGACGCCCTGCGCGCCGACCGTATCGGCGTCGAACTGCATGAACTGGCGGAAACGCCCCGGGCCGGGCTTCTCGTTGCGGAACACCCAGCCCGAGCGGTACGACCGGAACGGTTTCGGCAACTTTTCGTAATTCTCCGCGACGTAGCGGGCCATCGGCGCGGTCAAATCGTAGCGCAGCGACAGCCATTGCTCGTCGTCGTCCTGGAAGGAAAACACGCCTTCGTTGGGCCGGTCCTGGTCGGGCAGGAATTTGCCGAGCGCGTCGGTGTATTCGATCATCGGCTGGTCGGCCGGCTCGAAGCCGTAAAGCTCGTAGACGGCGCGGATTTTGCCCATCATCGTTTCGAGCGCGCGGATGTCCCCCGCGGAGCGGTCGGCAAAACCGCGCGGCAGCCTGGCCTTCGTCTTTTGCGTCGCTGCCATGATCGTTCCGATGTTCTTCGCGCTTTCGCCTGTCTGAGGCGCGCGTGTCCTAGCGCATGGGCGCGCAAAACTGAACGGTCTTTTACGATTTGGGCCGCGGGCTTTCGTTTGTCGCCAACCGAAAGCGAAGGTCGGACAGGTCCTTTCGTCATGGCAGGCCGCCGAGCGAGGCTGAAACGCCAAGAGGAGCTATGGTTAACCCTTTGTTAACGCCTGTGGCCGGATCATTGGAAAAAGAGGAAATTCGCCTTATTCCGGCCCTTCCTCGCCCCAAATCCGAAACTAAACCGAAACATGAGATCGACGGCGCGGCACGCGGCGGAAACGCACGCCTGACACAAGCGGCGCCATCGGAAAGCAGCGAAAGCAAAGACAATGACGGCCCTCGTCAAGAATACCACCGAGACCCGCTTCGCGCCGCGCCCCCGCAGCGCACCCTCCGGCACGTTCTCCAAGGGCGTCGTCGGCTTCGGCCCGGTCGTGAAGACGGCAGACGCTTCAGAGAGTGGCATGCTGACTCGGACTGTCCTGGCCATGCTGCTGGTGCTCTATCCGGCAATGGCCTCCGTGGCGCTCGTGCTCGCGGCCTTCATGCTGTCGGGGCACAGTCTGCTGGTTTGAGGTGACATGCGATGGACCGTATACGTCGTCTCAATTCCTCGTCAGCCTTGATCTCTGACGCGTTCCCCCTCTCCGTCCGCCCCCGCGGAAACCTTGCCGGGCGCCCGCTGCCTGCGGCAGCGACCCGGCCTGTTCAACTTTCAAAAGCGCCATAGGCGCTTCCGATGGCTGCGGCGGCGGTTTCAAAGCCCCCGTCCGGAGAGAGGATTGGCGTCGCTCTTCACCACCGGTCGCTTGAACCTCGCGCGTTCGGCCTCGATCTGCGCGCGGCAATGGCAGCCTTCGATGTGGTCGTTGACCAAGCCCATGGCCTGCATGAAGGCGTAGACGGTCGTCGGGCCGACGAAGGTCCAGCCGCGTTCCTTCAACCGCCTGGAGATCAAAGTCGATCTCTCGGTCTTCGGCATGGCGACGAGCGCGGCATGGTCGAGCGGCGCGGGGCGATCGGCGTCGCCCGGCTCGAACCGCCAGAACCAGGCCGCGAGCGACCCCGCCTCCGCCACCATCTCGATCGCGCGGTGCGCATTGTTGATCGTCGAGACGATCTTGCCGCGGTGGCGGACGATGCCGGTGTCGCCGAGCAGGCGCTCGATGTCGGCCGCGCCGAACGCCGCGACCCGGCGGAAATCGAAGCCCGCAAAGGCAGCGCGGAAATTTTCGCGCTTGCGCAGGATGGTGAGCCAGGACAGGCCGGACTGGAACCCTTCGAGGCAGATCTTCTCGAACAGCCGGATGTCGTCGGCGACAGGACGGCCCCATTCATGGTCGTGATAGCGCTGGTAGTCCGGCGTCGAACTCCCCCATGCGCAGCGCATCCGGCCGTCCAAGCCTTCGACCAATCCGCTCATCGCAATTCCTTCGCGAAAACAGTCGCTATGCGGGCGAACCGCGTTGACCCGGGCTTAACCAGCTTCCTGCACGACGCGGTAACCACACCGAAAGCTTTACGGAAAACAGCGCTTTGGAAGCAATCCGATTCACCAATCGGTTGCCCCTTCGGACCAATGTCACGGACATGACGGGATCGTCCGTCCGTTTCAGGGTTCCTTGTCCGAGTGTCCGCATGATGAACAGCAAACTCCTTCTCCTGACCACGGCAGCCTCGCTCTGCCTCGCATCGCTTCCGGCAAGCGCGGGCGACCGCTACCGCGAGCGGCCGCCCGTGATCGTCAGTCCAGACCTGTCGGCGCCATGGGTCATCCAGCTCGGCCAGAAACCCGGCCGCGCCCTTCGGCGCGACCAGGCCTATTCCGCGCCGGCGCAGCTGCAGCCTCGCGCCGTGCGGCGCAAGTCGAACGGCGGCCTGTTCGGGCTGTTCGCGCCCGATCCCGTGCGCACCGCGGCGCTGCCTTCGCCACCGCGCAGGGAGCTCCAGCCGCGGATGGACCCGGTGTTCCTGCCACAGCAGGTCGACTATTCCGGGCCGGAGAAGGCCGGCTCGATCGTCATCGATAGCGGGGCCAAGTTCCTCTATCTCGTCGAAGGCAACGGCCGGGCCCGGCGCTACGGCGTCGGCGTCGGCAAGGAAGGCTTCGGCTGGACGGGCAAGGAGACGATCACGCAGAAGAAAGTGTGGCCCGAATGGCGACCGCCTTCGGAAATGATAAGCCGCGAGCGCGAAAAGGGCCGCTTCCTGCCCGCCTACATGGATGGCGGACCCGCCAATCCGCTCGGCGCGCGCGCCATGTATCTCGGCTCGACGCTCTACCGCATCCACGGCACCAACGCGCCGTGGACGATCGGCACCAACGTCTCCTCGGGCTGCATCCGCCTGCGCAACGAGGACATCGTCGACCTCTACGAAAGAGTCGAAGTCGGAACACAAGTTATTGTTCTATAACCTGAAATTGACATTCGGGCGACGCTGAAAAAGCGCGCCCGCTGCGAAGCGGTGGGGGCCGCTTGCGCCAAGGCGAAGGGCAGCGCGATGGGTCGCGCTGCCCTTCTTTTTGCTGGAGGGAAAAGCGCGCTTGGCGAGATCGGCCACCATGCACTATCTAGCATATGCGAAATGTGGCATCAGTTATTCTGTCCGAAAAGATACTCTTTTCGGGCGGATGGATTTTGCAGATTCGCGTGTGGAAACTGCCTGCTGCGACGCAAGAGCCCTCACGCGCTCAAATACTCGCTTTTCTCGGACGCGCAGGCGAACGGGTGATCGGATACGACAATGAAGCAGGAAAAGGCGACCACCGCCATCATCGTGAACTTGAGGAGCGCTATGACTTCAGGGCACTGGACACGCTGATTGCCGATTTCACCGCCGATGTCCTGAAGGAGTTGGCTGATGACCGAACTTAAGGTGAATGTCAAAGATCTTGACACGTTCTTCGCCGACGTACGCGAGGCTGCGCGACGTATCGACGGCGGCGACTTCACGCCGCAAGCAGCCTCGATTTCGTTTGCCAATGTCGAACTCATGTTTGCGGTTCTGACGCCGAATCGTTGGCGCTTGCTCGGCAGACTGCGCGAGATCGGCCTGTCGTCCATTCGCGGGCTGTCCAAAGCGCTCGCGCGCGATTATCGCGGCGTACATGCCGATGTCGTCGGCCTGATTGAAGCGGGCCTGATCGAGAGGGACCATGCCGGCGTCATTCGGGTTCCTTAAACAAAGATCACGGCGCAGCTTTCGTTGGAAGACGCGGCGTGAGCTTGTATGATGTCTGTCAGATGGTCAGAGCCGCCGGTCTCGGACCGCCATAGGCCCAATCGAGCAGTTCGACCGTATGGACGATCGGCAGTTTCGACGCCGAGGCGATCTGGGTGATGCAGCCGATATTGCCGGTGGCGATCAACAACGCGCCGGTCGCCTCGATGTTCACGATCTTGCGGTCGCGAAGCTGCGCGGAAATCTCCGGCTGCATGATGTTGTAGGTGCCGGCCGAGCCGCAGCACAAATGTCCTTCTCGCGGCTCCCTGACGACGAAGCCCGCCTTGGCGAGCAGTTCTTTCGGCTGACGCGTGATCTTCTGGCCGTGCTGCAGCGAACAGGCGGAGTGATAGGCCACCGTCATGCCGGCCTCGACGACCGGCGCCGGCAGCTCGAGGGTCGCGAGATATTCGGTGACGTCTCTGGCGAGCTGCGAGACGCGCCTGGCCTTTTCGGCGTAGGCCGGATCGAGGCGCAGCATGAAGCCGTAATCCTTTATCGTCGTGCCGCAGCCGGACGCCGTGATGACGATCGCGTCAAGGTCACCATTGTCGAGTTCGCGCGTCCAGGCGTCGACGTTTTGCCGTACCGACGCCAGCGCCTGGTCCTCGCGGCCCAAATGATGCACCAGCGCGCCGCAGCATCCCTCGCCTTGTGGGACGATCACCTCCACACCGAGCCGTATCAGCAGGCGAACGGTCGCCTCGTTGATGCCGGGATCCAGCACCGACTGCGCGCAGCCGGTGAGCAGCGCGACGCGGCCGCGACGTTTCCCTCGCGGGGCATGGCTGCCGGGCCGGGAAACCGGAGACGCCGGCGGGATAGCGCCGGGAGCAAGTTTGAGCATCGCGGCAAGCGGTTTCAGCGCCGTCACGCGATTGAGGACGGTCGCGAACGGCTTTCCAAGCCTCGCAACTCTCAGCGCAAGCCGGAACCGCACCGGATGCGGCAAGACGAAGGCCAGCACCGACCTGATCAGGCGATCGGCAAGCGGCCGGCGGTAGGTCTGTTCGATATGCGAGCGGGCGTGGTCGACCAAATGCATGTAGTTCACGCCCGACGGACACGTCGTCATGCAGGCGAGGCAGGACAGGCAGCGGTCGATATGGGTGACGATCTGCTTGTCGGCGGGCCGGCCGTTCTCCAGCATGTCCTTGATAAGGTAGATTCTTCCACGCGGCGAATCGAGCTCGTTGCCGAGCGTGACATAGGTCGGGCAGGTCGCGGTGCAGAAGCCGCAATGCACGCATTTGCGCAGGATTTTTTCCGATTCCGCGACATGCGGATCGGCGAGCTGGGCGGGGGAAAAGGTGGTCTGCATTTCTACTGCCGCTCATCGGAGCGTGATGATGCTATCACATAGACGCTTTTATCGTTCGCTGTGTTGACCGTGGCGCTGATCTCGTCAACCAGCGATGCCAAGACTTCAAGCTTTTGAAACGGCAGAACAACAAGCAGAAGGCCATAGACGCTCAAATTCTGCTGAAATGCCATGTTCTTGTCGCAAGTGATCAGGCAGCCGAACTCGGATTCTTCGATGACGGCCAGAAAACCCCCACTGGCAAGGCCCTTCCACTCGCTTGGAAACGCATGAGCGTCGCAACCGGCTACGCGTAGAAGTCTGACGAGGGCACGAGGCACTGATTCGTCGATGACTGCCTTCACGCCGCTCTCTCGTAGAGCCGTTTCGCATCATCCGAAGCCAATTGAAGAAATGCTTCAACCTGATCGATTTCGACAGTCGGAAAATTGTCTACGAACTGGGCGATAGACATCCCGCCTGCAAGATTGATGAAAAGCATTTCCACGGGCACACGCGTACCTTTGAAAACAACGGCGCCCGAAACGATTTCCGGGTCCGAGCTTACGATTTCGCTCGCGTCCATGATAATCCTCTACGCACCTCGATAAGCGACCCTAACCCATTCTTCCCGGATTGAGGATGCCCTTCGGATCGAACTGCTCCTTCAAGCGCGCCGAGAGTGCGGCGAGCGGCGGCGGTTGCGGGTGGAACACCGCAGCCGTGGCCCGATGCGCCGGCGTCGCGCGGACGAGGGTCGCATGACCGCCGCCGAATTTTCGGATCATGTTTCGCAGAAGGTCGGCTTCCGGATCGCTCTCCATTTGGAGCCAGGCAAGCCCGCCCGCCCAATCGTAGAACGCGTCGACCGCCACTTCCATGCGGAGCGCCAGAAGCATTTCGTGCGTCGCCATCGGCGGCATCGAGACCCGCCAGACCGGCTTTTCCGTACCCTCAGCGAAGGGCCGGCAATCGCGGATGGCGCGCCAGAGGCTTTTCGATGCGTCGCCGGAAAGGGTTTCGGCCAGACCCGCCCCCAGAAGCGAGGTCAGATGACCGACGCGGTAATCAACGGACGGGCCGAACCCTTCGATGCGCAGCAGCGTCGCGGATGCACTTGCCGTGCTGCCGTCACCAAGCCGCGCCGAAACGCCTTGCGGCAGATGAGCAGCACCGGACACCTCGGCCGGCGACGCCATGGCGAGCGCCATCGCCGAGGCCGCGGCGTCGTCGAACAGGCCGCGCAGCACGATCGTGGTTTCGGTTTCGGCAGCCGGCAGCACCTTGAACGTCACGTCGGTGAGCACGGCCAGCGTGCCCCACGAGCCGGCCATCAGCTTGGAAATATCGTAGCCAGTGACGTTTTTAACGACGCGTCCGCCGGACTTGAAGACCTCGCCGCGTCCCGAGATCGCGTTGATGCCGAGGATGTGGTCGCGCGCGGCGCCCGCCTTGATGCGGCGAGGGCCGGACAGATTTCCGGCCAGCACGCCGCCGATCGTGCCGCGCCCCGCCTCGCCGCCGAGCAGCGGGCCATAGTCCAGCGGTTCGAACGCCAGTTGCTGGCCGTATTCGGCAAGCAGCGCCTCGATGTCGGTGATCGGCGTGCCAGCCTTGGCCGAAAGCACCAGTTCCTCGGGTTCGTACAGCGTCACGCCCGTGAGCTTGGACAGGTCGAGCGTGTGTGCGGCCTGGAGCGGGCGGCCGATGCCGCGCTTGGAGCCATGGCCGACGATCTCCAGCGGCGATCCGTGAGACGCGGCCCATGCGACGATGTCGCGGGCTTCTTCGGCCGTGGCGGGAATAAAGGCGGTCAGATGCGGCTCACTTGACGGGAGTGCCGCGGTAGAGATCGGCGACCCGGCAGCTAAAGCCGAAATCCGTCAATTCCAGGAGGTCGTCCGGCGAGCGATACACGCGGCCCTTCCAGGCATCCGCGCGCGACCAGAGTTCGACCGCGAAATCATCCTGGGCGATGATCAGGACGTAAGCGCAATCGGGAGCCTGCGCATAAATCGTTCGCTTGCGGCTGATGTGCTCCCTGGTATTCGAGGGCGACAGAATTTCCGCCGCCAAATAAAATCCGGTACCGTAAATTTCGTCATCGACTTCGAAATCGACAATTGCCACGTCGGCGACGGCTCGAAAGTCGGAATACGCATCCAGTCGGATGGGGACTTCCTGCATCGCGACCAGGTCGGGCCGATGTTTTTCCAAAGCATCGCACAGCAAACGCATGAGGTTCGCTCCGATCCTTTGGTGCGGGCGCGAGGCCGGCGACATCACGAATGGTTCTCCGTCGATCAGTTGCCAGCGTTCCTCGCGTGGACGATCCTTGATGAAATCCCAGAATTCATCGGCGGTAAGCCGTCCAGCCGACGAGGCGACATGCGTATTCATCGGTCGCTTCTCCCCGCTTTATTCATATCCGGCTCACTTGAACTGAACGCCGCGATAAATATCGGCCACCCGGCAGGTAAATTCAAACTCCGGCAATTCCAAGAGGTCGTCCGGCGAGCGATACACGCGGCCCCGCCATTCGTCCGCGCGCGACCAGAGCTCAACGGCATAGTCGTCCTGCGCGATGATCAGCACATAAAGGCAGTGGGGAGCTAGCGCGTAGAGCGTCCGCTTGCGGCTGATATGTTCAATAGTGTTAGACGGCGATAAAACCTCCGCCGCGAGGTGAAAGCGGCTGCCGTAAACTTCGGCGCCGACTTGCGCATCGATGACGACGATGTCCGCGACAGGCCGAAAGTCTTCCCGGCCTTCCAATCGCAGGCCAACTTCCTGTATGGCAACCAACTCGGGTCTGGTCCTCTCGAAAGCCGCGTCAAGCAACCGCGCCAGGTTGCGGCCGATAAGCTGGTGACGGACCGTCGCAGGCGCCATCATGAGGAACGGTTCTCCGTCGATCAGTTGCCAGCGTTCCTCGCGCGGACGATCCTTGATGAAGTCCCGGAACTCTTCGGCGGTAAGGCGACCGGGCGGCGGGGCGACATGCGTGTTCATCGATCGCTTCTCCTCACCCATCATACCGGCAGCAAAGACGAAGCCAAAGCGAAACTGTCGGGCGTCGTCGACGGCAAGGGAAGCGACGGCCGTCCTCAAAATCTCGGGATGTCCGGGAACGGCAACTTTCCGCCGGAAATATGCATGCGGCCGAGTTCGGCGCAGCGGCGCAACTGCGGGAAGACCTTACCGGGATTGAGCAGGTGGTTCGGGTCGAACGCGCATTTGACCCGCATCTGGTGGTCGAGATCGGCATCGTTGAACATCTCGCCCATCAGGTCGCGCTTCTCGACGCCGACGCCATGTTCGCCTGTCAGCACGCCGCCGACTTTCACGCAGAGCCGCAATATGTCGGAGCCGAACGCCTCGGCGCTTTCCAGTTCGCCGGGCTTATTGGCGTCGTAGAGGATTAGCGGGTGGAGATTGCCGTCGCCGGCGTGGAAGACGTTGGCGACGCGCAAGCCGTAGCGCTCCGACATTGAGCGCATGCCGGCCAGCACCTTGGGCAGTTCCTTGCGCGGGATGGTGCCGTCCATGCAGTAATAATCCGGCGAGATGCGGCCGACCGCCGGGAACGCCGCCTTGCGCCCGGCCCAAAAGCTCATGCGCTCCTGATCGGAGGTCGAAATCCGGCAGGTCGTGGCGCCGTTGCGATTGGCGATCGCCTCGACCAGGCCGATCAGATGGTCGACCTCGACGCCCGGGCCGTCCAGTTCGACGATCAGCAACGCCTCGCATTGCAGCGGGTAGCCGGCGTGGACGAAATCCTCGGCGGCGTGGATCGCCGGCTGGTCCATCATCTCCATGCCGCCCGGAATGATGCCAGCGCCGATGATGTCGGCAACGCATTGCCCGCCCTGCTCGCTGGTCGGAAAGCCGATCAGCAGCGCGCGCGCCGTCTCGGGCTTCCTCAGGATGCGCACGGTGACCTCGGTGACGACGCCGAGCAGGCCTTCCGAACCGGTCATGACCCCCAGAAGATCGTAGCCCTCGCTGTCCAGATGCTTGCCGCCGAGGCGGATCACCTCGCCGTTCATCAGCACGATCTCGATGCCGAGCAGGTTGTTGGCGGTCAGCCCGTATTTGAGGCAGTGGACGCCGCCGGAGTTCTCCGCGACATTGCCGCCGATCGAGCAGGCGATCTGCGACGAGGGATCGGGCGCGTAGTAGAAGCCGTCCTGTTCGACGGCGGTGGTAATGCCGAGGTTGGTGACGCCGGGCTGCGCCACCACGACGCGGTTTGTCAGGTCGATGTCGAGAATGACGTTGAACCGGCTCATCACCAACAGGACGGCATCCTCAAGCGGTAGCGCGCCGCCCGACAGCGACGTGCCTGACCCGCGCGGCACGACGCGGACCTTGTTTTCATCGCAATATCTCAGGATTTTCGAGACCTGTGCCGTGGTCCGCGGCAGGACGACGACGAGCGGGAGCTGGCGGTAGGCGGTCAGGCCGTCGCTCTCGAATACGCGCATCTCGTTCGGCGCTTCGACCACGCCCTCCCCCGGCACGATGGCGCGCAGCGCCGCCGCGATCTCGCCGCGCCGGCGCATCGTGGCCTCCCAAGGTTCCGGCATCACCAGCCCGGACATGGGTCGAGTCCCTTCTGAAGCGTCGATCGGAACGACGACGACTCGGCGGCCGGCATGAACACTTCAGCCCGATTGTGTGTGGCCATCGTCATGCGCCCGGCGAATGCGGCGGACCGCCCACCAGACCCCGAGGATGACGACCGGCACCGAAATCGCCGTGACATATTCGGGCTTGAAATGCCCATCCGGCACAAGGCCCTTGGCGAGATATCCGATCAAGCCGATGATGTAATAGGACACCGCCGCCACGGAAAGCCCCTCGACCGTCTGTTGCAAACGCAATTGAATCCGGGCGCGATTGTTCATGGAGGCCAGCAGGTCGCGGTTCTGGCGCTCGACCTCGACATCGACCCATGTGCGAAGCAGGGTGGTGGCGCGGCTGAGCTTTTCGGACAGGCTCGCCTGGCGCTCCTCGACCGAGCGGCAGGTGCGCATGGCGGGCGCGAGCCGGCGTTGCAGAAAGCCCCTCCAGGTTTCAGAACCGGCGATGGGTTCCTCGGCCAGCGCGAGAAGGCGCTCCTGGACGATGCCGTCATAGGCGCGGCTCGCGCCGAATCGGTAGAGGCTCGACGCGGCGTCGGCTTCCAGCTCGGCTGCCAGCTCGGTGAGCTCGGCCAGCAATTCCTGACTGTTGCGGCGCGGCGTCGCCTTCATTTCGGCCGTGATCGCGGCAAGGCGATCCTCGATGCGCCGAACCCGGCCCGAGAGCGATTGCGCCAGGGGAAGGCCCAGCATCGCGAGCGTCCGGTAGGTCTCGATCTCGAGGAGCCGCTGCGCGAGCGCGCCGATGCGCGCCGGCTTCAGCGCCCGATCCAAGATGACGATGCGCGTCAGGCCATCACCGTCCTGCCTGAAATCGGTCGCGACGGCCGCGTCCCCGCCTTCGACCAGCGAGTGGCAGAGGCTGGCGGGATCGAAGGTCGCGATCAGCGCCTCGCCCGCTGGAGTCCATTCGCGGATCTCCAGGCGAATGCCTGAAATGACCGTCCCCGGCACGCTGAAACCGTTTCCAAACGGCGAGTCCTCGGCGATCGCGCCCGACGGATCGAGCGGAGCCTCCCAGAGATAGGTGGAGAACTCGGTGTGACGCTCCCAGCGCAAGGTTCCCTTGCCACGGCGCATGGCGTGGTGGCGCGCCTGCGGATCGGGCGGCGCGACGCCCAGCCGACGGGAAAGATCGCCGAGAACCGCCTTGTCGACGCCGGAGCCGCCCTCGATCATGAAGGCGAGCTGGATCAGCACGCGCGGCCTTTCGACCAACGGATGCGGGCGCGCGTGGATTTCGCCCAGCGCGGCCGAGCGCTCCCGGTAGGCCGGGAACCCCATGACCGTTCCGGTGGCCCCGACATGGCCCTCGCCATCGGATGGTTGCGACCGCACCTCCACCTCCGTCCGACCCCCAAATGTCTTCCAGTCCGCAACACTTGCGCGCGGACTTGACCCCAGCAGTAGCCGCAAATCGCGGCAAACGCGACCTATTCGGCGCAAGGCCGTTCAGCACCGCCAGGCTTCTTGCGCAGTCGTCCCTGATGGCGCAAGAGCCAGGCTCGCCTACCCGCGCGCTTCTGCGCGTCGATGACGGACCGGCCTCGCCTCGAACGCGACGCCCGAGAGAAACCGTGATGACCGATCGCATCGATTTTCATAGCGCGCGCGGACCTCGCGGCCTCCGCGTCTACGCCATAGGCGACATCCATGGGCGGCTCGACCTGCTGACGTCGCTGCATGGTCAAATCCATGCCGATATCGAGCGCGACGAACCGATCGATTGGCGTATCATCCATCTTGGCGACTATACCGACCGCGGCCCGGACTCGCGCGGGGTGCTGGATTTCCTGCTCGCCGCCACCCGGTCCGACGATCGCATCCTCACGCTCGCCGGCAACCATGATCTCGGCTTTCTCGATTTCCTCGACGATCCCGATCCAGACGCGCTGTTCATGCGGTTCGGCGGCATCGAGACGGCGCGGTCCTACGGCGTGACCTTCGACCAGCAACGCTCCGATCCGTTCGAACCGTTTCATGCGATGCTGGCGCAAAACGTGCCGACAGGTCACATCGCGCTTCTACGGAACAGCCCCTTCAGCGTCGCTTTCGGCGACTTCTTCTTCTGTCATGCGGGCATCCGGCCCGGCGTGCCGCTCAACCGCCAGGACCCGGAAGACCTGGTCTGGATCAGGGAAGGCTTCCTGGACCAGGCCGGCCTTCATGCCAAGGTAATCGTCCACGGTCACACCATCGTCCCGGCGCCCGCCATCCTACCCAATCGCGTCGGCATCGATACCGGCGCCTATCGGACGGGCATGCTGACGGCCCTCGTCATAGACGGCGACGAGAAGCGCTTCATATCGACGTGAACGCATGTCCGCAGGCTGCCGCGGCCACAGGTCGAAGACGATCGTTGACTTATTTGGTGGCGGCGACCACGCCGTAGCCGTCGACCGGCTGGTGGCCGCTCGCATCGACCGAATACACGCCGAGGCCGCACAACATCACACCGATAAGCATGGCGAAAGTCAGTAGCGCTGAACGCACGTCGAAAACCCCAATTTGTCCCAAGGCCATCCCTGCACGAACACGGTTACAAATGCGTTGCGATGCCTGGCGCTGAAATGACCGGGTGTCCCCTCGGTTCCCTGCAGCGCCGGTCTTCTAGGCTCTCCAAACCTCGCGAGCGAGGCGGATCGCGCGAGCCTGCGCAGAAGGATTGCCGACGTGGCCTTTATGTCACGGACGGGAGCGAAGCGATCGACGCAATCGTCGCCACCCACGCGCGGGCGATCGCCCGTCCGATAGGGTCGGCAAGCGGCGCGTGGATCGCTGCCTCAGCTTCGAACCGGATCGTCCAATCGGGCTGATGTTCGCCGAGATGGTCGGCGAAGCTGGCGTTCCATTCGCGCACCAAATCCACGCCGGCCTCGAAATGGAACTGGATGCCATAGGTGGCGCGTCCGAGCCGGAAGGCCTGGTTCGGCGCGACCGCGCTCGTGGCGAGGTGGGTCGCCCCCGCAGGCATGCCGAACGTGTCGTCGTGCCATTGGAAGATCGGGAACGCCGGGCCCATGCCGCCGAGCACCGGATCGGTCGAGCCGGCCGCCGTCAGGGTCACTTGGCGCCAGCCGAACTCGTTGGCGCCCCCGATCTGGTTCGATCCGCCAAAAGCGCGCGCCAGAAGCTGGGCGCCGAGACAGATGCCGATCACGGACTTGCCGCGGGCGTGAAAATCGCGCGCGAGCGACAGCAATGCGGGAAAGTAGGGGAAATCGTCGTCGTCGAGCGCATTCTGGCCGCCGCCAAGGATGACGATGGCGTCATGCGCTTCGGCCGAACCCGGCAAGGCTTCGCCGCGATGAGCTTTCCTGAGGTCGATCTCGGCGCCCGCTTCCGCAAGTGCATTGGCGAGCTGCCCGAGGCCGGTACCCTCGAAATTCTGGACGACGAGAACGCGCATGAGAAGCCTTTTGCCGAAACGCCGGTCGAAGCGATATCATGGGCCAGGCAATTTGAAAGGCAGGATCATGCCGCTGCAGAACCGCGTGGACCCTTTCGGCGCGATCCACGCCGTGGCGGCGCGCGGGTCGTTCACGGGGAATCGCGGCGTCATCCACGATCCGGCGACAAAGACGCTGCTCAAACGGCGCTGGACGACAAAAGCCTGGATCATTTGCGACTGCGATTTTCAGGGTTGCAAGCGCGACGTCTTCGGACGCAACAGCCGATCCGGCGGTGCGGGCTGGACGAACCTGTTCTTCCTCGACGAGGTGACGGCGCTCGCCGCCGGGCACCGGCCCTGCTTCTTCTGCCGGCGAGAGAAGGCGCGAGAGTTCGCGGATTGCTTTGGCAAGGCGTTCGGAGTCGCCAGGCCGAAAACAGCGGAAATCGACGAACGGCTGCACAGCGAGCGGCTGGCGAGCGGCGGAGGGGCGATTGGTATTATCACTGACGACATCGAGGCGCTTCCTGATGGTGCGATGATATCCGATGGCGGCGTCGCCTACGCGATCGAGCAACACCGTGCGCTGCGCTGGACCTTCGCGGGCTATGTCGACATGGGACCGATCCCGCGCGTCGTCTGGCGCGATCCTAGCGCGCTCACGCCCGCGGTGACGATTGCCACGCTGCGAACGGGCTATCGGCCGGTGTGGAGCCATCGGACTGCAACCGGGCGTTAAGGACCTTCGCCATTGTCTACGCCGCGGAGGCTCCTCCGGGCTTGATTTCGGCAGGCCGATTGCCGCCGATAGCGTTGGCGCTATGATTTCCGGCCACTGTCTCAAACCGAGGAAAATCCATGAAGATCGCCGCCACCTTGCTTCTGTTTTCACTGTTGGCCAGTCACGGCGCTCTGGCTCAGGACATCGACTGCGACAATGCCCTCGACCAGGCGTCCATGAATTTTTGCGCGGATCGAGACTTTAAGGCTTTCGACGAAAAGCTGAACGAGACATACGTCGCTTTGGAAAAGAATGTGAGCAAGGAAGGCCTCGACAAACTCAAGAAGGCGCAGCGCGCATGGGTCGCCTACCGGGACGCGCAATGCGATTTCGATACAGCCGGCACAGAGGGCGCCAGCGTCAATCCCATGGTCGTCGCCTTATGCCGCGATGCGCTGACCCAGGCTCAAACCAAGCAGTTGAACGCGCAACTGAATTGCGAGGAAGGCAATCTGTCCTGCGGCCGACAGTGATCATCCGATGCGAGCGAATTACAGGATGCACCGGCTGTTCGTGGCGAACGATCTCGAAGCGGGCGACCAGTTCGACGCCGGGCCGGAGCATAGCCATTATCTGCTGAACGTCCTCCGCCTGGCGGAAGGCGGCGAAATTCTCGTTTTCAACGGACGCGACGGCGAGTGGCGGGCGAAAGTCGCGCCGAAGTCCAAGAAGGTTGCGCTGCTCACTCCCGTCGAGCAGGTCCGGCCGCAGCCTGCGCCGTCCGACCTCCTCTACTGCTTCGCGCCGCTCAAGCAGGGGCGGCTCGACTATCTCGTGCAGAAAGCCGTCGAGATGGGCGCCGGCATGCTTCAGCCGGTCATCACGCAGCACACGCAGAACGCCAGGGTCGGCGCCGACCGGCTGGCGGCGAACGCGATCGAAGCCGCGGAGCAATGCGGCATCCTGGCTGTTCCGGAGGTTGCCGAAGCCATCAAATTCGATCGGTTGCTCGCATCCTGGGACAAAAAGCGGCGGCTCATTTTCTGCGACGAGGACGCGGCGACCGACAATCCCCTGCCCGCGCTGCAGGCGATCCCGGAGCGGAAACTCGGGATCCTGATCGGCCCGGAGGGCGGATTCTCCGAGGAGGAGAGGCGGCGGTTGCGATCACTGCCGTTCGTGACCGCCATCCCGCTCGGTCCGCGCATCCTCAGGGCCGACACGGCGGCCGTGGCCGCGCTGGCGCTGGTGCAGGCGACGATCGGAGATTGGTGAAGGTCAACGCGCCTCGACCCGACGATCAGGATTTTTCGCTTGCCCGGCCCGCCTCATTTCGGCCATCAAGCGGCCCACGGCCGATGGGCCGGCGGAGCAAAATGCCGATGGCGCGCGACACGACGGATTCCCGGCCGATCGAGACGGTGGACGAACTGGTCGCGCATCTTGCCGAAGGCAACAAGCCCCAGGACAAATGGCGCATCGGCACCGAGCACGAAAAGTTTCCCTTCTACACCGACGGCCACAGCCCGGTCCCCTATGGCGGGCAGCGCGGCATCCGCGCTCTTCTCGAAGGCATGCAGAAAACGCTTGGTTGGGACCCGATCCTCGACGACGGGCGCATCATCGGGCTGGTCGAGCCGACCGGACAGGGCGCCATCTCGCTCGAACCGGGCGGCCAGTTCGAACTATCGGGCGCGCCGGTCGAGACGATCCACCAGACCTGCCGTGAGGGCAACGCTCATCTGGCGCAACTGCGCCAGATCGCCGAGCCGCTCGGCATTCGCTTCCTGGGGCTGGGCGGCAGCCCAAAATGGACGCTCGCCGAGACCCCAAAGATGCCGAAATCGCGCTACGAGATCATGACGCGCTACATGCCGAAGGTGGGCAAGCTTGGCCTCGACATGATGTATCGCACCTGCACGATCCAGGTGAACCTCGATTTCGAGAGCGAAGCCGACATGCGCCGCAAGATGCAGGTTTCGCTGAAACTGCAGCCGCTCTCGACGGCGCTGTTCGCCAACTCGCCGTTCACGGAGGGCAAGCCCAACGGGCTGCAGTCGTGGCGCGGACAGATCTGGACCGACACCGACAACCAGCGCTCCGGCCTGCTCGACTTCTGCTTTTCACCGGAGTTCGGATTTGCCGACTACGTGAAGTGGGCGCTCGACGCGCCGATGTATTTCGTCATCCGCGACGGCCACTACCACGACATGACGCACATTACCTTCCGGCAGTTTATGCAGGGCGGCGCACGCGACGACATCCCGGACGGTCTGCCCAGCATGGGCGACTGGGCGAACCACCTATCGACGCTGTTCCCCGACGTACGTCTCAAGAAATTCCTGGAGATGCGCGGCGCCGACGGCGGGCCGTGGCGGCGCATCTGCGCCTTGCCGGCATTCTGGGTCGGTTTGCTTTACGACCGAGAGGCGCTCGATGCAGCCGAGACCCTAACCTCTGACTGGACCTTCGAGGACGTAGGCGCGATGCGCGCCGCCGTTCCGGCGCAAGGCATCGCGACGCCGTTCCGTCAAACGACCTTGCGCGAGGTCGCGCGCGAGGTGCTGGCGATCTCCCGCACGGGCCTGAAAAACCGAAGCCGCAAGAACCGCGAAGGGTATGACGAGACAACCTTCCTTTCGACGCTCGACGAAGTCGTGGCGCGGGGGTCGACAAGCGCGCAGGAAATGCTCAACGCCTATCATATGCGCTGGGGCGGCTCGATCGATCCGGTGTTTCTGGAATATGCGTACTAGAAATCGAAAATGTGCTCAGTCGGGCAAGCGCTGGAGCGTATCAAGCGCGCAGGCCTGACACAGCAAAAAATGCCCGGTTCTTCGCAGGACCGGGCGGGAAACAGGCAACCGGCAGGGGAAGCCGGCGGGTCGTGAGCGCCTGCTGAACCTATTGGGTCAGGCGGCCTCGGTGCGGGCTTCCACGATCGAGCGGAGGCGAACGGTAGGATCGAGGCCAAAGGGCTGCGCGACGGCGACGTGGAGGTCGGCGCGGGTAAGGCCGATGTCCTGAAGTTCCGCGTCGGTCAACTCGCCGAGACGGTAGAATTGACGGCGGTTGAGCCAAGCGCGATAGAGGCCGGACGACGCATTGGCCGCGCGGGCCAGAATACCCGGACGCCGTCCAGCGGTGTCGGCGAATACGAGCGATGCCATCCCACATCTCCTTCTATCGTGATCGGTCCGCCCGGGACCGATGTCCGTTGGCGCTGTCACGCGCACTTTATATCGGCCAGGGGAAGGTCTCACGACGCTATTGATTTATCCAACGAATGTTTCTAATGATTTTCATCAGCCTTTGTGATGAGACGCCCCATGCACGCGCCACTTGATATCGACCAGTTGCACACCTTCATCATGATTGCGGACACGGGCAGCTTCACGAAAGCGGCGGAGGAGGTGCATCGCACGCAGTCGGCCGTCTCCATGCAGATGAAGCGGCTGGAAGAGCGGCTTGGCAAACCGCTGTTCCAGAAAGAAGGGCGACTGAACAGGCTGACGGAGGAGGGGGAGCGCCTGCTGGGCTACGCTCGCCGCATGCTGCATCTCAATCGCGAGACGCTTGCCGCGTTCGACGACGCCTCGCTCGAGGGAACGATCCGAATCGGCGTGCCGGACGACTACGCCGACCGTTTCCTTCCGGAGATCATGGCGCGGTTTTCACGCACCAATCCCAAGGTCGAACTGACCGTCATCTGCGAGCCCACGCCCGGCCTCGTCGAGCACATCAAGCGCGGCAATCTCGACCTGGCGCTGGTGACCCACAACGAGGCGCGCGGCCCCTCCGAGATCGTGCGGCGCGAACCGCTGCTGTGGGTCAGTTCGGCGAACCACCCAACGCACGAGCAGGAAATCCTTCCGATGGCGTTCGGCCGGCCGACCTGCGTGTGGCGGCGCTCGGCCTGCGACGTGCTCGATGCGATGAACCGCGATTACCGCGTGCTGTTCACGAGCTTCTCCGCCACGGTCATCACGGCGGCCGTGCTTGCCGGCCTCGCCATTTCAGTCCTGCCGGAATGCGCGCTGCGGCCAGGCATGCGGGTGCTGGGCGAGATCGACGGTTTCGGCGGGCTGCCCGACTGCAAGATCGGCCTCGTGCGCGGCCATACGGTGCGTCCGGACCTCGTCAGCGCGCTGGCGCGGCACATTTCCGAGAGCCTCGACAACATTTCGATTCCGGCGATCGAGAACGGCGCGTTCGACTTCGCTGCGCTCGCCTATGCGCGCGTCAAGAAGAGCAAACCAGCCAACGTCCTGGCGGGCTGGTAACCGCTCCGAAACGGCGCCTGCAATCCAGTCCTATCGATCGGTTTGGCGGCCCTACCCGTTCCAATCCACGTTCGTTCCGCGGGTATCAACGTGGACAAACGTCGAATAAACGCCGATGCCTCCCTGAAACATTCCGGACGAGCGCATTTCTCTCAATGCCCCAGCCCATTCCGAGGGACCAACCGGCGATCCGCGAACAGCGAAATCAATTGCCCTAAAATGCGTATGCTGACTGTCGCCCGCGCCCCCAATCGCATCATTGTAAGCTGGCGACCTGTAGACGCTAGACAACACGATCGACCGGCCGAGCCGATCTCTCAATTCGTCGATTACCCGCGCGGTTGGGTCAATGTTGGACCAAAGCGATTGGGGAGGATCCGTATTGAGACGGTAGGCGGGACTGCTTGAATCGTCGTTCTGACCACCTTTGACCAAAAATTCGTATGGCTTGAAGTGTCGAAGGTTAAGCGAGGTGATATGAGCGTCAAATTGCGGAGCTATCGATGTAGACGGGCCAGCCAGCGAAGCGACACCGCCGATGGTTATTGAAAGCGGGGCAGCGCTCTGTGAGTACGCTCCATCTTTCAACGCCTGCTCGAACGCAACAGCGATCACTGCGACCGTGTCGGCTTTGTCCGTGCCATTGATGATGCGGCGTGCAGCCTTATACTCTTGCAGATCGGCGCTTCCGGGCTCGTCGATGTCGTCGATATAGTCGTCAAGCGACTTTCCGGTGAACCAGCCTTCCGCCATGCCGTCGAAAATGATCGGAACTGCAAACTGCGGCTCCATGACCTCGTCCGGGTTGCTGATGAAATCTCTCCCAAATTTTCTTGACGCCTTCTCGTAATTTGCTCGCCAAGTTAACTGCACGAAACCACGACCATAATACGGATAGTAGTGCAGGTTCTTTTTCCGCCATTTTTCGACCTTGGAAAAATCGGAGGAGATATAGAAGGCCTCCCTTACCGGTTGCATCGTCTTCGCGGTTTCCCACCACGCTGTGGCCAAAATATAAGCGACGTGATTTACAGGGGTTCTGCGTTTTTCGGCTTCCGCGATAATCAGATCGAGCCCGCTATGAACGGCGTTTGAGATCGATCCAAACTTAGCTTGCATTGTGTTGTAAAATTGCTCCTTATTCATCTTGTAGACTCCACTCTGTGACACCTTCAGGACTATTAAATACCCTAATCTACCAAGAGTCCACAACTTTTCGAAGACGCGATGCAATCTTTCGAAGAACTGCGGCGGCTTGATCCTTACCCTTTGCATCCGATCTTCAACAACGGAGCGCGCCGGCGAGGAGGGGTGGAGTATGTTGCCGGCGAGCGCTGTCGCCCAATCCGGGTGGCGGCCCCCAAGCGGCCCCAAACGATGGAAGACCGGCGTCGCCGTCAAGGCGACGAAGTTCATGACTTCATGCCCCCGGCGTTCGGCCGGACCGGCGCCGTCGACGCCGATGTGGATGTAGCGGTCGATGGCTCCCAAAAGACCGGCGGGTCGAACGGACATTTCTGGCCCCGGATAAAAGAATATGATACCGCCTGGCGCGCCCGACCGGTAGGGCGGTCTTGACCCGAACCGACGAAACTCCGATCCCTCACCGCATGGACGAGTTCCTGATCGAATCGAAGACCAACGCGGCGGAATTCACCGTCAGCGAGATTTCCAACGCGTTGCGGCGGACCGTCGAGGACGCTTTCGGCAATGTGCGGGTGCGCGGCGAGATTTCCGGCTATCGCGGGCCGCATTCATCCGGCCACGCGTATTTCTGCCTGAAGGACGATCGCGCGCGGCTGGACGCCGTCGTCTGGAAAGGCGCGATGGGGCGGCTGAAATTCAAGCCCGAAGAGGGCATGGAGGTCATCGCCACCGGCAAGCTCACGACCTATCCCGGCAAGTCGAACTATCAGATCGTCATCGACAACCTCGAGCCGGCGGGCGCGGGCGCGCTGATGGCGCTGCTCGAGGAGCGCAAGCGGCGGCTTGCGGCCGAGGGTCTGTTCGACGCCAACCGCAAGCAATTGCTGCCCTACATGCCGCGCGTCATCGGCGTGATCACCTCGCCGACCGGCGCCGTCATCCGCGATATCGTCCAGCGCATCAAGAACCGCTTTCCCCTGCATGTGCTGGTCTGGCCGGTGCGCGTACAGGGCGACACCTGCGCGAGCGAGGTGACGGCGGCCGTCAACGGGTTCAACGCGTTGCGGCCAGGCGGAGCGATCGCGCGGCCGGATCTCCTGATCGTCGCGCGCGGGGGCGGCAGCCTGGAGGACCTCTGGGGCTTCAACGACGAGGCGCTGGCGCGCGCGGTCGCAGGCTCGGACCTGCCCGTGATCTCGGCGGTCGGCCACGAGACCGACTGGACGCTGGTCGACCTCGCGGCCGACATCCGCGCGCCGACGCCGACCGCGGCCGCCGAAATGGCGGCGCCGATGCGGGCTGAACTCGAGGCGCGGCTCGCCGGCCTCGGCGCGCGCCTGCGCGGCTGCGTGACGCGCGTTGCGGACCGCAAGCGCACGGCCTTGCGCGCCGCCGCGCGCGCCTTGCCCTCGGCCGACCAGTTGCTCGCGCTGCCGCGCCGCCGTTTCGACGACCTGACGAATCGGTTTCAGCGCAGCCTGTCGGTCAACATCGACCGCAAGCGGGCGCGGCTGACCGGCGCGCGGCTGCAGCCCACGATGCTGTCGCGGCGCATCGGCGAAGCCGGCCGGCTCATCGAGCGGGATTTCGCGCGGGTCCGGGCGGCTTTCGCGGGTACGGTGCGCGACCGCCGCGCGCAGTTTTCTCGCAGCGCCTCGATGTTCTCCCTGGAGCCGGTTTCGCGACGCGGCGGTCTCAAAAGGGCGGCTCTGACAACGCTTGCCGTTCGCTACGAGAAGGCAATCGGCCGGGTGCTGGAGCGGCAGCGCGGCCGCCTGGCGCAAGCCGAACGTCTGCTGGCCACGCTCAGGCTTTCCGACCGGGCGATCCTCGATCGCGGCTATGCGCTGGTGCTCGATGCCGAAGGCGCGGTCATCAGGCGCGCCGCCGAGGTTGCAGCCGGCGCCACGCTTTCGCTGCGTTTTTCCGACGGCGCCGCGCAGGCCGTCGCGGTCGGCGAAGGAAGCAAATCCGCCCGGCCGAAGCCGGTGGAGAAGAAGGCCTTGCGGGTTAGTCAGGGATCGCTGTTTTGAGGCGGCGCGCCTGCCCGTGACCGTGTCGGACGCTTATCGCCGGACACCCTCCGGCAAGCCGCGCGCACGCGCCTTCGCGATCCCCTTCGACGGAACGCCGGGACCGTGGAACGCGATCACGGACGTGGCTGGCGTTTCGGTCGGCTATGAGACCATCATTTCCGGCGAGGGGCCGCTGGTGGTCGGCGAGGGACCCGTGCGCACCGGCGTGACCGCGATCCTGCCGCGGCCGCGCGCCGACCTGGTCACGCCGGTCCATGCCGGCCTGTTCAGCCAGAACGGCAATGGCGAACTGACCGGCTCGCACATCGTCGAGGAGGTCGGCGCGTTCAATTTTCCGATCACGCTCACCAACACGCACTCCTGCGGCGTGGCGCGCGACGGCACGTTGCGCTGGATGCAGGCGATCGCTCCTGAGTCGCTCGACAGCGCCTGGTCACTGCCGGTCGCCGGCGAAACCTGGGATGGGTTCCTCAACGATATCAACGGCCATCACCTCACCTTCGACCATGTGTGCTCCGCGCTGGAGAACGCCCGATCCGGGCCGATCGAGGAAGGCAGCGTCGGCGGCGGCGCCGGCATGATTACTCTGGGCTTCAAGGCGGGGTCGGGAACGGCGTCGCGCCGTGTCGAGTGGCAGGGCGAGATCTTCACGCTCGGCGCCTTCGTGCAGTCGAATTTCGCCAGCGGTGGAATTTCACGTTGCGCGGACGGCGCGCCGGCCGCGAACTGGCCGAGCCTGCGATGCGCCAGGTCGCGCCGTTCCGCGACAAGAGTTCGATCATCGCGGTGGTGGCCACCGACGCGCCGTTCCTGCCGCATCAGATGAAGCGGCTGGCGCGCCGCGCCCCGCTCGGCGTCGCGATGACCGGCGGCTTCGGCTACCACAGCTCCGGCGACATCTTCCTCGCCTTCTCGACCGCCAATGCGGAAGCGGCCCTCGCAAAAACGGGCATCTACGGCGAAACGCGCTTCATTCCCGACGTCGACATCGATCCGTTCTTCGACGCAGTGGTCCAGACGGTCGAGGAAGCAATCCTCAACGCGCTCGTCGCCAACGACGACATGACCGGGCGGGACGGGAATTTCGTACCGGCGCTGCCGCATGCGTGGCTGGAGAGCGTGTTCGGGAAGGGCTGATTCGCCCCGGCGCCCCGGCGGCCCGGCCGGCACGACCATCCGCCCGGCGTTCCCTTAACTCACCGTGAAATCCGCATTCGTCAGCGCGAGGTTGAGGCCGACCACCGCGAACTTGATCGCGCCGACGCCGCCGGCCAGATTGCCGTCGGCGTCGTAGAACAGCCCGCCGCCGTCGGTGTCGTAGACGA
>CAXTJQ010000021.1:0-55794 GCA_964244725.1 uncultured Rhizobiaceae bacterium
TACGACGCCGACGGCGCTCTGGCTGGCGGCGTCGGCGCGATCGAGTTCGCGATGGCGGGCCTCAATCTCGGCCTGACGAACCTGGATTTCTTGGTGAGTTGAAGGGCCGCACCGGGTTTTTTCGCAGGCCGGTCCGATACCGCGCCGCGACGAGGCCCGGCCCAGATCGAAGACCCGTTGCCGGCGCCCTGGCCGCCGGTGAAAGCTTCAAGATATTTCACAAGGGCGGCGGGCCGCCCACCTCGTTCTCAAAGCCAATGCGCTATGGGCGGACAGACGGGCGCAAGAATAACCGCCCGTCCGTGCGACGGTCGCGGACAAGCATTGTCGTTCGGGCAGCCGCATTGTAATCATTGTCTCCTGGACCACGGGGGAGAGCCGCGCAGGCTCAGGTATTGATGACCATTTCCACGACCTATTCAGTCGATTTTATTAACGACTACGTCCTGTCATTTGGGTCAGGATCCTATTACGAGCCCGACAGCGCCAGCCTTTCCGACGGGGGATGGGTCACCGGCGCTATCGACGGCGCCGGAACTTTCCTTCTCGAACGCTTCAATTCCGTCGGGGCTAAACTTCTGCAATACTCCAGCAGGCACGATTTTTCCGCTGTGAAAGTTGCGGCCGCCGGAACCACGGTCGTTGCCGCCGCCGCTCATGGGGACGGCTCCGTCACGTTTAAATTCATAAAAATTAATGACTTCTATTATTCCGATATCGCGCTCGGAACCGGTACGCACCCCGATATCGCGTCGAACCGGGACGGGCTAAGGGTTGCCGCGGTCTGGGAACAATCCTACTCGGCCACCGACAGCGACATCTGGGTGAACCTCAGCGATGTCGAGGACACCGCCGCAAAGCAATTCCGCGTCGACACCAGCCGAGCGCTGGACACGAATGCCAGCGTGGCCTTCCTGTCCAGCGGCAACGTCGTCGTCGCTTGGAACCGCACCGATGCGTCGGGCAATACGGCGCTTTGGTATGCCGTTTACGCCGACGATGGCGCGGGCACGGTCGTCACGGCGCCCGTCCAGATCGATGCGGTCGGATCGATCAACCACGCACCAAGCGTGGTCGCAGACATGGCCGGCGGTTTTGTCATCGGTTACGAGGACAATGCGAGCGGCGATGTCGAGGCGAGAGCCTACACGCATCGCGCGGACGGCTTCGTTACCTTGGCGTCGCTGAGCCGGATCGACGATCCGGATATCGAGGCGTCGAGCGCCTATTTCGGATCGGGCGTCATCGGCGCGGCGTTCACGCATCAGTTCATCGACGGCGACGCCGTCAGGGAAGAAGATGTCTACCTCAACCTCGTCGATACGGTCACCGGCGCTTCGCTGATCGATCCGGCCAATCCGCTGCTGATCGGCGTCGACGTGACGGGAGGGGCGTCGCTGACCTCGCTTGCGGGAGACAGCGGCAAGTTCATCGTCAGCTACGACTCGCAAGGCGAAACGCACCAAAGACTGTGGCAGCTCGTCGAGACGATCACAGGCGATTCGGCGGCCAATACGCTGCAAGGGACAACGTCCGGCTTCCTGCATCTGAATGGCGGTAGCGGCAACGACATTTTGCGCGACGGCGAGGGCAATGACCGGCTGTCGGGCGGCGCGGACAACGATCTGCTCTACAATGGCGAAGGCGACGACTACCTCGATGGCGGCGCGGGCAGCGACACGGTCCGCCTGTTTTTTCGCGATCTCACGGGCAGCGTCGTCAGTCTCGGCTCGACGGATCCACAGGACACGGGCCATGGCATGGATGTTCTGGTCGGCATCGAGAACCTTATCGGAACCGGCTACGACGACACGCTCATCGGCAATGACGGAGCCAATAAACTCGATGACGGCGGGAATGCTTTTTATCGCGGACAGGATACGCTGGTCGGGGGTGGCGGCAACGACACATACGTCGTCCACGGCAGCTCCGACATCGTGGTCGAAACGTCGTCCTCGGGCGGCGTCGACCTGGTCGAGGCCGGCAGCGACTTCACCCTGCCCGCTTTGGTGGAGAATCTGACGCTGCTCGAAACCGACAGATATGGACGGGCTCTGAACGCCAAGGGAAATTCGCTGGCCAACAGGATCGAGGGAAATTTCGGGTATAAGGATCTGGACGACGTTCTTCATGAAGATGTCCTGACCGGCCTCGGCGGCAACGACACCTACATCGTCAAGACTTCCGGCACGAAGGTCGTCGAGACGAGCAACGGCGGCAGCGATACGGTCACCGCCGCCGTGTCCTTCACCCTGGCCTCGAGCAACTGGGTCGAACTGCTGCAGACGACGCTCGCTTCCGGCTCCGCCGCCATCGACCTGACGGGCAACAACATCGCGCAGGGCATCATCGGCAACAACGGGGCGAACAAACTCGGCGGCCTGGGCGGCGACGATCTGCTCTTTGGGCTGGGCGGCAACGACACGCTAACCGGCGGGACGGGCAAGGATACGTTTCAGTTCAACACCCAGCTCAGCAGCGCCGGCAACGTCGATGCGATCACCGACTTCAACCCGGTGGACGACACGATCAAGCTCGCTAAGTCGATCTTCGCCGCCCTCAACGTCGGCGCGCTGTCGTCCGATGCGTTCTGGAAAAGTACGGCCGGAGTCGCGCACGACACAAGCGACCGCATCATCTACGACACCGACAGCGGCGCGCTGTTCTACGACGCGGACGGGAACATGGCCGGCGGCGTCGGGGCGATCAAGTTCGCGGTGGTCGGCATCAACCTCGCGCTCGCCAATGCGGATTTCACGGTCGCGTGAGGGACCGTGAACGTCCCTACGCTTTTGTCGGCCGTTCTCTATGTGGCGGCCGAAGCTGATCGCGGCTCGCACCATACCTTCCACTGCCGTTCGCGCTTTTGCTCGACCGAGACTTCTCTCGAACCGGCAGCTGAGCTACGGTCTTTGCATCCAACAGGGATCAGCATGCCAAACGGGTGATGGAACGTTCCGGCGTCCTCAGTTTTTCCACCGACGACATCCCCGCGCGCGACAGGGTCCCGCTATGGCGTGAGGAATTCGCGCGCGGCGTCGTCCGGATGGATGTGGAGCCGCTGGGCGAGGACGCCTTCCGCAGCGTTTCCGAGATTCGGCTTTTCCCGGACCTCAAGATGTGGTCCTGCTTCGTGACCGCAGCGGAAGTCAGGCGGACGCGGTCGCTGGCGGCCAATGGCGATGACAGTCTCGTTCTTGCCATCATCAGAAGCGGGCGGACCGTTGTATCGCAAAAGGGCAAGGATATCGCTCTGAGCCAAGGCTCGGCGGTCCTTTGGTCGAGCGAGGCGGCCGGCGTCTTTCACAATCCGGGATTGATGGATATCGTCACGCTAGCCTTTCCGAGGACAATCCTGAAACGCATCGTGACCGACATCGACAAGGTCTTGCTGCGGACCATACCCGCTTCGACAGAAGCCTTGCGCCTGCTCTGCCGGTATACGGACATGCTGCGAAACGACCCGGCGGTCATGGAGTCCGCGCTTGGGGGCGTGGCGTCGTCCCATGTGCAGGACCTCGCGGCACTGGCGTTGGGCGCAACGCGAGACGGGGCCGATCGCGCCGGACGCGGAGGCCTGCGCGCCGCCCGGCTGGACGCCATCAAATCCGATATCATGAGCGACATCTCGGCGCCCGATCTCAACGTTCGATCCATTGCCGCCCGGCATGGGATTTCACCGCGCTATATTCGTGCGCTCTTCGAAACGGAAGACACCAGTTTCACGGATTTCGTCCGCGAACAGCGGCTCATGAAAGCCTATCGCTCCCTCGGCAGCGTGGCGTTCGCAGGCCGCAGCATTTCCACGATCGCGTTCGACTGCGGCTTTGGCGACCTGTCCTATTTCAATCATAGTTTTCGCCGCCGGTTCGGGGCCACGCCCAGCGACATCCGCGGCCAGACTCCGGCGATCGGTGAAAGCGGGACCGCAGGCGTCGGCAATGGGCGCGACGCCCCTGACCAAGCTCGGCCGGGACGACGCCCCCGCGTCTGACCCGGTTTTCGTCGCGTGCTCCGGCGGCTTCGGGCGCGTCGCGCCCATTGTGCCGTTTAGCCCAAATCATGCCGTCAACCAGCCCAAGCAAGACGCGATCCCGAGCCTTAAGGGTCCCTCAGATCGGCGGACATGCGCGACCGGGTCTGGGGAAAGACGATGATGATCGTGACAAAATAGACCGGCCACGCCGCTCGCCTGTCAGGTCGATGCCGTCCAGTTCGTCCGGCGATCGGGCCGGCCCTATCGCCTCGCAGCGATGCCGCCTTCGACCCGACTACCGCCTAAGAACCGATGCCTCGTTCCGCTTCGGCCGCGCGGCTCGGATCGGCAAACCCATGAAATCGAGGAACTCTGATGTCTGCGCATGCAACTGGCGGCCTGCAAACCCGCATCAACACCTATACCGCGAGCTATCAATCCGGAACCTCGATCACAGCCCTCGCCGATGGCGGCTGGGTGGCGACTTGGGAATCCGCGCTGCAGGACGGCGATTCCTACGGCATCTATCAGCAGCGATACGACGCGGCCGGCCGTACGATCGGCCTCGAAACGCATGTCAGTTCGACGATCGCGGGCAGTCAGTATGCGTCCGCCGTCACCGCGCTCGCGGATGGCGGATGGGTGGTCACCTGGACGTCGCTGTTCCAGGACGGCGATGCCGGCGGCGTCTATCAGCAGCGCTATGACGGCGAGGGCTTCAAGGTCGACCTGGAGACGCGGGTCAATACGACGACCGAAGGCGACCAGTATGGCTTCTCGAACACCGCGCTGGCGGATGGCGGATGGGTCGTGACCTGGACATCCAACGGGCAGGATGGCAGCGACTCCGGGATTTATCAGCAGCGATACAATTCGGAAGGACTGACGGTCGGCTCCGAACTGCGCGTCAACACCACGACGCTGCACAGCCAGATCGCAGCCACCGTCACCGCGCTCTCCGACGGCGGCTGGGTCGCGACCTGGACATCCTACGACCAGGACGGCGACGCGACGGGCGTCTACCAGCAGCGTTATGCGGCCTACGGCGCCAAGGTCGGGTCCGAGACGCTCGTCAACACGGAAACGGCCGGCAATCAGGTTTATTCCGTGGCCGCGTCTCTCGCCGATGGCGGCTGGGTCGTCACGTGGGTGTCGAATGTCCAGGATGGCGACAATGGGGGCATCTATCAGCAGCGCTACGATGCCGACGGCGACAGGATCGGATCCGAGACGCTGGTCAACACGACCACCTATGACGGACAGGTCGACCCGTCCATCACAGGGCTCGCCGATGGCGGCTGGGTGACGACGTGGTCGTCGTTCAGCCAGGATGGCGATGGCGCGGGCATCTATCAACAGCGTTACGGGGTCGACGGCCACAGGATCGGCAGCGAAACGCGGGTCGCCATCACGACGGCCGGCGATCAGAGCGAGTCTTCCGTCGTTGCGCTTGCGGACGGGGGGTGGGTGGTGAGCTGGATGTCGAGCGCCGGCGCCGCGACCGATGTCTATCAACGCCATTTCGCCGCCGATGTGGAAGGCGGCGCGCTGGGCGACACGCTCATCGGCACGGGTTGGGACGAGACGCTGATCGGCTACGGCGGCAACGACCGGCTCGACGGCGCCGGCGGCAACGACGTCATGATCGGCGGCTTCGGCAACGATACCTATGTGGTCGACAGCGTCAGCGACATTATTCAGGAATTGGCTGCTCAGGGAACGGACACGGCGGAGTCGTCGATCAGCTTCAGTCTGGGCTTGCTCGGGAGCTTCGGAGGCGTCGAGAACCTTGTTCTGACCGGCGGCGGCAATCTCGATGGAACCGGCAACGCTCTCGCCAACATGGTCACCGGCAGCGCCGGCAACAATGTCATCGATGGCGGCAAGGGCGCCGATACGATGACGGGGGGCCTCGGCAACGACACTTACATCGTCGACAACGCGGGCGACAAGGTGATCGAAGCCAGCGGCGGCGGCAGCGATACGGTCAATGCTTCCGTGTCGTTCACGCTGGCGTCGAGCAACTGGGTCGAAATCCTGCAGACTACCCTGGTTTCGGGGTCCGCCGCCATCGACCTGACCGGCAACAACAACGCTCAGGGCATCATCGGCAACAATGGAGCGAACAAGCTCGGCGGGCTCGGCGGCGACGATCTGCTCTTCGGGATGGGCGGCAACGACACGCTGACCGGAGGCGCAGGCAAGGACAGTTTCCAGTTCAATACTCAGCTTAACAGCGCAAGCAACGTCGATGCGATCACCGATTTCAACGTCGTCGACGACACGATCAAGCTGGATGACGCGATCTTCACCAAGCTCGGCGTTGGCGCCTTGTCTTCCGACGCCTTCTGGAAGAGCACGGCCGGCGTTGCGCACGACACAAGCGACCGCATCATCTACGACACCGATAGCGGCGCGTTGTTCTACGACGCGGACGGGAACATGGCCGGAGGCGTCGGCGCGATCAAGTTCGCGGTGGTGGGGATCAATCTCGGGCTGACGAACCTGGATTTTGCCGTGAGCTGAAGCTCCTGTTTGGCCTCGATATCGGCCGCAGGGCGTCCGAGACGGATAGCGCAGCACAATCGCCTATGCGACTGGACGCCCCCTCCCCACGAGAAAAGGGGGGTCGCAAAGGTGGCGTAGCGTGGGACCGCTTTCGAAGATCGCTTCAGCGCCGATCGTCTCGCTGACACGGTTTGATGACATCAGCTCACGGCGAAATCCGCATTGGTCAGCGCGAGGTTGATGCCGACCACCGCGAACTTGATCGCGCCGACGCCCCCCGCCAGATTGCCGTCGGCGTCGTAGAACAGCGCGCCGCTGTCGGTGTCGTAGAGGATGCGGTCGCTGGCGTCATGGGCGACGCCCGCCGCGCTGGCGAAGAACGCGTCGGGCGAAAGCGCGCCGTTGGTCAGCGTTGTGAAGATCGAATTGGCGAGCTTGATCGTATCGTCCACCGGGTTGAAGTCGGTGATCGCATCGACGTTGCTGGCGCTGCTGAGTGGGGTGTTGAAGTAAAAACTGTCCTTGCCCGCGCCGCCGGTCAGCGTGTCGTTGCCCCTCATTCCGAAGAGCAGGTCGTCGCCACCCAGCCCGCTGATCTTGTTGGCCCCATTGTTGCCGATGATGCCCTGGGCGATGTTGTTTCCCGTCAGATCGATGGCGGCGGACCCCGAAACCAGGGTCGTCTGCAAAACCTCGACCCAATTGCTCGCCCCAAGGGTGAACGACACCGCAGCATTGACCGTATCCGCGCCGCCGCCGCTGAATTCGATCACCTTGTCGCCCGCGTCGTCGACGATGTAGGTGTCGTCGCCAAGGCCGCCGTCCAGCGTATCGGCGCCCTTGCCGCCATTGATCGTGTTGGCGGCCGCGTTGCCGACGATCGTGTTGGCGAGCGCATTTCCCGTCGCGTCGATCGCATCGACACCGGTCAAGGTGAGGTTTTCGATGTACTGCCCGGACATCGCGCCTGAAAGAAGATAGGTGACCGAAGTTTTGACGAGGTCGATGCCGGATACGTTGGCTTCGAAAATCTTGTCGCCGATATTGTCGACCGTGTAGACATCCGATCCGGCGCCGCCCGTCATGATGTCGGCGCCCTCGCCGCCGTCGATGCCATCCGAATGCGACGAGCCGGTCAGCGTATTGTCGAGCGCATTGCCCTTGATTGAGATCATATCCGTGGCGTCGGTCCAACTGTTGAACGCCGCGCCCGAGAGGCTGAATGCCTTCACGGCGTTGTCGAGCACGATGTGAAGAGTGTCGTCACCGGCGCCGCCGACGAAAATCCCGCCGAGATCGCCCGACTGCGCCGTCATGACGAGGTGCTTGCCGCCAAGAACGACAGTTCCCTGACTGGTGAGACTTTGAAGAGCGGCCACGCTGGGCGAAATTCCGGAGATGCTCAGCGAAGCGCCGACAGCAACGTCGACGTCGTGTGAACTTTCTATCGACCCCGACAGAACCAGGGCAAGCGTTCCCTCCTTTATCGACGTGGATCCGGTGAATGTCTGCTCGCCGCTCAAGGATTGCTTGCCTGCGCCGGTCTTCGTCAAAGCCAGGCTTCCGAACACCGCGGACCCGTCGGAGATCAGGCCATCGAACGTCTGCGAGTCGTTTGCCGCGACGTCGATCGTCAGGACGGCCTGCGTCGCCGTATCCGCGCGCACGAGCCCCGCTCCCTTCAGCCCGCCTATCGTCTGGTCGAAGCTGCCGATGTTCAGCGTGCCGTCGACCCTCACGTCCGCGAGGCTGAGCGCGCTGAACGTATGGTCCGCGCCCGCCTTGAGTTCCCCCGAGTAGACAATGGTGGAATCGGAAAAGGTGTTGATGCCGGTCAGCGTCAACGTCCCGGCGCCGATCTTGTTGAGCGAAACGCTGTGCAGCCCGTCCTGTATGTACCCGGCGTAGGTTCCAACAGCGTTTTCGACGGCGTTGACCACGATGTCCTTCGCACCATTGTTCGTGATCTTGCCCGCGCCTGTCAGATGGAAGAGTTGGAGGTAGAAACCATTGGCGTCGAGCGTCGCGCCCGACGCGATCTTGATGGCGCCCGACAGGCTGGTCAGCTTGTCGAAGGCGCCGCCAGCCTTGAGCGCGCCACCGTCCACGTAGATCGTGGCCGAACCCGCGTTGCCGACGTCCGACGAGGCGAAGTCGATCGCCCCCTGCGCGGTTGCGCTGCCGAAATGAATGCCCGTTCCGCTCCCGCCCATCGCGCCAAACGTTCCCGTCAGTTTCAGCGTCGTGCTGGTCTGCGCCGCGAGAGTGGCGGAGATCCCGGTCTTGACGACGATGTCGTTGGCGAGCGTGACGGTCGACAGGGCCTGCATCGCGCTAGCGCCAGTGAACTCGATGTCGCCGGAACCGAAGGCCGCTTTCGTGAAGTCGATCGCGCCTTGGGCGATATGCGTATCGCCCGCGTAGTTGTTGGCGGCGTTCGAAAGCCTCAGGGTCCCCGATCCAAGCTTGTTCAGAGCCCCGATCCCGGTAACGAAGGCCTGCATGTCGAGAACGGTGCTCGCGCCGTTCGTCGTGAAATTGCCGCTCGAATTCATCTGGAGCGTCAGATCGGATGCGAACACGGTCGCAAGCGGGGTTCCCGATCCCATGACGCCGACATTGACCTGGGCGGGCGTGTCGATGTTGGTCTGCTGCAGGGTCAGGCCACCATGCGCGAGCACGTATTTTTCGATCGATGAGCTCGTCAGGTCGACGATGCCGGCCTTGAACGGACCCATGACCGAAAGATCGATCGTGTGCGTGACCGCGGCATTGGCGAGGTTGCTGAAATCGGCCGTGGCCCCGTTGGCGTTGGGCACGCCACCGAGCCAGTTCGCCGCCGTGTTCCAGAGGCCACTTCCCAAATTGTTCCAGACGGACATCAGATTCTCCCGGTAGCGGTTCATTTCTCATGCGCGAGACGGCCCCGCGACCCGCCGCAAGCCTCGTTGCTTGGCGGTCGACTACCCTTCCCGCTCGACCGCGTCGTCACCCGGACGAATGACGTTTCGAAAAAACCTTCGATGTCACCGATTTCCATCGTAAGCTGCAACGTCGCTCCACAGGACGTCCCGATCCCCCGGAACCGACGAGCGGAGGGCGAGGCCGAAAATATGATGGACGGACTGAGCGGCGAGTTGCTGTCGTCGATTATCGGCGACATCTACGATTGCGTGCTGGATTCGGATGGATGGACCGGCGTGATGATCCGCGTCACGGAGGCGTTCGACGCGGCTTACACGACCATCGCCCTTGCCGGCGCGGGTGACGGCTACGGGCGCTTCGCCGCCCAATCGCCCTGGGATCCGGCGCAGATGCGCATCCTTCAGGACGAATACGGTTTCGAGGACATACCGGGCCTGAAGCAGGCTGTGTCGGGCGATGTGGATACGCCGCTGGCCACGCTTTCAGCCATGAGCGAATGCGAGTTGAGGCAGTCGGCCTTCTATCGGAACTGGGCCGAACCTCAGGGATTGCGCGAGGCTTGCATCACCAAATTCGTCCATACGTCAGACCGCATCGGCCTCTTCAGCTACACCACGCGAACGAGCCGGGACATCATCACGCCGCGAGAGCGGCAATTCGCGGCGCTGCTGTCGCCGCATCTGCGCCGCGCGTCGCTCATCGGGGATCTTCTCGATCAGACGCGCGTCAAGGCCAGTCTGTACCGCGCGGCCCTGGACGACCTCGCCGCGCCGATCGTGCTGACCGGCGCGGACGGATCGATCATTTATGCCAATGAGCGCGCGGCCGAGATGCTCCGCGCCAGCGGGCCGATCCTATCGCGCAACGGCATCCTGGACGTCCAGAACGGCGGGACGGCGCGGGCCTTGTCGGACGCCATCGCGAGCGCGGCGACCGCCGATGTTTCGCTGGGCGCGCGCGGTATCGGCCTGCCGATCTCGGCGCACGGCCGGCCGCCGGCCGTCGCCTATGTCCTGCCGCTGTCGCAAGGCACAGCGAGGGCGGCCCTTCGCCCCGCCTGCGCCGCCGTCTTCGTCTCGACGACGACATCGGCCTCACCGCCTCCGGAAGCCGTGCTTGCGACGCTGTTCGAGCTGACGCCGGCGGAGTCGCGGGTCCTGCTCCATATCGGCAGGGGCATGACGACGCCGCAAAGCGCCATCGCCTTGGAGATCACCGAAAATACGCTGAAAACCCATCTGAGCCGCATATTCGCCAAGACGCAGACGGCGCGACAGGCCGATCTCGTCAGGCTCGTCGACGCCCTCGGCTCAGGCTTCGCGGCGCCGAAGACAAGCGTCCGACGGGTCGCGCACAGTCGCTGAACGAGCCCTGTCCTCCATTCGCGCCACTAACGCCTGCCTGCGACCGCCGATCGCAGCCCAGCCGCGATCCTCGCCTGCCCGCGCGAACACATTTTCGCGATCAACATACACCTCTGCATTTTTTTCAGCGGACGCCCGGCGTTTGACGTTGCAAGACTGACGAAACATCGATAGGGGAAAATACTCTTATATGCTCCGCTATACAATGCGGCGGCACTTGAGGTGGGGGCACCTTCGGTCATCATACATCGCCGCTTCAAGAAGAAGCATGGCAACACGCAATTCAGATGCGCAAGGCGCAGGGGAATGAGAGCATGCTGCATATCCCGTCCAATCCCGAAGTCTGGGATCCTTACAAGGTTTACCGCGGCCCACTCGAAGGCGAGCCACACTACGTCAAGTATCAGGGGGGCCTCTGGTTGGCGCGCTACTACAGCGTCGGAGAAAATCCCGCGCAGTCCGATCCGTCCGGCTACGGCGCCTGGATGCTTGCCGGCGTCGACCAGAATGAAGACGGCACGCCCGATGGCGGCGCGCCGGTCGATCTGCCGAACTACGCTCCCGTCGTGCCGGATGCGGTCGTGGGAATCGAAGCGACGCGCTCCACCGACACGGCGATCGCGCTTGTCTGGGATCGGGCCTACGTCGCCGGGCTGGGCGACGTCACGAGCTACAACATCTACCAGGACGGAGTGAAGATCGGCTCGTCGACCTCGACCAGCTTCCTGGCCAAGGGGCTTGAAGCCAATACGGACTATACGTTCCAGGTCGAGGCCATCAATTTCCTGGTGGGGACCACCGACTCGAACACGCATTTGGTGCGGACGGCCAATCTCAGCGCCGGCGTCGAACTCCACACCAACGACCAGGAAATCCAGAGCGCGAAGACATATTCGCCCTATATGGACATGACCTTGCCTTCGACCAACCTGGCCGAGCTTGCCCACGAGTCCGGCGTCAGGGATTTCACCCTCGCCTTCATGCAGGGCCTCAAGTCGCAGATCGACGGCGTCGGCCCCGACGCGCAATTGAAGCAGGGCGAGACGCCGACGGTCGGCTGGGGCGGCATCAGCAACACCACGCTGCCCGAAGGCGTGATGATCGAGCAGGTGCGTGAAGTCCAGAGGCTCGGCGGCGAGGTGACCGTCTCGTTCGGCGGCTACACCGGGCGCGACATCGCCGTCCTGGCGCGGCAGTATGGCGACCAGCTCGACAGCAACCCGAACGACGCGATGACGGCGGCCGAACAAACCAAGGCGGTCAACCATCTCGCGGCGCAATATCAGTCCGTGGTCGACACCTATGGCGTGGACCATCTCGATTTCGACATCGAGAACAGCACGATCTCCGGGCTCGACATCGACATCTACAAGACCATCAACGATACGGCCGCCAATCACATCCGGAATCTGGCGATCGAGAAGCTCCAGGCCAACAATCCCGGCCTGCACGTTTCCTACACGGTCGCGACCACGCCGGGCGGCCTCAACGACACGGTCGAGAACAGCGGCCGCGTGCTGCAGATGTTCAAGGACGCCAAGGCCGACGGCCTGAAGATCGACGTCATCAATATCATGACGATGGATTACTTCAGCGATACGGTGAACATCGACATGGGCCTGACCGCGATCAACGCGGCGAAAGCCGTCTACAAGCAGTTGACCGATTCCGTCGCGCAAGGCGGCGTCGGCATGACCGACGTGAAGATCGGCATCACGCCGATGATCGGCCTGAACGACTACTGGAACGTCGCCGACAACAAGAAGGAAATCTTCACGCTCCAGGACGCGCAGGAAATCGTCGACTTCGCCAAGGCGACGCCATGGGTCGCGGGCGTCGGCGCGTGGCAGCTTACGCGCGACCGCGCGCACGCCGTCGATACGACGAAGGACGACGACTGGAACCAGGACTTGAACGGGCCGGCGCCGGCCAATCATTATCCGAACGGTCAGATGCCGACGCCGCAAAACGGCAACGTCTATGCGGGTCCCGATCCGAATCATTCCGACATTCAGCAGGGCGAATGGGCCTTTTCGGACATTTTCGGCCAGATGACCAAACAGGCCACGGGCGGCGACGACATCATTGCCGGCGGCGATGAAGTCAACAGCTTCAAGGGCCTCGGCGGCAGCGACAAAATCTACGGCAACGGCGGCAACGACGTGCTCGACGGCGGCGCGGGCAACGACACGATGGATGGCGGAAAGGGCAATGACACCTTCATCGTCGACAACGCGGCCGACAAGGTGATCGAATTCAGCGGCGGCGGTTCCGATACGGTCAATACGTCCGTGTCCTTTACCCTGGCGTCGAGCAACTGGGTCGAGATCCTGCAGACGACTTCGGCGTCCGGGACGGCCGCCATCGACCTGACCGGCAACAACATCGCCCAGGGCATCATCGGCAACAACGGCGCCAACAAGATCAGCGGGCTCGGCGGCGACGATCTGCTGTTCGGGATGGGCGGCAACGACACGCTGACCGGCGGCGCGGGCAAGGATACGTTCCAGTTCAACACCGCGCTCAGCAGCGCCAACAACGTCGATGCGATCACCGACTTCAACGTCGTGGACGATACGATGAAGCTCGCCAAGTCGATCTTCGCCGCACTCAATGTCGGCAACCTGTCGTCCGATGCATTCTGGTCGAGCACGGCCGGCGTCGCCCACGACACAAGCGACCGCGTCATCTACGACACCGACAACGGCGCGCTGTATTATGATGCGGACGGCAATCTGGCGGGCGGCGTCGGCGCGATCAAGTTCGCGATGGTCGGGATCAATCTCGGCCTGACCAATGCGGACTTCATGGTGGGCTGACAACCAGCATCGTCCCCAAACCTGACCCAGGCGTCGCCCACGTGGCGACGCCTGGGTCCTTCATCATCACCTTAAGACCCCCTTAAATCGCCGCATTTAATGTCCAACGGCTTGCCACCCCGGCAAACGGAACGGACCCTGTCGCAGGATGGCGAAACGAGGCGACCCGCGGATCGAGCCGACCTTCGAAGGCAAGCGCAAGCCTTCGGCCTCCGGCGATTTCTCGCTCGACGACAGCGACCGCGTCCTCCCCGCGCCTCGCAAGCGCGGCCGCGCCAGGACCGAGCCATCGGCGGCTCCCGCGGCTCGGCGTTCGTCCCGGACGCGGCGCGGCGGGCGCGGACTGACGCGTTTCGTCTACTGGTGCCTCGTGCTGGCGATCTGGTGCGGCATCGGCACGACCGGCGTCGTCGCCTATTACGGCGCGCAGATGCCCTCGGCGATCACTTGGTCGATCCCCGACCGACCGCCCAACGTCCGGATCGTTTCGGCCGACGGCCAGCTGGTCGCCAATCGCGGCCTGACCGGCGGCGAGGCCGTGGGCCTGCACGAGATGTCGCCCTATATTCCGCAGGCGGTGATGGCGATCGAGGATCGCCGCTTTTATTCGCATTTCGGCATCGACCCGATCGGTCTCGCGCGCGCGATGACGACCAACATTCTCGGCGGGCGATTTTCGCAGGGCGGCTCGACCCTGACGCAGCAGCTCGCCAAGAACCTGTTCCTGAAGCCCGACCGAACGCTCGAGCGCAAGGTGCAGGAGGTGTTGCTGGCGCTCTGGCTGGAGCACAAGCACAGCAAGGACCAAATTCTCGAAATGTACCTCAACCGGGTGTATTTCGGCTCCGGCGCCTACGGCGTCGAGGCGGCCTCGCGGCGCTATTTCGGCAAATCGGCGCATGACGTGACGCTGGCCGAGGCGGCGCTGCTCGCCGGCCTGCTCAAGGCGCCGTCCAGGCTCTCGCCGGCGCGCGATCCCAAGGCCGCGGCGCAGCGCTCGCAACTCGTACTCGCCGCCATGCGCGACGAAGGCATGATCGACGACGACGAACTCGCGAACGCCACCAAAGCGCCGGCGACGCGGGCGACCTCGTTCTGGAACGGCTCGCAGAACTACGTCGCCGACCGCATCGTCGAGGAGCTTCCGGCGCTGATCGGCGAGGCGCGCAGCGACGTCGTCGTCGACACGACCGTCGACATGACCCTGCAGACGCTCGCGGAGGCCTCGATCCGCCGGCTGATCGACGAGAAGGGCGAAGCGCTCGACGTCAGCCAGGGCGCGCTGGTGTCAATCGACAATTCGGGCGCGGTGCGGGCGATGGTGGGCGGCTACGACTACGCCAACAGCCAGTTCGACCGCGCCTCCGAGGCGCGCCGCCAGCCGGGATCGGCGTTCAAGCCTTTCGTCTACCTCGCCGCGCTCGAACAGGGCATGCAGCCCGACAGCGTGCGCAACGACGCGCCGGTGCGGATCGGCAAATGGACGCCGGAGAACTACCAGGGCAAATATTACGGCCGCGTGACGCTCGCCACCGCGCTCGCCAAGTCGCTCAATTCGGTCGCGGCGCAGCTCGCGATGGAAGTCGGACCGGGTAGGGTGGTGGAAGCGGCGCAGCGCATGGGCATCCAGTCGGCGCTGCAGGCCAACACCTCGATCGCGCTCGGCACGTCGGAGGTCACGCCGCTCGAACTCACCGCGGCCTACGTGCCGTTCGCCAATGGGGGCACGCGGCCGGACGTGCATTTCATCCGCCGCGTGACGACCGTCTCCGGCGACGTCCTGTTCGAGGCGAGCGCCAAGCCGGCGCCGCGCGTCATCAGCCCCGAGATCGTCGGCATGATGAACGCCATGATGTCCGAAACGCTGACGGAGGGCACCGCCAGGAAGGCCGCGTTCGGCTGGCCGGCGGCGGGCAAGACCGGCACCAGCCAGAAATCGCGCGACGCCTGGTTCGTCGGCTACACCGCCAATCTGACGACCGGCGTCTGGTTCGGCAACGACGACGGCAGCCCGATGAAGAAGGTGACCGGCGGCGCATTGCCGGCGCTCGCCTGGCACGAATTCATGGCCGCCGCGCATGAGGGCGTGCCGGTCGCCAGGCTGCCGGGCAACTGGAAGCCGAGCAGGCCGGACCTCATCGATCCGACCGTGCCCGACGCGGTCGCGGCCGTCGACAGCGTGGCCGAGCCGCAGCCCGCCGCGCCGCAGCAGACGGCAAGGCCGGCCGCGCAGACCTCCAGCAAATCCGTCGCCGAGCCCGCCGCCGATCTGCCGACCGCCTCGATCGGCCATCCCGTGCCGGACGCCGATGTCGGCGGCCCGCGCAAGCGCGGCGCGTCGATTCTCGACGTCATCCTGGGCAATGGGGGCTGACGCTTCCCGAAACTTCCCCTATGGCAATACCGATCGCAACGGCGCGCGCGGCGCATGGGAGACGCATGACCCGGACCGTCCATCCGATCACCCGAGAGCGGCACGGAACGAAGAAATGGCTGCCGTTCCAGGATCTCGGCTTCGCGGCCCACGCCGCGATCACGCCGCTGATCATCTCCGAGGTGCTGCCCGCGGCGCGCGCCTTTCCGCTCGGCTTCCTCGACATGGGCGGCAGGCCGTGCCTGGAGGCGATCCTCGGCCTCAAGCCCGACCGCAACCTGTTCGTCGGGACGAACGGGCGCTGGCTCGGCCAGCATCTGCCGGCGAGCTTCCGCAGCTATCCGTTCAGCCTCGGCCAGACCGGGCGGACCGTCGCGCTGTGCGTCGAGGAGGGGAGCGGGCTCATCCGGGACCTCGCGGTCGGCGAGGAGGGCGCGCCGTTCTTCGACCTCGACGGCAGCGCCTCGGCGCCGACGCGCGCGATGCTCGACCAGCTCGCCGAGGCCCGCAAGGGTTTCGAGATCACCGAGCGGGCGACGGCGGCGATCGTCGAGTGCGGCCTGCTCGAGCCGTGGCCGATTCGATACCAGGACGAGGGCGCCGACCGGCGCATCGAGGGCGTCAGCCGGATCAGCGAGACCGCGCTGAACGCGCTTGCCCCCGACGACCTGGCGGCGCTGCGCGATTCGGGCGGGCTGGCGGTCGCCTATTGCCAGCTTTTCTCGATGGCCAACCTCGCCACCCTCGGCCAGCTCTGGGCGTCGCACGCGCAGGCCGCCGCAAGGCCGCCCGCCCCCGCCCCGGCGCGGCCGTTCTTCGTGCCGAAGGAGGACGACAGCCTGAAGATCGACTGGGCGACCTTCCTCAAGGAGTGAGCGGCCTGCCCTCCATCCTGGCGACGGCGTCGGCCTGCTCCTTGGCCAGCGGATTTATGCCGTCCGGGATCTTGCCCTCGACCGGCCCGTCGTCGACCGCGCCCGTCACCTCGGCCGGCTGCGGCGGAACCCCGCGCGCGCAGGCGGCGACAAGCAGAACGGGCAGCAAAGCGAGGACGCGCATCATGCCTGCGGCGTTAGGGTTTTCCTGTGGCGCAATTGAGGGCGCGCGGCGCGGCTCAGCCGGGATGCTCCAGCGCCCATAGCGCCAGCTCGTGGGCGTGGGCGAGGATGGCGTGAACCTCGTGGCCGCGCCGGGCGGAAAACCCGGGCGGACGGCCGGGGCGCAACGGCCAGCGGACGCGGCCGCCGCACAGGCCGCGCTGTGCGTTGCGCGCGCGCAGCCGAGCGAAGCGCGTCGCCGCGCGCGGCAGGTCGCCGAGCACATGCGCCAGCGCATCGAAGCGGAGTCCGAGACCCCGCGCGTCGATCGGGTCGTGCGGCGACGTTTTTTGCGGCAGCGGCCGCCGCTCGGTAACGCCGGGCAACGAAATGCGTGGAGCAAGATGCGCCGGGACATATGTGCGCCGGATGCGGAACGGGTTTTTGAGCGGGTCGAGCAGCGGCAGCGCGTGCGGCAGCGCGCGGCCCGGACAAGCGGGCGCGCGGCCGCCGCGTGATGAGGCGATGCCGGCTCTCTTGCCGTGCGGCGGGTTGGCGGCCGGCCATTGCACGACGATGCTCCGCGCGAGCGCGACGACCAGCCGCCGCGCCGCCGATTCCGCCGGGCGCAGCAGCCGCAGCACGGCGTTGCGCAGATGACGCGGCAGCATCGGACGATCGCCGGCGAGGCCGGCCATGACGACGAGCGACGCGAGCACGCGCCGCAGCGCCTCCCCGTTCCGCTCGATCGCCGCCTGTCCGTCCATGAGTGTCGCCGCTCCTTTTGGTGGCGGGATTTTGGGGCGGATGGGACCGGAGGGGATGGAATTGTATTGCCGGCATTGAAGGGATTGGCGTTTTCGGCGGATTTATCCCCCGAGTTCTCCCTGCTCCCCTTGAGGGAGAAGGTGGCCGAGCGAAGCGAGGACGAATGAGGGGTGTTGCGAAGAGTAAAAGACCTAATCGTCGGAACGAGACCGCGCCTAATTTGCCAAAAACGCGCCGCATTTCACGCATATTTGCCAGATGGCAAAGGCAGCAAAAAATACGCGCACGAAGCGTCTTGCGCAGAGCAAGGACTATATCGGCCGCACCGCCGAGGGCTTGCTGATCCCGCGCCCCGACTTCAAGCCGGTGAGTCTTACCGTGCGGGAGTTGCAGGCAGCGATCCGCGCCGTCCGCGCGAGCGAGGCCGCCGCCAAAGCCGGCTGACGTTTGGCGGTGAAGAGACACGTCTTCATCAACTGTCCGTTCGATGTGGATTACCAGCCGCTTTTCCAAGCAATCGTCTTCACCGTTTTGAAATGCGCCTACAAGCCGCGTTGCGCGCTTGAAGTGGTCGATTCCGGCGGGACGCGGATTTCCAAGATCGAGGCGCTCATCGAGCAATGCTCGCTCGGCATCCATGATATCTCGCGCACCCAACTTGATGCGGCGAACCAACTGCCGCGGTTCAACATGCCGCTTGAACTCGGGTTGATGATCGACAGGGTGCGGTCGTTTCTCAACAACGCCAAGCGCGGCGCGAGGCGGCGCGGAAAGAGGGCTGAAGGCCCTCGACGATGCTTTGCAAGACCAGGCGCGGACGCCCCCTCCACCATGCTTCGCATGGTCCCCCTCCCCCGCTTCGCAGGGGAGGATCGAGGGTGACGCCGGACGCCCCCTCCACCATGCTACGCATGGTCCCCCTCCCCCGTAAACGGGGGAGGATTAATCCTCCACCATGCTTTGCGTGGTCCTGCCTTTCGCTTGCGCTTCGGGCGTTCGTCGCTTCAATCGACAAATCGTTGTCGATTGATCGGCCTATGGCCGACCGCTTCTCACCCCCCGTGAACGGGGGAGGATCGAGGGTTACGCCGGACGCCCCCTCCACCACGCTTCGCGTGGTCCTGCCTTTCGCTTGCGCTTCGGGCGTTCGTCGCTTCAATCGACAAATCGTTGTCGATTGATCGGCCTACGGCCGACCGCTTCTCACCCCCCGTGAACGGGGGAGGAATTCGCGCCGCGCTCGTCACCAGATCAGCGCCATCCCAGCTTGGCTCCTGATCCTCCCCCGTTTACGGGGGAGGGGGACCATGCGTAGCATGGTGGAGGGGGCGCTATTTTCGGGGCGAACGATGCGGGCGGAGAGCAGGACATTCCGGCGCGCGAAGCAGCTTCGCAGGGACATGAGCCTGCCGGAAGTCGTTCTTTGGGACTGCATTCGGGGCCGGCGGCTGAACGGACTGCGATTTCGACGCCAGCATCCGGTCGGGCCGTATGTCCTCGACTTCTTCAATGCGGAGGCAAAGCTGGCGATCGAGGTCGACGGGGCGCATCACGATTTGCCGGAACAGATGAGTCACGATCTGAGGCGTGATGACTGGCTCGCCGGGCACGGCATCCGCGTCATGCGCATCGCGGCGAGCGATGTTCTGGACGAGCGGGCGCTGGAGGGGATGCTGACGATGATCGCCGAGGCGGCGCGGAAGGAGGGCTGAGGGCCCACGACCATGCTTTGCAAGACCAGGCGCGGACGCCCCCTCCACCATGCTTCGCATGGTCCCCCTCCCCCGCAAACGGGGGAGGACCGAGGGTGACGCCGGACGCCCCCTCCACCATGCTTCGCATGGTCCCCCTCCCCCGTAAACGGGGGAGGATCAGGTCGCGCGTGTCATGTGCGTGGCCCCGGGGTGGGACCCGCTGCCTGCGGCTCCCCTGCCCTCCGCTGGCGCTTCGGGCGTTCGTCTCTCAAAAGGCCAAATCGTCGGCCTTCTGTCCTCTACGCGGACCGCTCGTCGCCCCATCCGGATTTTCGCTCGCATCGACCCACCGGGTCGATGCGTCGGACCTGCGGTCCGACCGCCTCAGCCGCTCGCTCGGGCTCGCGGCGTTCCTGACTAAAATCGATCCACCGGATCGATTTTCCGGCAAGCCAGGGGCTTGCCGGCGTCAGTCACCCCCCATCTTCAGCGCCTGGATGAACGCTTCCTGCGGGATATCCACCTTGCCGAACTGGCGCATGCGCTTCTTGCCCTCCTTCTGCTTGTCGAGGAGCTTGCGCTTGCGGGTGACGTCGCCGCCGTAGCATTTGGCGGTGACGTCCTTGCGCAGCGCCGAGATGGTCTCGCGGGCGACGACCTTGCCGCCAATGGCGGCCTGGATCGGGATCTTGAACAGATGGTGGGGGATCAGATCCTTCAGCTTCTCGCACATCACGCGGCCGCGCTTTTCGGCCGCCGTGCGGTGGACCAGCATGGAGAGCGCGTCGACCGGCTCCTCGTTGACCAGGATCGACATCTTGACCAGGTCGCCCTCCTTGTAGTCGGTCAGATGGTAGTCGAACGAGGCGTAGCCCCGCGAGATCGACTTCAGCCGGTCGTAGAAGTCGAAGACGACTTCATTCAGCGGCAGGTCGTAGACCAGCATGGCTCTTTTTCCGACGTAGGAAAGATCGGATTGCACACCCCGCCGGTCCTGGCAGAGTTTCAGGATCGAGCCGAGATACTCGTCGGGCGACAGGATCGTGGCGCGGATCCACGGCTCCTCGATGGCGAGGATCTGCATCGTGTCGGGCATGTCGGCGGGGTTGTGCAGCTCGCGGGTCGTACCGTCGCGCAGGCTGAGCCGGTAGACGACGCTGGGCGCGGTGGCGATGAGGTCGAGGTCGAACTCGCGCTCCAGCCGCTCCTGGATGATCTCGAGGTGGAGCAGGCCGAGGAAGCCGCAGCGGAAGCCGAAGCCGAGCGCGGCGCTGGTCTCCATTTCATAGGAGAAGCTGGCGTCGTTGAGGCGCAGGCGCGAGACCGCGGCGCGCAGCTCCTCGAATTCGGCGGCGTCGACCGGGAACAGGCCGCAGAACACGACCGGTTGGGCGGGCTTAAAGCCCGCTAAGGCCTGGATCGTCGGGCGCTTGTCCTCGGTGATGGTGTCGCCGACGCGGGTGTCGGCGACCTCCTTGATCGAGCCGGTGAAGAAGCCGAGCTCGCCCGGGCCGAGCTCTTCGGAATTGACGATCTTGGGCGTGAAGACGCCGGTGCGCTCGACGAGGTGCCTGGCGCCGGTGCCCATCATGCGGATGGTCTGGCCCTTCTTCATGACGCCGTCGATGACGCGCACCAGCACGATGACGCCGAGATAGGCGTCGTACCAGCTATCGACCAGCATCGCCTTGAGCGGCTTTTGCGCGTCGCCCTCGCGCGGCGGGGGAAGCTGGTGGACGATGGCTTCCAGCACCTCGGGGATGCCGAGCCCGGTCTTGGCCGAGATCAGCACGGCGCGCGACGCATCGATGCCGATCACCTCCTCGACCTGCTCGCGGATGCGCTCCGGCTCGGCGGCGGGCAGGTCGACCTTGTTGAGGACGACGACGATCTCGTGGTTGGCGTCGATGGCCTGGTAGACGTTGGCCAGCGTCTGCGCCTCGACGCCCTGGCTGGCGTCGACCACGAGCAGCGAGCCCTCGCAGGCGCGCAACGAGCGCGAGACCTCGTAGGCGAAGTCGACATGGCCGGGCGTGTCGATCAGATTGAGGATGTAGTCCTCGCCGTTTTCGGCGCGGTAGTTCAGGCGCACGGTCTGCGCCTTGATGGTGATGCCGCGCTCCTTCTCGATGTCCATGTTGTCGAGCACCTGCTCGGTCATCTCGCGCAACTCGAGCCCGCCGGTGAGCTGGATCAGCCGGTCGGCGAGCGTCGACTTGCCATGGTCGATATGGGCGACGATGGAGAAATTGCGGATGTGGGACAAGGGGAAGGTCATGCAGCGGCGCTTTAGCGGGTTGAGGGGGGAAGGACAAGAAGGATGGATCGGGTGGAAGGATCCCTTCCGCCCTTGCTTTGAAGGGTGCTTCAGGTTTCAGGGAGGCCGGGAAGAAAAAATGGACGATCGTTTCGACATCTATCTGAAGGCCCTTGCGTCAGCGTACGGCGACGGCGGCACGGAGCACACCGGCCGAACCGCGCCGGTCGGCGGAGGATTCGCGCATCTCGATCAACAAGACGCAGAGCTTCGCGCCGGCGCCCGAAGCAGTCTGGACTTTCCATATCGGCGGCTATCAGGTGATCGACAAATACCTCAAATCCCGCAAGGGCCGAACGCTTTCCCTCGACGAAATCAACCACGTCGCCCGCATCGCCGACACGCCGGCCTTCACCATCGAGCAGATGAAGAAAATCGACCTGGCTGATGCACAGGCCTTTCCGGGCCGGGGACAATCGGCGACGCTTCTCGCTTCGGCGATCCCCGTTTGCGATGATCGCGCGTGATTCGAGGCGCTGATGGCCAAACAAGACGAGACCGGATTCGTCCGGCCTTGACGAAACCGGGAAGCGCCCTCGCCCCGGATGACGGCCGGGAGCGACGACCGCCTCCGCTCGGCAGGTCGCGCCAGGGGCGCGAGCGGGGATCGAAAAAACCGGCGGCTCCTGGGCGCGCCGCCGCCATTTTCAGGTCGCGGCGGTCGTCGCGGCCATGTCCAGGTCCGACCCGGTCGGAAAACCCGCCGGAACTTCGGCCGCCCTGCGCCATTGAGGATCATCGCTGGCTTCGGCAGGGGGCCGCCAGCTTCCGAGAGAGTCAGCATCCGCTGCCATGCTCCCGCCAGACGGCAAAGGAGCGAAATCATGCAACTTCTCACGATCCTGATCGTCGAGGACGAGGTTTTCATCAGGGACTTCCTCAAGGGCAGCCTGGAAGACGGCGGCTACGCGGTCATCGAGGCGGCGAGCGGCGAGGAGGCCATCGCGATGATCCGCGACGGCGGCGCGTCGTTCAGGGGCATCATCACCGACATCAACCTCGGGGCCGGAAAGCCGACCGGATGGGATGTGGCGCGTCGCGGGCGGGAATCCGCGCCGGACCTGCCGATCATCTACACCACGGGCGACAGCGCCGACAAATGGGCCTCGATGGGCGTGCCCAACAGCATGCTGGTCCATAAACCCTATGCGCCGGCGCAGATCATCGCCGCGATTTCGCAGATGCTGATTTCCGGCGGGCCGACGCCCGTCGCCGCGGCATAGGCGGCGATCCGCAATCGCGGCGGCTCGCGGCGAGGGCTTGACTTGACGCCGGTTCGGGCCAATCCAGCCCCATGGACGGCGACGGGCGCCGGATGGTCGGGCGCGGCTGGCGGGATGATCGAAACGGACGTGATCGTGATCGGCGGCGGGGCGGCCGGGCTGGCGGCGGCGCAGGCGCTGATCGCCGCAGGGCGGGTCGTGCGCGTGCTGGAGAAAGAGCATTCGGTCGGCGGGTCGTGGGAGCGGCGGCACAGGAACCTGACGCTCAACACCTATCGCGACCTGTCGGTGCTGCCCGGCGTGCGCTATCCGCCCGGCACCAACGCCTTTCCCGGACGGCTGGCGGTCATCGCCCTGCTCAAGGATTTCGCCAGGCATCACCGCCTGCCCATCGAGTTCGGCGTCGCCGTCGAGCGCATCGACCGCGTCGGCGAGCGCTGGACGGTCCATGCCGGCCGGCGGATTTTCCGCGCCCGCCATGTGGTCGTGGCCAGCGGGCGCGACAGCGTCCCGTTCACGCCGGCCTGGCCGGGGGTCGAAGGCTTCACCGGCCGCATGGTCCATGCCGCCGATTTCGGGGAAGCCGCGGACTATGCGGGCAAGAGCGTGCTGGTGGCCGGCGCCGGCAATTCCGGATTCGACGCGCTCAACCATCTGGTCAGGGTCGAGACCGGAACGCTCTGGCTCTCGGCGCGGCATGCGCCGACGCTTATCCCCAAGCGCCTCGCCAACATCGCTGTGCACCGCAACTCGCCTCTGATCGCGCGGCTGCCCGCGCCGCTCGCCAATCTGGCGCTGGCGCTGGTGCAGCGTCTGGCCTTCGGCAGCCTGCGCGCCCTCGGCCTGCCGCGCGCGGCCGGCGGCGGCATGTCGCGGCTGCGCAAGGAGAACGTCGCGCTCGCCAGCGACGACGGCGCGGTCGCGGCGATCAAGGCGGGCCGCATCGCGGTCGTGCCGGTCATCCGCGCCTTCGACGGCGCGACGGCGCTCCTGGACGGCGGGCGGACGCTCGAGCCGGAGGTGGTGATCGCGGCGACCGGCTACCGCAGCGGGCTTGAGCCGATGGTCGGGCATCTGGGCGTGCTCGGCGCGCGCGGAAAGCCGCTGTTCAACGGCGGGACCGCCGATCCGCGCCATCCCGGCCTGTGGTTCGCCGGCATGCGGCCCGACATCCGCGGCTGCTTTTTCCATGCGGTCGAGCAGGCGGAGGCGATCGCGGAGCGAATCGCGCGGAGCTAAGGGCGGCGCGATCAGGCGGCGGAGCGTCCGGAGCGCGCTTGACGGCCGTTTCAGAAGATGTTTTCCGGGCGCCGGCCGCGAGATGATAGGGCTGGATGAGAATGTCGGCGGGGATGCGCCATTCGCGGTTCAGCCGATAGGCCATCTCCATGGTCAGCGCGCGCTTGCGGTTGAGGATTCCGAGGCGCGCGATCGCGATCCGATCAGTTCGGCGAGCGCGGTCTGGGTGCGGCCGGTCATCTGCAGATAGCCGTGGATCGCCGTGACGGGGTCCGGGTTGGCGATCGGATAGGTCTTGTCCTCGTAAGCCTCGACCAGCGTGGCGAGCACGTCGAAGCGCGCGCCGGCGGGGGAATCGACCTCCGGCTGGTCGTCGAAATAGCGCGCGATCTCGGCCAGCGCCCAATCGTAGTCCGCTTCGGTTTTGACGGGGCGGATGTTTTCCATCAGACGGTCTCCGGTTTGGGAACAAACACCCCGCCGTTCACGGCGATCGGTCCGCTCGGACCGTCTTCAGCGCCTCGTCGACCTCCTTGCGGGTCGGGATGGCGGGTTGCGCGCCGGGCTTGAGGCAGGCGAGCGAGCCGGCGGCGGCGGCGCGGCCGAGCGCTTCCTCGAGCGACAGCTTTTCGGCGAGACCGGCGGCGAGATAGCCGCAGAAGGTGTCGCCGGCGCCGACCGTGTCGACCGGGGCGACGCGGATCGCGGGCACGCGGAAGACGTGGTCGCCGTCGACCGCCACGACGCCGCTCGCGCCGAGCGTGACGACGACGGTGCGGCCGGTCTGGCGCGCGAAGGCCTTCATGCGGCCCTCGCGGCCGTCGCCCGACAGGCCGAGGGCCGCGGCGTAGAGGTCGAATTCGGTCTCGTTGGCGACGACGTGATCGGCCTTGGCAAGGAGCTTCGCGGCCGCGGCCTGGAACGGCGCGGTGTTGAGCACGGAGAGCGCGCCGGCGGCGCGCGCGGCGTCGAGCGCGGCCTCGACCGTCTCGATCGGGATTTCGTTCTGCAGAAGCAGGACATCGCCCCGGGCGAGCAGCGCCTTGCCGAGGTCGCCGGCCAGCACGGAGGCGTTCGCGCCGGGGACGGCGACGATGACGTTCTCGCCCGCGCCGTCGACGAAGATCAGCGCGACGCCGGTCGAGGCATGAGTTTCGCTGACGCCGGCCAGATCGACCATGCCGGCCCTGAGCAGCGCCAGCGCCTCGGTGGCGAAGGCGTCCTTGCCGACCGCGCCGACCATGCGCACCTTGCCGCCGGCGCGCGCCGCGGCCAGCGCCTGGTTGGCCCCCTTGCCGCCCGGCGCCGTCCTGAACGACGCCCCCGGCACCGTCTCGCCCGGCGCGGGCAGGCGCGCGACGATGGCGATGAGATCGAGGTTGATCGAGCCGACGACGATGATCACGCGCTGAGCCTCCCGGTTCGGGCGGAGGCTAGCGTGGATGCGAGGCGGGTGGAAAGAGTGTTATGGGATAATCCAAGATCACGTCGCCGGACTATTGTCCTTTGGACCGCCTTCCCCCTCTCCGTCTCGCTCTTCGGGCTCGCCCTCTCCCCCCTCCGGAGGAAGAGGATGAGCCAAGCTTCAAACGCGACGCCCATCCTCCCCTCCGGAAGGGGGGAGAGCGACTGTCTTGGATGTCAAGCGGTTTGCCGTGGTTTCTGGTCTCGCATGATGGCGTTGCGGATGGCGAGGAGGCGTCTTGCGACGGCGATGATGGCGACGATCTTGGGCTTGCCGGCGGCGACATGCTTTCAGCGCACGACCTCACCCGCCCACCTGCCCCGCTTCCCAGCCCAGAATCGCGCGCTTGCGGGTCAGGCCCCAGTGGTAGCCGGTGAGCGCGCCGGATTTGCCGAGCGCGCGGTGGCAGGGCACGACGAAGGAGATCGGGTTGGCGCCGATGGCCGCTCCGACCGCGCGGCTCGCGGCCGGACTGCCGATCCGCGCCGCAATCGAGGAATAGGTGCGCGCGCGGCCCATCGGGATCTTCAGCAGCGCATCCCAGACGCGAAGCTGGAAATCGGTGCCGATCATCACCACGCGCAGCGGCTCCTCGGCGCGCCAGCGGGCGGGGTCGAAGATGCGGGCGGCATAGGGCGCGGTGTCGGCCAGGCTCTCGACATAGGTCGCGTTGGGCCAACGGCCGCTCATGTCGGCGAAGGCCGCCCGTTCCTCGCCGGGATCATTGAAGGACAGGCCGGCGAGGCCGCGCTCCGTCACCATCACCAGCGCGATGCCGAAGGGCGAGATGTGGTAGCCGTACCGGATCGTCAGTCCCGCGCCGCGAAGCTTGAAGTCGCCGGGCGACATGCCCTCATGGGTGACGAACAGGTCGTGCAGCCGGCCCGGGCCGGACATGCCGACCTCGAACGAGGCGTCGAGCAGCGGCATGCCGTCGGCGAGCAGCCGGCGCGCATGGTCGAGCGTAACCGCCTGCAGGAAGGCTTTCGGCGACAGGCCGGCCCAGCGGGTGAAGAGTTTGCGCAGCCCCGACGGGGTTTCCCCGACGGCGGCGGCCAGCGTCTCGAGTGACGGCTGGTCGCGATAGTCGAGGCTGATCTTCTCGATCACCCGGCGGACGATCTCGTAGTCGCTCCCTTGCGGCGTGATGTCGTCGCGCAGGATGGCGGTGGGTCTGGTCGCGGTCATGGCGCTCATGGCTGAATTCTCCCTTGGCCGCGACTATCGCGCTCCCGCGGCGCGATCTCCACCCGATTCGCGCCGTCCTGCGAAAACCGTGCTAATCGGGGACGACAATCACGATGCGAGTTTCGAACCCATGGCGCTTTCCCGATTGATCTACGTCTCGCGGCCTTTCGGCTTCGCCGAGGGCATCTTGAACTCGATCCTGCTGGTTTCGCGGCACAACAACGAGCGCGACGACATCACCGGCGCGCTGATCTGCCGGGGCGACATCTACCTGCAATGGCTGGAAGGACCGGAGCCGGCCGTCGCCGCCGCCTATGCCCGCATCCGCCGCGACGATCGCCATATCGAGATCAGGCAGTTGCTCGCCGGACCGGTCAGCGAGCGTCTGTTCCCCGGCTGGGCGATGCGCGACGACCCGGCGCGGTCCTGGCTCTGGACGCAGGAGGAAGTCGCGGCGGGCGCGGTCGAACAGGCGACGACGGGCGAAATCTTCGCCGTCTTCGCGCGCGTCGCGGAGGAGCCGGGCTAATTGGCCTTCGCCGTCGCCAGCGCGCGGGAAAACGCTTCGGCGAAACTCTCGCGGTCGTCGGGATTGAGGAAGCCGCCGATCGGCACGGCCTGGCCGCGCGATTCGACGGTCATGCGGACGATGCCGATCTCGTCGTGGCGGGCGACTGAGAAGCGCGACCAGAACGGGTTGAAGCGATGCGCCTGCAGGCGGCCGGACGGCGCGGTCTTGCGGATGTCGAGCCGGGTGCGCGAGACGGAAATCTCCTCGCTGGCGCGGGCGGAGCGGTAGTTCACGCGGAAGGCGACATAGACCAGCAGCACGTCGAGGCCGAAGAAGCCGAAGACCGGCCATGCGCCGTGGCTGAGGAAGACGGCGCCGGTGACGAGCCAGCCGAACAGCAGCGCGCCCATCAGAATCGCGAAGCCCTTGCGGCCGAGCGACCGGTGCGGGGTGAGCAGCGCCTCGAAGAACGGCTCGTCGGCGGCGGGCAGGGCGTTTGTCTCGGCCATGGGCCAGGATTATAGAGGACGGATGAAAATCCCCAAGCCCCAAAGCGCCGCACCCGGCGCGAGGCGGGACGGCTCGAACGCCAAGCCGCGCCCGCGGCCGGCGCGTCCGCGCCGCGCGTACGGCGCGCAAGAGGTGCGCGAGATGTTCCGCCGCTTTTCGGCGCAGCGGCCCGAGCCGAGGAGCGAACTCGACTACGCCAACCCGTTCACGCTGCTCTGCGCCGTCGTGCTGTCCGCGCAGGCGACCGACGCCGGCGTCAACAAGGCGACCAAGGCGCTGTTCGCGATCGCCGACACTCCGGAGAAGATGGCGGCGCTCGGCGAGGCGCGAATCGGCGAGTTCATCCGCTCGATCGGGCTGTGGCGCGGCAAGGCGAAAAACCTCGCGGCGCTGTCGCAGGCCTTGATCCGCGATCACGGCGGGGCGGCGCCGGGCACCCGCGAAGAATTGACGGCTTTGCCCGGCGTCGGGCGCAAGACAGCGAACGTGGTGCTGAACACCGCGTTCGGGCAGCCGACCATGGCGGTCGACACGCACATCTTCCGGCTCGGCAACCGGCTGCGGCTCGCGCCCGGCGACACGCCGGAACAGGTCGAGGACGGGCTGGTGGCGATCATCCCGGCCGAATACATGCACAACGCGCATCACTGGCTGATCCTGCACGGACGCTATGTCTGCAAGGCGCGGCGCCCGGAATGCGAGCGCTGCATCATCGCCGATCTGTGCCAATGGCCCGACAAGACCAATGCCGTCGCCGCCCCGCTCGTCCCGATCGCGGACGGGCCAACCGGCGGCGGGGACGAGGGTCAGTAACCGTAACCGCGCGCCATCGCGGCGGCGAAGGCCAGGATCAGGACGAAGCCGCAGATTTCGACCTTGAGGATGAAGCGCGTCGCGCGGATCTCGGCGTCGGGAACGGCGTCGTGGCCAGAGGTCGCTGCGCGGCGCCAGCGGACGATCCGCAGCGTCGGCTGGATCGACAGCAGGCCGACCGCCGCGAAGGCGGCCATCTTGGCCCAGAACACCGGGTTGTAGACGTAGAACTCCCAGCCCTTGAGCCCTTCATGCACCCGCCCGACGCCGATGACGATCAGCGCGGCGGCGGCCAGGCCGTAGGCGGCGTCGATGCGCGACAGCAAATGCAGGTCGGCCGCCCGCAACCCCGGACGGACCAGCGCCAGTTCGGCTGCGAGGAGCGCCGCCAGCAGGAAGGCGAGGCAGTGATGGATGACGGCAAGGACGAGGTCGGTCACGCCAGGGCTCCACGGACGGCTTCGACGAGCCGAAAGCTGCCGCCGTTCGGCCGCGCTGTCAAACCGCATGTCGCGGCTTGCGGAAGCGTGCGGAGGGAGGGGATAGTTTTTGGCGGCGGCGGCCGGGCCAGCGGCAAAAATCGCGCAGCAACCATCGCGTACGAGCCGAAATATCGTTTGCCTTCAACGGCCGGCCCGCGCGGAGGCGGCGCAGGTCCGCCCGATCGAGGCAGGTCCAAGTCCCAAACAATCCCCCTCCCCGCAAGCGCGGCTAAGCTTTGCCGATCAACGCCGAGGAGCTTTCGCATGGACCTGTCCGACAATCTCGCCCTTCCCTACATCATGCCGTCGCAGGCGCAAAAGCATGTGACGCACAACGAGGCGATCGGCATCCTCGACGCGCTTGTGCAACTCGCCGTGCGCGACCGCGACCTCGCCGCGCCGCCGGCCGCGCCCGCCGACGGCGACCGCTACATCGTCGCGGCATCGGCGACCGGCGACTGGTCGGGCATGAGCGGCAAGATCGCGCACCGGCTCGACGGCGCCTGGACCTTTTACGCGCCGCGGCCGGGCTTCGTCGCCTATATCGCCGACGAGGCCGCGTTCGCGCATTGGACCGGGTCCGCCTGGATGAGCCTTTCGGGCGCGCTCGGGGTCCTGCAGAACCTCGCTTCGCTCGGCGTCGGCACGGCGGCCGACGGGACCAACCCCTTCGCGGCCAAGCTCAACAAGGCGCTGTGGACCGCCAGGTCGGCCGCGGAGGGCGGCGACGGCGACCTGCGCACCACGCTGAACAAGGAAACCGCCGGCGACGTGCTCTCGTTCCTGATGCAGACGGGCTATTCCGGCCGCGCCGAACTCGGCCTGATCGGCGACGACAATCTGGCGCTCAAGGTCTCGCCGGACGGCTCGGCCTGGACGACCGCGCTGAGCGTCGACCGCGCGTCGGGACTGGCGGTCGCGCATGGCGACCCGACGGCGCCGCTGGGGCTCGCGACGCGGCAATATGTCGTGGCCAAGGCCGGGGACACGATGACCGGCGCGCTGATGCTGCCCAACGGCTCGGCGGCGGCGCCCGGCCTGGCGGTCGGCGCGAGCGGCACCGGGCTGCTGCGCGATGCGACCAATCATCGCCTCGGCGTTTGCGTCGACGGCGTCGAGCAAGGCTTCTTCAACCGCGGCGGCAAGCTGGCCCTGCGCAAGCGCATGCTGATGAAGCCCGACGTTCCGCGCCGCGACCATCTGGCCTCCGGACCGTGGATCATCAGCGCGAGCCCGGCCGACAATTTGTGGGGCGGCCTGTGCTGGTCGGCCGAACTCGGCCTGTTCTGCGCCGTGGCCGGCAACGGCGCGGGCAACCGGGCGATGACCTCGCCGGACGGCGTGACCTGGACGGCGCGGACCAGCGCCGCCGACAACACCTGGCAGGCGGTGTGCCGCTCCGCCGAGCTCGGCCTGTTCTGCGCGGTGGCCAACACGGGAACCGGCAACCGCGTCATGACTTCGCCGGACGGCGTGACGTGGACCATCCGGGCAAGCGCGGCCGACGCCAACTGGCGCGCGATCGCCTGGTCGCCGGAACTCGCGCTGTTCTGCGCCGTGGGCGTTTCGGGCGCGGTGATGACCTCGCCGGACGGGATCGCCTGGACCACGCGCACCGCCGCCAGCGCCAACAGTTGGAACGGCGTCGGATGGTCGGCGGAACTCGGGCTGTTCTGCGCGGTGGCCATCACCGGCGCGGGCAACCGGGTGATGACATCGCCCGACGGGTCGGTCTGGACCGGCCGGACGAGCGCGGCCGACAATGATTGGCGGTCGGTATGCTGGTCGGCGGAACTTGGGCTGTTCGCGGCCGTGGGCAGCTCCGGCGCTGGCAATCGGGTCATGACCTCGCCGGACGCATCGACCTGGACGAGCCGCGCGAGCGCCGCCGACAACGATTGGCGCAGCGTCTCCTGGGCGCCGGAAATCGGGCTGTTCGCGGCGGTCGCCAACACCGGGACCGGCAACCGCGCCATGACCTCGCCGGACGGGATCGCCTGGACCGCGCGGTCGACGCCGGCCGACAACAATTGGCAGGCCGGCTGCTGGTCGCCGGAGCGCGGCCTGTTCTGCGCCATCGCCACGTCCGGAACCGGCAACCGCGCGATGACCAGCCGGTCGGCCTTCAGCCTCGCCTACAGGAGCTGAGCCTTCGGCTCAGCCATGGGCGAAGATGTCCTGCTCGTCCCAGCCGAGCAGGTCGAGGCGCGCGCGGGCCGGCAGGAATGCGAAGCAGGCGTCGGCGATCGCGGCGCGGTTTTCGCGCGCAAGCCGGCCGGCCAGCACTTCGCGCAGGCGATGCAGGTAGAGAACGTCGGAGGCGGCGTAGTCGATCTGCTCGGGCGACAGGATATCGGCCGCCCAGTCTGACGATTGCTGCGCCTTCGACAGGCCGACGCCGAGCAACTCGTTGCAGATGTCCTTGAGGCCGTGCCGGTCGGTGTAGGTGCGGGTGAGGCGCGAGGCGATCTTGGTGCAGAAGACGGCATCCTGGGTCACGCCGAAGGCGTGGTAGAGCACCGCCAGATCGAAGCGGGCGAAATGGTATATCTTGGCGACCGCCGGATCGGAAAGCAGGCGCACGAGGTTCGGCGCTTCCTTCTGGCCCGGGGCGATCTGGATCACGTCGGCGGATCCGTCGCCGGGCGAAATCTGCACCACGCAAAGCCGGTCGCGATGCGGGTTGAGGCCGAGCGTTTCGGTGTCGATGGCGACCGCGTCGACGTTGTAGTGGTCGAGGCTGGCGAGGTCGTGCTTGTGGAAGCGGATGGTCATGGAAATCTCCGGCGGGCTTCATCCCTCGCCGCGAACGCGATAAAAATCAACGGGGCTTGCGATAAACCCGCCCCCTCCACCACGCTGCGCGTGGTCCCCCTCCCCCGTGAACGGGGGAAGAACCAGCGCCGCGCCGCCCCCTCCGCCACGCTGCGCGTGGTCCCCCTCCCCCGTGAACGGGGGGGATCAAGCGCCGCGCCGCCCCCTCCGCCACGCTGTGCGTGGTAGCCCTCCCCCGCTTCGCAGGGGAGGAACCGAGCGAATGCGGGGCGCAGGGGCGCGCCATCGTCTCAACGGGTCAGCGCGTCGAGGATGCGCGCCCAGGAGCGCTGGCCCTTGCGGAAGGACGACAGTTCATATTTCTCGTTGGGCGAATGGATGCGGTCGTCGGCAAGCGCGAAGCCGACGAGCAGCGATTCCATGCCAAGATAGGTCTGGAAATCGCCGACGATCGGAATAGAGCCGCCGCAGCCGATCATGACCGCGGGGTTCGGCCATTCGTCCGAAAGCGCATCCCTGGCCTTGGTCAGGAAGGGCGCGTCGTAGGACAGCTGGATCGCCGGCGAGCCGCCGCGCATATCGATCTGCACCGAACAATCGTCCGGAATGCGGGCTTCCACGAAAGCCCTGAACGCCGCTTCGATCCTGGCCGGATCCTGCTTCTGGACGAGGCGGAACGAGATCTTGGCGGAGGCCCGGCTGGCGATGACGGTCTTGAAGCCCTTGCCGGTGTAGCCGCCGATGACGCCGTTGAACTCGGCGGTCGGGCGCGCCCAGACCAGTTCCAGGATGGAGCGGCCCTTCTCGCCGGACGGGATCGACAGGCCGACGGGCCCGAGGAAGTTTCCAGCGGTCTCGCCGAGCGATTCCCAGGATTTCAGGATTTGGGTCGGCGTCTCCTCGACGCCGTCGTAGAAGCCCGGAATCGTGACGCGGCCGCTCTCGTCGTGGATGTCGGAGAGGATGCGCGCGAGGATGCGGATCGGATTGGCCGCCGCGCCGCCGAACGAGCCTGAGTGGAGGTCCTGATTGGCGGCGTGGACGACGACCTCGCCGCCGACCATGCCGCGCAGAGCGGTCGAGATGGCCGGCGTGTCCTTGTCCCACATGCCGGTGTCGCAGACCATGGCGAAATCGGCGCGGAGTTCGGCCGCATTGGCCTCCAGAAAGGGTTTCAGCGATGGCGAGCCGGATTCCTCCTCGCCCTCGAACAGCAGCGTGACGCGGCAGGGCAGGCCGCCATGGACCGCCTTCCAGGCGCGGCAGGCCTCGACGAACAGCATCAGCTGACCCTTGTCGTCCGACGAACCGCGCCCGGTGATGACCCTGCGGCCGGGCTCCAACTCCTTGAGCTTCGGGTCGAACGGGCCGTCGTTCCAAAGCTCGAGCGGATCGACCGGCTGGACGTCGTAGTGGCCGTAGAACAGGACATGCGGCGAGCCGGCCGGGCCGCCATGGTGCGCGACGACCATCGGATGGCCGGGCGTGACGCGCAGGCCGGCGTCGAAGCCGATCGTCTTCAAGTCGGCGACAAGCCATTCGGCGGCCTTGCGGCAGTCGTCCGCGTAGGCGGGGTCGGTCGAGATCGATTTGATGCGCAGGAGGTCGAACAGCCGGTCGAGGCTCCGGTCGAGATCGGCGTCGAGACGGTCGAGGACGGGGGCGATGGCGGACATTTTTTCGGCCTTTCGATTTTGCGCGCACCGTAATGGCGGGATGGCGAAACGGGAAGGGCGAAGGGGTTGTGCCAGCGTGTTGGCGTCAGGCGGCTTGCTCCACGGTCAACACGTACCGTTTGCCCATCGCCAGCATTCCGGCCTCAAGCGCCGGAAGCTTCGAACCGTAATATGGGTCGAGCATCCTGCGAACCTCGTTCTCACCCTTGCCGAGGCGTTCCGCCAGCGCCACGCGGGTCAGGCCGGAAGCTCGGAACGCATCCATAAAGCCGAGCTTGGCGACGACCTGCGACGAAACCGAGATCGCCTCGATATCGCCTTCCGATCCAATGTCAGCCGGCCGCTCGCGCTCGTCCATGGCGTAGGTGAGCAGCACGACTTCAAGCGCGTCGATCGCGTTGTCTCGCGCTTCCGCTCTGGTCGCCCCACCCGTGATGGCCTCTGGAAGCGCCGGGAAGGTGACCAGCCAGCCATCGCCGTCCGGTTCGAATTTTGAGGTGTAGTGCATTTCAATTCCTCCGCTCTGCCAACTTCACAAACCAAGCTGATTTCGAATCGTTCGCTCCATTCCCGGCGTGATCTCGCCCGACTGGATCACCGAGAATTTTGCGTTGAAACGGAGAACATAGTGGCCGCCCTTGCCTCGGGCCTCATTCACGATGAGAATTCCGCCTGCTGTCTTGGCATCCCGGCGAAGAGTTTTGATCAATCGTTCGCGCTTCAAACGCGCTCTCCCAAGATGCCCGAGTCTTAAATCGAAGAGAAAGGGCCGTCAAGGCAATCGCACGGAAACGTGCGATTGCCTTGACGCGGTTTCGATCAAAGGATCGCCTCATGAAAGGCGAGGACCAAAAAATGCCGCCGTGGCGGGGGACCACGGCGGCGTTTACTCGCATGCGGCAACCGGAGGGGACGGGTCGCCGCATGGTCCGGAAAGGCGGGGGACGGGCCTTGGATCCGGACCCGGCATCGCTGCCGATGAGCGATATCTGGAAGCCGCGAGCCCCTGTTTCAAGGTTTCCGAAATTACAAATGCGTAACGAAGGCGTGAGGCGCGGTGGCGGCCGCGCGGCGTTCGGCATGGACAGGGTCCGGCCTGCCGCGCTACTCGTTGCCCCATGAAAAAGGGCGACCACCTCTTCCTCGTCGACGGCTCGGGCTATATTTTCCGCGCCTATCACGCACTGCCGCCGCTGACGCGAAAATCCGACGGACTGCCGGTCGGCGCGGTGTCGGGCTTCTGCAACATGCTGTGGAAGCTGATGCAGAACGCGCGCGACACCCATGTCGGCGTGGTGCCGACGCATTTCGCGGTGATCTTCGACTATTCGTCGAAGACGTTCCGCAACGAGATGTATTCCGAATACAAGGCGAACCGCTCGGCGCCCCCGGAGGACCTCATTCCGCAGTTCGGGCTGATCCGCGAGGCGACGCGGGCGTTCGACCTGCCCTGCGTCGAGATGGAGGGCTTCGAGGCCGACGATCTCATCGCCACCTATGCGCGGCTCGCCTGCGACGCCGGCGGCGACACGACCATCATCTCGTCCGACAAGGATCTGATGCAGTTGGTCGGGCGGACGGTGACCATGTACGACCCGATGAAGGACAAGGAGATCAAGGTCGCCGAGGTGATCGAGAAATGGGGCGTGCCGCCCGAAAAGATGATCGACCTGCAGGCGATGACCGGCGATTCGGTCGACAACGTGCCGGGCATCCCCGGCATCGGACCGAAGACGGCGGCGCTGCTGCTCGAACAGTTCGGCGACCTCGATACGCTGCTCGCCCGCGCCGACGAGATCAAGCAGGACAAGCGCCGCCAGGCGGTGGTCGAGAACGCCGAGAAGGCAAGGATCTCGCGCGAGCTGGTGCGGCTGAAGAACGACGTGCCGGTGACCGACGGGCTGGACGATTTCGCGCTGCGGCCGCCGAACGGGCCGAAGCTGATCGGCTTCCTGAAGGCGATGGAGTTCACATCCCTGACGCGGCGGGTCGCGGAAGCGGCCGGCTTCGAGGCGGCGGAGATCGAGGCGACGGAGGTCAGGGTCGAGGTCGGGCCGGAGGCGCACGGACCGGATCTGGATGGCGGCGGATCGGCGTCCGGCGCGTCATCGGCGACCCCCACCGGCGGCTCCGCCGCCACCTCCCCCCGTCAGGGGGAGGATACCCCCGCCGCCTTTGCCCAAAAACTCGCTCAGGCGGCGACGGGCGAAAAAATCGTCGCCACCGGCTATACGACCGTCCGCGACATCGCCGCGCTGAACATGCTCGTCGCCGAGGCGCGCGAGGCGGGCGTCATCGGCTTCGACATCCAGATGAATTCGATCGACCCGATGCTGGCCGAGATCACCGGCTTGGCCATCGCGACCGCGCCGGGCCGAGCCGCCTACATTCCGGTCGGGCACAAGACGCAGGCCGGCGACCTGCTGGGCAGCGGCCTGATGGAGGGGCAGCTCGGCGTCGACGAGGCGCTGGCCGCGCTGGGACCCCTGCTCGCCGACCGCTCGGTCATGAAGATCGGCCACAACCTCAAGACCGAATGGCTGCTGCTCGACCGGCTCGGCGTCCAGATGGCATCCTTCGACGACATCATGCTGATCTCCTACGTGCTCGACGCCGGGACCGGGCATCATTCGCTGGACGCGCTCGCCGAACGCTGGTTCGGCCATGCTGTCGGCACGCAGAAGGACCTGCTCGGCTCGGGGCGCTCCGGCATCAGCTTCGACCGGCTGGAGATCGAGCGCGCGGCGGCGGCGGCCGGCGAGCAGGCCGATCTGGCGCTGCGGCTCCGGCCAATCCTGAAGTCGCGCCTCGTCGCGCAAGGCCTGGTCTCGATCTACGAGCGCCTGGAGCGGCCTCTGTTGCCGGCGCTGGCGCGGATGGAAAAGCGCGGCATCTCGATCGACCGGCAGATCCTGTCGCGGCTGTCGGGCGAACTGGCGCAGAAGGCGGCGGCGCTGGAGGACGAGATCTACAATCATGCCGACGAGAAATTCACGATCGGCTCGCCGAAACAGCTCGGCGACATCCTGTTCGGCAAGCTCGGCCTGCCGGGCGGCGCCAAGACCAAGACGGGGCAATGGTCGACCTCCGTGCAGGTGCTGGAGGAACTCGCGCTCACCCACGACCTGCCGCGCAGGATCGTCGACTGGCGGCAGCTCACCAAGCTGAAATCGACCTACACCGACGCGCTGCCGACCTACGTCAACCCCGACACCGGCCGCGTCCACACCTCCTATTCGCTCGCCTCGACCTCGACCGGCCGGCTGTCCTCGACCGAGCCGAACCTGCAGAACATCCCGATCCGCACCGCCGAGGGACGCAAGATCCGCGCGGCGTTCATCGCGGAACCGGGCAACAGGCTTATCTCGGCCGACTATTCGCAGATCGAGCTCAGGCTCCTCGCGCATGTCGCCGACATCCCGCAGTTGAAGAGCGCATTCGCCAACGGCGACGACATCCACGCCATCACGGCGTCCGAGATGTTCGGCGTGCCGGTCGCGGGCATGCCGCGCGAGGTGCGTTCGCGCGCCAAGGCGATCAATTTCGGCATCGTCTACGGCATCTCGGCCTTCGGACTGGCCAACCAACTCGCCATTCCGCGCGAGGAGGCCGGCGCCTACATCAAGCGCTATTTCGAGCGGTTCCCGGGCATTCGCGACTACATGGACCGGACCAAGGCGTTCTGCCGCGAGCATGGCTATGTCGAGACGATCTTCGGCCGCCGCGCGCACTACCCGGAAATCCGCGCCTCCAACCCGTCGATCCGCGCCAACAGCGAGCGCGCGGCGATCAACGCGCCGATCCAGGGCTCCGCCGCCGACATCATCCGCCGCGCGATGGTCCGCATGGACGGCGCGCTGGCCGATGCGGGCCTGGGCGACGTGCGGATGCTGCTGCAGGTTCATGACGAACTGGTGTTCGAGGCGCGCGAGGACGATGTCGAGGCGGCGATGCCGGTCATCCGGCAGGTGATGGTCGACGCGGCGATGCCGGCGATCGCGCTGTCCGTGCCGCTGCAGGTCGACGCGCGGGCGGCGCAGAACTGGGACGAGGCGCATTGACGTGGCCAAAGGGGTTCAGTCAGAACCTCAACTGCTCGATCCTGCTGCTTTTCATCGGCAGTTCGAACATGGCTCCGCCGGCAACGATGCCTGCCTGTTTTGACCGACCAGAGGAAGAGGATGCGCTCCATCTGTTTAACAACGGACGATTTGTAGAGACCTTTCGATAGGAAGAATCCCACAAGACGCGAAGCGCGAAACGCCAGATACTCTGTTTTGTTGCGGGTAATCCTGCGATCGCCGGAGATAACGACCCATCGCCTTCCAAGCTGAGGGTAGTGATCCAGTCCACGTCGCTGACACCGGGGCCAAAACGATCTCTGATGTGGATGATCTCGTGCCGTCCCACAAACAGGGCATTGAGAGAGCGGGCAAGAGCAGGCGACAAATTCTCGTCCACCAAGACCTTCACGACACGCTCTGCAGGCTCTCTTCAAATTTGACGGAAACTCTGACGATCGAGGCCGGCAGTTCGTACAATCGCGCGACACGCTCTATCGAACCCTCGGCAATCACCGCATCGGCCAGAGCGATCGTCGGCACGCCATATCGCGCGGTGATCGGCTGTCCGAACGACCGAGCAGGATCGACAACGATCGATTGCTTGCCACGGTAAGGACGCCACCGGGCAATATCCCCGTCCTCGATATCCAAGTCCCTAAACGTTCGGTCGATCACTTGTCGAAAGACGTACTGTCTCCGCTTGAGATCGAGCAGACGCGACTCACCCGACTGCTCGACGGCCTCCAGAAAAATGCTGCGGCCGTCGGTCTGGAACCGCCGGCTCGAAAACGGACGTTCGTCCGAAACGCATTCTCGCGCGTAGGCCAGGCAGTTTCTGACCGTCAGAAGACCAATCCCCGCGCGCAAAAAAGCATCGACGAACCGCAACTCGATGAGGTCCCGAAAGCCGATCTCGAGCCTGTCGCCGCCCGGCGCAAATTGTGTACGCCAAAGCGGCGGCATCTTTCTCTCGACGCCATCCGGACGAAACATATAGCCTTTCAGCCATCGACTGATGTTCAAGACGGGTATGTGCAGGAGGCGAGTTGCTTCGGCCGCGGTGTATGAACCGACTCCGAAAGGCACCCCCGCCAAACTCGATTGTTGCAATGTCATGGCTGGACTCTAGCCGAAACGTCGACGATCGCAATATGACGAGCCCATTCAAGCACTCCCCCGGCAGGCCTCTCGGGCGTTCGCCGCATGAACCTTTGGTTCAGGCGCGGTTCAGATTGAGCGCGGCATGGTCGGCTTACATGATGCACGCGACCGGCATTCAAAATCCCGACAAAATCGTGCATGACATCTGCTGACGGGAATTCGGGGGAAACACCATGTTGAAACTGACACGACGGTCGATGCTGGTCGGCACATCGGCGCTGGCGGCGGCGGCGGCGTTGCCGGCGCGGGCGTTTGCGGCGGCCAGGACCTATCACGCGCTGCTGGTGGCCTGTACGCAATACCCCAATCTGCCGCCCAAGGTGACGCTGATCGGTCCCAAGCACGACGCCGTGCTGGTGCACGAATACCTGCTCAAGAACACGCCGCCGCAGGTGATTTTCGCGCCGCAGAACGTGACGGTGCTGGCCACCGAGGTCGAGGGCGCGACGGGCGCGCCGACGCATGAAAACATCAAGGCGGCGTTCGCGGCGCTGGCGGCCAAGGTCCAGCGCGACGATTTCGTCTACCTGCACCTGTCGGGCCATGGGGCGCAGCAGCCGGCGATGAATGCCGGCGACGAGACCGACGGGCTCGACGAGATCTTCCTGCCCTCCGACACCAACCGCTGGCAGGACCAGAGCAAGGGCGTGCCGAACGCGCTGATCGACAACGAGATCGGAGCGGCGCTCGACGCCATCCGCGACAAGGGCGCGTTCGTCTGGGTGATCTTCGACTGCTGCCATTCGGGCACGGCGACGCGCGCCGTCAGCGACGAGATGGAGCGCCAGGTCGAGTTCAAGGACCTCGTCCATGATGGAATCGCGGAGGAGGAGGCGGACCGGATCATCGCGGCGGCGACCGGCGCGAGCGCGTCGCGCGGCTTCGACGAGGCGGGCAACCGCAAGCCGGCGTTCAATCTGGTCAACCCGACTTCGGCCGCCTCGATCGCCAAGGGCGGCATGGTCGCGTTCTTCGCAGCCCAGACCATCGAGACGACGCCGGAAATGCCGCTGCCCAAGGGGGCCGAGGACGCTCAGCGCTACGGGCTGTTCACCTACACGATCTTCTCGAAACTGGCGGAAAATCCCAACATCACCTACCGCCAGCTCGGCCACGCCGTGCTGCAGCAATATTCGGCCGATGCGCGCCCGCGCCCGACGCCGCTGTTCGAGGGCGAACTCGATGCCCGCATCTTCGGCTCGACGGCGATCGACACGATCATGCAGTGGCCGATCGACATCAAGGACGGCGCGGCCACGCTGCCGGCCGGGCTGCTGCATCGGCTGGCCAGGGGCGCGAAGCTCGCGATCCTGCCGTCGCCGACATCGGAACTCGACGAGGCGCTCGGCTATCTGGAGGTCAAGTCGGCGAAGAACCTGACCAGCACGGTGGCGCCGGTCGCCTACGAGGCGGGCGGCAAGCCTTACCCGGCGGTCGCGCTCGACCAGTTGCCGCCCAAACCCTATGCGCGGCTGGCGGAAGTCGTCGTCGACTACCGGCTGACGGTCGCGCGGCCGGCCGAGGCGCCGGGGCTGACGGCGGAGGTGGCGCTGGTCAACGCCGCGCTCGACGATCTGTCGGCGCGCACGGACGCGACCTTCAGCATCGCGCTCGTCGCGCCGGGCGCGCAGGCCGATTTGCGCCTTGCCGTGCTGCGCGAAAGCGAGATCAAGGGGGCCAGGGCCGGCGCGCCGGCGACGCCCGCGCTGTGGTTCCTGCCGCCCTCGGGCGACATCGCGCTCGACAACGGCAAGCGGCCGCCGCTGGTGGCGATCGACTTGGCCGACCGGCCGAAACTCGAGACGGGCGTGAGCGGCAATTTGACAAAAATCTTTCGCGCCACCGGCCTGTCGCGGCTCGCCACCGCCTCCGACTATCCCGCCGACCAGGTCAGCGTCGCCTTCACCATCAAGCGCGTCAAGACCGACACGGTCGAGCCGCTCGGCGGCGCGACCGTGCCGCGCGTCAACCCCGGCGACGAGGTCCACATCAAGGCCGAGAACCTGTCGAGCAAGCTCGTCGACATCAATATCCTCTATGTCGGCAGCGATTATTCCATCACCCATATCGACGCGCAGCGGCTGGTGAGCGGCGCCAAGGTCGAGGAGGGCCTGCTCGCCTTCACCGATGCGAGCTTCGGCATGGAGCGGATGATCGCGGTGCTGACGGAGGCGCCGGCGCAGAGCGAGATCGAGGATCTGAGTTTCCTGGCGCAGGAGGGCGTGCCGCCCGAGACGCGGGCGGTCGGCGTGCGGGGCGGCTTCTCGGCGATGCTGACCGATATCGGCGCCGCGCCCTCGACCCGCTCGGCGATGAAGCTCGGCGACAAGGCCGGCGCGGCCAAGGGCGCGGTCATGATCTTCCCGCTCGAAACCGTTCCGGCGAGCTGACCAAAGGAATTCCGATCGGCGGGCGTCTGACAGGACGATGGGCGAGTTGCGCGGCAGGTCCCGCTTGCGCGCCGCTTCCGATTGGTCGAAAATCCGCCGCAAGGAGGTTCATCGTGGCCCGCATTCTCCGCAGATCGACCGGCCTCAAGGCGGCGTGCGCGCTCGTACTGCTCGGCGTCGTGGCCCCGGCCTTCGCGCAGGACGATTGCGGCCTGTGCAACCGCGTCGTCGTCATCAATTCCGAACTGGCGAGCTGCTTCCTGTCGGACTATCCGGCGCTTTCGGCCAAGGAGGGCGCGGCGATCGTGGTCGACCTCAGCGGCTGCGCCGGAACGGACCGCGGCATCGTCGAGGCTCTGCCCTCGCCGCTCGCGCCATCGACCGCCACGGCGCTCGAACCGGACGTCCAGTTCATGGTGTCGCGGCCGCAGCTCGACTGTCTGAAGCGCAAGCTCGAGGAGCCCGGCCTGGTGCTGGACCCGTTCGCGCGCATCGAACTGGCGAGTTGCGGATGAGCGAGCCGACCGGCCTGCCCGGCGCGGCGGTCGCCGTCCCTTCGGGCGGCGCAAGCCCGCCCGCGCCGAAGAAGAAGCCCGGCCTGGCCGAGACCACGGAGGCGATGCCGTGGCCGAGCAACCACGAGATCAAGAAGGAGAGCAATCCCTTCACCGAGCGCGACTGGCGGATGTGGACCTACGCCTGGAGCGGGCTCGTCGTGCGGCTGATCATCGTCGTCGGCGGCATCTTCTCGGTCTACCAGTATCTGCAGACTGCCGAGGAAAAGCGCATCAACGGCACGTTCGCGCTGCTCGAAATCTGGGAGCGGCCGGAGTATCAGCAGGCGCAGCTGGCTGTCCGGCAGCGGATCGGCGACCTCAACAAGAAATACGCCAACCTTCTCGGCAAGAGTCCGTCGCAGGCCGACCTCGCCTTCTACATGGAGCGGATCGGCGTCGAGGCGATGACGCCCGAGGGCGGCGCGATGCCGTATGAGGATTTCAAGCTGCAGTTCGACCGGCTGGTCTATTTCCTCAACCGCGTCGCGACCTGCGTCCAGGCCGGGCAGTGCTCGCAGAAGGTGACGGACGATTACTTCCGCGACCTCAGCGTCTCGACCTGGGGTTATTTCGCCAAATACGTTCGGCAGGTACGTGCGGGCGGGTCGACGACCTTCGCCGCGCCGATCGAGGAATACGTCACCGGCAAGCGGCCCGACCTGACCAACTCGATCCCCACCTCCAAGCGGTAGGCCGAGATTCGATGCAGCACCCTCCGCCCCTCCTGGCCACCCTTCGCTCGACGGTCCGGGCCTTGTCGCTGGCGATCATCGTCATGGCGATCGCGGTCGGCGCGGCGCGGGCGGCCGCGACTGGGCCCGATTTCCGGCTCGACCTCGACACCGGCGGCCATCGCAGCCTCATCCGCGACCTGGTGTTCACGCCGGACGGGCAGTCGCTGATCTCGGCCTCCGACGACAAGACGATCCGCATCTGGGACTGGCGGAGCGGCGCGACGCTGCGCACCATCCGCGGCTACTCGGGCGACGGCAACGACGGCAAGGTGTTCTCGGTCGCGATCTCGCCGGACGGCAAGACGATCGCGGCCGGCGGCTATTTCGGCCCGGGGATCGGGGCCGCGCCGCCCTATGGCGACGTTCGGCTGTTCGATTTCTCGACCGGCAGGCTGACGACGGTGCTGCGCGGCAACGAATTCGCGGTCTATTCCGTGGCGTTCTCGCCGGACGGCAACCGGATCGCAGCGGGCGGGCAGGACGGCTTCGTGACGCTGTGGCGGCGCGACGGCGCGGCGCAGACCGGGTGGGCCGCCGAGACCATGAAACTCGACGCCGATTCCACGCAGATCGACCGCGTCGCCTTCGCCGACAACGGCGCGCGCATCGTCGCGACGACGAACGACTACGGCATCAGGCTGTGGGACGCGGCGACCGGGGAGGCGATCGCGCTGCCGCCGGAAAGCGAGGCCCTCCAGGAAACGCCCGTGCCGGCGCTGGCCGTTTCGGCCGATGGAACGCGCTTCGCCACCGGCAATGGCGAGGGCGTCGTCCAGGTCTGGAGCGCGCGCGACGGATCCCTTGAAACCACGCTGCCGGCGCTGGATTTCTCGGTCGGATCGCTCGCCTTCGCCGACGGCGGACGCCAGCTCGTCGTGTCCTGCGGCTATCGCTGCGGCGCGGAGCATCGCTCCGTCATGCTCGCCATCGGCGATCCCAAGGCCTTCCGGCATGGCTATCTCGGCCATGACGGGACGGTTTTCGCCAGCGCCATGAGCCCGGACGGGACGCTGATCGCGACCGGCGGCGGCACGGCGCATGCGATCATCGTCTGGAATCCGGTGACCGGCGAGACCGTGAGCACGATGCAAGGCGCCGGCCTGCCGGTCAACGCGGTCGGCATCGCCAGGGACGGCGGGGCGATCGCCTGGGGCAACGCCAATCCCTGTCCGGAGCGCTTCGCCTGCCCGGAAACGATGGGCGCGCTCGACCACCGGCTGCAACTGCCGACCGCCGATCGGTTCTTCGAGCCGCCCGAGCCTCTCGAACCGGGCAAGGATGCCTATCAGCGCGCGCGAATGACCGACGGACCCTGGGCACTGACGGCGGCCAAGGGCGGCTCCGCCGGGCTCGACAATGGCGTGCTGGAAATCCGGCGGGACGGCGCGGTCGCGCGCGCCATCGCCAACGACGACACCAACGGTTCGCTGCATGCATCCTTCACCCTGATCGACCGGGGCTTGCGGCTGATCACCGGCGGCAATGACGGCACGATGCTCGAATATTTCACGCAGACGGGCCGCCTCGCCGGCGAATACCGCAACGGCCATACCGGCGAGGTCCACGCCATGGCGGCGGCGGAAGCGGCAGGCCTTCTGGTCACGGCCAGCGCCGACCAGACGATCCGGCTCTGGAACCTTAAGACCCGCGAGCCGATCGTCTCTATGTTCTTCGCCGGCAAGGAATGGGTCGCCTGGATGCCGCAAGGCTATTATTTCGCCTCCGACGACGGCGACAAGCTGATCGGCTGGCAGGTCAACCAGGGCCGCGGCAAGGAGGCCCGCTTCGTGCGCGCCGACCAATTGAAGCGCTATCTGTGGAGCCCGGAGATGGTGCGGCGCGCCATCATCCTGCGCAGCGCCGCCAAAGCGGTCGCCGAGATGCGGCCGGGCACGGACAACGAACTGAACCGGCTGCTCGAACGCCGGCCGCCGGAGTTCGACGTCCGGCTCGCCGCCGACCAGTCGGGCGTGCGCGAGGGTTATGTCGCCATCGAGATCGGCGGCGCGGAGCAGGCCGACAGCAAGGTCGCCGATTTCGCCGTGCTGTCGAACAGCCGCAGCATCGGCGACTTCACCGCGCGCGCGGTGACCGGCGGCGACCGCACGGTGATCGAAGTGCCGGTCGAGGAGGGGGAGAACACGATCCGCATTACCGGAACCAATGGCTTCGGCTATTTGACCGAGCGCAGCGTCGTGGCGCTCGGCAAGAAGAAGACGGCGGCGCTGGAGAAGAAGGGCAAGCTCTACGTCGTCGTGGTCGGCGTCGAGAAATATCCGCTCCTGCCGACGGCCTGCGGCGGGCATTCCTGCGATCTGCGCTATCCCGTCGACGACGCGGCCGCCTTCCTGGAGACGGTCGCGGCCAAGACCGCGCCGCTGTTCAACGGCATGGAGACGCTCGTCCTGCTCAACCGCGAATCGCTCGACGAGACGCCCGACGACGAACGCTCGATCGACCGGCTGGTCGGAGCCGACACGGTGCTGGAGCCGGATTCCGACACGATCGACGACCAGCTCGCCGATTTCCTCGACAGGCCGGGGCCGGACGACACGACGATCCTGTTCGTCGCCGGGCACGGGATCAACATCGACGAGGACTACTACTTCATCCCGACCGACGGCCGCCAGCAGGACGCCGAGCGCTGGAAGCGGTCGTCGCTGGTCGACTGGTCCGACATCCAGAAATCGCTGGAGCGCGCCAAGGGCGTGCGCTTCCTGCTGCTCGACACCTGCCATGCCGCCAACGCGTTCAATCCCCGGCTGGAGAAGGACGCCGCCGACGCGCGCATCGTGGTGTTCTCGGCCACCGCCGTGAACAACACGGCGCTGGAGCTTTCGGACCTCGGCCACGGCGTCTTCACCTATTCTGTGCTCGCCGGGCTGAACGGCGAGGCCAAGACCTCCAAGGACGGCGTGACGCTGTTCGGGCTCGCCGACTACATCTCGCGCGAGGTGCTGCGGCTGACGCAGTCGAGGCAGAAGCCGTATTATTACGCCGGCGGGGTGGACAACATGCTGCTGGCGGGACCTTGATAGCCGCCGCGCGCGCCGGGCTGCTCTCGGCCACGATCGGATTCTTCGTCGCCTGTTCGGGAGGGTTGGCGCTCGCAACCCCCGTTTGCCCTGCTGAAAAGCAGCATTTTCCGAATTTCTACCCGAACGACCGCGCGCTGTTCGAAGGCGCCATCGCCAAGGTCGCGGCGACGGAACCGTCCAACGAGCGGCTGACCGGCATCATCGTGCCGCATCATCTGCTCGCCGACCGGCTGCTGGCGCTGGGATTCAAGCTCGCCTCCGCATCGCGCTACAAACGCGTCGTCATCCTGTCGCCCGACCATTTCCGCCAGACGACGGCGCTGTTCGCCACGACCGCGCGCGGATTCGAGACGGTGTTCGGGCCGGTCGACACGGATGGGGAGGCCGCCGGCAGGCTGCTCGCGGCCGGCGGAGGAGACATGGAGGAGTCGTGCCTGTTTTCCCGCGAACACGGCGTTCAGGCGATGCTGCCCTTCATAGCGCATTATTTTCCGGGCGCCAGGATCGTGCCGGTGGCGATGTCGATCCGCTCGAAGCGAAAGGATTGGGACCGGCTGGCGGACGCCCTCGCTCCCCTCGTCGACCGTGACACGCTTGTGGTGGAATCGACCGATTTCTCGCATTTCCTGCCGCATCACGAGGCGCGCGCCCGCGACCAGCAGACGCTGAACGTCATCGCCTCCGGCTCGCTCGACGCCATCGCGGCGCTTCTGCAGCCGCAGCATGCCGATTCGGTCGGCGCGCTCTACGTGCAGACCAAGCTGCAACAGGTTTTGTTCGACGCGCGGCCGCTGATCGTCGCCAACGAGAACAGCCAGGAGTATACGACGGATGTCGTGCAGCGGACGACGAGCTACGTTGTCGGGCTGTTCGGGCGCTTCGACGCCGCCTTCGACAATCCGCCGGTCGACGGCGTGGACATCACCTATCTCGCCGGCGACGTGAATTTCGGCCGGGCGATGAAGACCGCGCTGCTGCAGGACGGCTCGGGCGAACGCGTCGCTTCGGCGATCCTCGGCCTGACCGGAGGCCGGCCGCTGGTCGTCAACTTGGAAGGCGTCATCCTGCCCAACGTGCCCTTAGCGCTCGACACCATGACGCTGGCGATGCCGGAGGATCTGACGCTGGCCTGGCTGAAGCGGCTCAACGTCGCCGGCGTAAGCCTCGCCAACAACCACGCCTTCGATCTCGGCGCGTCCGGTTACGCGGAAACGCGGCGCGCGCTGAAGGCGGCGGGCATCCCGTTCGCCGGCCAGGGCGAAACGCTGGCGCTCCCGGGTCTCGACATGGTGGCGTTGAGCGACCTCGACACCAATGCCTCGCGGCAGACCGACCTCCTGACGCCCGCCTTACTCGACCGCCTGACGCGGCCCACGGCCGGACGGCCGGTGGTGGCGTTCGCGCACTGGGGCAGCGAATATGTCGATGCGCCCTCGGCCCGCGAAACCGCGCTCGCCGATGCGATGCGGCTGCGCGGAGCGACGCTGATCGTGGGCGCGCATCCGCATGTCGCCAGCGCAGGGCTGACCGCGCTCGGCGGCGGCGATGCGCTGATGGCCTATTCGCTCGGCAATTTCCTGTTCGACCAGACCGCCGTCCGGTCGAGCGGCGCGATGCTCGAACTGCGCGCCTTCGCGCAGGGCACGGTATTCGCGCGGCTCATTCCGCTGCCGAATTTCTTCGACATGGCGAAGGGTGGGTAGGGCGGCAGCCGGCCGCGACACGCCCACGCACTCCGGCCGCGCCTTCCCATGCTCGGGAGTCCGGCAGCGGATATTCTGCGACGTTCACCACGGGACGCCGTTGCCCGTCGTCCCACCCTTTTACAACTTCTTGATCCGCCTTCCCCCACTCCGCCTCGCATACGCTCGGCACCTCTCCCCCCCCCCCGGAGGGAGAGGTTTCACCCGCATCCGCCGACGACTTCGGGCAAATAGCAGGCGGCGGTGGGCTTGAGGGTGCTCAGATATTCCGTCGGACGCGGGCGGAAGTAGAACAGGGTGATCGGCTTGCTGTCGCGCGTGCTGCCGTCGGCGAACTGCGCCGAGACGCTCATCTGATGGAAGGACGACTGCTCGGCATGCATCTTCAGGCGGGCGGTGTATTTGGCGATGGTCTTGTTGCCGCGCACCGGCATGTCGATCACGTAGTCGCGCTTGCCGAGCGGCAACGGCACGTCCTGGAAGCGCAGCGCCTCGGGCGAGCCGCCATAGCCGTCGCCGCATTCGGCCGCTTCCTTGGGCACTTCGATCGTCGCCAGCGCGATCGTGGCGCGGATCGGCTCGCTCTGCGTGAACAGGGCGCCGGAGTCGTCGGCCCAACTGTAGTCGAACTTGCCCTGGATGGTCGTGTAGAGCTTGTCGTCGCCCCAGACATAGTCGGCGATTTCGCCGAAGCCGACATCGTTGAAGAGCTGGCTCCTGCAGACGTTGAGACTGTCCATCGACTTGCAGCTGTAGCGGTTCTTCTCGAGCTTGCCCGTGTCGACGCCCGCCTGCTCCAACGCGCTCTGAACCGACACGTCCGCGCCCTGGTCGAAATCGGCGACCGGCAGCTCGAATTTGCGGCTCTCCGGCCCGCCTTCCTCTTCCTTGCTGAAGGCGATCGACAGCTTGGCGTCGCGCACCGCGCCCCAGCCATGATTGACGAAGGAAAAGGTCGGGCGGAAGCCGACGCAGCCTTCATGCGCCGTCAGCGTCAGCATCGGCTTACGGTAAGTCTCGCTGTTGGCGACTTTCAGCGCCAGCGACTTGAGCTTGGCGCGCGAGCCGTCCTTGGTGGCAAGATCGACCTGGACGAAGGCCGGCGACTGCTCGTAGTCCGTGCCGGCATAGACGTAGTCGCCGGTGTTGATCTGCGCCTCGCCGTTCCAGATGGCGTTGATGTCCTCGCTGGCCGGATAGATGGCGATGTCCTCGTCGCGGACGAGATGCTGGTACTTCATCTCGGCCTGCTGGTTCATGCGCTCCTCGACCGAAACGCCGATCTCGACCTTGCCGGCGTCGCCGCCATTCGACTCGGCGCGCAGGAGACCGCCGATCCGGGCATCGGCGAGCATGTCGGGGCGCCGCGCGCCGCCGGTCTCGACGCCGCGATGCCAGACCGAGCGATAGACCGTGCCGCCGGCGAGCCGCGTCCGCCCCTCGCCCTCGCGCAGGCCGTCGACGAAAGCGCCGGTGAAGATCTCGCCGTTCGTCCGGCGCTCAACGCCGCGGCCGTTGGGCTTTCCGTTCGAGAACGCGCCCTCGTAGCGGTTGCCGTCCGGGTCGATCCACAGCACCACGCCGCTCGCGGCCCCGTCGACCCAGTCGCCCTCGATGACCTCGCCGGTGCGGATTTCGAGCCGACCCTTGCCGTTGGGGCGGCCGTATTTCAGCTCACCGTCATAGGCGCTGAAAATCGTGCGCGGATCGTAGCTGGCCGAGCCCTTGACCCGCCACACGATCCTGCCCGTGCCGTCGATCGCGCCGTCGGCGGCGAGGCCGTCCTGCTCCTGCCCGGCCGCCGGTTCCCAAACGAAATCGAGACCGCGCTCCGGGTTTGGATCCCAGGCGCGCACCATGCGGCGCACGACCGAGCGGCTCCGCGGCTGGTAGACGATCTGGACGCGCTCGGCCCAGGCCGTCGTCGCGGAGGGATGGAGATAGTCGCCGGCGGTCGCGACCGCGCCCGACCACGCCAGCGCCAGGACGCATCCGGTCAAACCCCACGCTTTCATGCCCGCCCCTCAACCGTCCCGAACCATTTCCGCAGCTCACCACAGTAAGCGGGGAGGACGGCGATGATCAAGACGCGGACTTGCATCGTGATCCGGACACGCGCCGCCACTTGCAAAAAAGCCGGCGTCGCGGGCGACGCCGGCTTTCGTTCGAGCCCGGTCGAAGGCTTATTTCCAGAGGCCGTTGATCCATTCGACATAGGCCGCGTTGAGGCGGGTGGCCGTGTTGGCCTCAGGGCTCTCGGCGATGTTCACGCCGACGACGATACGGCTCTTGGTGCTGTTGTCGTAGGCGTAGACCGAGCTGCCGCTGGAGCCCGGATAGGTGTCGCAGTCGTAGGAGAAGTTGGTGTCGCCGATGTTTTCCGTGACGACGCCGCAGGTGGCGCGCCACATCGTGCCGGCCGGCTTGTCGCCCGGATAGCCGACGATGTTGGCGTCGAAATCGCCGAGGCCGTCGTAGTTGGCGTAGCCCAGCCAGCCGAGATTGTCGCCGACCGGTTCGGCCAGCGTGATGATGCCGAGATCCCACGGCACGACCGAGCCGTAGAAATCCTTGTAGTTGCTGACGAAGCCTTCCAGCACGCTCAAGGTCTCGAACTGATAGGCGCCGAACGGGGCATCGTCGGGACCGTTCAGGCCGGGGATGAAGACGACCTCGCTCAGCCAATCCTTGTCCTCGTGATTGTAGAGGCAGTGCGCGGCGGTCAGCACGGTGCGCGGCCCGATCAGCGTGCCGGAGCAGCTGCCGTAGCCCGCCTTGGCCTTGCCCTCGATGTAGCCGATGGCGGTGAAAGGATAGACCTTGGTGTTGGTGATCTGGGTGCGGTCGTCCTGGCCGAAGACCTGGCGGCTGGCCTCGTCGCCGAGCGCCGGATCGGCGCCCATCTGGGCCTTGTCGCCGGACTTCTTGGCCGGATCGGCGTTGATGATCTCCAGAATCTTGGCCTTCAGCGCGGCGCTCGGGGCGGTCTCGGTGACCTTGCCGTCGCGCGACTTCGAGATCACCGTCAGCGACTTGACGGCCTGCGCCTCGTCCATCGGCGCGGCGCGGTCGCCCGCCCCGTCCTCGATCCTGGGCGGCGCGATCGGCTTGGCGCGGCCGAACTTGTAGTTGTCCATCGGCGCGGCGCGCGACGACCCGCCGTCGCCCTCGCTTGCCCCGCCGGCCTCCTGCGCGAAGGACGGCGCGGTCCACAGCGCCGTCGCCAGGATCGTCGAAACGAGAAGAGTTGTTGCCCGTATTGTCATTTTCAAAGGTCTCCCAAAGCCTGAGGCGTCGAACTGATAATCGAAATCGTGTCCGGATCGTGATCGGCCCCCATTTCGGCCTGGACGACCCCATCACCGGACCCGATTACAGTGTTAGACGCGGGCCCGCCAATATCCTTGGGGCCGCCGCCGCAAATAATTCCTTTTTCGCAAGGACACATGACTTCCGCTTTGCCCATGGGGGGCTTACGGATGGGGTTCAAGCGCGCCGGGGGGCGTGCGCGGCTGCGCGCGCACACATGTCCGGCGATCGTTTCGGGAGGATGGTTTGACTTTGCTTTGCCATACAAGGCGGCTCGCCGCCGCTTCGCTGCTCGCCGCCGCCGTGACCTTCGCCGCGCCGATTCTGGCCCGCGCGCAGGAGACGCCCGCGCATCCCGAACTCTCGCCGATGGCGCGCGTGCCCGAGGCGCGCACGAAGCAGAACGCCGAGGGATCGACCGACCGGGTGTTTGGCGGCAAGGAGGCCGACAAGGGCGAATGGCCGTTCCAGGTGGCGCTGCTGTCGTCGGAAAAACTCGACGATTCGCCGGCTTCGCAATCGAGCGCGCAGTTCTGCGGCGGCAGCCTGATCGCGCCCGACTGGGTGCTGACGGCGGCGCATTGCCTGGTCAACGAGGGCAAGCCGGTCGCAGCCGAGACGATCACCGTTTTGACCGAGGCGACCAACCTCGGCGAGGGCAAGCGCTTCAAGGTCGCGCAGGTCTTCGTCAACGAGGGCTACAGCGAGATCACGCTCGACAACGATGTCGGCCTGCTGCATCTCGCGACGGCTGCGACGGCCAAGACGATCAGGATCGCGAGCGGGCCGGTCCCCGATACCGGCGCGACGACGGTGATCGGCTGGGGCATGATGGACGACGGCACCTTTCCCAACAATCTGATGGAGGCCGACCTCGATCTGGAACCGAACGCGGCGTGCAACGCCGGCATCAAGCAGATCTACGCGCGCGACCTCGGCATCGCGCTGCAGCAGCTCGCGACCCGCATGCGCTATGCGCAGGACGGCATCGACGAGGGCACGGCGGCGATCGCCAGGCACATGAAGGACCCGCTGACGGCCAACATGATCTGCGCCGGCACGACCTCTGGCCAGCGCGACGCCTGCAACGGCGACAGCGGCGGACCCCTGTTCATGATGGGCAATGACGGACCCGAGCAGGTCGGCGTCGTCTCATGGGGCGAAGGCCCGTTCGACGCCAGCGCCGCCTGCGGCCACAAGGACGCCTATGGCGTCTACACCCGGCTCGCCAACTACAAGGATTGGGTCGAGACGAAGATCGCGTCCTTGCCCGCCGCGCCGGCAGCTCCCGCGGAACCGGCCAAGCCCGCGGACAAAGGCAACGGGCTGGGAACGCTGCAGAAGCCGGCCAAGCCGAAGGGGTGAAGCGGCTCCGACGGATGGATGGCGGCCGCCGGCGGTGAAGAGGCGCTTCAGACCGTGATTATCGACGCAGCTACTTCCTCTCAGGTCCCTTGCGCTCGGCGGACGCCGCCCAGAGGTTGATGTCGGCCTCCTTGGCATAGCCGTCGATCTCGGCGAGTTCTGCTTCGCTGAAGTCAAGATTCTGCACTGCGCCGACACAATCCTCGACCTGTTCGGGGCGGCTCGCGCCGATCAGCGCGGTGGTGACGCGGCCGCCGCGCAGAACCCAGGCGAGCGCCATCTGCGCCAGCGTCTGGCCGCGCCGCTGCGCGATCGCGTTCAGCGCCTGGATGTTCCTGACCGATTCGTCGTTGATGAAGGCAGGACGCAGCGACTTGCCCTGGGCGGCGCGGCTATCGTTGGGGATGCCGTTCAGATATTTGGTCGTCAGCATGCCCTGCGCCAAGGGCGAGAAGACGATCGAGCCGACGCCGAGATCGTCCAGCGCATCGAGCAGCCCGTCCTCCTCGACCCAGCGGTTGAGCATCGAGTAGCTCGGCTGGTGGATGAGCAGGGGCGTGCCGAGGTCGCGCAGGATCGCGGCGGCCTGCCGCGTGCGCTGCGAATTGTAGGACGAGATGCCGGCGTAGAGCGCCTTGCCGGTGCGCACGGCGTGGTCGAGCGCGCCCATGGTCTCCTCGAGCGGCGTGTCGGGATCGAAACGGTGCGAATAGAAGATGTCGACATAGTCGAGCCCCATGCGCTTCAGGCTCTGGTCGAGGCTGGCCAGCACGTATTTGCGGCCGCCCCATTCGCCGTAGGGACCCGGCCACATGTCGTAGCCGGCTTTCGAGGAGATGATGAGCTGGTCGCGCAGGCCGTGGAAATCGGTGCGCAGGATCTCCCCGAAGGCGATTTCGGCCGAGCCCGGCGGCGGGCCGTAATTGTTGGCGAGGTCGAAATGGGTGATGCCGAGGTCGAACGCCTTGTGGCAGATGGCGCGCTTGGTCTTCATCGGCGTGTCGTCGCCGAAATTGTGCCACAGCCCGAGCGAGATCGCCGGCAGCTTCAGGCCGGACCTGCCGCAGCGGTTGTAGCGCATGGATTTGTAGCGGTCGTCGGCGGGGATGTAGGGCATGGGATTCTCCGGTTCCCTCCCCGTCGCGGGGAGGGTGGCCCGCGGGGCCGGGTGGGGTCGTTGCAGCCGAACTCGACGCGCGAACCTTAAAGCAGATCGAGCGGGTGGAAACCACCCCACCCGGCCGCTACGCGGCCACCCTCCCCAAAAGGGGAGGGACCACGTCACCCCTTCGCCAGCAGCGCTTTCGCCTGTTTCGGACCCAGCGCCTCGGGCCGCTCGCAGGTCGTGCTCAAATCCACGAACTTCCCCGTTTCGCCGGACTTCAGGATGCCGGTCATCACGTCGACCGCGTGCAGCGCCAATTCCATGGAGCAGCGGTGCGGCCTGCCCTCGGCGATGGCGACCGCCATGTCGGCGAGGCCGGCGGTGCGGTAGTTCGCCATCATGCCCTGCTTATGCTTCTGGTTGGGAACGCCGAACGGATGATCCCATTTGGGCAGCGCCTTGACCGGCTTGCCCTGCTTCGTCATCGACACGTCGCCGCCGAAGAAGTTCGGGTCCGGCACATGGATCGTGCCCGCCTCGCCATAGAGCTCCATCGGCGAGTGCTTGTGATCCCATACGTCCCAGCTCGCGTCGAGGGTGACGACCGCGCCGCTGGCGAATTCGAGCAGCGCGTGGATCGTCGTCGGCGTCTCGACCTTGACCGTCTGCCCGTAGCGCGGCTTGGAGGTGATGGTGCGCTCGGCGCGCGGCGTGCTCGACAGCGCCGCGACGCGGCTCACGGGTCCAAGCAACTGGATCAGATTGGTGACGTAATACGGCCCGACATCGAGGACCGGCCCGGCGCCGGGCCGGAAGAAGAAGTCGGGATTGGGATGCCAGTGCTCCATGCCGTGGCTCATGACATAGGCTGTGCCGCTGGTGATCCGACCGACCTTGCCGCCGTCGATCAGGTCGCGGACCTGCTGATGGGCGCCGCCGAGGAAGGTGTCGGGGGCAGAGCCGATGCGGAGGTTCTTCGCGGCGGCGCGTTTCTTCAGGTCCTCGCCCTCGGCCACCGACAGCACGAAAGGCTTTTCCGAATAGACGTGCTTGCCGGCGTCGAGGATTTGCTGCGACACCGCGTGATGGACGGCGGGGATCGTCAGATTGACGACGATGTCGAGGTCGCCGTCCGCGAGCAGACCGTCGACGGAGAGCGCGCGCAACCCGTATTCCTTGGCGCGCGCCTTGGCGGCAGCCATGTCGATGTCGGCGCACGCCTTCATGGCGATGCCGCGAAACAGCGGCGCCAGCCCGAAATAGGCGGCGGAGATGTTGCCGCACCCGATCACGCCGATTTTGAGCGTCCTGGCCATGGTGGTCTCCTCAAAATGCCTTGACTGTGGCGATCGAGGCCCGGGCGAAGCGGGCCACGTCGTTGGGATTATCCTGCTCCATGACGTAATAACGCGCGGCGGTTTTGGTCCCGAGCGCCGAAATCAGCGTCTTCCAGTCGACCGTGCCGTAGCCGACATCGGACCAGCCGTCCTCGTCGAGCCCCTCGCCGGGCCTGGCGATGTCCTTGACATGGACCGCCACGACGCGGCGGCCCTGGCGGTCGATCCAGGCGAGCGGGTCGCCGCCGCCGCGGATGATCCAGGCGACATCCATCTCCCAGCCGATGCCGGGCGCGGCGGCGAGGATATGGTCCATCGGCGTCGAGCCGTCGGCCAGCGGCACGAACTCGAAATCATGGTTGTGCCAGGCGAATTCGTACCCTTCGGCCTTCACGGCCTCGCCGACCTTGGCCAGCCGCCCGCCGAAGTCGCGCCAGCCGGGGGCGTCCGCCGGCCTGAGATCGGCCGCGACATGCGGGCAGATCATCATCTTCATGCCGAGCGTCGCGGCGATCCCGCAGGCCCCGTCGAGATCGGTTTCCAGCTTGTCGAGGGAGAAGTGGCCGGTCGGCATGGTCAGGCCATTCGCGTCGAGCTCGGCGCGCAATGCGGCGGGATCCTCGTAGACCCCGCCGAACCCCTCGACCTGGCCGTAGCCCGCCTCGGCGACGGTCCTGAGCACCTCCGGCCAGGGCTGGAAGTTGCGCGCGCTGTAGAGTTGGAAGGACCAGTTCATGACAGTATTCCCATTCCCGTTGCCGTCGTTAGAGCCGTTCGCCGCTGGCGGCGTCGAACACCGAGGCGCGCAGCGGGTCGAAGCCGATCGTCACCTGCGCGCCGACCGCGGGCGCGCGCTCGGAGGCGAGCCGAACGGAAAAGTCGCGCGCGCCGACCCGCATCCAAACGAGCGTGTCGGAGCCCATCGGCTCGACCACGTCGACCGTCTCGAGGCGCGAGAACGGCCAGTCCAGGCCGCCGTCGATCGCGACGTGCTCGGGCCTGATGCCGAACACCGCCGGACCGGGGCGAAAGCCCTTGGCGTCGAAGACATAGGTCGCGAGCGGGATTTCGAAATCGTCCGCCACGAACCAGGGCGCGCCGTCGCGCGATTCGAGACTGCCGCCGACGACGTTCATCGCCGGCGAGCCGATGAAGCCCGCGACGAACAGGTTGATCGGGCGGGCGTAGATCGCCTGCGGCGCGTCGAGCTGCTGGATGATGCCGCCGCGCATCACGGCGATGCGGTCGGCGAGCGTCATCGCCTCGATCTGGTCGTGGGTGACGTAGATCATGGTGTTGCCGAGCTTCTGGTGCAGCCGCTTGATCTCGACGCGCAGTTCGGAGCGCAGCTTGGCGTCGAGGTTGGA
>CAXTJQ010000022.1:0-52079 GCA_964244725.1 uncultured Rhizobiaceae bacterium
CGCTGAATTCGACGATCCTGTCGTTCGCGTTGTCGACGATATAGGTGTCCGAGCCGCCATGACCGGTCATCGCATCGGCGCCCCCTCGTCCATCGAGAATGTTCGCGCCATTGTTGCCTACGAGGCTTTGGGCGATATTGTTGCCGGTCAGATCGATGGCGGCGTTACCCGAAGCCAAGGTCGTCTGCAGCGTTTCGATCCAGTTGCTCGCCGCAAGGCTGAACGAGACGGACGTGTCGACCGTGTCGTCTCCGCCGCCGCTAAATTCGATGATTGTGTCGCCGATGTTGTCGACGATAAAGCTGTCGTCGCCGCCAAACCCTTGCATCAGGTCGCCGCCGTCCTTGCCGTCGAGGATGTTGGCGCCCGCGTTGCCGAAGATCTGCTGTACGAACTCATTGCCGACGAGGTTGAACGCCGTCGTGGCGTTCTCGTCTTGAAACTGGATGCGCTCGATCTCGACGCCCGCCGCGAGCGTATAGCTCTCTGCGGCCCTCAAGGTATCGAATCCGCCGTTGGCGGCCTCGACAATCCTGTCGCCATCCTCGACTTCGTACAGGTCGCCGCCGCCCAAGCCGATCAGCGTATCGCCGCCGCCGCGTCCGTCAAGCAGGTTTGCGCCCGCGTCGCCGGTAATCGTCTGCCGAAAGCCGTTGCCGCGTAATTGCAGTCCGAGCTTCAGCGCCGGCTCGCCAGCGCGCAGGAACTCCACCTCGGCCGACGCGAAAAGCCCGAAATCCGCGGAGGCGATGACCGTATCGACGCCCTCGCCTTCGTTTTCGCGGACGCGGTCGCCGTTTGACTCGACGACATAAGTATCGTCGCCCTTACCGCCATAGAGCGTGTCGTTGCCGCCCAACCCCTTCAAAACATCCTTGCCGTCGTATCCATAAAGTGTGTTGGCGTAGAGATTGCCGGTCAGGTTGTTGGCCAGTTCGTTGCCGCGCCCGGTCGAGGCGCCAGCGGCGCCGATTTCAAGGTTCTCGACATTGGCTGTCAGCGTATAGTCGGCGATCTGCGACAAGACGCGATCGATGCCTTGGTTGAACGCTTCCTGCACTACATCGCCGGCATCAGTGACGACGAATGCATCGTCGCCCTTGCCGCCGATCATCGTGTCGATGGCGCCGGCGTCGCTGTGAATCTCGTCGTCGCCATCCTGGCCGTCGAGCAGATTGTTGCCGCCGCCGCCATAGATGAGATCGCCATCGCCGCCTCCCTTCAGCGCGTCGTAGCCGCCCCCGCCCTGGATGAAATCGTAGAGGTCGCCGCCGATATAAGTGTCGGCGTTATCCGTGCCGACGAAACGGCTCGGGTCGAAGACCTGCGCGTGCTGGGTCCAGGGGAAGTCAGAGTCGCCGTCCTCATGCCAAGCGACGATGAATTTGCCGTTTTTCAGCGCCTCGACATCGCCAAATCTTCGGGCCTGCTCAGCGACGACGGGCGTGATGACGAACTCGTCCGACGCCGCCGCGCCGTCCGAGAGGAAAAGCCTTCCGCTTATCGTCTGGGTCGTGTCCGCCTGGGTGTAAATGTACTCGGTCTGCCATACGGCGAGCGTGCGGCCGTCCTCAAGGGTCACGAGCTTGACCTCTGTCTGATTGCCCGTCGTATACGTGTTGACGAGGATGTCCGACGACCCCAACGCGTCGCCATCGGCGTCGACGACGCGCGCACGGATGCCACTGTTCGAGCCATCCGCATTCCTTGAAGACCAGGCGACCATGAAAGTACCGTCGTGATGCGCCGTGATCGCGATGGGCTCCGGGGAGTTGGACATTGCCGGGGTGGCGCCGAGGCTGACGATCTTCTCGGTACCGGCGCCGGAAGCGCTTTCCGGATCGATGAACCGGATGCGGATGTTTTCCCTGTAGATGCCGTCGACGTACGCTTGCCCGGCATAAGCCCCGACGACATGGCCGTCCGGGGATGTAGTCATCGCCATTCCGTAAGCGCGCCCTCCGGTCGTGGGGTAGACGATGTGGGAGCCAGTCACGGGCGCGCCGACATCGGTGAAAGCCCTGGAGTTCGTTGCCTGGCTGTCCGACCAGGTGAAGACGATGTGACCGTCCCCATCCACTCCGATCTCGGGATTGTCGGGAACATTGGTGGTCGCGTTGTCTGAGACGAGAAAGTCGCTGCCCGTCGGGCTTTGGTTCGGATTGAAGATTCGCGCCCGGATCGCCCCGGCCGACCCGTCGCCATTGTCTCCCGATGCCCAGGTGAAGACGATCCGACCATCATCGAGGACGAGCACCTCGGGCTTGGTCTGATCCCCGATAGCCGTCGAATTGACGATGAACTCGGCGCCATCGGTCTCGCCGTCCGCATGATAGAATTGCGCACGAATCGCTGTTCCGGCGCCGTCGCTCGCACTGGCGAGCCGTGCCGACCAGGTGATGACATATCCACCACCGGCGAGCCGGGCGACTGCCGCGTCTTCAGGCCTGAAATCAGCATTGTCCGGCTGTGGATTATAGTCATTGGCGACCTGGAATGGACCGTCGCTAGAAAAAGCCATGGCGTCGTCCTCTTCGACATCTGATCGCGAGAAAAGCAGACTTGCACGGAATAGGCGGAAGCTTCGACTGGTTCTTCGGCTGATCGGGTCTGCGTCTATAGCCGTCCGCGATCTTTTTTGCGAAATCAAGACACGAATGCATCATTTGGCGAGCGCGGCCTGAGCTAGCGGAAATGCTTGTCCGTCTTGCGGGTCCCGAGCAACAGCTTTCGCTCCAGATGGGCGCGCAGGTCGCCGTAGTAGGCGTTCAGAAATCGCTGGGCTTCGAAAGCCCTTGGCATCACGCCGATCTTGCGGCCGATGGTCTCCGCGACGGTCGACAAGGCGCGATCGTCGTCGCGGCGCAGAACCTCCTCGAGCTTGTACAGTTCGGCGATGCCGTAGGCATCGAGTTGCGCAAGGGTGAAACGGAACGGCTCGGACTCGGCGTCCCGGCGCCTCGACAGGTCTTCGGCCAGCGCCCGCCGCGGCGCCCTGACAACCCAGGTCCCGGCCAGAAGATCCCCGATGCGCATGCGGTCGCGATTGAACAGCGGGAAGAATGCGAAGAGCAGCGCCCAGACCAGACCGAAGAGCGTCGTGGCCGAGTCCACGAGGTTCATGCCCGCCCGTCCCCCCAGCATCGAGAGTGGGAGAAAAACCTCGATCTCGCGCATCAGGTTGCGCGCGACGATCTGGTCGATGGACAGCGCGCCCCCGGACCGCGACGCCACCCTGATGCCCATGATGCGCTTGCCCGGCGTGGCCGCGCGGCGACCGGCCTCGAACGCGATGAAATAGACGTTACGGATGAGAAAGATGCCGACGATCCAAAAGATGAACAGGGGCTCAAACCGCGCAAACCCTAGACCTTCGAGGCCCAGGAGCGCCAGTACCGACATGGCGATGCCCGCGCCGACGATGATGGCCGCATCGAGCAGAAAGGCGCCCGCGCGCGTGCCGGCATCGGCGATCGACACGCGGAGATCGACGCCTTCGGGTGTCACCAGCGACCTCAGCGCGCCGGCTCGGGGATTAGTCGCGACCATCCCGATGCGCCTCCACGAGGTAGAAGTACGCAATCCAGAGGGCCAGCATCCCGGCGCCGATCGCATAGCGCGCGCCGTCGCTGGTGATCGTCTGCCGGCCGATGCCTTCCAGCAGCCCCGCCGCGAGCAGCATGATGGAGACCCCGACCATGGCGGTGGCCGCGACCGGGCCCGCGCGCGCCGCCGCCGCCATGCGGGTCAGATCGCCAGGGAATGCCATACGGGCGCCGATCCTCATGCCAGCCGCACCGGCCAGCGCGATCGAAAAAATCTCGGTGGTGCCGTGGATGGCCAGCCACCCGCCGAGTTCGAAGCCGAGGCCCTTCGACCAATAGACCTGGAACATCGCCCCGAGCAGGCAACCGTTCAGGAGCAGCAGGAGGATGGTCGGCGCCGCGAGCGCGAAGCCCAGCGCGAAAGCGACGATAGCCACCTCTACGTTATGCGTGAACAGATAAGCCGCGAACCCGGACAGAAAGGCGTCGCCGCCATCGTAAAGCATGTCGCGCAGAACCTCGACGGGCGCGTCCGGACCCCTGCCGGCTGCGAGGTCGGCCGGGATCATCGCGTCGAACCAGCGCTTGTCAGACGCGACGAGCCGAAATCCCGCCGCCGCGCCGACCACGGTCAGAACGAGCGATACGAGCGTCTCGCGCCAAAGACCGCGGATCGCGCCCGGCCAATCGTGAAGGAAGAAATCCGTCATGCGTCGGCCGAGGCCGCGCCTGACGCCGTAGAGGTAGAAATAGCCACGCAGGGATAAGGATTCCAGATAGGAGATCAGGGCGCCGTCGAGCGACGTCGCGCGCGCCACCGAAAGCGACGACAAGGTCGCCCGGTACAGGATCGGAAGCGACAACAGTTCGTCTTCACTCAACGTCCGGGGCGCGCGGTTCTCGACGCGCGACAGCAGCGCCTCGAACGCCTTCCAGTCCGCTTCGCGCTCCCGCCGGAAGCCCGCCAGCGACTGGCGCACGCCGTCGTGGTTCGACGGCGCGTTCAAAGCAGGCTCTCCCGCTTCAGCCGAAGATACTCCTCGACCAAAATGGGGCGCAACCGGCGGTGATCGGCCTCGATGACGTGAACGCCGAGCAGACGAAGTCGCTCGACCACAAGGGACCTTTCGCGCATCAATCCCCCGGCCACGACCGCGCGCGCGATGTCCTCGGGGGTCGAGGGTATGCCGTCGGCAAGCCCCTCGACCTCCACATCCTTCATCATCATGAACAGCACGAGATGGCGCTCGGTCAACCGGGCAACGCCGCGCAGCATCAGTTCCGCCCCGACCGTATCGACGAAATCCGTAAAGATGACGATCAAGGAGCGCTGGTTCAGGCGCGCCGAGAGCGTGGCCAGGCTCAACGTGAAATTGGTCTCTTCCGACGAATAATCGATCTCGGCGGCGCGTCTTTGCAACACCGCGAAGCTCGACACGCCGCGAACCGCGCCGCTGGCCGTCCTCGGACGGGAATCGAAACCGAACAAACTGACAACGTCGCCGCCCTTCAGGGCGACGAAGGCCGCCAGGAGCGCCGCGGTCACGGCGCGATCGACCTTCGCCACGCCGTCGACCGGCTCGCACATCAGGCGCCCGCTATCGATCGCGAGCACGATGTGATTGTTGTCCTCGACCCGATATTCGCGCGCGAGGAGCCTGCCATGCCGCGCGCTGCGCTTCCAGTCTATCATCCGCCGGCCCATGCCGGGCTGATAGTCCTTGAGGGCCTCGAACTCCCTGCCCTGTCCGGCGCGGCGCTGCGCGTGTCCGGATGTCTGGACCGCGCGCTGCAGATGCGCGATCGCCTCGTCGCGGACATGGCCGATATCGGGAAGTATCGCGATCCGGTGATCGAGCGGCCGCTTGACCTGGTTCCAGACGAGGCCGAAGGGGCCTGGCCAGCGCAGCCAAAGATGATCGACGATTGCGATGCCGCGCCGCACGGCCTTAAAATCCAGGGTGATCGTCCGCGTCTCATCGAGGCCCGAGGACAGACCGGCGGGTTGCGTCAGCGGCGTCAGCCGCGCGTCATGGCCAACGCGCGCCTCGAGCAGACGCGGCGACCGACCAGCAAAACGCGCATCGATCTCGCAGACCAAAGCGCCGCCGACCCCGACCTGCGCCGCCGAGCGAAGGCCGGCGGTCAGCGAGGCGCCGCCCGGTCCAGCCGCCGCGTCCGCCGCCATGAACGCAAGCAACCCGCATACCCACAGCAATCCAAGATACCATACCGACGGAACGGCGACCGCGACCACAAAGGCCGGAACCGCGCCCGCGGCGGCCATCCAGACGGCGCGCGCGGTCGGGTAGATCAACGCGGCGCTTCCGTCATCTCGACCAGATCGGAGACGATCCGCTCGGCGAGTCGTCCGTCGATCTGCGCGGCGGGCGACAGGACGACGCGGTGCCGCAGCGCCGGAACGGCGAGCGCCTTGACGTCGTCGGGTACAACGTAGCCGCGCCCGTCAAGGGCCGCCCGAGCGCGCGCCGCCCTCGCCATCATGGCGCCGGCGCGCGGGCTCGCGCCGACTTCCAAATCGGGGCTCTCGCGGGTGGCGCGCACCAGCGCCGCGATATAGGCGACGACCTCGTCGACCAGGGTGATCGAACCGACCGTCTTCAAAGCTGCATCCAGCGTCGCGCGATCGGTTTGCGGCTGGATCGCGTAGTGGGCGAGATCGTGCGAAAGCGCGCCGCCGCCATGTCGCACGATGATCGCCTTCTCCTCTGCTAGGCTCGGATAGCTGAGCGCGTGCTTGAAGAGGAAACGGTCGAGTTGCGCTTCCGGAAGCGGGTAGACGCCCTGATGTTCGATTGGATTCTGCGTCGCCACGACCATGAAATTGCTGCCCAGCGCATGCGTCGCGCCATCGAAGGTGACCGCATGTTCCTGCATCGCTTCGAGCAGCGCAGCCTGCGTCTTGGGCGGAGTGCGGTTGATTTCGTCGGCGAGAAGCAGGTCGCAGAAGATCGGACCGCGCGTCAGGGTGAACTGCCCGGTCTGGAAGTTGTAGATGTTGGACCCGATGATGTCGCCGGGCATCAAATCCGGCGTGAACTGGATGCGCCCGTGGTCGAGGCCGAGCGCCTGCGCGAAGCAACGCGCCGTCAGCGTCTTCGCCGTGCCCGGCGGTCCTTCGAGCAGGATATGGCCGCCAGCGAAGAGTGCGGTCAGCATGAGCTCGACCGTATCCCTCTGCCCGGTGATCGCCTTGGCGACCTCGGTCCTGATCCTGCCCGCAAGGGCTTTGACATCATCCACGCTCACCGAGCCTCCTTGCGATCCAGTCATGAAGCCTGCGCGCAGCTTCGTTCAAATGCGGCAGGGTTTTCGCCTTTGCCACTGCGTGATACCGGGTGGAGAAAGCGTTCGCCTCGCGGTTGTCGCGCAAGTCCAGCCAGCGATCGAGCGCCTCGCCTTGCAGGCCCGCCGGCGCCCCGAGCGAGGCGGCTGCACGCGATCGCGTCAGGGCGGCATAGCGGCCGCCGAGCTGTTCCAGGCGGCCGGCCCGCTTCAGGAGCATCGCCGTCGAATCCACCAGAGCGCGTTTGCCAAGCGCGATCGCGCGGACTTCGGCGCGGGGCGGCCCGAAACGGGCAAGGCCCTGAAGCAATGCCAGCCCGGCAGCGATCAGGATCGTCAGCGTCAACGCCAGAAATGGCGGTTCGACCAGAAGTTTGGCGAGATCGTAGCGCCCGCCCGCGCCGTGCAAGGTGAGGTCGAACACTACAGCCGCGTTGTCGGGGCGGATGAAATCGAGAAGCGCGAGCGCGGCCGCCGCCGTCTTCGGATCGGCGAGCCCGGCATTGTTCAGCAGGTCGGGGTCCGTCAATACGTAAAACGGCTTGTCGCCGCGCCTGATCAGCACCGCCCTGGAGTCGAGGCCAGCCTTGATGAGAGGCTGGTCGCTCTCGACCCACTGAAGATCCTCGGGCGAGGCGACGATGCGCCCGTCGACATCGAGCGTGCGGACGGGGCTTGCGCCCACGCCGAGATGCATGTGCGCGACCTGTTCGAGCCAACCATCGACGATCGGCGACGGCAGGCGACCGATCTTCATGTCCCAGCCGTCATGGGCGGTAAAAGGCGTTGTCTGCCATTTCGGCATGACGAAGAGCGTCGGCTGCGTACGCCCTTCGAGGATGCGGTCCAGCGCTTCACGGTCGCTCTGCGGAGCGATCGTCACGATCATCAGCGACGGCGCGTCGAGATCGCCCTCAATGGTCGCCATCGACGGCCCATAGCCCGCCAGGCCGAGCCATTTCACGAGCCCCGCATAGCCAACGCCACTCTTGGAAAGAGGCGTCGGCCCTTGCGTCGCCGTTGGCCGGAAATCCGGCGCGTAGGTGGACAGGAGGAAGAAACCGGCAGCGGCGAAGAGGCTGGCGAAGATGCCCCAGAACAGCGTCGCCGGCCTGAACGGCGACTGGTCGTCCCGTAAGGGCTTGGCCGTCATCTCCAGGCGCTCCCAATGGCGAAGCGCTCGTAGGCGCCCCGCGCCTCGCGCCAGCCGGCGTCGCCGACCGGACTGCGCGCGAACAGCGCCGATTCCACCACGCGGGCGATCTGGCCGAAGGCGGCGCGCGCTATTGCCGGAACCGGCGGCGCGACCGAAATATCGCGCGCCGTCATCGACGGTTGGAGGAATTCGGGACGACGGTCGGCGATGTCCGCCACGCTGCGACGAAGCAGGAGATGCACCGCTGCGTCATACTCGCCGCGAAGCGCGAGTTCATCCGCATCGGCGAGCAGGCGTAGAGCGGCCTGGGCGTCCGGACGCCACGCATCGGCCGTCTCGGCGCCGCCCTTTGCCGCCTTTCTCGGCAGGCGCCAGGCAATGCCCTTCATTTCGAGAACCACGACCGCGGCAATGATCAGGCCGCCAGCGATCACGATACCCCAGAAGAGATAGATCATGTACGGACCCAGCGCCGCGAGCGTCCGCTGTAAGGGCCTCAGCCATTGCGGCGGCTCCGGCGCCCTATAGGCCGGAAGGTCGAACTGGATCGACCTCTCCGCAAGCAACTCGTCATGCAGCCTCGCTAGCCATTCGGGGCCGGCGTCCGGTCGTCCGTTTGCCGCTGCGCTATGGACCATCCACCCCCCGGTTCGCCACGGACACTGTCAACGAGGTCGGCGGAATGCAAGTCCGCCGGTTAGCGTTCGTTGAACTTGGCAAACACAAATTCAAGATTTGTGCGCGATAGTCCCGAAAAGTCGATGGGGGGAGACTATGTCAACGACCGCCACGCGCCACCACGATAAATTCGACATCGGACGCGTGTTCGGGAGCACGTTTTCGGTCATCGGCCGAAACGCCGCCCTCTGCATCGGCCTGGCGCTCATCTTCTCGGGCCTGCCGACGCTGGTCTATCTGCTTTCATTTCATCTGATTTTCAGCGGATGGACGGCCGCGACGCCGGACATGGACGCCGTCCGCGCCGTCATGAGCTTTGCGCCGTTCGCGGTCGGTCTCGCCAATTTCGTCCTGTCGCTCATACTCCAGGCGGCGCTGGTGCGGGCAGCGATCGAAGACTTGAACGGTCAGAAACCGTCCTTTCGGGATTGCATCCGGACGGCGCTGCGTCTTTTCTTTCCGATCCTCGCAACGGCTTTCCTGGTCGGACTTGGGGTGGTGCTCGGGGCCATCCTGCTGTTCGTTCCGGGAATCATGCTGTTCGTGCGGTGGTGGGTCGCCATGCCGGCCCTGGTTCAGGAGCGACGGGGCGTGACGGCAAGCATTGCGCGCAGCCGCGACCTGACCAAGGGCAACCGCTGGCGGATTTTCGGTCTGCTGCTCATCCTTTGGCTTGCCACAGTCGGCATTCAGGTTTCGTTCGCGGCAATCGCCGCTATGTTTGGCTTGATCGCGGGGGCCGTCGTGGCCACTCTGGCGACGACCTTCACGTCGATGGCGCTGTCGGTCGCAGCCGCCGCCAGCTATATCGAATTGCGATTGGTCAAAGAGGGCGCCGGCGTCGACGAGTTGGTGGACATTTTTTCGTAGAATCACAAAATCTTATCCGCCGAAGCGAAGCGGTGATTCACTCCCCTGCCCGATGCCGATCGTGTACCAAGGGTGAACGCGTCCGGAGGCTCGATGCAGCCGATCTACATCACCTATCTCAACCGCTTCGATATCGAGGCGGCGGCGCTGGACGATGACGAAATACTCGCCGCCATCGAGGCCAGCCTCGCCATGCAGGGCCGCGCCGAAACAGTCATCGAGCCGCGCGTGCATCTCGAGCCCAAGGCCGGCGCCGAGGGACACTTCAACGTGCTGCGCGGCTGGATCGGCGGCGAGATCGATGCCGCGGGCGTGAAGATCGTCGGCGACTTCGTCGACAACTACAAGCAGGGCCTACCGTCGGAATTCGGCGTGCTCAACCTGTTCGATCCGCGCACCGGGGCCCCCAAGGCAATCCTGGACGCAAGCGGGATCACCGACATGCGCACGGGCGCCGTGACGGCCATCGGCGCCAAGCATCTGGCGCGAAAGGGATCGAAGGTGCTCGGCCATATCGGCGCGCGGGGTACCGCCTACTGGAACGTGCGGCTGCTCGACCACCTCTTCGACTTCGAGGAGATCCGCGTCCACTCGCGCCGCGCCGAAAGCCGCGCCGGGTTCGCGGCGCGGCTTTCGGCCGACCTCGGCAAGCCGGTCGTGGCGACCGACACCTGGCATGACTGCGTTGCCGGCGCTGACATCGTCGTGGAGGCGTCGCGCCTTTCGGCGCCCGAGCCGCTGCTGAAGACCGAGTGGATCAAGCCCGGGGCGCTGGTCGTGCCCTACGGCACGATGAGCGCGGTGGAATTGTCGCTGACTGACATCATGGACACGATGGTCGTGGACGACTGGGGCCAATGCAAGAGCGGAAAGTTCGGATCGTTGCGCGCCCATGTCGAGGCCGGCAGGCTCAGTGAAAGAACGCTTCACGCGGAACTCGGGCAGATCGTCGCCGGCTTGAAGCCAGGCCGGCAGGACGATGCCGAGACGATCCTCTTCTGGCATCGCGGTCTGTCGCTGTCCGACATCGCGCTCGGCCACGCGTTGCTCCGGAAGGCCGAGCGTCTCGGCTTCGGCCAGCGGCTGCGCTTCGCTTGAGCGTCGTCACGCTTTCAGGCGCCGGGTTGTGCGTCGAGGACATCGATGCCGTCGCCAACGGCAAGGCCCGTGTCGAAGCCGCGGCCGAGGTGACCGCCCGTCTGGTCCGCGCCCGCGAGACGCTCGACCGCATCGCCGCCTCCGGACAGTCGATCTATGGGCTGAACACGGGGCTGGGCGCCAATCTCGGCACTGCGGTGGACGACCCGTCGGGCACGTTTCAGAACCAGCTTCTACACGGCCGCGGCGCCTCGGTCGGCGCGGATTTGCCGGTCGAGCATGTCCGGGCGACCATGATGGCGCGCGTCGCGATGCTGGCGGTGGGCGGGTCGGGGCTGTCGCCGCATGTGTTCCAGGCGCTGCTCGCGCTCATCAACGCGCGGATCCGTCCCGCGATGCCGTCCCTGGGATCGATCGGAGCCGGCGACCTCGTCCTGCTCAGCGCGATCGGGCGATGCCTGATCGGCGAAGGCGACGCGGACTATCGCGGAGAGCGGATGGCCGCCGCGAACGCCTTGTCGCTTGCCGGCCTGTCGCCGGTCGCATTGGCGCCCAAGGACGGCCTTTCGCTGATCAACGCGTCGGCGGCGTCGGCCGGCCAGGGCGCGCTGGCGGTCGTCCAGGCGCTCCGCGTCTTCGATCAGGCGCAGCAGGCCGCCGCGCTGACGATGGCGGGGCTCGAGGCCAACCTGGCAATTCTCGACCCGCGCCTCCAGGCCACGCGCCCCGCGGCCGGTCAGGAACAGGCAGCCGAAGCGCTCCGCGGCCTGCTTTGGCGCACGGACCGGCAGTCCGCGTCGACGCTGCAGGACCCCCTGTCAGTCCGTTGCGTCGCTTCTGTTCACGGCGCACTCCTCGAAGCGATCGGCAACGCGCGCAGGCAGGTCGAGATCGAGCTCAATTCAGCGGGCGACAATCCGATCGTCCTGCTCAACCCCGACGCGGTGATGTCGACTGGAAATTTCCATACCGCATCGCTGGCCCTGGCCTTCGAGACGCTCGGCCTCGCGGTCGCGCAGGCGGCGGCGGCCTGCGCCGCGCGCTTCATTCAGCTCACGGGCGTCGGGCGCAACGGTCTGCAGAAATATCTGTCGCCGGTCGGCGGCGCGTCGGCGGGGTTCGTGCCGTTGCAAAAAACCGTCGTCGCGATCCTCGCGGCGATCCGCCACAAGGCCAATCCGGTTATGCTCGATTTCCTTCCGGTCTCGGAAGGCGTCGAGGACCACGCGACGCAAACGCCCCTGGCGATCGCCAAATGCGCCGGGATGATGGCACTCTGGCAGCGGCTCGTCGGTTTCGAACTCCTCGCTGGCGCGCAAGCCGTCGATCTGCGGCGACGCTCGGTCTTCACGCCGGCAATCGGCGCCATCCACGCCGCGGTTCGAGAAGTCGCGCCGCCGCTCGCGCAAGACCGGCCGCTCGGTCGGGACGCGGAGGCGCTCTACACACTGCTGTCGAGCGGGAAGTGGCAAGCGTAACAGCGACCGATATCGTCCGTGCTCAACGTCGGCTCGTCCGTTCGGCAGCGCTGTTGAACGCGCGGGCAGCGAGTGTGAAAACGGCAGCCCGACGGCGGACTTGACGGACTGGGAATTTCGCCCGTCAGCACCACCTTGTGCCGCCTATGATCCGGATCGATGACCGGATTAGCCGACAGGAGCGCATGTGTATAAGGGTGCCTCGGCGCGCCGAAGACGGTTTGCGTCGGCCCCTCCTCGACCAGCTTGCCGAGATACATGATCGCGACGCGGTCGGTGACGCGACCGATCACATTGAGATTGTGGCTGACCATCAGGATACCCAGCGAAAGGCTTTTCTGCAAATCTGACAACAGGTTGAGGAGATCGCCTTGAATCGAGACGTCGAGCCCCGCCGTCGGCTCGTCCGCGATCAGAAAGGATGGCTCGGCGACGAGCGCCCGCGCGATCGCGACGCGCCGCGCCTGCCCGCCGCTGATCTGGTGCGGATATTTGTCCAGCTGCGCCTCAGCCAGGCCGAGCCGCGCCATGAGGTCCAGCACCCTGGGCCAGTGCTCGCGGCGGTCGAGACCGTGGATCGCGATCGGTTCGGCCAGAAGCCGACGCACGCTGAAGCGCGGCGACAGGGACGAGAGCGGGTCCTGAAAGATCATCTGGACCCGGCGGCGCAGCCACAGCCGATCCGCCCGCTTCAGGTCCGTCAGATCGCGCCCCTCCACCCGCACCTTTCCCGAACTCGGCCGGTTGAGCCCGACCAGCGCCTTGGCCAAGGTCGTCTTGCCGCTGCCGCTTTCGCCGACGAGGCCGAGCGTCTCGCCGACCGCCAGCGTCAGACTGATTCCTGCGACAGCCTGCACCCCGCCGGCGAAGGCGACGACGAGGTCCTCGACCTCGATCCTGTCCTGGCGCCCGATCCTCATACGAGCCAGCACGCCGCGTCATGGTCCGGAGCCACCGTGCGCAACGGCGGCTCCTCGATGCATTTGCCGAAACGGAACGGACAGCGCGCACGGAAAATGCAACCCTGCGGCACATCGATTAGATCCGGAAGCCCGCCATCGATCGTCACCAGCCGCTCGCCGGGCGCGTCGTCAGGACCGATCTCGCACGCCAGCAGCGCCTGCGTGTAGGGGTGACCGGGACGATCGAAAACCTCTCGCGTCGGACCCCTTTCCACGATCTTCCCAGCATACATGACCGCGACTTCGTCGCAGATTTCCGAAATCAGTCCGAGGTTGTGCGATACGAAGACGATGGAACCATGGAATTCGGCGCGCAGGTCCTTCAGCAATCGCACGATCTGCGCTTCGATCGTGACATCGAGCGCCGTGGTCGGTTCGTCGGCGATCAAAAGATCCGGTTCGCAGAGCAAGGCCATGGCGATCATGACGCGTTGCCGCATGCCGCCCGACAGCTGGTGCGGATAGGCCGACAGGCGCGTTTGCGGATCGGAAATGCCGACCCGCGACAGCATAGCGACGGCGCGTCGTTGGAGCGCGCCGCGGCTTAACCCGGGATGGCGGCTGCGCTGCGCGTCGACCAGTTGCGTTCCGAGCGTGAAGACCGGGTTGAGCGCCGTCATCGGATCCTGGAAGATCATCGCGATGCGGGCGCCGCGCAGCCGGCGCATTTCTCGGGCCTTCAGCGCAAGGAGGTTGCGGCCTTCCAGATCAATGTCGCCCGACAGTCTTTCCGTGTTGTCCGGAAGAAGCCCGAGCAGCGCAAGCGCGAGCGTCGACTTGCCGCTGCCGCTTTCGCCGACGAGGCCGACAACGCGGCGCTTGCCGATCGACAGGTTGATGTCGCGCAGAACATGAAGCGCGCCATTCGCGGTCGTAAAATCGACCGACAGATTCCTGATCTCGATCAATGCCTCTCCGGTCATGGCTGGCGGCGAAGCCGTGGATCGATCGCATCGCGCAAGGCTTCGCCGAACAGCGTGAAACCCAGCGTCGCCAGCGTCAGCATGCCGCCTGGCACAAGAACCGGCCAGATCGATTGTTCGAGGTAGGTGAAACCGTCGAACAGCATCGAACCCCAACTCGCCAAGGGCGGCCGGATGCCGACGCCGAGAAAGCTCAACCCCGCTTCGAGCGTGATGACGACGGGAATCTGCATGCTGGCCAGCACGACGATCGGGCCGATGATATTGGGCAGGACATGGAAAACCATGATGCGGGGGCCGGAGGCGCCGAGGGCGCGTTCGGCTTCGAGAAATGGCCGCTGCTTGATCGTCATGGTCTGCGCCCGCGCGACGCGCCCGAACTGCGGCACGAAAACGATTGTCACCAGGATGATGATGTTGAGCAGCCCGGGGCCGAGGACCGCGACCAGAGCGAGCGCCAGGATCAGGCTCGGATAGGAACTGATGATGTCGAACGCCGCGAGAATGGCGGCTTCAAGCGGCGCGGGCGCGTATGCCGCGCCGACGCCCAGCACGATTCCGAACGCGAGCGCGGTTGCGGTGACCGCCAGCGCGACGCCGACCGCCACCCGCGCGCCGTAGAGGCCGCGCGACAACAAGTCGCGCCCGAGGTGGTCGGCGCCCAGCCAATGGCTCGTCGAGGGCGGAGTCAGGCGATTGGCCACGTCGATCTGGTTGGGCATATGCGTCGCGATCAGCGGCGCCAGAACGCCAGCGAGCACGACGACGAGCGTCGCGATCAGGCCGATGCGACCGTTAGGACTGCGCCAGATGCGCCGCAGCGCATGGGCCATCAGGCCCCGCCCCCGACCTGCGCCTTGCCGAGTGTTTCGCGGATGCGGGGATCGAGCCAGGCATAGGCGAAATCGACAAGCAGGTTGATCAGCACGAACAGCGCGACGACGGTCAGGACGCCGCCCTGAACGATCGGGTAGTTGCGGTTGCGGATCGCGTCGAAGATCAGTGATCCAAGCCCGGGCCGGTTGAAGATGACCTCCACGAAGACGGCCTGCCCCATCAATTCGCCGATGCCCACGCCGAGGATCGCGACGGTCGGAATGCAGGCGAGCTTCAGCGCATATTTCATGACGACGCGCCATTCGGGCTGGCCGTAGGCTCGCGCGGTGCGGATGAACGGTTCGCTGAGGACTTCGAGCAGCGACGACCGCACCAGCCGCGCGATGTAGCCGATCCAGCCGACGGCGATCGCCAGCGTCGGCAGCACGAGGTGATGCAACTGGTCCAGCGGTTGACCGGGTTCGCCGGCTCCGAGGACCGGGAACCAGCCGAGCCGAACTGAAAAGAAGTACAGGAGCAGGATCGCAACGACATAGCTCGGCGTGGCGACCAGCCCGACGCTGAGCACCGCCAGCGCCTGGTCGAGCAGGCTACCGGGCTGAACCGCCGCGTAGCATCCGATGGGAATGCCGACCAGCACCGCCAGGCCGATCGCCGAGAAGGCGAGCAGCATCGTGTTGGGCAGGGCGGCTGCAACCATTCCGGCAACCGAGCGGCCGCTGATGACGTCCACACCCAGGTCGCCGCGCAGCGCGTTGGTGAAGAAGACGAAAAGACGCTGATAGAGCGGCAGGTTGAGCCCCATCTGCTCGCGGAACTGCGCCGCAAGTTCGGGCGTGGCGCGCGGGCCGAGCAGGATGGTCGCGGGATCGCCCGGAACGATCAGAGTGAGCGAACACAGCAACGCCATGCTGCCGACGAGCACGAGCAACGCCGTCGCGAGCCGGATTGCGCCGTAGCGCAGTAGGCTCGCTTCGCCGGCCTTGCTGCTCATCGCTGGGTTTCTGCCTTGCGGGATCTGCAAAAGCGCCCGGCCAAGACCGGACGCTCCGTCTGTCTTATCTGTCGTCGCCGACCGTTCACGCGGACCTGAACGAGGCGTATTGCCACTGGTTGCCGTTCGGCAGGATTCCCGGCTTCAGCGCATCCTTGTAAGCGAAGGTGTAGGCGTTGTGCGTGATCCAGACGAATGCCGCGGAATCGTCCATCAGCTTCTGCGCGTCGATATAAATCTGCTCGCGCTTCTTGGGATCGGGTTCGATGTTGCCGCGGGCATGCAGATCGTCGAACTCCTTCGAGTTCCAGCGCTGCCAGTTCCAGGTTCCGATCTGGTCGGCGGTGAACCACTGCGTCTGGAAGCCGGGATCGAACTTTCCGCGATATTCGACCAGCACAAGTTCGAGATCCTTGCTCGCATCGTTTTCACCGTAGGCCCAGTACGCGCCGCCGTCGAGCGCATCGATCTGCACGTCGATGCCGATCTCGGCCAGATTGGCCTGGACGACCGCGGCAGTCGCTTGCGGAACGGCCTTGTTGAGGACAGTCAATCTGGTCGAAAAGCCCCCGCCCTGGCCCGCTTCCCCGAGCAATCTCTTTGCGCCCTCGACATCGCGCTCGCGTTTCGGCGCATCTTTCCAGAAACCCAGAATACCGGGCGCCTCCAGCGAATAGGCGGGCTCGACGGCGCCGTTGTAGGCGGCCGCGATGATTGCCGGAACGTCGATCGCGAGCCGGATCGCCTGGCGCACCCGAATGTCGTCGAAGGGTTTCTTGGCGATGTTCGGACCGATCCAGACATAGTCGATCGCCGACAGGGTCTCGACCTTGATGCCCGCCGATGCTTGAACTTCCCTGGCCGCCGACGGATCGATACGGGAAAAATCGATCTCGCCGGCCTGCAGCGCGATCTGCGCCGTCTTGTCATCGGCGATCGGCTTGCCGACGATCTCGGAGAATGCCGGCTTGTCGCCGAGATAGTCCGGATTGGCAACGAGCGTGAAATGGTCGCGCGGCACCCATTCCTTCAGAATGTGAGGGCCCGAGCCAATCGGCGTCGTCTTGAACTTGTCCCCCAGCGTCTCGAACGCTTTCCTGGAGATAATGACCCCCGAACCGTCGGCGAGCGCAATGAGCCAGACGGAGGGCGATGGGGATTTGAGGTGGATTTTTCCGGTGAGCGGGCCCGTGACCTCGACCGAATCGAGCGCCGACCAGTCGCTGGCGTAGGTGACCTTCGCGCCGTCGGGACCCGGCTTGATGAAGCGTTCGAACGAGAACTTGACGTCTTCGGCGGTAAGCGGACCGTAGTCGTCCGAAAATCTGAGACCATCCTTCAGTGTGAATTCAATCGTTTTGTCGTCGACCTGCTTGATGTCGGCAGCAGCGTCATTTTCCCACTCGGTCGTGCCGGGCTTGAACTTTACCAATCCCTGCCCAACCGCCAGAATGACGTTGACGTCGACAGGGCCCGCGCGGTTGGCCGGATCGAGATTCGACAGGTCGTCGTCCAGACGCACAACGACCTTGCCATCAGCCGCATGTAGCACGCTCGCCCACGGCTGTCCGAGGACGGTGACGCCGGCGGCCATGGCGGTTCCGGCGAGGAAGCCGCGGCGCGAGAGATCCAGGCTCATTTGAAATCCTTTCGAGGAGGGCCGCCGACAATGGCGACTTCGACCATATCGTCCGCAGGTTATTCGGCGGCCACTGCGCGCACAAGCAATCGACAACGGCAAGCGCGCGAGCGCAGAGTACGAACTTTTGAGGAGGCGCCCGTTTTAGGAATGCAGTTCCATAGACGCGGTCAGAGCGTCGGTTTGCGGGGTGCTTGCAATCGTCGGGAGGCTGGTCGAATTGTATTCATCACGGACCCGGAATTTGATTTGAACATGAAGACGATCACGAACTTTCCACGAAAAATCAGAACGATCGACACCGCGTGGATCGTTCTGAGCGATGGCGCGCGCCTCGCCGCGACGATCTGGCTCCCGGAGGACGCAGAGGTCGCGCCGCCGCCGGCGATCCTGGAGTATCTGCCCTATCGCCGCCGCGACGGCACCATCCTGCGCGACCGGCAGATGCACGCCTATTTCGCCGGCCATGGCTACGCCGCGGTGCGCGTCGACATACGCGGATCGGGCGATTCGGACGGCTTGCTGTTCGACGAATATCTGTCCCAGGAGCAGGACGATGCCGTAGAGGTCATCGCCTGGCTCGCGGCGCAACCCTGGTGCAGCGGCGCGGTCGGCATGATGGGCATCTCGTGGGGCGGTTTCAACGCGCTGCAGGTCGCGAGCCGCCGTTCGCCGGCGCTCAAGGCGATCATCACCGCCTGCTCGACCGACGACCGCTACGCCGACGACTGCCACTACATGGGCGGATGTCTGCTCAACAACTCCATCGCCTGGGGCTCGACGATGTTCGCCTTTGGCGCGCAGCCCCCGGACCCTCATGTCGTGGGCGATCGGTGGCGCGAGATGTGGCAAGCGCGTCTGGATGGTCTTTCGCCAATGGTGGCAAGCTGGATCGAGCACCAGACGGAAGATGGGTATTGGAAACAAGGTTCGGTTCGTCAGGACTACGCCTCGATCGAAGCGGCGGTCTACGCCGTCGGCGGGTGGGCGGACGGCTACTCCAACGCGATCCCGCGCCTGCTCGCCGGTCTGCCGGGACCGAAGAAGGGGCTGATCGGTCCCTGGGCGCATGCCTACCCGCACGCCGCACAGCCGGGACCGCAGATCGGCTTCCTGCAGGAAGCGGTGCGCTGGTGGGATCACTGGCTGAAGGGGATCGACACGGGCATCATGCAGGAACCTTTCTTGCGCGCCTGGATGCAGGAAAGCGTGCGGCCGGCGACCACCTATGCCGAGCGGCCGGGCCGCTGGATCGCCGAGACATCCTGGCCGCCGGCTAGCGTCAAACCAAAGCTGTTGTATCTGGCGAACCGCGACCTGCTCGATGTGCCCTTTCCGTCTGCGGCGATCCCGATCGCGTCGAGCCTGGCGACCGGTGTGACATTCGGCGAATGGTGTCCCTACGGCCTGGCAGGCGAACTCCCTGCCGATCAGCGGCCCGATGACGGCCGATCTGTCTGCTTCGACACGTCACCTCTCGCGGAGCGGATCGAGATTTTCGGCGCGCCGGTCGTCTCGATCAATCTATCGTGCGACAGGTCCCAGGCGATGATCGCGGCCCGGCTCGAAGACGTGGCCCCAGACGGATCGTCCACACTGGTGACCTACGGCCTTCTGAACCTGTCGCACAGAGTCGGACACGAACAGCCGCAAGCTCTCGCGCCCGGACGCGCGTATCGCGTGCGGATCACGCTCAACGATATCGCCCAGGCGTTTCCGGCGGGCCATCGCCTTCGTCTGGCGCTGGCCACTTCGCACTGGCCGATCGCATGGCCGTCGTCCGAACTCGCGACCGTTACGGTTTTGCCCGGAGAAAACACGCTGATTCTCCCTGTACGGGAGCCGATTGCGCTCGACAGCCAGCTCTCGGCATTTGCGGATCCCGAGGAAGCCGAAAGCGTCCCGCATGTGGTGACCAGGCTGGCGGGGCGAAATCGCATCATCACCGAAGACCCGACGACCCGCGAGACGATCGTGACCGTGCATCGCGAACGCGCGTCGTACCATCTGCCGGCGATCGATCTGTCTTTCGCGGCGGAGGCGGTCGAGCACTACCGCATCCGCGACGAGGAGCCGTCCGCGACCAGCGCGGAGACGCAAGCGACCTGGCAGCTCAAACGCGGCGATTGGCGCATCCGCACCGAGACGCACACCCAAGTGACATGCACGACGCAGTCGTTCGAGGTTCATGCGACCCTCTCAGCCTTCGAAAACGAAGACCTCGTCGCGAGCCGGACGTGGGATCGCATCATCCCGCGGCTTTAGGCGACTCCCTCCGCCGCCGATGTTTATCGATCGCGCCTTCCGTCAGACGCGAAGAATGCCTTTGCCCGCGTAGCGGGCCTGTTTGCCAAGCTCTTCCTCGATGCGGATGAGCTGGTTGTATTTCGCCAGCCGGTCGGAGCGCGCCAGCGAACCGGTCTTGATCTGTCCGCAATTGGTAGCGACCGCGAGGTCGGCGATGGTGGAGTCCTCGGTTTCGCCGGACCGGTGCGACATCACGGCGGTATAGCGCGCCTTATGCGCCGTCTCGACGGCGTCGAGCGTCTCCGTCAGCGAGCCGATCTGGTTGACTTTGACCAGGATCGAATTGGCCACGCCCATGCGGATGCCGTCGCGAAGACGCGCGGTGTTCGTCACGAACAGGTCGTCGCCGACGAGCTGAACCTTATCGCCGCAGAGGTCGGTCACGGCCTTCCAGCCGTCCCAGTCGTCCTCCGACATGCCGTCCTCGATCGAGATGATCGGGTAGTCGGCCGCAAGCTTGGCGAGATATTCGGCCTGCGTTTGCGGGTCACGCGTCTGTCCTTCGCCTTCGTAGACGTAATTCCCGTCCTTAAAGAACTCGGTAGCGGCGCAGTCCAGGCCGAGCGCGACCTCTTCGCCGGGCTCGAAGCCGGCTTTCTCGATGGATGTCATGATGAAGTCGAGCGCCTCCTGCGCGCTCTTGAGATTTGGCGCGAAGCCTCCTTCGTCGCCGACATTGGTGTTGTGGCCGGCATCCTTGAGCCGTTTCTTCAAAGTGTGGAAAATCTCCGAACCCCATCGCACCGCCTCGCGCAATGTCGGCGCGCCGACCGGCAAGATCATGAATTCCTGGAAATCGATCGGATTGTCGGCGTGAACGCCGCCATTGATGATGTTCATCATCGGCACGGGCAAGACATGGGCGTTCGGGCCGCCCAGATATCTGTAGAGCGGGAGGCCGGATGCTTCGGAAGCAGCCTTGGCGACCGCGAGCGAGACGCCTAGAATGGCGTTGGCGCCGAGCCGGCCCTTGTTGGGCGTTCCGTCAAGTTCGATCATCGTCCGGTCGATGGCGATCTGGTGTTCGGCATCCATGCCACCGATGGCCTCGAAAATCTCGCCATTGACCGCGTCAACCGCGCGCTGCACGCCCTTGCCGAGATAGCGAGGCCCGCCGTCGCGCAATTCGACCGCCTCATGCGCGCCCGTCGACGCGCCGGACGGCACCGCCGCGCGGCCCATGGACCCGTCTTCGAGGACTACGTCGACCTCGACGGTCGGATTGCCGCGGCTGTCGAGGATTTCGCGGCCTATGATATCGACGATCGCGGTCATGAAATCCTCCGATTGGATCGATTGAATTTTGCAACGTCTTAGCCATCGCTTACGAAAACGCAATGACGGCGAGCGAGAATCGCGCTCCAGTCAGGCTGCTTTGACGGTCGATCTGAATTTCGACATCAGATATGGGCCGGACTTCACAGTTTCATATTTCGGGACCTCGCCCGGTTCAACACATGACTCGAGGCAGCGAACGTCGAAGTCCCAGTTCGGCTGATGGAAAAACGCCAGCGACTGACGCCGGGCCGATGCTGCGGCTCCCGACCCGGTCACGACCCGGTGCAGCGTCGAAATCCAGATGTCGTTGGTCCAGCGGGCCATAAGGTCGCCGATGTTGATGATGAAAGCTCCGTCCATTGGCGCGATCTCGCGCCAATCGCCTTCGGGCGTGAAGATTTGCAAGCCGGATGAGCCGGGCTGCGGCAGGAGGATCGTCAGGCTGCCATAATCCGTGTGGGCGCCGGCGCGCAACTGGCCTGGCTGCGGGGCCACGGAAGTTTCCGGATAATTCAATGCACGCAACGCGCTGATCGGACGGCCGATGGCGTTGTCGAAGGTCGTATCCGGAAGGCCAAGCGCAACCGCGAAGATCCGCATGATGCGTCCGGCCAACTGCTCCATGGCGCGGTAGTACGCTTCCCAGTTTCTGCGGAAATCCTCCGGAGCGATCGGCCAGATCGTGTCGGCATAGCAGAAGGACAGCGCCTCCGGATCGGTCAGACCATCGGGAACCGCGAGCGGGCCGCCATTGAAGCTTTCCTTGAGATCGGGCGGCGTCTCGACGCCTTTCGATTTGGCAAGCGCCTCGGCGCCGGGTCCAAAATATCCATAGGGGTAGCCCGGAAAAGGCGCCTTGGCCTTGTTCTTGCGGGCAGGCGTAAGGTCAAAGAAAGCCGCAGCACTGTTCCAGACGGCATCGATGCAGTGTTGCGGGATGGAATGGCCGGAGATGGCGAGGAAGCCTGTTTCTCGGCATATGGCGTCGACCCGTCTTCCAAGCCCTGCTCGCTCCGCCGCATCGGCCTTTTCGAATAGGGAAAGGTCGAAGAGGGGGAGTTCCGAGGCGGTCATGCAAATTTTCTCCAAGGGAAGCGTCAGTTTACCCGATCGGCGTCGTCTCGGTAGGTATTGCGCGGCGCTACAGCCGAAAACGGCCCCGCGAGCGGAGCCGTTGGTTTATCATTCGCTGTGGGTATTCAGCTCCAGTAGGGCTCGACCTTGTAGTAATCGAATGCCTCGTTGCGCACCTGCTGGCCATCATTGGCTGTAAGATCGTTGATCGAGTGCGCCGGCGCCGCCTTGAGTTCGTCCTTCGAAAACGGCACGACGTAGCCGCCATGCTCCTTCTCGTAGTCAAGAACCGACCAGGGAATGGCGTGATATTTTTCGCCGATGCCGAGAAACCCCCCGAAACCGACAACCGCGAACATGATGCCATTCGATGTTTTGTCGAGGATCACATCCTCGATCGAGCCGATGCTCTCACCCGCGGTGTTGTAAACCGAGGTGCCAATGACGCGCGACGCTGCAATTGCGTCTGTATGCCCTGTCTGAGTGCTCATTGCTTTCTCCCTTCATGTGGAACTGGGAAGAAAATGAAGCGCGGCGGGTAAGGTTCCTAGAGGCGCGAGGGTCTTGCGCGCGTGCTGTCATGCCCTCCTGGCGCAGATCAGCAATCGGTCACACCAGGCGGCCTTGCTCGACGGCGGCGCCGATGAAGCTCGCAAAGAGGGGATGCGGTTCGAGCGGGCGGCTCTTGAGTTCGGGGTGATACTGCACGCCGATGAACCAGGGATGGTCCGCATATTCGATCGTCTCGGGCAGTACGCCGTCCGGCGACATGCCGGCGAAGACCAGGCCGCAATCCTGCAGCCGCTCCTTGTAATCGATGTTGACCTCGTAGCGGTGGCGGTGGCGCTCCGAAATCTCGGTCTCGCCATAGATTTCGGCGATCTTCGAGCCTATTTCCAGCCGCGCTTCATAGGCACCGAGCCGCATGGTGCCGCCGAGATCGCCCGCCGCCTGGCGTTTCTCAAGCATGTTGCCCTTCAACCATTCGGTCATCAGCCCGACCACCGGCTCCTTGGCAGGACCGAATTCACTCGACGTGGCGTCGGCGACGCCGGCGAGCGACCTCGCGGCCTCGATGCAGGCCATCTGCATGCCGAAGCAGATGCCGAAATACGGCACCTTGCGCTCGCGCGCGAATTTCGCCGCGAGGATTTTTCCTTCCGAGCCGCGCTCGCCAAACCCGCCCGGCACCAGGATGCCATGCACTTTCTCCAGCCAAGGCGAAGGATCCTCCTTCTCGAAGATCTCGCTTTCGATCCAGTCGAGTTTGACCCGGACGCGATTGGCCATGCCGCCGTGCGACAGCGCCTCGATCAGTGATTTGTAGGCGTCCTTGAGGCCGGTATATTTGCCGACCACGGCGATCGTCACTTCGCCCTCCGGATTGTGGATCAGCGAGGACACGTTCTGCCATGGTTCGAGTCTCGGCTTGGGCGCGGGGTCGATGCCGAATGCCCCCAGCACTTCGGAATCGAGGCCTTCTTTGTGATAGGCAAGCGGCACGTCGTAGATATGGCCGACATCGAGCGCCTGTATGACCGCACTTTCGCGCACGTTGCAGAATAGCGACAGCTTGCGGCGCTCCTCCTTCGGGATTGCGCGATCGGCGCGCACCAACAGGATGTCGGGCGCGATGCCGACCGAGCGCAACTCCTTGACGGAATGTTGAGTCGGCTTGGTCTTCAACTCACCGGCGGTGGGAATGTAGGGCATCAGCGTCAGATGGACGTAGACCGCATTGTCGCGCGGCAGGTCGTTCCCAAGCTGGCGGATGGCTTCGAGAAACGGCATCGCCTCGATGTCGCCGACGGTGCCGCCGATCTCGCACAGAACGAAATCGAATTCGTCATTGCCCGAGAGGATGAAATTCTTGATCTCGTCGGTGACATGGGGAATGACCTGGACGGTAGCGCCCAGATAATCGCCGCGCCGCTCGCGTTCGATAATGTTCTTGTAGATCCGGCCGGTGGTGATGTTGTCGCTGCGGTTGGCGGACCGGCCGGTGAAGCGCTCATAGTGGCCGAGGTCAAGGTCGGTCTCGGCGCCGTCATCGGTCACGAAAACCTCGCCGTGCTGGTAGGGCGACATCGTTCCGGGATCGACGTTCAAGTAGGGATCGAGCTTACGGATGCGGACACGATAGCCGCGCGCCTGGAGCAGCGCACCGAGGGCGGCCGCCGCGATGCCTTTGCCCAGTGAGGAAACCACGCCGCCGGTGATGAATACATATCGCGCCATGGGGCCCACCGCTTAGCGGCGCTCGCTCGATTCCGCCAGAAAAAAATCGGCTCCGGCGGCATTACTCCTCGGCCCAAATCGGCGCTTCGTTCGGATTGTTTCACCGCTTCGGAAAGCGAAACGCCCAGCTCGCGCCGGGCGTCCGAACCCATTCTCACGCCGTTACTTGGGTCAGAGAATGACAACCGGCGTGCCGGGGCTCACCCGGTTGTAGAGGTCGATCACATGCTCGTTGATCATGCGGAAGCAGCCGTTCGAGGCGTTCGTTCCGATCGACTGCGGCGCGATCGTGCCGTGGATGCGCAGATGCGTGTCCTGATTGCCCTGATAGAGGTAGATGGCGCGGGCGCCGAGCGGGTTCTGTCCGCCGCCGGGCATGCCGTCCTTGTACTGGCCATAATGCTTCGGCTCGCGCTTCTGCATGTCGAGCGTCGGAATCCAACGCGGCCATTCCTGCTTGTCGCCGACCTTGACGGTGCCCTTGAACTGCAAGCCTTCACGACCAACCGCAATGCCGTAGCGACGCGCCGAGCCGTAGGACTCGACCAGATAGAGAAAGTGTTCCGACGTATCGATCACGATCGTGCCGCGCGAGTACCCCGAAAAGGCAACCGACTGCGGCTCGTATTCCGGCTTGACCCGAAACTTCTTCCTGGCGGCCTTCTGCTCAAGCACGGCGTCAAGGGCGCGCGTTTCGGGCAGCATGCTCGCCGTATGCGAGGCGGGTTCGTCGCCGAACAGGATCTGGAAGAACCCTCCAGCCGGAGCCGATTGGCCGACGGGGCTGCGCAACTCGCCATTGTTGCCTCGCCGCACGACCGCGTCGGGACCCACGGCGGCGGCCTCCTGGGCGGCGAGACGCTCCGCGGTCAGGCCGCGCGGCGCCTTCTCCTTCAGTGGCGTGAAGCCGATGTCGATGTCGGAATCGGTGTCGACCGGCTTGGATTTGGCGATGGCGATCGATACCGCTTTTTCCCGGGGCTCATTCGCTGCTTCGCGGCGGGCGTTCGCGTCCGTTTTGGCTTTGGCCCGCAGGGCGAGAAGTTTCGCCTGCCGAGTCTTCTCGGCGGCGTCGACCCTGGCCTGCGCCTTCTGCTTTTCGGTCATATCTTGCTTGCCGGCTTTCGCGGCAAGCTTCTTGCCGTCCTTGCCGGTCTTGGCTGCCAATTTCTTCTTGCCCTTGAACGTGTCCGCCGTCGCTTTGGACTTCGCGGAGGTGGTGATGGGTTTTTGGGGTTTTGCGATGTCGGCGAACGCCGGCGTGGCCATGCCGAAGACGGCGCACAGGCCTAAGAGGAGAAGGCTCCGAGCAATCATGCGATGAGATCCCGATATATGGATTATGTCGGTCCTGCGGCACGCGCGAACTGCTTCGAGCGAACCGTGACCGCCACTCGCACCCTACGCCGGAATCAGCATTTTCCTCAAGATATCAGCAGCCTCTGGACCGTTCGATTCCGCGTGATCGAGCGGCATTGTGCTGGACTGTGTTCAATCCAGCACAGTTTCACTGATTGGGTATGCCTGACGCAGGCGGAGCGGCAGGTGCGGCCCCGCTTACCGGGGGCGTCTGGCCCGGCGCCGCGCCCGCTGCAGGAGGAGTCGCAGCCGGAGGCGTCTGCGCTGGCGGCGCCTGGGTCGTCGCCTTGCCGCCGAGCTGGTCCAGAACGCCCGATCCGCCGCCTTGGCCCTGGGTTGCCGGCACGCGATCGAGGATGTCCATCGGTTGCTCGCCGTAGCGCGCGATCAGCGAGAGGCCAAGCGAAGTGACGAAGAACGCGGCCGCCAGGATCGCGGTGGCGCGCGTCAGCGCATTGGCCGCGCCGCGCGCCGTCATGAAACCCGATCCGCCGCCAATGCCCAGCCCGCCGCCTTCCGAGCGTTGAAGCAGGACCACGCCCACCAGGGCAAGCACGATCATCAGATGAATGACGACGACGACGGTTTCCATAAAGTCCTCTGGGCAGAGTGCAAGGCGCGGTGATCTTGGCCAGCGCGGAATCGAGGGCTCATTACATGCGTTTCATGGCATTTCCAAGCCCGACCACAATATGGGAGCGGGCCTGCCTTCAACATGGCCGCCCGCCTGCCCAACCGGCCGGCCGCTCATTTCAGATCACGCGATAGGCGTCGGCGATGCCGAGAAAATCCTTGGCCCTGAGGCTCGCGCCGCCGATCAGGGCGCCGTCGACGTTGGCGACCGCCATCAGCTCCTTCGCGTTGCCAGGCTTCACCGAGCCGCCATAAAGGATGCGCATCCGCGCCGCCTCGTTGCCGACGGCGACAGCGAGTTCGCCGCGAATATGGGCGTGCGCGGCCGCCACATCCAAGGCCGTCGGGGTCAGTCCGGTGCCGATGGCCCAGACCGGTTCGTAGGCGATGATCGTGTTGGCGGCCGTCGACGTCGAAGGGACCGATCCGGCGATCTGGCGCGACAGGATGGCCACCGTCTCGCCCGCCTCGCGCTCGTCGCGCGTTTCGCCGATGCAGACGATGGCGATCAGGCCTGCGCGCCACGCCGCCTGCGCCTTGACCAGCACGACCGCGTCGGTCTCGCCATGGTCGGTGCGGCGCTCGGAATGACCGACGATGACGTAGGCGGCCCCCGCGTCCTTCAACATCTCAGCCGAAACGTCGCCGGTATGCGCACCGCTTTCGGCAGCGTGGCAATCCTGGCCGCCAGACCGGACGGAGAACCGCGACAGCGTCTCGGAGGCCCGCGCCAACAACGTCGCGGGCACACAGATGACGGCTTCCGCGTCCGCCTCGACTTCGCCGAGGAATCCCGCCCCGATCGCGAGAAGCTCGGTCAGCTGCTCGGCCGTGCCGTTCATCTTCCAATTGCCCGCGACGAGCGGCCTGATTCGGGGTGTCATGGCAAAGCGCCTCCTCGTTCACCGTGAACGGGCGCTCCCTACCAAAATCAGGCCACAAAGCAATCGACACTTACGGCCAAGGGCGCTATTGCCGACCCTTCCGAACGCCGGAAACCGCCGGTGCTCTCTCAAATGGACCCTTTGATGCTGGATACCTTGCGCACCGCGGCCGGAACCTGGATCGCCAAGCTGCTCCTCTCGCTGCTGGTCGTCAGTTTCGCCGTCTGGGGCATCGCCGGCAAGATGGCTGGCGTGCATGGCGGCCACACGCTTGTCACCGTCGGCGGCACGACTGTCTCGGTGACCGAATACCGCCTGGCCTACGACCGTCAGATCAACGTGCTCGCACAGCGTTTCGGTCAGCGGTTGACGCGTGAACAGGCCAAGGCTCTGGGAGTGGAGAACCAGGTTCTCACGCAGCTGATTTCCGGCGCGGTGCTCGACGAGCAGGCGCGTAAACTCGGCCTCGGCCTTTCAAGGGACCGGATCGCGACGCTGACGTGGGACGACCAGGCCTTTCACGGCCCCGACGGCAAATTCGACCGGCAGCGCTTCGAGGCGGTCCTGCGCCAGGTCGGCATGAAGCCCGCAGATTATTTTGCCAACCGGTCGCAGGCCGCCGTCCGCCAGCAGATCGTCGAGGCGGTCTCCGATGGGCTGAAGGCGCCGGACACTTTCTATCGCGCCGTCGCGCTCTATCGCGGCGAGAACCGGACGGCCGAGTATCTCGTCCTACCCAAGTCGCTCGTCGAGCCGATAGAGACGCCGAGCGATGCCGCGCTGTCGACTTGGTTCGACGAGCGCAAGAATGACTATGCCGCGCCCGAATTCCGCAAGATCTCCTATGTCCGGCTGACGCCCGAGGACATCGTCGACGAGACCGTCGTTACCGACGAACAGGTTCGCGCCGACTACGAAAAAAACAAGGACAGCTTCACCACGCCGGAGACGCGGGCGATCGAGCAGCTCGTGTTTGCGTCGAACGAAGCGGCGGAGTCCGCGCTGACCAAGTTGAAGACGGGAACGTCTTTCGATCAGTTGATTGCCGACGAGAAGAAGACGCAAGCCGACGTCCAATTGGGCACACTCTCCAAGGCTAACGTTCCGGACGCGGCCGTGGCCGAATCGGCCTTCGCACTGCCGGCCAACGGGGTCAGCGATGTGGTGCAGGGCAGCTTCGGCCCGGTGCTGCTTCGCGTCACAGCGATCACGCCACGGGTCGTGAAGGCGTTCGAGGAGGTTTCCGGCGACATCCGCAGGGACCTGGCGCTGGACCAGGCGCGTCGCGAGGTGCTGAACGTTCACGACGCCTACGAGGACGCCCGCGCCGGCGGCTCGACGCTCGCCGAGGCCGCCGACAAGCTGAAGCTGAAAGTGACGACTGTCGACGCCATCAGCCACGCCGCGCAGCGGCCCGACGATTCGGTCGTCGACGACCTGCCTTCTTCCAGCGCGTTGCTCAACGCCGCGTTCGAGAGCGAGGTCGGCGTCGAGAATGACGCGGTTTCGGTGGGTCCGGAGGGCTACGTGTTCTTCGAAGTCGAGGGCATCACGGCGGCGCGCGGCAGGACCCTCGACGAGGTCAGACCCAAGGCGCTCGCCGCGTGGACTGCCGCCGAGACGACCAAACGCCTGTCCGACAAGGCGACAGAGCTTCAGAAGCGGCTCAAGGACGGAACCACGCTCGATGCGCTGGCGACTGAACTGTCCCTGGACAAGCAGACGAAGAGAGGTCTGAAACGCGACGCGGACGACGCCGATTTCGGCGCGGATGGGGTCGTGGCGGTGTTCGGCGCGCCAAAGGACGGGGTCGGGATCGTGACCGGGCAGGATGACTCACGCATCCTGTTCAAAGTCGCGGAAATCTTCGAACCGGCCGCCTCCGGACCGGAAGCGGTTCCGGAGGACGCGCAGAAGGACTTCTCGACCGGCCTTGCCGATGACCTGCTCGGCCAACTGGTGGCTCGGCTCGAAACCGACTTTCCCGTCAGCGTCGACCAGAGCGTCATGTCCCAGGCCCTGGCGTTCTGAAGCGATGAGCACGCTGAAGCTGCATATCGCGAAGGTCGCGAGCGGCGGCGTGCTCTCGTTCGAGGAAGCCAGGAACGCATTCGGCATCATCATGTCGGGCGAGGCCACGCCCGGCCAAATCGGCGCGCTGCTGATGGGCTTGCGGGTAAGGGGCGAGCAGGTGTCCGAAATTTCCGGCGCCGTCGCCACCATGCGCGAGAAGATGCTGACCGTCGACGCCCCGGCGAGCGCGATCGACATCGTCGGCACCGGCGGCGACAATTCGCACAGCGTCAACATCTCCACGGCGTCGGCCTTCGTCATCGCGGGCAGCGGCGTGCCGGTCGCCAAGCATGGCAATCGCGGCCTGTCGTCGCTGACGGGCGCGGCCGACGTACTCGCCGCGCTCGGCGTCAGGATCGACCTGCCGCCCGACGCCATCGCGCTGTGCATCCGCGAGACCGGCATCGGCTTCATGTTCGCGCCGGCGCATCATCCGGCGATGCGTCATGTCGGGCCGGTGCGGGCCGAGCTCGGCACCCGCACGATCTTCAATCTGCTGGGGCCGCTGTCAAATCCGGCCGGCGTGCGGCGTCAGATGGTGGGCGTGTACGCGCCGGAATGGATCGGGCCGGTCGCGGAAACGCTCAAGGCGCTCGGAACCGAACGCGCCTGGGTGGCGCATGGCGACGGGCTGGACGAGATCACGACGACCGGCGAAACGCACGTCTCCGAACTACGGAATGGTGCGGTGCGAAGCTTCATCCTGCGCCCCGAAGATTTTGGGCTGGCGCGCCACGACCGCGCGGCGCTGCGCGGCGAGGACGCCGCGTTCAACGCCAAAGCGCTGCGCGCAGTGCTGGAGGGCGCCGCCGGAGCCTATCGCGACACGGTGCTGATGAACGCCGCCGCCGGGCTGGTCATCGCCGACCGCGCCGCCGATATGGATGAGGGGATCGCGATCGCGGCCGGAACCATCGATCATGGCCGCGCCGCCGAGGTCCTTGATCGGTTAGCGATCGTGTCGAACAGGTAGAACGATGGTCGACATCCTGCGGAAGATCGAAAAATACAAGCGGCAGGAGATCGAGGACGCGCGCCACATCAGGCCGCTCGCCAAGGTCAGGGCGCTCGCAGCCAAGGCGCAAGCGCCGCGCGGCTTCGTCGACGCCTTGAGAGCCAAGCGCCGCACCGGTTCTTATGCCTTGATCGCCGAGATCAAGAAGGCCAGCCCCTCGCGCGGCGTCATCCGCGCCGATTTCGATCCGGCCGATCTGGCGCGGGCCTATGAAACCGGCGGCGCGGCCTGCCTTTCGGTGCTGACGGACGGTCCATCTTTCCAGGGCGCCGCCGAGCATCTCGGGCAGGCGCGCGGCGCCGTGGCCCTCCCCGTGCTGCGCAAGGATTTCATGTTCGAGCCCTACCAGGTCTACGAATCCCGCGCGTTCGGGGCCGATGCGATCCTGATCGTACTGGCAGCCGTCAAGGACGATGCGGCCCGCATGCTTGAGGACATTGCGTTGGACCTCGGCATGGACGTGCTGATCGAAGTGCATGACGAAGGCGAGATGGAGCGCGCGCTGGCGCTGAAAAGTCCGCTGCTCGGCATCAACAACCGCGACCTGCGCACGTTCGAGACAAGCCTCGCCGTTTCGGAGCGCCTTGCGGGCCTGGCGCCCCACGACCGGCTATTGGTCGGCGAGAGCGGCATCTTCACCCATGACGATTGCCGCCGGCTCGCCCGCGTCGGCATTGAGACGTTCCTGGTGGGCGAGAGCCTGATGCGCCGGCCCGATGTCGCCCGTGCGACACGCGCGCTGCTTATCGGCGAGGTCGCCGACATCCCGGGGCTCGGCTGACCATGACGGAGATCAGGCCGGGGCTCACGCATCTGGGCCAGGACGGCACAGCCGACATGGTCGATGTCGGCGCCAAGGACGAGACGGAACGGACGGCGGTCGCCGAGGGCCTGGTCATCATGGCGTCGGCCACGCTCGACATGATTCTGGCGGGAAACGCCAAAAAGGGCGATGTGATCGCCGCCGCCCGAATCGCGGGCATCATGGCGGCGAAGAAAGCGCATGACCTCATTCCCCTGTGCCATCCCCTGTTGCTGACCAAGGTCGGCGTCGACATCGCGCCCGACGCGGCGCTGCCGGCCCTGCGAGTCAGGGCGACCGCGCGAGTGCATGGCCGCACTGGGGTCGAGATGGAAGCGTTGACGGCGGTTTCCATCGCCTGCCTCACGATCTACGACATGGCCAAGGCGGTGGACCGCGGCATGACGATTTCGGGTATTCGCCTGCTCGAAAAGAGCGGTGGAAAATCGGGAGATTTCAGGGCAACCGAGGGATGACCCTGCTTCCGGTCGCCGACGCCCTGAGCCGGATCCTGGACGGCGCGGACCCCGTCGCATCCGAGCGCCTGCCGCTGCGGCAGGCGGCAGGACGCGTCCTGTCGCGGCCCTTGACGGCGCTGCGGACGCAGCCTCCGTTCGATGCTTCGGCAATGGACGGGTACGCGTTGATCGCCCCCGATGCAGCGACGATCCCAGCGCCGCTTCGCGTGATCGGCACATCGGCCGCCGGGCGCGGATTCAGCGGTGAGATCGGCGTCGGCGAGACGGTGCGGATATTCACCGGCGCCCCCCTGCCGCGCGGCGCGGACACGGTCGTCATCCAGGAAGACACGCGCGGTCTCGGACGCGACAGGATCGAAGTCGTCGACAGGATCATTGCCGGACGGCATATCCGACGCCGGGGGCTGGATTTTCTCGAGGGCGATATCCTGTTGGCGCAAGGCCGCGTCCTGGATGCGGCGGCCTTGTCGCTGGCAGCCTCGGCCAACCACGCCGCTCTCAATGTCGTCGGCCAGCCGCTGGTGGCGATCATCGCCACGGGCGACGAACTCCTGCCGCCGGGCAGCGAACCGGGCGCCGACCAGATCATCGCCTCGAACGGCTTTGGCGTCGCGGCGATCGCGGAAGCCAATGGGGCCCGCGTACTCGACCTCGGCATCGCGCCGGACGACAGGATCGAACTCGCGGCGCGCCTGACGCATGCCATGGAAGCAGGCGCCGATGTCATCGTGACGCTGGGCGGCGCATCGGTGGGCGATCACGATCTGGTCCGGGACGTTTTGGGCGACCAGGGCGTGACGCTCGGATTCTGGAAAATCGCGATGCGGCCAGGCAAGCCGCTGATGTTCGGCAGGCGCGGCGCGGCGCGCTTTCTCGGACTGCCTGGCAACCCGGTGGCGAGCCTCGTCTGCGCGCACCTGTTCCTGAAGCCCCTGCTGGCGGCGCTGGGCGGCCGGGCGATGGCGCATGATGTACGTCCGGCAGTGCTGGCCAGGCCGATGACCGAGAACGACCTGCGCGAAGATTATGTCCGCGCCGTCGTGGAAGCAAAAGATGGCATCCTCCACGCGTCGCCTTTAGACATTCAGGATTCGTCCATGCTCCGGCTGCTGGCTAACGCCCATGGCCTGATCATCCGCAAGCCCATGGCGCTTGCAGCGCTTGCGGGCGACCCATGCCGGGTACTGATGTTGCGGTAGGCGGAGACGGCGTTCCGCTATGGTTCACCTTTGGTTACAACGTTCACTCAATTTTTAAGAGTTGCGGAACACAAATGGAACAGATAGTGATTGTTCTGCTTTTGTTTTAGGTTCGATTCCACCGAGGCTCCCGATGCTAACCCGCAAGCAACATGAATTGCTGCTCTTCATCCATGAAAGACTCAAGGAATCAGGCATCCCACCTTCTTTCGACGAGATGAAGGAGGCGCTCGACCTGGCGTCCAAATCGGGAATCCATCGGCTGATCACGGCGCTGGAGGAGCGTGGGTTCATCCGCCGTTTGCCCAATCGAGCCCGGGCGCTAGAGATTCTGCGTCTGCCTGATTCGTTTGCGCCCAGCGCCGGTTCGGCGCGCAAGTTCGAGCCGAGCGTTATCCAGGGAAGCCTCGGCAGGAGGGCCACCGAGCCCTCGCACCATGTTCGCGCGGGCAACGACGACAATGCCCATGCCGGCATCGCCATTCCAGTGATGGGCCGAATCGCGGCCGGCGTGCCCATCGACGCCATTCAGCACCAGACGCATACGATCACCGTGCCGCCGGACATGATCTCGGCCGGCGAACATTACGCGCTCGAAGTTCGAGGCGATTCGATGATCGAGGCCGGCATCTTCGACGGCGACACCGTCATCATCCGCAACGCGAACACCGCTATGCCCGGCGAGATCGTCGTCGCGCTTGTCGACGGCGAGGAGGCGACGCTCAAGCGCTTCCGGCGCAAGGGCGCGTCGATCGCGCTCGAAGCCGCAAACCCTGCCTATGAGACGCGCATCTATGGTCCCGACCGCGTCAGCGTGCAAGGCAAGCTCGTGGGCCTTCTTCGCCGCTATTAAGGCGCGCTGATCAATTGCAGGCCGCGTTGCTCCGAGCTTGCGATGCCGGCGCTTTCGAAGCGAGCGGTCACATCGACGGCGTGCGCACCGCTTCCGTGGCGTCGATCGCCAGCCGAAGTTTTTCGTCCCGGCCGTAAACGTCGCCAAAATAGTCGATCTTGCCGACATCGTTCGGCCAGGCGGTAAAATAGGCGATATAGATCGGAATCTTGCGCGGCAGTTTCTCGGTCGAGTGGCCGTGCGCCAGCTTTTCCGCGACATGCTCGACCGTCGCGCCGAGCACCGCCGCCGCCATGCCGCGCGGGTCCTTCAGCCTTATGCAGCCATGACTCAGCGCGCGCATGTCGCGGTCGAAGTAAGTTTTCGACGGCGTGTCGTGCATGTAGATCGCGTTCTTGTTGGGAAAGAGGATCTTCAGTTCGCCCAAGGCGTTCGCTTCGCTCGGCGCCTGTCGGACGCTGTAGGGGATCTTCGAACCGTACTTGCCCCAATTGACCGATGCCGACGGTATTCGTTTGCCCCTGGGGTCCGTCACTTCGTAGCCGGCGCGGTCGAGATAGCCGGGATCGCCGCGAAGGCGCGGCAGCATCTCGTTGACGATGATCGATTGCGGCACCCCCCAATAGGGATTGTAGTCGACCGTCTCGATCTCGTCGGCAAAGAAGCTGGTCTGGGTCGACGGCGCGCCAACGACGACGCGCATGCCGAGCTTGGTCTTTCCGTCCTCGACGTAGCTGGCCGTGAAGGCCGGCTGGTTGACGAAGACATGAGGACTGCCGAAATCGGCCGGCAACCAGCGCAATTCCTCAAGCGCGACCCTCACCTTGCCGATCCGGTCCGCTTTCGGGACCGATGCGAACAGCGCGACCGTGCGCGGGCCGATCACGCCGTCCGGCCTGAGCCCGCCGCGCTTCTGGATCGCCTGGATCAGAGGCTTGAGTTCATCGACATAGATCTCGCCCCCGGCCTGCCGCTCCAGCACGCCGCCAAAGGCGTCGCGCATATCGTCGGCGAGGTCGCGCTCGATCAGCTTCAGGACTTTCGGCAATTCGGGACTCGTCTGGCCGGGTTTCAGCAACAGCTTCGGATCGACCGCAATGGCGTCGTCGGCTTCGGCGCGCAGGTTCGCCAATTCGCCGACGAGTGCGCGATATGCGTGGGAACGCGGCGCGCGCGACGCGAGATAACCGCCGGTATCGGTCGCGACGCTCAGAACGGTGAGCGTATCGACCAGCCGGATCGGCCTTTCTGGCAAGTCATAGTAGCCCGAAATGCGATTGGGATCGATCCGGCCGATCGAAACGTCGCGGACATAGCGTAGGACCCGGGCCGACAGCGTCATCTCGAAAGCCATCAGGCCGCTCTGGTCATTGCGGGCCGCGGAAGCGGCCGGCTGAACAGCGACCTCATAGTCCGACGGGTCGAGCCCCTGCCGGTCCGCCTCAGCCATGACCTGCATCGCCGCGCGGGCCCTGGCGTTCGGCGCCCCATCGGTGACCCAGATGAATCTATGCTGCGCGCCGTAGTGCGCGATCAACGCCGTAGCGATATCTTTTTCCGCGAACAGGTCGAATCCGTCGAGCGCGGCCAGGCTTTCATTGAAATCATCCGGAGAGGTTCGGTAGGCGATCGGGACCACGGCGGCAACCGTGGCGACCGGCATCAGCGCCGCGAAATCCACCCGCACCAGGGGATCGGCCTTGTAGGTGTAGTAGCTCGGCGCACTGATCCGCGCGGTCGAGGACGGCGCTCTGGCTGATTTCGCGGGCGGACGCCTGACCCGTGGCGCGGGCGGGAACTCGCGCATCTCCTGCCTGCGCGCGCCACCGCCGAACAGCAGGTCGAACAGGTTCGCGGCCTGCGCGGATGGCGCACCCATCATGCCGGCCGCTATCGCAGCCAGCGAAAGGATCCGCGCCCACTTCAGTTTCGATGGCATAGTCGAAAGCCCCTGCCCTGCGCGCCGCGCCGATCACCGATCGGCCCAGTTCCCGGCGATTCTGCGACGATCCTTATCCCCTGATATGATCGTGGTTAAGACTCGATTGAAAATAGATCGGCCCTGTGTCCGGCGAGAGTCACTTTATGTGTGGGCGCCCGCGCCGGCCGATCGGGGCTCGGCGTTCAGTCCCTCGACAGATGCCTGGCCTCGAGCGCGTCGAGATAGTCCCGCCAGCGCGCATCCTTCTCATGGCCGAGCGTGTGGAGATAGGCCCAGGTGAATATGCCCGTGTCATGGCCGTCGTCGAAGACGATCCGGACGGCGTAGTTGCCGACCGGCTCGATCCTCTCAATGGCGACGTTGCGCTTCCCCGGTACGGTGACGCGCTGGTCCGGCGAATGACCCTGCACTTCGGCCGATGGCGAGACGACCCGGAGGAACTCCGCCGGCAGGGGCGCGGCGTCATGACCGGGAAACGTCACGCTCAGCGTCCTGCGATCCCTGGAGACCCGCAATTCGGTCGGCGCTGTCATGGCTTGCCCTCGGCTCTGAATGGCTGGAGTCGGGAGATACGCCTAGTCACCGGCAAGGAGAAGCGTTTCGCCGCGGAATGGGGCTGGCCGCGAAGCCTGCGGCTTGATTGTCGCGGGCATTCGTACGACATAGTCGCCAACGAGGGCTCAGCCAGCGAAAAGCGCGAACCCGGGACAGTCCGACATGCTCGATCCGTTCGGCCGAACCATTAGCTACCTGCGCGTGTCGGTCACGGACCGGTGCGATTTCCGCTGCGCCTATTGCATGGCGGAGGACATGACCTTCCTGCCCAAGAAGGACCTGCTGTCGCTCGAGGAGCTTGACCGGCTGACCAGCGTCTTCGTCGAAAAGGGGGTGCGAAAGCTGCGGCTGACAGGCGGCGAACCGCTGGTGCGCAAGAACATCATGCATCTCGTGCGCCAGATTTCCCGCCATCTGAAAAGCGGCGCGCTGGACGAGCTGACGCTGACGACCAATGGGTCGCAACTGGCCAAATACGCCGGCGATCTCGCCGATAGCGGGGTGGAGCGCGTCAACGTGTCGATCGACACGCTCGACCGCGCGAAGTTCCGCGCCATCACGCGCTGGGGCGATCTCGACCGCGTGCTCGGCGGGATCGACGCGGCGATCGCGGCGGGCCTCAAGATCAAGCTCAACGCGGTCGCCTTGAAGGATTTCAACGATGACGAGATCCCGGCGCTGATGCGTTTCGCGCATGACCGGGGCATGGACCTGACATTGATCGAAACCATGCCGATGGGCGATATCGACGCCGACCGCACCGACCAGTACCTGCCGCTGACCGTTGCGCGCGCACGACTGGAGCGCGACTTCACGCTGATCGACATCAACCATCGGACGGGCGGTCCGGCGCGCTACGTCAGCGTCGCAGAAACCGGCGGACGGCTGGGCTTCATCACGCCGATGACGCATAATTTCTGCGAGAGCTGCAATCGTGTCCGCCTCACCTGCACGGGCACGCTCTATATGTGCCTGGGCCAGGACGACGCCGCCGACCTGCGTACGCCGTTGCGGATGTCGGAGGGCAACGACCTATTGTCGGACGCGATCGACGAGGCGATCGGACGCAAGCCGAAGGGTCACGATTTCATCATCGACCGCGCGACGCGGCGCCCGGCGGTGTCGCGTCACATGAGCGTGACGGGCGGCTGAGTGGAGCGCGCAGCGATCTCGGAGATGGCGCACGCCGCCCTCCCGCAACGAGCCGTTCCTTGACCGTCGATGCCGCAAGCTCCTGACATAGCCGGCGTCATTCTCTGCGGGGGACAATCGCGCCGGATGGGCGGCGGCGACAAGAGCCTGCTCGAACTTAGCGGCGAGACGCTTCTGGCCAGGATTGTCGCACGTCTCGATCCGCAGGTTTCGCATGTCGCGATCAACGCCAACGGCGATCCCGCGCGATTCGCCGGATTTGCACTTCCGGTCATCGCGGACCCGGTTCCCGGTTTCGCCGGGCCGCTGGCGGGGATCCTTATCGCAATGCAATGGGCGGACGCGAACGGTTTCGGCGCGGTCGCGACCGTGTCGGGCGATTCGCCCTTCTTTCCAAGCGATCTCGTCGTGCGACTCGACGGCGCACGGTCCGGCGACCGCGCAGCCATCGCGGCGGCCAGCAGCATGGGCCGACGGCATCCCGTCTTCGCCCTCTGGCCCACCGAACTGCGCGCCGATCTCGAGCGGGATTTGCAATCGGGCATGCGGCGCGTCAACGCGTTCATCGATCGGCATCGCGGCATCGACGTGGCGTTCTCCGTGGAGGAAATTCCCCCCATCGACCCGTTCTTCAACATCAACACCCCGCGCGACCTCCGCGAGGCCGAGAGGCTCCTGGCGCCATGAAATCGCCGGTCCTGGGCATCACGGGCTGGAAGAACTCGGGTAAGACGACCTTGATGGAGCGTCTGGTGGCCGTTTTGACCGTGCGGGGATGGCGAATTTCGACCGTCAAGCACGCCCATCACGCGTTCGACATCGATCACGAAGGAACCGACAGCTTCCGTCATCGGGCCGCCGGCGCAAGCGAGGTCGCCATCGTGTCCAGCCGGCGATGGGCGCTGATGCACGAATTACGCGATGGCGGCGAGCCCGATCTCGAGTCGATACTGACGCGGCTGTCCCCCTGCGATCTGGTTCTGGTCGAGGGCTACAAGCGCGGGTCGCATCGCAAGATCGAGGTGCGCCGCCGCGACGCGCGGCAACACACGCCGCTCTTTCCCGGCGATCCGACGATCGTCGCCATCGCGGCCGATCATCCGGTCGACGATCATGGACCCACCCGGTCATTCGATCTCGACGCGATCGAGGCCATCGCCGATTTTGTCGAGGCGGAGACCGGCCTGAAGCGCTAGGCCGGCAACGGATCGGGCGCTGCGCCATCATTCATCCAAGCGCGCCCCGGTTCCCTTCCCTCATGGCCGCTTCCTGTGTAATCGCCATCCTGCAATCGTAGGAGTCGATCATGGCATCCGTGGCGTTCATCGGTCTTGGCGTCATGGGTTTTCCCATGGCCGGACACCTCAAGACGAAAGGCGGACACGACGTGACCGTCTACAACCGGACCGGTGCGCGGGCCGAACGGTGGGTCGCGGAGCATGGCGGCACGGGCGCGGCCTCGCCGCGCGAGGCCGCCGCCGGCAAGGATTTCGTTTTCTGCTGCGTCGGCAACGACGACGACCTGCGCGCGGTCACGATCGGACCGGGCGGCGCATTCGAGGCGATGAAGAACGGCGCGGTGTTCATCGACCATACGACGGCCTCCGCCATGGTCGCACGCGAACTTGGCGTGGATGCCGTCCAGCGCGGCTTCGGGTTTCTCGACGCCCCAGTCTCCGGCGGGCAGGCAGGCGCGCAAAACGGCGTCCTGACCGTGATGGTAGGCGGCGAACAGGCCGATTTCGACAGAGCCAAACCCGTGATCGATTCCTATGCGCGAATGGCCGGCCTGATGGGCCCGGCGGGCGCTGGGCAACTGACGAAGATGGTCAATCAGATCTGCATCGCCGGGCTGGTCCAGGGACTGGCCGAGGGCATTCATTTCGGCAAGCGCGCCGGGCTCGACATCGAGACTGTGGTCGACGTGATCTCGAAGGGCGCCGCCGGCTCCTGGCAGATGGAGAACCGCCATAAGACGATGAACGCCGGAAACTACGATTTCGGTTTTGCCGTCGACTGGATGCGCAAGGACCTCGGCATCTGTCTCGATGAAGCCGAGCGCAACGGCGCGATCCTTCCGGTGACCGCGCTGGTCGACCAGTTCTACAAGGACGTGCAGGCGATGGGCGGCATGCGCTGGGACACGTCGTCGCTATTGGCCAGATTGGACAGATGACGGGCCCGGGGACCCTTCGCGCACCGCCTACGCCCCCGCATTCTCGCGATGCGCGGTCTCTTTTTCGAGCGCCATATAGTCGAGGGGCAACTCAGTCGTATATTTGATCTGTTCCATGGCGAAGGATGACGAGACGTCGCGTATTTCGATCTTGGCGATCAGCTTCTTATAGAATGCGTCATAGGCCGCGATGTCCGGGACGACAACGCGCAGCAGGTAGTCGATATCGCCGCTCATTCGATAGAACTCAATAACTTCCGGGAAATCCTGAATGACTTCCGAGAAACGTTTGAGCCATTCGTGGCTGTGGGAATTCGTGCGGATGGACACGAAAACGGTCACCTTGGCGTTGATCTTGGCGGGATCGAGGATCGCGACGCGCCGCCGGATCACGCCCTCTTCCTCGAGTTTCTGGATTCGACGCCAGCACGGCGTGGTCGACAAGCCGACCTTCTTGGCGACATCGGCAACGGCAAGCGTCGCATCCTCCTGGAGAAGGCGAAGAATTTTGCGATCCAGACGGTCCATGGCTGCTCTCAAAGAAAATTATTCTATTAAACCTAGCAGGCCGATACCGTCTTTCAAGCCAGCGTATGTTGTCCGGACCCCTTTCCGGGGCATGATTTTGCCTCAGACGCCGACGAGGCGGGTGGAAATTTCTCTTTTCAGGACCGGAAGCAAATCCGTTTCAAACCAGGGATTGCGTTTCAGCCAGACGGTGTTGCGCCATGACGGGTGCGGCAGCGGCATCACGGTGGGGGCGACGTTCCGCGTCGCGAGCGCCCGCCAGTTCCCGACCGTCTCCGTCAGCGACTTCGATCGGCTTGCACCCATGTGCCAAGCCTGAGCGTAGAGGCCAATCGCCAGGATGAGGTCGACCCGCGGCATCAATGCCAGAAGCGGGGCGCGCCACGCCGGCGCGCATTCGCGACGCGGCGGCAGATCGCCGCCCGCCGCATCCTGTCCCGGGAAACAGAACCCCATCGGCGCGATGATGAAGTTGCGGTCGTCGTAGAAGACTTCGCGCGAAACGCCGAACCAGTCGCGCAGCCGGTCACCCGAAGCATCGGCGAAGGGGACGCCCGAGGCGTGGGCCCTGGCGCCGGGCGCCTGGCTGGCGATCAATATTCGCGCCGACGCCGACGGCGCGAGGATCGGCCTCGGATCGTGCGGAAGCGGCCGCCCGGCCGGTTTTTCGACGCAGATGCGGCACGCTCGAATGCGTGCGGTCAGGCCCGCGAGATCCGCGTTCGGGTCGGGCTGCGGATCGGCGATCACAAGGGGGGCGTCAGACCAAGAAGCGCCTTGAGCCCATCCCAAATCGCGGCCAGCGCATCATGCTCCGCCTCGATCAAGCTGCCATGACGATCGCGCCACTGGCGAGGCCGTTCGAAATCGCCCGCCCACATCCCTCGAGACGCATTTTTGGCGGTCGATTCCTCGGCCGCATAGTCGCCAAAGGCCACCGCCCATCCGTCGGCCACCAGGCTGCGATTGAGCTCCGTCTCGCCGGACCGGCATATTGCGAGCAACCGCCCATAACGATCATGTTCCCATCCCTGGCAAACCACGGGGCGGCCGGCAACAAGATCGGACAGAACCCGTTTCGCGACGCGACCGCAGGCATACGGCGCACCGGCCTTGATGCAAGTTTGGCTCAACTCCGGGGCATCCATGCCGCGAAGCCGGATACGCTCGCCGCCGAGCGTCAGCGTATCGCCGTCGTTGACGACGATGGATCCGCTCACCTGCCGGTTCTCGACGCGATCGAGGCGCGCGACGACGATGCCGACAAGCCCAAGAATGACGATGCCAAGCAACACGTCAAGGAGGCGCAAACCAGGACCGCCTGCCGGACCGAGAGATCGAGCAAATCGAGGGTGGGGCGGCATCCGTCGGCCCATATGGCAAACAGTCCATTAAACATTCGCGACTAGCGTCGAAGCGTCAATCAAACACGCGATGTCCGAAGCGGAATGCCGTCAAACCAAACACACACGGCAGATAAATTCATTGTGGACCGGCGGCAACCGCATCGCAACAGCGACGTGGCGAAAGCCGTCCGGCGCATGCGCAACCTGCTTGCACAGCAGCCCGGCAGCATCAATTTCGACCGTGAACTCCTGAAGCTGCACGCCCGCGCGATGCTTTCGGGCGCGATGGCCATTCCTCTTCTGGTCACGGTCATCTCGATCAGCGGGCTGCTGGCGGGAATGAGCCTGAGCATTGCGATATGGGCGCTGATCACGATGACCTGCTATGGCGGGCTCGGGTTCATCGCCAAGCGCGCCGACGGCGCGGAAATAGAAACTCTCGACGTAGTCTGGACCCAGCGCGCGTTCCTCACGGCGCATTTCGTCTCCGGTCTCGGATGGGCCTACCTTGCCTCCATGGACTGCGACGCGTGTCAGATCGAACAGTTTTCGGTTCTCAAGGCGGTGCTGCTGCTGATCGCCGTCGCCGCGACGGCGCTGATCGCGGCGTCGTTGCGTGGCGCGCTGGTCGCGACCTTCGCTCTTCCCGTGGCCGTGTTCGTCGTGGCCGACGGAGCGGTGTCGCGTCCTGTCGAAGCGGTGATGACTGGGTTGCTACTGCTCGCCCTGCCCTTCTTTTCCTACGTTTCGGGGCATCTCAACCGGTCGTCGTTGATGTTCCTGTCATTTCGCACCGAGAAAGATGCGCTGATCGGGGAACTCGAGACCGCCAAGGCGATGTCCGACGAGGCGCGGCTGCGCGCGGAGGACGCCAACCTCGCAAAATCGCGGTTCCTCGCCTCGATGAGCCACGAACTACGCACGCCGCTCAACGCCATCCTCGGCTTTTCGGAAGTGATGGGCACCGAGGTGCTCGGCCCCATGAACAATCCGGTCTATCGCGACTATGCCAACGATATCCATGCTTCCGGGCAGCACCTGCTGCAACTGATCAACGAGATCCTCGACCTCTCGCGGATCGAGGCAGGGCGCTACCAGCTGAAAGAGGAGCCTGTGTCGCTGGTCGATGTCGTCGAGGATTGCTGCCACCTGATGACCTTGAAGGCGCGCGGCAAGGACATCCGTCTGATCGAGGATTTCGAGACGGGCATGCCGCCGCTTTTCGCCGACGAGAGAGCCCTGCGACAGATCGCGCTCAACCTCCTTTCGAACGCCGTGAAATTCACCTCGACGGGAGGCGAAATCCGGGTGCGCGTCGGATGGACGGCGGGAGGCGGCCAATATCTGGCGATCAAGGACAACGGCCCCGGCATACCGGAGGACGAGATTCCGATCGTGCTGTCGGCTTTCGGCCAAGGCGCCATCGCGATCAAGAGCGCGGAGCAAGGGACCGGGCTGGGCCTTCCGATCGTCCAGGGCCTCATCGCCATGCACGACGGCGCCTTCGACATTCGCTCGAAGCTGCGCGAGGGCACCGAAGTCTTCGTCATTTTCCCGGCCGGCCGGGTCCTGCCCGCCGCGCCGAAAGCCAAACGAACGCCAGCCGGTTCTGGAACGAGGCTCGCCGGATAGCGTTGTCGCGACACGCGTGTTCGCCACGAATGCCCGTCGAGGATTGCCAGAGTGGCCTGGCGAAAATTCCAAGATTCGTGATTCTGGTGGCCCTGACAGCGTTGATCGGATGCCAAGGCGATCGCTCCCGATCGTCGGCCGGCGCATGCGTTCAAGGGGCGGTCGATCCAGGAGTCTGCGACCGCAATTCAGCGCTCCGCGCCCAATTCGATTCGCCGCAAATCGGAAGCCGCCGTTAGCGCCCGCCGGGTGCGGCGGCCTCGAACGGCGCAGAATTTGCCACCCCCTTGAGGATTATCGCCGCAAACGCGGCATCCATGCCGCAATCGGCGCTCATACTCTCGTCAAGCAGCGGCTTGAATTCGCATATCGACGCGAGGCGAAACGCGGTTTCGGACGTAGGAAGCGCGGCCAGATGGCAGTGATCCACCGCGTCCGACCGAGACTTTCGCAGGATCGCGGCGGCGGCCAGCGCGGCGACGCCTTCCAGAACAACCGGCATCCGTTGGGTTCTTGCCGCGACGATGGCTCCCGCCAAAGCGGCAAATTCGCGGCCTCCCAGACGCCTCAGTATTTCCAGCGGGTCACGGAAATGACCCGCGTGCAGCGCCAGCGCCGTTTCGATCAGAACACGCGACCGATCGCGATCTTCGTCGGATCGGGGATTCTTTTCGACAATGCTGACGTCAGGTGCATCCTCCATGGCCGAAAGGATGGCTCGCGCAGCAAGCTCGTCGCCGGAACCGAAGGAACCGAGACACAGGAGATCGACGCCGCCTGCGACAGCTTCCATCCCGAACGCCATGGTCGCGGCGCAGGCTTTTTCGTCGAGCGCCGGCTCCACCGACATATCGGCGGTGGGTACATCGAGCGCCAGGTCATAGACCTGCAACCCAAGGTCGTAGACCTTGCAGAGCCGGTTGAGCGGCAATTCGCCGGCGGCCGCGCTCTTCACATATTGCGATGGTTCAACGGCCGGTTTCGCTGACAGGCCGACGGCGATGCCGTGGGCGGCGCCGAAAATGGCGACGAGGGGCCGGCCTATCGCCGGCGGTCTGCCGGTCCAGAGCGAGAGCCAGACCGCCAAACGCCGAAGCCTGTCCGACTTGCCGTCGTCGGGGACCGCGAATGCCGCCCGGGTCCGGTCGGCGGCGGCGGCGTCGCCCGACGGCAACTGCCGGATCAAAGCGCGAATGTCGTCGAATGGTAAGCCGGTGGTCATCGTTGCTTCTTCGCGGCCGGTTGCTATGGTGCGGCTTATCCATTCACCCAGCGGCGCACAATCCGCTCACTTGCATTGCCAACGGCCCTGCCCCATCTGGAAGCGGTCGAACGTTCTGGAATTTCAGTGATCGAATCGCCCTGCATCCTCGTCTGCGCCATCGACATCGAGACCGGCTATTGTTTCGGGTGCGGCCGCACGCGCGACGAGATCGCGGCGTGGATCAGCTTTTCCCCCGAAGCGCGGCGCGCCACGATGAACGTGCTGCCTCAGCGGCTCGAAACCGTGAAGCGGCGGCCGCGCCGCGAGACTCGCCGGTCGCGCATCGCCAGCGACCGTCGGAAAAGCGGGTGAGAGCAGGGCGTGAGCCGAATCCTCATCACGGTCTGGATCATTCTCGGGCTCGGGCTGCTCGTTCTCGTTCTGGCAGGGACGAAAGGAAGCATCGCGGGCCTGGAAAGCCAATCCTTCGCCCATCTCATCGCCTTCGGCGCGATCGGAGTGGTGATCGCCGCCAGCGCCTTGCGCCGGCGCGGCGTCGGCGGGACAGCCCGCGGCCTCGCCGTCTGGCTGGCGATCATCCTCGCGCTCGTCGCGCTTTACCAATACCGCTACGAGCTGCAGGATGTCGCCAACCGCGTCACGGCCGGTCTCGTTCCCGGCAGCCCGCTCTCGGTCACCGACGCCGACGGCCGCGTGTCGGTGATGATCGAAAAGGGACCGCGCGGCCATTTCGAGACCCAAGGCAGCATCGACGGCGTCCCGATCACCTTTCTGATCGACACCGGCGCAACCAGCATCGTCCTGACGACCGCGGACGCCAGGCGCGCGGGCGTGGATGTGACCGGGCTCGCCTTCGACATCCCCGTCTCGACGGCGAACGGCATGGCGCGCGCCGCGTCGGCCAGGGTGCGCGCGATCGCAATCGGCGGCATCGTCAGGCGGAATTTGCCAATCATGGTCGCCGCCGACGGCACGCTGGAGGGCAGTCTGCTCGGTATGAGCTATGTATCGACGCTATCGGGCTTCGACATGCGAGGCAACCGGCTCGTCTTGCGCGACTAGGCGGCCCGCGCTTCCTCGCCGGTCCCGATGGCGCCGAACGCCAAGCGCAGGATGTCCGATCGCGCCTCCGGGAGATTGGCCTGCGTCGACAGGATCTGGCGAAAACGGCGCGCGCCCGGCCGGCCGTGGAAAAGGCCGACCATATGGCGCGCCACATGCCCCAGACGACCGCCGGAGGCAATGTGACGATCCGCGTAATCGCACATCGCATCGAGCAGGACGCCGACATCGAAACCGGACGACACCCCCGACAACGCATCGAGTTCGGCAAGCATCATCGGATCGTGATAGGCGGCTCGTCCGACCATGACGGCATCCATGGCTAACAACTGAATCGATGCCTCGTCCGCCGACAGGATGCCGCCGTTGATCCCAACGAAACGGTTCGGCAGGCGTCGCTTCAAGCGATGGACGCGCTGGTAGTCGAGCGGCGGGATTTCACGGTTCTCCTTTGGGCTCAGCCCCTGCAGCCAGGCCTTTCGGGCATGCACCCACAGGCCGTCCGCGCCCGCCGCGAAAACCTTGTCCGCAAATTCATCGAGCGCCGGCTCGATATCCTGCTCATCAACGCCGATGCGGCATTTCACGGTGACCGGAATGGCGACCGACCGCTTCATCGCCGCGACGCAATCGGCCACGAGGCCGGGCCGGCGCATCAAGCACGCGCCGAACGTCCCGGATTGCACCCTGTCCGACGGACAGCCGCAATTCAGGTTGATCTCGTCATAGCCGAAACCCGCGCCGATCCGCGCGGCTTCCGCAAGCTTCAGCGGATCCGCTCCGCCCAGTTGCAGGGCGACAGGATGCTCCGCCGCATCGAACCCCAGCAGGCGGCCGCGGTCGCCGTGGATCGCCGCATCCGCCACGATCATTTCCGTGAAAAGGATCGCGCAGCGCGTCAACTGGCGGTGGAAGAAGCGGCAGTGCCGATCCGTCCAGTCCATCATCGGCGCCACGGCAAATTTGCGGTCTGCCCAATCCACGGAGTCGTTTTGCCTCGCGTCGGTCAAAGAACTCGTTGCTCGCGGTTGTCCCGCCATGCGCCAACGTCCGACCCTATCAAGGAGCGAACGAGGGTGTCCTTCGCAGATTTGAGGTGGTTGCGGCAAGCCAGTTCTATGGCGCGCACGTCCCTGCTCTGCAGCGCCTCGATGTAGGCGATATGCTCGAAGATCGCCATGCGATTGCGCTCGCGTTCGTCCCTCTTGTTCCACTGATAGTGATAATGGAAGATGAAGGTGATCACGTCGTAGAAGTCGTCGATGAAACGGTTCGGGGAGACTTCGGTGATCAGCCTGTGAAAGCGGTTGTCCAGAGCGGAAAAATCGTGAAACCGCTGGTCGATCTGCTCGAGCAATTCCCGGTGCGCCCGGTGCAAGCCCCTCAGGCTTTCCCATAACGGCGAAGACTCCGGCAGTCTGGCGAAAAGCCGCGCCGAACGCAGCTCGAACATCACCCTGATTTCAAACAACTCCATTGCGAAGGCTTCGTTGAAGCCGTTGAACAGCCATCCGGAATTCGGGCGTTTTTCAATCAGCCCGAAGCGGCTGAAGCGAATGAGAAACTCGCGGATGCCATTGGTCGCGACGCCGAACTGGCGCGCGAGCTCCAGTTCGTTGATCAGCATCCCCGGCTTGGCATCGCCGCGCAGCATCCATTCCATGAATTGCCGCTCGACATGCTTGGTGCGCGGCGTCGTCTCGGCGTCGGGAAAATAGTCGCCGATGGCAATGCGGACTCCCGTGGTCCGCAAGAGACCATCCGATTCGGAAACGATCGCTCGATGCGCGAGTTCCTTCAAGACTTTACGGATCGTCGTCCGGCTGACTCCGATCTGCCGCCGCAGCTCGTTCTCGGACGGGATCGCCGTATCCGGCGGCTCCTCGGCGAGCACTTCAACCACGCGGTTGAACGTCTTCTTATAGACGGTGTCGGTTTTCATCACTTCCCCGGAAGCGCGACGCCAGGTTCTTTTCGCGTTATTTTATCCATAAAAAACAACCCGGCGCAAGAGATCAGTCTGCTAGCGGGTCGACCGACACAACGACCACGTACTAACTTCCTTGCGAAATTAGCGGCGCTTTTCGCAGCCACTCGTCACCCGTGGTTTGCGCAACGACAAAGGTCGCCACGTCGGCGCGAGAAATCTGGCCGCCGTGGAAACCACTCAGGTCGGTGATTGCGCGGACGCGTCCGGTGGCGGGCATGTCGGTAAGCACTGCCGGCCTGACAATCACCCAGTCGAGATCACTGTCCCTGACGATCGCTTCTTGGCGGTCCTTGTCTTCGTAGATTTTGCGCAGCAGGAGCGGTTTAGTCAGCCGGTCGTAAACAAAGCCACCGTGGCCGGCGCTGTCGCCAGTCCCCAGGCCGGTAATGCAAACCAAGCGTGACAGGCGCCGCTTTTCCATAGCGGCTACCAGCGTGCGCGTCGCTTCGGAGATCATGGTGATTTGCCGGAACAAGCTGATCTTACGCGTGCCAAGCGCGCAAATGACCGCTTCGCAGCCGTCCAACGCTTTGGACACCGCGACGGGATCACGGGCATCGCCCTCCTCCAATCTCACGCTTGGCAAGAGGGTGGCGGCCTTCGTACGGGATCGGACGAGCGCGGTGATCGCATGACTTCGCGCGAGCGCTTCGCGTACGATGGCTTGCCCGGTCCCGCCGGTCGCGCCAATGACAAGGATGTTCATGCCTTGGTCCCTTGCTTGTCAGAAATGAAGAACGCCGCTTCGTCACTATGCGCGTCTCGGTCGACCACGACTTCCCGCGCGCCGCGCGTTGCCCGTGCAGTCCTCAAGGGAAAGGCTTTACGACGGCAAGCATGGCGATCGCAGCAAAGGCAAGCATGAGTGCGAGCGGTCGCCAACGAAGGTCGCGAGGCGCGATGAGGCCTCCTGTAGCGATGCGTCTCAGCGCTGCGCTTTGCGCTCCGTGTAGCGCCGACAGCCCCAAAACCATCGCGAGTTTCAACCAAAGCCAAAAGGCGGTGAACCAGCCGGCAGTCAGCGCCGCCCACAGACCCATTGCCCAGACGATCAGAAGGGCAGGCGTCGTGACCTTACGGTCCCAGGACATGACAACAGCCGCAGCGCGCCGATCGAATTCGGGCGGCTCACGAAGGCCGCGAACCACCACAAGCGCCAGCGTTTGGACAAACAGGCCGCCAGTCCAGACCAGCACGGCCGCGACATGCACGCCCTTGATCCAAACGTAGTCCATCAATTCTAACTCCACGCCGGGCCGATTGTCATTGCGGCTTCCTTGCGTCGGAGAAGACGGGCTACGGCCAGCGCTCCGAACGGAAAAAACGCGGCGAGCGTGAGTTGGGCCACTTCCTTTCTGGACCAGTTCCCCCCTGAGACGGTCGCCATCAGCGTCCAGCAATAGGCTAGAAATGCCAATCCATGGATTGGCCCCATGATGCGCGTCGCGCCAGGTAGATCGAATATGTGCCTGACCGGAACCGCCACTAGGATAAGGAAGAGGAGGGTCAATCCTTCGGCCAGAGAGACCAGGCGAAGACGCCGGATCTGACGACGCTCCTCCACAATTGCGTCGGCGTCAGTCAGGATCATGCCGGGCGACCTGCCGCATTGACGATGAACCGCCCACCCGCGCGCTCAAAGAGACCGTCGAGCGCGGCCTTTGCGCGGCGATCGGCCGCGGGATCGTTCAGAAAGCGGAGGGAAGCATGGTGGCTGAGGTAGACGCCACACAGCTCCCAGACAAATTGGTCGACATCCAGAGCGGGGTCGAGATGCCCGGCCTCGACCGCTTCGATCGTGTAGCGCGACAACAATGCGCGCCAGTCCTCTTCCATCCGCATAAGCGCGTCTCGGGTATCGCCCTGAATGTCGTCAAGTTCGAAGAGACCGGCGGCTACGGGACATCCACCGTTCAAGCCCGCGCGTCTGCTCCAGCCGATCCAATTGTGGACGAGCGCCCCAAGCCGCGGCAGGCCTTGGCTCATGCGCAGCGACGGCCCGACGACATGTCGGTCGGCGAGCGCGCCCGCATGTTCAAGGAGTGCGATCTGCACGGCCTCCTTCGATCGAAAATGCGCGAACAGGCCGCTCTTCGACATGCCGAGCTTGTCGGCGAGGCTGCCGATGGTAATGCCGCCGAGACCTGCGACGCTGAGCAGGTCGACTCCTTTATCGAGGATGCGGGTCCGGGTCGTGGAGGCAAGTCGACTCATTGCCAATAGTACGAACGTTCGTATTATTATGCAAGCACCTTCTGGGAAGTCGCGGTCGCTTTCAACGAAAAAGCCGCCAGGTCGCCCCGGCGGCTTTCGATCTCGACTATGGATCGCTTTACTGCGCGGCGTTGACCATGTCGGTCAGCATCGGCGTCGCCACCGCAGCGTCGGAGGCCTTACGGCGCTCGTCGATGATCAACTCGTCGCGCGAGGTCGCGATGCGCCGGATCTGGCTCATCGTGCCGCCCGTGCCGGCCGGAATGAGACGGCCGACGATGACGTTTTCCTTCAGGCCCTGCAACGTATCGACCTTGCCGGCGACGGCCGCTTCCGTCAGCACGCGGGTCGTCTCCTGGAAGGAGGCCGCCGAGATGAAGGACGGCGTCTGCAGCGAGGCCTTGGTAATGCCGAGCAGCACCGGCTGACCTTCCGCGGGCTTCTTGCCGTCTTCGACAAGCCGCTCGTTGATCTCGTCGAACTCGATCACGTCGACATGGTCGCCCGGGATGTAGATCGAGTCGCCCTGCGCCGTGATCTCGACCTTCTGCAGCATCTGCCGGACGATAACCTCGATGTGCTTGTCGTTGATGGACACGCCCTGCAGCCGGTAGACCTCCTGGATTTCGTTGACGAGGTAGCTCGCGAGAGCCTCCACGCCCTTGATCGCCAGGATGTCGTGCGGCGCCGGATTGCCGTCGAGAATGTAGTCGCCCTTCTCGATCGCGTCGCCGTCCTGGAGATGGAACGGCTTGCCTTTCGGGATCAGGTATTCGACGGCCTCAAGCGTCGAATCATGCGGTTCGATTATGATGCGGCGCTTGTTCTTGTAGTCGCGTCCGAACCGGATCGTTCCGTCGATCTCGGCGATGATCGCGTGGTCCTTCGGACGACGCGCCTCGAACAGCTCCGCCACGCGCGGCAGGCCGCCCGTGATGTCCTTGGTCTTGGCGCTTTCCATCGGGATACGCGCGATCACGTCGCCGGGACGCACCATCGCGCCGGGCTCGATCGAGAGAATGGCCTCGACGGAGAGCAAGAAGCGCGCATCGCCGCCTTTCGACAGCTTACCGACTTTGCCCTTGGCGTCATAGATGACGATCGCCGGCTTAAGATCGGACCCACGCGGCGTCGAGCGCCAGTCGATGACCTCGCGCTTGGTGATGCCGGTCGATTCGTCGGCGGTCTCCTGAACCGAGATGCCGTCAACCAGATCCTCGAACGAGGCCTTGCCCTCGATCTCGGTGAGGATCGGACGCGTATAGGGATCCCACTCGGCGATGCGCTGGCCGCGCTTGACCATGTCGCCGTCGTCGACGAAAAGGCGCGATCCGTAGGTGACGCGATGCGCCGCCCGCTCCTTGCCGGTCTCGTCCATGACGAGGATGGCCATGTTGCGGCCCATTGCCATGAGCTGGCCATCGGAGTTGCGCACCACGTTGCGGTTGCGGATCGTGACCTTGCCCTCGTACGAGGCCTCGAGGAACGACGAGTCGACCACCTGCGCGGTGCCGCCCATGTGGAAAGTCCGCATGGTGAGCTGGGTGCCCGGCTCGCCGATCGACTGCGCGGCGATGACGCCGACGGCCTCGCCTTGGTTGACGGGCGTGCCGCGGGCCAGATCGCGTCCGTAGCAGATCGCGCAAACACCGACCTTCACTTCGCAGGTGAGCGCCGAGCGAATGCGGGCCGACTGGACGCCGGCCTTTTCGATGCTCTCTACATCGCGCTCGTCCATCAGCGTGCCCGCCTTAACGATGATCTCGCCCGAAACGGGATGGAGCAGATCGTCGAGCGAGGTACGGCCAAGGATACGCTGGCCGAGCGAGGCGACCACCTGGCCGGCATCGACGATGGGTTGCATCGTCAGACCCTTTGTGGTGCCGCAATCGACGGAATTGACGATGCAATCCTGCGCGACGTCGACCAGACGACGGGTGAGATAACCTGAGTTCGCGGTCTTCAACGCGGTGTCCGCAAGACCCTTGCGGGCGCCGTGGGTCGAGTTGAAGTATTCGAGAACGGTCAGGCCCTCCTTGAAGTTCGAGATGATCGGCGTTTCGATGATCTCGCCCGACGGCTTGGCCATCAGGCCACGCATGCCGGCGAGCTGGCGCATCTGGGTCGGCGACCCGCGGGCTCCGGAATGCGACATCATGTAGATCGAGTTCATCGGCTTCTGGCGGCCGTTGTCCAAGAACTCGACGGCCTTGATGCGCGCCATCATCTGGTCGGCGACGCGTTCCGAACACTTGGCCCAGGCGTCGACGACCTTATTGTATTTTTCGCCCTGGGTGATCAGGCCGTCATTGTACTGCTGCTCGTACTCCTTCGCCAACGCCTCTGTCTTGGTGACCTCGCCCGCTTTCGTGTCGGGAATCAACATGTCGTCCTTGCCGAACGAGATGCCGGCGCGGCAGGCATGGCTGAAGCCGAGCTGCATGATCCTGTCGCAGAAAATGACCGTCTCCTTTTGCCCGCAGTGACGATAGACCGTGTCGATCATCTTGGAGATGTTCTTTTTGGTCATCTCCTGGTTGGCCGTCTCGTACGGCACGTTGACGTTCTTCGGCAGAA
>CAXTJQ010000023.1:0-38366 GCA_964244725.1 uncultured Rhizobiaceae bacterium
CGTTCGCGATGTAACGCCCAAAACCAGCGTCATACCGATACGACACGTCAGGGCCATCGGCCACGTCGGTATCGGCGACGGCGGTCGCGCCGAAGACATATTCGGACGCGCCTTCCTGGAAGCCATACCCTTCCACGCTAACGTTGGCGGTGAGACCGTCGGACGACACCGATTGCACGGTGACGGCGGTGATCACCGGCACGATCTGCAGGAAGACCGTGCCGTCGGCGAAGTCGGTCCGCTCCTCGCCGACTTGCGAATAGACGACCACGTCGCCGGTGGTCGCGTCGAGCGGAACCTCGAAAAACGCCTGGCCCGTCGCGGAATCGGCGAGACGCGCGACGATATCGCGTGTCGACACGGTCCCGCTCTCGTCGATGATCTGGAAGGTGGCGCGCGCGGTCGCCGGATCGAACGGAACGCCGAGCGCGATCTCCTGGCCGGGATTGGCGGACGGCGCCTGGGCGATCGCGGCCGCGCCGACCGCGGCGCGCACGTCGCTTGCCGGACGGATGGTGAAGTTGCGCACCAGCGCTTCGGCCAGGCCGTTGCCGGCGGCGTCCGCCACGACGGAGGGATCGATGCGGAGCTGATAGTCGCCCGGCGTCAGGTAAGAGCCGGGCAGGACGGACAGGACCTGGTCGAAATTGCGGGTGTCAAAGGTGACGGGAACCGCCATGTCGTCCGCCGTGCCGGCGACCCCGTCGGCGCCGACGCGCGCCAGGCTGATGCCGCTGGCGGCGAGTTTCGCCGCATCGAGCGGCTCGTCGAAGCGGATGTCGACGGAGCGCACGAAGAATCGCCGCTCGCCCTCGGCGATGCTGGCGCCGGTGACCTGGGGCGGAAAGGTGTCGGGCACGATGTTCAGCGTGACCGCATCCGACAGCGCGACGTTGCCGCCGGTGTCGGTCGCGCGCACCTGCAAGGTGACCTGCGTGACGCCCGAGGACAGAGCGGGGGTGCGGGCGACGAGGTCGAACGGGAAGGCCGGGTCGTTCTGGGCGACCACGCCGTTGACCAGCAACTCGACATTGCGGACCTGCACGTCGTCGGTAATGGTCGGCTTGATGTGGATCGCGCGGCCCTCGAGCACCTGGATGCCGTCCGTGGCCGCATCGGCGTCCTGCGCGGTCACGTCGATTGCGACGGCCGGCGCGGCGCCCTTGGTGTCGAAGCCGAGATAGTTGACGATCTGCAGCCCGCCCGCGCCATCGGCGACGAAGGCGATGCCGTTGGCGATCACCACGTCCTTCGGCGCGGACGGCAGGGTGACGCGGGTGACGAAATTGCCGGTGTTGGTCGGATCGGCGACGTTCGACACGTCGAGCGCGAACGTCTGCCCGCCGAACTGGCCCGCGAGTTCGCCGACGCTGACCATAAGGCCGGAACCGTTGGCGGCGAGCGCGTTGCCCGCGATGTTGTTGGCGTCGACGTCGCTGAGCAAGGCGAGGGTGGCGGGATCGGAAAGGTCGACCGTCGAATAGCCCTGGCTGAAAATGTCGGACGTGCCGACATAGGCGACGCCGTTGCCGACGAACAGTTTCCCGCCGCCGGCCGCCAGCGTCAGCGAATCGAGCACGGAGAGGCTGTTGCCGTCGATGGCGACGGTCGTGAGCTTGCGGCCGGCGTCGGTGACGACCAGCGTGTCGCCGTCGAAGGCGAGGTCGACCAGCGGCTGCGCGCCGAGATCGAGCGTCGCGATCACGTCGCCGGTGTTGACATCGACCGTGGCGATGCTGTCGCCGCTCGCCACATAGGCGATGCCGTCGCGCAGTTCGACATGCGATGCGCCGTTGGCGAAGGCCACGCTCTGCTTCAGGACCGGCGCGGTCGGGGTCGAGACGTCGACCAGATGCAGACCCGCCGACCCGCCCGCGACCACAGCGATCCCGCGCGCCTGGTCGACCGCGATGTCGCTGCTGAAGCCGTCGAGGTCGAGTTCGGCGAGCAGCGAGGGCTTGGTGAATTTCGACACGTCGACGACCGACAGGCCGCTGTCGCCGGTGGCGAGGTAGGCGGTCAGTTGGGTTGCGTCGCCGGTGGAGCCCGAGACCGCGATGGCCTGCGCATCGCCTTTGGTCGCCGCACCGGCAACGATGCCGTTGGGCAGGGAGAAGCCGGAGAGCGGGTCGATGCCCTGCTGGATTGAGGTGAAGTCGTCGAGACCGTCCTTGTTGGTATCCTTAGACATTGCATTGGTGCCGGCTACAAATTCTGCAATATCAATTAGCCCGTCACCGTCGCTGTCCAATTCGTCAGGTATACTATCGCCATCAAAATCAACACCATAAATAGATGTATTCAGAAGAAAAGCAGGAACCTGGGTGTCGGTACCGGATGGCGCAGAATTGCCCGAATATTCGCCCATGCGATCATTGATTGGATCATATATCCATACGCTAAACGCGACACCAGGAGGAATGACCACATCAAACATACCATTGTCATCAGTAACTCCTCTGATATCCTGGCCATTTGATGACAATACGTAGAAAGCTTTGATTGGAAGGCCATTCACGCTAAGATCAAAATTTGCCCAGTCTGCGGAGGCGGTGGATGAAGCCGACGACGCCATCGACGCAGCTCCAGCGAGATCACCAATTCCATCGGCGGCATCACCGATTCTGTTTGCCTCGATTGTGAGCATTCCAAGATTATCAAGCAAATCTGATCTTATGCGATCTTTTGCATCGATCGAGAGGTCGGCTGTCGAAAAAGCGAAAGAAAAACGACTTGCTGTGAAGCGCGAAGAATCTTCTTTTACGTATTGCTCAATTAAATCCGCAGTTTGATCAATCAAGAAGAATGCGGTGTCAACAGCAATATCTTTGAGCTTACCATTAACGATACCAACAATCTTCTCTACGCCTTCGATGGCTGAAGCAAGAAAACCTAGGCTAAAGCAAGCAAGATCGAAGTACGGAGATTTGCATTCCTCGGATTGCTGGTCAGCCAGTCGTTGGCAAATTGTGGAAGCTGTACTTAAAAGGGACTTTGCGCATTCAAGAGATGCCTCGATCTTTCCTAACGGTGACTGCTTTTTTATCAGATCAAAAAGCGGCGCAATTCGTTCTTTCTCTGCAACGATTATTCGCAAGCCATCAACGAGAGCCGCCGCTGGCTTTCCGGCTTTTACATCTTCAGCAAGTTTGACCGCATTTTGCAACAAATCTCTGGTAGCGACACCGAATTGCGCGGCGGCGTCAAGCCAAGCTCCGACACCAGAGAAGGCCTTGAGACACTTAATGCCAGCTGCGATCAGGTCTGCGACATTGTTTGCCGAATCTTTTGTAAAATCTGTCGGTGGGCATTTAGGTGGTGTAGGAGGCTGAGGGCCCTTTGTGGACGTGCCTGGTCCGACAAGTCCATGCCACCCCGGCGCCTTCACCCCCGACCCCGCGTCGGACACCACCGTCAGCCCGTCCGCCGACACCGTTCCGGTGCCGTTGATGACGAGCATGCCAGTCGTGTGGTCGAAGCTCAGGATGTTGAGTTTGGTCCCCGGCGCGGCGTTGAAGACGTTGGGGAACGTGATCTGGACCGGCTCGGCGAAGGTCGAGACGCCGGGCGCCTGGATGGTGATGTCGAAGGTGTGCTGGAGCACGCCCGGCGGCAGCATGTCCTTGACCAGTTCGGGCGGCACGGTCGAGATGCCGATCTGGACGTTGCCCAGCGTCTTGCCGTCCGCGCCAATCGCGGTGTTGGGCGCGACGGTCAGCGTCAGGCGCGCCTTTTCGTCCGCCGACAGGTCCGACCCGATGCCGCCAGGGTCGAGCGTGATCGTGGTCGGCGCGGTCGCGCTCACGGCCTGCAGCGAGGCGGTCGGCACACGCGGCAGATAGGCTTCGAGCCGGTCCTTGTTGGCGATACGCGACTCGGTCGAGCCCATCGCGCCCATTAGCGTGTTGGTGACGCCCGGCTGCAGTTCGGCGTCCATCACCATTTCGGGGAAGAAGATGCCGTCGGGCGCATTGGTGGCGGTGCGGCCGTCGACCGCGACCTTGATGCTGCCGGCCGGCAGGTCGTTCAGTTCGAAATAGCCGGTGGCGTCGGTATAGACGACCTGGTCCTCACGCCCGAGCACGTAGACCTTGGCGTTGGCGACCGGCAGCTTGAAGACGTCGTCGGCGGTATGGATGACGCCGTCGGGGCCGCGGCCGATGTCGTCGAAAGTCATCGGCTGCAGGTCGCCGCCGGGATCGACGACGCGGCCGATCAGCTTCGTGCCGATGACGGAGGCGTTGCTGACGGTGGTGAAGCTCGCGAGCAGCGAGCCGCCGGCCGTCCCGTCGCCGTCCGCGTCGAGGAAGGCGCCGTCGGCCGCCGCGCGAATGGACGAGCCGTCGACATGCAGCGTGATGCGCGATCCGCCCGGCATCGGGTTGACCGGGAACAGCCAGGCGAAGCCGCCGTCGAGCGCCGGCACGATGGTCGTGGCGATCTTCCCGCCGTCCGGGCCGGCGAGGTAGAAATTGTTGGCGTTCAGGGTGGCCGCGTTGACGGCGCGCGAGAACAGGACGCGCGGGCGCTGCGTCAGGCCGATGTCGACGGCGCCGTCGGCGATGTCGAGACCCGTGACGGTCAGCGGCGCCAGCGCCTCAAGGGTCACCGTGCGCGTCAGCATCGTCACGTTGCGGGCGGCGTCCATGGCGGCGATGGTCAGCGTGTGCTGGCCGACCTGGAGGTCGCCGAGCAGGATCTGCTGGTCGAACGCCCCGGTTCCGGCGGCGAACGACAGGCTGCGCGGTTCGCCCGCGTCGAATTGATAGGCGAGGGCCACGAGGCCGGATCCGGTCGGATCCGCGGCGCCGGTCAGCCGGGTGGCCGCGTCGATCGAGGCGCCGTCGGCGATGCTGTCGAGCGAGACGGCGGGCGCGATGGTGTCGAGCGTGAAGCCGATCGGATCGGCCAGCGACGTGTTGCCCGCGGCGTCGACCGCGACGACCGAAACCGTGTGGACGCCGTCCTGCGCGCCGTCGAGCGCGAAGGCGGTGGCGATCGAGAAATGGCCGTCGCCTGACAGCGTCAGCGCCTGCGCCGCGCCGCCGTCGATGGCGAAGTGCGCCGAGGCCACGCCGGACAGATTGTCGAGAATCTGCCCGGTGATGACCGGATTGGTCTTCGTGGCCGCCGCGACGGGATCGGTGACCACGGTGGGCGCCTGAGTGTCGTCCGACAGCGCGAAGCGGGCGAGCACCGCGTCGGCGACCTGGTAGCCGATGGATTGGCCGGCCTGGTTGGAGAATTCGAAATGAATGCCGGCATAGACGCGCGACTTGCCGGACTCGTCGGCCGCCTGGTCGAAGCTGGTGAAATCGCGCGTCACGTTGGGCAGCGTCACCGCGGTGGTCGAGAACGCCGAGTCGGCCCCGAGCAGCGCGTCGAGGATGCCGGCCGCCGCGCCGCTGAAGGTGGAATGACCGGAGACGTAGTCGGGATGCGCCGGCGCGATGAGCAGAGGGGTCCAGCCATCCTGCTGGATGGTTCCCGGATTGTTGTCGAGATCGGCATTGGCGATCGCCGTCTCGGGGCGCCAGCCGAGATAGGTGTACTTGGTGTCCCAGCAGGCGATCGCCGCATCGGCCAAGGCCACGTTGAGCTGGGCGAACAGGCGTATGTTGGCCGCGAGACTGTTGCCCTGGGCCTTCGCCACCTGTTGGGCGATGGCGCTCCAGTGGCCGGGCGGCGTATAGCTGCCCTTGCCGTCGGCCCAGAACTGCGCACTCTGCGTCTGATCGGCCGTACGTGTCGTGCTTGTCGCCTCGCCGACGCTGCGGATTTCCTCGAGGTCGGTCGCATACTGGGCGGAATCGAGCGCCGGCGGCGGCGGCGCGCGGAACACGTCGCCGCTGGCGAGGGCGAACGGCGTGACGCCTTTCCATTGCGGCGCTTCCGCGACGAGGAACATCGGGCCGGTCGGACGCCATTTGCCGATTTCCGTGCTTCCTGAGACATCGACGTAGTCGTCGGACCCGTCATTGGCGCGAATGGCGAGGATCGCCTGCGCCACGCTCCGTCCGAGCGCGATGCCGGCGGCTTTCTCGGCGCCCTCGGAGATGCCTGCCAGGCTCGTGGCGAGCGCCGCGTCGAGCGCCGCCTTCTGGCCCGCATATTCCGCGGCAAGCACCGTGTAGGCGGCCTGGGAGAGGGCTGCGTCGAGCGACGCCGGGCCGCTGACCGTCTGCTTCACGAGATAAGCCGCCGTTCCCTCGACCGCGGCGAGCGTATCGTATTGCGCAAGGCCGACCATCGCCATGATCCGCGTGGCGACCTCGGGATAGCTGGAGTCGCGCTTGACCGCCTGCAGGACCTGATCGTTCCAGAACAATGCCGCGTCGCTGGCGACTTCGCCGGCCTTGACGATCGTGAACGCAAGCGGGGCGCCTGCATTTCCGGCGGCGTCCGTCAGGACGGCGCTGAAAACATTGTCCCCATCCCGCAGCGGCGCGTCGCCGAACTGGAACTGGCCGCCAGCGCCCACCAGCGCCTGAAGCCCGCTGGCGCCAAGACCGCCGCCGGTCAGCGAGACGAGCCCGCCGATCGCGTCGGCCGGCGCGGTTCCGGTCAGCGTCACGCGCGCCGCCGCGGTCGTCGCGTCACCGGCGGCTCCGGTGTCCGACGCCGCCGAAAGGCCGATCGCGACTTGCGCCGGCGCGCTGGTGTCGAGCGTCAGGGCGAGGCCGATCCTGCTCGACTGGCCGCTCATGTCGGTCGCGATCAGGGTCAGCGTGTGCAGGCCGTCGCCGAGCGCGCCGCCCGCCAACTGGTTCATCAGATCCGAACCGATGACGAAGGCGCCATCCGCATTGAGCAGCGAGGTGATGGCGAGGAAGTCGGCGTCGGCGGTCCCCTCCAGTCCGGCCGAAAGGCTGGCGACGCCATCGCCGTCGGTGACCGTGCCGGCGACGGATGCATCGCGCGACACGGAATCGCTGTTGCTCCGGCCGGTGTCGTTGGCGAGTGCGGCGACGATCTCAGGGCCGACCGAAGGCTGGGTTCGCACCACGATGCGCGGGTCGCTGACCATATTGCCGGCGACGTCCGTGGACACCAGGGTAAGGGCGTTTTCGCCGAGCGCCAATGCGACGTTCGCGAACACCACGATGCCATCGGCGCCGGCGGCGACGCCGGCCCCGCCGTTGAGGCTCACCGAGGCGAACGGTTCGGTGTGAGCCACGAGGCTGACGATCTCCGCGCTGGTGGCGAGTGGCGCGCCGTTGCTCTGGAACTCCGGGCCCAGCGCGAAATCCGGGCTCGGCGCGATGCCGGTGTCGAGGCTGAAAGCAAGATCGATGGCGCGCGCATTGCCGGCCCTGTCGATCGCTTCGAGGCGCAGGGTATGGGCGCCGTCCGCCAACGTACCGCCAGCGAGCCGCCGGACATCGGCCGCCGACAGCACGATCGGCGCGGCGGTCTGGAGGACCAGATTGACCGCGAGCGCAGCCTTCTGGTCGACGCGTCCGGTCAGCGCGACGAGACCACTCGGATCGGCCAGCATGATCTGAATTGCCGGATCGCTCGTGATCGCATCGCTGGCGCTTGCACCGCTGTCGTTGGCGAGGACTGCTGAAATCTCTGGAAGCGCGCGATCCAGCGTGAACGCAAGATCGAACGAAGTGGCCTTGCCGCCCGGCGTCGTTGCGACGAGATGAAGAGTATGCGCTCCGTCGCCGAGTACGCCGCCGGAGAGCGCATCGATCCGCGCCTGCGTGAGACGGAAGGCGCCGATGGCGTCGATCGCGTCGAGGATCGACAGATAAGTTGAAGGCGCCGCCGCATCGAGGCCGGCTGTAACGCTTGCGAGACCCGCGGGCGATCGGACGCGTCCGACGATCTCGGCGCTGCCGCTGAGCCCGTCGAAAGCTCCGATACCCGTGTCGGCGGCAAGTTTCGCTTCGACGGCGGGCTGTGGTTCGTCGGGCGCGGAAGAATTGAAGGTCAGCGAGCCGACCGTGAAAAGCTCCTGGGCGTCCGGACCGAGTACGTCACGGCCGTTCACCGTCAGGGCTTCGATATAAAGGTTCTTGTCCTGCTCGCCCGATCCGCCATAGGCATCGTCGAGCAACTCGATCGTGACGGCGGCCGGCCCGTTCGGACCGAGGTCGCCCGTAAGGATGAACTCCTGCGTCTGTCCCACGCTTCGCAATGAATCGGTCGTGAAAACGGCTCCGAGCCGTTGTCCATCCGCGCTGACGGTGAAATGCGGGGAGCCCTGAAACAGATCGGCCGACACGCGAAGAACGACGGTCGTTGGGGGATTGGCCGTCTGAAAGGTTTGCGAGCCCTGCGCGATCAAAACCGGCGCCGTTGCGAAAACGATTCCGCGACCGTTGACCGCGAGGCTGTCAACCCAGAGGTTGCGGTCGTTGCCGGATTGTCCGTCCGTCAGATCATTGAGGAAATTCACGACCAGGTTCTGCGGCCCGTACGGACCCATGTCGTCGGTGATCAGAATGGTCTGAGACTGTCCGGCGGCGTGGTCCGCATTGGCCGTGTAGATTCCACCGAGGCGCCTGCCGTCCGCCGTGACCGTGAATTGAGCTGCACCTTGGAACAGTTCCGACGACACGCCGATTGCAACGGTCGTCGGCGAATTGCCGGCTTGCAGCGTGAGCGTCGCGTTGCCCGATAGCCGCGACGACTGCGAGCCGAACGAAACGGGACGTCCGTTGACGATGACGCTGTCGACATAGAGGTTGCGGTCGGCAGCGTCGGAGCCGCCGTAGAGGTCATTGATGAAGTTGATCGTCACGACCTGCGGTCCGTTGGGACCCATGTCGGCCGAAAGGCTGATGTCCTGCCACTCCCCATTGCCGTGAATCGCGCTGGCCGTTTGCACACTGCCGATCTGCCTTCCATCCGCGACCACGACAAATTGCGGTGGGCCCATGAACTGGTCGCCGGCGACGCGAACGACGATCGTCGCAGGCGGATTGGTCGTATCGAACACGCGGCTTTGGTCGCTGGAGACGAGGATCGGATCCGGAACGATCTGGTGACCGCCGACGAGTAGACCTTCCACGAAAAGCTGTTGCGCCGAACCTGTCGTCGTGGGCAGCACGCCGACCGTGACCTCCTGAACGCCGGACGCACCGAAATCGCCAGAGAGTACGAAGTCCTGCGTCAGTCCGCTCGCATGATCGGCCGTAGCGCTGAGAAGGCCGCCGATCGATTCACCGTTGACCGAAACAAGGAACTGCGGGGCTCCGCTGGCTTGGTCGCCGGACACCCGCAGCGTGATCGCGCCCGGTGGGTTTGACGTGTCGAATGTGCGCGAACCCGTGTTGATCAGCACCGGTTCGACACCCGAAACGATCGATCGCCCGTTCACGGTCAGGCCTTCAACGTAGAGATTCCGATCGGCAGCGTCCGAACCGCCATAGGCGTCGTTGATGAAATTGATCGTCACCTGATTGGGACCGCCCGCCGAAAAGTCGCCTACGAGCGCGAAGTCCTGAGTTTGGCCTTCCGCGCGTGACGCGGTTACCGAAAAAATGTCGCCGATCTGCTGGCCATCGGCAAATACGGTGAACTGCGGATCGCCTTCGAAAGCATCCCCGGAAACGCGCAGGACAAGCGTGGCGGAGGCGGTCGCCGCCGTGGGCTGCTCCGTTTCCGCCTCGGCGGTGGTGGCGATCGTCGTCGAATGGGCTGCCGCGAGCGCGGCGGAAATACCTGTCGGGTCGGCGTTCAGAAGCAGCCTGGGTTCGAGGCTTTCGAACTCGTAGGCATCCTCGCGGCCATCGGGAAACCACTCCCGAACGCCATCGCGCCAGTCCCGCCTCTCAACCATAGTCCCCCCGAGCTAGGTTTTCCCACCTTTGACACAAACTACGCAGATAAATTCAGCGCTGCGTTCGAATTCACAAGTTCTTGCTATTGCAACGATCGGAAACTTCGATCTTCCGAAAATGGAATGCTAATTTTACGGCAATTCTTCGTCAAGTGCGATTGACAGAAAAACCAAGAATTATGGTGCGTCGACAAATTCGAATGAGCGGATCGACATTCGACAATGAGCCGCATTAACTCTCGCGGCCTGATCCGGGTTCGTTTAAAGACGCACTAAGATAGGATTTGCTTGAAAGAGCAGGCGATCCATAACATAAAGGAGAAGGTCGGCGCGGGGGGGTAGCGTGAGACGTTGGCGCGCTTACGGGACAATCGGGCTCTTTCTAAGCCTGCAGCTAGGTATGGCCGCCGCCGAGGATGAGAACTCGGCTACGCGTTTCGACTGCATAATCGAGCCGGCCAGGATCGTGAAGTTGGCGAGCCCGATGGTTGGATTGATCGCCAGCATCGAGGTGGAGCGCGGGGATATTGTCCGCAAGGGCCAGATTGTCGCCCGGATGGAAAACGCCATGGAAACGGTCAATCTCGAATTGGCCCGCGAGCAGACCACCAACGATTTCGCGATCAAGGCGCAACGCGCCCGCCTCGACTTTCTCCGCAACAAATTGGATCGCACGGACAAGCTGCTTCAAAGAGCTGATGTCTCTCGAGCGACTTTCGAAGAAGCGCAGGCCGACATGACGCAATCGGATCAGCAGGTGCGCGAAGCCGAGCATGATCTGCGGGTGGCGCAGATCGAATTGAAACGGGCGCAAGCCGCTCTCGAACTGAGGATCGTGCGCAGTCCGATCGACGGGGTGGTCGTCGAGCGGCTGCTCCAGCCCGGCGAATACAGAAACGAACAGGCAGCGTTGATGGTTTTGGCGCAAGTCGATCCACTCCGCGTCGAGGTTTTGGTGCCGACCGCGTATGTCGGTAGAATTTCCGTCGGCGGTAAGGCCGTGGTCCGACCCGAGGAACCGCTCGGCGGCGAACATTTGGCTGAAGTCACGGTTGTCGATCGCGTCATCGATTCCGCGAGCGGGCTGTTCGGAGTGCGCTTGGCGCTACCGAATGCAGCAGCGCAGCTTCCCGCCGGTCTGCGCTGCACCATGAGTTTCGCGGCCAAATTGTCAGCCTCCGCCGAAGCGCTGAATTGAGCGGCAACGGCTCAATGCTCAATCCAGATCGACAAGCCCGCACCGGTCGTGAGGCGGACACTTCGGCAAACCTGTCGAGTTCGCTTCTCGATCTGCCCCCTTCCGAGTTCAGGGCCGCTTGGCTTGCGGAACTTTGCCGCAACGTCGACGGGATCAGGGCCGGTTTCGCCGCCTTCAAGTTGGAATCGGGCCAGGTCGAGGAATTCTCCTGGCCCGCTGAATTGCGCGACACCCTGCAACTCAAGCGGGCGGCGGAGCGGGCGAACGCCGACAGGCGCGAAGTTGTGCTCTGGACGCGGAGCGAGATGGCGGCAAAGACATCCGAGATGCTCGGGATCATCATCGCCCGGCCGCTCGTAGGAGCGGAGGCCCCTTACGGGTCGGTGGCTGTCGCGATGGCCCCGAATGCCGCGATGGATGTGGCGAGCGTCATCCGCCGGCTGGATTGGGGCTTGGGCTGGATCGAAGTTGTTGCGGCGCGCGCCCAAGCGGCGGAAGCGCGAGACGGCGCCAAACGCGTCGCTACGGCCCTCGATGTGGCGCTGACCGTCGGCGAGCACAAACGATCTCAATACGCCTTGATGGCGCTTGCGAATGACCTTTGTTCGCGTCTCGAGAGTGACCGGGTTTCATTGGGCGCTTGCCGGCGGGGCGGCGTGCGTCTTCGCGCGCTTTCGCACCATGGCGCCGCAGTCAAATCGAGCGACCTGCGCGACACCATCGAAAACGCCATGGACGAGGCGATCGATCAGTCTGCTGCCGCCGTCCATCCGGCATTGGCCGGGACAACGCGGCGGTTGAGCGTCGCCCAGCGCGCGCTCGCCAAATCGGGCGGTGCATCGTGTGTGCTTTCGGTTCCGATCGCCTATCGCCGGCGCGCAATCGGAGCGATGACATTAGAAAGGGTTCGCGACGAACCGTTCGACACGCCGACGGTCCGCCTCGTCGAAATGGCCGCCACGCTGATTGCGCCCATTCTCGGACTGCAGATTGCGAACGACCGATGGATTTCGGGCAGAAGCCGTGATCTGACGGGCCAGTCTCTGCGGGCGGTTTTCGGGTCCGGGCATGTTGCCGCGAAGCTGATCGTTCTTGCGGCGATTGGGTTGGCCGCCTGGCTGGCAGTCGCGGAGGGCGCCTACCGCGTCACGGCGAAGGCTTCGATGGAAGGTTCGGTCCAGCGCGCGGCGCCGGCGCCGTTCGACGGATACATCTCCAGCGCTCCCAAGCGGGCCGGCGATATCGTGCGGAAGGGCGAGTTGCTGGCTTCGCTCGATGATAAGGACTTGCTGCTGGAAAAGGTCAAGCTGCAAGGCGACCTCGGCAAGGAACAGCAAACATATCACGAAGCTTTCGCCAAGAGCGACCGCCCGGCCGTCGCATCGTCGCGGGCGCAAATCGATCAGGCTCGGGCACAACTTGCTGTCGTGGAGGCCAAGCTTGCCCGGACGCGCATCGTGGCGCCCTTCGACGGCATCGTCGTTTCTGGCGATTTCAGCCAGCTTCTCGGTTCGCCCATCGAGAAGGGAAAGACACTGTTCGAGATCGCGCCTCTTTCGGACTATCGGGTCATTCTCCGGATTGACGAGCGTGACCTTCGTTCCTTGGCGGTTGGGCAATCGGGTCATCTTCTGCTTGCCGGCCTTCCCGGTGTGCCGATTCCCATGACCGTCAGCAAGATCACGCCGGTCGCGGCGGTGGAGGATGGCAGAAACGTCTTCCGCGTCGAGGCCGCGCTTTCGAGGACGGCGCTCCCCTTGCGTCCCGGCATGGAGGGCGTTGCCAAGGTGGACATCAGCCGTCGCTCCCTCGCGTGGATATGGACCCATTCGCTTTACGACTGGTTGCGTCTTACTGCTTGGAAATGGCTGCCCTGAAGCAATGGCGGAGGCATTCCTCAGCAATTCCTGGTACCGCGTTCAGCACCTTCGGCTGAAACTGCGTGACCATGTCCAGGTCCACCGGCATCGTTATCGCGGCAAGCCTTGGTACGTGGTCCAGGACCACCTGATGGGTCAGAGCCATCGCCTGACGCCGGCTGCCTACTCCATCGCGGCCGGAATGGATGGAACCGCCACGGTCCAGGACCTGTGGATATCGGCCTGTGCGGACTTCGGCGAAGAGGCGCCCAGTCAGGACCAGGTGATCCGGCTCATCGCGCAACTCCACTCCGCCGATCTTGTACAGAGCGATCTGAATCCGGATGGCGAGGAAATCCGCGAACGCTATGCCAAGCAAAAGCATAAGGCCTGGCTGCGGTCATTCACCAATCCGCTTTCAATCCGGATACCCGTTCTCGACCCTAACGACTTCCTGAACGCCACCGTTTGGCTCGTCCGGCCGTTCATTGGCCTCTTCGGGCTGCTGATGTGGATGATGATTGTCGGGGCCGCCTGCGTAGTTGCGAGCATGAACTGGAGCACGCTCACCGAGAACGTCTCGGACCGTGTCATGGCGTCCGACAGCCTCGTACTCCTGGCGCTCGTCTACCCGGTTACCAAACTCTTCCACGAACTCGGCCATGGGTATGTGGCGAAATCCTTCGGGGCGGAGGTCCATGATGCGGGTGTGATGCTGTTGGTCGGGTATCCCGTTCCTTACGTCGACGCGTCCGGCGCCAGCGCCTTCCGCAGCAAAGCGAGGCGGATAGCGGTGGGCGCGGGCGGCATGCTATTCGAGGTGCTCTTGGCCGCCCTCGCCCTTTTCGGATGGATCCTGGTTGAGCCGGGAACGATGCGAACCTTGCTCTTCAACGTCATGTTCATCGCAGGCGTGTCCACAGTCATCTTCAACATCAACCCGCTCTTGCGCTACGACGGCTATTTCATGTTGGCCGACCTCCTCGAAATCCCGAATTTCGGTATCCACGCCAACAGGCATTGGGCCTATCTGGTCGACCGCTATGTTTTCGGCATAAAGGCGAAATCCCCGGCAAAGGAACCGGTAGAACGGGCTCTTTATCTGTTTTATGCGCCGACGGCGTTTATCTATCGCGGATTTATAACGGTTTCGCTTTCGCTGTTGATCGCGAGTCAATTATTCTTCATCGGAATTGCTTTGGCGGCTTGGGCGATGATCGCGTCGTTCGTCTTGCCGCTTGGCAAGGCCCTCCGCTATGTCATCTTCGACGGACGACTGGCGCGCAATCGCAGGCGGGCTATGCTGTCGACGTTCTCGGCGACGGGTATGGCCAGCGCGGCGGTCGCCTTCCTGCCTTTGCCGCTGTGGACGAATGCTGAAGGCGTCACTTGGCTGCCCGACGAAGCCTATGTGCGCGCAGGCTCCTCGGGTTTCGTGAAGACTGTGCTCGCCGCACCCGGATCGGCGGTCACACGGGGAACCCGGCTGGTCGCGATGGAAGACCCGACCCTCGACGCCGAGATCGCCCAGTATCGTGGCCGGCTCGATCAGCTGGCGATCGAATTGAATGCGCAAAGGTTCACCGACAGAAGCGCCGCGGACGTGACCGCTGTCGAAATCGAAAAGACCAGGAGCGAATTGGGTCGGGCGGTCGTACGAAAGGTCAGGCTGATCGCGTCGAGCCCGGGCGAGGGGACGCTCGTGCTTCCGGAGGATAGGGATCTTTCCGGCCGTTACGTACGGGAGGGCGATATCCTCGGCTACATCCTTCCGGGCGCGGGCACACGGGTCCGCACCAGCATCTCGCAGGACGATATCGATCTGGTCCAGACCGATCTGACGGCGGTGCGGATCATATTCGCGGATCTGCCGGGCCAAAGCTTTCAAGCAAGCGTCATGCGCGGGGTGCCGTCGGGCCAGAACGAACTGCCGAGCAAGGCGCTTGGCTCGGCGGGTGGCGGCCACATCGCGGTCGATCCGCGCGACGAACGCGGGCTTCGGACGTTGCGCCGCAGCTTCCAGTTCGATCTCCAACTGCCCGAATCGGCGCCGGCAATCGGGTTCGGGGGACGCGCTTATATCCGGTTCGAACACCGAGCCGAACCCGCGGCCGTTCAGCTCTACAGGCGGATCCGACAACTGTTTTTGTCGCGGTTCGATGTTTGAAAGCGACGTTTCGGACGCGTACGGCTTTGGCCGAGGCCCATACCCGGAGCGGGGCAGCGTCAAGGAACGCGCCCTGGATCGGTTCGTCCTGGAGCGCTGGTCGCGATTGCGCCTGTTGTTCGGTCCGAGGCGTCGCGGGATCACGCGGTTTGCCCGATATGTCGATGCTCACGGCGCCAGGCTGCGCGGACTGAGCGATCACGATTTGGCAGCTCGAGCCGATGACCTGCGGCAAGTTCTGGTTCGCGAAGGGTTTTCGCACCGCGCGACCGTGGCGGCCTTCGCCCTGGTGCGTGAAACAACCGGGCGGCATCTCGGCATGCGTCATCACCCCGTGCAATTGATGGGTGGTCGGGTCATGCTTCACGGCGGGATGTCGGAGATGCAGACGGGCGAAGGCAAGACGCTGACCGCCATCCTGCCGGCCGCCACCGCTGCCTTGGCCGGCATGCCGACACATGTCATCACGGCCAACGACTATCTGTCGGAGCGTGATTGTCAGTTGACGAGGCCGGTCTACGAGGCCCTCGGATTGAGCGTGGGTCATGTTTCGCAGAAAAAGACGTCTGCCATGAGGCGCGAGGCCTACGGGGCGGACGTCACCTATTGCACCGGGCAAGACGTGGCCTTCGACTATCTTCGCGACCGGACGCAGATCGGCGAACGGCGGGCTATATCGCGCTTGACGCTGGATGTCCTTGCGGGCGCACCGGATGCCTCACGCCGCCTGCTGCTGCGTGGGCTCGTCTTCGCTGTCGTCGACGAAGCTGACAGCATCATGATCGACGATGCCAGGACGCCGCTGATCTTGTCCGCAAGCGCCAGGTCAGACATTGGCGGTGAGGGCGAGGATATCTTCGAACAGCTCATCGGCCACGCGCGCGGCTTGGTTGAGAACAGGCATTTCATCCTGGACGTCGCAAGCCGTTCCGCCCGTCTCACGGCGTCCGGCGAAGTGGAATTCGAAAAGCTGTCGCGGACGGGACTGACATCCATTCGAATGGCCCGCCTGGAACTGGCGGCGCAGGCGCTGTGCGCGCTGCATCTCTACATGCGCGACAGGCACTACATCGTTTCTGACGGCAAGATCGTCATCGTCGACGAGAACACCGGACGCCAGATGCCGGATCGCTCCTGGGAAAACGGCCTTCATCAGCTCGTCGAGGCCAAAGAAGGCTGCGCGTCGACCGGTCGTCGCAGGACGATCGCAAAAATCACCTATCAGCGCTTTTTCCGACGTTACCTCAAACTATCGGGGATGACGGGCACCGCTGCCGAGGCGGCCGGCGATTTCGCTGCGGTGTACGGTCTCAAGGTATGCGCCATCCCGACGCACCGGGCGCTGCGTCGGACCGACCTGGGCATCGCGCTCGTCCGAACCGAACAGCAAAAATGGTCCGCCGTCACATCGGCCGCCAGCGGTTTGAGCGCTCGCGACGGGCGACCGGTGCTGATCGGGACGCGGTCGGTGCAGGCATCGGAGGCGCTTGGCGGGCATCTTGAAGCTGCCGGCCTGGACTTCCGCATTCTCAACGCCCGTCAAAACAAGGAGGAAGCCGAGATTATCGCCGGGGCGGGGGCGGCCGGGCGCATTACGGTGGCGACCAACATGGCTGGTCGCGGCACCGACATCCATTTGTCTGCGGATGCGAGGGCGGCGGGCGGATTGCACGTCATCCTCACCGAATTCCACGACTCGCGCCGCATTGATCGACAACTTTTCGGCCGCTGCGGTCGTCAGGGCGATCCCGGTAGTTTCGAAGCCATCGTGTCGCTCGAAGACGAGATTTTCGACGGCCTGCGTGCTTTAGGTTCACTTGCTCTCGGCAGCGGCGAAAAAGGCGACGCGATGCGCCGGCTTCTTCGGAGGATCGCGCAATTCCGATCCGAGCGTCGCAACGACCGGACGCGGCGCGATACGATGAAAAACGATGACATCCTGCAGCGTGCGCTGGGTTTCGCGCAGACCGGCGAATGACCGTTCGGCAAATCATGGCGTCACGCTCGCGGCGAAAATGTCGCCGGCGTTGAATGGCTCGTCGATCCGGTCCTGCAGGTCTGGCCGCAGGCGATACGCGCGCCGGTATTGCTTGAGCACGGGGCTGCCGTTGCTGAAAGTCGCAAAAGCCCACCAATTGGCCGGCAGGCCGACGACACGCTCGATACGCAGTTCCTGGAGATACCATTCGAGGAGTTCGAAAATTTCGCTCCGCCCTTCGCTGTAGCGTTCGATCATCACCTCGCCGACTGATGTCGCCTTCGTGAAATGGTAAAAGCGCAACGGAAATCCGCCGGCGCGGATCATTCCGTCCTGTTCGATCGTGATCGGCCGCTGGCTGAGGTTCCAACTGGCGACATTGTAGCCCGGGTGCCGCAGGATCCGGGCGCCCGGAAAGAAGCTCGGGACGTGATCGCACCAGCGCTGATCGGTGAACAAGCCGTTGGGGACATCGTCAAAGCAGAACAGTGTCAGCCGGTCCCGCCACCAGGCGGCGAACCGACGTCCCTCCGCCGTGTTGGCGACCGCAATGAACCCCAGATTGTAGATGCCGTATTTTAGCGAACCGATTTCGTTGTCGATGATTGCGGTCAGCGTTCCTTCGGGCTGCAGTTGGTGCGGCGTCAGCAGGATGTCGTTTTCGGCAAGCATCTGCTCGACTTCGTCAAACGGGCTGAAGATCGCCGTATCCGGATCGAGATAGATGACATCATCGCGGCCTTCCGAAAGCAGTTTGTCGAGCACGGCGCCTTTGACGGCGGTGCATAATTCCACCACGTCGTGTGGAAAAATCCAGCGCTCGAGGTCGGGGATCGTCAGATCTGCGAGGCGGATGACGCGGTCGAACGGCTCGAACGCCGGATCGAATACGAAGCCCGTGGGCTCGATGTCCACGAGGCACAGAACGAGTTGCCAATTCGGGTGGTGACGGCGGACGCTCTTGGCGAGGACGCGCGCGCGATCGAGATAGGCGAGCGAGGCGCTCGTGAAGACGATCAAGGCGTCACACCGTCCCCGGCGCCATAATCTGGGCGCTTCCTCCGGCATGCTGGCGGTGTGAACGTCTACCCTTTAGGATCCGTTCGGCCGCGCCCTTCCCGAAGATCAGCCGCCCGAAGCGCTTGGTGGAAGCTGCAACCCGCCCAAGAATTTCGCCATTTTCGAACAGGGCTTGCAGATCCGCCGGCGTTTCCAGGGCAATGCCGTGGTCGGGCGCATTCTGCGATATTGCCGGCCAGACATTGCCGGAATCGATTTTCGTGACAACGAACGCGCCGCCGGCCAACGCCTCGTGGACGGCATAGTTGAAGGTTTCAGGCCATAGCGGCCAGTTTACGACCACGTCTATCCCCTCGCGAGCGACGGCATCGACCATCGCGTTCCGGTTGCTCGCGTTCACCCGCACCGGGACATGAGCGATATTGGCCGGCAGACGGGATTCCGCGTTTTCGCCGAACAGGTGGAACGAATATCGCGGGTCATGGCGACGCGCTCGCGCAAGGTCCAGAAAAACCGACCATCCCTTATGGAAGCCCTGCGAACCGACGTGAGCGATCCGCAGGGGGCGGCCGTCGATCATTGCATCCGGGATTGAAGGCGCGTCCGAAAGCGCCAGGCGGCACGGGGCGACCACTTCCGATTGCCGAAGCCTGACCGGCGATTTCGACTGCCACCGGTCGAGAGCGGATTTGGACGGCGCAAGCACGATGGGTCGCACCGCTGCGAGCATCGCGGCCATCCGATGCTCGTGGTCGGCGCGACGGTCATGATAAGAGCAGATGAAACAGGCGCCGGAACGGATCGGCGGCGCCGCGCAAAATGCGATATCGTTGCGCAGCAGCGTGAAACTCGGGCAAAGCCCGAAGAAATCGTGGACCCAAAAGATCGGCTTGGCGGTCGCGACGGCTTCCGCGAGCCGTGTCACCATCTCGGGCGCATGGCCCATCAGATGGTGAACAATGATGTGCACGGGACGCCGGGGGGCGTTCTTGATCGCTAGGCGAATCCGCGTAAGGCTGACAGATCCGACGCGCCTGTCATTGAGGCGAACCGCTAGGATCGCCGTCTCATCTGCTTCGTCCGGTCTCAACGAGGATATGTGGATGGGCGGAGACAGATGCAGGTAGTCCCAGCCTGCGCTTTGAAACGCGTCCGCTTCGTCCCGGACGACGTTCTGTACCCCGCCGACGGACACGATATAATCGTCGTGGCTGATGCTGACGACGAGGCCGTTCGGGGCGTTGAACTCGATTGTCACCGGCTCCGTCTCGACCACGGTTGAGGTGACAGGCAAGCCGGCCAGGTTTCGCTCCTGTAGCGCCACTGCTTTCGCCGATTTGATCCGCGTCCGGACGCCGTCGCTGACGCGATTGGCCATCCGGCCCTCGAGGCGCCCGGCAAGCAGATAATGCAGGAATGGATTGATGCCCGCGGCCGCGACATCGGCATAACGCTCGATATAGAACACCGGATCGAAATCGGCATTCGGCGCGCGACCCTCGCGCCATCCCCACATCCTGTAGTGAAAGAATGCATCGACGCCGGCGGCGCGAACATCCGGATTTGTATCGAGATAGAAAGGGTGGTCAAATTCCGAGGCCAATATGGTCTGATTAAAAAGAAATTCGTCGGTCGGAACGGGGCTGCGGCCCTCGCGCCGGCCATGTCTCAGGAAATGGACGAATGGGTTGACCCCGGCGTCGAAGACATCGGGATATTGAATGAGATAGAACGCCACGTCGAAGTCGGCGCGTGGGTTCCTGCCTTGACGCCATCCCCGGTCGCGAAAATGAGAGGCGGCGGTCGCGCCGGTGCTGACGGCTTGCGGATATTCCGAGACGAACCAGTCAAGATCCATTTCCTGTTTGAGTAGTCGCGTGGTTCGCCACTTGCGAAGTATGGCGGCAGGCGATTTCAAGAACTGAGGCATTCGGAAAAACAGCTTGAGTGCGTTGCGCGGATCAGTTGCAGGGACTTGTCCCCGCCGCTTCCACTAAGCCTACCGCCGCCGGCAAAGTCCATCGGCCAGAAGTGGCAAATCACCGGATTTTCGCATTCCCGGAACGTGTAGCTCCGCGACGGCTCATCGCGTTCCCGGAAACGGAACTCATTCCATTTGAATGGTCGATGCTTTAGGTCGGGCATCGTTATCTCTAGGAGCCGCTGAACATGAACGAGCAAACGGCCAGCCGACGGCAATCCGCGCCGGAAGGGGACCAGCGCGAGCCCGTCTTCAATGTACCTGCGGTCATCATCGGCCTCATCGCGCTCTGCGTCGTGGTGCACGGGATGCGCGTCTACCTGTTTGATATCGACCGAGACACTGGCCTTCTGCTACGGGCGGCCTTCATTCCGGTGCGCTATTCGGGGATTTACGACCTCGATGTCTACGCGTTCACAAGCCCGTTCACATACGCTTTTCTGCATGGCGGATGGGCTCACCTGATCATCAACATGATCTGGCTCGCGGCCTTCGGTTCACCGCTTGCAAACCGCCTCGGCGTATTGAGGCTCCTGAGTTTTTGGGCGGTCACCGGACTTGCGGCCGCCGCGCTGCATTGGGCCATCCATCCGCTCGATCAGGCGCCGCTCGTGGGCGCGTCGGGAGCGATTTCGGGCATGATGGGCGCCGCCGCCCGTTTCGGATTCCGCATGGACAGGTCCGGCGGCGCGGCCGCCTTCGCCGGCCCGCCCTGGCCAATCGCGGACGTAGTCCGATCCCGCAGCGTAATGACCTTTCTCGCCATCTGGATGATCGTCAACCTGGTCACGGGACTAGCCGGCGTGGGCGCGGGCAATGACGCGACAATCGCCTGGGAAGCTCATGTCGGCGGGTTCCTCTCCGGCTTCTTTGGCCTACGCGTTTTCCTGAGCGCCCCGCGCTGAAACAGGACCAAATTCGCCTCGGTGCCAACACTTGTATTCACGGCCCGACGAAGGCACCATCACGCGGCGATCGGCTGTGCTGCGGCATCAGCAATTGTCCGCGCCGATCGACCGGGGAGGCTGGAATGACGGTCAAGGCGATTCTTGAGAAAAAGGGCCACGACGTCCATTCGATCGGACCGAACGACAAGCTGTCGACCGCCATCGATCTCTTGGCCAGCCAGCGCATCGGCGCGCTCGTGGTGACCAACGGCGACCGCAAGATCGTCGGCATTCTGTCCGAGCGCGACATCATCCGCGTCATCGCCAGGGAGGGCGTCGGCGCACTCGATCACATCGTGCGCGACGCCATGACGCCGAAAGTCAGCATCTGCAATGAGAACCACAGCGTCAATGAGGTGATGGAGATCATGACGCGTGGGCGCTTCCGGCATCTACCCGTCGAGAAGAACGGCCTGCTTGACGGCATCGTATCGATAGGCGACGTGGTCAAGCGGCGGATCGAGGATGTGGAGCAGGAGGCTGCCGACATCCGGGCCTACATCGCGACAGCTTGACGATACGCGTCGGCCTTGCCTCGCGCGGCGCGTTGCGATAGCGCCACCGCATGAGTTCGCTTTCCGCAGACCATCATGAGCCGCGCCGATGTCCTTGATCGATACCCGCATTGCCGATCCCAAGCGCTTCGTTCCTGGAGCGACAGGCGACTGGGAAATCATCATCGGCCTTGAGGTCCACGCCCAGGTTACATCGGAAGCGAAGCTTTTTTCGGGCGCATCGACATCGTTCGGCGCGGCCCCCAACGCCAACGTCAGCCTGGTCGATGCGGCGATGCCCGGCATGCTGCCTGTCATCAATGAAGAATGCATTCGACAGGCGATCCGCACCGGTCTGGGCCTGAAAGCGCGGATCAACCACAAATCGGTCTTCGACCGGAAGAACTATTTCTATCCGGATTTGCCCCAGGGCTACCAGATCTCGCAGTTCCAGCAGCCAATCGTCGGCGAGGGGACCGTTACGGTCTCGGTAGGACCCGATTCAAAAGGCGACTTCGAGGAGATCGAGGTTGGCGTAGAGCGCCTGCATCTCGAGCAGGATGCAGGCAAGTCGATGCACGACCAGCATCCGACCATGTCCTACGTCGATCTCAACCGCTCCGGAGTGGCGCTGATGGAGATCGTGTCGAAACCCGACATGCGCTCCGCGGATGAAGCAAAGGCCTACATGACGAAGCTGCGCACGATCGTGCGCTACCTCGGCACCTGCGACGGCAACATGGACGAGGGGTCGATGCGCGCCGACGTAAACGTATCGGTACGCAGGCCGGGCGGACACTTCGGTACGCGCTGCGAGATCAAGAACGTCAATTCGATCCGCTTCATGGGGCAGGCGATCGAATACGAGGCGCGGCGGCAGATCGCCGTCCTGGAAGACGGCGGCGAGATCGATCAGGAGACGAGGCTCTTCGACCCGAGCAAGGGCGAGACGCGGTCGATGCGCTCCAAGGAGGAGGCGCACGACTACCGCTATTTCCCCGATCCGGACCTGCTGCCGCTCGAATTCGACCAGGCCTATGTCGATGCGCTGGCCGCCGGCCTGCCGGAGTTGCCGGACGACAAGCGCCTGCGGCTCGTCGGCTCGCTTGGTCTGTCGGCGTATGATGCATCGATTCTCATTTCCGAAAGGGCGATCGCCGATTATTTCGAGGAACTGGCGGTCGGCCGGGACGGCAAGCTGTCGGCCAACTGGGTTATCAACGACCTGCTGGGCGCGCTGAACAAGGCCGGCAAGCCGATCGAGAAGTCTCCGGTCTCGCCCGATCAGCTTGGCGCGGTGATTGACCTCATCAAGGAAGGGGTCATCTCCGGCAAGATCGCCAAGGATCTGTTCGAGATCGTCTGGTCCGAAGGCGGCGATCCGCGCGCTCTGGTCGAGAGTCGCGGCATGAAGCAGGTGACCGATACCGGCTCGATCGAAAAGGCTGTGGAGGAGGTGATCGCCGCTAATCCGGACAAGGCTGGGCAGGCGCGCTCCAAGCCGACGCTGGCCGGCTGGTTCGTCGGCCAGGTGATGAAGTCGACTGGCGGCAAGGCCAATCCGCAGGTGGTCAGCGATATGGTGAAAGCGAAGCTCGGACTGCAATGATGTTCGCCCGGACGGCGACGGAGCGCGATCTGCCGGCGATCCGCGCGCTTCTGGTCGAGACGTGGCGCGCGACCTACGATACGATCTATGGCGCCGAACGCGTGACGGCGATCGCCGACGAGTGGCGCTCGGTCGCCGCGCTGAAGGCGCAGCTGCTGCGCCCGAACGCGGAATTCATAGTCGCCGATGACGGCAATCGGATCGGCGCGACCGCCTACGCCGCCTCGACTGCCGATCCCAAGATCGTCATGCTGCATCGGCTCTATGTGGCTCCCGCGTCTCAGGGCGGGGGACTGGGCTCGATGCTGTTGCGTGAAATAGAGGACAGCTTTCCGGACGCGCGGGTCTTGCGCCTCGAGGTAGACGCGGCGAATGCACGCGCGGCTGCCTTCTACAACGCGCGAGGATTCGTGCGGACAGGCGAAACCGCAAATTGCGGCGATGCGAGATCCGCAATTCCCGCTATCGTCATGGAGAAGGCTCTGGCCTGACGCGATGGTTTGCGGCGCAGGCGGCCCTTGCAACTCTGTCGATGCGCGGCCATAACCGCCCAGCTTCTCCCCCGAAGAGGACCTGATGAAAACCTTCCTGACGCAGTTCTTCACGTGGTGGAACGGGCAGACGCTGGGCACGCGGCTGCACACCTGGCGCTTTGGCAATCCGGTCGGAAGCGACCAGGCCGGGAACAGGTACTATGAAGGCGGCACGGATTCCGAAGGCCGCACCCGCCGCTGGGTAATCTACCACGGCGTCGCCGAAGCATCGCGCATTCCACCCGGCTGGCATGGCTGGATGCATCACCGCGTCGACGTCGCGCCGTCCCAGGAAGACTACGCGCCGCGCGAATGGCAGAAGGAACACCTGCCCAATCTGACCGGAACGTCGGCCGCCTATCGGCCGAAAGGCTCGATCCATTCCGGCTCGCATCGTCCGCAGGTCACCGGCGACTACGATGCCTGGACGCCCGGGAGTTGAGGCCATTTAGCGCCGTTCTTGCCACAATGTCGTCCTAACGAGGGCGCTTTTCTGAAAATTGGGCGCGTGACAACTCATACACCAGCCTCGGAAATTCGATCGATGACGTTCCGCGCCGAGCCGGGCAGGGCCAGCCCACTTGCAACCGCCGCTTGCGCCGGCATCCTGGCCGTCGTCGCGATGACCGTCCCGACGTTCGCCGCGCGCGTCGAGAACCCGGTCGCCGAATTCACCGGCGTCGACAAGATCACGGGCCGGATCATCACTTTCGACGTATACGTCAACGAAACGGTGCAGTTTGGCGCGCTGCAGGTGACGCCGCGCATCTGCTACTCCAGCCCGAAGGAAGAAGAGCCCAAGACGGATTCCTTCGTCGAAGTTGACGAGATCACGCTCGACCGCAAGATCAGGCGCATCTTTACCGGGTGGATGTTCGCTGAAAGTCCGGGCCTCAACGCGGTTGAGCATGCCGTTTACGATGTCTGGCTGAAGAGCTGCAAGCAGACGTCCGACGTGCCGGCGCCCGATGCGCCTAAGCCGGATGCGCCAGCGTCGGACGCGCCTGACAAATCGGATGCTGCCGCACCCGATGCACCGGCGGCGAACTGACCGCCCGCCTCAGGGTGCAAATTTGGCGTTCGATTCGAGGGCTTCCGCCAGCATCAATTCGTATTTATGGCGCGGAATGTCGATCGCGCCGAACCGCTTGAGATGATCGGTCGTGAATTGCGTGTCGAGCAGCAGGTAATTTCGTTCGCGCAGGCGGTCGACGAGATGCACGAGGCAGACCTTGGACGCGTCGGTCGCGCGCGAAAACATGCTTTCGCCGAAGAACGCGCTGCCGAGCGTCACGCCGTAGAGACCGCCGACGAGCCGGTCTCCCTGCCAGGCCTCGACGGAATGGGCATGGCCCATCCTGTTCAGTTCGAGATAGGCTTCGCGGATCGGCTGGTTGATCCAGGTGGCGGCGCGGTCCGCGCGTTCCTCCGCACACGCGTCGAGCACGCCGGCGAAGTCGCGATCGACGCCGATGTCGAACGGCGCGAGCTTGACGGTCTTGCGCAGGCTTTTGGGGATATGGAAGCCGTTCAGCGGGATGATCCCGCGCGATTCCGGCCGGACCCAGAACACTTCCGGGTCCGAGGCGCTCTCCGCCATCGGGAATACGCCCGACGCGTAGGCCTTGAGGAGAAGATCCGTTGGAATGCGGTGGCCGGGAGCATACGGTCGGGTCATCTGCAAGCCTCCGCGTCAGGCGCTTGCGGCGAGGTATTTCTCGAGCCAGTGAATGTCGTAGTCGCCATTGGCGATATCGCCGTTGCCGACGAGATCGCGAAAGAGCGGCAAGGTCGTCTTGATGCCGTCGACGACGAATTCGTCGAGCGCCCGGCGCAGCCGCATCATGCATTCGACGCGGTTTCGGCCGTGAACGATCAGCTTGCCGATCAGGCTGTCATAGTAAGGCGGGATGCGGTAGCCGGAATAAACGCCCGAATCGACCCGGATGCCAAGCCCTCCGGGCGTATGGAAATGCGTGATGGTTCCTGGCGAGGGAACGAAGGTGCGCGGGTCTTCGGCATTGATCCGGCATTCGATCGCATGACCAGAGAATTTCACTTCGTCCTGGGTGAGCGAGAGTCCCCCGCCCGAAGCGACGCGGATCTGTTCGTGCACCAGGTCGAGGCCCGTGATGGCCTCCGTGACCGGATGCTCGACCTGCAGGCGCGTGTTCATTTCGATGAAGTAGAATTCGCTGTTCTCGTAGAGGAACTCGATTGTTCCCGCGCCGGAATAGCCGAGGTCGGCCACCGCCTTGGCGCAGATCGCGCCGATGCGGGCGCGTTCCTCCTCGTTGAGGGCCGGTGAATTGGCTTCCTCCCAAACCTTCTGGTGCCGGCGCTGTAGCGAGCAATCGCGCTCGCCGAGATGGATGCCCTGGCCCGCGCCGTCGCCGAAGACCTGCAACTCGATATGCCGGGGCTTTTCGAGATATTTCTCGATATAGACGGCGTCGTCGCCGAACGCCGCGCCGGCTTCGGTGCGTGCAGTGTGCAGCGCCTCGATGAGATCGTCCTCGGTGCGCGCTACCTTCATGCCACGACCGCCGCCGCCCGCCGACGCCTTGATGATGACCGGATAGCCGATGTCGCCGGCGATGCGCTTGGCGTCCGTCTCGTCCGAGACAGCGCCGTCCGAACCCGGGACCACCGGGATGCCGAGGCGCTTGGCGGTCCGCTTGGCCTCGATCTTGTCGCCCATGATGCGGATATGATCGGCTGAAGGGCCGATGAACGTGATGTTGTGTGCGGCCAGAATGTCGGCGAACCGCGCATTTTCCGACAGGAAGCCGTAGCCGGGGTGAACCGCATCGGCCCCGGTGATCTCGCAGGCCGCGACGATCTGGTGGATGTTCAGATAGCTGTCGCGGGCTGCCGGCGGGCCGATGCAGACGCTTTCGTCTGCCAGCCGGACGTGCATTGCGTCGGCGTCTGCGGTTGAGTGGACGACGACTGTCTGGATGCCGAGTTCTTTCGCCGCGCGCAGCACGCGCAGCGCGATTTCACCCCGATTGGCGATCAGTATCTTGGAAAACATCGGCACGCGGCGCGCTTCCTACGAAACGACGACGAGCGGCATGCCGTATTCGACAGGCTGGGCGTCTTCGATGAGGATCGCGGTGACGACGCCGGCGCGCGGCGACGGAATCTGGTTCATCGTCTTCATCGCCTCGATGATCAGGAGCGTCTGCCCTTCGCGAACGGTCTGGCCGATCTCGATGAAGGCGCGTGCGTCGGGGGAGGCCGAAAGGTACACGGTTCCGACCATCGGCGACGTTACGGCGTTCTTTGCATGATCTTCGGCCGGCGCCGGCGCGGCCGGCGAAGAGGGCGCGGCGGCCTGCGTCGGGAACGGGGATGGCGCGATCTGGGCGTAGCTCTGGACCGGAACGGCATTGCGCGCCAGTCTCAGCTTCATGTCGCCGATCTCGACTTCGATTTCCGAAAGATTGGTGTCGTTCAAAATCCCGGCTAGGTCGCGGATGAGCTGCTGGTCGACATCCGTTTTCCGTGGCGACATATCGGGTCCTTTTTTCTTGTCCAGGGGCGTCATCGCCGGTTCGCCAGCGCCTGCAGCGCCAAGCTGTAGCCAAACGGTCCAAAGCCGCAAATCATTCCGACCGCCACGGGCGCTATCATCGATTTGTGGCGAAACGTCTCCCTGGCGTGAATATTCGATAGATGCACTTCGATGACAGGAAGCGGCGCGGCGGCGCGGATGGCGTCGTGCAGAGCGATCGAGCTATGCGTGTAGGCGCCGGCATTGAGTACGACGCCGCAAGCCTGATCGGCGGCCATATGCATCCAGTCGACGAGATCGCCCTCATGATTCGACTGCCGGAAATCGATCGAAAACCCGAGCGGCTCGGCAGCCGAGCGGCAATCGTTCTCGATCATTTCCAGCGTCTGGCCGCCATAGATGCCAGGCTCCCGTTTGCCGAGCGCATTCAGATTCGGGCCGTTGAGAACGAAGACCGTCGGCAAGCTGTATTCCCTGCATTGCGCGGCCCCTCGCGGTGCCGCGCCTTCTATACCGGGCATCATATGGGGATAAAAGGGCGCATGACCGGTTCTTTAGGCGGACACCGTGAGCCGAGCATCCGCTGCGATCAGCAGGCGTCGTCGGCGCACGCCTTGGCGGAGGCGATCTTCTGCGACAACACATCCTTGCCGAGAGCCCCGAACACAACCTCGTTGCCGACGACATAGGAAGGCGTGCCCGTGATCGAAAGTTTGTTAGCCAAGTCATAGGTTTGCGCGAAACGATCGCCGATCGCAGGATTCTTCATCTCCTCGCGAAGCTTGGCCTCGTCGACGCCGAGCCCGACCGCGACCTTGATTGCAGAGGCTTCCGTCGCGCGGCCATGGCCACCCAGCAACTGATTGTGGAATTCACTGTATTTTTCAGGCATCAATTTGTGAAACGCTTGCGAGACGACGTGCGCCTTCTGCGAATCGGGTCCGAGAATCGGAAACTCCTTCAGCACGAAGCGCAGGTCCGGGTCCGACGCGGTGAGATCGATCATGTCCTGCTGCGCGCGCTTGCAGAACCCGCAATTGTAATCGTAGAACTCGACGATTGTCGTCTTGCCCTTCGGATTGCCGACGACGCCGTCGTAATCCGCGTCGAAAATGACGGCGCGCGCGTCCTGGATCACCTTAAGGCTGGCGATGCGTTCGGCCTCCTTGCGTTTGACGTCCAGCGCCGCCTGCATCTCGGACAGGATCTCCGGGTTGTTGACGAGAAAATCGCGCACGATGCCCTCGACCTCGATCCGATCGAGCTTGCCGCCGGACGGCGTTTCGACCGTTGCGGTTTCGGCGCTGGCTTTTGGCAGTCCGGCGATGAAGCCGCCGCCGAGTATAAGCGCCGCCACGACAAGGCCGGCGCCCGCCATTACACTGGTTTTTATCATGTGTCTCACTCCCATGGCCGCCGGCGCGATGCGTCGCTCAGCCCTTCTTGCTCGGAACCCTGAAGTTGATGATGTCCTGCGCGCGAACCCAGCCCGGGATGCCGGGCTTCATTCTCTGCTGGGCGCGCATCGCGAAGATTTTGGCGTTCTGGTAGTTGCCGGTGTAGAAATGCCCCTCGGCGGTAGCCAGGTCGGCTTCGGGGCCATCGCCGAGCTGCGCGTAGGCCTGCGCCAGCGAGCGATAGCCCTGGGTGTTCTCCTTGTCGCGATCGAGGCCCTCGGAAATCTCGACGACGGCCTTCTTCAGCGAAGCGTCGTCACCGCTGGCGAGGAGAGCCTTGCCGAGCGAGATGCGAAGAATGCCGGATTTCGCCGGATCGAGCCGGACCGCCGCGCGATAGGCGTCCGCCGCTTCCTTCGGTCTGTTGGCTTTCAGCAAGGCGTCGCCCCGTAACTCCTGGAAATAGGGGTTCTTGGGCCGGCTCTTCACCAGCGCATCGATCTTCCTGAGGCTGCCCTTGAGGTTTCCGAAAAGGTAGGACGACATCGCGTCGGCATAGAGCGCCGGCAGGCTTTGCGGCGCCTTGCGGAAAAGCCGCGCGGCTCCGGCCTGGCCCTGCGTGAACACCGCGATCTTGGCGCGCATCATGTCGTGGCGCAATTGCAGGTCCGGCGGGTCCTGACGGTCGAAATATTTGCTGGTCGTCGCAAGCTGTTCAAGGTTGGCGATGCGATCGCTCGGCATCGGATGGCTGATCCGGTACGGGTCCACGGCCGTTCCACTCAGCGACAGCGCCGTCTGGAAGCGGCGAAACGTCTTCAGCATGCCATTGGCCGATTGACCCGTGGCGTCAAGGTAAGTGACTGCGGAGCGGTCCGCCGTCGTTTCCTGGGCCCGCTGGTAGCTGAACAGCCCGCGCCGGGCGAACTCTCCGCCGCCCAGCGCGATGCCCCCGCCGGCTTGCGCAAGCTCGCCGTTTCCCGCGGCGGCGGCTCCGACGGCCGCGCCGACGCCAAGCAGGGTCGCGATCATGGCCGTGGTCTGGGCCCGGGCGAGCTGCTCGCGTAATCGCTCCTGATGTCCCCCCGCCAGGTGACCGGTTTCATGCGCGATCACGCCGATGATTTCATTGGGCGTTTCTGATTGCAGAAGCGCGCCTGTGTTGACGAAGATGCGCCTGCCGGCGACGAACGCGTTGAAGCTGCTGTCGTTGATGAGGACGATGTCGATGCCCGACGCGCCAAGGCCGGCGGCCTTCAGGATGGGCCGCGCATAGTCGCGGACGAGACTCTCGATCTCGGCGTCGCGGACGACGGACAGACCCGCCTGCGCGCAGGCCTGGGCTGCGAACGACGCCGAAACGACGCCGACGATCGCCAGGCGCGCCACGACGCCCGCGACGCGCATCTTGAGGGTTATTTGCAATGCCTTCATATCAAGTCACGTGGTACCCGAGCATGCAGGCCAAGAAAAGCAGCTTTCGACGCAACATGTCATCCTCATGGCATTCCGGCGAATTGACGGCGTCGCACGGCTGAAAAATCAACCGGTATCACTTAATCGCGGTTGCATCGGGTGTGCGCTGGCCACAGATCGGCTCGAACCCAATGAAAGGTCGAAATGCTTGTTCTGGATATCGCGGCTTGGATCGCGGCGGCGCTTTTTCTGGCCGGCTTCCTCGCGCTTGGCTATTTTGTCTTGGCAACGCGCAGACTGGCCGCGGACGCGGAGCGGCGGGTGCCGGCGGCGGGACGCTTCCTGCACATCGACGGCAACGCTCTGCATTATGTCGAAGCGGGGCAGGGACCGGCGATCCTGTTCCTGCATGGTCTTGGCGGCCAGCTTCACCACCTTCGTCAACCCTTGTTCCAGAGGCTTTCGAAGGATTTCCGCGTCATCGCGGTCGACCGGCCGGGTTCGGGCTATTCGCGCCGCGCCGCCTCCGCCACCGGCCGGTTGAGCGAGCAGGCGGCGCTGATGGCGAAGCTGATCGATCGGCTCGATCTGGACAGGCCCCTGGTCGTCGCGCATTCGCTGGGCGGCGCTGTGGCGCTTGGCTTGGCGCTCGATCATCCCGATGCAATCGGCGGACTGGCGCTGATTTCGCCCCTCACCCACCTGCACGACTCGGTTCCGCCGGAGTTCGCGCCGCTGTTCATCGAGGCGCGGTGGAAGCGAAAGCTGCTCGCCAACACCATCGGCGTGCCGATGGCGCTGAGGAACGCGCCGAAGACTCTGGCCTTCGTTTTCGGTCCGCAGCCCGTTCCCAGGGACTATGCCGTCGAGGGGGGCGGGGTGCTCGGTCTGCGGCCGAGCCATCTGGAAGCGATGATCACCGACCTCGTGGCCATCAGATACGATCTCGGGCGATACGAAGCGCGCTATTCTGAAATCGCATTGCCGGTCGGTGTAGTGTTCGGCACGGCGGACCAGGTCATCGATCATGCGCAGAATGCCCTGCCGCTCGCCGGCCGCATCAGGAACTTCGAGCTTCAACTGCTGGACGGCATCGGCCACATGCCGCAATTCGCCGCGACGGATGACGTCGAAGCGTTCATCCGGCGCATGGATGCGAAGATTTTTCTGCAAACCGCGCCTGCAAGATAGCGTTCAGAATCCGCAGTCGTTGCGCATCCATTTGCGATTCACCCAGCCCGATATGCCGCCGATCTCGATCCGGTACCAGCTACCGCTCTTGTCGAGAATTTCCGCGGTGTTTCCGTTGAACATTTGACCCACCATGCGCGCCTTGGCGCTTGGACGCGCCCTTACGGCGAGAAACCCGGCGCCTGTAGCCAGATTGTAGCGACCGGACAGCCCGTGTACGGTGCCCTCGCAATATTGCGCAGAAGCCGGCGCCGCATATCCCAGCAAGAGCAATCCGACAGCGAGGATCGCGCCTGATAAGAATATCCTTGTCGACATGAAATTCCCCTTGAGTCATACCAAAACCGGTCGTGAACAATCGCGCAAAAGACGCCCGAATGATGGTGCGGACGACGGGGATCGAACCCGTACGGGCAAGCCCGAGGGATTTTAAGTCCCTTGCGTCTACCAATTTCGCCACGTCCGCGGCGCCGCACTGCTAACCGACTCGATCCGGATTGCAAGACGGCGATGCGCCGCTCGGTCGCTCCTCCTCGACCAAGACCTCGTCTCGCTTCCTGCGGAGGGCCGGCAGGAGCACGACGATCAGACCATCGCTGCGAGCGCGAGTAGTCCGGCACTGATCGGCCGGGTCACGAAAGTGGAGGCGTGGCCGCGCGAAAGGGTCATCGCCCGGCGAAGGGTCTCCTCCAGCAGCGGACCGAGCAAGAACCCCAGGAGCAGCGGCGCCGGGCGCCGCCTCCCACCTTGCCGGCGTTGGCGACGGTTAAACCGTTTCTGTTGGGTCCTGGCAGACGCGACCAGCCCCTTCAGGTCCTTTGGCTTGGTCCTTGCGGCCGACAATGGTCATCGGCACTTCCGTGAGCAGGCCGACATATCGAAGGCATTCAGCGTGTGTTGCGCAAGGGTCATGCGCCTGCGACGCATGACGCCTTTGTGCGCGGCCGCGTTCAGGGGTATTGAGAGCGAAAGGAGATCGCGGGTTCGTCATGAGAGCAGTCGTCTACGAAGCGTTCGGAGCCCCACCGAACGTCCAGAACGTTCCCGACCCGTCGCCGACGCCGAACGGCGTGGTGATCAAGGTCGAGGCCACCGGCCTTTGCCGCAGCGATTGGCACGGTTGGATGGGCCACGATCCCGAAATTATCCTGCCGCACGTTCCCGGCCACGAATTGGCCGGCACGGTGGCGGCGATCGGAGACCAGGTTACAGGCTGGAAGGTAGGCGACCGGGTCACCGCGCCCTTCGTTTGCGGCTGCGGCCGCTGCTTCGAATGCCAGTCCGGCAATCATCAGGTCTGCGAGCGGCAGTTCCAACCCGGCTTCACCGCCTGGGGATCGTTCGCCGAATATGTCGCGCTCGATTTCGCCGGGACCAACCTCGTTAGGCTGCCGGACGACCTCGATTTCGCGACCGCCGCGAGCCTCGGCTGCCGGTTTGTCACATCCTTCCGCGCCATCGTCGATCAGGGAGGCGTGCTGCCTGGCGAATGGGTCGTTGTTCACGGCTGCGGCGGGGTCGGGCTCTCGGCGATCATGATCGCCAGCGCCATGGGCGCCAGTGTCGTGGCCGTCGACATGACGCCGGAAAAGCTCGATTTTGCGCGGGCCATCGGCGCGGCGGCGACGATCAATGCTTCCGAAACTGACAATGTAGTGGACGCTGTCCGGGCCATCACCAGCGGCGGCGCGCATGTGTCGATCGATGCGCTCGGCCACCCCACGACCTGCTTCAATTCCATCTCGAATCTCCGCCGAAGAGGCCGTCATGTCCAGGTTGGGCTGATGCTCGGGGATCACGCCCATGCGACCGTGCCGATGGCCAGGATCATCGCCAACGAGCTTCGGATTGTGGGGAGCCACGGCATCCAGGCGTTCCGGTATGGGGCGATGATGGATATGATCGCGGCCGGCGCGCTCCGGCCGCAGAGACTGGTCGGGCGGCGGATGTCGCTCGACGAAGCCCCTGCGGCGCTGATGGCGATGGACCGGTTCGAGGGGACCGGCATCGGCGTTGTGACAAGCTTCTAGTCTAGCTAGACGGCTGTTCGATCTCGATACCGCGACGCCGGCTACTGGCCGACGGCGATGCGCAATACGTTGAGCGGCGTGGTGATCACGATCTCTGCCGCCGATGTCACCGCTCCCCCGAGGCCGGCCGCGACCGAATTGACCCTGTCGGTGATTTGCCGCTCGCTCATGTCGAGGTCGCCGTTCTGCGCCAGCCGGTCGCCGAGGATCTTGATGAGCAGCGGGTTGTCGGCAAATTTCGTGTGGCCAAGGCTGTCGAGCGCTTTGATGTTGGACAGGTCGACGACGGTTACGCCGAGGGCCGCGATCTCGGTCGCCTGGCGATAGTCGCCGAGGCGCGGACGGTTGCCTGCGATGTAGCTTGAAATGCGCAGCGCCCGGTCGTCGTTCGACAGGAAGAGGATGAACGGCTTGTCGGGCATGCCGTAGCGGGCCATTTGCGTCTTGAAGACATCGACGTCGATATCCGGCGAGGCGAGAACGACATCGCCGAGACGGCCGTCCAGGTCGCGGTCGCCGGTGATGGAAAGTTGCCGCAGCGATTCCATCGTGACCCACGTTCCCATCGAATGGGCGATGATGTCGACGCGCTTTGCGCCGACCTTGGCGAGCAGCCGCAACGTCGCCTCCAGCGAATCGCGAGCCGCGCTGGCGCTGTTGCTGTCGTAGACATAGTCGAAGGCACGGCCGCCGGATGCCCAGGTGAAGAGGACCGGCGTGCCTTGGTACCCGGAATCGTGGACGATCTGGGTCATGCGGTAGGCGGCCGCGTCGAAGGCTGTGTTGTAGCCGTGGATGAAGACCAGCGCCCTGCCGTTCCTGGCTGCGATGTCCTTTCGCAGCGCCGCCTCGAATGCGGCCTGATCCTTATAGCCCGTTACCCCCTGGGCGATGAAATATTTCGCGGGATCGGCCAGTTGACGCGAAGACCTGCGTTCGATCGCGCCTGTCTTGTGGATGGCCGGGACCGTGATGTCGAGCTTGGCGTAGCTGGTCGTGGGAGAACGGCGGCCGTCGAAGACCTCGGCCGGCTTCTCGGCGTGGTCGCGGGTCGTCGCGACGAAGATTTCGTGCCGGCCGGCGATCGCGCTGGCTGGCGCCGCGACAATCGTTTTCGCCAGAAGATCGCGCGTCGAGTTGCCCGCGCAGCCGCTGAGCACGACCGCGACGGCGACGAGCCTGACGAACTGCGTCATGGCCGTATTGAACGGGCGATATTTGGACATCAGGGACTGTTAGCCCTTGCCGCGATGCGAGGTCCAGCGCGACCCCCGTGGTTTCGCGTCCGTCGATGTGCGATAGGCCGGCGTCGTGGCTGGAATGGCACTGAATCCAAGATGACCGATTTCGTCGACGGGGTCGCCGACGCGTTGTTTGGAAAAACGGGCTTTGGCCGCCGGACGGTTGCTCTTTCGGACGGGAGACCGAGGTTTTGTTTTTCTGATGCCGGGTCAGGTCGTGATCAAACAGCGCGACGGCGCGCTATCGGCAGGGCGCGGCGTTGGTTGCGCAGCATCGATATCTCTCGACCATATGATTTGGACGACGAACGCCCGATCGACCCGGCATGGGCCATCATCCACGAATTCATTTGCCCCGAGATCGCCGGACAACCAGCGTCACGACAAACGCCGCGCTTTCCTTGATCCACGGCGCCAACGCCGCGCTGTCCCTGGTCATCGCATCGGGCACCAGCGTGTAGGTTTTGCTTGGAGGATCGTCGGGCTCGTAGCGCAGGGGCCTCGCACCGGGCAGCGCGAGCAGCCGGTCGCGCGCGTGCTTGCCAAGTTTCAAGGCCAGCCCCCGATTCGACATGGAAGCGAACGGGCGGCTGTTCGCATATCCCATGATCCCCCCGAACATCGCCCGAAAGTCGAGTTCTAGTTCGGGATCGGCCGCCTGCTCGACCGCCAGGCGTAAGGCTTTGGGATCGAAGTCAGGAGCCTGTGTCATGACCCGCAAGCTAACGATGCTCGATAGGCGTGCATAGCTCCACCAGACAGCCGTTCAAGTCGCGCACATAGGCGACATGCTGTCCCCAGGGCTTTTCTTCGACCGGCTTCACCGCAGCGGCCCCGGCCGCTGTCGCGCGCTGGTAGGCCGCCGCGATATCGTGGGTGAGGAAACAGAGTTCGACGCCGGCGGCGACATCCTTGGGCGTGTTTGGACGGATGGCCACGCCGTTGGCCTCCGCCATGTGCTCGGAGGCGAATCCCAGCGTCGTCTGGCCGGTGTCCATCTCCGCATACTGCCCGCTCTCATGCACGAAACGCCGTTGCAGGCCGAAGGCCTGCTCATAGAAATGCACTGCAGCCTCGACGTCCGGCACATACACAATCGTATATCCGAGTTCCATCCTGACTCTCCTCCACCAACTCGGGCCAATTTGCTCGAAACAAGCGATTTGTTCTTGAACAAATCGGTCACGCCAGGACGGTCAGGAGAGCAGGAACGGTGGAAATCGAGTGGGGGAGAAGCCGCCGAGGCGCCGGAATTCGCGCGTCATATGCGCCTGATCTGCATAGCCCGCCTCGTGGGCCAGCGCCGCCAGGCTGAGCGAGCGATCGGCCTTGCGAAGCTGTAACGATCGCCGGAACCGAAACACACGGCTCACGGCCTTCGGCGTCAAGCCAACCGTTCGCCCCATTTCGCGCCTGAGGGTTCGTGGGCTGATGTCGATCAGCGTCGCGACTTCGCGCGCCGGAAGCCGCCCGCCGCTAACCCGCATGAGTCTGACGGCGGCGAGCGCGGGCGTGCAATCTCCCACTGTCGCGCCCATTCGCTCGGCCGCGGCGCGGAGGACGTGCGTCGTCATGCCGAGTGAAGACGCACTGATGCTGATAAGGTCGCCGAGGAGGCGGCGGAATACTGGCGACACCTCGGCTGCATCGACCACCTTCGCGACAAGACCCTTGGGATCGACGCCAAGCGCGGCGCCGCCCCAACCGGGGCGAAACCGAGCGCCGACGAAGGACACCCCCGCTGGCGCCTCCACGACCATCGACTGCTCGGCTGGTCCGGCGATCAGCAAGGACCCTTCGAGCACGTCGCCAGCAGCATCGCGATGCAAACGAAAGATCAGGTCGAGACAGGCATCCGGCAGGATCACAAGTGATAGCGAGTCCGAGGAAACGGGCGGACGCACGAACGACCACATCGCTTCGACAGAATCGGAGGGCGTTTGGTATTCGTCATAGGCGAATGGAATGGGCATTTGCTTTGGGCCTTTTTCATCCTGGACCCGATCAGCCGCGAGTCTTTGCGGCCCTTGGCATCAAGCATAGGCTATCCGAGGATCGGACTTCCAGTTGTCCGCTACGACCAGGATGTTTTGGATTCGTTACTATCATCCAAGGTTGCCGCGACATGGACAGCCTCTTCTCCAAGCCGCGACGTACGGCTTCGCCGTTGGCCGCATTGCTGCGATGCACAATCGTCGGGTTGCTATTTTCCGGCGAACGCGTCATATGCGCTCTCAATAGGCGCTCGGGCCGCGTTCAGGCGGCTCTCCCGATCGGATGGGACTGGTTGCGTCTGTGGTTCTCCGCGACACTTGTCTCGGAAACGAAGCCCCGCGGGACTCCGTGCGCGGGCACGACAGCGCAGCCGAGCGGACGAAATGTCCGCCGCCTTGTCGTTTCACAGGAATGAGCCGGCGGCAGGTTGCGCCCTGCCGAGGCGACGTGTTGCGGCCATGGAGCCGCCCGAAAGAAGACATACATTGGATCATCAAGACACCGCGACCTTCGACGGGTTCGCAGCTCTCGGCATTTCCGGACCGCTGCTCAAGGCGACCGAAATGGCCGGGTTCGACACGCCCAAGCCCATCCAGGTGATGGCGATCCCGCCGCAACTGGCGGGCCGCGACATTCTCGGCGTGGCCCAGACGGGCTCCGGCAAGACCGCCGCCTTCACCCTTCCGATCATGACCAAGATCGCCGCCCTCGGCACCAAGCGCCTGCCAAAGACAGCGCGCGCGCTGATTCTCGCCCCGACCCGCGAACTCGCCGTCCAGATCGAGGAAACCATTCGCGTTTTGTCGAAGGGCCTGCACATCTCGACCGCCTTGGTGCTCGGCGGCGTATCGCGCTTCAGCCAGGTCAAGAAGATGGCGCAGGGCGTCGACATCCTCGTCGCCACGCCGGGCCGCTTGACCGATCTCGTGCGCGAAGGCGACATGAAGCTCTCCGAAACGCGCTGGCTGGTGCTCGACGAGGCCGATCGCATGCTCGACATGGGCTTCATCAACGACGTTCGGCGTATCGCCAAGGCGACGCATGTCCAGCGCCAGACGGCTCTGTTTTCCGCCACCATGCCGGCCGAGATCGAAGCGCTCGCGCAGACCATCCTTCGCGATCCGGTTCGCGTCGAGGTCGCCCCGCAGGGGACGACGGCTGCCGAAATCCAGCAGAGCGTGGTGCTCGCGCGCCTGAAGCAGAAGCGCCGCGTGCTGGCGAACATGCTTTCCAATCCGGAGATCACCTCGGCCCTGGTCTTCTCGCGCACCAAGCACGGCGCCGATCGCGTCGTCCGCGACCTCGAGCGCGACGGCTTCAACGCCGCCGTCATCCACGGCAACAAGTCGCAGAACGCCCGCCAGAAGGCGCTCAACGATTTTCGCGGCGGCCAGGTGCGTATCCTTGTCGCGACCGACATCGCGGCGCGCGGCATCGACGTGCCGGGCATTAGCCATGTCATCAACTTCGACTTGCCAGACGAAGCCGAGAGCTATGTCCACCGCATCGGCAGGACCGGCCGCAACGGCGCTTCCGGAATTGCCATCACATTGTGCGACCCCAACGAGAATTCGAAGCTTCGTTCGGTCGAGCGGATCATCCGCATGAAGCTGCCGGTGTCGGCCGATCATCTCGGCGAGGCCGACCCCCAGAACGAGCCGCGCAGCGAGCGGCCCGCCAACGACGACCGCGACAGCCGCGCGCGTCCCAACGGGCAGCAGCGACCGCGCAACGGCGCGGCCAAGAAGCCGTTCGGCGTCAAGCCGGCCGGCGGCCCTGGCCGCTCGTTCAAGGGCCGCCGCCCGGCAACGCGGGCGGCCTGATCGCTCGGTCCGGAAACAAGGCGCGGCAGGAGGGCGAACCTCTTGTCTTTTGCTGCCTTAGTCGCTAATCGGCCCGCATCAAAACAGACCCGGTACAGGGATCTAGGGAAAAGAGCATTATGGGTAAGAGCAAATTCGAGCGCAACAAGCCGCATGTGAACATCGGCACGATCG
>CAXTJQ010000024.1:0-34453 GCA_964244725.1 uncultured Rhizobiaceae bacterium
GCCGCCGCTGAACTCGATGACCTTGTCGCCCGCACTGTCGACGATGAAGGTGTCGTTGCCGCCATTGCCGGTCATGGTGTCCGCGCCGCCTCGGCCGTCGAGAATGTTCGCGCCGTCGTTGCCGACGAGGCTTTGGCCGATCGCGTTGCCGGTCAAATTTATGGTGGCGCTGCCCGAGGCCACGGTGGTCTGCAGCGTCTCGACCCAGTTGCTGGCCGCGAGCGTGAACGAGATGGCGGCATTCACCGCATCGTCGCCGCCCCCGCTAAATTCGATGACCGTGTCGCCGGTGTCGTCAACGACAAAGGTGTCGTTGCCGATGCCGCCATCCATCATGTCCTTGCCGGCGCCGCCGTCCAGAAAGTCGTTGCCGCCATTACCGTAGATCCGGTCGTCGCCGCCGTCGCCATAGAGCCTGTCAGCGCCGCCATAGTCGTGAACCGTCATGGAACTTTCGTCGTGATCGCCATAGATCAGGTCGCCGCCGCCGCCGCCATGCACGACGTCGGCGCCGCCGTGAACGTAGGCGTTGTAATTTTCGACATAGAAAGCGTCGCCATAGACGACGTTGGCGCTGTCGTTGCCGAAGATCGTGTCGTTCCCTCCGATCAGGACGCCCAGATCGTAGACATACTCGACGTCGCCCACCACGCCGAACCCGCCGCCGCGCAGGTCCAGGATGTCGTTGCCGCCGACCACGGTCCCACCCGAAAGGACCGAACGTGCATCGCCAACCATATAGCCAGTCGCCAAACTGCTCGGATAGGTCAACTCGTCATCACCGGAATAAAGCGTGCCGGAGACCTCATAGGCGTCGCCATAGGCTTCGGTCGACACCCCGCCTGTGATGCTGATCCTGTCGGAACCCCCATAGACGGTCGCGTGCTCGGCGATGTCGACGAAATCGCCGGTGACATAGCCGCGGGAAATGAAGCCCGAAATCTGATCGTCATGTCCGTCGATGTTCTTGTATTCGCCGACGTTGCGCCCGTCGCCGGCGAAGCGGATCTCGGTCGCCGTGTTCTCGCCGAAGTCGATCTTGTCATTTCCCGCAAGGATTGTTTGCCAGAAAAGGTCGTCCTGAGCATCGGCGGAAAGTTTGCCATCGACCAGCTGGGCAAAATAATATGCCGGCAGGGAAAGTCCGGTGATCACGATATCGTCCGGGTTGGGATTGGGCGTCGCATTGAGATGCAATTCGGTGAACGCGCCCCCGACGGGCACCTCGCCATTGTATTTCAGGTCTGTTCCGATCAGCCGGGACTCGATATTGGCATTGCTCGTCCAGACCCAGAAATCCGGCTCCCGGAATGCTGTAATGCTTTCGTATTCGACCTGTTGATCGGTCATTAAAAATTTATGGTCGAGTTTTGAAAAATTGACGTTTGCCATGAAGAACAGCCCGGTGAGAGCGGCCGATCTTGCATAAATCCCAATTGCTGTCGATCAATTCTTGGCTTGAGAACGAGTGGTGCCCAGTCGCGGATTTGAACCACGGACACGCGGATTTTCAATCCGCTGCTCTACCAACTGAGCTAACTGGGCGCCGTATCCGTCCGGCCATCGGCCGGATCGAACGCCGCCGCATCAATTCGACCCGGCGAAGGCGGGTGGGTTATAGCACGGGATTTTCGACTGTCCAGCGTTGGCCACGGCGAAAACCCGATGGACCGCGAGCGGGGTTCGTCGGCCGCATCGCCATTCACGGCAGTGGGTCGAGACGAAGCGTCGGAACGACAGCACCGGGCCGCAAGGCCTAGGTTTCTGGCGGGCCGCTCGGCTCGCGGCCGGTTTGCTCGTCTTCGTCTTCCCGCGCGGGAATGACATAAACGCCGGCCAGCCAGCGGTTCAGATCGACATTCTTGCAGCGCGTCGAGCAGAACGGATAGGTTTCGCGCGCCGAGGGCCGGCCGCATTCGGGGCAGGGGCGCTTCGGCCGCAGCGGCGCGACATTGCCTCCGCCGCGGCTCATGCGAACGTTCCGGGCGACGGATTGGCCGGCAGCCTGAAGCCTTCGCCGGCAAGCAGGCTCACAGTCTCGTAGAGCGGCAGCCCGACCACATTGGTGTAGGAGCCCACCAGCTTGATGACGAACGCGCCCGCCAGCCCCTGGATGGCATAGGCGCCGGCCTTGCCGCGCCACTCGCCGGACGCGAGATAGGCATCAATGTCCTCGCGCGAGAAGCGCTTGAAGCGGACGCGGGTCTCGACGAGTTTCTGGCGGAACTTTCCCGCCGGCGTGACGAGGCAGACGCCTGAAAACACGCGGTGCGAACGGCCGGAAAGGAGCTGCAAGCAAGCCGAGGCTTCGTGGCTGAGGTCTGCCTTTGGCAGGATGCGGCGGCCGACGGAGACGACGGTGTCGGCGGCGAGCAGATAGGCGCCGGCAAAGTTCGTTTCCGATTTCAGGCTCGTCCAGGCCTTCTCCGCCTTCGCGAAGGCCAGGCGCTTGGCGAGCGAGCGGGGATGCTCGGCGCGCTGCGGCGCTTCGTCGATCTCGGCGGGCAGGATGCGGCCGGGCTCGATGCCGGCTTGCTGCAGGAGCTGGATTCGGCGTGGCGAAGCCGACGCGAGAATCAGGATCTGATCGGCGCTCACCACGGGCGCAATCCGGCGGAACGGATCATTTGAACCGGTAGGTTATACGCCCCTTGGTCAGGTCGTACGGCGTCATCTCAACCAGCACCTTGTCGCCCGTCAGCACGCGGATGCGGTTCTTGCGCATGCGCCCGGCGGTGTGCGCGATGATCTCGTGTTCGTTTTCCAGCTTGACCCGGAACATGGCATTGGGGAGCAACTCGGTGACGACACCAGGGAACTCGAGGACTTCTTCCTTCGGCATTCGCGACCTTTTGTGAGGGTGATGTTCGGGCCCGGGCCCTGAATTGGCGCGGAACCTATATGATTGCGCCAGCTTTGTGAACACGCATCTTCCGGCTGGCGGCCTGGCCGGTCACGGCCCGAATCGGGACTCGATCCTGGCCTTGAGCCGGTCGCGCACATCTCGGTAGGCCGCGAGGATCTGGTCGCGCGTGCCGATGGTCGTCGTCGGATCGGCGGTCGGCCAGTACTCGACCTCGACGGCGATCGAGCGCGTCAGTTCGAGAGCGGCGTGATGGGCTTCAGGCGACAGCGTGACGATGAGGTCGAAATAGTCGTCCTCGAGGTCGTCGAGGGTCTTGGCCGGCCGGCACGGCGGCGGCAAGCCGGCTTCCGATAGGATCATGTCGACGAATGGGTCGCGCTCGCCTTTGCGCACGCCGGCCGAGGCGAGGTAGACGGTTGAGGGCAGGAGGCTGCGCGCCGCCGCTTCCGCGATGGGCGAGCGCACCGCGTTCATCCCGCACATGAACAGAATCGAGCGGGGCAGGGCGCGCATGCCTCAGCCGCGCCAGTGCAGGACGCAGATCAGGGTGAACACGCGCCGCGCCGTGTCGAAATCGATGTCGATCTTGCCGGCCAGACGGTCGCGCAGGATGCGCGAGCCTTCGTCGTGCAGGCCGCGCCGCCCCATGTCGATGGTTTCGATCTGGCTCGGCGTGGCGGCGCGGATCGCCTGGTAGTAGCTCTCACAGATCATGAAGTAGTCCTTGGCGATGCGTCGGAACGGCGTCAGCGACAGGGCATGGGCGACCACGTCCTCGCCATTCCGCCGCGCGACCTTGAACATCAGCCGCGATTGCGCCAGCGACAGGTTCAGCCGGTAGGGGCCGGTCCCCGTGTCGCCGACCGGCTGGAACCGGTTCTCCTCGATCAGGTCGAAGATCGCCACGGCGCGCTCATGCTCGATGTCGGGCGTCGAACGCCCGATCGACGCGTCGAGCACCACGTCGATCAGCCGCGATGTGGTTCCCGCCGGCTCCATCCGCCTACCCGTTCAGGCGGATGGCCACCGAGCGCGCATGCGCCTGAAGGCCTTCCGCCTTCGCGAGAGCGATCGCCGCCGGGGCGAGCGCACGCAGTTGCCCGGGTCCGAGCTTCAGGATCGACGTCCGCTTGACGAAGTCCAGCACCGACAGACCCGACGAAAACCGCGCCGAGCGTGCCGTCGGCAGGACATGGTTCGAGCCGCCGACATAGTCGCCGATGACTTCGGGCGTATGGCGGCCGAGGAAGACCGCGCCGGCATTGGTCAGCCCGGCGAGAAACCCCTCGGCGTCGTCGATCGCGAGCTCCACGTGCTCGGCCGCGATGCGGTCGGCAAGCGGCAGCGCCTCGGACAAGTCGCGCACCACGATCACGGCGCCGAAGTCGCGCCAGCTCGCGGCCGCGATCTCGGCGCGCGGCAGCGTCGTCAATTGGGCCTCGACCGCCCGCTCCACCGCGACGGCGAAATCCGCATCGTCGGTGATCAGGATCGACTGGGCGGCGGCGTCGTGCTCGGCCTGCGCCAGGAGATCGGCGGCGATCCAGGCTGGGTCGTTGCCGCTATCGGCCACGACCAGGACCTCGGACGGGCCGGCGATCATGTCGATGCCGACCACGCCGAAGACCCGCCGCTTGGCCGCCGCGACATAGGCGTTGCCGGGGCCGACGATCTTGGCGACCGGCCGGATCGTCTGCGTGCCATAGGCCAGCGCGGCGACCGCCTGCGCGCCGCCGACGCGGTAAATCTCATGCACCCCGGCGAGATCGGCCGCGACCAGCGCCAGCGGGCTGATCGATCCGCCCGTCGGGGGTGCGACCATCACCAGGCGCGGAACGCCGGCGACCAGCGCCGGCAGCGCATTCATCAGCACGGAACTCGGATAGGTCGCGGTGCCGCCCGGCACGTAGAGGCCGACCGCTTCGATCGCGGTCCAGCGCGTGCCGAGTTCGACGCCGATCGAGTCCGTGTAGCGGTCGTCGAGCGGCTTCTGCCGCCGATGATGGGCGAGGATGCGGTCGCGCGCGAAGCGCAGCGCCTCGACGGCCGCGGGGTCGGCGACGCGATAGGCGTCTTCGATGTCCGCGCGGCTCACCGCGAGACCGATCACCGACAAGTCCGCCTTGTCGAAGCGCAATGTCAGGTCCTGCAGGGCGCGGTCGCCGCGTTCACGCACGGCCGCGACGATGTCGCGCGCGGCATCGTCGACGTCCTGGCCGACCTCGCGCTTCAGGCCGAGCCAACTGGTGAAGCGGGCTTCGAAATCAGCCTCGCGGGTGCTCAGGGTGATGGCCATGGCCGCTTCGTCAGACGGCGTGTCTGGGCTTGGACGACGCTTCCCAGGCGCCGCCGAGATCGGCGAGACGGGCCTCGACGCATTCGACCTCGAGCCTGATCGTCGCGCCGCCGGCAAACAGCAGTTCAACCACGCCCGACGGGGCCTGGGCCGCGGTGAAGGTGACGGCGAGCAAGGACAGCGCCTCGGCCTTCTTCCTGGGGTCGAGACCCGCGCTGCGGGCGGCCGTCACGCGGTCGAAATGCAGCACCGCGTTGCGCCGCTCCGGCGTTCTTGGCCCACGGCCGGCCTGTCCTTCCCACGCGAACCGGTTCATCGGCACGACGAAGCGTTGCTGCGCCGGCAGATGCCGGAGGTCGCCGGCCCTCATGGCCGCATCCTGGACATGCGCCGACAGGATCGCGAGATCCTGGTCGTCCAGGGCGACGAGCTTGAGATGGTCCATGGCCAGGCGCAACGATCCTTCCGAGTGGCGTAAGTAGAGCCTCCCGCGACGCCGCGCAACCATGTGGGCGGGCCGATCCGCGGGTGCGCATCGGAAGCGGGAGGGCTTCGACGAAGCCTGAAGGTGGCCGGACCGAGCCGGCGCGCGGCCAAATGTCCGCGAAGCCTTACGCCGCTGCCCATCGCGATGCCTAAGCCATCGCAACCAGTATAACCAGCAACACGATACCGACGACGACAAGGCACCCGACCGGACCATAAGTCTCGCTGATCGCGCCGAGCGTCGCCAATAGGAACAGTATTCCAAAGATGAAAAACATCGTCGCACCTCTTCTTGCAGGTGCTGTCATGTCGTGGCAGGATCAGCAAACGGCCATCAAATAACGGGTTCGTGTTTTGATGCGAACAGGCCAGACCTTCGACAGGGGCGCCAAGACATCATCGGCCCGAATCTTCGAGGTGATAGCGACCATAACCGGAAACCGCGCCGCGACCGATGTGGGACGTCTGTCCGAGCACGAGAAGCGGCCAGATCGGCCGCAGATCGCCGGCGATCGTCCAGCGCGCGCTGACGACCGGATTGGCGTAGAGCCGTCCCTGACGCCTGGATCCGCGTGTGGCGACGCCTTCCTGAAGGTCGGCGCAGAAATAGGCGCAGCCGTTCCAGCACTCGGCCATCGCCAACCAGTCGGCGTCCACCCCCACGCCCATCCAGCGGGACAACCCGTCGATGCGGCGCGCCAGTCTGGCGACGACGCTGGCCGGATTGATCCGGAGATCGAGACCCGCCGCATCCATGGGCGTGTCGAAGACGAGATCGACCGCGTCCGGCGCGTATGGCAGGTCGAGCGACGGAGAGGTGAGCAGCGCGCAGCGCCTGACCGGAAGATCGTCCAGCACGTCGCCTTGCGTCCATTCGACGCCGCGGAGGGCGTCGATCACCCGTTCGCGAACGGCGCACGCCCAATCGCACGCCATACCGAACAGCGACAGGCGGAGCGTCACGGAGTTTCTGCCGACCTCCATCGCTGATACCCAGGGTTTCGGCAGGCCGTGCCGGCCATCGCCGCGCCACTGTTCCCGGAACAGGATGTCGAAAACGCAGGGCGGATCATAAGTGCAGGGCCGCCCGGCGATCGAGGCGGCCGAGGCGCCGTTCATCGTCGCATGCCCGAGCGCCCCTCGAACCCGGTTGAGCACCGCCATGGGCGGGTCGAGGCGCGGCGGCTTTGCGATTTCGACCTCGACGATCTGGTGGAACCAGATCGAACACAGATGCTCCAAGGATACGGAACTGGCCGGATTTTCCAGTTGCGCCACGAGCCCGTTGCTCTGCGCCCGCTCGACTTGCGGTCTCGTTCTCAAAGTATCCAAAAGTTGCCGTCCTCCGGCAGAGGCGCGCCGCCCGTCGTTCTGCTTTTCGCTACGGAAGCCGGCGGCAGGGCATACATCCTCAGCGCGTCCCCCAGGGAAAGCCGTTTCGACAAGGCATCGAATAGACCATTGGCCCTGCGTTCGGTCAATCGAGCCTCGAAGACGCTTTTTTGCACCCGCGACGCATGCTTCTCCAGATATCGGGCGAAGCGCGCCCGGACGCGGTCGTCGACGATGTCGTAGCAATATACGTAGGTGATCGGCATCTCGCTCAAATCGTTCTCCTCCCGTTTGATCGCCGCCGGCGGGCCTCAATAATCCATCACGATCGGGCGATAGGCGGCGCCTGTCTCGATGGCCTGCGCCAGACGGAGCGCCTGGTCGCTCATCAGCGCGCGCCACGTCCGCCGCCGCCCGCTGACCGGGTCGCGGATGTCGCGTTCGACGAAGCGCTGATAGGTCCGGATGATCCCGGTTCGGGCGGGCCCCAGGAGCCGCGACCCGCCGCCGCCCGGCTTGGGCGTCAACATCGAAGGCCCCACCACGCGCTGGTTGATCGCGCTCGACACCGACGCCTCGGCGAGCGGCGCGCGAAATTCCTCCATGAGGTCGTAGACCAGCGCCTCGCGATGGTCGCCGCTCTCGTGGAGCAGGCCGAAGCCGGCATGAAGGCCGGCGCGCCGGACGGCGACGGCGATGTCGCGCGCCAGCAGCGACGCTGTCAGGTTCAGCATGATGTTGACCCCGTCCTCGGCTTCGTCGCGAATGCGATGGCGGAAACTGAAATCGGAATTGAGCAGATGGCCGAAAGCCGGCCAGTAGAGGGAGGCCGCGCGTCCCTCCAGGCCGAGCAGGGACGGCGCGTCGGGGCATTTCGGCAGCCGCCGGATCAAATGATTGAGCAGGGCCAGCGTCCGCAGCACCCGCTCGTCGGCGCGATCCCTGTTGAGGCGGCGCAGCAGCGCCCGCTGGTTGCGCACCCGGCCATCCACGAACTGCTTGGCGAATTCGAGCTTCCGGCGCGGATCGAGCGCCACGGCGGCCTGCGCCAGCTGGCGCGCGGCCCGGCCGTCAGTGCCTCTGGTCGTCCAGCCGAGGGTCTGGCCGGCGCCATCGACGAACGCCACTTCCGTGCTCGCGCCCAGCGCATGGTGGAGCGCCTCGCGCGTGACTTCGGCCCTCGGGCCGATCTCGATCCGGTCGAGGTCGATGGGGTGGATCGTGAGCAGGTCGCGCCAAAGATCGCCGCGCGCAGCCCCGCCGGCCGCGTCCTCGCCGAGCAGGCTGTCCTCGACGACGAAGGCCGCGCCCCTGACCGAGAGCCTGCGGCCGGCTTCCATCAGATACAGGACCTTCTGTCCGGCGTCGAGGCCGGCGCTTCGGCGGGCCGCGGCCGTCGCCTGATCGCGGCGCTCTTCTTCGGCCGCGAGCGCATCCTGCCGGGCCACGAGCTTGAGGTCGCCGAAACCCTCGTCGAAGGCGTTGTCGGGGTCCTGCAGCACGAAGGACCGCACGAAGGCGTGGCCGAGGAAGCGAAAGCCCTCGTCGAAATTGCCGACCCGCGTCTTGTCGCGGTTGAGCTCCAGCCCCTGCCGGGCGAGCAGGCGCTCGACCTTGGCGACCGCCTCCTCGGCGCCGCGCTCGCTGCGGCACAACACCACGAAATCGTCGGCGAAGCGGATGATGCGCGCGTCCTCGCGGGCGAACGTCTCGTCCAGCCGGTCGAGATAGAGATTTGCGAGCAGCGGCGACAGCGGGCTGCCCTGCGCCAGGCCGCGCCCGTCGCGCCCCCAATGCTCCAGCCACAGCGCGACCAGCGCCGTGCAGGGTCCGTCGGTCATCGATTCCGCGAGCCGGTCCATCAACAGGTCGTGCGGCACGCGCTCGAAGAAGCGCGAGATGTCGGCGTCGACGACATGGGTCAGCCCCGTCCCGCGCAGGAACGACACGCGGCGAACCGCCTGCGCGACCGAGCGGCCGGGACGGTAGGCGAAACTCGCCTCCTCGAACTCCTCGTCCAGCAGCGGCCCGAGCGTCATGGCGAGCGCGGTCTGGGCGACCCTGTCGCGCACGCATGGAATGTCCAGCGGACGCTGGCCGCCATTCTTCTTGGGCACGAGGACCCGCCGCAACGGACCGGGGCCATAGGTCCCCTGCGCCATGTCGGCGGCGAGCAGCGCCAGGCGCTGGACCACCCCGCCGGCGAAGACGTCGACGCCGATCCCGTCGCCGCCCGCCGCCCCCTCGTTCCGCCATACGCGCTGCCAGGCCTCGGCCGACGCTTGGTCATAGGCCAGTTCGGCGGTCGTACCCTCGTTCCGCCATACGCGCTGCCAGGCCTCGGCCAGCCGGGACCGCCCGAAAGCCTGGGCATGGACGACGCTGTCCTCGATGAGCCGGCCGCGTTTTCCGGGCATTTCGGCCAAAACCTTGTTGGAGATTGTGTTTAGTGATTTATTTCAAGGGCTTGTGAGTCAGTCTCTGACTATTGTTTCTGTTTCGTTCTGATTAACGACGCCACAACAATCGACCTCGGTGGAATGATGCCAAAATTTCGCTGATTGACAAGGCCTTTGCAGAGAGGCAGTCTGGACCGTCGCCGCTTTTCACGCGGATTGAGACTCGCGCCGGCGTAAGCATCCTGAAGCGATTGAAGTCTGGACCGTCGCCGCTTTTCACGCGGATTGAGACTTCTTCCTTATTCGCTTCGAAAAGTTCGGTGAGTCTGGACCGTCGCCGCTTTTCACGCGGATTGAGACCCTACATATTCATCTTGTAGTACACGACTTTCGTCTGGACCGTCGCCGCTTTTCACGCGGATTGAGACCTTTCTTGTTGATCTGTTCATTCGGTGTATTCGTCTGGACCGTCGCCGCTTTTCACGCGGATTGAGACGGGGCGCGCCGGAGTTTCTCGATTTTCCTACCGTCTGGACCGTCGCCGCTTTTCACGCGGATTGAGACGAGCCAATCACCTCATAGCTCGATTGAGCGAAGTCTGGACCGTCGCCGCTTTTCACGCGGATTGAGACTGGGCTTCAGAAACTTCGCAGGAAACTCTTATGTCTGGACCGTCGCCGCTTTTCACGCGGATTGAGACGCAGGCACCGTTGCCTTCGACCTTCCACGAGTCTGGACCGTCGCCGCTTTTCACGCGGATTGAGACCATTATTGCGGCATTGCCGCTCGACTCCGCCGAGTCTGGACCGTCGCCGCTTTTCACGCGGATTGAGACAGATAGCGCGACACAATCCGCGCCGTCAGCCGATTGAGGTCTGGACCGTCGCCGCTTTTCACGCGGATTGAGACGATAGGTGCCGTCCTTGGCTTGTACGAGGGTGTCTGGACCGTCGCCGCTTTTCACGCGGATTGAGACGTTGCCGGGGCCTTGCCGTAGTTCACATATAGTCTGGACCGTCGCCGCTTTTCACGCGGACTGAGACCTTTCTCGCGCTTCGAGAACGCCTGCGTCGGTTTGGACCGTCGCCGCTTTTCACGCGGATTGAGACGGCTTCGTGCTGCCCTTGGGCTTGAGGTTGTGTCTGGACCGTCGCCGCTTTTCACGCGGATTGAGACGCGAGCGAAATCGCGAAGATGTCGAAGCGGTCTGGACCGTCGCCGCTTTTCACGCGGATTGAGACCAGCCCTCCATGTGATCGGTGGAGAGGACGGGTTGAACCGTCGCCGCTTTCCACGCAGATTGAGACCGCTGCGCCAGAGTTCATCGAGAACACGACGTTCGAACCTTCGCCGCTTTTCACGCGGATTGAGACGGATCCCACAGCTCGTTTATGCGGTTCGAGGTCTGGACCATCGCCGCTTTTCTCGCCGATCGAGACCGGGCAAAGGAGCGGCGTGCCTCTTGCCGGGCGCCTGCGACGTGTCGCGGACCGGCGCGCCGGGGCTTCGCGCGCGCCGACGCAAGCCGGCATGCGCGTCAGCCGGGAATCGTCCTCGCCGTCTTGGCCGAAGACCGCGCTATGCGCGCGGCGGGCCGCTCTCGGGGGCCGCCATCAGCGCGGCGATATCCAGCGGCGCGTCTTTGGTGTTCATGCGCTGGGTCGCTTCCCGCAGTTTCTTGTAACCGGGGAACGGCGCGGTTCCGAGATAGGGGCGGTAGCCGAGGCGCTCCGCCTTCGCCTGTCCGGCGGCCTGCGACGGGTCGGCCATGCCGAGCCATTGCTGGACCGGCTCGACCATTGGATAGGTCGCCTTGCCCAGGCTCTCGCGCATGAACCCTTCGAAGGCGTCGAGGAAGGGTTTCAGGCTTGTGTCCCCCTTACCGAGCCAGCCAAACCCCCGCGCCGGGTCGAACAGTTCGTCGGCCTCCGGGGGCTTCAGCAGCGCCCCATGCGCCGCATGGGCGGGATCATTGGGCTGCGGCCGGAAGGCGACCGTTCCGAGCCGCATCTGGCCGGCGCCGAACGGCTTTCCGCGCCCGACCATGTGGCGGAAGCGGCGCTGCCCGTCGCCGCCATGGGTCAGCGCGTAGAGCACCGCGCCGATCTCGGCCGCCGTGACGTTCCGCATCTCGATGCAACAGTCGAAGACGAGCGGCTTGCCGGATTTCGGAACCAGGAAGGACAATTGCGAATAAATCTCCTGCGAGATCGGCCTGTTGTTGTTACCCTCGCGTATGGCCTGCTCCTGGGCCTCCTGAAATGCATCGAACGCCTTCATCGCCGCGGCGGTCGACGGCGGCGTCTCGAAGCGCGGAAAATAGGCCTTGCGGCCAGCCAGGCGGGACGTGTCGTCGCTCCAGTCCTTCGTCGCGCCTTTTTGGCTGCGCAGATAGAACGGCGCGTAGGAAGCCCTCGGCGACATCTGGATCGCGGACTGCTCGCGAATTTCGGCCGGGGTCCCGCGCGACAAATAGCCATAGGCGAAGGCGATGCGCCCCTTTCGCGCGACGGCGTTCGGCGCGGTCGAACTGTCGGCCTTCTTGATACCCAGATCGCCGGGCTCCATCACGTAGCCGAACAGGCTTTCGGTGAAATCGACGTTGGCGTAACCCTCGAGGACCGGCTTGCCGTCCGCGCCCGGCCGCATCCGGGCCTTTGGCGTGTGCGCGGCCTGCCGGCGCAGCACGTCGCCGACCGAATGGCGATGCGGGATCTTGAACAGGCGCGTCAGCCCGAAGAAGAACTGGCCGTCGCCCGCCTTCCCATCCGGCGACCCGATGTAGAACACCGGCACGCCCGCGCCCCTCGCCAGACGCTCAAGGGTCTTCCATGAGCCGATCGCCGTCCGCCTGGCGCCCTTGGCAGGCTCGGTATACATGCGCTCGAAAAGCTCGACGGTATCGCGATCGATCGGAATCGCGGACGCCCTGTCGTCGGGGACCACGATGTATTCGTGCTTCTTTTTTCCATCCGGCGAGCGGCCCGAAGCCACGAACATCGCCCGCGTCGCACCGGCCTTGTCGGCGACGAAGACGGTCTCGCCATATTGATTCGGCGGAAGCTTGCGGAAGTTGAAGAGCGTCGGCGGACAAAGCGTTCTGGCGCCACTCGCCTTCCAAATTCCGACGCTCTTGTATTTGTCCTCCAGACTCTTGCTTGACCAAGGAAGGACGGTCTTTCCATTCCTTTGGATCGCTTTTACATCCGACGCATCGGCGCCAATCTCGCCCAGGCTCTCGATCAGCACGGGGTGCCAATCCTTGGCCGGCGTGATCTGCCAAACCTCGCGGTCGTCGGTGATGTTGTCGGACTCGTCCGTCTCTTGAGACTTCCTTATCGTCAGGAAACCGGCGTGTACCGAGGCCGGCTTGCTCACGCCATGCTCGGCGTAGACCGGGTGGACGAAATCGCGCAGTCCGAAGCGATAGTGCAGATTGGCCTGGGTGAGCTTGGAATAGGACAGGATTTCGACGGCGCTGCGGATGAGCCCGCGTTGCGTCGCGCCGGGGATGACATATTGGTTTCCGATCTTCAGCGGCAGGACGGCATTCGATGCACGATCGTTGTCGCCCCTTGGCTGGGACGGGCCGCCGATCAGCAGCGGCGTTTCGGCGATCAGCTCGAATTCGATGGTCGCGCAGTATCCTTCGGGCAGCGGCCGGTCGATCGGCCCGAGGGTTTCGGGCTGCGCGGCGACGACCTGGTCTGGAATCGCGATGAAACGGTAAGGCGCGGATGACCGTTCGGGCAGGATGCCGGATGGACGTTCAGACGTTGCCTTCCTCCTTCCGACTGGCGAGGATTTAACTGTTTGCGCTTGCGCAACCTGTGGAGGAACCGCCTGCTTCGAAAGGCGCTCTGCCGCAAGCGCGATGATCGCAGGATAATCGGTGCGTTCGGCTTCAGCCTTATCATCAAGATATCTGGTGAGAAGAATCTTGTTTTGAGCCAGCTCGGACCTCTTCAAGACGTCATGCATCGCCTTGGCCGAGACCAGAAGTTCGACCGCGTCCATCGCATCTTTGTCAAGCGGCACGGTTCGCCTCCTTTCCCGGCAAAAACCAGCCGAAGCCCTTGTTCGCGCCGTGGCCGAGCCGCAGGCCGTTGCTTCCGATGTCGGCGACCAGCGCCGCCAGAAGGCGTTCCGCGGCGGGGTTGGCCGGCTCCTCGCCGCGCCTGACCAGCTTCAGGTCGAAGGCCAGACGGGTTCCGGAAAACGCCTCGGTGGTGAACAGCGCGCCATGCACCGGCGCGCTCGAAAAGCGGTCGACCTTCAGCGAGGTGACCGCTTCGAGGCTGGCGCGCGACAGTTTCACGTTGCGGAGCGCCACGCGCGCCTGCTGGTCGCTCGTGCCGAACAGCCAGTCGACGGGATCGATGCCGCCGGCCTCGGCCGCCTCCGCTTCGCCGCGCAGTTCAGCGAGGCTCTGGAGCCATTGGGCGCGGTTTCGCAGGACGCCGGCGATCGACGACCCCAACAGCAACGGCTCGTTCTTCGACACGCGCTGCGCGAAGACCTGGGCAGCGCCGTCCTTCTTGGCGGTCTCCTTGCCCGCCCCCTTGCGCGAGGAATCGACTACCAGGAATGGGGTCCTGCATTCCAGCGCGAAGGAATGGCGCTCGCTTCGCTCATCCCGGCCGGCCGTCTCGGCAATCCTCCGCGGCGGATCGCTTTTCAGAACGCCGGCGGTCAGCACCTGCCGTATTTCCCCGACGCTTCCGCCTTTGACGGCGAACTGCCCTTGCCCGTCCGCCCTTGCCTTGCCGAGGAACATCCCGTCGCGCAGGATCGCCGCGATGACGCGGAGCCAGGCAGCGTGCGCCCTTCCGGCGTTCGGCCCACGGTCCATCAGCGTGGCGCGCACGGCAAACTGCAATCCTTTCGGCGCCATTTCCTGCATGAAGAGCTTGTGGTCGGCCGCCGTGCCGCTGTGTGGGTCGATCGACGTCCGGGCCGCGACGAAGGCGTTCCGCAGGACGAGCGCTTCGCCGTACGGCAGCGCGTCCACCGGTGCCGCGCTCGACGCGATTACGCTTCCGCCGCGCAGCAGAAGCAGTCCCATGCGCCCGCGCTTCTTCTTCTTATCGTCGTCCTCATTGTCCTTGGACTTGTCCTCGTCCTTGACCTCCCCGAAGAGCGCGTCCAGCGCCGCCTTGTCCAGATCGGCGATTTCGCGGGCGATCTGTTTGAGGCACCCCTTGAGGGTCGCCGATGGCAGATAGGGCTGGCCGTCGAAGTCTCTGACGATCGTCTGATACCCGGGCGCCGTCTCCAAATCGGCTTTCGGCATGATCGCGACACCGCCGTCGCCGACGTGGAACGGGGTCATCGCCTCGAGTGCGAAGCTGTAGTTCCAGCGGTCAGCGAACATGCGCGGCCTCCACGATCTGCAACGAAGCCGGCATCAATCCGGCCGAGGGATTGCGCATGATCGCCCCGAAGCCGTTTTCCGGAACGAAGGCGCATGTCCGCCATGTGGGCTCGGCGCCGTCGAGAAGCGCGACGGGCAGGCCGTAGCGCAAGGCCTGGCCAACGGCCGCCTTCGCTTCGCTCGTCGCGCAGCGGAGACGGAACACCGATCCGGGCGCCGTCAGCACGAACGGATAATAGGCGCCGCCATAAGCGCGATATCGCGTCGCGACATAGCCCCCGGAGAGCGACCGGCGCGCGAACCAGTTCTGCAGCGCCGCGCCGCCGAGGCGCTCGGAGAAGTAGGATTTGTAGACCTCCGACGCCGGCGTCGCGGCCGCCTTCGCGGGATCGAACATGACCGCCGGCGTGGTCAGCATCAGCGTGATCTCGTCGCCTTCGAAGACGTCATCGCCGGAGGCGGCCTGCGCCGTCAGCGTCGCGCAGGCGCCCGTCTTGCCGATTCCATCGAGGCCTTGCCCGACCAGCCGGACAAGGCGTGACGCCAGCTCGCGGTCGGCGACCCGCCCGGTGTCGATTTCGAACGCCCACGATCTGCCGACTGTCGATACCGCGCGAAAGGAAAAGAGAGCGGTGTCTTCCGCCGCCAATGATTCGGGATCGATCTTGACATGGGTGCGCTCGACGTCGGGCAGGTTCGCGGCGGCGAGGCCCAGCAGATGGCGCGCGGCCTTCTTCGTCTTGTCCTTGCCGTCGCAGACGAAGGCGGCCGGCTTGCCATCCCAAAGGCACGACTGTCCTTGCGCGAGGGACGACAGGTCGGCAAAGGCGTCCGCGTTTGCAATCAGCGACATCGGCAAGGGCAGATCGGTCGCCTTGCCTTTCTCGTCGAGCGGAAAGGCATGCGAAAACCGCGCCTGCGACAAGGCCGGTCCGAGCTTGGCCCCCGTTTCGGGATCCTCGCCGGCGACCTTCAAACGTTCGGCCAGCGCACCCTTGAAAACCGATCCGGGAACGATCGTGGCGCCGTGGAACTGGTTGCCCTCCACCTGGCGGCTGTCGACCAGCAAAGGGCGGTCGAACGTGACCCGGTAGCCCTGCCTGGTCGGCTGGCGCGCCTCGGCGGGCGTCGCAGCGGACAGGGACCGCCGCTCGGTCTCGGCGAACGCACAGCCGTCCGGGACAACCTCGCCGAACCCGGCGCTCTTATAGGCGCCGATCGCCGGAATGAGCCTGAGCGCCTTCGCGATGGCGGTCTCGAACGGGTGCGCCAGCGATGGATCGCGCCAACGGACGACGAGCCCGCCGACGAAGTCGCATACCGAGCCCATGGGGTGAGACAATTCGATGACCTGCAGCGCGCCGCGGGCAACGGCGCCGGTCTCCTCGTCGATCCTGATGCGCGTGGTTTGAAGCGAGTCCCTGGCCGGCGGGCCGACCAGATCGGAGAACAACGCCACGCCCCGCTCAGGCGCATTCGGCGCGCCGTCTCCGTTCGGGTTGGATTTGTCTCCGAACAGGAACCGCAAGGCCTTTTTGTCGAGAAGCGCTCGTGCGTCGTTGCCGTTCTGAGCCAGGGCGGCGAGCAGAACGCCCCTGATCTGCGTCGCCGGGATGATTGGGCGGCCTTCCTCGTTCTTCAGGAAGGAACTGTCCACGCCCATCTTCGAACTGGCCGTACCCTCGAACATGAAGGGGCTGCGGACGCGGATGGTGATCGAATAGACCCTGCGCTCAGCCATGTGCGGTATCCGCCTCTTTTTCCAGCGGGCAGACGTAGTCCCAGAGCGTCGCGATCATGCCGATGCTCAGGGCGAAGGCCGGCTTGGGCACGGCCGCCGTTCCGCCGTCTTCGCGCTGGTAGACGAGGCCCTCGATCGGCGAGAGAACGTCGAGCTTAAAGGCTTGAGGCGCGACCCCTTCGCCCGCCAACCTGCAGTATTCGTCGTACCGGTCCCTGATCGTCTTGCCGTCGGCGTCTTTCGCCGTTTCCCGCCATGTACCATCGTGCGCCGCGGCGCGCAGCAGATTGTAGATCTGGGATCGCGGGACCGTCTTCTGCTCCTTCAGTTCGGCGATCGCGGCGACGAGATCATGGATCGCCCGGTGTCCGCAGATCGCCAGTTGCGCCTCGATCGCTTCGACCTCTTCGGACGCGGCGCCCCGCCGTCCGAAATAGAGATTCTTGCGGTATTCGCTCAGGCCGCCATCCGGCAGCGCCAGGCCCTCGAACACTTCGACCTGCAGCGCGGCGATCGGCTTGCCGTCTTTCGTTAAGGTCTTGCAGTGGTCCGCCAGGCTCGTGGCGACGTTCTTCATCTGACGGATCGGCGTCTTGTGGCCGGCGATGACGAGGCCGCAGCAGAATGTGATCGGCTGGCCGAGGGACGAGGTCCAGCCCTGGGTCCATCGCTCGAAGCCTTCCGCGAACTCCAGGGCGAGCCACCCCGGCATGACGAACAGGATCTCGTCGCCGCCCCACATCAGGGTTTCGAACCGGAAATTCCTCTCCGGATCGAGGAACTCGTCGCGGCGCTGGCTCTTGCCCGCCTCGAGCCAGTCGATGATCCTGCCCAGAAGGTCGCGCTGATTGGCCAGGAACCGCTCGGAGAACGCCTTGAGGCCGTCGATCCCGCTCCTGGCCTTGGCGGCGTCGCGGTGCGCCCCGAGCTTGTTGCCGTCCGCGTAGAACACCGCGAGCTTGCCGCGCGCGGATTCCGACAGGCCCGGCGGCGGGCTCCTGACGAGGTTCTCGAAACTCTCCGTGAAGTCGGCCGAAATGTTCGCCCTCCCGCTCATGCGCCCGTAGAATTTCTGCCGCTGCTCGCGTCCAAATTCATGGCGGTCGAAACAGCATTGCGAAACCGGCGATGCGCCGATCTTGCGGCCTCGGGCGACGGGGCGGGCGCGATCGCCGTATTCGTCGTAGGCGGTCGACGCCATGTCGAAGGCGGGCAGGGGAAAGCCGTCGCCCTGCACCATCCGCAGCGCGTTGATCGCCTCGGCCCGATGCAGGGCGGCGATGTCGTCGCCCTCGACCAGCGCGGTGACGTAGGCCATGTGCGCGTGGGCGCCGGTCGGCTTGTCGCCGCGGAGGTCGTTGACGCCGAGCGCCTCGCGGACCGCTTCCGCCGCCGCCGCCGCATCGGCTTGCCCGGCGCGGAGACGCCACGCGCCCTGCGACGCCCCGGCATAGATTTCCTCGACCTGGTCCTCTCCCAGTTTGCCCCGCAGCGCGCGCGCCACCCGCTCGGGCGCGTAGAGATAGCTCAGCGACGCGCCTCGAATCGCCGAAAGCCTCGGCATGTCGAAGACAGTGTTGTCGAAATCAGTCGCCTCGAACCGAAACAAAAACGACATCGCCGAAATCCCACCCCGGCCAACAGAATGCAGATCGCCGAAACAGATTCAACCAAAAATTGTCGGCGGATTTTGAGAATGTGCCGGCAGGGATGGCAGGCGCGCCGCGACAGGCCGCGCGGCCGGTTCCGATCCGCGTGAAACCGGCCGCAGTATGGCCAGTCAGGTCTGTCGGGTTTAGCGAACAGTCTCCATCCTCGTGAAAAGCGGCGAGGCTCACAAGGCTCTGTACGCCCTGCACGCCGCCTTCCCAGGCGGCTGGGGTCTCAATCCGCGTGAGAAGCGGCGAGGCTCAGTACTCATCTGGTCTAAGTGCCCCTCGGGCTGCGCGTCTCAATCCGCGTGAAAAGCGGCGAGGCTCAGTACGCCAGTCGCGCAACGCTGGCACGACTTACGTGGTCTCAATCCGCGTGAAAAGCGGCGAGGCTCAGTACCTTGTCCGCCCCAAAAACAAAAAGCCCAGCAAGTCTCAATCCGCGTGAAAAGCGGCGAGGCGCAGTACGCCACCGAGCCGACGCAAGCCGGCCTGCAATACGTCTCAATCCGCGTGAAAAGCGGCGAGGCGCAGTACATCGCACTTTTCACTCTTTCCGGCTGCGTCAGGTCTCAATCCGCGTGAAAAGCGGCGAGACGTAGTACCGCGAGGATCGTGCCGGTTGGAGCCGCCATAAGTCTCAATCCGCGTGAAAAGCGGCGAGACGTAGTACAAAGGAAGCGCGAGAGCATGATGAACGTGCGTCTCAATCCGCGTGAAAAGCGGCGAGACGCAGTACCCCCGCCACTACAACGGCGACGATGACGGCTGGTCTCAATCCGCGTGAAAAGCGGCGAGACGCAGTACCAAGCGGCTTTAATCGCGGCCAGCGCCTGCTAGTCTCAATCCGCGTGAAAAGCGGCGAGACGCAGTACCGACGACAAGCCCGCTACGGCGTCGGCAAAGGTCTCAATCCGCGTGAAAAGCGGCGAGACGCAGTACCAAGCGGCTTTAATCGCGGCCAGCGCCTGCTAGTCTCAATCCGCGTGAAAAGCGGCGAGACGCAGTACGTCAGTATACAATCGGAGAGTTGGGCGCTGCCAGTCTCAATCCGCGTGAAAAGCGGCGAGACGCAGTACATTCAAGGTGGAGCAAGGCGACGGAGGTAGAGTCTCAATCCGGTGAAAAGCGGCGAGACGCAGTACAGCCTCTCCGCAAGGCATTCGTCAAGCTCAAAAATATTGCCGCCTTTCCAACAAGGTCGACCGAAATTTCGGCTCGACGGCGAACGATCCGCGAACAAATGTCGTAAATCACTCCGCAAACAACTGATTTTGATCAGGAAAATCGTTTTCCAAGAGGGTTTTCGCCAAACGGCCCGTTTTGGGCCGCTTCATAGCGCCCGTTCAAGCCGTCAGGCCGGGACCAAGCGGGTCAGCAGGGGGATCAGAAAATAGCTCAGGACGGTCAATATAAGGAGACCCGCAACGAGCATGGCGAGCATCCCGATCACGGCGTCCCCCCGCACCCATCGGATGCGCGTCGATCCGATACAGATCGCAAGTTTATACAATCCGAGGCCGAGGGCGACCCAAATCGCCGATACGCCGAAAACGACCATCCATCCTGTCCGGGCGGTCTTGAGACTGAAAGTGCCCGAATCGAACAGAGGGTTCAGCGCTAGGAAGCTGAAGGCCAGGCTGAAGACGACGCCGATGGCGGCCAGCACGTTCAGGTGGCCCGCCTTCTCGGTCTGGCCGGCGGCGTCCTTTGCGAAGAGGAACGCGTTCGCGGTCTCGATCTCGTCCTTCACATCCTCGAACAGGGCCTGCAGGCCGAGGCGCTTGCGCCACAGCGCCAGGAGCTCGCTCGGCTGCAACTGATTCGACATGCCGGTGAAGCGAAAGAGATGAACGAATTCCAGGAAATCGCTGTGGATCGCCTGCATCTTGCCCTGGAACCACCGCGTTTCGGCGTTGTCGCTCTCGGAAAACTCCCGCACTGCGCTCGTCACGCGGCTCGACGTGGCCAGCAGGGAGGCGAGTTCCATGTGTACGGCCAGGCCCAGCTGGAAATAATGCCGTCGGAAATGCGTCACCATCGTCGTCTCGAAGAAGCCGCCGGCGCCCACCATGGCGAAATGATAGCCGGCGCAAACGATGCGCGACGTGGCCTCCGTGGATGCGCCGCTGGGAAAGAAGCGGTCGTAGCAGCACTCGGTCTCGAAATCGCCGAGGAAATGGTGGGAATAGGGCAGCGTGTCCGTGCCGGCCCTGTCGGCGAAGCAAAGCCGGATCCAGTCGCCGCGCGTCACGCCGCGCACCGTGTCCTTGTCGAGGCCCCATTGTGGAGCAAGGGCGACGAACGACATGCAGGGGACCCGCTCGTCGACCACCTGGCGAAATTCCCGCGCGCCGTGCTGTTTCGCCTCCTCCGTTCCGGAAAGCACCAGCGGCGCGATCATCGCCTTCCAGTGCGCGAAGACCGGCGGCGAACCGCAATGGCGCTTGTCCGAGGGGTCCGGATCGATTCGTACGCTGGCTTCCGATCGCGCGAGATCGTAGGCCGGGTCCGGAGCGGCGACGGTCCAATCGTAGAGCGGCGTCCGCTCGTCTTCCGACGTGATGGAGACGTAGCGCATCACCAGTCCGGCCTTGCCCTCGCCGCCGCCCTCGATCGTCGGCTCCTCGGTCCAGGACTCGCCATTCCGCGGGTAGAAATAGGGCACATAGGCGCGGCGGAACAAGTCGATGAACGTCTGGACATGGGCGAGCGTCATCGGCTCGGGCTCGCCCGGCCGGTCACCGCGTTCGGAGCGCTCGTTCGGCCTGACCTTCGGATTGGCGCCGAAGTCGATCTCCAGCACGAGCATCGCCGCGCCGGTCGAGAAGCTGTAGAGGTTGAAGCGGACGATCTCCGCCTCGAACCAGCCGCCCCCGTTCTGCTCGTCCGCCATCGCCCGGACGCGGTAGCGGCCGATGCGCTCATAGAGCGCGATCGGGCGTTTGCCGTTCTCGGGCCTGGCCGGACCGAAAAGATTGTTCTGGATGAAATCGTGGAAAAAGACGAACTCCGCATAGCGCTGCGCCTTGTCGGCGGGCGTCATGCCAGCGCCGGCATGGTTCGACAGGTCGTCGACCGGCTTCCACAGCCCGCTCCGCCCGATCTGCTTCCGCACCTCCTTGATGGCGCAAACGGCGCCGCCGGCGCCTTCCATCGCCTTGCTGTGCAGGGCGAGCGGCCACAGGAAGATCTGCCTGAAGGCAGAGATCGGGATCACTTGCGCCGGCCGCCAGAGATCGGGCTCGTAGAGCGACGGGTCCTTTCCGAGGAAGGCCTGGTTCCTGTCGATCGCGTTCATGCTTCTCCCCCTGCGCGATTGCGATGGCCCGTCGCGCGCCGGACGTGTTCCCTGAGCGTCAGCAATGCGCGCTCGGCGGTTTCGATGTCTTCTTGGATCAGCCTCGCCTCGGCATGGTCGATCATCCCGTCGGCGATGGCGGTCTCGATCTGGTGCGCCACCTCGCCCGCCTCGACCAGCATCATGATCGAACTGCGCCGGATCGATTCCGCGAAGTTTTCCCCGGCCTCCGGTTTCGATGGCCGCGCCGCGGGCAGGAACGGCGTCCCTTCGAGGAGCCAGGCCGCCAGACGCACGTCCGGCACAAGCCGCAACAGCAGCCTTATCTCTTCCGCGCTGAACGACGTCCGGTTGGCGATGCGGGCGTAGAACGTATCGTACGGCATGCCGAACCGGCCGGCGATCTCCTTAACGCTGTAACGTCCGTCCATGACGAGCACGTTGTAAACCAGAGCCGCGAACTCGTGGCCTCTGCGCATCGTCGGCTCCCAACCCCTGCTGCATCCCGCTTGCGTTCCGCCAAGGTATCTTCAACATCCAAACGTGCGCAACCCTCGCGTGTCAGCGCTTTAATCATTTCAGGGGTGAATAGGATGGTGCTGCGAGAGAGGATTGAACTCTCGACCTCTCCCTTACCAAGGGAGTGCTCTACCACTGAGCTACCGCAGCTTTCCGGATGCGGCGGACTTCTGCCACATGGTCCTGTCGAGCGCAAGCCGGTTGAGCCGCCGCCGGACCGGCGCTATGGAGATCGCCAGCAAGGCCGGACGCGATGACCAAGAGACCGATCGACGACAAGCCGAAGCCCTCCAGCCGCGTCGCGCGCGCGGCGGAGGAACTGCGCGCCAATCTGGCCAGGCGCAAGGCGCAGGCGCGCCAGCGGCGTCTCAAACCGGCGGATGTCGACCCGGCTGCCGCGCCGCCGGCAACGGACGGCGATTGATAGACACGCTCCGAGGCATCCGCATCGGGCCGTCATCTCGCGTTCCTTGAACGGCCCGGTTTCATGGTCTAGAGCGGCGTTCTTCAGAAAGCGCGGCAAAGCCGGCTGATTTACGAGAAAGATAGGACGCATGGACCGCATCAGGCTCGTCGGCGGCAACCGCCTCAACGGACGCATCCCGATCTCGGGCGCCAAGAACGCGGCGCTGCCGCTGATGATCGCGTCGCTGCTGACGGACGACACGCTGACGCTCGAGAACGTCCCTCATCTGGCCGATGTCGAGCAACTGATCCGCATCCTCGGCAATCACGGCGTCGACTATGCCGTCAAGGGGCGCGGCGAGAAGCAGGGCGAAGGCTATTCGCGCACGATCAGCTTCACGGCGCGCAACATCGTCGACACGACCGCGCCCTATGAACTGGTCTCCAAGATGCGGGCGAGCTTCTGGGTCGTCGGTCCCCTGCTGGCGCGCATGGGCGTGGCGAAGGTCTCGCTGCCCGGCGGCTGCGCGATCGGCACGCGGCCCGTCGACCTCCTGCTCGAAGTGCTGCAATCGCTCGACGCGGAACTCGATATCGAGAACGGCTATGTGATCGCCAAGGTCAGAAACGGCCGGCTGAGGGGCAACCGCCACACGTTCCCGAAGGTGACGGTCGGCGGCACGCATGTCGCGCTGATGGCCGCGGCGCTGGCGCGCGGCGAGACGGTTCTCGAAAACGCCGCCCGCGAGCCGGAAGTCGTCAACCTCGCCGAATGCCTCATCGCCATGGGCGCCAGGATCGAGGGCGCGGGCACCTCGACGATCGCCATCGAGGGCGTCGAGTCGCTGTCGGGCGCGCGCCATAGAGTCATCCCGGACCGCATCGAGACGGGCACCTATGCGATGGCGGTGGCGATGGCGGGCGGCGACGTTCTGCTCGAAGGCGCGCGGCGCGATCTTCTGCAGACCGCGCTCGACGTTATCGCGCAGACCGGCGCCGAGGTGATCCCGACCAATTCCGGCGTCCGCATCCGCCGCAACGGCCACTGCATCCAGCCCGTCGACGTCACCACCGAGCCGTTCCCGGGCTTCCCGACCGACCTTCAGGCGCAGTTCATGGGCCTGATGACGATGGCCGAGGGCCGTTCGCACATCACGGAGACGATCTTCGAGAACCGCTTCATGCACGTCCAGGAGCTGGCGCGCCTCGGCGCCCACATCACGCTTTCGGGACAGACCGCGACGATCGAGGGCGTCAGGACGCTGAAGGGCGCGCCGGTCATGGCGACCGATCTGCGCGCCTCGGTGTCGCTGGTCATCGCCGGCCTTGCGGCCGAAGGGGAGACGATCGTCAATCGCGTCTACCACCTCGACCGAGGCTTCGAGCGGCTGGAGGAAAAGCTCTCCGGCTGCGGCGCGGTCATCGAGCGGCTTTCGTCCTAAGGTCCCGACGGCAGCGCGTCGGGAACCCGGCCTTCCCGCCGTCGTCCCCGTGCCGTTCCCCCGGCTATTTCACGTTGACCTTCAGGTCTTGCCAAAGCGCCAGGTATTTCTCACGCTGCGCGTCGGTGATCGGCGCCTGGAACTGAATGCGCTTGGCGACCGCCGGATCGCCCATCACCTTGCGGTTGAAGGCATTTTCCGGCAGCGCCGCGACCGCCTTGACGTTGGCCGAGACGGGCGCGCCGACCTTGGTGACCCATTCGACGTAAAAAGCAGGGTCGATCATGTAGTTGATAAAGGCCTGCGCGCCCGCGACGTTCTTGGAGCCTACCGGGATCGAGAACGCGTCCAGCCAGGCCACCGCGCCTTCGTCCGGCACGACCAGCGAGACCGGCAGCTTGAACTGCGTCTTGGCGCGGTCGGCCGAGCCGCTCCAATAGGTGCCGATGTCGATCTGGTTGGATGCGACCATCTGGTTCCAGTCGTTTTCGGAACTCCAGAAGGTGCGGATCTGCGGGATGAGCGATGTCAGCTTCGTCTTGACGGCATCCATGTCCTTGATGTCGTTGATGTTCTGCCCGGTCGCGATGGCTCCGAACTGGACGGCTTCGACAGCGTCGTCGCGGATCACGACGCGGCCCTTGTGTGCCTCGTCCCACATCACGGAGATGCTGGTTGGCGGCGTTGGAAAAGACTTGTCGTTGATTGCGACGGCCGTCAGACCCCAGACCCACGGCACGCCATAGACCTTGCCGTCATGACCGAGCATCGGCGAGGACGCCTTTTCGGGACTGATGTCGGCGTAGTTCGACAACTTGGAGACATCGATCGGCTGGATCAGCTTCTCGGCCATCGCCTGGTCGTTGAAGGCGGCGTTGATCATCACGACATCGTAGAAGCCGGGATTGGTCCGGATCTTGGTCAGCATCTCCTGCTCGGAGTTGAAGAAGTCGTTGACGACCGTGTCGCCGGTCGCCTTCTCGAAGGCCTCGACAGCCCAGGGTTCGTCGGCGCCGTAGCCTTTCCAGTTGAGGACATGGACTTCGGCGGCGAGCGCGGCGAGGGTCGGGCCGGCGGTGAAGATGGCGGTCGCGGTCAGGATCGATGTCAGTCTTGGCAGGCGCATGGCAGTCCTCTCCCTTGTTGATCTTCGTCAGGCATGATTGGCGATGTCGTGCGCGCGCGGGGCGGCGGCCGAGGCGCTCTCCCGGCCGAGAAAGGCTTGAATTTCGGGGTCGGTCGGCGCCGAGGAGCCGCCATGGCGCGTCACCGAGATCGCCGCCGCCGCGTTGGCGTAGCGGGCGGCCTCGAAAGGGTCGTCGCCGCGCGAAAGCGCGCTGACGAAGGCGCCGATATGGGTGTCGCCGGCGCCGTTCGTGTCGATCGCCGCGACGGAAAAACCAGGAATTATCCGGGACCGCCCGTCGGCGAGACGGACGATGCAGCCTTTCGCGCCGGACCGGACGACGACGCCGTGCGCTCGGGGACAATGGATCTGGATCAGGCGCGCCGACAGCGTCTCCGGATCGCCATGCCCGGCGATGACCGCCGCCTCGGCGGTGTTGCAGCTCAGCCAGGTGGCGCGCGCGAGGACCCTGTCTAGGACATCGCGCGGGACATCGGCGACGACGGGCGTCGGATCGAGCACGAAGGCGCAATCGTCCGGCAGCGCCTCGATGAATTGCGCGAGCGCGTCGCGGCTGGCCGGGTAGCTCAGCGTATAACCGGAGGTGAAGACCCAGTCACCCGGGCGCAACGAAACCTCCGCGAGGAGCGCGCGCGTCAGGATGCCTTCCGCGCCCGGCCATGAGACGAAGGTGCGCTCGGCATCCGCCGTGACGATCACGGTGCAATTGCCGGTGTCCAGGACCGACGAGGGCGGCATCAGCGCCGCTATGCCTTCCGAAGCGAAGGCGGCGCGCAGGAAATCGCCGTTCGGCCCGGTTCCGTGCTGACCGCCGAAGGCGACCCGCATACCGGTCCGCGAAGCGGCGACCATCATGTTGAAGCCGCCGCCGACGATCCGCGCATAGGCGTCCGCCGTCTTGTCCTCGCCTGGCCTGGGAAGCGCATCGACGCGGTAGACGTAGTCGACCACGGCGCTGCCGACATGGATGAGACGGGTCGCCTTCATGACGCCGCGCCCCGCGCTGGTCCCAACCGCGCCCTGCGCGCGGCGACCAGATCCACCGCGAGGAAGCGCACCTCGGCCGGGTCGAGGCCCCGGAGGCCGGCGATCCTGTCGGTCGGCAATCCCGCCATGCCGGCGCATGCGCCCGCCATTCCCGTCGCGATCGCGCCGATCGTATCGGTGTCGCCGCCGAGATTGGCGCTGATCACCGCCGCCCGCCACGGGTCGCCGCCGGCGACCTCGATCACGGCGAAGGCGGCCGGGACGGATTCCTGGCTCGCCACGCCGGTGCCGATGAGATCGACGATCAGGCTGATCGCCTCCGGCGCGGGCTTGCCGCGCACGAGATCGCGCGCCCAGGCGATCTTGGCGGCGATGTCGCCGCCCGCCGTCCAGTTGCCGTGCCTGGCGCCCTGTCTCGCCGCGGCGACGGCACGATCGCTGGCCGTGCGCCAATCGCCGCCGGCGACACCGAAACTGATGGCGGCCGCGACCGCGCTTGCCGACGCGATGGCGATCGATGTGTTGTGCGTCGCCTGGCAGGTCTCGGCGACTTTTTCCACCAGCGCATCGAGCGGCTCGTGCGGCATCAGGATGCCGACGGGTCCGATGCGCATCGCCGCGCCATTGGTGTCGCCGCTGCGTCCGGCCTCTTCGGGCGACATGCCGGCGTTGATCGCGTCGAGCGCGCGCTTGGTCGAGGGACCGAGCAGGTCGTAGCTGCCGCGCGCCTTGACCTCGCGCTCCCAGTCGAGCAGCGCGGCGACCCAGCGCCTGTGGTCGAAGGCCCCGGGCGAGGCTAAGAGCAGCCGGCCCAGCAGCAGGGCCTGCTCGGTGTCGTCGGTGATCGTCCCGGCGGCGAGGCCCTTCGAAACGGGATGATCGGCGAGCGGCGTCACGAAACCTTCGACGGCGCCATAGGCCGATGCGATCCGGGCCGGCGAAAGAAGTTGCGTCGGCATGCCGAGCGCGTCGCCGAGCGCGCCGCCGAGCAGCGCCGCCATCGCGCGGTCGAGCATCGTGTCGGCGGCCATCGCGTCCATGGCTCAGAATTCCAGGTGCAGCGCGAAATGCGCCGGGTTGAGCAGGCTGGTGACATATTCGATCGGGCGCTCGTCGACCGCGCGCGTCAGCCGCCGCGCCCGCAGGAACGGCGTTCCCGCCGCGCAGCCGAGGATCGCGGCGTCGTCCTCGCTCAGCATTTCGATGTCGACCCATTCCTCGCCGTGATCGGGCACAAGGCCCGCGCCGCGCAGCGTTTGATGCAACGACCCTTCGCGCAGGCCGCGCAGCGGAATATCCTCGAGTTCCGGCGACAGCGGCAGGCGGCTGCGCTCGATCGAGATCGCATGGCCGTCGCCGGCGTCGGCGCGGACGCGGTCGAGCGCGATGAAAGCGCGGTTCTCGATCGCGAGTTGGGCCGCGAGCGCGGCGTCCTCGATGATCTCGAACCGCAAGGTCCGGGTCTGCGCATTGGCGCCGGCGTTGGCGAGCGCGCGCGACCAGCCTACGGCGTCGTCAACCGGCATCCCATCGAAGGTCACGAAAGAGCCGATCCCGACCTTGGTGGTGATCAGGCCCCGGCTCGACAGCTCCACAAGCCCTTTGCGCACAGTGTTGCGGCTGACGGCGAAGCGTTGGACAAGCTCGTTCTCGCTCTGGAGCCGATCGCCGAAGCCCAACAACCCAGAACGGATCTCGTTTTCGAGCACCGTCGCTATGCGCTCGGGCTTGCCTGCGCCGGGGGAAGGGAGAAGGGCCTTGCGGCTCATGGCTTGCCTGTTCAGGCCACCTGTTCAAACCTGTCCAATAAAAGATCGTCCGCACGCTTTCGTCAACAGGAAAAGCGACGGCGGATGCGGCCGTCATCGGACCCACGCCTTCAGGCTGCCGTCAGCTTTCGATGCGACGGGCTTGCAAGATGTGATACGAGCGACACCTGTTTGGCGGCGGCAAAGACACTCCGCCCCGATCCACCCGCGCCGTTCGGCGCCCGCGCGCACCACCGGATGTGCGAGCGTGAACACCGACGCCGGATTGGACGAGGAAACGAGACTTGATTTCTGTGATCGTCCCCGTCCTCGACGAGGAAGACAATCTCCGGACGCTGATCGGCGAGATCGTGGAGGCGGCTTCGACCAGCCCGGTGCGCGAAATCGTCTATGTCGATGACGGCAGCACCGACCGGACGCCTGCGATCCTGCGCGAGATCGCCAGTGACGTGCCGATGCTGCGCGTCATCCGCCACGGCCGTCCGCTCGGACAGTCGGCGTCGTTCTGGTCGGGCGCGCATGCGGCGACGCAGGAACTCGTGGTGTTCATGGACGGCGATCTGCAGAACGATCCCGCCGATATCGCCCTCCTTTTCGCGCGCTACGAAAGGGAGCGTGCGCCCGGCGCAAGGCTCGCGGTCCTCGGACAGCGCGCGGTGCGGAGGGACAGTCTCCTGCGCCGGGTCTCGTCGCGGCTCGCCAATCGCCTTCGCGGCTGGCTGCTCGCCGACGGCACGCGCGACACGGGATGCAGCCTGAAGCTGATGCGCCGCGCGGATTTCCTGGCGCTGCCCTATTTCGACCACCTGCACCGCTTCCTGCCGGCCATGCTGCTGCGCGCCAATGTGCGGCTGGCGCATGTCCAGGTCTCGCACCGCGCACGCACGCACGGGCAATCCAAATACGGCTTCTGGAACCGGGCGCTGGTCGGCGCGGTCGACCTGGCGGGCGCCGCCTGGCTGATGCGCCGGAGGCTGCCTCACGATTACGATCCTCGGGATATCAGCGAAGACAAACAATGACGATGACAAGCACGGCTGTCTGGCTTGCGATCGGCCTCGTGGGCCAAACCCTGTTCTTCATGCGGTTTTTCGTCCAATGGATCGCCTCGGAGCGAAGCCGGCGGAGCGTCGTGCCGCGCGCCTTCTGGTATTTCAGCATCGCCGGCGGCCTGACGCTGCTGGCCTATGCGATCCACCAGCGCGATATCGTCTTCATCATCGGGCAATCGACAGGGCTATTCATCTACGGCCGCAACATCATCCTAAGCCGGCCGTCCGACGCCGCGCCCGGCGCACGGAACGCAGGGCGTTGATGCCCTTGAAGCCTGCCGTGAACGGGGCCTTGCCGTATCTCCTGCTTGGCCTGTTCTTCCTTGTTTCCTACGCCGCCCGGCCGCTGCTGTCGGTCGACGAGACGCGCTACCTGACCGTCGCCTGGGAAATGTACCTGCAAAAAAGCCTGTTCGTCCCGACGCTCAATTTCGAACCCTATTTCCAGAAGCCGCCGCTTCTGTTCTGGGCGATCGACCTCGCCTGGAGCCTCGTTGGGGTAAGCCGGGGCGCGGCGATGGCTGTCGTCTACGCCATCGCCTGTCTGACCCTCCGGCTGACGCAGAAGCTGGGCCAGGCGCTGTTTCCGGACCAGACCGGTCTTGCGGAGCGACTCCCGTGGCTGATGCTCGGCAGCGTCGCCTTCATCGTCTATTCCAGCCTGGTGCTGTTCGACCTGCTGCTGACGGTCACGGTTCTGGCGGCGGCGCTTGAACTGATCGCGTTCGCGAAGGGCAGGGGGCTGCGCCATGCGGCGCTGGCCGGTCTCTGCATCGGCCTCGGCGTGCTCGCCAAGGGGCCGGTGGTGCTCATACACCTCGCGGCGCCCATCCTGTTCTACCCGGCGTGGCGCGACGAAACCTCGATGCTGCCATCGCGCCGCTTCCTGGCCGGGGTCGGCCTGGCGATCGGCGTCGCCTTTCTTCCGGTCATCATCTGGCTCGCGCCGGCCTTCTCCGAGACCGGCTTCGATTTCGCCTATAATCTGGTGTGGCGGCAGGCCGCCGGACGCGTCGCCGGCAACCTCGAAAGCGCGCACGTCCGACCGATCTATTTCTATGTGCTCTGCCTGCCGCCGATGCTTCTGCCTTGGGGACTGGCGGCCGATCTGTGGCGTTCGAGGCCGCTCGCGCGCTACCGCGACGGTGCCGGAATCAGCCGCCAGGACAAGAGGGCGATCCGGTTCCTGGCGGTCTGGATCGCCTTCGTGGTCGTCGTGTTCAGCCTGATCTCGGGCAAGCAGCCGCATTACCTGATGCCGGCGCTGCCGCCCGTCATCTTAATTCTCGGCGTGTTCGGCAGCTCGATCCGGCTTCCGGTTCTGCGTCTTTCGGCCGCCATCATGCTGGCGCTGTTCGCCGTCGGCCAGTGCATCGCGGCCTTCACGGCGCTGCAGCGCTACGACCTTGCGCCGATGGCGGCCTTCGCGGCCGAGCGAAAGTCGGCAGACTGGGCGTTCGCGGGCCGCTATCAAGGCGAACTGACGTTTCTGGCGGGGTTCGTCAAGCCGGTGACCAGCCTCGAAAGCGGCATGGTCGACGACTGGATCGCGGCGCATCCGGGCGGTTTCGTCATCGCCCGGCGCGCGGATCGCTTCGACGACAAATATCCGCTGGTCTTCGGAGAGCCGAAGAAGAGCCGCTACGTCGTGATTTCGAACGGCGCCAGGGCGGCGTCCTCGCCCTGATCGTCATCGCGGCTCCTTCTCCAGGCAGAGATAGAGCGGGTCGAATTGAGACAAATCCGCCAGCCGCTCCCAATCGTCGATATGCACATCCTTGCCTTTTTAGGTAACGAGGCCGAGCTTGCGCAATGACTGCAGGCTCCGGTTGACATGGACGACGGAAATGCCGAGCACGTCGGCAAGCTGCATCTGGGTGAGCGGAAGCGTGAAACCGTGACCCTCGGTCTGGCCGACAAGCTCCAACTTTTTAAACATCTCGCAAAGAAAATGCCCGAGTTGGGCATCGGCCGGCAGCCTGCCCATAGCGACGATCCATTCGCGGTGGATCGACGCATCGATCAGCGTGTCCAGCCATAGCATGCGTGAAAGATGCGGCGCGGTCTCACTGATGTCGCGCAGGGTCTCGTGATCGACCAAGGCCACCCGGCATTCGGACAGAGCAACGACGCCATGGGCAAGCCGCTTGAGCAGGAAACCATGCAAATCCATGAAGTCGCCCGGCACGTGGACCGCCGTCAACTGGCGTCCGCCGTTCGCAAGCACCTTGTAGCGGCCGGAAACGCCTTCGAGCAAAAGCTGGCTCGCGGTCGGTCGGTCGCCCTCCATGAGAATGTCCCGGCCCGGTGCGTAGATGCGCTCGCTCGAGAACGCTCCAATCAGCCGGTCGCGCTCCTGATCGGTCAGCACGTCGCGCTTGCCAAGCTGGGTGAACAGCGGAGCAAGCTTCTCCGCACCGAACCGAGCCATGGTCCCTCCTCAAAATCGCTGTCTTTGGCAAAGCCTCAATTGTGCATCACAGCTTCGAATTTGAGAGAAAAGACCGTCTTGCCGCCGGCGTCCGCGACGGTCATCATCCAAGGAATGTTATTGGACAGCATCGTTTTCTCCTTTGCCAGAATTTCGCCAGCTGTCCGAATTGCCTGATCGCGAACCTCGTCGAGACTCGAAAGATTGGTGCCTTCCAGGTCGACGATCGCGCGTCCATCCATGACGTGGAAAAAATAAAGCGGCATTGCGAGCTCCTTTCGATTAGGCGGGAGCACGAGCCGCTCTCAGTCCTGGCGGGCCTGTAAGCGCCAGAGATAAAACGATGTTACATATCATTTGACTGTCAATTGATAGCTATAAGGCCCACATTTCACTTGAGATGTCATGGAAACGTACTACCTTTTGTTAAGGACGGGGGGTCGGCATGGGTGCACGACTCGTATGCGTCTAAGCTTGGGGCCTTCGCCCATGCCGCAATTTTTCTTTCATGTCACCGATCACCGGGTGGTCATCGATCAGTCGGGGCTCGATCTGGCTTCTCCCGAAGACGCCAGGGCTGAGGCCTGCCGGCGCGTCTGCCGGCTTCTCGTCGAGGACCCTGCTTTTTGGTCCGGCGGACGGTGGCATCTTGCCGTGACGGATATCGAAGGGCGCACCGCGTTCTCGATTTCGGCGAACATCCGCGTCTACGACCACAGCACCGCTGGCGCATGACGCCGGACGGGCGGCGCGGCTTCACAAAAGTCCGGCGAGCGCCTACGCAGGCATGGTTCGAGATCGAACGTCGCGCGCCGAAGGATCGTCCGTGTTCAAACCGAATGCATTGAAGAAGCGGCTCGCGGCCGGAGACCAAGTGTTCGGCGCATGGATCTCATCCGGCGATCCGACCATGACCGAGGTCATGGGCCATGCCGGCTTCGATTTCCTGATCCTCGACCTCGAACACGGCCAGGGCGAACTCGGCGAACTCGTCCACATGCTGCGGGCGGCCGGCAATACCGGGACGCCATGCGTCGTGCGCGTGCCGTGGAACGATCCCGTCACGTTGAAGCGCGTCCTCGACGCCGGCGCCGACAGCGTCATGATCCCGATGGTCGAGGACGCCGCGCAGGCCGCGGCGGCCGTGCGCGCGTGCCTCTATCCTCCGCATGGCGGGCGGGGCTATTCGGCATCGTCGGTGCGGGCATCCGCCTATGGCAAGGTCACGGACTACATGAAAATCGCCAGGGACAACCTGCTGCTCATCGTGCAGATCGAATCCAAGACGGCGACCGCCAACGCGGCGGCGATCGCGGCCGTGCCGGGGATCGACATGGTTTTCATCGGCGTCAACGACCTCGCCGGCTCGATCGGCCTCCTGGAGCGGCTCGACCATCCCGACGCCCGCGCGCTGGTCGCCGAGGGCGAGGCGCAGATCCGCGCGTCCGGCCGCTGGATGGGCACCGTTCCGGGCGCCGGCGCCGGATGGGACGAACTGTTCGACGCCGGCTACAACCTCGTCGCCGGCGCGAGCGACATCAGCCTGGTGCGCGACGCCGCCGCCGATCTGGTGCGCGCCCGTCTCGCAAGGCGCAACGGCGACGCGGCAACGACCGGACCCCGGACGAAGGGCGGATATTGAGCCGATGGGCAGCGACGACGAGGCCCATGATGACTGAGACGCCGCTCGCGATCCTGGCGGCGCTGGAACGAAAGGTCCTGTGGCTCGCGACCTGGACGATCCATAACGCCAACCATCTGCGCGACAACGCGGACGGCCTCAAGGTCGGCGGCCACCAGGCGTCGTCGGCCTCGCTGGCGACGATCATGACGGCGCTCTATTTCGAGGTGCTTCGCCCGGAAGACCGCGTCGCCGTCAAGCCGCATGCCAGCCCGATCTTCCATGCGATCCAGTATCTGCTCGGCATCCAGACGCTGAAGAAGCTGAAGAGTTTCCGCGGCTTCAAGGGCGCGCAGTCCTATCCGTCGCGCACCAAGGATATCGACGACGTCGACTTCTCGACCGGTTCGGTGGGGCTCGGCGTGGCGCAGACGCTGTTCGCCTCGCTGGCGCAGGACTACACGCGCGCCAAGGGCTGGGGGCTCGACCGCCCCGAGGGGCGCATGGTGGCGCTGATCGGCGACGCCGAGATGGACGAGGGCAACATCTTCGAGGCGCTGCTCGAAGGCTGGAAGCACGGACTGCGCAACACCTGGTGGGTGGTCGACTACAACCGCCAGAGCCTCGACGCGGTCGTGCGCGAGGGGCTGTGGTCGCGCTTCGAGGCGATTTTCCGCAATTTCGGCTGGGATGTCGTGATCCTGAAATACGGTGCGCTGCAGCAGGCCGCCTTCGCGGAGCCGGGCGGCGAGCGCCTGCGGGACTGGATCGACGCCTGCCCGAACCAGCTCTATTCGGCGCTGACCTTCCAGGGCGGCGCGGCATGGCGCAAGCGCCTGCTCGACGATCTCGGCGACCAGGGGCCGGCGTCACGGCTGATCGAGGCGCGCAACGACGACCAACTCGCGATCCTGATGGGCAATCTCGGCGGCCACGACCTGCCTTCGATCCTCGACTCGTTCGCGCATGCCCGGACGCACGACCGGCCGACCTGCTTCATCGCCTATACGATCAAGGGCTTCGGCCTGCCGCTCGCCGGGCATAAGGACAACCATGCCGGGCTGCTGACGCCGACGCAGGTCGAGATGCTGCGCGTCGAGATGAAAGTGCGCGAAGGCCGCGAATGGGACCAGTTCGAGGGTCTCGACCTGCCCGTCAGCGCGCTGGCGACTTTCCTGCAAAATGTTCCGTTCGTCCAGAAGGGCCGCCGGCGCTATGTCGCGCCGGTCGTACCCGTCCCCGCACGGCTGGAAGTCGCGCTCGCGCCCTCGATGTCGACGCAGCACGGATTCGGCCTGCTGATGCACGAACTCGGCAAGGCGGAAACCGAACTCGCGCGGCGCGTCGTCACCGCGTCGCCGGACGTGACCGTCTCCACCAACCTCGGAGCGTGGGTCAACCGGCGCGGGCTGTTCGCGCGCGAGGAAATGGCCGACCTGTTCAAGACCGAGCGCATCCCCTCGACCTTCAACTGGACTTTCTCGCCGCGGGGCCAGCACATGGAACTGGGCATCGCCGAGATGAACCTGTTCATCATGCTCTCGGCGCTTGGGCTTTCGCACTCGATCTTCGGCGAGCGGCTGCTGCCCGTCGGCACGCTCTACGACCCGTTCATCGAGCGCGGCCTCGATGC
>CAXTJQ010000025.1:0-32261 GCA_964244725.1 uncultured Rhizobiaceae bacterium
AGATGTTGTTCATGCGCGGGAAGGCCATGTCCGGCGCGCCGATCATGATCGGCACCATCCAGTTGGCGAAGCCGCCGATCATCGCCGGCATGACCATGAAGAAGATCATGACCAGCGCGTGCGCGGTGGTGAAGGCGTTGTACATCGACTTGCCGCCGTCGATGGCGGCGTCGCCGTTCAAGCCGTAGACCATCGACGCCAGGCCGGTGAAGATCTGGATGCCCGGCTCCTGAAGCTCCATCCGCATCACGACCGACAAAGCGCCGCCGATGATGCCCGCGCAGATCGCGAAAATCAGGTAAAGCGTGCCGATGTCCTTGTGATTGGTCGAGTAGACCCAGCGCGTCCAGCCCTGGTAGGGCGCGCCGTGATGGTCATCGTGGGTTGCAGCGCCTGCCATGGTCGGCTCCGTTCCTAGAATTTCCCGAGACGCGCCGGGTCAGTTTCCGGCCAGCGCGACCGACCTGGCGCCGTCGATCGACGCCACGAGCGCCTTGTAGGCGCCCGGAAGATCGGCCTTCGCCATGGTCAGCCACGATTGGTACTGCTGGTCCGACACGACGCGGATCGCGATCGGCATGAAGGCGTGGTCCTTGCCGCACAGTTCGGAGCATTGCCCGTAATAGAGCCCCTCCTTGCTGGCGTTGAACCAGACCTCGTTGATGCGGCCGGGCACCGCGTCGCTCTTGACGCCGAAGGCCGGCATGGCGAAGGCGTGGATCACGTCGGCCGCGGTGACGAGGACGCGGACCTGGGTCTTCACCGGCACGACCATCTCGTTGTCGACGGTCAGGAGGCGCGGATAGACCGCGCGGTCCTCCTTGCCGGCAGGGGCGCGATCGGCATCCGCCAACAGCGCGGAATTGAACGAAAGCGGATCCTCGACCTGATATTCGTAGTCCCAGTTCCACTGGTTGCCGGTCGCCTTGACCGTCAGCTTCGGCTCTTCCGGCGGGGAATACTGGGCCGTCAGAAGCTTGAAGGAGGGAATGGCGATGGCCAGCAGAATGACGACCGGGCCGACGGTCCAGACGACCTCGACGAGCGAATTGTGGCTGGTCCTGGACGGAACCGGATTGACGCTCGCCCTGAATTTCAGCACGCAATAGGCGAGGAGGCCGAGCACGAAGAGCGTGATCGGCACGACGAACCAGAGCGTATAGGCCTCGAACCATTCGATCTGCTCCATGATCGGCGTCGCCGCCTCCTGGAACCGCATCTGCCAGGGACGCGGCTGGTCTGCCAGGGCGGCCGCGCAGGCCACCAGGACCGCGGCCATCGCGCCGACGCTCGTCAGGGTTTTCTTCATCGCCCTTTTTTCGCTCCCGCTTGGACGGACGAATCCGGCCACGTGCCGTTCCGCGCCGGGACTGATCCCGATGCCGCTTCGGGCAGGTCAAACCATACTCCGTTTCCGACCGCAAGGAAGCAGACGGCCGGGTCGTGCGGCATTTTGCGCTTCCGCCGGCGTCGCCGCGAGAGGGCGTCGTCAGGCTGCGCGGCGACGAGCGCGGCGATCGCCAGGCGCAACGGCCGAAAAGCGGGCAAAAGCCGGACCGTCGCTGTTCGCCCATCGCCGTTGTCCTATAGTTGCCACGATTGCGGCTGAACACGCCTTGATTCGCACCGGAGACTTCATGACAACCGGACTCTCCAAAGCCTTGGCCATCGCCTTCGGGTCGGCGGCGCTGTTGGCCTCGCCCGTTCTCGCGCAGCAGAGCGGCGCGGTCCGCGCCACGCATGGCGCCTGGTCGATCATCTGCGACACGCCGGCCGGCGCCACCGCCGAGCAATGCGTGATGATGCAGAACGTCATCGCCGAGGACCGGCCGGAGATGGGGCTCTCGGTGGTGGTCCTGCGCACCGCCGACAACAAGGCCGAAATCCTGCGCGTGCTGGCGCCGCTCGGCGTGCTGCTGCCCAACGGACTGGGACTGAACGTCGACGGCAAGGACATTGGGCGCGCCTATTTCGTGCGCTGCTTCGGCGATGGCTGCTATGCCGAGGTCATCCTGGAAAAGCCGCTGCTCGACACGCTGAAGACCGGCAAGTCCGCGACCTTCATCGTCTTCCAGACGCCGGAAGAAGGCATCGGCATCCCGGTCGACCTCAAAGGGTTCGGCGAGGGGTTCGCGGCGCTGCCTTGAAATTCATGCGGATGGAACGGCGGAGAGGCGTAGGCCGAAGGCCTTCATGACCTTGGCGACCGTTGCAAATTCAGGACGTCCATCTTCGCTTAAAGCGCGATAAAGAGACTCTCGCGACATCCCCGTCTCTCTGGCGATCTGGGTCATTCCGATGGCGCGTGCGACATCGCCCATCACGGCGGAGATAAGCGTGGGATCGCCGGTTTCCATCGCACCATCGATATAGGCCGCGATCGCTTCCGGACCATCCAAATGCTCGGCGGCGTCCCAGCGCGTCGTATCGGTCGTCATCTTCACCTCTTCCATTCCGCGGCAATCGTCTGGCCACCGAGATATCGGAAGCCTGGGTCGACTTGTCGCCCCCACATAGCAATATGATCATCGTTCCGCTGCGTTTCAGAAATAGACGCGGTAACCGGGACCGAAGTCGATCCTCACCTCCCCGATGCCGCCGAAAAATTTCATGTCACCAAGATTGCCAAGCGACATGCGCCTGATGCGAACGTCGATCCTTGCCTTGGCCTTGACGATCCCGGAGGCTCGAAAAAGAAGTCGCATATTCCGCTGTCTGCCTCACCTCGTACATGACCATTCGTAGCCCATAAGCTACAATCGGTCAACACCGAAGTCAGGTGGATACGAGCCGAGAATCCGAGCGAGGCGAATGCGTCGGCGCGCAAACGCGCTAGCGATTGCTGTTTCGATTCGGGAGTGGTGGAAAATCGGTCCGCGACATCCTAAGTCGTGGCGATCCGACGATAGGTGCCATCCATGCCCTCCTCTCTTCTCCAGCAATTCGACGTTGCCGAATCGCGGCTGAAAGCCCTGGTCGCCGACACTCTCCATAGCGCCGACGACGGGGAGCTCTTTCTCGAATATAGCGAATCCGAAGCGCTGATGTTCGACAATGGCAGGCTCAAGACCGCGAACTTCAACACCGAGCAGGGTTTCGGGCTGCGCGCGGTGGCCGGCGAGGCGACGGGCTATGCGCATTCGAGCGAGATGTCGCTGGCCGCGCTGACGCGGGCGTCGGATGCCGTATCGGCCGTCAAGGGCGGCTATTCCGGCACGCTCGCGGACGCGCCGCCGCGCACCAACCGGCACCTCTACGGCGAGGAGAACCCGACCGGCTCGCCGTCCTTCGAGGACAAGGCCCGGCTGTTGCAGGAGATCGACGCGTGGCTGCGCCATGAGGACCCGCGCGTGCGCCAGGTCACGGCGTCGCTCGTCTCGTCCTGGCAGCAGGTCGAAATCCTGCGCGGCGACGGGCAGATGGTGCGCGACGTGCGGCCGCTGGTGCGGATGAGCGTCTCGGTGGTCGTCGGCGAAGGCGACCGCCAGGAATCCGGCTCCCACGGCATGGGCGGTCGCACCGGCTTCGGCGACTTCCTCGCGCAGGACAGCTGGCGCCATGGCGCGAGCGAGGCGCTGCGCCAGGCGCTGGTCAACCTGGCGGCGATTCCCGCCCCCGCCGGGACGTTCGACATCGTGCTGTCGTCCGGCTGGCCGGGCGTGATGCTGCACGAAGCGGTCGGACACGGGCTCGAAGGCGACTTCAACCGCAAGAAGACCTCGGCCTTCGCCGGACTGATGGGCGCCCAGGTCGCGGCCAAGGGCGTAACGGTGGTCGACGACGGCACGATCACCGAGCGGCGCGGTTCGCTCACCATCGACGACGAAGGCACGCCGACCAACCGCACGGTGCTGATCGAGGACGGCAAGCTCGTCGGCTACATGCAGGACCGGCAGAACGCGCGCCTGATGGGCATGACGCCGACCGGCAACGGCCGGCGCGAATCCTACGCGCACCAGCCGATGCCGCGCATGACCAACACCTATATGACCGCCGGCGAGCATACGCCCGAGGACATCATCGCCTCGGTCAAGAAGGGCGTCTACGCGGTCTCGTTCGGCGGCGGGCAGGTCGACATCACCAGCGGCAAGTTCGTGTTCGGCTGCACCGAGGCCTACATGATCGAGAACGGCAGGGTGACCCAGCCGATCAAGGGCGCGATGCTGATCGGCAACGGGCCGGACGCCATGCACCGCGTCTCGATGGTGGGCAACGACATGAAGCTCGACACCGGCATCGGCATGTGCGGCAAGGCCGGCCAGGGCGTTCCCGTCGGCGTCGGCCAGCCGCACCTGCGCATGGACCAGATGACGCTCGGCGGCACGCAGGTGTGACGTATTCGGGACCGGAGGGAGGATTGCAAATGTTCGCCAGGTTCGTGTCCCGAGGCGTCTGCGGGCTGGCAGTCGGCCTCGTCGCCACCGGAGGGGCCGACGCCGCTTCCGCATGGCGCATCCGGCATGGAAACGGCCAGATCTGGGCCGAAACGGCGACGCAAACGCATGGCTCGCTGCTGCTCGTCCAATGCGACGAAGCCAATAAATCGGTGTCGTTGATCCTGCAACCGCCGGCAAGCTGGAACGGCGACGCCGGGTATAAAATGATGATTCTGATCGACGACAAGCCTTTTGCCGCCGCCGTCGACGGCGCCGACGAAGGGGCCGTCCTCAGCAATCTTCCGAAAGACGCGATCGGCATCGATGCGCAGTTGCGGCGCGCCATCAAGGGCGGACATTCGCTGGTGCTGGAAGGCCCACCTGCTGCTGCGATCTCACTGCGGCAGCGAACGTTTTCGCTTGAAGGCGCCGCCGTCGCGGTGGACAGAATCGAAAATTCCTGTCCGGGCGTACGGTAGCGCCGGACGGATTCAAGCGCGCCTCAAAGCCAGGACGCGGCCGTCTTCGGCAGACGCGCGTCCGGGTCGACAACCTTCAAAAGCGGCGCGCCCGGCTCATTCCATCGCCAAAGCGCGACGCAGGTTCCGCCGATCGACATGAAGGACGGGTAAACAACGCCGTCGAAACCTTCCGCCATCAGCCTCACTCGCAGGGAATGCGTCGCGGGTACTCGGTCCGCATCCATTTCGGAACGCCATTCGCAGCGGTGGATATCCTGATCGATGCCGAGTCGAGTCAATGTGGCCGCGTCCGTCAGGTCGGCCAGCGCCGCACCCGAGAGCAGCATCTGCGCGATCAGCGCCGGGTGCTGGATAAAACCCTGGTTGTATTCGGCCCAAGCGGTCGACAATTCCCGCGCCGCGTAGATCGTCGGCGCGCCAACCGGGTTCCATCGACCGCCGAAACGAGAGGCTCCCTCGCCCGACAATGGCAGGTAGGCCCAGCGCGGAACAAAAGCCCGGAAAAGCCCTACCGAGGCCTTCAAGCATAGACGCCGGAGCGGGCCGCTTCGAGATAGGCAAGCACCTTGTCGGCTTTGCCGTCGCCCACGAGGTCGTAGGCGGTTTTGCCTGCCCATCCCGGAATCGGCTGGTGCTTAAACCAGATCGCCGCACGATCTTCGCCACCGGCCATTTCGCCGGCCATCGCCAAAATACGAACGATTGGGCTCAAGGCAGCGTCCGCCCTGCGCAAGGCGGTCTTTGCAGCGAGCGTATTGCGCGCCACCCCGACCAGCCCCGCGAGTTCCGAGAGGGTCACACCCAAGCTATCGGCCACACGGCGTGGCGAAAGATAAACCGCTCGCTCATCGCCATAGGCAACCGCGCCAGTCGCCATCGGCATCCCAATCTCTCCAAAAAATGACCGCTCGTAGTCAATTTATGCGCAGAATTCGCGCATTTCAAGATCGGTCACCGCCGGCGCTTCGGTTTTTCCAGCAGCGCGACGGCTTCGACATGCGGCGACCAGAGGAACTGGTCGATCGGGGTCACGCTCTTCAGCGCGTAGCCGCCGTCGACGAGGATGCGCAGGTCGCGGGCGAGCGTCGCCGGATTGCAGGAAACGGCGACGACGAGGGACACGTCGGAGCGCGCGATCTGGACGGATTGCTCTTCGGCGCCGGCGCGCGGCGGATCGAACATCACGCCATCGAAGCCGTTCAACTCCTTGAACGTCAGCGGCCGGCGCGCCAGATCGCGGCGCTCGGTGGTGACGCGCTTCAAGCCACTGGCAAAGCGGAAACCACGATCGAGGGCCGCGAGGGAAGTCGCGTCGGCTTCGACGGCATGAACCTCGGACGCGCGCGCCAAGCGGAGCGAAAAGGCGCCGGCGCCGGCAAACAAGTCGGCCACCTTGCGCGCCTTGCGCATATGCCTGACGGCGATGTCGCCCATCGCGGCCTCGGCGGCGGCGACCGCCTGCAGAAAGCCCCCCGGCGGCGGCAGGACGCTCGCGCCGCCGAAATCGACGCGGGGCTGGCGCGGCTCGACGATGATCTCGCCATCGACGGAGAGGCGCGCGAACTGCGAATCCGTGACGAACTCGCTGGCGCGCCGGCGCATGCCCTGCGCCAGCGCGCCGCCGCCCGATGCGGCGACATCGAGCCCCGACTCGGTCCAGGTCGCCGTCAGGTGAAAGGAGTCGCGGGTAGCGCAGACCATGCCCGCAAGGACGCGCAGAACCGGGATCGCCGCCTCGATGCGCGGCAAGGCGATCGGACATTCCGCGATGTCGACGATGTCGTGCGACTGGGCGCGATGATAGCCGAACGCCATCCCGGCTTCGGTGCGCCGCGCCGAGAACACCGCGCGGCGGCGGCTTGCGGGAAGCGCCGGCACGATCGGCTCGACGGCCGCCGGCAGGCCTCGATGAGCCAGCGATTGCGCGACCTTTTCCTGTTTCCAGGCGCGGTATTGCGCGTCGGCGAGATGCTGCAGCGCGCATCCGCCGCAGACCGTGAAATGGCGGCAGGGCGGCTCCACCCGATCAGGCGACCGTTCGGCGATCGACACCAGCCGCGTCCGCGCGCCGTCGCGCTCGACGGCCACCACCTCGCCCGGCAGCGCGAAGGGAACGAAGACGGGCCCGTCGGATGTTTCGGCGAGCCCGTCGCCCTGCGCGCCGAGCGATGCGATCGTGACCGTCCGGATCATCGGTCCTTGACCGCGCCGAGCAAAAATTCGCGGTTGCCGTCGCCGCCTTCGATGGGCGAAGGCAGCAGGCCGACCACGCGCCAGCCGGGCTGCCGGTCGAGCCAGGACGACAGATCATCCGCCACGCGCGGTCCATCGGCCGGATCGCGCAGGAGGCCGCCCTTGCCGATCGCCGCGCGCCCCGCCTCGAATTGCGGCTTGACCAGCAGAACCGCAGTCGCGCCGGGCGCGGAAAACGCAAGCGCCGGCGGCAGGGCCAGCCGCAGCGAAATGAAGCTCACGTCGCAGACGATCATTGCGGGGGCATCGCCGCCGACATCGTCGGCGGACAGGTCGCGTGCGTTCAGGCCCTCGCGCAAGGTGACGCGGCGATCGGCGAGCAGGCTCGGATGGAACTGGCCATGGCCGACGTCGATCGCCAACACCGCAGCCGCGCCGCGCGCGAGCAGGACCTGCGTGAAGCCGCCGGTCGAGGCGCCGATATCGAGCGTGACGCGATCGGCGGGATCGAAGCCGAAGCCGTCAAGCCCGGCGATGAGCTTGAGCGCAGCGCGCGAGACGTAACCGGCTGCGGGATCTGACATTTCGAGCGCCGCGTGGGCGTCGACCATGGCGCCCGGCTTGGCCGCGACCGCGCCTGCTATCGTGACCGCGCCGCGCCGGATGGCGTCGCGCGCCCGCGAGCGGCTCGCCGCCATGCCCCGCGCCACGAGCAATTCATCGAGACGCGATCGCCGACCGGAGGGAATTTGCACGCTCATTTGCTTGATTGGGAAGGGCTGCGGGCTTGCGCGTCCTGAATCCCGCGTCGCCCCGTCGTAGCAGAACGAAAGACGCCGTCATACTCCATTTCCGGAAGCAGTCGCAGCCTCGCGCAGGTCCGACGAGGATCAAGGCTACGCTCCCGAGCGCCGACGCGGGGTTGAAGCATCTTCGTAACCGGTATCCTATAGGAGGGATCGATCGCGGCGAACACCGCACCGGAGGCGCGGTTGTACGAACTGTTCAAGGCCTTGCACATTCTGGGCGTCGTCGTGCTTCTTGGAAACGTCACCATCACCGCCTTCTGGAAGGTGCTGGCCGACCGGACGGGACGGCCTGAAATCATCGCCCATGCCCAAGGCGGCGTCACCATCGCGGATTGGCTGTTCACGCTCGCCGGCATCGTTTTCATCCTGGTCGGCGGATACGGCGCTGCCTGGATCGTCGATTATCCGCTTTTCACGCTGGATTGGCTGGGAATAGGTCAGATCCTGTTCGCCCTCTCGGGCATGATCTGGCTCTGCATCCTCGTGCCGCTGCAAATCCGTCAGGCGCGGGCGGCCAAGGCGTTTGCGAGCAACGATACAGTCCCGGTTCCCTATCGCCGGGACGCCCGTCTTTGGCTGATATGGGGCGTGGTGGCGACCGTTCCGCTGATCGCAGCGCTCTACGTCATGGTGGTCAAATAGCGAGCGCCCTAGTGGCGCGTGGCGCTTGACACCGACGCCTGATAGTTGACGAGCCGCTTGCGCGCTGCATCGGCGACACGCTCCGCACAGCTCAGATTGTCGAAAAGCTGCTCGGAAACCTGGCCGCTTTCGACGACCCGGACGAGCCAGTCGTGACCCGATTTCCGGATCAGCACAGGCGGGCGACGGAACTGCAGAATGTTGGTCATTTCGAACTCTCCTCGGTTCGTTAACCACCCGGTTTGGTCTTTGTTCCCGGTGCGTCCGCCGGTGGCCATCACCTCGATGTGAGCGCGAAATCGCGAAATCGAGGGGCGCAACGACACATGCCGTTCGAGGGTCCGCGCGACTTGCCTCGCTTCGCAAGGAGACCTGCGGTCGCGGCCGGGCCAGTCAGAAATTGACGACGCGCGAGACCGTTTTGTTCGACCACGCTTTTCGCTGCGCCGGCGTCGCGGTCGCGCCGTCTGAAAACGTCTGGAAGGACCCCGACGCGCTTTGCGCAAGGCCGAGGCCGCCGCCGACGATGGTCCAAGCCCTGGGTTGCGGCGCCGGGCCTGCGTCGTCGCGCGGAGCCGCGATCGGGCCGAGCGGCGCGCCTCCCATCGCGAGGCCAGGACGGATGTCGCCGATCCTGGCGGCGACGACCGATTTGACGGCCGCTTCCAGTTTTTCGTCGTAGCGCGCCTGCACGTGCGCCGAGGACGCGAACGCAGGCAGCCCGACGAGACAGAGCAACAGTGCTTTCATGACGCATAACCGTTCAACCGCCTCACCATAGGATTGGGAGGCTAAGAAACGGCCAAGGGAACTGGTTAGCAATTCGCCAAGGCTTGCGAACGCCGCTCCGGGCGGTCGCGGAGCGCCGGCGGCGGCTGAGCGCCGAAAACACGGCGCGCACGATGCCGATTTCAATCGCGCTGGCCTGTTTTCGAGCGGCGTGTTCGCGGAGATGGGCTCAGTTCGGCCGGTTGTGAATCGAAGGCGGCGCGCCGCGCGCCAAGGTCGCAGGGCGCCGCCGTTCTCATTTCAAGGAGTCGACCGCCTTGCGGACAGCGACCGCGGCGCCGCCAATCAACGTCTTGCGGACCGCATCCATGTCTATCGGAGCGGGATTCCAGTTCACGGCTGCAAAATCCGGCGCGATATGCACCGGAATGATCTTCTCCAGATAGGTAAATCGCGAATCGGCTTTCTTGCGGCAGATCACGACCGGGATGCCGCACGCCATGCTCGGCGCCGCCGCATGATGCAGCGGCGTGACCATCATGGAAGCGTAGCGGATATAATATCCCAGGAGATACCTGGCATAATCTTCGGCGCTGCGCATTTCGTCATCGGACAAGGGAAACTTTGCGAATATCCGGCGCTGGAACACGAATTCCACATCCGCCAAGACATCCTGCTGAACGAAGAACAAGGCGTCGCCCGGCATTGCGCCGGCTCCGATGCCGTACGAAACGATGATGCGCCGCGTTTTCGGCTCCTGTGTGCGCCTGTCGAACCCGAGGGTCAGGCATCCGGTGACATAGGCTTCGATGCCGTGCGCCTCGAAGTGGCGTCGGGTCGTCTCGTCGCGGCACCCGATGGGCGCATGCTTTCTGAAGTAGTCCCTGAACTCGCCGACGATCGCTTCCTCGGCCTGGAAGCCGATAAAGACCGGAACGATCTTTTGCGATATCGGGAACGACCAGCGAAAGAAGCAGCCGTTCATGACCAGGACCGCCGGCTCGCCATCGTAGGAAGCCAGGGTATCGCGATCGATCTCGACGATGTCCGCGGCCGCGATCTCCATCTTCCGGTAGAGATTGCGGATCGCCAGACTCTGCATGTAGTCGCCGAGGTTGACGGATATGTGCCTGTCGCGTTCCGCGACGCCGTTGGAAAACAGATTGGCGTAGCTGAAATAAAGAACGCCGTATTTCATAGGATGTCTCTTCTTGTCGCCGTCGCCGCGATCCCGGCGGCGTTAGAGGGCGCGGCGTTCGGGTCGGCCTTCCGGCTGCGAGACGGGTTCGGCAGCTTTGCAGGCGAAGATTTCGCCGGGGAGGACGCTCATTCGAAGACGATCACGGGTTGCCCGCCGAAACGCCGCGCGGACCGCGCCTTCGCCTTCGCGGCCTCGTCCTCGCGGCTCTTCGGCGCCTGATCGGTATCCAGCGAGGAGAGCAGTCGCCGCGCGGCGGCGGCGATCTCGACGACCGTGCGGTCGAACGCCTTCCGGTTGCGCTGCGCGGGCGCATTCATGCCGCTCAGCTTGCGGACGAACTGCAGCGCGGCGTCCTGAATTTCGGCGTCGGTCGCGGGCGGGTCAAAATTGAACAGGGCCTTGATGTTGCGGCACATGGGCAAACCTCCCTTGCCTGTCATTCCGGATCTCGGGCAATCCTCAACGTCGTTCCATCGGAACGGGTCACTTCGATGATGGTTTCGACTCGAATGAGGCGCCGGTCGATATTCCTAAGTTCGCTCCGTAAAGCATCGACATCTTTCGACAAACCGTTAACGTTCTCCGTCAGAAACATTACCTGCTTGAGCCCATTCATTATCTCTCCGAACGCACTCATCTTGCTCTCCGATCACGCAATTCATTGAGCGTCTCGGCGATGTTTGCACGCGTCCTGTCGACCGCAGCAGACGCACGCTCGACGCTTTCCCGAAAAGCGCGAGCGAAGTCGACAATCTCTTCCAGTTGCCGGATTTCGTCCGGATCATAGGCATCCACCGAGCGGCGAACGACTTCGCCAACCGACAACCCCGCCTTGCGCGCCTTTGCCTCGAGGTTGGACTTTTCGCGCGGCGTCATCAAGGTAACCACACGAGCAGTGACCGTCTCACGAGCGATGTCCATTGCAACCTCATATGCACATGACATTATCATATGCTTTTTGGTTGCCATTGCAATTGCAGCTACAGAATTGTCACTCCCCGTCCAACGGCTCGACCCCGACCGGCTTGCCCTCGCGCGACAGGCGGATCTTCTCCACCTTGTCCTCGGCCGACTTCAGCAGGCGATCGCAATGCGATTTCAGCGCCTCGCCGCGCTCGTAGATGCGGATCGACTGGTCGAGCGGCACATCGCCCCGCTCGAGGTCGTCGACGATGCGCTCCAGCGCCTCGAGCGCCTGCTCGAACGTCATGGCCTTGATGTCGACATTGGGTTCTTCGGCCATGCGCTATCCCTTCATCAACCGCCCGACATGGGCCGCCACCGAAGACGACAGCCCGTCGAGGTCGTAGCCGCCTTCCAGCAGGCTGACGAGCCTGTTGCCGGCATATTTCTCCGCCCGGCCCATCAATTGTCCGGTCGCCCAGTCGAAGTCGTCTTCCGTCAGTTCGAGCTGCGCCAGGGGATCGAGGTGATGCGCGTCGAAGCCGGCCGAAACGATGATCAGATCGGGCGAGAAGCGGTCCAGCGCTGGCAGGACGCGCGAGCGGAACGCTTCCCGGAACAGGTCGCCGCCGGTGCGGGGCGACAGCGGGGCGTTGACGATGTTGCCCGCTCCGGTCTCGGCGCGCGCGCCGGTGCCGGGGTACAATGGCATCTGATGGGTCGAACAAAAGAGCACGGACGGATCGTCCCAGAAGATGTCCTGCGTGCCGTTGCCGTGATGAACGTCCCAGTCGACGATCGCGACGCGCTCCGCGCCATGCGCCTGCTGCGCATAGCGCGCCGCGATAGCCGCCGCGTTGAACAGGCAGAAGCCCATGGCCTTCGTCTTCTCGGCGTGGTGGCCGGGCGGACGGGCGGCCACGAAGACATTGTCGGCGTCGCCCGCGAACACGTCGTCGACGGCGGCGTTCGCAGCGCCGACGGCGCGGATCGCCGCTTCCCAGCTCTTCGGGCTTACCGAGGTGTCGGCGTCGATCGAGACGATGCCGGCCGCAGGAATGGCCGCCCGGATCGCGGCGACATGACGCGCCGGATGCGCGAACTCCAGCGTCGCCTCGTCCGCCTCCGGCGCATCGGCGCGGTCGAGGCGAGCAAAGGCTTCGTCGTCCAGCACGCGGGCGACCGCGCGCATGCGGTCCGGCCGCTCCGGGTGGCCGGGCGGCGTCAGATGTTCGAGAAAGACCGGGTGGGAATAAAGCCTGGTGACCATGCCCCGATATAGGCCCGGGCCGCATTCATTGCCATGCGCATGCCGACGCCGCGCCGCGTGATCAACAGGCTTTGGACGCCGTGAACAAGGGCGATCCATGCCCGCGAGGGCATCCATCGCCGCCGGCTACTCAAGCCGCGCGGGAAAACCGTCGGCGCGCAGGTCGACGCCGAGCGCATCCTCAAGCAACTTCACAATCTGCGTCGATTGGGCGCCGCCGCCGTAGGCCGCCTTGCCCTTCAGGAAAGTCTCGTGCGTCAACGAGGCGAGATCGAGCGGGACGCCGAACGCCTCGCCGAACCGCAGCGCGAACCCCAGATCCTTCAGAGCCAGATCCATCGTGAAGGCAATGTCGTAACTGCCGTTGAGGATCAATTGCCCTTCGGTCTCATGGACGAAGCTGTTTCCGGAACTGGCGCGGATGACGGCCCAAGCCTTGGCAAGGTCCAGCCCGCCGCGCCTGGCGAGCATCAGCGCCTCGCCATCGGCGACCAGGTGGATGAAGGCGAGCATGTTGGTGATGACCTTGATCGTCGCCGCCGAACCGATGGGCCCCATGTGGAAAATCCGGTTTCCCATCGCCTCGAGCGCGGGGCCATGCCGCCGCACCAGCGCCTCGTCGCCGCCGGCGATCAGCGTGATCTCGCCGCGCGCCGCAAGGTGGACCCCGCCGGTCGCCGGCAACTCCAGCGTTTCCACGCCGGCGTCGGCCGCGATCCGCGCCAGACGTCGAATGTCGTCGCGGCCGAGCGTCGACATTTCGATCCAGGTCGCTCCGTTCGTCATGGCCGGCAGAATTTCGCGAAGGACGCCTTCGGATGCCGCCGGGTTGGGCAGGCAGGTCATCACCGCGTCGCAAGCGGAGGCAAGCGCGGCGGGCGTTTCCGCCCATGTCGCGCCCTGGGCAAGGTGACGTTGCGCCGACGCCGCATCCCGATCGTGCACAATCAGGTCGACGCCCGCGCGGCGCAGACTGAACGCGAGATGCCCGCCGAGATTTCCAAGGCCTATGAAGCCGTAACGCATGATCAAATGATCTCGGTCCGGACGATCCTGATGCCGAAGCCCTCGAGTCCGACATAATGGCGCTCGCGCGAAGCGAGCAGTTCGATCGAGCTGATGCCGAGGTCCTTCAGAATCTGCGCGCCGAGGCCGATTTCGCGCCATTCCGCCTCGCGCAAGCGCGCCTCGTCGTGACCTTCGCGGTCGTCGCCCGTCGGCCGCTTGCGGGCGCTGTGGCCGACCCCAACCGATCCCTCGCGCAGGTAGACCACCACGCCGCGCCTGCGCTCGCCGATCGACGCGAGACTCGCGTTGAGGCCGCCGCCGAGACCGAACACGTCGCTGACGACATCCTCCGAATGAAGGCGCACGGCCACGTTCTCGCCATCGCGAATGTCGCCGAACACGACCGCGAGATGATGCATCGTGTCCCAGGGCACGGTGTAGGTATAGATCTTCGCCTTGCCGGCGGGCGTCTCGATATCCGAGCAGGCGACGCGCTGGACGAGCGTCTCCTTGCGCTGGCGGTAGGCGATGAGGTCGGCGACGGAGACCTGCTTCAATGCGTTGTTTTCCGCAAACCCCGCGACCTGCGGACCGCGCATGACCGTGCCGTCGTCGTTGACGAGTTCCGAAATGACGCCGACCAGCGGCAGGTTGGCCATGCGGCAGAGGTCGACGGCGGCTTCCGTATGGCCCGAGCGCATCAGCACGCCGCCCTCACGCGCGATCAGCGGAAAGATGTGGCCCGGCCGCAGGAAATCCGAGGCGCCGACATTGCCGTTGGCGAGGTTGCGCACGGTCAGCGTCCGGTCGTCGGCCGAGATGCCGGTCGTCGTGCCGTGCTTGAAATCGACGCTGACGGTGAACGCCGTCGTGTGCGCCGAGTCGTTGTCGGCGACCATCGGCGCGAGATTCAGCCGCTTGGCGTCCTCGCGGGTCATCGGCGTGCAGACGATGCCCGAGGTGTGGCGCACGATGAAGGCCATCTTCTCCGGCGTGCAATGCACCGCCGCCACGATCAGGTCGCCTTCGTTCTCGCGGTCGTCGTCGTCCGTGACCACGACGATCTCGCCGCGCTCGAAGGCGCGGATGGCTTCGACGACTTTTTTCTGGTCGTAAGGCATGAAGAACGTCCCGTTATGCCGCCCGCTCGTGGCCGACTGCCGGTCAAGCCAAGCGGCTAGCGCGACAATCGTCCTTCGTCATCGATCAAGGTGAGGCGAGACGGCCCCGATTTATCCCAGCGCCAAAGCACAAGATTGAGGTCGTCAGCCGTGGTTCCTGGGGCGAAACTGCGGACGAACAGTCCAAAATATCCCCTCGCGATCAGATCAGACGCCCATGTTTGCGTATACGCTTCGCCGCGCGCCTTCATCTGGTCGCGCCAGGTCGGATCGGCAAGCGTTTTCTCATCAATGGCTTCCTTCGCCAAGGCGTCGCCGTCGCGCGTATCGAAAATCATTCGAATATCGGCATCGTATGAAACCAGCGTCGTCGGCTGAAAGCTGCCGACCTGGTTGGCTTCCCTCAACGCCGTCCTGATGTCGAGCGATGTGTACAGCGCGGGGATACCCTTGGGATTGAAACGGCCGCCATAAAGGGCCGCGCCCCGCCCCGACAAGGGTTCGCGAGCATAAACGGGGTTGAGCGCTCGATATAAATTCCCCCGATAAGGCATCGAACGCCAAGCGATCAGACATGAACACCCGCGTCGACCGCATCGACGTAGTCAAGAACCTCGTCGGCTCGTCCGTGGCGCACAAGCTGCATGGCCGTGTGGCCCGAAAACCCGGTCAAGGGCTCGGAACGGTACCACGCATAGGCCATCAATGCGGAGCCGAAGCGCGGCTCGACCTTGTTGAGGACTTCCGCCATCTCCCGCAGGCGCCGCTGGGTCTTGTCGGAACGGACGCGCTCCTTGCGCTGGACGGCATCCTTTCCAAGACCCGCGGTTCGCGCGATATCTTCGCTCGTCGTGCGGAAAACGTCCGCCATCTTGCGCGGAGCGAAGAAGCCGTCTTCAGCAAACTGCACTAACGCCATTTTCTCCCTCTTTCGTTGCAGGACGCGCTTTCTGACGCAATGTAGCGTCATTGTGCGCGCAGCACAAGAATGTCAGACTGTGCGCCTATCCGCGCCCGGTCTGCCCGCGATGGCGCAGATAATGATCAGCGAGCGCGCAGGCGACCATCGCCTCGCCGATCGGCACGGCGCGGATGCCGACGCAGGGGTCGTGGCGGCCCTTGGTCGCGATGTCGACATCGCGGCCCTGGTCGTCGACGGAACGGCGCGGCGTCAGGATCGACGAGGTCGGCTTGACGGCGAAGCGCGCGACGACGGGCTGGCCGGTGGAGATGCCGCCGAGGATGCCGCCAGCGTGGTTGGACAGGAAGATCGGCGCGCCGTCATTGCCCATGCGCATCTCGTCGGCGTTCCCCTCGCCGGTCAGCCGCGCGGCCGCGAACCCCTCGCCGATCTCGACGCCCTTGACCGCATTGATCGACATCAGGCCGCTCGCGATGTCCTGATCGAGCTTAGCGTAGATCGGCGCGCCCAGTCCCGGCGGCACGCCGTCGGCGACGATCTCGATGACGGCGCCGACCGACGATCCGGCCTTGCGGATGCCGTCGAGATAATCCGAGAACAGCGGCACCGAGTCCGGGTCGGGGGTGAAGAACGGATTGCCGGCGTCGTGGACGAAAGTCCAGTCCCAGCGCGCGCGGTCGATCTCCTTGTCGCCCATGGCGACGAGCGCGCCGCGCACGTCGAGGCCCGGAACGACCTTGCGCGCCAATGCGCCGGCCGCCACGCGCGCGGCGGTCTCGCGCGCCGAGGAGCGGCCGCCGCCGCGATGGTCGCGGATGCCGTATTTCACGTCGTAGGCATAGTCGGCGTGGCCGGGCCGGTATTGCCGCGCGATGTCGCCGTAATCCTTCGAGCGCTGGTCGACGTTCTCGATCATCATCGAGATCGGCGTTCCCGTCGTGACCAGGGTCGCGCCATCGCCTTCGGCCAGCACGCCCGACAGGATTCGGACCTCGTCCGGCTCGCGCCGCTGGGTGACGAAGCGGGACTGGCCGGGCTTGCGGCGGTCGAGTTCGGCCTGGATGTCGGCCAGGGTGAACCGGATGCCGGGCGGGCAGCCGTCGACCACGCAGCCGAGCGCCGCCCCGTGGCTTTCGCCCCAGGTGGTGACGCGAAATAGATGGCCGAAAGTGTTGTGCGACATCGTGGCGTCCGGGCTGAGCCCGCTTCTATTGGCGTTTCGGCGGCGGGTCAAACCGCGACGGCCTGTCGGCGCGGCTCGCGCCGGCGATTTACTTTCGCCACATTCGGGTTATCTCTGGTCGCGGACCGGGATGGGGACGGGCGAAACCATTTTGCGATATGAGGATCGATATGCGTAGCCTGATCGGCGCCATCTGCGCCGCATTCCTGATGACCAGCGCGGCCTTCGCCGCCGAGGCGGAGGGTCTGATCACGTCGATCGACCGGACCGACCTCAAGATCACGCTGGACGACGGCACGTCCTACAAGCTGCCCGGCGAGTTCGATGTGGATTCGCTCAAGGAAGGCATGGACATCGTGCTTGCCTACGACCAGGTGGCGGGCGAAAACCTGATCACCGACATGCAACTGCCGGAATAGTCAGAGCCAGGTCAGGCGACCTGCCTGCAGGCGCAGGATCTGGTCCTGATGGATGTCCAGGCGCGACGCCTGGCGGGTGCCGATGCTCTCGATCATGCGGAAGACGGTGCGCAAGACGCCGCCATGCGTGACGCAGATCGTCGGACACGCGACCGCTTTCAGCCAGGGCCGGATCCTCGCCAGCAGCATCTGATAGCTTTCGGCGCCGGCGCCGGGCGGCAGGAAAGTCCATTTGTCGCGCGAGCGCAGCTTCATCGCGCCGGGCTGAACGGCCTCCAGTTCGACGAAGGTAAAACCCTGCCAGTCGCCGAAGCTGACCTCGACCAGCCGGGTGTCGGTCTGGTAGTCATGCGGCTCGAGCGCCATCGCGGCGCGGACCCGCTCCATGGTCTCGCGCGTCCTGCGCATCGGACTGGCGACGAAATCGAACGCCGAAGGGTCGGGAATCAACCGCCGAAGCGCCTCGCCGTTGCGCGTGGCTTGTTCGCGGCCCTTCGGCGTGATGTCGGTCTCGGCCTGTCCCTGCAGCCGCCCCTCGGCGTTCCACGGCGTCTGGCCGTGCCGAACGAAATAGATCAGCGGCAGATGCGCCGCGTCGAGCCAGTCCGGGTTGCCTTCGGTCAGGCGGTCACTCCCTGATCGTGCTGATGTCGGGCGCATCCACGGCCTTCATGCCGACGACGTGATAGCCGGCATCGACATGATGGATTTCGCCGGTGACGCTGCGCGACAGGTCGGACAGGAAATACATGCCCGAATCGCCGACTTCCTCGGGCGTCACGGTGCGCTTGAGCGGCGCGTTGTATTCGTTCCACTTGAGGATGTAGCGGAAATCGCCGATGCCCGACGCGGCGAGCGTCTTGATCGGGCCGGCGGAGATGGCGTTGACGCGGATCTTCCTGCCGCCGAGATCGACCGCCAGATAACGCACGCTGGCTTCGAGCGCGGCCTTGGCGACGCCCATGACGTTGTAGTGCGGCATGACCTTTTCGGCGCCGTAATAGGTCAGCGTCAGAAGCGAGCCGCCGTCCGGCATGAGCGCCTCGGCGCGCTTGGCGACGTCGGTGAAGGAAAAGACGGAAATCTCCATGGTCCGCGTGAAATTGGCGCGCGAGGTCTCGACATAGCGACCGTCCAGTTCGTCCTTGTCGGAGAAGGCGATGGCGTGGACGACGAAGTCGATCTTGCCCCACAGCGCCTTGACGGCGTCGAACACCGCGTCGAGCGTCGCCGCGTCGGTGACGTCGCAATGGCCGACGATGTGAGCGCCGAGGTCCCTGGCGAGCGGCTCGACGCGCTTCTTGAAGGCGTCGCCCTGGTAGGTCAGCGCGATCTCGGCGCCCTGGTCGGCGCACGACTTGGCGATGCCCCAGGCGATCGACCGATTGTTGGCGACGCCCATGATGAGGCCACGCTTGCCGGCCATCAGGCCCTGTCCAGCCGCCATTTCGATCCTCCAATGCGCGTGAGCCCTATCGCACAGGCATCCCATGCCAGCAAGCAAAGAACATTTTCGCCGGATGCCGGGGCGAACGGCCTATCCGCGCTGCTTCCTCGCCAGCGCCTCGAGTTCGGGATCGGGCTGGAGCATGATGCGCATATGGACGTAGAGGTCGGCGTGGCCCCCGGTCTTGAGGGTCAGGCCGCGCCCCTTGAGGCGCAGCACCTTGTCGGAACTCGACCAGGGCGGGAGGGCGACCGCGAGTTTGCCGGCCGGCGTCTCGACCGCGACTTTCGCGCCGAGCACGGCGTCGGCGAGGGACACCGGCTGGTCGACATGCAGGTCGCGGCCGTCCATCGTATAGCGCGGATGCTTGCGGATATGGATTTTCACCAGCGCGTCGCCAGCGCCGCCGGGTCCCTGCTCGCCCTGCCCTTTCAACCGGATCGCCTGGCCCTCCTCGACATAGGCGGGCAGCTTGACCGCGAGCCTGCGCCCATCGGGAAACATCGCCGTCACCTTCTCGGCGCCCGCGACCTCCTCGACGGTCACGTCGAGGGTCGCATTCAAGTCGCCGCCGACGGGCGCCGACTGGCGCGCGCCGCCCGCGCCGGCAGGGCCGCGACCGCCGCCGAGGCCGCCGAAGATTTCGCTGAAAATGTCGCCGGCCTCGCCGGAGCGGAAATCGAAGCGCGCGCCGCCGGGACCGGCCGACGCGCCTGCGCCCTGCCTGCGGAATCCGGCGAACGGATCGCCGGCCGCCTGGCCCTCGAAGCCCTGGAATTTGGGCTTGCCTTCATTGTCGATCTCGCCGCGGTCGAAGGCGCCGCGCTTCTTCTCGTCGCCGACGATGTCGTAGGCCTGGGTGGCGGCGTTGAACCGCTCCTTGGCCTTCGGATCGTTGGGGTTCTGGTCGGGATGAAATTTCTTCGCCAGCTTCCTGTAAGCCGACTTGATGTCCTTGGCCGTTGCGGTCTTTGCAACGCCCAACTCCAGGTATGGATCGCGCATGCCGTTTCGCCTGCCGGATTGGTGTTGGATGTCGCACCTATATGCGACACGCGAGGCGCGGATTCCAGTGCGCAATCGGCCCGCAGGGCGCGGATCCGGGGCTATATCGCGGCAAAACCCCGCAATTGCCACGCGCCCGGCGCCACCATGCAGACCTGGCCCTTGTAAAGCGTCACGCCATCGAAGCTTTCGCGCGATGTGGTGAAACGGCGGCACAGGCCGCCCTCCTCCTTTTCCTCGACCAGGCTGCCGATCGCGCCGCGCGAACCCGTCTGCGTGTTGGCCCAACGAACCGGCCGGCCGTTCAGCAGATCGAGGTCGGCGGACGAGACGGCGTTGCGGATCGTGGCCTCGTCGAGTTTCTGCGCATCGGTTGCCGGCGCGGCATCGGCCGAAAGGCCGCCGGTGACGATCGACGGATCGACATCCGCCTTCTCAAGCCCAAACCCGCCGGCCGCGCAACCGCCGAGAAACGACGCCAGAAGCAAGGGCGCGGCGCGCCGGAACCTGCGCCCTGCGGAAAGACTTAGCATTCCGCCACCTTCACCGGCCAGGATTTCGCGAGGCTTGCGCGCGAAGCGACAATAGGCGATCTCCCACCTGCCAACACAAGGAACCGGACCATGAGCCGCGCGGCGTTAACAAACGATGACTTCACGCGGCGCGCGGACCCGTTCGGGCTTTTCTCCGACTGGCTCGCGGACGCGACCGCCAGCGAGATCAACGATCCGAACGGCGTGGCGCTGGCGACCGTCGACCCGGAAGGACTGCCCGACGTGCGGATGGTTCTGCTCAAGGGCTTCGACGAACGCGGCTTCGTCTTCTACACGAATTTCGAAAGCGCCAAGGGAATCGAGATCCTCTCCAGCATGAAGGCCGCGATGTGCTTCCACTGGAAATCGCTGCGCCGGCAGGTGCGGGTTCGCGGCGCGGTCGAAGTGGTGTCGGATGCCGAGGCCGACGAGTATTACGCCACGCGCCCGCGCGGCAGCCGGATCGGCGCGTGGGCTTCGAAGCAGTCGCGGCCGCTCGAAAGCCGCGCCGTGCTCGAAAACGCGGTCGCCGAGCTGACGGCGCGCTATGAGGGCGGCGAAATCCCGAGGCCCGGGCACTGGTCGGGCTTCCGCATTGTCCCGTCGCAGATCGAGTTCTGGCAGGATGGGGCATTCCGGCTGCACGACCGCGTGGTGTTTTGCCGCGACGCCGGGAGCGGGGACTGGCGCACGGCGCGGCTCTATCCCTGAGCCGGTCCGTTTCGGCGCGTCAGCCTTTCTTGCGCGCCATGAAGGCGCTCAGAGCCGCGCGCGCCTCGTCCGATTTCAACCGCTCGCGAAAATGGTCCGCCTCCTCGCGTATGCGGGCGACAATGTCGCCAGGAGGGCCGCGCATCAGGTCGCGCGCGATCCTCAGCGCCTCCGGCGGTTTGGCCGCGACGCGCTCGGCCATGGCCAACGTCTCGGCCTCGAGCCGGTCCTCTGCGACCACCGCGTAGATCAGGCCGGCCGAGAGCGCCCGCTCGGCCGGCAGCGGCTCGCCGAGCGCCAGCAGGGCGAAGGCGCGCTGATGGCCGATCGCGCGCGGCGCGAGCAGACTCGAAGCAGCTTCCGGCACAAGTCCAAGATCGACGAACGGCGCGTGAAAGGTCGTGCGCGGCGTGGCGAAGGTCACGTCGCAATGAAGATTGAGGGTCGCGCCGACGCCGACCGCGATGCCGTCGACGCCCGACACGATCGGCTTGGCGCAGGTTGCGAGCGCGATCAGGAAATCCCAGACCTCGCCGCCGACCTCGCCGCCCATCGCGACGGCCAAAAAATCGGCGAGATCGTTGCCGGCGGAGAAAGCGCCTGGCGCGCCGAGGAAGACATGGACCCGGACGGCGGGATCGGCGTCGCCGGCCGCCAGCGCCGACGCCATGGCGGCATACATGGCGCGGGTGATCGCGTTCTTCTTGTCCGGCCGCCGGAGGCGGACGATCTGAACCCCGCCGCGCCGCTCGACCCCGACATGCTTCGGCACGGCGCCGCTCCTCAGGCCACGAGCCCGGCCGCCGCCGCGGCCAGGCTCTCGCCGCCTTCGAGAACCCGGTCCCTGAGCGCCGCCGTCTCGCCGAGCAGATTTTCGGCGAAGAAGCGACAAAGCGCGATACGGTCAGGCGCACCGGACGCGACAGCGCCGCGCGCGAGATGGACGCCGCCGGCCGCAAGGCCGAACAGGCGCAGGTAGGGCGTCGCGCCGGCGAGCGCATGCTGCGTCTCGCCATCCGCGATCATCGCCTGCAGGCCGCGCGTGGCGGCCTCGAAATCGTCGAGCGCCTGGTCGAGGCGGCCGGCGGATGTGCCGAGGCCGTCGAGATTGCTAGTGCGCAGCGCGTCGACATCGGCGCGCAGTTCATCGATGCAGGCATGGACATGCGCGCCGTCCGACCGCGGCAGCTTGCGCAGCACGAGGTCGATCGCCTGGATGCCGTTGGTTCCCTCGTAGATCGGCGCGATCCGCGCGTCGCGCAGCAAGGCGGCCGCGCCGGTCTCCTCGATGAAGCCCATGCCGCCGTGGACCTGGATGCCGAGCGAGGCGACATCGACGCCGACATCGGTGGCGAAGGCCTTGGCGACCGGCGTGAGCAGGTTGGCGCGCTCCTGCCAGAAATCGGCCCCGGCGCCGCCGGCGCGCGCCATGTCGGTCGCGTGGGCGCAGGCATAGCAGATCGCGCGGGCGGCCATGGTCAGGGTCTTCATGGTGAGAAGATTGCGCTGCACGTCCGGATGATGGACGATCGGCGCCATGCCCTCGCCAGCGTAGCCGCGAGCCTTGCCCTGCCGGCGCTCGTTGGCGAAGGCGACCGCCTTCTGCAACGCGGCCTCGGCGACCGCCACGCCCTGCAGGCCGACCATCAGGCGGGCATTGTTCATCATCGTGAACATGCAGGCGAGGCCTTGGTTCTCCTCGCCGACCAGCCAGCCCACAGCCCCCGGCTCGCCGCTGGCATAGCCATCGCCATAGATCATCGTGCAGGTCGGGGAGCCGTGGATGCCCAGCTTGCGCTCGATCGAGGCGCAAAAGACGTCGTTGCGCGCGCCGATCGCGCCATCCGCGCCGAGCAGGAATTTCGGCGTCAGGAACAGCGAGATGCCGCGCGTTCCGGCCGGCGCGCCGGCAATGCGGGCAAGTACGAGGTGAACGATGTTGTCGGTGAAATCGTGTTCGCCGAAGGTGATGTAGATCTTCTGGCCGAAGAGCCTGTAGGTTCCGTCCCCGGCGGGCTCTGCTCGCGTCGTCAGGGCGCCGACATCCGAGCCGGCCTGCGGCTCGGTGAGGTTCATCGTCCCCATCCATTCGCCGGAGACGAGTTTCTCAAGATAGGCCGATTTCAAGGCTTCGGACGCGTGCCGGTCGATCGCCTCGATCGCGCCCATGGTCAGCATCGGGCCGAGGCCGAAGGCCAGCGACGCCGAGTCCCACATCTCCGTGGTCGCGGCGGCGAGCATGGTCGGCAGGCCCTGGCCGCCATATTCGACGGGAGCGGACAGGCCGTTCCAGCCGCCCGCGATCCAGCGGCGGTAGAGGTCCTTCCAGCCGTCGGGCGTGCGCACCCGCGCATCCTCCAGCGTTGCGCCCTGACGATCTCCGACCGCGCCGAGCGGCGCGATGTCATCGCTCGCGAACCGGCCGGCTTCCCGGAGGACCGCTTCGACCAGATCGTCGGTCAGGTCGCCCAAGCTCCCATCCGCGATGGCCGCGCCCATGCCGGCGACATGCCTGAGCGTGAAGGCGATCTCCTCGACCGGCGCGTTATACATCGAGCGTACCCTCAACGGCGGTCTGGGCGGAACAATCGCCGAGTTCCGCTTTGCCAAGCGGGATATGATCTCGCGCCGTTCACGTCAATCGGATCGCCTCGGCGCGCTCGCGCTCGACGGCGCGCCAGCCGATATCGCGGCGGCAGAACCCGTCCGTCCACTCGATCCGATCGACCGCCGCATAGGCTTTCGCCCGCGCTTCGGCCACCGTCTTGCCCAGCGCGGCGACGCCGAGCACGCGCCCGCCATCGGCGACGATCTCGCCGTCGCGGCGGGTCGTGCCGGCATGAAAGACCTCGACATCGTCCGGGATGCGATCGAGCCCGCCGATCAGGCCGCCGCGCGCGGGCGTTCCCGGATAGCCCGTGGCCGCCATCACCACCGACAGCGCTGGCTCGTCGCGCCAGCGCGCCGACACATGCGCCAATTGGCCGTCGACCGCTGCGTTCAGGAGCACAAGCAGGTCGTCCTTCAACCGCATCATCAGGACCTGGCATTCGGGATCGCCGAAGCGCGTGTTGTATTCGATCAGCCTGGGGCCTGCATCGGCGATCATGAGGCCGGCGAACAGGACGCCGGAGAACGGCGCGCCGATCTCCGCCATGCCGCGCATCGTCGGCTCGACGATCTCGCGCATGGTGCGCTCGATCATCGCGCTCGTCATCACCGGCGCGGGCGAATAGGCGCCCATGCCGCCGGTGTTCGGGCCGGTGTCGCCGTCGCCGACCCGCTTGTGGTCCTGCGCGGTTCCGAAGGGCAGCGCCGTCATGCCGTCGCAGAGACAGAAGAAGCTCGCCTCCTCGCCGGTCAGGAATTCTTCCACCACGACCTCCGCGCCGGCCACGCCGAACGCGCCCTCGAAGCAGGAAGCGACCGCGTCGAGCGCTTCCTCCACGGTCATGGCGACGGTCACGCCCTTGCCCGCCGCCAGGCCGTCCGCCTTGACGACGATCGGCGCGCCTTGCGCCAGGATATAAGCCGACGCGCTTTCCGCATCCGCGAAACGGCCGTAGGCTGCGGTCGGGATGCCGAAACGCGCGCAGAAATCCTTGGTGAAGCCCTTCGAGCCTTCCAGCCGGGCCGCCGCCTTGGAAGGTCCGAAGACCCGGGTGCCAGATGCCCGAAGGTCATCGGCCAAGCCCGCGACGAGCGGCGCTTCCGGGCCGACGACGACGAGATCGACGGCGGCAAGCGCGCAGAAATCGGCGACTGCGCGGTGATCGGCGATGTCGAGCACGACAAGCTCGGCCTGCCGCGCGATGCCCGGGTTGCCGGGCGACGCGTAGAGCCTGGTCAGCATCGGCGACGCGGCGAGCTTCCAGGCGAGCGCATGCTCGCGCCCGCCGGAGCCGATCAGGAGGACGTTCATGGGAAGGGATTCCTCGACAGCCGCTTTGCGATCCGCCTATGGCCGCGTGAGGATCAGGTCAAGTATGCAAGGCGTCTCAGCGCCGCCCGCCATGAAAGCGGCAACTGGTGATTTCAATCGCCTGGCGTTCGCCCTTGCCGGTAATGCGATAAACAAGTCTGTGCTCCCTGGTAATCCGGCGCGCCCACCACCCTTGGAATTCGCCTGAAAGAGGCTCGGGTTTGCCGATGCCGACAAACGGTGAACGTTGCGAGTCGCGAACAAGTTCGTTGATGCGATTGATTATTTTCGGATCGTTTTCTTGCCAGAATAGATAGTCGAGCCAACCTTTATCCGTCCAGAGACGGTTCACGGCTCGATAAGTTCATGTTCTGTCATCAAGCCCGCGTTCGCCTCGGCTATCGATTGCCGCAAATATTCCGCATTGACAGGATTGCTGAGCAGATAGGCGGTTTCATTCATCGCTTCCCAGTCGGATTGGGATACGACCACCACGGATTCACTGTTCTGCCGGGTTACGAGCAGTTCGGTATGATCGGCGGAAATCTGATCGAGATGCGTCGCAAGATTCTTGCGGAATTCGGTGAAATTGACGTGTCGCATGACGCTGCTGCAAAATTTATGTACGTATAACTGTACATCGATCTTGTTGCAAGCCGATTGATGATTGCCCTCCGGTGTCGCGTCCTTGACGCAACCAGTCTGTTTTGCGACGTGAACGGCATGGAAACGATCCAATCACAAGCCACCCAGGGCCGGGTGGCGGATGCGCCGAGCCGGCATTGGGTCTACCGGGGCCTGCCGCGCGCCGCCTGGCCGTATGCGCAGCTGGCGCGTTGGGACCGGCCGATCGGCTGGCAATTGCTGCTCTGGCCGTGCTGGTGGTCGGCGGGGCTCGGCGCGCTCGCCTATGCAAGGCCGGGCGAGCCGCTGGCCGATGTGCTGCCCTCGCCGGTCGTGCTCTTGCTGTTCCTGGCCGGCGCGATCGCGATGCGCGGCGTGGGCTGCGCCTACAACGACATCGTCGACGCCAAGATCGATGCGCTGGTCGAGCGCACCCGCTCGCGGCCGCTGCCGTCGGGCCAGGTGACGAAGCGGCAGGCGTGGATTTTCCTCGTCGCGCAGGCGCTGGTCGGACTTGTCGTGCTGCTGCAGTTCAACGGTTTCGCGATCCTGCTCGGGCTTTGCTCGATGGTGGTCGTCGCCGCCTATCCTTTCATGAAACGCGTGACCGATTGGCCGCAGCTCGTGCTCGGGCTGGCCTTTTCATGGGGAGCGCTGATGGGGTGGGCGGCCGAGTTCGGGGACCTCGATGGACCGGCCGGCATGCTGTTCGTCGGGTCGGTGCTCTGGACGATCGGCTACGACACGATCTATGCGCATCAGGACAAGGAGGACGACGCCATTGTCGGCGTGCGCTCGACGGCGCGGCTGTTCGGCGAACGCACCAAGCCCTGGCTGGCCGGGCTCTACGGCGGCGCGCTCGCCTGCTTCGCGATCGCCTTCGCCTCGGCGGAAGCGCCGCTGCCGGCGCTGGCCGGGCTTGTGGCGGCGGGCGCGCACATGGCGCGGCAGATTTACGCGCTCGACATCGACAATCCCGACCAGTGCCTGAAACTGTTCAGGTCGAACAATGTCGTCGGCTGGCTGATCTTCCTCGGGCTGCTCGGCGGAGGCGTATGGCTGGCGCTGAAGCCGGCCATCGCGGTCTGATCAGCAGGGCGCGACGATCTCCTCGCCGGCGATGACCAACCGGAGGCCGAGATCGCCCATGCGGCGGCGGACGAGGAAGCGCGGACGCCGCGCGGCGGTGGCGCGGCCCTGCCGGCGGTCCTGCGGCGGCAGGGTCTTGATCGCCGCGCCGAGCGATTCTTCGAGCGTGCGGGCGACGCCGTCCGCTTCGATCAGCAGCATCGGCAGGCCATACGCCTCCGACCAGGCGTGCCAGTCGGCGGAAACATCGTCGAGATCGTCGGCGACCAGCAGCGGCACGGACAGCATCGGATCGTTGTGCAGGAGTTCGAGCGTCACCGTGACGTTGCCGAAATCGTCCTCCAGGGCGCGGGCGGCGACGCCGAGGAAGGCCTGGGCGGGCAGCGCCACCGTCACCGGCAACTGGCTCTGCTCCAGGATGCGGCGCAGCACCGCGCCGCGCCGGTCGATGGTGAAGCTCACGTCGCCGAACTCGTCGCGCGTCGAATAGGTCGCCACCTGCGGGAGGCGAAACGGGTCGAGACGCATGTTGCGCCCGGCCCAGACTGGCTTCAGCCCGGTTTTCATTTGACGACCTCTGTCCTGTTTTACTCCGAGAGCCGGTTTTCCGGTCTCCCTCGCCGGATTGTCTCCGGGCTCTTATGGGGTGACAGTAGCGCGGCGACCTACCCGCGCGCTTAAGGAAGTCGGTTAAATTTTGCTGATCTATCGAATGGTTATCGAAATACAACGGGATACGGACTTGTTAAGCAAACAAGCTTGTCAGTAAAATTTCGATAACCATCAGTATTCGGGTTATTCCGGGCGCAAACTCGCGGCTTCAGATCACCTTGCCGGGGTTCATGATGCCGGCGGGGTCGAAGGCGGCCTTGATGCGGCGCATCAGGTCGAGCGCGACCGGCGGCGCGGTGGCGGCGAGTTCGTCGCGTTTCAACTGGCCGATGCCGTGCTCGGCCGAGATCGACCCGTCGAGATCGCGGACGATGTCGTGAACCGCCTTGTTCATCGGGCGGTAGAGCGCGAGATGCGCGGCCGTGTCCCCGCCTTCGGGCTGCGAGACGTTGTAGTGCAAATTGCCGTCGCCCATGTGGCCGAAGCAGACGATTCGCGCATCCGGGCTGACGGCGCGCACCGCGGCCTCGGCGCGCGCGATGAACTCGGGAACACGGGCGACGGGCACCGAGATGTCGTGCTTTATGGACGCGCCTTCCGGGCGCTGGGCATCCGACAGGCTTTCGCGCAGCCGCCAGATCGCGTCGGCCTGCGCGAGGCTGCCGGCGACGGCCGCGTCGGCGACAAGGCCTGCGTCGAAGCCTGACGCCAGAATGTCCTCGATCGTGGCGCGCGCCTCTTGCGCCGAGCGGCCGGACGAGATCTCGACCAGCACGAACCAAGGCCAGTCGCCGGGCAGCGGATGGATCGCGCCGGGGATATGCCTGAGCGCGAAGTCGATCGGCCGCGCGGCGATCAGTTCGAAGGCGGTCAGCTCGGCGCCGGCGCGGTCCCGCGCCAGATCGTAGAGATCGAGCGCGGCTTGCGGCGAGGCCAGGCCGGCGAGCGACACCTCGCGGCCCCTGGGTTTGGGAAACAGCTTCAGAACCGCCGCCGTGATGACGCCGAGCGTGCCTTCCGCGCCGACGAACAGGTTCTTGAGGTCGTAGCCCGTATTGTCCTTCTTGAGCTTGCGAAGATCGTCGAGCACCTCGCCGGTCGGCAGGACGACCTCGACGCCGAGGCAAAGGTCGCGCGCATTGCCGTAGGCCAGCACCGCCGTGCCGCCGGCATTGGTCGAGAGATTGCCGCCGATTTCGCAAGACCCTTGCGACGCGAGCGAGAGCGGGAACAGGCGGTCTGCCTTTTCGGCCGCGTCGTGCAGCGTCTGCAGGACGACGCCGGCCTCGACCGTCATGGTGTTGGAGACGGGATCGAGCTCGCGGATGCGGTCGAGCCGCGACAGCGACAGGACGACGCCGCGGCCTGACTGGTCCGGCACGCCGCCGCCGACCAGCCCGGTGTTGCCGCCCTGCGGCACGATCGCGATGCCGGTCTTGTTGGCGAGCCGCAGGATGCGGCTGACCTCGTCGACGCTGCCCGGCCGCAGCACCAGCGCGCTGAGGCCCGGATATAGCCCGCGATGGTCCTTGACGAAAGGCGCGATGTCCTGGCTGGCGCGCAAGGCGTGGGACGGTCCGACGATCGCCGCGAAGCGGTCCAGCGCGGCTGAAAACCCGGCGTCATCCAACGGTTGGGATTGCATCGCGTATCCTCCCTTCGTCAGTCGGGCGCGGCGCGGCGGCGCGTCTCAGCCGGTCGTTGATCGCCTCGCCCAGCCCATGCGTCGGGACCGGTTCGACGGCGATGACGGCCGCGCTTCGATCCAGCTCGCGCAGGAAAGCGAAGAGGTTAACCGCCGCTTCGCGCAAATCGCCGCGGGCCGAAAGATTGAGCATCGCGCTCGACCGCTCCGCATTCGCGGCGCGGGAGGGACCGAACGACAGCAGCGCCTCGCCGTCGCGAAGCTCCGCCACGTCGAGCCGCATCGCCGCTTCGGGCGCATAATGCGACGCCATCATGCCAGGCGCTTCGATACCGGCGTCCGGCGTCCGCTCGACTGCAATTGCCAAAACCGCCTCGATCTCCTCCACCGCGACGCCGCCGGGCCGCAGCAGGCGCGGCCTGCCGGCTTCGACCTTGACGATGGTCGATTCCAGGCCGACCGGGGTCGCGCCGCCATCGACCACCAGCCCGATCCGGTCGCCGAGCTGTTCGGCGACGGCCTGCGCCGAGGTCGCGCTGATGCGGCCGGACAGATTGGCGCTCGGGGCCGCGAGCGGCCGGCCGAAGCGGGCGATGAGGTCGGCAGCGAAGCCGCGCGGCATCCTGATCGCGACCGTGCCGAGGCCGGCGGTGACGAGCGGGTGGATGCCGGCGCCGGCGCGCAGCGGCAGGACGAGCGTCAAGGGTCCAGGCCAGAATGCGCCAGCCAGTCGGAGCGACAGCGGGTCGAAGTCGGCGATGGACGCGGCCATCGCCATCGTCGCGACATGCGCGATGAGCGGGTTGAAGCGCGGCCGGCCCTTGGCCTCGAAGATGCGCGCCACCGCCTCGCCATTGGTCGCATCGCCGGCAAGGCCGTAGACCGTCTCGGTCGGGACGGCGACCGCGTCGCCGGCCGCCAGCCGCGCCAGCGCCTCGTCCATCGCCTGCGATGCCGGCATGATCTCGGCAACCAACCGTTAACCCTTCCGCCAATTTGCCCACCGACGGGCGCTGTTTCGCCGGCTTCGTCAGTGTTTCTTCAACCGCCGTCGGCCATCGTCGCGGCAACGAGGCATCGACTCCGGCTGGCGCAATGTCAATCGGCGGATAGCTTTGGGAGTTGGTCCTTGCGGCTTTGGTTCGCGATCCTGGCGTTCGTGGCGACGACGGACGGCGCATGCGCGTCGTCCTTCGTCACCATCGCGCCGCCCGCCAAGGGGCAAGCCTCATCCTTCATCGTGCTCGGCGACTGGAACCCGGAAGCCCAGGCGGCGATTGCGCGCGACGCCTTGAAAGTCGAGGACAGCATCGCCCATCTCGGCGAGCCCGAGGGCGCGTTTCCGACGGTGCTGCTCGCCTACCCCCTGCCCTCCGGCGGCAATGCCGCGGCGGCGGAGATCGAAATCATCAGCCCCTCGATCATCGCCTTCGATCCACCCGCGCCGGCGGTGACATTCGAGAAGGTCGCGGCCATCGCGCCGCAGCCGCAGGCGGCCAAAATCGCGCGCGACGCGCCGATCGTCATCCGCGGCGGGATCGTCGGCGCAGGCAGCGCCGTCGCCGAACCGGTCGCCCTGCCGACGGCGCTCAAGACGGCGTCGAAGAGCGACGGCAAGACCGGCAAGGTCGAGACGAGGACCAATGCCGCCGGGCAGAAGATCGTGGTCATCAAGGACGAGGCGAACGGCGGCAAGAAGGAACCGGACGCCCCGGCGTCGCCGGACGCGCCGGCAGCCGCGCCGCCACGCGAGCGGCCACAGCTTCGGTAGCGCCATCCTTCGCGCGTGCCTCTCGCCGACCCGTCGAACGTCTGCTATCGAGATCGCGCCGTCCGATGTCACTGACGGGCGGCGCGAAAACTTCCAAGGGGCAGGACATGAGGCATCTGAAACTGACGACATGCGCGAGCGTGCTGGCGCTTTGCCTCGCTGCCGGCTCGGCGCGGGCGGACTCGCTGCTCGGCTCCTACGAGGCGCGCATCTCGCAGCGCGACAAGCAGGCGAGCGACGGCTACGCGCTCGACACGGCCGCGCAAATGGTGCGGCAGGACCGCGCCAACTGGCACAAGTTCGGCAGCGGGGACGACGAGGACCAGGGCGACGACTTCTTCGCCACCACCCAGTCGCGCGTCAAGCTCGAGAACATGCTGAACAAGAAGGACGCTATGAACCCGGCCACGCGCAAGGCGATCGTGCGCGGCGAACCGGTGATCCAGGTCGACGTCTACCGCTACAGCGTGCGCGTCGGCATCCTGGCGAACTGACCGGCGCTCAGCCGGCAATCCTGGAAAAATCCGCGACGGCGCCCGTCGCCGCCCGGATGCGGGCGAGCAGCGCCAGGCGGTTGGCGCGCACAGACGCGTCCTCATCGTTTACGTGAACGACTTCGAAGAATGAATCAACCGGCGCGCGCAGCCCGCTCAGCGCGCGCATGGCGGCGGAAAGGTCTTCGTTGGCAATCGCTTCGCCGGCTTGCTTCTCGGCCTGATTCACCGCCGCGAACAGCGTCGTCTCGGCGTCTTGGGTGAACAGGGCCGGATCGACGGTTGCGGCGACGACGGTCTTCTTCTTCTCCTCGGCGGTCAGGATGTTGGCGGCGCGCTTTGTCCCTGCGAGCAGGTTCCTGCCGTCCTCGGTGTCGAGGAATGTTCCCAGCGCCTCGACGCGCCGGACGATGGCGAGCAGGTCGTCGTTTTTTCCGCTCATGGCCGAGCGCTCGCTTCGCTCGCTGGCCTCCGCCGGGGCGGCCTGACCGGCCGGCGTCCGGTCGAACGCTCCGGCCTGCGACCGGGACGCATCGTCGGGAGCAGGAGTCGGCGACTGGCCGATCTCCCCCCGTGTGGGGGAGATGCCCGGCAGGGCAGAGGGGGGTACCGTCGAGCGCCCGCTTTCTCTATCGTAGGGCTCAGAGACCTGCGGGACAGCGCCCCCCTTTGTCGGCTTCGCCGACATCTCCCCCACACGGGGGGAGATTGGCGCGTTTCCGCCGCCGGCCAGCACGGCATCGATCAGGTCATGGCGAGCGCCCTTCTCGCGAAGGTAGACTTTGAGGCGCTCGTGAAAAAATTCACTAAGCTCGGTGTCAATCAAATCAGGATTATCAGCATGGTGCAGGGTCCAATTCCTTTCAGACCGTTCTCTAAGGGACGGTTTTTGCCAATTTTCGCGGGCGTTCTTTAAGGGAGCTTCGAGAATCATTGTGTCATTCTCATAGATTCGCGCGACCGCATCCTGCGCCACTTTTGAAACGTGTTGTTTGACAATTGATGAAAGCTCTAGCCTCACCTCATTCTCCACCAAAATCCTGATCACCCCCAGCGCCGCCCGCCTCAGCGCATAAGGGTCCTTGCTGCCCGTCGGCTTCTCGTCGATCGCCCAGAAGCCGACCAGCGTGTCGAGCTTGTCGGCGAGCGC
>CAXTJQ010000026.1:0-20693 GCA_964244725.1 uncultured Rhizobiaceae bacterium
GTGGGTTTTCTCACACGGCGCCCACCTACTTTGTAGGTTCCCGGGATCGACTTCTTCATCGGTCGCGTGGATCGTCACTTCCGCCGCCGGCGGTCGTTTTCACGTCAGCCATGCGCGTCGCCGGGGTCTATCCCCGGAGGGCTGGAGGCGGCATGACCGACGATCCCAAGACACTTAAAAAGATGCTGCGCAACGCGGCGCTGGCGCGACGCGACGCGCTCGACGCGATCTTTCGGATCGAGGCCTCGCTGCTGATGGCCGAGACGGCGCGCGATCACATCGGCGTCTCTCACGGCGACATCGTGTCCGGCTTCTGGCCAATGCGCTCCGAGGCCGACGTGCGGCCGATGCTGTTCGCCTTCCGCGAGATCGGCGCGCGGATCTGCCTGCCGGCAATTCTCGACAGGGAGACGATCGTGTTCCGCGAATTGCTGCGCGACGCGCCGCTGGTCGACATGGGCTTCGGCACGTCGGGGCCGGGGCCCGAGGCCGAACACCTGTCGCCGACGATCATGCTCGCGCCGCTCGCCGCCTTCGACCCGCGCGGCCACCGCATCGGCTATGGCGGCGGCTATTACGACCGAGCCATAGCCCGCCTGCGCGCGCAAGGCCACGCGCCGCGACTTATCGGCATCGCCTTCGATTGCCAGGAGATCGAGCGCGTGCCCGACGAGCCGCACGACATCGTGCTGCCGCAAGTGCTGACGGAAAGCGGCTTGCGGAGCCTTGCCTCGGCGTAGACGGCCGCATCAGGCGCCCGGCAGTCGCGGCGCGGCCGCGACGAGCGCGCGCGCCGTCGCCGACCGCGGATTCGCGATGACCTGCGCCGCGGCTCCCTGTTCGACGATCCGCCCCCGGTCGATGATCGCGACGCGGTGCGCCACTGCTTGCACCAGGGCCAGATCGTGCGAAATGAACAGGTAGGCGATGCGCTCGGTCTTCTGCAGGTCGCGCAAAAGGTCGACGATCTCCGCCCGCACCGAGACGTCGAGCGCTGACAGGGCCTCGTCGAGCACCAGGAGTTCGGGCCGGACCGCGATCGCCCGCGCGATCGCGACGCGCTGACGCTGGCCGCCCGAGATTTCGTGGACATGCCGCGCGGCGAGCCCGGCCGGCAACCCGACGCGCTCCAGGAGGCGATCGACGGCGCGGCGGCGCTCATTGCCCGCCGCAGCGAGGCCGTGAATGCGAAACGGATCGGCAAGCGCGCTCGCGACCGTCGCGCGGGGGTTGAAGGCGGCGAGCGGATCCTGAAACACCATCTGGAGACGTGATCGCATTCGCCGCAGGGAGCGTCCGCGCATTTTCAGGACATCGATCCCGTCGAGACGGAGTGCGCCCCCATCAGCCTCGGTCAGGCGCATCACAACCCGCGCCAGCGTCGATTTTCCGCTGCCCGATGGACCGACCAGCGCCAGGGTCTCCGCCCGATCGAGCGTGAAATTCACGCCGTCGAGGGCGGCCAGCGCCTGGCCGCCGCGCTGGAACGTCTTGCGCAGGCCCGCGGCGGTCAGGAGTGGCGGGCCGGCCTGGCTCAAGCCTCCGATCCCGTTGCAGCCCGTCGCTTTGACGAGCGTGTTTCGGGCAGCGTCAGAGTCGCCGCGAGAAGCGAACGCGCATAGGCCGAGGCGGGCGACCGGACGATTTCGGCCGCCGGCCCGACTTCCACAAACCGCCCAGCGCGCATCACCGCGATCCGCTCGCAATGGCCGGCGGCAATCGCGATGTCGTGCGTGACGAGCAGCAGCGACATGCCCCGGGCCGCGACCAGCCGGTCGATCAATGCCATGATCCGCGCCTGGACGATCGTGTCGAGGGCGCTGGTCGGCTCGTCGGCGATCAACAGGGCCGGGCCGGCTGCGATCGCCGCCGCGATGCCGACACGCTGGCGCTGGCCGCCGGAGAGCTGGTGCGGATAGGCGCCGTAGAGCGTTGCGGGATCGGGCAGCCGCACTTCGGCGAGTAGCGCCAGAGTCCTGTCGCGCGCGGCCTTGTGACCGAGGCCAGCATGGGTCGCGACGATCTCGGCGATCTGGCGGCCGACCGACATGACCGGATCGAGCGTTCCGCCCGCGTCCTGGAAGACGAAGCCAATGTCGGCGCCGTTGCGCGGCGGACGGGCCAACCCCGGCCACCCGATCGCGCCGGTTCGCCGCGCGGTCCGCGGCAGCAATCCGGCGACCGCCAGGGCCAGCGTGCTCTTGCCCGATCCGCTCTCCCCGATGACCGCGACGCGTTCGCCCGATCCGACGGTGAGGTCGATGCCGGACAGAACAGGCGTGAAAGCGCCGTCCAACCGGTAGTCGACGGCAAGCCTGTCGATGCGGAGGAGGGGCGTCACGACTGGATGGCCCGGGTCGCGCTGGCTTCGACCAAGCCTTCGCCCGTCAGATAGACGCCGAGGACGGCGAGGACGATGGCCAGGCCCGGCGCGATCGACAGGAACGGCGCGGAGCGCAGCACGGTTCGCCCTTCCGCGATCATGCCGCCCCAGGTGACGCGGTTCGGGTCGCCGAGCCCCAGGAACGACAAGGCGGCCTCTATCAGGATGGCTGCCGCGACGATGACGGAACTGAGCGAGAGCACGGGCGGCAGCGCGTTGGGCAGCACTTCGCGGAAAGCGATTTCGAGCGGGTGCATGCCGATCACCCGGGCGGCGGCGACATAGTCGCGCTCGCGGATCGACAGGATTTCGGCGCGCGCGACGCGGGCCGGACCGGTCCAGGCGCCCAGCGCGATGGCCGCGACCACCGTCGCCAGCGACGGCCCGGCGACGCTAACGAAGGCGAGCGCCAGCAGAAAGCCGGGCACGACCTGGAAGGCGTCGGTGATGCGCATCAGGATTTCGTCGACGAGCCCGCCCGCGAAGCCCGCCACCGCGCCGACCACGCTTCCCGCGAGGATCGCGGCGGCGGCGGCGGCGAGGCCGACCGTCAACGAAGCCCGCGCGCCGTGGAACAGGCCGGCGAGCACGTCGCGACCGAGCCGATCGCTGCCCAGCGGGAAATCCATGTCCGTGAAGGGCGGCAAGAGCGGCGGCGCGGCGATGGCGAGCGGGTCGGCTGGAAACGCGACCGGGGCCAGGATCGCCATCAGCGCCAGAATGGTCAGGATCGTCGCGCCGCCAAGCGCTTCCGGCGACCGCAGGAGCCGGCGCGGGACGGTCACGCGCCAGTTCCGCTCGCGCCGATGCGCGGATCGATGGCGGCATAGGCCAGATCGACGAGCAGGTTCACGATGATGACCAGGATCGCGCTGACGAGGATGACGCCGAGCAGCAGCGGCGTGTCGCGCGCCGTCACCGCCTCCTGCGCCAGACGCCCGAGCCCGGGAATCGAGAACAGGCTTTCGACGACGATGCTGCCGCCGAGCATGGCCGCCGATTGCAGTCCGAGCATGGTGACCAGCGGCAGCAGCGCGTTGCGCGCGACGTGGCGCAATACGATCCGCCGCCGCGACAGGCCGCGGGCGCGCGCGCCCAGGATGAAGTCCGTACGCCAGACCTCCGCCATCGCCGACCGCATCACCCGCAGATACAGCGCGAGATAGATGAGGCCGAGGCTGGCCACCGGAAGCACGAGATGGAGGGCCATGTCGCCTGCCCTGTCGAGGCCGGTCTTGTCCGACGCGATCGATTCGATGCCGCTGGCGGGCAGCCAGCGCAGCCGCGCCGAAAACACGATCGTCAGCACCAGGCCGAGCCAGAAGCCCGGAATGGCATAAAGCGCCAGCGATCCGGCCGAAAGCGCCCTGTCGCGAAAACCGCCGGGGCGCGCTCCGGCGACGACGCCGAGAAGGGAACCCGCGCCGAAGGAGAGAGCGGTGGCGCTTCCCATCAGCAGCAGCGTGTTGGGCAGCCGCTCCAGAACCACCTCCAGAACGGGTCGCGAGAGGGCGACCGACCGGCCGAGGTCAAGATGCGCCAGGGACCATAGATAGACCAGGAGCCGGGTGGGCAAGGACTGGTCGAGCCCCCAAACGCCGCGCAGCTGCGTCAGCAGGGCCGCGTCGCCGCCGAGCGAGAGCGCGTAGGCGTCGACGACATCGCCGGGCGCCGCTTCGAGCAGGAAGAAGCAGCCGACCACGACGATCAGCATGACCGGAACCGCGCCGAGCATGCGCCGGCCGATCATCGCCAACGCCCGCTTCACGCGGGCGGTCTTTTCGAAAGTCTGGTTTCGGTGTGCGAGCGCGTCACGATTCCAGGAACGTATCAGCCCAGTTCGAGACCGCCCAGCGCGGATTGTCGGAGACGTTGCCGACGGCGGAGCGCGCGACCGTGATGAACGTCCATTCAGCGACGTTGATCAGCGGCAGATCGGCCGCGACCGTCTTCTGAACCGCCTTGTAGAGTTCCACGCGGGCGTTCCCGTCGATGGTGCGGGCGGCCTTGGCGATCAGGGCGTCGAGGGCGTCGTTCTTGTAGCCGCCCTGGTTCGAGAAGGGGACGCCATCCGGCGCGCCGCTCTGGAACAGGATCGTCGTGGAGATCGCGGGATCGCCCCGGAAGACCGGCGGCGCGACCGCCAGGTCGAAGGCATGGTCGGTGTAGACGGCCTTCATATGGCCGGCGGCGTCGTTGTTGACCAATTGCGCGTCGATGCCGATCGCGGCCAGCGCCTGGCGCAGATAATCGCCGAACTGCCTGGTCTCGTTGAAGTAGGGCGCCGGCAGCAGCTTCAGCGCGAATCGGCTGCCGTCGGCGCCCTTTCTGTAGCCCGCCTCGTCGAGCAGCGCGTTGGCCCTGGCCACGTCGAACGGATAGGTCGGCACGTCCGCCGTGTAGAACTGCTGGTCGCTCCTCGGAACGGGACCGGTCGAGGCAGCGGCATAGCCGAGGAAGATGGTCCTGACGACGAAGTCGCGATCGATCGCGTGGGCGATCGCCTGGCGCACCTTGACGTCGGCCAGTTCCTTGCGGCGGTGGTTGATCTCGACCACGAGCTGGTAGGTCAACGCCTCGTAGCCCCTGGCGACGATCTCGATGCCCTCGACTTTCGAGATGCGGTCGAGATCGGCGAGCGGCACGGCCGAGAAGGCGGCGAGGTGGATCTCCTCGGCCTCGAGCGCGTTCGCCGCCGCCGCGCGGTCGGGCAATACGCGAAAGAGGATTTCGTCAAGCAGCGGCTGGTCCTTCCGCCAATAGGACTCGTTGCGCACGAGGCGGTAATATTCGCCGGGCTTGTGTTCCGCGAACTTGAACGGCCCCGTGCCGATCAGGGCATTGTTGGCCGGGTTGTCGGCGATCTCGCCGATCTCGAAGACATGCTTCGGCACGACGTGGGTCACCGCCGGCAGCGCGTTGCGGATGAGCTGGAACGGCGTCGGCTGAGAGAATCTGAACACCGCCGTGTAATCGTCGGGCGTGTCGACGGCCTCCAGGTCCCTGAAGACGATGCGGCCGAGATTCTGCAGCGTCTTCCAGACCTTCAGGGCGGAAAAGGCGACGTCGGCGGCGGTGAAGGGCCTGCCGTCGTGCCAGGTGACGCCCTCGCGCAGGGTGAAGGTCGCCGACAATCCGTCATCCGAACCCTTCCACGCGGTCGCGAGGCGCGGCGCAAGTCCGTCGGGTCCGTCGTAGGAGGCTTCGGCAAGCTGCTCGACGACCTTGCTCGCCACGAAGAATACCCCGTTCGACGCCACGATCGCCGGGTTGAGGTTGCGCGGTTCGGAATCGGCGGCGACGATCAGCCGCCCGCCTTTCTTCGGCGATTTCGCCCAGAGGGCCGACGGCATCGCCGTGGAGGCGAGCAGCGCCGCCGTTCCGCCGACAACGGCGCGGCGCGAAAACAGGTCGTACAGCATGGCTTCCATCCGTGTGGTCGCGGTTCCTGGCATGCGCGGCGGGCTGACAATAGGCCCAGTCGAAGCCGTAAATCGAGACAGAAATTCGCGCCCCCGGCCGCATTGCGGAATGCCGATGCCGAAAGGCGCGAGCGGGCGAAACAGACTTTCCAGCCGTTGGATCAGCGGCCGGTCGGTTCGCGCTGCAGAAGGCGTGCGTCGCCGTAGGCGACGAAGTCCGGATTGGCGAAATCGGCCGCGTCGGCGCGTCCGCGCTTGCCGTAGGCCAGCGGCTGGCCGTCGAGCGAGCGGACGCTGCCGCCAGCCGCCCTGAGGATCGCGTCGCCCGCCGCCGTATCCCATTCCATCGTCCGTCCGAAGCGCGGATAGATGTCGGCCTCGCCCTCGGCGATGCGGCAGAATTTCAGCGAGGAGCCGGCGGCGATCCGCGTCCTGACATCGAAGCCGCGCAGCCAGCGATCGGTCCGGTCGCCGCTGTTGGAGCGGCTGCAGATCGCCGCGACGACGGGAGGCGCCCGGCGGGTGCGGATCGGCTGGAGCGCGCCGGCGCGATCGTGGTTGACCCAGGCGCGCCAGGCCCCGCCCTCGGCGCCGACGAACATCGAGCCGAGCGCGGGAGCGTAGATCATGCCGGCGACGGGGATGCCGCGTTCGACGAGCGCGATGTTGACGGTGAACTCGCCGTTGCGGGCGATGAACTCGCGCGTGCCGTCGAGCGGATCGACAAGGAAGAACTTCGCGGCGGTTTCTGGCAGCCGTCCGGCCGCCGCCTCTTCCTCCGCCACGACGGGAACTTTCGGAAACTCGTGGCGCAACGCCTCGAGGATCACAGCCTCCGCCCGATGGTCGGCGTCGGTCACGGGAGAGCCGTCCTTCTTGTCGGTATTCGCGAACGCCTTGTCGGCGTAGACGGCCATGATCTCGCGGCCGGCGGCCAGTCCGATGGCGATCAGGCTCTCAATCTTCACGGCGGTTCCTTGCGGGGTCGGCGGTTCAGCCATCTTCGGCGGCGCGAGGCCGTGCGTCTACAGCCAATACGCGACGCCGCCCGGTATCCGGTCCCCTGATCCGGCGGGAATGCGCCTCCACGTCGATGGTTAATGCGCCTTTAACCCTCGTGCCGATAGTGTGCGGCCATCATGCCATGGATGCGCGCGATCCGCGCAACCGCGTTCGATCAGGACGAGAAGGACTTCACATGCGTTCTGGCGCCTCCGTGCCGCTCGGCTTCTTGCCCTCGGGATCGGGACTGACCGCGTTCCTGCGCCGCCAGGTCGGCCGGGTCGTCGGCCTCGCCATCTTTGGCTTGGTCGCCTTCGCGCTCGCCGCGCTCGCCACCTGGAGCGTCGAGGACCCGAGTTTCAGCCATGCGACGAGCAACCCGGTGACCAACGCAATGGGCTATCCCGGCGCGGCGTTCTCGGACCTGGCCATGCAGTTCTACGGCCTGTCTGCGGTCGCCGGGCTCGCGCCGGCCGCGATCTGGGGCATCCTGTTCTTCGCCGGCTACAGCATCGACCGGAAGGCGAGGCGCGGGGTCGCCTGGTTCGGCGCGTCGCTGCTCGCCGCCGCGATCGCCGGCTGCGTCACGCCGCCGGAAACCTGGCCGCTGCCGTCGGGCCTCGGCGGCGTGTTCGGCGACATCGTGCTGAAGATCCCGGCGCTGATCACCGGCGGCTATCCGGTCGGCCTGCTGGCGCTGATCATCGGCGCGACGCTCTGCATCCCGGCCGTGACGTTCGCGGCCTACGGCTCGGGGCTGCTGTTTCGCCGGCCGGTGGAGGACGAGGCCGATCGCCCCCCGCTCAGCGCCTACAACGCCGCCGAGGAGATCGGTGACGACGACGAAAAGGCGCCGTTCGTGGCTTTCGGCGCCGTCGTCCACTGGTGGCTCGCCGCCCGCGCCTTCGCGCGTCGCCGGATGGCCAAGCGGGTCGAAGACGACGGCTACGGCGCGGCGGCGCCGGGCCGCGGCTGGCGCGAAGCGGCGGAGCGGGTCGAGTTCGCCGAGAAGGCCGAGGCGCGGGTCAGCCCGGCCGGCCGCGCCCGCGTCGAGCCCGAATTCTTCGCCGCGCTGGTATCGGACGGCCGCGCCCAGCAGCAGGAGGCCGATCTCGATCCGGTCTTCGAGCAGGACGACGAGGACGAGAATTTCGCGCCGGCCGGGCCAGAGCTTCTCGCCGTGGACCGTCAGCCGCAGCGCAACGGCGTGGGCCATGTGCAGCCGTTCCGGTCGCCGGCCGGCCGCGTCGTCGCCCCGCCGCCTCGCGCCGTTCCGGTCGCAGCCCCCGCCGCGGGGCCGATCGCGGCGCATCGCGGCGCACCGGCCGGCGGCAACGGGTTCGAGATGCCATCCCTGCTGTTCCTCAGCGAACCGAAGAGCGTCGCGCGCGACCCGAGCCTGTCGAAGGACGCGCTCGAACAGAACGCGCGCATGCTGGAAGGCGTGCTGGAGGATTTCGGCGTCAAGGGCGAAATCATCCATGTCCGCCCAGGTCCCGTCGTGACGCTCTACGAGCTCGAACCGGCGCCTGGCATCAAATCGTCGCGGGTCATCGGACTCGCCGACGACATCGCCCGCTCGATGAGCGCCATCGCCTGCCGCGTCGCGGTGGTGCCGGGGCGCAACGCGATCGGCATCGAACTGCCCAATCTCAAGCGCGAGACCGTCTACTTGCGCGAATTGCTGGCGAGCCAGGATTTCGGCGCGACGAAGGCTAAGCTGGCGCTGGCGCTCGGCAAGACGATCAACGGCGAACCGGTCGTGGTCGACATCGCCAAGATGCCGCACGTGCTGGTCGCCGGAACGACCGGGTCGGGCAAGTCGGTCGCCATCAACACCTTCATCCTGTCGCTGCTCTACAAATTGACGCCGCAGGAATGCCGCCTGATCATGATCGACCCGAAAATGCTGGAACTGTCGGTCTATGACGGCATCCCGCATCTGCTGACGCCCGTCGTCACCGATCCGAAGAAGGCGGTCGTGGCGCTGAAATGGACGGTGCGGGAAATGGAGGACCGCTACCGCAAGATGTCGAAGGTCGGCGTGCGCAACATCGACGGCTTCAACGCGCGCGTCGCGCTGGCCGAAAAGAACGGCGAGCGCATCTCGCGCACCGTCCAGACCGGGTTCGACCGCGACACCGGCGAGGCGATCTACGAGACCGAGGATCTCCACCTGGCGCCGCTGCCCTACATCGTCGTCATCATCGACGAAATGGCCGACCTGATGATGGTGGCGGGCAAGGACATCGAGGGCGCGGTGCAGCGCCTGGCTCAGATGGCGCGCGCGGCCGGCATCCACGTCATCATGGCGACGCAGCGGCCCTCCGTCGACGTCATCACCGGCACGATCAAGGCCAATTTCCCGACCCGCATCTCGTTCCAGGTCACCTCCAAGATCGACAGCCGCACCATTCTCGGCGAACAGGGCGCCGAACAGCTCCTCGGCATGGGCGACATGCTCTACATGGCCGGCGGCGGCCGCATCCAGCGCGTCCACGGGCCGTTCGTCGCCGACGACGAGGTGGAGAAGGTCGTCGCGCACCTGAAGCTGCAGGGCGTCCCGGAATATCTCGATTCGATCACCGAGGACGACGACGAGGATAGCGACGACGATGCGCCGTCGTCGCGCGGAAGCGGGTCCGCAGGCCGCGAAAACAGCAATCTCGACGACTCGGACGATCCCTACGACCAGGCGGTTTCGGTGGTGCTGCGCGACGGCAAGGCCTCGACCAGCTACGTCCAGCGCCGTCTCGGCATCGGCTACAACCGGGCGGCGTCGATCATCGAGCGCATGGAGAAGGAGGGCATCGTCGGTCCCGCCAACCACGCTGGAAAACGCGAAATCCTCGTGCCGACCGAGGACGACAAGATGTAGCGCCGGGCCCACGCTTGTCTTCGCCAAACTAACGCCCAACTACGGCCCTAGAGCGCCTTCGGTCAGATAGAACGTCCTGCGCTAGCCGACCCAATCAACACGGTGACAGACATGAACCGCCAGACCCTCGAAACCCCGGCGTCCGGCCGTTTTTCGCGCCGCCGCTTCATGGAGCTGGTGTTCGCCGGTTGCGCCGCGCTGGCCTTGACGGCGGCCTCCGGCATCAGTTTCGCATCGCAGGCATCGGCGGCGGCGGCGGACGGGCCATCCCCGGCGGCGCAGAAGATCGCCGACCATTTCGCCACCATCCGCAGCATGGCCGGGGAATTCGTGCAGTTCGGCCCGAAGGGCGAACAGACCGGCGGCAAGTTCTATATCGAGCGGCCCGGCAAGGTGCGGTTCAACTATGACGGCGCATCCGGGTTCCGGGTCATTTCCGACGGCGATTCGGTCGTGCTCGAAAATCCGAAGATGAAGACAATGGATCTGTATCCGCTGTCGAAGACGCCGCTCAAGCTGCTGCTCGAGGAGCGCATCGATCTTTCCGGCAGCCGCGTGCGCAGCGTCAAGGAAGAGGACGACCAGACCGTCATCGAACTGGCCGACAAATCGGTCTTCGGCAATGCGCGCATCACGCTGACGTTCGATCCGAAGACCTCGGAGCTGCGCCAGTGGACGATCCGCGACGCGCAGGGCAAGGACACGACGGTGATGATCTTCAACGTCAAGCAGGGCGTGGCGATCGACGACAAGATGTTCCGGATCGACTACGACAAGAACGCCGAGGCAATTCGCAAGAAGCGCTGATCGACCTCGCGCCGGCTCGTTGGGCGCATGGGCGGCTCGCCTTGTCAGGGCGGCGGCGGGCTGCCACATAGCGCGCTGCCCCGCCGGACGCCCTCATGCCGCTTTCCATCGCCACCTGGAACATCAATTCCGTCCGCCTGCGCATGCCGATCGTCGAGCGGTTCCTGCGCGGGCATGCGCCCGATCTCTTGTGCCTGCAGGAAACCAAGACCGTCGACGATTTCTTTCCGCTGACGGCGTTCCAGGCGCTGGGCTACGAGCACATCGCGGTCAGCGGCCAGAAGGGCTATCACGGCGTCGCCACGGTCTCGCGCCGGCCGATCGAGATCGTGGAGAAGCGCCGTTTCTGCGATGTCGAGGATTGCCGCCATCTGTCCGTCGCGTTCGCGGCCGGCGGCAAGCGAATCCTCCTGCATAATTTCTACGTGCCGGCCGGCGGCGACATTCCCGACCGGGAAATCAACCGCAAATTCCGCCACAAGCTCGACTTCGTCGCCGAGATGGCCACGATGCGCGCCGATCACGGCGAGGCGTCGGCGTCCATCCTCGTCGGCGACCTCAACATCGCGCCGCAGGAGCACGACGTCTGGTCGCACAAGCAACTGCTCGACGTGGTCAGCCACACGCCGATCGAGACCGAGAGCTTCGAGGCGATGCGCAAGGCCGGAGGCTGGGTCGACCTGATGCGGCACGGCGTGCCGCCCGAGCGGAAGATCTACACCTGGTGGAGCTATCGCGCGCAGGATTGGACCTTGTCGGATCGCGGCCGGCGACTGGACCACGTCTGGTCGTCGGCCAATCTCGTCGAAACGCTGCAAGGGATCGAGATCCTGCGCGAGGCGCGAGGCTGGGACCGCCCTTCCGACCATGTGCCGGTCATCGCCCGGTTCGACCTCGACTGACCGCTACTCCGAAAACCTGGGCGCCATCGCCTCGATGCGCGCGGCCAGCGCCTGGAAGTCCGCCAGGATACGATCGTGGAGCAGTCGGGCCGTCTCGGGATATTCCTCGAGGATGCGGCGAAACATCCTGCGGTTGAGCCGCAAGGCGTCGGTCGGGGCCGAGGCCTCGGCGCTGGTCATGCGGCGGGTGTCGGCGATCAGAGCGAGTTCGCCGAGCATCGCGCCCGGACCGACGACGAGCACCGGCTGGCGTCCGCCGTCCACCTCGCGAAACACCGCCACCGCGCCGGCGATCACGACATAGGCGGAATCGGCCTCGTCGTCCTCGCGATAGAGGCGGCGGCTGGCCGGAAGGCTGATCTGCTCGGCGCCGAAGGCCAGGAGACGCAGCTGTTCCGCCGTGAAGCCCTGGAACAGCCTCACGCCGGAGAGGATGCGAATATCGTCATCCAGAGCTATGCCAAGTCCCTCCGGGCCGTCCTATCTTCGCGGCGATCCCCACCGCCACGCGTCAGCGACCCGACGATCAGGGAACGAGCTTGTACCCGCCGCTTTCTGTCACAAGTATTTCGGCATTGGAAGGATCGCGCTCGATCTTCTGGCGCAGGCGGTAGACATGGGTCTCCAGCGTGTGCGTCGTGACGCCGGAATTGTAGCCCCATACCTCCTCGAGCAGCACGTCGCGGGTCACGACCTTTTCCCCGGCGCGGTAGAGATATTTTATGATCGACGCCTCCTTCTCGGTCAGCCGGATCTTCCCGCCCTTCTGGTCGAGCAGCAGCTTCTGGCTCGGCTTGAACGTGTAGGGGCCGACGGAGAAGGTGGCGTCCTCGCTCTGCTCATGCTGGCGCAGCTGCGCGCGGATGCGGGCCAGCAACACGGCGAAACGGAACGGCTTGGTGACATAGTCGTTCGCGCCCGCCTCGAGGCCGAGAATCGTATCGGAATCGGTATCGTGCCCGGTCAGCATGATGATCGGCGCCTTGAAGCCGCCCTTGCGCAGCAGCTTCACGGCCTCGCGGCCGTCCATGTCGGGCAGCCCGACATCCATCACCAGCAGGTCGATCATCGTTGCGCGCGCCGCCGTGACGCCCTGGCCGGCGGTCGGCTCCTGCATCACGTCGAATTCCTCGTAGAGCGATAGCTGGTCGACGAGGGTGCCGCGGAGGTCCTCGTCATCGTCGACGATCAGGATGGTGCGCGATGTCATGGGCGGTGCGACTTCCCTGCGGCTGTTTTCGATTGACCCAGGCCCGTTTATGTCGAACCTGCCCGCTCGACCAGCCTTTCACGGTGATTTGTCCGCCGATGCGATCATACGCGAAAAAACGTCAGCGCGAGCAAGCATTTGCAAGCCGGCCCGGCCTCATTCTGCGGATCGCGGTGCGGGCAAGGCCGGGCGCGCCGACGCAGGGCCTGCTGCGCGCGGGCAACGCCGTCTTTCCCTGCGCGCTCGGACGGGGCGGGATTTCGGCCGACAAGCGCGAAGGCGACGGCGCGACGCCGCTGGGACGGATGCGTCTCGTCGCCGGCTATTTCCGCGGCGACCATCGTCCACGCCGAAGCACGCGCCTTTCGCTGACCGCGATCCGCGCCGATCTGGGCTGGTGCGAGGTCCCCGGCGACCGCAACTACAACCGGCCCGTGCGCATGCCGTATGCCGCGAGCCACGAGACCATGCGGCGGAGCGACGGCCTCTACGATGTCTGCATCGTGCTGGACTGGAACCTCAAGCCCCGCCGGCAAGGCCGCGGCAGCGCGATCTTCTTCCATCTTGCGCGACCGGGCCTGACGCCGACGCAAGGGTGCGTGGCCGTCGCGGCCGCCACGATGGCCCGGCTGCTGCCGCATCTCAGTTCGCGGACGGTGCTGGAAGTCGGGCGTTAAGGGTTGGCTGTTATGGGAGATCGGGCGCGACGGGCCCCGAAAGGGCGGCGTGCGCCGGCCGCATGATTGGGAGCGTCGATGCGCGGGGAAATCCTTCATTACGACGAGACGCAGGGCTTCGGCTTCATCACCGGGTCGGACGGCCAGCAATATGCTTGCGCGCGCGAGGATTTCCGCCAGCCCTTTCCAAAAATCCGCGGCGCGGCGGTCGAGTTCCAGCCAAGCCAGGGACAGGCCAGGCTGATCCGGGCGGCCCAGGAGGCACAGGAGGCGGCCCTCGCCGCGCCGATGCCGGTCCCGCCTCGGCCAAGCGCGGCGGTCGCGCCGTCGCCGAGCGTAGCCGGCGAACCGACCTTGCTCGACCCCGTCGCGGCGACGCCGCAGCCCGCGGCGGCCCCGGCCGCCGCGCCGGCGCCATGGACCCCGGCGCCGGCCGTCGCCGCTCCGGCCCGCCGTCCCGCGCCGCTCGCCGAGCGCACCGCCTATCCCGCCGCTCCGAACGACACCGGCCTCTGGCACTATTTCTGGCGAAGCCTGACGACCTGCTACGTCGGCTTCGAGGGTCGCGCCCGCCGAAAGGAATATTGGGGCTTCGTGCTGTTCTCGACGATTGTCTTCACGGCGCTGATCGCGCTCGGCCTGCTGCTCGACTTCAGCGCCGGAAACGTCAACTGGAACAACCCGACGATCATTTTTTCCTGGGCCCTGCCGGGCCTGTGGTTCCTGGCGACCATCCTGCCGGGGATCGCGGTGACGATCCGGCGCCAGCACGACATCGGCATTTCGGGCTGGTTCTACCTTTTGGTGCTGCTGCCCTCGGTCGGGGGGCTGATCATCCTCGTCTTCGCCCTGATCCCGTCGCAGCGGCACGACAACAAATGGGGCCCCGTGCCGACGGGCGTCTTCGTGCCGCCCAGCTATTACGCCGAACCTTTCGCCTGAATCCGGCCGATCGCGCGGTCAGGTTGGAAGCGTCGTGAACGCCTCGACGATCGCGTCGCCCATCGCCGCCGTGCCGATCTCGGTCATGCCCTCGGACAGAATGTCCCTGGTGCGCAGGCCGCGGTCGAGTACGGCGGCGATCGCGGCGTCGAGCCGGTCGGCCTCCGCCGCCATGCCGAACGAATAGCGCAGGCACATGGCGAAGGACGCCAGCATGGCGATCGGGTTGGCGATGCCCTGGCCGGCGATGTCCGGCGCCGAGCCGTGCACGGGTTCGTAGAGCGCCTTGCGGCTGCCGGTCAGAGCATCGGGCGCGCCAAGCGACGCCGAGGGCAGCATGCCGATCGAACCGGTCAGCATCGCCGCGATGTCCGACAGCATGTCGCCGAACAGATTGTCGGTGACGATCACGTCGAACTGCCTGGGCCAGCGGACGAGCTGCATGCCGCCGGCATCGGCCAGCATATGGTCGAGCTTGACGTCGGCGTAGCGCGCCTTGTGGGTCTGGGTCACGACCTCGTTCCAGAGCACGCCCGACTTCATGACGTTGCGCTTTTCCATCGAGGTGACGCGGTTGTTCCGCGTCCGCGCCAGTTCGAAGGCGACGCCCGCTATGCGCTCGATCTCGAACGTATCGTAGACCTGCGTATCGATGCCGCGTTTCTGGCCGTTGCCCAGGTCGACGATCTCCTTGGGCTCGCCGAAATAGACGCCGCCGGTCAACTCGCGCACGATCAGGATGTCGAGACCCTCGACGACCTCGGGCTTGAGCGAGGATGCGGCGGCGAGCGCCGGGTAGCAGATCGCCGGGCGCAAATTGGCGAACAGCGCCAGTTCCTTGCGCAACCGCAGCAGCCCGGCCTCGGGACGAGCCTCATAGGGGACGGCGTCCCATTTCGGCCCGCCGACCGCGCCGAACAGCACGGCGTCGGCGGCAAGCGCCCTCGCCATGTCGGCCGGCGAAATCGCCTGGCCATGCGCGTCGTAGGCGCAACCGCCGACGAGGCCTTCCTCGATCTCGAACCCCGCGCCAAAATCGGCGTTCATGACCGCGATCAGCTTCCTCACCTCCGCCATGGCCTCCGGGCCGATGCCGTCGCCGGGGAGCAGGAGCAGTTTGCGCGATGCCATGATGAAGGTCCCGGAGGGTTGATGTCGGCGGTGTTGCTAGCCTCCGCCCGGCGCCAACGCAAGACGGCCTCCGTGCGACGCGCCGCCCTTGGACTGCGGTTCGCCTGAAAACCGCCGCGTTGCCCGGGGCAAGACTGTTCGCTACGTGTTTGCAACCGCACCCGACGCCGGAGAGCGTATGACAGGCCGTTCAGATCCACCGACCCCATGCGCGCATGTCCGCCGCGCAATGCCAGCATGACCACGGCGGATTCGCCGCCCATCGCGAAACGGCGCGTCGGCGCATCGGTGGGGCTCTATCTGAGCGCGATGGCCGCCGCGATCGCGTTGCCGTTCCTCGGCTTCGTCGCGCTCCTCCTGCTGCAGCTCGAATCGAACGAGAAACATGCGCTCGGCGCCCGGACCGAGGAAGCCGCGCAGGCAATGGCCGTCGGCATCGGCCGCCAGCTCCAGGACATGGCGACCACGCTCAACGTGCTCGGGTCTTCGGCCGAACTCGAAAACGGACAGCTCGGCCCGTTCCACAACCGGACCCAGTCCGCGCTGCGCTCGGGTTCGATGTACATGCTGGTGGTCGACCGCGCCGGCAAACAGCTCCTGAACACCCGAGTCCCCTTCGATACCCCGCTTGGGAACACGTCGGACCTGCGCTCTTTGCGCACGGCGATCGATTCGCGCCGGGTCGAGGTCTCCGACGTCTTCTTCGGCCAGACCAGCCAACACTGGGTGTTCAACATGACGTTGCCGCTGCGCAGCGGCCTGGCGTCGGGCGCCGCGGCGCTCATCCTGACGCAGAACGTCGACGAACTCGGGCGGCTGGTCAGCGATGACGGCCTGCCCGCCGAATGGTCGGCCGCGCTCATCGACGCCTCAGGTCATCTGATCGTTTCGAGCGCGGCCGAACGGCCGGAAGTCGGGATGTCCTACCTTCCGGCGCTGCGCGACCGGCTCAAGGGGTTCAGCGGCGTGATCGAGGATCATGGCGACGCAGGCGCGACGATGGCCGGCTTCGCCTCCGTCGCCGGGTGGGACTGGAAAGTGGTGATCCGGGGGCCGATCGCGACCGCGCAGGCATCCATCCTCAGCACCTGGCGCTCGCTGATCATCGGCGGCGCTGTGCTGCTGCTGCTTTCGTTGCTCTCCGTGTTCCTGTTCGCCCGCCGGCTGCGCCGCGCGATCGAAAAGATCGCCGGCATGGCCGAAAGCCTGGGGCGCGGCGAGATCGTTTCCCCCGTCAGCACCGGGATCGCCGAAACCGACAAGGTCGCGATGGTCTTGTCGGAGGCCTCGTTCGACCGCAGCCAGGCCGAGGACCGCATCCATTTCATCCTGCGCGAACTCGTCCACCGCACCAAGAACATGCTGACGCTGGTGCAGTCCATGATGCGCCAGACGGCCCGCCACAGCGGTTCGATCGAGACATTCCAGTCGGCGATCAGCGAGCGGCTGGCAGGTCTCGCGCGCTCCATCGATCTTCTCACGGCCGAGGAATGGTCCGGAATATCGCTTTACCGGCTGATCGAGACGCATCTCGCCAATTTCCTCGACGGCGGAAACCGCGTCGTCATCCGCGGCGGCGATTTCCCGCTCAAGCCCGAAGCGATCCAGAACCTCGGACTGGTGCTGCACGAACTCGCCACGAACGCGCTGAAATACGGCGCGCTGTCGGTGCCCCAGGGGCGCATCATCATCGACTGGAGCGAGACGAAACCGGAGGGCGGCGAGACGATGCTGGTGTTCAAATGGTCCGAGCAGGGCGGCCCGGCGGTCATCGAGACCGAGCGCAAGGGATTCGGATCGGTCGTCATCGACCGCCACGCCACCGCCGCCTTCCGGGGCGTCGTCGCGATCGAGCGGCCGCCGGAAGGATTCCGCTGGACGATGACCGCGCCGAAGGCCGCGCTGGCCTGGGAGCCGCGCGACGCCGAGCGGCAGGGAAGCTATGCCTCGCCGTGACATCGCGGTTGGTTCGGCGTCTAGGTCCGCACGCGGTTCGAATATGGATCCTGCGGCCGCTTGCATGCGCCGATCCCACCTGCTTTCTTCACGCATCGCTCGAAAACGGAAATCCTCATGGCGCGCTACGACGTTGTCATCATCGGCGGCGCGATCGTCGGCAGTTCGCTCGCCTACCACCTGTGCAAGCAGGGTTTTCACGGGTCGATCGCGCTGATCGAACGCGATCCGTCCTTCGCGCAATCGGCCACCACGCTGTCCTGCGCCTCGATCCGCCAGCAATTTTCCATTCCCCAAAACATTCGCCTGTCGCAATCGACGCTGCGCCTGTTTGGCCGCCTGACGGACGAATTCGGAGCGCAGGCCGATATCGGCTTCCGCGAGAAGGGCTATTTGATCCTGGCGAGCGAGGAGGGTCTGCCGGCGCTCCGGTCCAACCATGCGGTGCAGACGGGCGAGGGCGCCGACATCCTGGTCGAGGATGCGAAAGCGCTCGCCCGGCGGTTCGCATGGCTTTCCGTCGACGGCATCGCGGCGGGCGCCTATGGCCGCAGCGGCGAGGGCTGGTTCGACGCGCACGCTCTCCTTACCCTGTTCCGCAAGGCATTGAAGATCTTGCCGGTCGATCTCGTCACCGGCTCGGTGAGCGGGATCGCGCGCCGGGGCGACCGCGTCACCGGCGTCACGCTGCAGGACGGGACGGCGGTCGAGGCGGGCACCGTCGTCAACGCCGCGGGGCCGAGCGGCGGCAAGGTCGCCGCGATGGCGGGGCTCGCATTGCCGGTCGAACCGCGCAAGCGCAGCGTCTTCGTGTTCGAGGCGCGCGAGCGTTACGACGACATGCCGCTGCTGGTCGACCCGAGCGGGGTCTACGTCCGGCCCGAGGGCTCGGTCTACATCGCCGGCGGGGCCGAACCGGAGGCAGGCGACGGACCTGCCGATCCGTCGGATTTCGAGCCGGACTGGGCCCTGTTCGAGGACACGATCTGGCCGGCGCTCGCGACCCGGATTCCGGCTTTCGAGGCGATCAGGGCGACGCGCGCCTGGGCGGGACACTACGACTACAACACGCTCGACCAGAACGCCATCATCGGCCCGCATCCGGAGGTCGCCAACCTCCTGTTCGGGAACGGTTTTTCCGGCCATGGCCTGCAGCAGGCGCCGGCGGTCGGCGAGGCGCTGGCCGAATGGATCGTCCACGGCGGCTGGCGATCGATCGACTGCTCGGCCTTCGGCTACGAGCGGATCGCGGCTGGCCGGCCTTTCCGCGAGCTCAATGTCATCTGACCGACGCTCATCCCTCTGCAGCCGCGCTGGTATTTTCGGCGGTGCGCAGCGGCGTGGACCGGCGGAACATCTGTCCGTCTTCCTTGTTCGGGCTGCCTAACCCGTGAGGACAATCCAATGGAAGCTGGCCATCCCGTCACCTGGCTCATGTTCTTTACGCTGGCATCCGGCGTCGTCATCGCCGGCGGCGCGTTTCTGTATTTTCTGCGAAGAGGCCAAAATCGCTACAGCGCCGAGCAAGCGCTCCTCGGGGAAGGACAGCACCGCGAAGGCCCGGCCCCGGATGGGGCGCTGCCCGAACTGATCGGAATCCTGGCGATTGCGCTGGTGGCGATGGGCCTTCTCACCCTGGGCTACAGCACCCCTTGACGGCCTGCCGGAACGCGCGTGCGCGTTCTTGGAGTTCCGCCGCCGGTCCTGTAAGAACGGGAGAAGCTCCAAGCCAATATGGACCCGACCATGGACAAGTTCACCACGCTGACGGGCGTCGCCGCGCCGCTGCCGATCGTCAATGTCGACACCGACATGATCATCCCCAAGGACTATCTCAAGACGATCAAGCGGACCGGCCTCGGGTCGGGTCTTTTCGCGGAGATGCGCTTCAAGGACGACGGATCCGAAAATCCGGATTTCGTGCTCAACAAGCCGGCCTACCGTAAGGCGCAGATCCTGGTCGCCGGAGACAATTTCGGCTGCGGTTCCTCGCGCGAGCATGCGCCTTGGGCGCTGCTCGATTTCGGCATACGCTGCGTCATCTCGACATCGTTCGCCGACATTTTCTACAATAACTGCTTCAAGAACGGTATCCTGCCGGTGACCGTCAGCCCCGAGGATCTGGAAAAACTGCTCGACGATGCCGGCCGCGGTTCGAACGCGACGGTGACCGTGGACCTCGAAGCCAAGGAAATCCGCGGGCCGGATGGCGGCGTGGTCAAATTCGACCTCGACGAGTTCAAGCGTCATTGCCTGCTCAACGGCCTCGACGACATCGGCTTGACGCTGGAAAAGGCGGCGGCGATCGACAGTTTCGAGACGCGCAGCGCCCAAAGCCGCCCTTGGGCGTGAAGCCTGGCGCGCCGTTTCGATAAAGCCCGGTAGTCGGCGGCTCAGATGCGCAAACTCATCTCGACAGGCTCTCCGTTCGAAGCCGCCGCCGGCTATTCGCGCGCGGTGGTCGATGGCGACTGGTGCTTCGTCTCCGGGACGACCGGATACGACTACGCTGCCATGACCATGCCCGACGCGGTCGAGGACCAGACCCGGAACTGCCTAGCGACGATCGAGGCGGCCTTGAGGGAAGGCGGTTTCGACCTGGCCGATGTCGTGCGCGCTCATTATTGCATAACCGACCCGGCCTTCGTCGATATCGTGTTCCCGATCCTTGGCGAAACATTCGGCACGATCCGGCCAGCGGCCACGATGATCGTCTGCGGCCTGAACAAGCCGGAGATGAAGATCGAGATCGAGGTGACGGCGAAGAAGCGCGGCGTCTAACGCGCGCTCAAGGACAAAATTCAGTTCACGATGAAGTCGGCATTGGTCACTGCCAGGTTGATGCCCACGACCGCGAACTTGATCGCCCCGACGCCCCCCGCCAGATTGCCGTCGGCATCGTAATAGAGCGCGCCACTGTCGGTGTCGTAGACGATGCGGTCGCTGGCGTCATGGGCTGTGCCAGCCGTGCTCTTCCAGAACGCGTCGGACGACAGGTTGCCGACGTTGAGAGCGGCGAAGATCGACTTGGCGAGCTTCATCGTATCGTCCACGACGTTGAAGTCGGTGATCGCATCGACGTTGCTGGCGCTGTTGAGCGCGGTGTTGAACTGGAAGCTGTCCTTGCCGGTCCCGCCGGTCAGCGTGTCGTTGCCGCCCAGCCCGAAGAGCAGATCGTCGCCGCCCAGGCCGCCGAGTTTGTTCGCCCCGTTGTTGCCGATGATGCCCTGCGCGATGTTGTTGCCCGTCAGGTCGATGGCGGCGGACCCGGACGCCAGCGTCGTCTGCAGGATCTCGATCCAGTTGCTCGATCCCAGGGTGAAGGACACGGAAGCATTGACCGTATCCGACCCTTCATTGGCAAATTCGATCACCTTGTCGCC
>CAXTJQ010000027.1:0-17597 GCA_964244725.1 uncultured Rhizobiaceae bacterium
TTAGCGACTTGTTTAACGTGGCTGCAAGCCGACCGGCCAAATCACCACGGGATAATCGTCTTTATTCCGGCGCCCGGCTTGCGTCAATACGGGGCATCGCTAAACCTCGCCTGGCTTTGTTCGAGGTATGGCGTTGCGCCAAGAAGGCATCCTCCCGGATCACGAGATCGCGGCGCTGTTCGACGCGGGAGCATTGGTCGCGGCGCGGCCGCTCGATGACGACCAGATCCAGCCGGCAAGCCTCGACCTGCGTCTGGGCGGTACGGCCTTCCGTGTCCGCGCGAGTTTCCTGCCCGGACGCGACCACCTCGTCTCGGACAAGCTCGCCCGCCTGAAACTGCACGAGATCGACCTGCGCGAGGGCGCTGTCCTCGAAACCGGCTGCGTCTACATCGTGCCGCTTCTCGAAGGCCTCGCCCTGCCGGCCGGGATCGCCGCATCGGCCAACCCCAAAAGCTCGACGGGCAGACTCGATATCTTCACCCGCGTCATGACCGACAATGGTCAGGAGTTCGACAAGATTCCGGCCGGCTATCGCGGGCCGCTTTACTTGGAGGTCAGCCCCCGCACCTTCCCGGTGGTCGCGCGCACCGGCTCGCGGCTGTCGCAGGTCCGCTTCCGCCAGGGCCATGCGCTGCTTGGCGAAGCCGCTTTGCAGGCACTGCATGATGCAGAGGGCCTGGTCGCTTCCGAAGTCCCCAACGTATCCGGCGCCGGCATCGCGCTGTCCATCGACCTGATGGGCGACGTCGATGGCCTTGTCGGCTATCGCGGCAAGCACCACACCGGCATCGTCGATGTCGACCGGCGCGGCGCGCAGGATGCCCGCGATTTCTGGGAACCGCTGCATCGGCACGGACCGACCGGCGAACTGGTGCTCGATCCGGACGAGTTCTACATTCTCGCAAGCCGGGAGGCGGTGCATGTCCCCCCGGCCTATGCCGCCGAGATGACGCCGTTCGATCCGTTGGTCGGAGAATTCCGCGTCCACTATGCAGGCTTTTTCGATCCCGGTTTCGGCCATTCCGCGGCCGGCGGGTCCGGCAGCCGCGCCGTGCTCGAAGTGCGCAGCCACGAGGTGCCGTTCATCCTCGACCACGGCCAGGTCGTCGGCCGCTTGGTGTACGAGCACATGTTGTCGCGTCCCCATGCGCTCTACGGCGCCGATCTCGGGTCGAACTACCAGGCCCAGGGCCTGAAGCTGTCGAAGCATTTTCGAGTCTAGGCGATCGCGCCGCCGCCCCATGGTTTGACTTCATGCGGTCATGGATCGACATTGTTGAATTGGATCGTGTTCGACATCGCGGAGGACAACGTGACGGACGAGTATCAGACGTTCAGGGAGGTCACGCAGGCGATCGGATCGATCCAGCGCCAGATCAACATGTATGCCGGGATTTTCGGCGCGGTGTGCGCGATCGCCCTCGGCGGCTATGCCCTGATCTTCGGCAAGATCGACGTTCTCGAGATCTCGTCCGCAAGGATCGAGGAGAAAATGGTCTCGGTGGAATCGAAACTCGCATCCATCGAAACGACCCTGGCAAAAATTTCGGTGGACATCGGCGACCAGGCGAAGGCGAACCCGACCTCAGGTGGAGCCGGCACGCCTGCGGACAAATCCCTAATCGCGAAATTCGCCAAGACCGGGCTCTTGCGATTTTTGCCCGCCGACCGAGGCGCGGCGCTCGACAACGAAACCTTTCTGAAGGCGTGGGCTGGGGTTGAGGCCGATCGCAAGGTAGAGATCCAGACGGATTGCAAGAATGCCCTGAACGAACCATCGTCCTATGCATTCTCGACGTTAGGCGCGTGCGCAACCCTAAACCAGATGTAGCGCAGCAGTTTGGCCACTCCCCGGTGTACGGCAAGTGTTGTGGCTGCGACAACGAGACCTCTGGAGCGGGTAGCGGGAATCGAACCCGCGCGTTCAGCTTGGGAAGCTGACAAGCTACCATTACATCATACCCGCATACGAAATTGTTACCACGGCCTCGGGCGCCTCGGCAACTCGATTCACCGCGCCGCGCCGGCTGGCCGACCTTGCCCAGCCGGCGCGAAGCAAGTAAGCCGCGAGGCGGTTGAAGGAGTGTCTTCTTGTCCGCGATTTCGCGTTTTCTCGGCGACAGCCCCCTGCGGGTATTGCTGAAACTTCTTGTCGTCTCGTTTCTCGTCGGGGTCGTGGTGAGCGCTTTCGGCTGGTCGCCGCTCGATATCGTCAACTGGATCGAGGACACCGTCCTGCGCATTTGGCACATGGGCTTCGCCACCATGGACCGGTTCCTGGGTTACCTGCTGCTCGGCGCCGCGATCGTCATTCCCTGCTTCGTCATCCTGCGGCTGCTCAGCTACCGGCGCTGAATTTCAAGCAAACCCGGCCGCGACTTCGAACAGAATGGCGTGTCGTTTAGCCAATGCTTGCAAATCGCGCGAATATCCGCCGCCGATGACGGCGCAGAGCGGGACGCCACGCGATCGGAAATGGCCGATGACGGCGCGCTCGCGGGCGCGCAGACCGTGGTCGGTGAGCGCAAGGCGGCCGAGACGGTCCTCCGCGTGAGGGTCGACACCGGCATTGTAGAAGACGATGTCCCATGGTCCCGCCGCCGAAAGGTGCGGCAGTAACGCGGTGAGCCGTTCGAGATAGGCGCCGTCGTCAATACCGTCCGGCAGACCGACATCGAGCGTCGAGGCGACCTTGTGGACCGGGTAGTTCTTCTCGGCATGCATCGAGAAGGTGAAGATTCGCGGATGGCCGCCGAGCATCGCAGCCGTGCCGTCGCCCTGATGCACGTCGAGATCGACGATCAGGATCCGCATTTCGGGCTTCTCGGCCAAAAGGTCGAGCGCCGCGACGGCGACATCGTTGAAGGTGCAGAAGCCGGCGCCATGCGCGCGGCGTGCGTGATGGCTGCCGCCGGCAGCGTTGCAGGCGATGCCGTGCGCCAGCGCCAGCCGCGATGCGAGCATCGTCCCGCCGGTGGCGAGGTGGGCGCGGCGCGCGACGCGCGGCGTAACCGCGAAGCCGATCTCGCGCTCGATCCTCTCCGGCACCCCGCAGGACAGCACCTGGTCGACATACAGCGGGTTGTGCGCTCGTTTCAGGGCCGCCTCTGGGGCCAGGGCAGCCTGGTGATGCGTCGATGCGGCAAGCCGCCCGGTCGAGCTCAGGTAGTCGTGGAGCGCGCGATACTTGCCCATTGGAAAACGATGGTCGGCCGCGAATTGCGCGTCGTAGTCGGGGTGGCTGACGATCTGCAGGCTCATTGGTGAAAAGATAGCGCGCCGGCGCCCGTTGGCGCAGCCCGTTCAGAGCGATTTGCCTGCCCAGTGATCGAGCCGGCTGTCGCGCAGGTCTGCGATGGTTTTGCCGCCCTCCCTGCCAAGCGCGCTCGCCATTCCGCGCGTTATACGTCTCGGCAGGCCGGGGCCACCATAAACCAGCCCCGTATACAGCTGCACAAGGTCGGCGCCGGCTCGGATCTTTTCGAGCGCCGTCTCGGCGGACTCGACGCCGCCGACGCCGATGATCGCGATTCTAGCGCCGAGCAGGCGCCGCATCCTGGCGAGCACGATGGTCGAGCGCTCGAACAGCGGCCACCCCGACAGCCCGCCGGTTTCATATGCCCGCTTCACATTCAGCAATCCGGATCGGTCAAGCGTGGTGTTGGAGACGATGACACCGTCGATGCCATGAACGCCGATCGCGGCTGCGATGTCTTCCAGTTCCGGGTCCGACAGGTCAGGCGCGATTTTGAGGAAGACGGGCGTCGCGCGCTGCGCCTTGGCAAGGCCTGCGCGCGCCGCCACGACACGCGCGAGTAATTCCGGCAATTCGTCCTTGCCCTGCAGCGCGCGCAAGCCCGGTGTGTTTGGCGATGAGATGTTGATGGCGAGATAGGACGCCAGCGGCGCGAAACGCTTTACGCCCGCCACATAATCGCCGATGCGGTCGGCGCTCTCCTTGTTCGCCCCGATGTTGACGCCGACGATCCCGCTCCGCCCGGCCCGCGCCGCCAGGCGCGTCGCGCATCGGTCGTGGCCTTGATTGTTGAAACCCAGCCAATTGATCACCGCCCTGTCGGCGGGCAGCCTGACGATGCGAGGTCTGGGATTGCCCGGCTGGGCGAGTGGCGTGACGCTACCGACCTCGGCGAAGCCGAAGCCCAATCCCAATAGAGCATCGGGCGCCTCGCCGTTCTTGTCGTAGCCGGCAGCCATCCCGAGCGGATTGGGAAATTCGAGACCGCAGAGCCTGAGCCTTAGCCTTGGGTCGTTCCTCTCGGCAAGCGCGACCGGAATGCGCGTCTTCAGGGCGACCATCGACAGCCAGTGCGCCGTCTCCGCGTCGAGGCGAAAGAGCAGCGGCCGCATGACCCTCTCGAAAAGCTCCATCAGGACAAGGTGGGAAAGATATGGCCGTCCGCGCCGAGCGGCAGCGGTGCGACCCAGAGCACCGCCGACATTTCCAGGGCGCCGTAGAGATGGGGGAAGAGATCGCCGCCGCGCGAAACTTCGTATCTGAGCGCTGGCCCCAATATCCCGGCATCGACCGCGATCAGCAGCAAATCGGCCTGGCCGGCAAAATGCTTGCGGGCCGTTTCGGCAGCTTGCGCGGCGGTTGAGAAATGAATGTAGCCGTCGACCAAATCGATCGCCGCGCCTTCGAAACCGCCGTGGCGCTCGGCCTCCCGCCAGATCTTTTTAGGACAAATCTTATATATGGTCTGCGTCATCATCGCGCTATACGCGGATTTCGGCGTCCGACAAAGACGGAGCGGCGAGGGTCGGGGCAAAGCTCCACAATTCCCTTGATCTGCCGATTGCTGGCCGCATAGTCGAACCGCACCTCGACGCGCGCGCGGCGCATTGAGCGGCAATGGGAGGACCCGCTTTGACGACTGGATTGCGATTCGTCATCGCCGATGATCACCCGCTGTTTCGCGGCGCCTTGCGGCAGGCCTTGACCGGGATGGATGGTGTCGCGGAGGTGCTGGAAGCAGGCGACCTCGAAAGCGCCAGGTCGCTGGTCGGAGGCCATCCCGACCTCGATCTCCTGATGCTCGACCTGTCGATGCCGGGTGCGTCGGGCTTTTCCGGGCTTATCGCGTTGCGCGGCCTGGAGTCCTGCGTCCCGATGATTGTGATGTCGGCGCACGACGATTCGCAGACCATCGGACGCGCGCTGGAACTCGGCGCTTCCGGCTTCATCTCGAAATCGGCGAGCATCGATGCGATTCGCGCGGCGGTCGCCACCGTGCTCGCCGGCGGCATCGCAGCGCCGGCCGGCGTCGATTTGGGCGCGGAGCGCGATCCGGAGGTCGCCAGCCTGATCAAGCGGCTGCAATCGCTCACGCCGCAACAGGCGCGGGTTCTGGCGATGCTGGCCGGCGGCCTGCTCAACAAGCAGATCGCCTATGAACTCGGGGTCTCGGAGGCGACGGTCAAGGCGCATGTTTCGGCGGTTCTGCAAAAGCTAGATGTCGACAGCCGCACGCAGGCCGTGATCCTGCTCGCCAAGATCGGCGCGGAGCCGCTCGTGCAGGCCGGCTGAGCCGGCTACGCAGCTTTTTTTTCGTCGGCCCGGGCGTAGGGATCGAACCGTTCGTAAAAGGTCTCGTCCTTGTCGGCCATATCGACCAGCAGTTTCGGCGGCTTGAACTGGCTGCCAAACGTTTTCCGAAGTTTCTTGGCCAACGCCACGAACGTTCCGACGCCCATGCCGTCGATGTAGGACAGTGCGCCACCAGTGAATGGGGCGAAGCCGAAGGCCAGGATGGAACCGACATCGGCCTCGCGCGGATCGGTGACGATGCCCTCCTCCATGGCGCGGGCCGCTTCCAACGCGATCGTGACCAGGAAACGCTGCTTCAATTGCTCGAAATCGACCGCTTCCGGCTCGATCTGCGGGTAAAGATCCTTCAGCCCCGGCCAGAGCTTCTTCTTGGCCGGCTTGGCCGGATAATCGTAGAAACCCTTGCCGTTCTTGCGGCCCAAGCGACCATGTTCGTCGACCAGCGTATCGATGAGGTTCATCTGCGCCGCCTCGACTGACTTCTCACCCAGATCTTTTTTGGTCTGCCGCATGATTATCTGCGCGAGATCGATCGCCGTCTCGTCGGTCAACGCCAGCGGCCCGACCGGCATGCCCGCCTGTCTTGCGGCGTTCTCGATCATGGCCGCCGGAATGCCCTCGATCAGCATGCGGTATGCTTCCGACATATAACGCAACACGCAGCGGTTGACATAGAAACCCCGCGTATCATTGACGACGATCGGCGTTTTGCCGATGGCGCGCACGAAGTCCATCGCCACGGCAAGCGCCTTCGTACTCGTCTTCCTGCCCATGATGATTTCGACCAACATCATGCGGTCGACCGGAGAGAAGAAATGGATGCCGATGAAATCTTTGGGACGCTTGGAATTCCGCGCGAGCGACGAAATCGGTATCGTCGAGGTATTGGACGCGAAGGTAGCGCCAGATTTCAGAACGGCTTCCGCCTGCCGGGTCGCCGCCTTCTTGACCTCCGAATCCTCGAAGACTGCTTCCACGACGAGATCGCATCCGTCGAGCTGAGCATAATCGTCCGTCGGCGTGATCAGCGACAGGAGCTTGTCCTTGTCCTCGGCCTTGGCCCTCCCCTTCTTGATCGCCTCGGAGATCAAGCCATCGGAGTGCGCCTTGCCGTTTTCGGCGGACGGCATGTCGCGGTCCAGCAGAACCACCGGGATGCCCGCCTTGGCCGTCACATAGGCGACGCCCGCGCCCATGAAGCCCGCGCCGAGCACGCCGACCTTCTTGAACCCGGTTGGCGCGACGCCTTGCGGACGCCGAGCGCCTTTGTTCAACTCCTGTAGCGAGACGAACAGCGAACGGATCATCATTGCCGCTTCGGTCGTTTGCATGATCTGCGTGAAATAGCGCTGCTCGATGCGCAGACCCGCCTCGAACGGAACGAGCAAACCTTCGTAGACGCATTTCAGGATCGCGGACGCGGCCGGGTAGTTGCCAAAGGTTTCGCGGCGCAGGATGGCGATCGCCGGCGGCCAGAGGTTCGCCCCCGCAGCCGAATAGACCGGCCCCCCGGGCAGTTTGAACCCCTTCTCGTCCCATGGCTGCATCGGCTTCAGACCATTCCTGATCATCGCCTTCGCCGTTTCGATCAGGGCTTCAGGCGCGGAGACCTCGTGAATCAGCCCCATGCCCTTTGCCTTTTTTGGCGTCAGCGTCTGGCCTGAAGTCAGCATTTCGAGTGCGCTTTGAGGGTCGGCAAGACGCGGTACCCGCTGCGTGCCGCCGGCGCCGGGAAATATGCCGACCTTTACTTCGGGCAGCGCTATTCTGACCTTGTCGGAATCCGCCGCGACGCGTCCATGGCAGGCGAGCGACAGTTCGAACGCGCCACCCATGCAGGCGCCGTTGATCGCCGACACCCACGGCTTCCCGCTCGTCTCCAGCTTGCGCCACAGCCAGGTCATGCGCCCGACGCCGTCGAACAGCATTTTGGTCGCCGCCGTCGGGTCGCTCGCCTTCTCGGCGTGGAACCGCGTCAGGAGCGCCTTGAGCATATTGAGATCGGCGCCGCCCGAGAAGCTCTCTTTGCCGGAGGTGAACACCGCGCCCTTGACCGATGCATCATCCTTGACTTGGTCGATGATCGCGTCCAGCTCGTCCATGACCGCTTCGGTAAAGACGTTCATAGACCGGTCCGGCATATTCCAGATGACAAGCGCGATGCCGTGCGCATCGATCTCGACCAAGAAATTAACAAATGACATAATAGTTTCCTTTTAATCTTGAAACAGATCAAATGCGCGTGTCCTGAGATTATATCTCACAAGCGAATTCAGATTTTTTTAAACGGCGCTCCCTATGGTGCGGCGTTCGCAAAGACATGCAGGACTTCGTTCGATGGCCGATACATGCCCGGGATGCCAATCCGGCGCTCGCCTGGACTTCGATTTTTCCATGGCGTTCCAGCCGATCTACGACGCGCAAGAGGCGCGCGTCTGGGGTTACGAGGCGCTGATCCGGGGCATCAACGGCGACGGCGCCCATTCCATCCTGTCGAAGGTGCGGGAGGAACAGCGCTACCGTTTCGACCAGGCCTGCCGGGTCAAGGCGATCGAGCTTGCCGCGCGCCTTTTCCCGAAGGACGGCCGCACGATGCTGTCGATCAATTTCCTTCCCAACGCTGTCTACGAGCCGGCCGCCTGCCTGCGGGCCACCCTGGCGGCGGCGCGGAAATTCGACTTTCCGCTGACGTCGATCATGTTCGAATTCACTGAGAACGAGACGATCCGCGACACCGCTCACCTGGAATCGATTATCACCGAATATCGGCGTCTGGGTTTCATCACCGCGCTCGACGATTTTGGATCGGGCCATGCCGGACTCTCGCTTTTGGCGGACTTTCAACCTGACCTAATCAAGCTCGACATGAACCTCATCCGCGACATCGATAGCAGCCGCGCGCGGCAGCCCATCCTCGCCGGGATCATGCACATCGCGCGCGCGCTCGACATCGCGGTGCTTGCCGAAGGCATCGAGACGAAAGCCGAGTATGTCCTGCTCAGGACAGCCGGCGTCAGACTGTTCCAGGGATACTGGTTCGCAAAGCCGTCCTTCGAGACCTTGCCGCCAATTCGCTTTGACATGGTCGCGGCGGCGAACCGCCAGGCGGCGTGAACCGGTCGGCGCGGGAAGAATTGCCGCGGCCAGCATCGTCAGACGCGTTCGATGATCGTCGCGGTGCCCATGCCCGCGCCGATACAGAGGGTCACCAGCGCCGTGTTTAGATCGCGGCGCTCCAGTTCGTCGAGCACCGTGCCGAAGATCATCGCGCCGGTCGCGCCGAGCGGGTGGCCCATCGCGATCGCGCCGCCATTGACGTTGATCTTGTCCGGTTCAATCTCGAATGCCTGGATGTAGCGCAAAACGACGGCGGCAAACGCTTCGTTGAGCTCGAACAAGTCGATGTCCGCGATCGTCATCCGGGCGCGCGTCAGCAATTTCTCGGTCACGTCGACCGGCCCGGTCAGCATCATCGCGGGTTCCGAGCCGATATTGGCGAAGGTTCTTATGCGCGCGCGCGGCTTGAGGCCCATCGCCCTGCCCGCCTTCTTCGAGCCGAGCAGGACGGCGGCCGCCCCATCGACGATGCCCGACGAATTGCCGGCGTGGTGGACGTGGTTGATCTCTTCGAGTTCGGGGTAGCGCTGCACGGCCACGGCGTCGAATCCTCCCATCTCGCCCGGCATGGCGAAGGAGGGGTTGAGCGAGGCCAGCGATTGCATGTCGGTAGCGGGCCGCATGTGTTCGTCGCGATCGAGGATGGTGAGGCCGTTCTGGTCCTTGACCGGAATGACGGATGTCTTGAACCGGCCCTTGTCCCAGGCTTTGGCCGCGCGCCGCTGGCTCTCGACGGCATAGGCGTCGACATCGTCGCGCGAGAATCCGTATTTGGTTGCGATCAGGTCGGCCGATACGCCCTGCGGCATGAACCAGCCCGGCAGGCCGACCGACGGATCCATGAACCACGCGCCACCCGACATGCCCATGCCGACCCTCGACATGCTTTCGACCCCGCCGGCGATCACGATCTCGTCGGCGCCATGCGCGATCTTGGCTGCGCCGAGATTGATCGCATCAAGTCCGGACGCGCAGAAACGCGAAATCTGCATGCCGGGCGCCTTCACGTCATATCCGGCCTCGAACGCCGCCGAGCGCGGAATGACCGCGCCCGCCTCGCCGACCGGGTCGACACACCCGAAGATGATGTCGTCGACCTGGGACGTGTCGAGATCGTTGCGGTCGCGCAGCGCTTCCAGGACTTTCGCGCCGAGGCGAACCGCAGGCACCTCGTGCAGCGCGCCGTCCTTCTTGCCGCGGCCGCGCGGAGTGCGCACGGCGTCGTAGACATAGGCTTGGGCCATGATCGGTCTCCTCGGGTCTGAAGCGGCGACGGCGCGGTCGCTTCAAGACGGCTTGGTGAGTCTAGAACGCCTCGGCCGGCAGCGCCATCATCGTGTCGGCGCCGGTGGATATTCGTGCGAGCCGCGTCGCGGTTTCGGGCATCACGCGTTCCATGAAGAACCGACCGGTCGTGACCTTCGCGTCATGGAAGGCGGTTTGTCCGTCCGAACCCTTGCTGAGCCTGTCTTGCGCGGCCTTGACCATCCGGCCCCACATGTAACCCAGCGCCACCAACCCGAAAAGATGCATGTAGTCCGTCGAGGCGGCGCCCGCATTGTCGGGCTTGGCGATCGCGTTCCGCATCAGCCACACCGTCGCCGTCTGCAGGTCGTCGAGACCCGTCTTGAGCGCCTCGGCGACCTGTGCGAGTTGTTCGTCGCTGCGGTTGGCCTCGCAGAATTCGGCGACTTCACTGAAGAACGCCTGGACTCCGCGCCCGCCGTTCAGCGCCAGCTTGCGTCCGACCAGATCGAGCGCTTGGATGCCGTTCGCGCCCTCGTAGATCATCGCGATGCGGGCATCGCGCACGAACTGGCTCATGCCCCATTCCTCGATATATCCATGGCCGCCGAAAATCTGCTGCGCCATCACGGCGTGGTCGAAACCCTTGTCGGTCAGCACGCCCTTCACCACCGGCGTCAGCAACCCGAGCAAATCGTCCGCCGATTGACGCTCCCGTTCGTCGCCGGCGCGATGCGCCAGATCCGATTTCATCGCCGTCCAGAGCATCAGCGCGCGCCCTGCCTCGTTGAACGCACGCATCGTCATCAGCGCGCGGCGCACATCGGGATGGACGAGGATTGGATCGGCTTGTTTGTCCGGCGACTTTGGGCCCGTAAGAGACCGGCCCTGCAGGCGGTCTTTCGCATAGATGACCGCATTCTGGTAGGCGACCTCGCCGATCGCCTGACCCTGCATGCCTACGCCCAGCCGCGCCTCGTTCATCATCGTGAACATCGCCTTGAGGCCAGCATTCTCGCCGCCGATGAGGAAACCGGTCGCGTCGTCGTAGTTCATGACGCAGGTGGAATTGCCATGGACGCCCATCTTTTCTTCGAGCGACCCGCAAGTCACGCCGTTGCGAGTTCCCAAATTGCCCGATGCGTCAGGTACGAACTTTGGCACGATGAAGAGGGAGATGCCTTTCACGCCTTCGGGCGCGCCCTCGATACGCGCGAGCACGAGGTGGATAATGTTGTCCGCCATGTCGTGTTCGCCCGCGGAAATAAAAATTTTCTGCCCCGAAATCTTGTAGCCGCCGCCCGCCTGCGGCACGGCTTTGGTGCGCAGCAGGCCGAGGTCGGTGCCGCAATGCGGTTCGGTTAGGTTCATGGTGCCGGTCCAGGCGCCTTCGACCATCTTCGGCAGATAGGCCTGTTTCTGCGCGTCCGTTCCGTGCGTGACGATGGCGGCAATCGCCCCCTGGGTAAGTCCCGGATACATCATCAGCGACATGTTGGCCGCGACCATGAATTCGCCCACGGCCGTATGGACGCTGTAGGGCAGACCCTGTCCACCGAATTCCACCGGCGCGGCAAGACCCATCCAGCCGCCTTCGCGGTAGCGGTCAAAAGCAGCCCTGAAACCTCTCGGCGTGGTCACCGAACCGTCGGCATTGCGGACGCAGCCTTCGCGATCGCCGATGCGATTGAGCGGTTGCATGACGTTTTCGGCGAGCTTGGCGCCTTCGCCGAGAATTGCCTCCAGCACGTCGGGGCTCGCGTCGGCGAAACCGGGAACATTGCCATGCCGCTCGAAGCCAAGCACCTCGTTCAAGACAAACAGCGTATCGCGCACCGGCGCCTTGTAACTCGGCATGCCTCACTCCCGAACGCTGATGGCGAGAAACCGCCAAAGCCGCGCCTAAATTAATTGACGCTTACGCTAACGTCAACTTGGAAGTCGCCCGCTGGATCTAGCCAATCGAAGTGACGGAACCGCGCCGCCTTATTTCCGATTGGCATTGGACGGCGTGGGCACGCGTTCCGCAAGCGACTGGCGGACGACGTTCATGAGGTCGGTCAGTTCGTCGACCGCCTCGTCGAGCGCCACCCTTTGCTTATTTAGGCGTACGAGCTGCTTCTCGGACTTGTCCAGCGTCAGGCGCAATTGCTTCGCATTGGTTCCGGTCGGATCATAAAGGTCCATCATTTGCTTTACGTCGCGCAGCGAGAAACCAACCTTCCGGCCGACCAGAATGAGCTTCAAGCGCGCCCGGTCGCGGCGCGAGTAAAGGCGGCTGCTGCCCTCGCGTTTCGGGGCCAGCAATCCCTTGTCCTCATAAAATCGCAAGGTTCGCAGCGTTACGCCGAAGGTCTTCGCCATGTCGCCAATTTTCACGAGCGCCTCGCCCCCTGCTTCCGCGTTAGGGGCAACGAACAAGGCATCCTCGGCGCGGACGCCGATCTTCTGAGCTTTCATAATCGTCCAAAATCCCGTTCAAGTGCCGCGTGATACGCGGTCACGTCCGTGGAGGCGCCGAGCGCCTAAATCCACCGATAGCTGATTGAAAACCATAAGGACGCCCGCGGCTCCTTACGTTCACGTCAGAGATGTAGGCCTTTTGCCGGCGCGATTCCAGCCGTGTCAAATCACGTTGCCGCAAACGTGCTTGGCGCAATCCGGTTCCAAGCAAGGCGGACGCCCTATCCGAAAGCCGCGCCTGCGTGAAATTAAGCTTGGTTAACGCCTTGTTTACCACGTTGGGTGAAATGTGCGCGTACCGGGCTGTCGTGATTATTCTGTAGCGCATTCTTCACGATCTTTCGAAGCGGGCCCAACGCCCAAAACCATCGCAAAGGCCGGTGGCGCTTCGATTCCCGCGAAGGACGACGGACTGAGCGCGGCACCAATCGGCGAAGGCGTTTCGATGAACAACAAGCGGTCGTATCTCGATACTCTCAATCAGGGCCGTCCGCGTCGCTCCGGCGCGACGCTCGAGCAGATCACGCAGTCGCTTCAAAATCTGGAGAGCCGGCTCGACCGCTCGCGTCATGAATCGGGCACGGAGCCGCGCCAATATGCCGCGAATCCAAACGCGCCGCGCCCGGCTTTTTCGCCTCCTCCGATCCGGCCTGCGCACGAACCCGTTCGGCCGGCCATCCCGCGCGAGCCCTACCGGCATACGGCCCCCGCTTCCTACCAGTCCCTGGCAAACGACCTCGACCGCATTCGCGGCCAGGAGGACGGCGTTGCCTCCGTCGGCCGGATCGCCGGCGAGATCAAATCGTTGCGCGACGACCTGCGCCAGCAACTTGCCTCCAACCTGCAGCAAGAATTCGCGACGCTGCGCGACGAAATCGGCCAAACGCTGGCGTCCAGCGTTCCGGCGAGCGCGGGCGCCGAACTGGCGGCGGAGGTCGAGCGCATTTCGCGCGGCATGCACGACCTTTCCAACCGCACTGACGACACGGGTGTCGGCCTCTTGCGCGGCGAGATCGAACAGGTGCGCCTGGCCCTCGAAGCGCTGACGCGCGATGACCCCGGCAGCCGCCGCTGGGACGAGTTCGACCGGCGCTGGGCCGATTTCGAGACTCGCGTCGACGCCAAGCAGACGACCCGCGATCCCGAAATCTCGACGCTGTCGGCTCGCCTTTCGACGATCAGCGAAGCGGTCGGCAATCTGCCCGAATCGCTCTCCCTGCGCTCGCTGGAGGAACGCGTTCGCACGCTTGCAACGGCGATCGAACATTTCGTGCGTCAGCAGGAACATCAAGCCCCCGAGACCCTGCGGCTGATCGAAGAACGCCTGGACGAAATCTCCCGGGCGATCGTCGCGTCTACGGCCGCCGCCAGCATTCCCCACTCCGACCCGGAGCCGTTCCAGCGCATCGAGGCGCGGATGACCGCCTTGGCGCGCCAGATCGAGGAAGTGATGGAAGACCGGCCGACGACGGAGGTCATAGAACGCGTCGAGGCGCGCATTTCGGCGCTGGCGCGCCACATCGAGGATGTCGCCGACGACCGCCCGACGGCCGAGGTCATCGAGCGGCTGGGCATGCTGTCGCAGCGCGTCGACGAACTGGCGGCCCGCGGCCATTTGCCCGAACAGGCGATGGAGCGCCTAGCCAAGCAAATCCTGGACATCGCATGCAAGATCGATCAGCAGCCGCTGCCGCTCGATTCGGAGCGTCTCTTCACCGGCATCGAGCAGCGCTTCGAAAGCCTCTCCTCGATGATCGAGCGCCGCCAGGGTGACGCGATCGAACAGGGCAATCTGATGTTCCGCGATCTGGAGCGCCGGCTCGACGAAGTCGCCGAGCGGATGGACATCCGGAGCGCCGAAAGCATCGACCAGACCACGATGATGCGCACCATCGACGCCCGCTTCTCGAAGCTCGCCGATCAACTCATCACCCACGTCGAATCCGACATCGCCGGCCAGGCCATCTATGGCCTGGAATCGCGGCTGGAGGCGATTTCCGCGCGGCTCGACGCCTCGTCCAGGCAGCTTGCCGAGATCGACCCGAATTTGATCCGCAGCCTGCAGGGCCAGGTCGCGGCGCTGACCGATCACCTGTCGCGGCCGGCCGCGCCCTTGCCCGAACTGGAGGACATCGGTCCCCGCCTCGAGGAGATCGAGCGCTCTATCGCCGGCAGCCGCGAGTCGATCCTGGATGCCGCCCGCCAAGCGGCGGAAAGCGCGGTGCGCTCGTTCAACGGTTCGCAGACCCACACCGCCGCGGTGACCGGCCTGTCCCAGGATCTCCAGGCGCTCGAGTCCCTGACCCGGCGCTCCGACGAACGCAATGCCAAGACCTTCGAGGCGATCCACGACACGCTGATCAAAATCGTCGACCGCCTGACCACGCTCGATTCCCCCGAACGCGACGACCTTTCGGTGCAACCCTTCGCCGAGGCCTCGGCGCCGCTTCCCGCGGTCGCCGGTCGCGGCCTTCTGGACGCTACGCCGCCGATCCAGATGGAGCCCTCCGACCGCGACCGCATGCCGACGGTCGCGCTGCCCAAGACAGTCGCGCCCGCACAAGGCGCGCGTAGCCCGGCCGAAGCGGCGGTCGAAGCGGCCGTCGCGGCGTCGAGTGCGGATATCGTTCCGGCCGAGCCGGCGCAAAAGACGAAATCGCTGCTTGGCGGTTTCGTCCGGGCGCTCGGCAAGAAAGAGCCGGCTGCCACGATTGCCCCGAACGAGCGTGTGCAGCCCGTCATGATCGAGACGGCGGCGTCGACTCTCGACGAGCCGCTGGATCCCAGGATCGTCAACCGGCCGCTGGAGCCAGGCTCGGGCGCCCCCGACCTCGATGCGATCATGAAGCGCGTTCGCGACGAACGCGGGCAGGCGACCAATCCGTCCGGGGAACCGGACGCGGCGAAATCCGACTTTATCGCCGCTGCGCGCCGCGCGGCCCAGGCGGCGGCCAAGGAAGCCGAGCTTCTGAAGCGGAATGCCGTCGGCGCGAAACCCGGCCTCGGCGTCAAGATCGCAAAGGTCGCGAAGGCGAACCGCAAACCCATCCTGATGGCGGCGACCGGCATTCTGGTCGTGCTGACCTGCGTTCAGCTTGGCCGAACCTATCTTGGCGGGGACCCCGCGCCGGCGGCCATGGCGGTCCAGTCGGACAACGCATTGTCGGGCCCTGATGCGATGGCCTCGGCTGCCCTATCCGCTCCGATCGATCCGAATGCCGTTTTCGAGGCAACCGCTTCGCCGCCCGACGAACGGCCGTCTGGCATGATGGCGTCAGGCCCCGCTCAGATCGTTGCAAAGGCCGGCGTGCCGGAAACTGCTTCTGCCGGCGCGACGCCTGTCGATGCGGCCGCGGTCGCGCCTGCCGGGAAGTCAGGCGCGATAGCTCCGGCGGAAGACGAACCCAAACCCTTGCCCACAGCGCCGGCGGCTCCTCCGCGGATGGCGGCCGCGGAGGCCGAGCCGTCGGCGCCCGCGCCCGTCGCGGCCGAAACGGCCGCCGCCACCGTCCCAGGCGCGGCGGATCCCGCGCCCGATAAGGTTCCCGTCGAGGCCGGCCCGGTGGCCCTGCGTGAAGCAGCCGATGCGGGCGACGCCAAGGCGCTGTTCGAGGTCGCGTCGCGGTTCGCGGAAGGCCGCGGGACCAAGGCAGACATGAAGCAGGCCGCGAAATGGTACGAGAAATCTGCCGACCTCGGATTTGCGCCCGCGCAGTACCGCGCCGGCAATTTCTACGAGAAGGCGATCGGCGTCACGCGTGACCTCGGCAAGGCTAGAACGTACTATCAACTCGCCTCCGAAAAGGGCAACGCCAGTGCGATGCACAATCTGGCGGTCCTGTTCGCGACCGGCGGCGACGGCAAGCCGGACAATGAATCGGCCAATCGCTGGTTTACCCAGGCTGCCAATCTCGGCGTCAAGGACAGCCAGTTCAATCTCGGCATCCTGGCCGCCAAGGGCGTCGGGATGCCCCAGAGCCTCGAGGAGTCCTACAAATGGTTCGCCCTGGTCGCCAAGTCCGGCGACCGCGACGCGGCGACCAAACGCGACGAGATCGCCAACGCGCTCCGGCCCGAACAGCTGCAGAAAGCCCGCGCGATGGTCGAACTCTGGAAGGCGCAGCCTCTCGATCCGGAGGCGAACTCGGTCGAAATTCCAGAATCCTGGCAGGAATCCAGTGGGACAACCGCGAGCGTCGACATGAAGAAGGCGGTCGGCAACATCCAGCGCATCCTCAACAAGAACGGCTACGACGCGGGCGGGACCGATGGCGTCATGGGGTTGAAGACCAAGAACGCGATCAAGGCCTTCCAGAAGGACAACAACCTTCCGGAGACTGGGATGGTCGATCAAAAGCTCGTTTCGGCGCTGCTGGCGCGCAAATAGCGACAGGACGCGTCGCCGCTGCCGCGCCGCTCCCCTCGCGCTGGTGTAACCTGTTGAGATAATTTTTGTTTCCGCATTGGCGGCGGAGCCGCGTTTGCCCCAATGTCGGCGCAGGAGCCCCCTACTCAAAGCTCGTGTTCCGGCGTTGCCGAAACGATCGCTGCAATCGAGTATACCGGGTGGGCATCTATCTCCCGATCGCTGAAATGTCGGTCAACGCGCTCGTGCTGCTGGCGATGGGCGCGGCGGTCGGCTTTCTGTCGGGCATGTTCGGAGTCGGCGGCGGTTTTCTGATCACGCCGCTTCTGATCTTCTACAATATCCCGCCGGCGATCGCCGTCGCCACAGGCGCCAATCAGGTCATCGCCTCGTCGTTCTCGGGCGCGCTGGTCCACTTCAAACGCGGCACGATCGATTTCAAGCTCGGCTCCGTGCTCTTGTTCGGCGGCATCGCCGGCTCGACCGTCGGCATCTACATCTTCAAGCTGCTGCGCGACCTGGGCCAGCTCGACCTCATCATCTCGCTCACCTACGTCGCCTTTCTGGGGACCGTCGGCGGCCTGATGCTCGTCGAGAGCGTCGCCGCCATCCGCCGCGCCCGCAATGGAACACAATCGCTGAAGCGCCCGGGCCAGCACAAGTGGATCCACCGGCTGCCGCTGAAGATGCGGTTCCGTGCGTCGAAGCTTTTCGTCAGCGTCATCCCGGTGCTCGGCATCGGCGCCGGCATCGGGATCCTGTCCTCGATCATGGGCGTTGGCGGCGGCTTCATCATGGTGCCGGCGCTGATCTATCTCCTGAAGGTGCCGACCA
>CAXTJQ010000028.1:0-7311 GCA_964244725.1 uncultured Rhizobiaceae bacterium
GTCGAAAATGCGCGCCGCCGGCGGCACCGTCAAAGTCGCGAAGAACCGTCTCGCCCGAATCGCCCTTCAGGGTACGGATTCCGAAGGCATCATCGACCTGTTCAAGGGACAGACGCTGATCGCTTATTCGGACGATCCGGTTGCGGCGCCGAAGGTCGCGTCCGATTTCGCCAAGGGCAATGACAAGCTTGTCATTCTCGGCGGCGCGATGGGCGTGACATCGCTCAACGCGGAAGGGGTCAAGTCTCTGGCCACGCTTCCGTCGCTGGACGAACTTCGCGCCAGGCTGGTTGGCATGATCGCCACGCCGGCAACCCGGATTGCCCAGATCGTCAATGCGCCCGCGGCTTCGGTCGCGCGCGTCATCGGCGCTTATGCCCGGAAAGACGAGGCGGCGTGAGGCCGTTCCTCGCCCGATCATCAACACGTAGTCGAACCCTCATAAGGAAACATCAAAATGGCTGATCTCGCCAAAATCGTAGACGACCTTTCCAAGCTGACCGTTCTCGAAGCGGCCGAACTTTCGAAATTGCTGGAAGAGAAGTGGGGCGTTTCGGCGGCTGCTCCCGTTGCTGCGGCCGCCGCCGGCGGCGGCGCGGTGGCTGCCGCGCCCGTCGAGGAGAAGACTGAGTTCGACGTGATGCTCACGGAAGTGGGCGCGCAGAAGATCAACGTCATCAAGGAAGTGCGCGCCATCACTGGCCTCGGCCTCAAGGAAGCCAAGGACCTAGTCGAAGCCGCACCGAAGGCCGTCAAGGAAGGCGTCAACAAGGCCGACGCCGACAAGATCAAGGCGCAGTTGGAAGCAGCCGGCGCCAAGGTCGAGCTCAAGTAACTACGGTTTCCGGCGGGCGGATCGTTGCCCGCCGGACCCTGTGGATCGGGGAAGTATCGCCCAAAACCTCTTTCCTGACAGCCGCGATCGGTTTTCAGGAAACGGGTTTTGATCCGTTTCAGGACTGGCCGCGTCAGCACGGCCGAAGAATGCAAGGCGAAGCCGTCGAGGCCCGCCCCAAGTCAGCGAAGGAGCGACGATGGCCCAGACCGCGACATTCAATGGCCGCAGACGCGTACGCAAATTCTTCGGGAACATCCCCGAAGTCGCCGAAATGCCCAACCTGATCGAAGTCCAGAAGGCATCCTACGATCAGTTCCTGATGGTGGACGAGCCGCAGGGCGGTCGCTTGGACGAGGGTCTGCAGGCCGTCTTCAAGTCGGTGTTCCCGATTTCGGACTTTTCCGGATCGTCGATGCTCGAATTCGTCAAATACGAATTTGAAGCGCCGAAATTCGATGTCGACGAATGCCGTCAGCGCGACCTGACCTACGCCGCGCCGCTGAAAGTGACGCTGCGCCTGATCGTGTTCGATATCGACGAGGATACGGGCGCCAAGTCGATCAAGGACATCAAGGAGCAGGACGTCTACATGGGCGACATGCCGCTCATGACCCTGAACGGAACGTTCATCATCAACGGCACCGAGCGCGTGATCGTCAGCCAGATGCACCGTTCGCCGGGCGTCTTCTTCGATCACGACAAGGGCAAGTCGCATTCCTCGGGCAAGCTGTTGTTTGCCGCGCGCGTCATTCCTTATCGCGGGTCGTGGCTCGACATCGAGTTTGATTCCAAGGACGTCGTGCATGCGCGCATCGACCGCCGCCGCAAGATCCCGGCGACTTCGCTGCTGATGGCGCTCGGCATGGACGGCGAGGAAATCCTTTCGACCTTCTACAACAAGATCAAATACGTCCGCGCCGGAGACCATTGGCGCATCCCCTACAATGTCGAGCGCTTCCGCGGCCTCAAGGCCGTGAACGACCTTGTCGACGCTGACACCGGCGAGGTCGTCGTCGAGGCCGGCCGTAAGATCACTGCGCGCCAGGCCAAGCAATTGGCCGACAAGGGCCTGAAGGCCATCAAGGCGACCGACGAGGATCTGCTGGGCTCTTACCTCGCCGAGGACATCGTCAATTACGGCACCGGCGAGATTTTCCTCGAGGCCGGCGACGAACTCGACGAGAAGACGCTCAAGGTCTTGCTCGCGACGGGCGAGACCGATTTCACCATCCTCGATATCGACCACATCAATATCGGCGGCTACATTCGCAACACCCTGGCCGTCGACAAGAACGAGAGCCGGCAGGACGCGCTCTTCGACATCTATCGCGTGATGCGTCCCGGCGAGCCGCCGACGATCGACACCGCCGAGGCGATGTTCAAGTCGCTGTTCTTTGACGGCGACCGTTATGATCTGTCGGCCGTCGGCCGCGTCAAGATGAACATGCGCCTCGATCTCAAGGCCGAGGACACCGTGCGCGTGCTGCGCAAGGAGGACATCATCGCGGTCGTCAAGACGCTCGTCGAGCTGCGCGACGGCAAGGGCGAGATCGACGACATCGACAACCTCGGCAACCGCCGTGTGCGCTCGGTCGGCGAGTTGATGGAGAACCAGTACCGCGTCGGCCTGCTGCGGATGGAGCGCGCTATCAAGGAGCGCATGTCCTCGATCGAGATCGACACGGTGATGCCGCAGGACCTGATCAACGCCAAGCCGGCGGCTGCCGCCGTGCGCGAGTTTTTCGGCTCCTCGCAGCTGTCGCAGTTCATGGACCAGACCAATCCGCTGTCGGAAATCACTCACAAGCGCCGCCTGTCGGCGCTCGGACCCGGCGGTTTGACCCGTGAAAGGGCGGGCTTCGAGGTGCGCGACGTGCATCCGACCCATTACGGCCGCATCTGCCCGATCGAGACGCCGGAGGGCCCGAACATCGGCCTGATCAACTCGCTCGCGACCTTCGCGCGCGTGAACAAATACGGTTTCATCGAGACGCCCTACCGCAAGATCGTCGATGGCAGGGTGACGTTCGATGTCAGCTACCTGTCGGCCATGGAAGAGTCCAAGCACTACGTCGCGCAGGCCAACGCCTCGCTCGATGCGAACGGCGGCTTCGTGGACGAGTTCGTCATTTGCCGTCATGCCGGCGAAGTGATGATGGCCCCGCGCGAGAACGTCGACCTGATGGACGTGTCGCCCAAGCAGCTCGTCTCGGTCGCCGCCGCGCTGATTCCGTTCCTCGAGAACGACGACGCCAACCGCGCCCTGATGGGCTCCAACATGCAGCGCCAGGCCGTGCCGCTGGTGCGCGCCGAGGCGCCGTTCGTCGGCACCGGCATGGAGCCGATCGTCGCCCGTGATTCGGGCGCCGCCATCGGCGCACGCCGCACCGGCATCGTCGACCAGGTCGATGCGACGCGTATCGTGATTCGTGCGACGGAAGACCTCATTCCGGGCAAATCGGGCGTCGACATCTACCGTCTGATGAAGTTCCAGCGCTCGAACCAGAATACCTGCATCAACCAGCGTCCGCTGGTCCGCATGGGAGACCGGGTCAACAAGGGCGACATCATCGCCGACGGCCCGTCGACCGATCTTGGCGATCTGGCGCTCGGCCGCAACGTGCTCGTCGCGTTCATGCCGTGGAACGGCTACAACTACGAGGATTCGATCCTTCTTTCCGAGAAGATCGTGTCGGACGATGTCTTCACCTCGATTCACATCGAGGAGTTCGAGGTCATGGCGCGCGACACCAAGCTCGGGCCGGAGGAGATTACGCGCGACATACCTAACGTCTCCGAGGAAGCGCTGAAGAACCTCGACGAGGCCGGCATCGTCTATATAGGCGCGGAAGTCGCTCCCGGGGACATCCTGGTCGGCAAGATCACGCCGAAGGGCGAGAGCCCGATGACGCCGGAGGAAAAGCTCCTGCGCGCCATCTTCGGCGAGAAGGCGTCCGATGTGCGCGACACGTCCATGCGCATGCCTCCTGGCACCTACGGCACGATCGTCGAGGTGCGCGTGTTCAATCGCCACGGCGTGGAGAAGGACGAGCGCGCGATGGCTATCGAGCGCGAGGAGATCGAGCGTCTCGCCAAGGACCGCGACGACGAGCAGGCGATCCTCGACCGCAACGTCTACGGCCGTCTTGCCGAAATGCTGTCGGGCCGCGAGGCGATCGCCGGGCCGAAGAGCTTCAAGAAGGGCGCCTCGCTGACCCGCGAGATGCTCGGCGAATATCCGCGTTCGCAATGGTGGCAGTTCGCCGTCGAGGAAGGCCAGATGCAGAGCGAGCTCGAAGCGCTCCGCTCGCAATACGACGAATCCAAGAAGCTGCTAGAACAGCGCTTCATGGACAAGGTGGAGAAGGTGCAGCGCGGCGACGAGATGCCTCCGGGCGTCATGAAGATGGTCAAGGTCTTCGTGGCCGTGAAGCGCAAGATGCAGCCGGGCGACAAGATGGCCGGCCGTCACGGCAACAAGGGCGTCGTCTCGCGCATTGTTCCGGTCGAGGACATGCCGTTCCTGGAAGACGGGACGCATGCCGACATCGTGCTCAACCCGCTCGGCGTTCCATCGCGCATGAATGTCGGCCAGATCCTAGAGACCCATCTCGGCTGGGCTTGCGCGGGCATGGGCAAGAAGATCGGCGACCTGGTCGAGGCCTACAAGGCGGGTGGCAAGATCCAGCCGCTGCGCGATACGATCGAGTCGATCATCCCGGACAACGACCGCAACGAGCCTGTTCGCCGTTACGACGATGAATCGATCGTGCGCCTCGGCGAGCAAATGAAGCGCGGCGTTTCGATCGCCACGCCTGTCTTCGACGGCGCGCACGAAGTCCACATCAACGAGATGCTGGAACAGGCGGGCCTGCATACCAGCGGCCAGTCGCAGCTCTATGACGGCCGCACCGGCGAGCCGTTCGATCGCAAAGTGACGATGGGATATATATATATGCTCAAACTGCACCATTTGGTGGACGATAAGATCCACGCGCGCTCGATCGGTCCGTATTCGCTCGTTACCCAGCAGCCGCTGGGCGGTAAGGCGCAGTTCGGCGGACAGCGCTTCGGCGAGATGGAGGTCTGGGCGCTCGAAGCCTACGGCGCCGCCTACACGCTGCAGGAGATGCTGACCGTGAAGTCCGACGACGTGGCCGGGCGGACGAAGGTCTACGAGGCGATCGTGCGTGGCGACGATGCTTTCGAGTCGGGTATTCCGGAAAGCTTCAACGTGCTCGTCAAGGAGATGCGTTCGCTCGGCCTCAATGTCGAGCTCGAGAATACGGTCGTCGAGGATGCGCCGAGGCTGCGCGACGCGGCGGAGTAAGGAAGATCAATGGCTCTGATGGTCGGTGCTCTCTACGACGCTCTGCGGTCGGTCAACGTCGATGACGATAAGGCCCGCAGAGCAGCGGAGGAGGTCGCTGAATTTTCAGAAGCAAACCGGTGACCTGAAAGTGGATTTGACTGCTGTGAAAGACGACGTCGCCCTTGTGAAATGGATTTTGGGTTTCGTGTTGGCGTCCAACGTTGCGATCCTGTTCAAGGTCTTCAGCTGACGTTTGTTGAAACGAGGAGGCGCCCACGCCGGGCGCGTCTGTCTGAATTCAGATTCCTAAAGGCAGCGCTTTCCCAAGCGGTGCAGCCGGGGCCAGCCGCCCCACGAAGGAGAACGGTATGAACCAAGAGGTCATGAATCTCTTCAACAACAACGTCCCGGCGCAGGTGTTCGATTCCATCCGGATTTCGCTCGCCAGCCCGGAAAAGATCCTGTCCTGGTCGTTCGGCGAGATCAAGAAGCCCGAGACGATCAACTACCGCACGTTCAAGCCCGAGCGTGACGGCCTTTTCTGTGCGCGTATTTTCGGGCCGATCAAGGACTACGAGTGCCTGTGCGGCAAGTACAAGCGTATGAAGTACAAGGGCGTCATCTGCGAGAAATGCGGCGTCGAGGTCACGCTGTCTCGCGTTCGGCGCGAGCGCATGGGCCATATCGAACTTGCGGCGCCCGTCGCCCACATTTGGTTCTTGAAGTCGCTGCCGAGCCGCATCGGCACGCTGCTCGACATGACCCTCAAGGACATCGAGCGCGTTCTCTATTTCGAGAATTACATCGTCACCGAGCCCGGCCTCACCGCCTTGAAGGAGCACCAACTCCTGTCGGAAGAGGAATATATGCTTGCCGTCGACGAGTATGGCGAGGATTCGTTCACCGCCATGATCGGCGCCGAGGCGATTCATGCGCTCCTGGCAGAGATGCAGCTCGATTCGATCGCCGGCCAGCTTCGCGCCGACCTGGCGACCACGACCTCCGAGCTCAAGCAGAAGAAGTACCTAAAGCGCCTCAAGGTGGTCGAGAACTTCATGGAATCCGGCAACCGGCCGGAGTGGATGATCATGAAGATCGTCCCCGTCATTCCGCCGGATTTGCGTCCGCTGGTGCCGCTGGACGGCGGCCGCTTCGCGACCTCCGACCTCAACGACCTCTACCGCCGCGTCATCAACCGCAACAACCGCTTGAAGCGGCTGATTGAATTGCGTGCGCCGGGCATCATCATCCGCAACGAGAAGCGCATGCTGCAGGAGGCCGTCGACGCGCTGTTCGACAACGGCCGGCGCGGTCGCGTCATCACCGGCGCAAACAAACGTCCGCTGAAGTCTCTCTCGGATATGCTGAAGGGCAAGCAGGGCCGGTTCCGCCAGAACCTGCTTGGCAAGCGCGTCGACTATTCCGGTCGCTCGGTCATCGTCACCGGGCCCGAGCTGAAGCTGCACCAGTGCGGCCTGCCGAAGAAGATGGCGCTCGAATTGTTCAAGCCTTTCATCTACGCCCGCCTCGACGCCAAGGGTTACTCCTCGACCGTGAAGCAGGCCAAGAAACTGGTCGAGAAGGAGAAGCCGGAAGTCTGGGATATCCTCGACGAGGTCATCCGGGAGCATCCGGTGCTGCTCAACCGCGCGCCGACGCTCCACCGTCTCGGCATCCAGGCGTTCGAGCCGATCCTGATCGAAGGCAAGGCGATCCAGCTTCACCCGCTTGTCTGCACCGCCTTCAACGCGGATTTCGATGGCGACCAGATGGCGGTCCACGTTCCGCTCTCGATCGAGGCGCAGCTCGAAGCCCGCGTCTTGATGATGTCGACCAACAACATCCTGCATCCGGCGTCGGGCGCGCCGATCATCGTGCCGTCGCAGGACATGGTGCTTGGCCTGTATTACCTTTCGATCGTCAACCAGAACGAGCCAGGGGAGGGGATGGCGTTCGCCGACATGGGCGAGTTGCAGCATGCGCTCGAGACCAAGGCCGTGACCCTGCACACCAAGATCAAGGGCCGCTTCAAGACGATGAATGCCGAAGGCAAGCTCGTCGCCAAGATCTACGACACCACGCCCGGCCGCATGATCATCGGCGAACTTCTGCCGAAGAACGTCAACGTGCCGTACGAGACGGCCAACCAGGAGATGACCAA
>CAXTJQ010000029.1:0-7297 GCA_964244725.1 uncultured Rhizobiaceae bacterium
CCGCGAAGGCGGCCGCACCGTCGGCGCCGGCGTCGTCGTCAGCATCAAAGAGTAATCCTGCCGCGTTCCATGAATTGGGGCGGATCCGCAAGGGTTCGCCCCTTTTTGCTTTGGGCTTTGTCCGCCGGGAAAGCCGTTCGTCAACTACACTCGATGTCGTGAGAACAGATGACCCGCCAGACACTCGTCGAGAGGGAGCCCGGTGTCGACAATGTCCTGAGCGACCGCAAATGGGAGCGAGTTCTCGGCTACCATCGCGAGTGGGCCAGACATCGCGGATTGCTCGATCGTCCCTGGTTCATGCTGGGGTCCGCGCCGTCGCCCACGATTCCCGCCATTCTGCCCGCGAATTCAGCTTATGTGTACATCAAATATGCCGGCCATTCAGCCCGCAAGCGCAGGCTTCCGAAGGCCGATCTGACGCTTCTTCTCACCAAGACCGAGCCGCGACAGATCGCCGGCCTGACCATGACGAACGTTCTTTTGATGGGCGCGTCTTTCCCGATCGGCGCATCGATCAAGAGGCTGTTGAACCGCAACCGATCGCAGCAGGGAGAACTCTATCGCCGCGAGCGCGACGAGTTCATCATCCGGACACTTGGATCATTGTTTGCTGGGATCGGCACCGAGAAACGCCCGTCCAACGGCATTTCGCTGTTGTGCTACGCTTTGGCGCTCGACGTCCCGCAAATCATCATCGCCGGCGTGTCGCTGGAAAGCGATGGTCATGATTACACCGAATCTGTCAAACGCCGCCGCCATGTCGAGGAGGACCGCGCGGCGTTGCAGAAGGTCGCAAAGCTCTATCCTGGCGTCTCGACCAGCGAGGAGAGCCTGCACCGCCTGACCGGCCTGCCGCTCCACCAAGGCTGACGTTGCGGCTAAGAACACGCCGCCTCAAGGTCGATACAAGGGCAGGCTCGTCGCGCGATGCACGCTTTCCTCCGTCGTCGACACCAGAGGATAGCGACGGGCCATCTCTTGCAACGCCGCGCGGTCTTCGGCCGCGTGCCGTCGCGGCGTATTGGACCGCTCGTATTCGTGTCCGGACATATCGAAGGATAGCCCCGAAATGACGATCCGCTCGACGCCGTGCGCCAGCGCGAAGCAGATCATCGCGATGCCGTTCGATGGGCGCTTCTCTTGGCCGACGCCGCTGAACAGCGAGCCGAGCGCGGCAATCATGTAGGCGTCGCGCTCGGCGCTGGTCAGCTGGCTCTCCGCCATGCCCGTCCGCCCTGCGATCCGGTTGAGCCGGCCGCGGTAGGTCAGGCTCGGGCGAAGCCTCAGGACGAGCTTGAGGTCGAGCCGGGCGGCGCGCTGAAGCTCCTTCCAACGGGTCAGCAGCGTGATGTCGGCCGGCGGCAGGCCGTGCATCCGCGCCGAACGGCCGGCAAATTTGATGTAGGCGTAGACGGTGCGTTCCGGGAGCGTCCTCGGCGCCGTCGGCTCCGGCGCCGATCCGAGCATGAACCACGGGCGTCCGAGAAGTCCCTGCAACTCGAGCCATTTGTGATGATGCGCGAAGGTCTTTGCGTAGGATTTACTCGACAGGCGGGCGGCGGGCTCCCCGTCTTTGGCTTCACTTCGGTGCGTATCGAGCCTCTGCTTGGCGCGCACTGCGGCGGCTTCCACGAGATCGGGACGCCGCGCCAAGATTGTTTCCTCGATCAATCCGGCAATCCGTGTTGCTTCCGCAGGCGGGGTGTAGGCGTAGTCCGACAGCTCGCCGACAAAGGGTCGCGTGAGCCCCAGCGTCTCGCGCATGTCGCGGTGAAACCACTCGAACTTGTCCAGCCTCGGCGAGGGGTTTTTCCCAAGGTCGAAGACGTAGACCGGCATGCCCGTGGTCACGGCCTCGCAGGCCATCGTGATGGAATCCTTGGTGACGAGCAGTGCGTCGGCGGCGGCAAGGAAGTCGCGGTACGGGTTCTCGCCCCTGCGGTCCCAAACGACGATCCGCGCGCTTTTCAAGGCCAGTAGGCGCTCGAGCAAATCGGGTCGCGAGCGGCGCGACGTGGACACCAGAACGGTCCACCCGTTGGCCGCCATTGACTGAATGGTCGTGATCAGCCGGTCGACCGTGGCATCGTCGTAGAGATAGGCGCGGTTTGGCCCGCCGGCCAGGACCGTCAACGTCCTGCCGTCCTGCGGCGTCCAGCGGAGCCTCGACTGGCCGCGCATCTGAGCCAGCACGTCGGCGAAGATCTGATGGGGCACGCCGACCATTTCGTGAAGGTTCGCAGGCCGGGGTACGCCGACGAGATCGTGCCGCGACACGAACGCCATGTCGAACATCGCGGCGTGGTCGGGTTGCGGCATGGCTAAATGCACGGTGAAAGGGCGCACGGCGCAGGAGGCCGCAAGGGCCTCGACATGGGACGTGGCCTTGCCGCCGCACGAGACGATCAGCTGCGGATCGGCCGATGTCCGCCGGCGGTAGGGCGAGAGCAAGCCCTTGCGCCAGTTCGGCAGCTCTCGCCCGACGATGACCTTACGCGGCTTCGGGTCGATCAGACGGGCAACGCCGAGGCACTGCGTGAGGGTGCCGGCCTTCTCCTCGCTCACGGTCCATACGCGCATGGTCGGTCCAATCATGGTCACGAACGCGTCATAGACATGTATCGGCGAGAAGTCAGCGCTCTGGACGCCTAAGGCCGATCTTCGCATCCCGCGCCAGGTCGCTCTCGGTCGTCGACAGTTCGGCCCGGTCGCGCAGGCGTTCGAGCACGAAGGCATCCTCGTCGACCTGCCGCCTGCGGCGACCGAGCGCGTCGTAGGAGTGGCCGGCCTTCGAGAGCGATATGCCTGCGAGCACGATTTGCGGTACGCCCAGAAGCAGGGCGTAGCAGATCATCGCGACGCCGTTGGTGACCTTGCCGAGATCGCCGATGGCCTCCACCGAGGCGCCCGCGACATGGGTGACGATCGCGTCGCGTTCCGGCCGCCTGAGCGACATCACGCTGCCGATCTGGTCGTAGGGCTTGCCGATCAGGTGCAGGCGCAGCAGCGCCGGCGGCCAGGTGTGCATCCAGAGCAGGCCGCGCGTGTCGATATGCGGGTGTTCCTGCCACGACTTCTTGCGCGCACGCACTGTCAGGTCGGCTCGTTTCAGCCCCAGGGCGGCGGCCGTGCGTCCGGCATTGTTGATGTCGATGCGCGCGTGGCTCTCGGTCAGCGCCGGCGGCAGTGTCGGGTCGGGGGCAGAGCCGAGGATGAGCCACGGCCTGTCGCGGATGCCGAGTTTGTCGAGCCACCTTGCGTGACGCGCCACGATGAGCGCCATCCTCTTGTCCAGCCCGGGGAGGCCGCCGATAGCGCTCATTCGGCGGCCCCCAGCGCCAGGCTTTCGAACCGTCGGTCGACAGCCGACTTGGCGGCCTGGAAATCGCCGGACTCTTTCCGGCCCCAGCCCTTGGCGGTCCAGATCGCCGAGCCGGCCTCGAAGTCATGGTCCCAGATCGATTTCGGCATGTCGGCGATGGACGGCGCTGTCTCCGGGTCGAGCGCGCGGAGAAGATAGTGAATTGTGATCTGGTCGACATGGTAGCTTGGATTGATGGAGAGGATATCGGCGATAGCGCGCCCTAGTCCGTCGGCGAAGGCGAGACCCCTGGGCGTTGGATTGAAGCCCACGGCGCTCGCGAGGATTTTCATCGTCGGCTTCGCTTCCTCCGGCCGTCGGATCAGCACCAGGTCGCTTGCGCCGCGTGACGGCTCGTAGGCCGGCCACACCGGCTTGACCGCAATCCCGTCCACATCGATGCAGAGCAGGGGGCGTCGGGACTTTTCGAGGATCAGCGGCGCCAGAAGGAAGCGCGATGCGGCATAGTAGACGGTGTGGTGCTTCAGCCCCGCGGCGAGGTCGCAGCGGTCGGTCGTCCAGCTCAGATCGACCTTGGAAAGAGCAGCGCGGAGCCTGCCGATATGGTCCAGCGCTCGTGGCGTGGGATCGCAGAGATGGAGATGGACCTTCTGCGCCTCGCCCTGAAGCTCGATGGAAAGCACGAGAGTGATGGCGAAATGCCAATAATAGAAATCGTCGCATGCCGCGAGGATCACGCCATCGCCGCCGTGCGCCGGCAGGTCGCCGGCGATGCCATTCCGGAACCGTTTGAAAGCGTTGGCGCCCTGCGAGGTACGGATCGTCCTCCAGATGAGCCGCGCCATTCGCCAGCGGAAGAGAGGGGAGTGACGCTTGTGTCGGATTCGCGTCGGTTTGTCGTTGTCCGGCATGGTGGCTCTGGGGCTCGAATGTCGAGGCGAACCGATAGGGGGGCGTGGCAGGACCGTCAATCGAGGCTTGCTTTTTGGCCCTGTCTGGCGCTAAGACGCCACCGCCTGTACGGGCATAGCTCAGTTGGTAGAGCGGCGGTCTCCAAAACCGCAGGTCGTAGGTTCGAGCCCTGCTGCCCGTGCCAGGCGCCGCGCCGGATGCGCGGCGAGCCATAGCCATTTGTCGGGACGATTGGATGGTTCCGCGATCGGCGTTTGGATAAGACGGGTTCTGGCACTTGCAAGTGTCGGGAATCGGTTTTATGTAGGCATAACGGACACGCGACGCGTGGAGCTGGATATCCGGCTTTGCGCGTCATAATTGCATGGTTGAAGCGCTTTCGCGTTTGCGATCGCCCTTGCCCCTTGCAGCGGCAATCCCGGCCAAAGGGACACTTCCAGGTTTCGCGAGAGACCTGCGCAAACAGAGCGGCAGATGGCATCGAAGACGACGAATCCTTTTACCTTCCTACAGCAGGTGAGGTCGGAGACGGCAAAGGTGACGTGGCCTTCGCGCCGTGAAACGCTGATCTCGACCGTGATGGTCCTCGTCTTCGCCATCGTGGCCATGATCTTTTTTTTCGCCGCCGACCAGTTGATGGCTCTCGGGATCGATCTGATCCTTGGACTCGGCCGCTGATCTGGCGCGAAGGGAGAATTCACGAGCATGACTGCGCGCTGGTACATCGTCCATGCCTATTCGAATTTCGAGAAGAAGGTCGCCGACGACATTACGCTCAAGGCCAAGCAGAAGGGGCTGACCGACCTGATCGAGCAGATCATCGTCCCGACGGAAAAGGTCGTCGAGGTGCGGCGCGGCAAGAAGGTCGACGCGGAGCGCAAGTTCTTCCCCGGCTATGTGCTGCTCAAGGCCAACCTGACCGACGCGGTCATCAGCTTGATCAAGAATACGCCGAAGGTCACGGGCTTCCTCGGCGAGGACCGCCATACGTCCAAGCCGATGCACATCACCGAGAAGGAGGTCGATCGAATCCTCCATCAGGTTCAGGAAGGCGTCGAACGGCCGAAACCTTCCATCACCTTCGAGATCGGCGAGGCGGTGCGCGTGTCGGACGGGCCGTTCGCGTCGTTCAATGGTTTCGTTCAAGAAGTGGATCCGGAGCGCGCGCGGCTCAAGGTGGAGGTTTCGATATTCGGGCGCGCCGTGCCCGTCGATCTCGAATTCGGACAGGTCGAGAAGGGCTGATCCGAAACGCCCGGCATCCTTCGGGGTGGGGGCGCGACGGCGGAAACGTTCGTCGCCATGGGGTGGGAGAAAGGGCGGTTTAGCCGGCCGCGAGCTTTCGGACCACCACGCTGCAACCGCCGGCATGTCCGGCATGAAAACAAAGGCAGGCAAGATATGGCTAAGAAAGTAGCGGGCCAGCTCAAGCTCCAGGTCAAGGCAGGATCGGCCACGCCGTCCCCGCCGATCGGCCCGGCGCTTGGTCAGCGCGGCATCAACATCATGGAATTCTGCAAGGCGTTCAACGCCCAGACGCAGGAAATGGAAAAGGGATCGCCGGTTCCGGTGGTCATCACCTACTACGTCGACAAGTCGTTCACCTTCGCGATGAAGACGCCGCCGGTGAGCTATTTCCTCAAGAAGGCGTCGAACCTGACATCGGGTTCCAAGGAACCCGGAAAGATCACGGCCGGCAGCGTCACGCGCGACAAGGTGCGTGAAATCGCGACCGCCAAGATGAAGGATTTGAACGCCAACGACGTGGAAGCGGCGATGCGCATGGTCGAGGGTTCCGCCCGTTCGATGGGCCTGGAAGTGGTAGGCTGAAACGATGGTGAAGCTTGCGAAGCGCGTGGCCAAGACCCGCGAAGGCGTCGATGTCGACAAGGCCTATGGGCTCGGCGAGGCGATCAAGATGCTCAAGGACCGCTCGAAGGTCAAGTTCGACGAGACGATCGAAGTGGCGCTGAACCTCGGCGTCGACCCGCGCCATGCGGACCAGATGGTGCGTGGGGTGGTCAATCTGCCCAACGGGACCGGCCGCACGGTTCGCGTCGCGGTGTTCGCGCGCGGCGCGAAGGCTGAGGAAGCCACCGCAGCGGGTGCTGACATCGTCGGCGCGGAAGAGTTGGTCGCGACGGTCCAGGCCGGCACCATCGAGTTCGATCGCTGCATCGCCACGCCTGACATGATGGGTCTCGTCGGCCGACTCGGCAAGGTGCTCGGCCCGCGCGGCCTGATGCCCAACCCGCGAGTCGGCACCGTGACGATGGACATCGCGGCCGCCGTGAAGGCGTCAAAAGGCGGAGCCGTCGAGTTCCGCGTCGAGAAGGCGGGCATCATCCACGCCGGCGTCGGCAAGGTTTCGTTCGACGTGACGGCGCTGGAGGAGAACGTTCGCGCCCTCACGGACGCCGTCAACAAGGCGAAGCCCACGGGCGCCAAGGGCATTTATCTGAAGAAGCTTTCGGTCAGCTCGACCATGGGCCCCGGCTTGAAGGTCGATCTGTCGAGCTTGCCCCCGGCTTGATGAATAGGCGAAGCGCGGCCGCATCGCCGCGCTTTGGCATGACTTCCGGGCTTCGGCCTGGAAACTGGAAGCAGCAGATCGCTTCCGGACTATCCTGTCCGAGATTGCAGGCGGCACCAAGCCTTAATTCGTTTTGGGCCTGCATGAGACGGGTGAAGACCGGACAGAGGGGCTGGCCCCGATGGAAGGTTCGAACCGTGTTTGCCTTTTGCGCGGGTTCCGGGCGACCGGACCGACGGAAAGGGGACAGGATCCTCGAGCGTCGCTCGGGATCCGGATTCCGGATGCCGTGCGGCAAAAGGCAACCGATCGTCGATCTCCGAAAGGGACCGGCGGTCAACTGGAGATAGGCAGTGGACAGAGCGGAAAAACGCGAACTCGTCACGGGCCTGAACGATGCGTTCAAGGGCGCAGGTTCGGTCGTGGTGGCCCACTATGCCGGTATCACCGTGGCGCAAATGAACGACCTCAGGTCGAAAATGCGCGCCGCCGGCGGCACCGTCAAAGTCGCGAAGAACCGTCTCGCC